>JBCCBW010000004.1:0-200263 GCA_039033835.1 Pseudomonadota bacterium
AAATGGCGCACCCGAGAGGATTCGAACCTCTGGCCTCCGCCTTCGGAGGGCGGCGCTCTATCCAGCTGAGCTACGGGTGCATACCGTTCGCGAGATGCTTACGCCATGCTTACGCGAGATTTTTGGCTTCTTGAAGAGCGAACCCGACATCCGCTCAAGCCGTTGTTTAGTCACTTCTTTCTTCCAGCACCTTTCGCAATCGCCAGACTTGACATCCGCCTTCGGAGGGCAGCGCTCTATCCAGCTGAGCTACGGGTGCTGATCGCCTGAGCGGCAGATATCGCCGCGGGCGCGCCGCTTAGCAAGCCAAATGCTGCTTCGCCAGTCAATTATCGCGCATTGCGGCTTATCGCGCGCACTGCACGGTGTGGCTTAACCAATCGGCAAGCGGTTCCGCTTAAATCTGCACGCATGTCCGCACTTCCACCTGATGAGATGCGCATTATGCGCGAGGCCGCTCAAGCATCGACCAGGCCGCTCGGCTCTCTGGTGCAGCGCTGGCAGGATCTTCATGAGCAAGCCGAGCGGCTGGCAACACTTGCCGCGCTTTCGCCCGAGCCGTTCGACGATCAACTGGCCGCTTTCCCCTCTTTGCTGGAGAGCGCCAGCCAGGCCCAGCGCAAGCTTGCGTGGGAGGGGCTTGAAGACATCCACGCGATGATGCAGCCGGGCCTTGTCGCGTTGCAAACCATCACCTCGCGCGGGAAGGATGCGGGCGCCCCGGCGCTGGCGCTATGGCGCGAATTTCATGCTGCACGCGACGCTGTTCTGATGGCCGTCGGCGGCACAGTGCGTGCGGAGAGCGTCGACGTAGCTTGACTGTGTTCGTACTATGTTCCAACTTCGGAGCATGACCCATACCGCTCCGCCACAAATTGATTCGGCGATAATCGCGCCGCCCGCTACTTCGAGCGATGTGGCGCGCGGGATCATGCGACTGTTCGCGCGCAACAATATCTGGTGCATCTCTGAAATGCCGCTCAAGAATGGGCGAAGGGCCGATCTGATGGGGATCGATGCCAAAGGTCTGATCGTGATTGTCGAGATCAAGGTCGCGCGCGGCGATCTGCTTGGCGATACGAAATGGCCCGATTATCTCGATTTTTGCGACCGGTTTTATTGGGGCGTGCCGCCGGGTCTGGATCGCGGTCCGCTGGAGACCGAGGCGTATCAGCCAGACATGTGCGGAATTATCGTCGCGGATGGCTACGATGCGGAAATCCTGCGTCAGTCCCCGCTGAATCCGCTGGCGGCTGCTCGGCGCAAAGCTCAGGTCGAGAGGCTCGCACGAGCAGCGATGCGGCGGCACACAGGGCTGCTCGATCCGCATTGCGCCGATATCGACGTGTAGTGTGGGAAGGCTTTTGCATGGCCCTTGCCGTTTTGCGGCACACTGAGCCATATTCGCTGCGATGCTGAGCCCCGACACCCCTGTTTTGCTAGCTCTGCTGATTGTCAGCGTGGCGACATCGGTGATCGTGGCGCTGCGGTACTTTTTGGCGAGCGGGGCGTTTGCATGGGCGACACAGCGATTGCGGCCGGGCCTTTACGATGGACTGAAGCCTCAGATCGCGCGGGAGATCCGCTGGTCGCTGATCGCTACATTCATCTACGGCGCGCCCGCCGGGATCATATTCTGGGGCTGGCGGCATCACGACTGGACATTGATGTACACCGATGTGAGTGCTTATCCGCTGTGGTACATGCCGGTCTCCGCGTTGATCTACTTGTTCGTGCAGGACAGCTGGTTTTACTGGAGCCACCGCGCGATGCATCATAAGCGTCTGTTCGGCCTGGTCCACGCCGTGCATCACCAAAGCCGCCCGCCTACTGCGTGGACCGCGATGAGCTTTCATCCGCTGGAATCGCTGACCGGTGCAATCGTCATTCCGATCCTGGTGTTTTTCGTGCCGATTCACTTGGGCGTGCTCGGCTTCGTGCTGACTGTGGCGACGATCATGGGCGTCACTAATCATATGGGGTGGGAAGTCTTCCCGCGCTGGCTCGTTCATTCATCGTTGGGGAATTGGCTGATAACAGCCAGCCATCACGAGCGGCATCATGAGGAATATCGATGCAATTTCGGACTGTATTTCCGGTTTTGGGATCACGTCTGCGGGACCGATCGCGGTCATTCGCGCAGGATCGTGGAGGAAGCGGGTCACGCCCCGGCGGAGCCAGCGTGAGAGGCACTTTTCTGATTGCCGGCGCGGCATTTGCCAGCGCTGCGGCTCCGGCCGTGGCCAGCGAGGTCGAGATCACCGTCACCAATCTGCGCTCGACCGAAGGCGTGGTGCGCGCCTGCATGACGACGCAGGAAAAGGTCTTCCCGCGCTGCATCAAAGACCCGGCCTCGCACCGAACCGTGGTGAAGGCGGGCGATACGGTGACGATCCGTTTTACGGGAGTGAAGCCCGGCGATTATGCCATCGCGCTGCTTCATGATGAAAACGACAATGGCAAGGCCGACAGAACACTCGGCATGATCCCGCGCGAGGGATATGGCTTCTCACGTGACGCCAAGGTGCGCATGGGGCCGCCCAGCTTCCGCGACGCGGTGTTCGCGCACGGGGCCGATACGCAAAAGCTTACGATCAAGATGCGGTATTGGTAACGCTTTGGAAGCGACTGCAATTTCGCACTGTCCATGCTGTTTTGACTGCAGTTTTCCGACGTCACCCCTGCGTTTATGCGAGGCCATTGATCCCATAGCAAAAATTGCGGCCAACTTTCCGGCACAACTTAAGAGAATGTTTACCACGTAAGGTCAGAACCGCCCTGAAGAACGGTCTAATCAAGGGGCATTAATGGCCATGGATACGCTGCGGGGCACTTTCGAATCCGGCGAACCGGCTGATCACAGTCAGGAGTGGGATGCCCACGAAGAAGAATCTGTGCGTGATATGCCACCAGACGCGATCGGCCAGGACGAACGTCGCATGCAGGTGCGTGCCTACAATCACTGGGCGAGCCTGCTGGACGAGCACACCTTCCCCTCGATCGAAGATCTTGAACCGCACAACCTGCCGGACTTCGGCCCGAACAGCGTGTTGCTCGATTTTTCCGCCGGGATCGACGATCCGGCAGTCCAGTTCCTCGGCGACAAGCTGGGCGAGGAATGCGGCGCACAAGGCCCTATTTCCAAGCTGTCGGATGTCCCGCCGCGCTCGCTTCTGAGCCGTATCACCGACCATTACATGCAGATCCTCGCCAATCAGGCGCCGATCGGGTTCGAAGCCGAGTTCATCAACCAGCGCGGCTCCTCGATCCTGTATCGAGGCATCCTGCTGCCGTTTTCGAGCGACGATGAGACGATCGATTTCATCTATGGCGTGATCAACTGGAAGGAAATGGCCGACCAGGTGACCGCTGATGAGCTGCTGCTCGAAATCGATCAGGCGCTCGAGGTGGACGAGCTTGTCGAAGACGAAGACCAGCCGCACAAACATCACGCAGATCCGGTAACCGACTGGGCCGATTCGCCGGCGCAGGATCTGGAACTGGGCAACGAAGACGAAATACCTGACGGAGACGAACCGGCTGGCGATGACGCTGGCGATGACAATGTCGCCCCGCTTGGCGGAAACGCTGACGAGCTGGAACTCGACAACGAACTCCCGATGCCGAATTTCGGGCAATACGCGCTCGATGATGAAGAAGACGAGGAAAGCGAAGAGGGCGAAGAGGGCGAGGAGCCCAATTATAGCTTCGCTTCGCTGGCCGATTACATCGAAGCTCCGGCGAAGAAAGCACTGGCGCTCGACGCGGGTGAATTCGATGCGGCGGACTACGATGTGACCGTTGACGAACCTCAAGATGAGGAGCCGAGCGTCGAAGGGCAGGACTTTGACCCAGCCACGTTTGCGCAGCCCGATGTGGAAGAGGCGGTGGACTTCGCTGCCGACTTCATGACCGATGCTGGGGACGATAACACGGTCGAGCCGGTCGCGGTGTTTGACGAACTTCCCGAAGATGCAGGGCTTTACGATTGCCTCGCTTCGGCCCGTGAACTCGCTCAAAGCGCGCGCGTTACTGAAGATCGCAGTCGTCAAGCGCTCTATGCCGCGGTCGGTCGTGCTTACGACTTCTCCCTCGCCGCAAAAGACGAGCCCCGCGAATATGATGAGCTGATCGAGGAAAGCGGCCTCAGTGTGCAGGACCGCGCGCCGATGACCCCGGTGGTCAAGCTCGTATTCGGCAGCGATTACGACAAGACCCGCCTTACCGAATATGCCGCCGTGCTGAGCCATGCGCATCGCATCGGGCTGGAACGCGGTTCGCTCGCCAGCTTCCTGGTCGAAGCCGAAGGTGGACTGAAGGGCGTGGTCAAGGCGGAGCGCCGTCTGCGCCGCGAGGAAAGCGGCAAGACGGTCGAGCCAGAGGACGCGGTGCGCCACGCGCTGGCGCAAAAGCTGCGCGAACTCGAAGCGTTGACGCTTGAGGCGCTGTCCAGCGACGGGCCGGAATTCGGGCTGGTGATGATCCGCCGCGATGAAGATGGCAAGATTGCGGTGCTGGGTGAGTTGCCCGAAGATGTGTCGCTGATCGAACGCGCCGCGCGCAAGCTCGTGGGCTAAACGCCTACGCCTGTCCGATGCCGACTGGCGCTTGGCCTGATGGCCAATGGGCGCTAGGCGGCGCTGATGCCCATCGGACCCTTTTCTGATCGCGGACCTTTGCGGGTTCAGCCGTTCTTCGGCTTTCGCAATTCCGACCGCCTGTTTCTTTCGGCACGGGCGCTGCACAGCCATGAGCCGACCTTCGAAAATCGCGGATTCTTCGGCGATTTGAAGACGATGCTGTCGCAATACGCCTCGCATGAGGTGGAGGGGCTTGAGATCGAATTCGGGTTCGAGACCGCGAGCGGGCATAGCATCCGCGAAACCGCAATCAGCGGACCGGAAGGGTTTGTCCAGTTCGAAGTCGACCTGCCAGCCAACACCGATCTGCCGTTCAAGACCGGGTGGGAGAAAGCTGCCTTGCGTTGGGGCGCCCGGGCCGATGAGCACGAGGCTGGCGATGTACCGGCGCACATTCTTGCTCCGGGCAGGGACGCCGGGATCGGGATTATCTCCGACATCGACGACACTATTCTGGAAACCGGGATCACCGGAGACATCCGCGCGATTGCCCGCAACTGGAAACGGGTGATGGCGCAGATGCCCGAAGAGCGCGAGATCGTGCCTGGCGCGCGCGGTTTCTACTCTGCCTTGGGCGGTCGCCACGGAACCGAAGCGGGCGACGACGGGATACCTCAATCACGGCCGCGCCCTGTCTTCTACGTCTCATCCAGCCCGTGGAACCTCTATTCCTATCTCGTCGAATTTCAGCGGCTGCGCGATATGCCGCTCGGCCCGATCATGCTGCGCGATTGGGGCTTCAACCGCAAAACGCTGGGCTCTGAAAGTCATGGATCGCACAAGCGCGCTGCGATTGAGCGGATCATCCGGCAATATCCGCATCTGCGCTTTGCTCTGGTGGGGGACGACACGCAAAAGGATCTGGTCGCATTCGGCGAAATCGCGGCTTCCATGCCCGATCGGATCGCGGCGGTCTTTATCCGCCGGATCTCCAGCGAAGCGCCCAATCAGGCAGAACAGTCCGCGCGCGACGCTATCAAGGCGGCAGGCGTGCCGTTCTGGATGGGCGCCGACTATAACGAAGCGCGCGCGATGCTGACCGATGCCGGGCTGGAATTCGACAGCAAGGTGGAGACACTGGTGAAGACCGCCAGCGAAGGCAAAGACGCCGCCAGCAGAGCCGCACCCGCTGCCGGGACGACCGGCGAATAAATATGATTGCCAAGCGAAAGAAGGTGCGGGTCATGATTTGGGCACTTGGCGGGCTCGCGCTCATCCTCGTGATTGGCGCGATTGCGCTGCAATTTGCAATCGCCCGCAACGGACCGGCGGTTCTTTCGGGCGTTGACCGGCTTGTCGGCGGCGATGGCGGAGCCAGCCTGCGCGCGACCATCGCCACGGGCGAACATCCGGCGCAAAAGGTGATTGTCTGGGGGCCGGAAACGCGCAATCCCGCCGATGCCCCGCTGCCCGTGCTGCTGTTCGCCCATGGCGGCAGCTGGCGATCGGGTGATCCGGTCGATTATGGATTTATCGGGCGTGCATTTGTACCAAAAGGGTTTGTTGTGGTGCTCGCCGGATACCGTCTGCACCCCGATGCGGTCTATCCTGCGATGCTGGAAGACACCGCCCGCTCGATCGCATGGGCGCGCCACGAGATCGCGCAATATGGCGGCGATCCTGATCGTATCTTCGTCGCGGGTCACTCCGCCGGCGCCTACAATGTCGTCACCACCGCGCTCGACCGTCAATGGTTGGGGCGACACGGCGTGTCGGCAGACGAGATCGCGGGGATCATCGGCCTGTCCGGACCATACGACTTTGTCCCTTTCGACAGCGAATCGACCATCAACTCGTTCGGCCATGTCGACGACCCGCAGACCACCCAGCCGGTGAGCCATGTTCGCGGCGATGCGCCGCCGACATTGCTGATCCATGGTGAGAAGGACACGCTGGTCAAACCCCGTAACAGTCGCGAACTCGCCCGCCAGGTCCAGGCGGCAGGCGGCAAGGTCACCCTGCACACCTATCCGGATATGGAGCACAACGATCCGCTGATCTCACTCGCCGCACCGTGGCGGAGCAACCGCGATGTCGATGATGTCATCGCCGAATTCGCACTATCGACCACGGTTTCAGTTCCGGTTCAGGAGGAAACACGCTAAGCGTGCATCATGCGCAAATTTCACGCTTTCTGGGCCTATGTGCTCGCGATCATCGCCAGCGGCGCTTTCGCGTTTCAACCGGTCGCGGCCCAATCGATCCTGCGTGACGCAGAAACCGAACAATTGCTCCGGGACATGTCGGAACCGCTGATCGAAGCATCCGAGCTTGAGCCGGAAAATGTCGAGATCGTGCTGATCAACGACACCTCGATCAACGCTTTCGTCGCGGGCGGGCAGGTCGTGTATGTGCATGCCGGGCTGATCAACGCGGCAGAAACAGCCAACGAAGTTCAGGGCGTGATCGCCCACGAACTCGGCCATATCACCGCCGGGCACGTGGTCCGGTTCGGCGAACGCACGAAGAGCGCGAACGGGATCACGATCCTGTCGCTGCTGCTCGGTGTCGGCGCGGCGCTTGCCGGAGCGGGCGATGCTGCGCTCGGTGCGGTGCTGGCTGGTCAGCAGGCGGCGCTCGGAAGCTTCCTCGCCTTCAACCGGAACCAGGAAGCCGCAACCGACCTTGCCGGGGCACGCTATCTTTCAGGCGCGGGCATTTCCGGACGCGGGTCACTGAAATTCTTCGAGCGGCTGCGCAGCCTGGAAATCCGCCGTGGATTCAGCCAGGCCGATGAAGCCGCTTATGGCCGCACCCACCCGCTGTCAGGCGATCGGATCGCGACCCTTCGCGAAGTCTATGAGAAAGACCCGGCCTGGGACGCGCCCGACGATCCTGAATTGCAGAAACGCTTCGAGCGCGTGCGGGCCAAGCTTTATGGCTTCCTCGCCGAACCGCAGCGCACGCTGGCGCAGTTCCCGGAAAGCGACACCAGCGACCCGGCGCGCTACGCCCGCGCCTATGCATTCCACAAGGATGCGCAGGTCGACAAAGCGCTGGCCGAGGCCGACACGCTGCTCGCGAAAGAGCCGAACAACCCGTATTTCCTCGAAGTGAAAGGGCAGGTGCTGCTCGAATCCGGCCAGCCCGAGGCTGCGCTAGAGCCGCTTCGCCGGGCGACCGATCTGACATTGAACCAGCCGCTGATCGCGTCGATGTTCGGCCACGCGCTGATCGCAACCGAAGACGAGGCGAATTTTGTCGAGGCGGAGCGCGTGCTGCGCGCTGCCGTTGCGCGCGACCGGTTCAATCCGTTTGCATGGTATCAGCTGGGCGTGGTCTATGCGGCGCGCGGCGATATTCCCCGCGCCCGGCTTGCCAGTGCAGAACAGCAAGTGATGGCGCGTCAATATCCGGCAGCATTGCGCAGCGCGCAGGCAGCCGAGGCGTCGCTTCCGCGCGGCACGCCCGACTGGATCCGCGCGCAGGATATCTCCCTGCAAGCCCGCGCCGAACTGGAACGGCTGCGCGACCGGCGCTAGGCGGCGTGGACGAATTCCGTGTGGTCACGGCAAGTCGAGAAAGCTCCATTTCGAGAAGTGAGGACGAAGGACATGCAGGGCATATTCAAGGACGAACGACGTGGAAATGGAGCTTTCTCGACTTGTCCCGATGGGATTGGACCAGAATCCGCCCTCACGGCGTTGCGAACGCTTGAAAGTGCGCCGCACTTCCTGCGTGTCCGCGCCTTGTGAGTTGCGGATTTTGGCTCCAACCGTGATCCACACGGAATTTGTCCACGCCGCCTAGGCTCCACCCTCCACCGCAACCGGACTTCGATTATGGCTTCTCCGCTACGCAACACGCTCGCCACCGCGTTCATGGCGCTGGTGTTCGGCTTTCTCGGCGCGGCGATATGGTCGTACTCGGGCCTCGCCGACAACCGCACCCGCGCATTCCTGCTCGATAATCCCGACATGCTGCCGCAGATGGCAGAGGCATATCAGACGCAGGAAGCGAGCAAGCGCCTCGCTGATCTGGGCGATGACATCTACACCCCCTTCCCCGGCGCCGTGCTCGGCAATCCGCAAGGGTCGAAGGTGCTGGTCGAATTCAGCGACTACAATTGCGGATATTGCGAGGCGAGCCTTGAGGATGTGGCGCGGCTGATCGACGAAGACCCGGAACTGAAGGTGATCGTGCGCGAATGGCCGATCTTCGATGGCAGCGACGACGCGGCGCGCATGGCGCTCGCTGCGGCACTGCAAGGCAAGTATCGAGCGTTTCACGAAGCCATGTTCGAACTCGGCCCGACCAACGCCGAAAGCATTGAGGCCGCCGCACAAAAGGCGGGACTGGATCTGGAGCGGGCACGGGTCGATGCCGCATCCGAAACCGTGACGGTCGAGCTTGCCCGCAACTTCACCTTCGCTCAATCGCTGGGTTTCAGCGGAACGCCGGGCTGGGCCACCAGCGATCAGGCAATCGGCGGCGCTGTCGGATACGATGGCCTGAAGCAGGCGCTGGCCGAAGCGGGTGGCTGATGCGGCTGAAGGCCTCGCATATCGCAGCCATGTTGCTGGCGAGCATTGTCGCCAGCCCGCTGGCCGCGTCACCTGACCTCGACTCAGTAGACCTCAAGGTCGAACGCGCCGCGATCGAGGAATTCCAGGCGGCCGATCAGAAATTGCAGGATGTCGGGTGGCAGCTGACGCGCGGTAACGCCGCCTTTTGCGATAATGCTATTCCCTCGATAGGGCTGCAATTACAGGATCTAGCCAGCTATGGCGCGCCCGAGATCGCTCGCGCTGCGCTCGACCTGACCGGCGACTTCGCGGTGCAAACCGCTGCGCGCGGCTCTCCGGCAGCACTATCGGGCGAATTTCCGGCGAACCGCGAAGTCATGCGGTTGGGTTCGGTCACTCCAAACGACTGGGACGCGGAGGATCGATTGCACTGGCAACGCCTCGCCCTGGCGCACGATTACATCGACGAAGAGCTTGCCGCCACCGGCGCGATCGTCCTGACCTTTACCGACGGCTCCCAAGCTCAGATCATCCCGGTCGAAGTCTGCGCCTCGCGCTTCGTATTGGCCACTGGCACGGACAAGGTGCGCGCCAATGGAAAGCGTGTGTTTGTCGGTATCGAAACGCCAGCGATTGCCTATCCCGAGGAGCTGTTCGCCGCGCTGGTCGCTCACGAACTGGCGCACAATTTTCTTCGTCACAGCGACTGGCTGGATCGCCAAGGTCGCAAGCGCAGTAATGTGAAGCGGATCGAGCGCGAGGCCGACCGCTTGATGCCGTGGCTGCTCGCCAATGCCGGTTACAATCCGCGCGCCGCGATCCGGTTCTTCGAGACCTATCAGCCGACCAGCGGAGGCGTGCTGTTCATCCCCGGCACCCACGACAAATGGCAGTACCGCGCCGCCGCAGTCGAAGCAGAACTAGCGGTGATTGAGCCGCTGATGGCAAGCGAAGGTCAGGCTGATTGGTCGGTGCATTTCCGCCGCGCGATCGACCCGGACGCTGGCCTTGAGGCCGCCCGCGACGAGTGAGCGATCCATCGACAAAGGCCCGCGCCAGTGCGCCCAATTGTTCACACCGTAAGCTCATGCGCGCAAAAGGCGCTGCTAACCGCGAAAAAATCGGCTAGACGGGACGACTATGGCTGTTCTGCAAATCCAGCCCGCACCGTTCTTTGCGAGCAAGAACAGGGCATTTTGGAACTTACAGCTCGCCGGTTGGGGCGGAGCTTTCCTGCTGCGCGCCCTGTCGGCGCTCGCGAACGGCCTCGCGCTGGATCTGCTCGCGGTCATTCTGGTAAACACGATCACCGGCTTTTCGATCAGCCTGATATTGTCGGTGGTCTACCGCCAGCTGATCAATCGCAAACCGATCGTCACGTGGGGCGGCACCGCTCTCGTGCTGATCGTGGCGGTGATCTTTCACGCCTTCATCGATGCCTGGGTGCAGGGCATCTATTATGGCGGCAGCCGCGAGACGAGCTTTGTCCAGCGTGTGATCGGCATCACCTTCATCCCGCTGACGATGCTGGGGGCGTGGAGCGCGCTGTACTTTGCAATCAATTACTTCCTGACCGTCGAGAAGCAGGCCGACCGGCTCGAAAGGCTGGAAACACAGGCAACCTCGGCCCAGCTGGCGATGCTGCGCTATCAGCTCAATCCGCATTTCCTGTTCAACACGCTGAATTCGATCAGCACGCTGGTGCTGCTCAAGCAGACCGAGCCTGCCAATGCGATGCTGACGCGGCTCTCCGGCTTCTTACGGCACACGCTGGTTGCAGAGCCGGGCAGTCAGGTCACTCTGGAGCAGGAGGTGGAGACGCTGGAGCTGTATCTCGGGATCGAGCGCATGCGGTTCGAAGAACGGCTGCGCACCCATTTTGAGATCGAAGAGGACGCGTTGCAGGCGCAGCTGCCCTCAATGCTGCTCCAGCCGCTGATCGAGAACGCGATCAAATATGCCGTCAGCCCGCAGGAAGAAGGCGCGCGCATCTCACTCACCGCGCGCGTGGTGGGCAACCGGCTGCGCATGACCGTCGAGGATACCGGCCCCGGTATCGACGGGCCGTTGCAGCATAGCTTGCTGGAATATTCGCCTGACGGATCGGGCCAACCGGTATCAACCGGCGTCGGCCTCGCGAATATCCGCAACCGGCTGATGCAGGCCTATGGCGAAGAGCATCTGTTCGACACCAGCTCCGAACCGGGCGGAGGCTTCTCCGTCCTCATCGAAATACCTTACGAACGGGCGAGCGAAAGCGCGAGCAAGCCCATGAAACGTCGCGACACTGCAGGCTCCCCCGCCACCGCAGTATCAGACGATGCCAACGCGGCGGATAGCGAGAATGCTGCCTCCGCAGACACATCGGCGACCATCATCCCCCTAAACCCCGCGCGAAAAATGGGATCATCAGCATGACCATCCGTACTATCCTCGTCGATGACGAGAAACTTGCCATTCAGGGCCTGCAAGTCCGGCTCCAGCCGTTTGACGATGTCGAGGTGATCGACACCTGCTCGAACGGGCGCGAGGCGATCCGCAAGATCAAGACCGAAAAGCCCGATCTGGTCTTCCTCGATATCCAGATGCCGGGTTTCGATGGGTTTTCCGTGGTTAAGGGCGTGATGGAAATCGAGCCGCCGCTATTCGTGTTCGTCACCGCCTTTGAAGAGCACGCCATTCGCGCGTTCGAGGCCAACGCTGTGAATTACCTGATGAAGCCGGTCGATGAAGACAAGCTGGCGGACACGATCGAGCGCGTGCGCCAGCGTCTGTCGGAAAAGAAGATGACCGAGGACGCCGAACAGCTGCTGGACGTGCTCGCCGAGGTTGCACCGGACCGCGCTGCGCAGTTTAGCGACGCGGCAGGCGAAAGCGCCGAGCGCTTCGAAAAGCTGATCAATGTCAAGGATCGCGGCCAGATCTTCCGGGTCGAGGTCGATTCGATCGAGCATATCGATGCAGCCGGCGATTACATGATCATCTCGACCGGCGACAATTCGCTGGTGCTGCGCGAGACGATGAAGGATCTCGAACGCCGTCTGGACCCACGCAAGTTCCAGCGCGTCCACCGCTCGACGATCGTCAATCTCGATCAGGTACGGCAGGTAAAGCCGCATACGAACGGCGAATGCTTCCTGGTGCTGGATAGCGGCGCGGAGGTGAAGGTGTCGCGCAGCTACCGGGATGTGGTCGCGCGCTTCGTGCATTAATTCTGTGCGAGCGCGCATCCGCGCGCTCGTCCTCGCTGGACGCGCAGCATAGCTGCGCCCGCTGCGGGCGGGTGGTCACCCTTGCGGACCTTGTGGGTCCGTTTATTGAGGGCTCATGACTTTCTCGCTCCCCGGCTTCGATCTTGACCGCTTCGTCCGCTCGACTCTCGACGAAGACCTCGGCGTGGGCCTCGAGGGCGGCGGGCGCGACGTCACCTCGGAAAGCGTCATCCCCGCCGATGCGCGTTTTTCGGGTGTGATGGATAGCCGCGATGCAATCGTGGTCGCGGGTATGCCGCTGGCGGAGGCGTTCTTTCGCACGCTTGATCCCGACGTCATCATCGAGACGCTGGTGCATGATGGAGACAAGGTCACTCCGGGAACGGACCTGATGCGGCTCACCGGCAACGCCCGCGCGATGCTGACGGCGGAGCGCAGCGCGCTCAACATCGTGCAGCACCTCTCCGGCATCGCCACTATGGCCAACGAATATGTCACCGCGATGCGCGCGCCCGATGGACAGGGGGGCGGCAACCCGGCTTGCACTCTGCTCGACACCCGCAAGACCCTGCCCGGCCTGCGCGTTTTGGAGAAATACGCGACCCGAATGGGCGGCGCGCAGAACCATCGGATGGGGCTGTACGATGCGGCGATGATCAAGGATAACCACGTCGCGGTTGCAGGCAGCGTGGGCGAAGCGGTGCGGCGCGCGCGCGATGCCGGGGTCGAGCGGATCATTTGCGAAGTCGACCGGCTCGATCAGATCGAACCCGCGCTGGACGCAGGCGCGCACCACTTGCTGCTCGATAATATGTCGCCCGAGACACTTAAGCAGGCCGTCGATATGGTCGCAGGGCGTGTCCCGACCGAAGCGAGCGGCGGGATCAATCTCGATACCATCGCGGCCAAGGCGGCGAGCGGGGTCGATTACTGTTCGGTCGGGCGGTTGACGCAAAGCGCCCCTGCAGCGGACGTAGGCCTCGACTTCACGCCTTTATGAGCAGGGCGTTCAAGCGCGGCCGCCGGCCATTCTCGATCAATCTGTTTGCCGGTATCCTGCTCACACTCGCATGCTGGAATCTCACCGTCGCGCTGTTCGATTTGCCCGCGCAGCAGGAATTCCTCGCCTCACTCGGCCTTGGCCTCGAATGGAACCGCGACTGGACCATCGTCACCAGTTCAGCCTGGTTTACGATCGAACTGATCCCGGTGGCGCTGGTCTGGATCGCGGGCAGCGCATTCGCGCGCGGCTTCATCACGGCGATGGCGGCGATCAAGGTGGCGCTGATCCTGACCAACCTGCCGATGCTCTATGCCTTGCCGGGAATTCTGGCGGGGCAGTCGATCTCGCTGGCGGCGGTCGCGCTGCTGTTCACCCGCGGCGCCAACGAATGGTTCGCATCCGAGCCGCAGGTCGATCCCCACACATTCAAATGAGCGAGTAACGGGCATGCGCGTTGTATCCTGACGCCGCTTCGCTATCCTCTCACCGAAATCAGGGGAGTTTCTCATGCGGCCACAATCCATCGACACGTTCGACAAACTGTATCTCGGCGCGCTCGTCGTCGGGTTGCTCAATTATCTGGTGTCATGGGACACTATGATGGAGGAGCTGGCTGCAACCGGATTCGGGATGGTGTTCGCGATTATAACAGCCGGTATTTCCTATGGAATCAGTCTGTTGCTGTGGTACTTTATATCACGGCGCGCCAGCAATGTGGCCAAATGGATACTCGTAGTCCTGACCGTCATCGGATTGCTCTTTATCCCGTTCGGACTAATCGAAGCGCCGATCCTGGAACTGATATTGACGCTCGTGATCACCGCGATGCAGATCGCAGCGATCTACTTTCTGTTTCGTCCCGATGCGAAGGCCTATCTTGAAAGCGGCGGAAAGAACCGGATCGACCCGTCGACGTTCGAATGAGGCTCGTAGCGGCTGCGCTTTGCACTGCAGCGTTATGGACGCCACCGGCAGCGCAGGCGCAGGCATACCAATGCCGCATGCCGCAAATCGCCAGCGTCCCGCGGGTCGCGCCCGACAGCCGCCCGCGTGAGCTTCCCGTTACCGGTTACACAATGGCGCTGAGCTGGTCGCCCGCCTTTTGCCGCACCCGCCAAGACAGCCGCACGCATCGCACGCAATGCTCCGGCGATAACGGACGGTTCGGACTGATCGTGCATGGCCTCTGGCCGGAAAGCCGCGCCAATGGACGGGCAAGCTGGCCGCAATGGTGCTCGACCAATGGCGTGCTAAGCCCCGCAGAGGTGCGGCGCAATATGTGCATGATGCCGTCCGCCCGCCTCGTCGCGCGGCAATGGGCCAAGCATGGCAGCTGCATGGTCAAGCGGCCCGAGACCTATTTCAAAGTCACCCGCATTCTGTGGGATAGCCTGCGCATCCCGGACTATGATCGGATCAGCCGCGAAGAAGGCCTGACCGCCGGCCGCATCCGCACAACTTTCGCCGACGCCAATCGCGGCTGGAGCGCAAGCCAGATCGGCGTAAAGCTCAACCGAGATGGTTGGCTGGAGGAAATTCGCCTGTGCTATGGCAAACGCTTCCGCCCAACTCGCTGCGATGCCAAGCGATTTGGCGCACGCGACGCGGTAGAAGCGAAAATCTGGCGGGGATTGTAGGCGCTGGCTTACCCCTTCAACGCCGTTCCCTGAAGAACCCGCGCAGCAATTCTGCGGCTTCCGCTTCGCCCATGCCCGAATAAACCTCCGGATGGTGCAGGCATTGTTCCTGTTCGAAAACGCGCGCGCCGTGCTCGACCGCGCCGCCTTTGGGGTCGCTGGCGGCGTAGTATAGCCTCGCAATCCGCGCATGGCTGATCGCCCCGGCGCACATCGCGCACGGCTCCAGCGTGACCCACAACTCGCAGCCGGTCAGCCGCTCATCGCCGAGCTTTTCCGCCGCCATCCGCAAGGCGCGAATTTCTGCATGACCGGTTGGATCGGGCGGGTTGCGCGTCGCATTGGCCGCGACGCAGACTACGTCCGCTCCTGATACAACAACGGCGCCAACGGGCACTTCGCCCGCTGCCGCCGCTTTGCGCGCCTCATCCAGAGCGCGAAGCATCGGTGACGGGATCGGCCAACGTTTATGCGACCCCGTCACGTCATGACTTTCAGATTATTCTGTTTCGCCGGTAACCGGCTCACCTTCGGCATCGTCAGGCATTGTGACATCTACGTCGGGCACTTCAACCGTCATTTCTTCGGTGCCTACGTCGACATCCGCGGTTTCAACGTCGAATTCGGGCATGTTTCCGCCTTCGACTTCAACGTCGGGCAGTTCCGTTTCTTCGGTCTGATCGACATCGCAAGCCGCAAGGCCCAGCGTTGCGGTTGCGGCCAGGACGGATGCTGTGAACTTATTCATGTATTTCCTCCAAATATCGGACAAGCGCACATCGACCGATGTCACGCGAGGTTCCGTTTGATGCAACTGACGAAGCGCGCATCTTGTTCCCGCTTGACGATTTGGGAGGGTACAGCTATTCGCGCCGCTTTCCGGAACAACGAGCTTTCGGACCGCCGAATCAGTCGAGCGGTCCTTTATGGCTCGCCCGCCAGTTGAACAGACGAGAGATAACATGTCGCGGATTTGCGAACTGACCGGCAAAGGTCGCCAGGTTGGCCACAATGTGAGCCACGCCAACAACAAGACCAAGCGTGTCTTCCTGCCGAACTTGCAGAAGGTGACTCTGCTGAGCGAGAAGCTGGATCGCAGCTTCAAGTTTCGCGTGTCGACCAATGGCTTGCGCTCGGTCGAGCACAATGGCGGGCTGGACAATTGGCTGCTGAAAACCAGCGATGACAAGCTTTCGGCTGGCGCGCTCAAAGTGAAGCGTGAGCTGAAAAAGGCGATGGCCGCGGCCTGAACCTGCCGGGCCGGACAACGCGGCCTTTCTTGAATTCTTGCAAAGGCGTGTGAGTTCGCTCGCGCGCCTTTTGCTTTGCGCGCTATCCGCCGGACGCGGGCTTGGGTGGCGGCGCGTCAGCTGCGTCTTGATCGGCTGCGCGTTGACGGGCCGCGTGGGGATCGAAGGTCAGCTTGGCCAGCAATGTGCGCTGAAAGGCTGAGAAGTTGTCGTCCGACATCAGCCACACCGTCACGGTCCCATCGCCGCGCGGGCGTATTCCCAGCGCCTCGTAGTTCTCACGCGGGACAATTCCGGTCAGATCGAGCGTGACGGTCGGTGTCCATGCATCCTCCTGTCCCGCGACCGGCAGATCGGCGATCGCCAGCTTGCTCGCGAATGGAGGCCAGCCTCCCGTCCCCCAGTCGAGATCGCGCAGCAACAACAACAGCCGTCCATCGGGCAGTTGCGCGATGTCGGTCACGGCGAAGCCCGGCGCAGGGGTTTGGAACGGGACGCTGATCGGATCGCCACCCGCAACCGGATCGCCGGGATAGATCAGCGCCTCGCTCCCACCTTCAGGCAGGATCATGAAACGGCCATCGGACAGCCGGATCATCGCCTCCGCCCCGGCATTGCTGTACCAGTCGACCTCCTTGGCGAGGTCGCGCAACCCGTCGGCCTCGCTGGCGATGGTAAAGCGGTGCAGCGCGTGCGCATGCTCATATCCGAGCCAATATGCGCCGGTTTCCGGGTCGCGCGTCGCGGATTCGATGTCCCACAAATCCCTCGCCCGTCCGGACGCAACCAGTTGGCGAACGACATTACGGGCGGGGTTATGCTTGTGCTGCGCGGTGCGCTCAGGCTGCGGTTGATCGGGTTCCATCAGCGTCAGCCGCGTCCCTCGGTCTGAAAATGCGCGCAAAGTGTCCCCGCGCAGGACCAGCATGGCGGAAAAACCGCCGAACAGCAGGCTGTCCGCCTTGTATTCCCACACCCCTTCGAGCGCCCAACCGGCAGTATCGACTGCGCTCGGCCCTTGCAGCTTGGAAAGGTCGATATTCTCGGGCGGTGTCCTAGGCGTGTCGGTATAGGCGAACGTGCCCGGCGCGCAGGCAAGCGCTACAGCCAGCGCTGCCATGACCCTGCGTGGACGCGGCATTTCAGTTCATCGGCCCCACGAACAGCAGCGGGTCCAGCCGGGCGTCGTTCCATTTCAGGCCCCAGTGCAGATGCGGCCCCGTCGCGCGTCCGGTCGACCCGACATTGCCGATATATTCGCCCTGCTTGACGCTCTGACCTTCTTTCACCGCCAGTTTGGACGCGTGAAGGAAAGCGCTGTTAAGGCCCATGCCGTGATCGATGATGATCAGTCCGCCTTCGAGACTGAAGCCCGTTCTCGCAAGCACCACGACACCATCGGCAGGCGCAACGAATGGCGTGCCCGCGCCCGGTGCGATGTCGATGCCCGAATGGTAGCTGCCCGGCTCGCCCTTATAAATACGCTGGCGACCAAACCGCCCGGATATCCGGCCCTTGACCGGCCAGATGAAATCCTGTTGCCAGCCATCTGCATCGGTTTGTTTGGCGCGAGCGGCGTTGATGGCATTGTATTCCGGCTCGCGGATTTTCCAGTACGCTTCGCTGGTGCGCCCACCACGACGCGAGACATTGACCCGCTCGATATCCCAATTGCGTGGAGCAATCGTGAGCGTCTGGCGCACCGGCGTCCCACGCTCGGTCGTGGCGGTCAGCGTGATTTCGCCAGCACTGTCACGGTCGAAGGCGGCGAAGAACGATCCGTCCTCCGCCAGTTCGAGCACCTGATCGCCGAGCGTGGCCGTTACCGTGTTGCTGGGCGCCATCCCGCGAATATAGCCGCCCTGGGTCAGCTCCCCGGTATAAGAGAACTGCACGCGCCGGGTGGCGATTTGCTCGGTAGGAACGGGTTTGATGATCGGACGAGCATTGTCGATCGTCGCGGTGTAAGTTCGCTCCGGCTCAGCCTCAGGCTCGGGTTCGGGAGCAGCCCCTGCATCCGGCGTGGCCGCTTCGCTGCCCGCGCAACCGATCAATCCGACAAATCCAATCGCTGCCACCAGCAGTACAGCTCCGCGCCCGATCACTGGCGTCACTCCTGGTCGAGCAGGCGACGCGTCGCGATCTCGGGCGTAGCATACGCCTCCTGATGCTCGGCGCTCCAGTACCGCAATTCCTCAAGCGGAATGACCTCGCCCGAAACCGCGCACAAAACGTGCTGACCGGGGCGCAGGACGCGGAAACTGGCGGGGCCGTAATAGAGTTTGGCGGCTTTATCGCTGGAAGACATCAACATGAGGGGCCTTTTAGCACTCTCGGATTAACCGAACAAATCATCTTGCGTGGGTGAGGGCATTCTGGAGGCCGATTTTTTCGCTGGTTTACGGACGGGTGCTTTGCGCGCGGGCGGTGGAGCATCGCCGACGCCGACATCCAGTCTGCCATCCTTGAATTGTAATGACAGCGCCCGCTCTTTTTCAGCCTGCGCCTTGCCGGTCAGCGCCTTGCCATCGGAATCGCGGACGATCGCATAGCCACGCTCTAGCGGCTTTTCCGGGTGGAGCTGGCTCGCCAGCCGGGTGAGCGATGCCAGTCTGTCCTGTCCCGCACGAAGCGGACGTTCGACCAGTGTCGGGCCCAGCCGCACGCGCTCCAGCCGGTCTTTCCGCTGCGTGATTGCCTGCGTCAGCAAGCGCGGAGTGAAGCGAGCCGCCTTACCCGCGAGTTCCTCCCGCCCCTGCGCCGCCCGATCGCGCAGGCCCCGCCGCAGCCGCTCCGATACCTCGTCGAGCCGCTGCGTCTGCGGTTGCAGCAGCGCGTCAGAGGACGGCAAACGCCTGACCCGCGCTTCCAATCGCTCGCGCCCGAGTTCGACCGGGCGATGCACCGCGCGGCGTTGACGAGCGGCAAAGTCGGCCAAGGTCGCTTCTAGATCGGCCCGCACCGGCACGGCCATCTCGGCCGCCGCAGTGGGAGTGGGCGCGCGTTGATCGGCGGCGTAATCGGCGAGCGTCGTATCGGTTTCGTGCCCCACCGCCGAAATCACCGGAATGGTACATTCTGCGATAGCGCGAACCACGGTCTCTTCATTGAAGCTCCACAGATCCTCGATCGACCCACCCCCGCGTGCGACGATTAGCAGATCGGGACGTGGGAGCGCACCACCGGGAGAAAGCTCTGAAAACCCGCGAATAGCTGCCGAAACCTGATCGGCTGCGCCTTGCCCCTGAACCAGCACCGGCCACACCAGCACATGGCTCGGAAATCGATCTGCCAGTCTGTGCAGGATATCGCGAATAACCGATCCGGTTGGCGATGTGACCACACCGATAGTCCTTGGCAGAAAGGGCAGACGGCGTTTGCGCTCTCTTGCAAACAGACCCTCCGCCTCAAGCCGGGCGCGCGTTTTCTCCAGCAGCGCCAGCAAAGCGCCCTCGCCCGCCAGTTCCAGACTCTCGATCACGATCTGGTATTTCGAACGGCCCGCATAGGTCGTCAGCTTGCCCGTCGCGATCACTTCCAATCCGTCTTCGGGCACGAACGCCATGCGCCCGGTATTGCCGCGCCACATCACCCCGTCGAGCACGGCCTTCTCATCCTTCAGCGCGCAATACATGTGGCCCGACGCCGCCCGCTTCACGCCCGACAGTTCCCCGCGCAACCGCACATGCCCGAAACGCTCTTCAACCGTCCGCTTGAGCGCGGTCGAAATCTCGGTGATCGACATCGCCCCGGCGTTGTCGCCCTGCCGCTCGCGCGCTACCAGCCCTGCTGGATCGTCGGTCGATGAAGGGGAACGCGCCATGAATGTCCTTTTGCTAGGCGGTGGAGGCCGCGAACATGCGTTGGCATGGAAGCTGGCGCAATCCCCCGGCGTCGTCAGGCTCTACGCTGCCCCCGGAAATCCCGGCATAGCCCAAGACGCCGAACTGGTGACGCTCGATACCAGCGATCACGGCGCGGTCACGCATTTCTGCGCCACCAACGATGTCGATCTCGTGGTAGTCGGACCCGAAGCCCCTCTGGTCGATGGCCTGGCCGACAGCCTGCGCGCCAAGGGGTTTGCTGTGTTCGGGCCGTCGCAGATGGCGGCGCAGCTCGAAGGCTCGAAAGGCTTTACCAAGGATCTGTGCGAGCGCGCGGGTATCCCGACCGGGGCCTATGTCCGCACCACCTCGCTCGATGAAGCGCGCGCTGCGCTGACGCGGTTCGACCCACCCTATGTGCTCAAGGCCGATGGGCTGGCGGCGGGTAAGGGTGTGGTGATCGCCGAAGGGATCGAGCAGGCCGAAATCGCGCTGGCGGACATGTTCGGCGGGCAGTTCGGAGAGGCCGGAGCCGAAGTGGTGATCGAGGAATTCCTCACTGGCGAAGAGGCGAGCTTCTTCGCGATCACCGATGGCAAGACCATCCTCCCCTTCGGCACCGCGCAGGATCACAAGCGTGTGGGCGAAGGAGACGTGGGGCCGAACACTGGCGGGATGGGAGCCTATTCGCCCGCGCCGGTGCTCACCGAAGCGCTGCAAGCGCGCGCCATGGCCGAGATCATCGAGCCGACCGTGCGCATCATGGCCGCCGAGGGCATGCCCTATGCGGGCGTGCTCTATGCCGGGCTGATGCTGACGGCGGACGGACCCAAGCTGATCGAATACAATTGCCGCTTCGGCGATCCCGAATGCCAGGTGCTGATGATGCGGCTGGAAAGCGATCTGGCCGAACTGATGCTGGCCTGCGCGAAGGGTGAACTCGCCGGGGCCGAAGCGAAATTCGCCGAGGAAACCGCGCTAACCGTAGTGATGGCGGCGAAGGGCTATCCCGGCACCCCGGAAAAGGGCGGCGCAATCGATTTGGGATCAGCGGATGTTGAAGGCGTGAAGGTGTTTCACGCCGGTACGGTGCTCAACGACGGTGCACTGGTCGCGAATGGCGGACGAGTGCTGAATGTCACCGCCACCGGCGCGAACGTAACCGAAGCCCAAGCGGCGGCATACCGCGCTGTCGATGCGGTGGACTTTGCGAGTGGGTTTTGCCGCACAGATATCGGCTGGCGGGAAGTCGAGCGGGAAGCGGGTGGATGACAGCGTGATCGAATTTTCCGACGATCCAACACTCACCATCCGGGCCTTGCCAGACCCGACTGATTTTACGGTTTTTCACCCTTTTATCAAAGGTGTGTTCAGCCAATGGCACCACACGCCATTTACGGTGGACGGCCGAGATTTCGTTTGCGCCGAGCAATACATGATGGCCGCAAAGGCATCTCTATTTGGTGATGAGCGCGCATTTGAAGCGATCATGAATTCCGACGATCCGGCAGTTCAAAAGCGGCTTGGGTCGACCGTCTCAGGGTTTTCGGAAGATCGCTGGACGTTATGGCGGCTCGACATTGTTTTTACGGCTAGCCGAGCAAAGTTTGGGCAAAACTCCGGGGCCTTGAGGCAACTGAGAAACACAGCGCCTGCAATGCTGGTGGAAGCAAACCCGCGCGACTGGAATTGGGGCAATGGGCTGCAACTGGACGATCCAGCCAATCATGATCCTTCACGCTGGCGCGGCACGAACTACCTTGGGCGTATTCTCACTCTGATCCGCGCGGATCATTGATCCATCACTCCATCCGGAGTGTCGGCAAACAGGCTTTCAAGCTCCGGAATCAGCCAATTGCGGAACGCTCGCACCTTGGCAGAGTGGCGTCGCACCTCGGGATAGACCAGCCTGAACTTGGCCCCCGGCCAAACGATGGCACTGCCCACACGTTGCAGTGTGCCTTCCTCGATCTCCGCAGTGAAAAGGGTCGAGGCGACCAGAGCAACTCCATCGCCGCTCGCCGCTGCGGCTCCATCGAGCACTTGGGAATCGAACTGCAAACCGCGCAACCCCGCACCATCATCCTGCCCAGCCCGGTCCGCGCAGCGCGCGTCGTCCCATATCTGCCACCAGGCATTGCCAGGTGAAATACGATAGGCATCAAGGATTGACGGGTCTGCCGCGCGCAAATCCTCATGGCGTTCGACAAAAGCAGGGCTGGCGAAAGGCGCGACCCCTAGCCGCATCAGAAAATGCGAAACCAGCCCGGCAGGCACTTCATTCGAAAGGCGTATGGCGATGTCGCATTCGCCAGCTTCCAGATCGACAAATCTGTCACTCACATCGAGCCGCACTGCAATCTCCGGATGCTCCAACTGGAACTTGCCGAGGCGCGGGGCGAGGATTTTTGTCGCGAAAGTCTGAAAACATGCGATTGACAGGACCGTATCCTCGCTCTCTCCGAGGCTCGCGAACGCGCTTTCCATAGAAATAAACGCCTGAGAGATACGCGGAGCGAGCGCTTCGCCAGCCGGGGTCAACTCCATGCTCCGCCCGTTTCGCACGAACAACACGGTGCCCACACGCTGTTCGAGATTCCTGATTTGATAGCTCACCCCTGCCTGTGTGAGCCCCAGCTCCTCCCCGGCACGGGTGTAATTCTTGTGCCGAGCGGCAGCCTCGAACGCGCGAATGGCTGAAAGGGGTGGGAGAGTTCGCATCTTCCCAACCATAAGCCTGGCTTATGATTATTACCAGCATTTGATTGGTTTCGCGCCGACCGTCGAGGCATCTCTTATGCATCAAACACAAGGAGACCCGATATGAAAACTACAGCATTCGCAGTGGCACTCGCGCTTGGCGCGGTATCAAGCCCCGTTCTGGCCGAAGGTCCGGCGGACGTCCCGATGAACCAGACCGTCGTTACCTACGCCGATCTCGACCTTACCAAGGCAGCCGGCCGCGCAACCCTCGATGAAAGGCTGAAACAAGCGATCCGCAAAGTCTGCCGATCGGATTGGTCGCGTTCGGTTCGGATCGGCACCGAAGCGCGTCGATGCAAGATCAACTTGCGCAAGGAACTCATGCCCATGCGCGATGCGATCGTAGCAAATGCGCAGGCACAGGCCAGCCGCGGCATTCTGGCAGCAAACCCTCGCTGACCAGAGCAACCCCGCCTGATGTCGTCCCCTTCAGGCGGGGTTCGCCAATCGGTTCGAAAACGGATTGTACCGCATCGGCTGCACGTATGATCCCGAGTTGCCCGCCGAGCCGTGGCAAATTTGATCCTGATCAATGAAGCTTTTCTCTTCCCATGCTCCAAGGAAGCATGACCTATCGCCTCACATTCGCCCTAGCTCTTGGTGCCTGCGCCAGCCTGCTTGCCGCCTGCCAGACATATGGAGCGCCACCCGCTGAAAGCGCATCTGCGCCATACACGCCCGAACCGCCGGCTTTCGTCGAGGCTGCCTGCGGGGGTTGCCATGCCGTGGAGCCGCCGTTTCTTTCGCCCAATCCCGAAGCGCCTGCGTTCGAGGCGATCGCCAATCGCGAAGGCTTGTCCGAAGAGACGCTCGCCAGCTGGCTGACCGACGCACACAACTATCCCGAAGTGATGGATTTCGATCTTTCGCCCGATCAGGCTCAGGACATCGCCGATTACATGATCACCTTGCGGCGCGCGGATTATCGTCGGGTGAAGTAGGGTGGTCGCGTCCTTTTTAGCGCACGCCCGCGTCTTTGACTTCGGCTCGGCCTTTGCGGCCCTTCAGGCCGATTGGGTTTCCTACACACGGCGCACCCGGTAGGTTGGGCGCGCTCTTTGAAATCGTCGGCCCCATACCCAAAACCCGTTTTGTGTTGGACAAGTGTAAACTTTGCTTTTCGCGCGTAAGCCTTTCACAAATAATGTGAATCGCTGCGCCAAAATGGGTGACACAGTGTCAAATGTGTCAACTTCGCGGAGGTTTGTGTTTCCGCACCCCTCCGGGGGGAGGCGCAAAAGCTAACTCACAACCTTTCGCTCATCAGCTCCTGCATATTCGCCTCCGGGCGCGGGCCGTAATGCGAGATCACTTCCGATGCGGCGATCGCTCCGCGCTTCAGGCAACTGGTCAAAGGTTCATCCTTGGCGAAGCCTGACAAGAAACCCGCTGCGAACTGGTCGCCTGCGCCGGTTGTATCGACCACCTTGGTCACCGGCACCGCGGCGACCTCGGCGCGAGCTCCGTGTGCGATGGCGACCGCGCCCTTTTCACTGCGGGTCGCGACCAGCACCGGAACTTTGCCTGAAACCGCCGCGATCCCGGCTTCGAAATCATCCTCGCCCGTCAGCGTCGCAAGCTCGCTTTCATTGACGAACAGGATGTCGATCACACCATCTTCGATCATCGCGCGGAAATCATCGCCATGGCGGTCGATCACAAAGCTTTCACTGGCGGTGAAGGCGATCTTGCGACCGGCCTCGCGTGCAACCTCGATGGCGCGGCGCATGGCGCGGCGCGGCTCTTCGGGATCCCACAGATACCCTTCGAGATAGAGGATCGCGCCGCTCGCGATCAGCTCTTCATCCAGCGCGCTTGCAGGCAGATACTGGCCCGCACCAAGGAAGGTGTTCATCGTCCGCTCGCCATCGGGCGTCACGAAAATCAGCACGCGGCCGGTTGCCGGTTCGCCATCCCGAGCGGGCGTGTCAAAATCGATCCCGGTCGCCTTCATGTCGTGGCGGAAGACCTTGCCGAGCTGATCGTCGGCAACCTGCCCGATAAAGGCGCATTGGAGGCCCAACGTCGAAAGGCCCGCCAGCGTGTTCGCCGCTGATCCACCGGAGACTTCGCGCGCAGGCGGCATCGCATTGTAAAGCTCATCGGCCCGCGCTTCATCGATCAGGGTCATACCCCCGCGATTGAGCTGCAATTCCTCGATCAGCTCTTCCTCACACGAGGCAATCACATCAACCACGGCATTTCCGATGGCGATCACGTCATAACGCGGCTCAGTCACTGAAATTCATCCTGTCTGTTGGGAGAGTCAAATACCGCCACCGCCTAGCCGGGTCGGTCCGATTGGCCAAGAGGCTTGGGGCATAAGCGCCGCGATCAGCGAATAGTCCGGCAAACAATGCCCCCGCAGTTTGACTTGCGCTGCGAGACTGGCGCATTCCCGTTCCAATGTCGGTCGTCATCGCATCCCTGATCAAAGCCGTGCGCCAGCTGGCCGATCCGGCGGTGATGCGGGTCGCGGCAAAGAGCATTGCAATCACGTTGCTGTTGTTCGTCATGGGCGGCGTCGGGCTGTATTTCGGCCTCGTCCGCGCGTTCGCCCGGTTCGGCCTCGATGGCGGAGGGTTTGCCAGCGCGGCGGCTGCCGTGGTGATCGCCATAATCGCCTTCTGGTTCTGGTTCCGGGTGGTCGCGCTCGCGGTGCTGCAGTTCTTCGCTGACGAGATCGTGGCCGCAGTCGAAGCGAAGCATTATCCTGAGGCCGCCCGCACCGCGCGCAAGCTGCCGTTTCGCCGCGACCTCGCCAATTCGGTGCGCGGCCTTTCGCGGGCCGTCGGCTTTAACCTGCTCGCGCTACCGCTGGCGATCGTCCTGATGTTCACAGCGACCGGTCCTGCGATCGTGTTTTTGGTGGTGAATGCGGCGCTCTTGGGTCGTGAACTGACCGACATGGCTTGGCTGCGTCATTGCGGAGATGATCCGACAAACAGCCCGGTTGCGGGATTCGACCGCTTCGTAGTCGGAGGATCGATCGCGGCCCTGATGCTTGTGCCATTTGCGGGATTGCTGGCGCCGATCATCGGGGCGGCAGCCGGCACGCATGTGACCCACCGCGCCATGAAAAACAAAAGCGACAGAGCCCTGGCAAATGCGTAGCGCTTTGATCCTGATCGCGACTTTGGCGCTTTCGGCCTGTGCGGGCGGGTCTGGCGCGGGACCGGTTCAGCGTTCCGCTGCATCCGCTCCGCAGCCCTCACCGTCGCAATCCGGAGGGGCATTTCGACCTCCGGACGTCCAGAACGCACGCGGCCTCGACGGCGTAATCGGCGCGCGAGCCGCCACACTCACCCAGCGATTTGGCACCGCCCGCATCGATCTGACCGAAGGGGACGCGCGAAAACTGCAATTCAGTGGCAGAACCTGCGTACTCGACATCTTCCTTTACCCGCTACAGGCCGGGCAAGAGCCGGTCGCCACTCATGTCGACGCCCGGCTACGAAATGGCGGCGGCGACGTCGACGAGAGGCAGTGCATTGAGGAGGTTGCCCGCGCCAATTGACCTGCAAAGTCGATGGTAACGCGGTCTTAAGCGTGTTCATGCAATACCCTGTGCAAATTGCAGAGGGTTTGACCGGCACATGACTACGCATTTTTCCGAACTCGCACAGCGCGCCGCGGTGGACGGCCAGGTTTCGCCAGAGGAAGTCATGGCGCTCCGCCGACAGGGTTGGGGCGATGGCGTGATCCATCAGGACGAGGCCGAGGCCTTGTTCGCGCTAAACAACACGATCTCGGAACGCGGCCAGGAATGGTGCGATTTCTTCGTCGAAGCGATCGGCGAGTACGTTCTCAACGGCACAAAGCCGCGCCTGCAATGCAACGATGCTGAGGCGCAATGGCTGATTGCGCAGGTCGACCATGACGGCGTTCTCGAAAGCCTGGTCGAACTCGAGACCATCGTCCGGATCATCGAGCGCGCGGAAAACGTGCCGACCCTGCTCAAGAACTATGTGCTGGAACAGATCGAGCGCGAAGTGCTGACCGGAACGGGGCCGACCCGCTGCGGTGGTGAATTGTCGGCAACGCATATCAGCTCGGCCGAATGCCGAATCCTGCGCCGGGTCATCTTCGCCAGCGGCGGCCACGGCCCCGCTGCTGTAAGCCGGTTCGATGCCGAAATGCTGTTCCGCCTGAAAGACGCTACCCTCGAAGACGAGAATGCGCCTGAATGGGGCGATCTGTTCATCGACGGCATCGCAAACTTCCTGCGCGGCTTCGTCCTCGACAACGCGCAGCTAAGCCACAGCCGCAAGCTGGAACTGGTGAAGTTCGTCGAAACCGAAAGCGCGGGACACGGGGCGTTTTTGAGCAAAATGCTCCAGGCTGCTCCCAATCTTGGGCGCAATATTCGCTGGGCTCATGAGCATCTTACAGACACCGATGGTCCGCAAAATGATTATCAAGCGGACGCCGCTGCCGGAGATGAAGTCACCTCTTGGGAGCAGAGCTGGGTCGATGCGCAAATCGAGGGGGATGGACAGATCGACGATCTGGAACGTCGCCTGATCAAGCGTCTGGCCGAGGAAGACTGACTGGTCCTCGCATCACGCGAGATCGGTCAAACCATGAAGCTCTCGCCGCAACCACAGGCACCCTTGGCGTTCGGATTCTCGAACACGAAGCCCGCGGTGAAGTCGTCCTCTTGCCAGTCCATCATCGACCCCACCAGATAGAGCACGCTGGCCCCGTCGATATAGAAAGTGCCGCCGGGCGTCTCGATCTTCTCGTCGAACTTGGCTTCCTCGGTGACGTAGTCGACCGAATAAGCAAGGCCCGAACACCCACGCCGAGGGGTAGATAGCTTGACGCCAATGGCATCATCGGGAGCCTGGCTCATCAGGTGCGCAATGCGCGCTTCGGCGCCTTCGGTCAGCTTGACCGCCGCAGGAATTTCGCGAGTTTTTGTTGTGGTCATGCCGCAATCTCCTTTTTCCAGAACAGTGCATGGCCCTGAGCCGGGTCCAGCTCGTAATCACCATAGCCAAGCGATCGATACAGCGCTTTTGCAGGCTCGTTTCCGCTCAGCACTTCCAGTGTCACCTTGCAGGCACCCTTGGCCGATGCCATCGCTTCGATCTCGGCGAACAACGCCTTGGCAATGCCGCGTCCGCGAAAGTCCGATTTCACGATCAGGTCATGAATGTTGACCAGCGGTTTGGCCGCAAAGGTCGAAAGGCCTATGAAACAATTGGCCAATCCTGCTGGTTCGCCATCGACATACGCAACGAGCGAAAAGGCATGGGGTTGCTCAGCCAATCTGTCGGCAAGGCGGCTGCGAACGCTCTCAGCAAGCGGCTTTCCACCGCCCATCGGATCGCGGGCGTAATAATCCAGCAGGTTCACCAGATCATCCGCATCACCGGGGGCCGAGTAATCGACACGCTTGATCGACACATCTGCCATCACAGCATTCCCAGCTCCAGCCGGGCCTCATCCGACATTTTTTCGGGACTCCAAGGTGGATCCCAGACCAGATTGACTTCGGCATCGCGAATGCCGGGCACTGACGACGCGCGAAGCTCGACCTCACCCGGCATGGTTTCGGCGACCGGGCAGTGCGGTGTGGTCAGCGTCATGGTGATGGTCGCATCGGCTTCGTCATCAACCTCGACGCCGTAAATCAGGCCCAGATCGTAGATGTTCACCGGGATTTCCGGATCGTAGATTTCCTTCAGCGCATCGACGACGGCGGTCTGCAATTCGCTGCCTGCGCCTCCCACAGGCCCTTCGGCCGGCTTGGCTGAGAGGAAACCGTCGAGATAGTCGCGCTCGCGTTTTTCGGGAGCGGCAGGTGCCTCTTCATCCAAGTCGATCGCGTCGGACACGCGGGCGCGGGGTGGCTTCACCACCTCATCATTCGGAGCGGGTGCGGCGACGAATTCGCGTTCTTCTGTGGGCTTGTTCATAGGCCTACTCTCTTCCAAAAATCCTGCGCGTGCGGGCGATCCCTTCGAGCAGCGCATCGATATCGGCGTTGCTCGAATACACCCCGAAACTCGCCCGAGCGGTCGCAGGCACGCCGAGATAATCCATCAGCGGCTGCGCGCAATGGTGCCCGGCGCGGATCGCGACGTTGGCCTCGTCGAGGATCGTGCCGAGATCGTGCGGGTGAATGCCGTCGATGGCGAAGCTGACGATCCCGGCGCTGTCGGCGGGGCCAAACACCGTCACATCGTTCATCGCACTGAGTTCGCGGCGCAGGCGTTTGACCAGAGCGGCTTCGGTCTCGTGGATTCGATCAAGACCCATCTCGCCAACGTAATCGGCGGCGGCAGCGAAGCCGATCGCTTCCGCAATAGCCGGAGTACCCGCTTCGAACCGCTGCGGCGCGGGGGCATAGGTGGTTTTGTCGAAGGTCACGCGGTCGATCATCGATCCGCCGCCTTCCCAGGGAGGCATCGCGTCGAGAATGTCGGCTTTCGCCCACAGCGCTCCGATCCCGGTCGGGCCGTAAAGCTTGTGGGCGGAGAAAACGTAGAAATCGCAGCCGAGCGCGGTGACATCGACCGGCATATGGGGGGCGGACTGACAGCCATCGAGCAACAATTTCGCGCCAACCTTGTGCGCGAGTTCAGCCGCGCGCGGCGCGTCAAGCACGCTGCCGAGTACGTTGGAGACATGCCCGAACGCGACCAGCTTGTGCCGCTCGGTCAGCATCGCCTCCGCAGCGCCCAAGTCGATCTGATGGTCGTCAGTCAGCGGGCAAACGTCGATCTCTGCGCCGGTCACCTCGGCCACCATCTGCCATGGGACGATGTTCGAATGATGCTCCAGCTGCGACAGCAGGATGCGGTCGCCCGCTTTGAGATTCGCCCGGCCCCAGCTGTTCGCAACCAGGTTGATCGCCTCGGTCGCGCCACGCGTGAAGACGATCTCTTCCTCGCGCCCGCCGATGAACTCGGCAATTGTCCGCCGCGCGCCTTCATAGGCGAACGTCATTTCGGCCGACCGGGAATAGACGCCCCTGTGAACGGTCGCGTAATCCTCACCCAAAGCGCGCGCCATCGCGTCGATCACCGCGCGCGGCTTTTGCGAGGTCGCAGCGGTGTCGAGATAATGCCACGGCGCGCCGTCCCGCGTCGCAAGGCCGGGGAAGTCAGCGCGCAAATCGCGGTCAATGGCCGTTGGGGCGTTCACAGCGCCGCGCTCTCCAGCGCGTCCAGCGCTGCATCGAGCAGCTTGGTGCGCTCCGTTTCGTTGTCGAGTTCGACAAACGCATCGCCCAGGAATGCCTGCACCAACAGTCGCTGCGCCAATTCCGGATCAATGCCGCGGGCCGCCATGTAGTAGCGCGCGGCCTCATCCAGCTCGCCGGCCGTCGCACCGTGCGCGCATTTCACATCGTCGGCGAAAATCTCGAGCTGCGGCACGGCATTCGCGCTCGCACCCGTTTCCAGCAGCAGGCCTTTGAAATCCTGCGCGGCGTCGGTCTTTTGCGCATCGCGCGCGACCTTGATTTCGCCGAGGAAATTGCCGGTGCCGGTGCCCCAATGGACGCTGCGAACGGTCTGATTGCTGGTTGCGCCCGGCTCGGCATGGATCGTCTGCGTCACGAATTCGCGCGTCGCATCGCCGCCGCCGATGGTCACGCCGCCAAATTCGAAATGCGCGCCTTTGCCCAGCGTCACCTCGACTTCGAGACGGGTGTAATCGGTGCCGATATTGGTCGCGAACAGCTCCGCCCGCGCGCCTTCGCCCAGTGTCAGCCGGATACGGCGGAGTTCAGGCGCGTCGCCGCCGATGATGACAGTGTCGCGATAGGTCTCACCCGCCGCGACCGCCATTTCGGTCCAATGATCGAGTGCCTCTGCGCCAATCCGCTCAAGCGCGGCGATATCGGCATAGCGCCACGCCTCGTCGCGACGTGTGGGAAGGGTTGCCGCCTCAGGCATCAGCCATCACCGCATCGTAGCCTTCGTCCTCGAGCCGCAGCGCAAGCTCCGGTCCGCCAGTCTGGATGATCCGGCCACCGGCCAGAACGCTGACCTTGTCCGGTTTCACCACATCGAGCAGGCGTTGGTAGTGGGTGATCAGCAGCACGCCCTTATCGGGGCTGCGCATGATCGAATTGATGCCTTCGCCGACGATCCGCAGCGCATCGATATCGAGGCCTGAATCTGTCTCATCCAGCACCGCGAAAGCCGGGTCGAGGATGCCCATCTGGACCATCTCGGCGCGCTTCTTTTCCCCGCCGGAAAAGCCGACATTCACCTGCCGCTTGAGCATTTCCATGTCCATCTTAAGCAGGCCGGCCTTGTCCTTGGCGAGCTTCAAAAACTCGCCGCCCGAAAGCGGTTCATCGCCGCGCGCCTTGCGCTGCGAATTGAGCGCTTCGCGCAAAAACTGGACATTGGAGACACCCGGAATTTCGACTGGATATTGAAAGCCGAGGAACAGACCCGCCGCCGCGCGCTCATGCGGATCGAGGTCGAACAGATCGTTCCCTCGAAACTCGACCGAGCCGTCCGTTACCTCGTAACCCGGCTTGCCGCCCAGCACATTGGCAAGCGTCGATTTACCCGCGCCGTTGGGGCCCATGATGGCGTGAATCTCGCCCGCTGCAACTTCTAGCGTCAGGCCTTTGAGAATGGTCTTGCCATCAATTTCAGCGTGGAGGTCATTAATCTTGAGCATTGGGGGTTCCATTGAAATGGTCGCGGCGTGACTGCCGCTTGTCTTCGATCCGCATGCGCATGCCGAGCGTGATGCGCTCCAGCACGGCATCCATGTTTTCCAGGATATCGGAGGCCTTGATCCGCATCACGCGAATGCCGACGGCCTCAAGACTCTTGTCCCGCCGAGCGATCAGCGGATCGGCACGTTCCTCGTCGACGTCTTCGTCGATGGAGATTGCCATGCCGAGATTGTGGCAGTTGAAATCGACAATCGCGCTGCCGACAACGGCAAAGCGCTTGAAGGTGTAGCGGCCAAGGTCCGCCTCGGCGAAGCGCTTGGCGAGCGCCTTGTTGGCAGGCGAGGCAAACCGCTTCATCTCACGCGCACGATCGTGCAGCTCGTCGAGACGCCTGTCCGATATCTTCCAACCGCGGCCCTTCTTGTTAAGGGTCGCGCCGATGTTGTTGTCACCAGAGCCCGTGCGGATGCCGAGGGTTTTGCGGGAGGTCATGTCGTTATCTTGTCTTTCAATGCCGCCAGCTGCGACGCATCACCCTCATAGCGTCGATAAATGGCTTCCAGCTCGCGAAGACCGTCGGCGTCTAGCCGATCCTCATCGATCTCGAGAAAAAGTCGGCGTCCCTCGCCTTGCACGTTCCTTACTGGTCGAATTCGTTCGAGCCATTCGAAATGCGCTCGCTCGTCACCTTCAGACCAATAGGTTGTCGATTCAAAGAAGTAGGAATTACCCAACGCTTCCCTCCAACGAAATCGCCAGCAGCTTCTGCGCTTCGACGGCGAACTCCATTGGAAGCTCTTTCAGCACATCCTTAGCGAAGCCGTTGACGATCAGCGCCACTGCCTCTTCTTCGTCCAGCCCGCGTTGCTGCGCGTAGAACATCTGCTCGTCGCTGATCTTAGAAGTGGTCGCCTCATGTTCGATCTGCGCGCTTGGGTTCTTCACCTCGATATAGGGCACAGTGTGCGCGCCGCATTCATCGCCGAGCAGCAGGCTGTCGCATTGGGTGAAGTTGCGCACTCCATCAGCCTTGGGGCCGACGCGGACCAGGCCGCGATAAGTATTGTTCGACTTGCCCGCGCTGATCCCCTTGGAGATGATCGTCGAGCGCGATCCCTTGCCGTTGTGGATCATCTTGGTGCCGGTGTCGGCCTGCTGGTAATTGTTGGTGACCGCGACCGAGTAGAACTCGCCGACGCTGTCTTCGCCATTGAGCACGCAGCTGGGGTATTTCCATGTCACCGCAGAGCCGGTTTCGACCTGGGTCCAGCTGATTTTCGAACGGTCGCCCTGGCACAGGCCGCGCTTGGTGACGAAATTGTAGATCCCGCCGACGCCTTCGGAATTGCCCGGATACCAGTTCTGGACGGTCGAGTACTTGATCTCGGAATCTTCCATCGCGACCAGTTCGACCACGGCGGCGTGGAGCTGGTTTTCATCGCGCATCGGCGCGGTGCAGCCTTCGAGATAAGAGACGTAAGACCCCTTCTCCGCAATGATCAGCGTGCGTTCGAACTGCCCGGTATTCTCGGCGTTGATGCGGAAATAAGTGGAGAGCTCCATCGGGCAGCGCACGCCTTCGGGCACATACACGAAGGTGCCATCGGAAAAGACCGCGCAGTTCAATGCCGCGAAGTAATTGTCGTGCTGCGGGACCACTTTGCCGAGCCACTTCTTCACCAGCTCGGGATATTCCTTGATCGCTTCGCTGATCGACAGGAAAATCACGCCGGCTTTCTTCAATTCCTCACGGAATGTCGTCGCCACGCTAACGCTATCGAACACGGCATCGACCGCGACCTTTTTCGCGCCCTTTACGCCTGCCAGCACCTCTTGTTCGCCAAGCGGAATGCCGAGCTTGTCATAGACCGCCTTGATATCGGGATCGAGATCGTCGAGCGAATCCAGCTCCACCTTCTTGGTCGGCGCAGCGTAATAATACGCGTCCTGATAATCGATCGGCGGATAGCCGACTTTGGCCCAATCGGGCTCTTCCATTTCCTGCCACAGGCGGAACGCTTTGAGCCGCCAGTCGAGCATCCATTCCGGCTCGCCCTTCTTGCCGGAGATGAACCGGACGGTGTCCTCGCTCAGGCCCTTTTCGGCAAATTCGGTGTCTATATCCGCTGACCAGCCATGCTCGTACTCAGCCGCCGCAGCGGCTGCGTCTTTGGCATCCTGATCCATTTCTGGCTGATCCATTTCTGGAGCTTCAAGGTCGAGATTATCGGTCATTAGGCCGCTTCTTCTTCGAGTTTGGGGTTGAGCGCCGGGGGATTGCGCAATTGTGTGAGTGTGATGCTGGCCAGCGCGCCGCGCAGCGCATCGTTGATGATCGGCCAATGGGGCTTCATCGTGCAATTTGCTTCGTGGTCGCATTGCCCGCTGGCCTCGACGCAGGCGGTCAGCGCAATCGGGCCTTCCACCGCTTCGACTATATCGGCGACGGTGATCGCCGCTGCGGGTCGGCCAAGCTGCAATCCGCCATGAGCGCCGCGCACGGACCTGAGGAGACCAGCACCCGTGAGCTTGGAAACCAGCCGCTGAACGGTCGGAACCGGCAATCCAGTCTCCGCCGCCAGCTCAGCCGCACTGACCCGCCCATCCCCGCAATGACGCGAGGCCTGGCACATCGTGATGACGGCATAATCGGCAAGGTTGGACAGGCGCATGGCTGCTTCAGAAATCCACTTGTTAAGAGCGATTCTTAAATCGGATCAAATTAGTCAGATTTCAAATACCCGCGGATTGGTCCGATTTCAAGCCTTGCTGTCAGGCGAACCGATCGCGCGGTACGGTCTCAGGCGATCGAGGTTCTGCATTTGGGTCAGTTGCTGGAACATCAGCCCGCCCGATCCGCCCAAACGTGAGGGAGTAAAGCCGCAGAAGTGTCTGATTTCGCGGATCATATGAGATTGATCAACAAAAGCATCAGCGATCTCCGCCTCACCCTCGTCAGTCAGATCGGGTTGCAACAAGAGGTTTGCAGCGCGAATGGCGCGAAACTTTCGCGCGAGTCCTCTTGGTGCAAAGCCAAAGTGCCGCTGAACAATCCGCTCCATTTGCCGACGCGAATATTCTGGATCATCGACCAGCCCTTCGACCGGAGGATTAAGCGAAGAACCCAGCCAGGCAAGCACCTTTTCGATGACCCGCTCATGGGACGACGGAATCGGCTGCAAGCGTGCGCCGATCCATTCCGCTACTTCTGAACAGGCCTGTTCAGTCGATGTTTCGCCTGACAAGCGGCGCGGCACGAGATCGCTAGCGAGAAGGTCTATGTCCTCACCCAGCACTTCGCTCGCCCGCATGAAACGGTGGCCATATTCCTTAACGGAGGCCTGTGTCAGCGCAGCCCAACCGAAGGGCGAAAGCGAAGCACCGACGCACCAGAGCGGACCGTCCGCCGTATAAGGCACGGCCGCTTCGAAAGCGTTGAAAAGAGCGGGGCGGCCTTCAACCGTATCGACCCGATCTCCGAACTGACCCGATGCATACCCTCGGATGATCAGGAACAATTGTGCAAGTGCGCCTGGATGGCGATCTTGATAAGGGCCGTCGAAATGGCGAAGCTCGAACAACGCCAATATATGGCGCTCCAGTTCCTTGGGCGGATCAAAATACTTGAGTTCGTAGCACTCATTGCTGGCATCACGTCGGAGCGAGAGAGGGACTAGCGAAGTCATGATGGGAGGGTGGAACAACTCAACCAATTGCGCAATCGGCGCAGATAGCAGCGCACAGACTTACCCCTGCGCAACGAGCGGGTGAGGAATGTAGCTATACACCAGAAATGGGACGGCATGGCAACCTGGAGCGACCCGGCGCTATACCGTCCCACATGCCGATGGAACCCAACCCGAAGGGCTTTTTTCTATCGGCCTGTGGTGAGCAATTAGTCAGTGCCGACCTCGGTTCATTGTATCACAGCGACATTGCGGGTCGTTATCGACAGGTGGCGCGCGCCTCGTTCGGAGACCTCGGACGCCTAGCCCGCTTTCTCCGCCTCAACCCATTTCTCGACATTCTCTTCCAGGATCGACAGCGGCACGGGCCCGCTGGTCAGGACCGTGTCGTGGAATCCGCGAATGTCGAAATCATCGCCCAGTTCTTCGCGGGCCTTGGCGCGCAATTCGATGATCTTCAGCTTGCCGATCATGTAAGCGGTCGCCTGCCCCGGCGTGGTAATGTAGCGCTCGATTGCCTTAACCACATCACCCTTTGGATTGGGCGTGTTGTCCGACAGGTATTGGATCGCTTCCTCGCGGGTCCAGCGTTTGGAATGAATGCCGGTGTCGACCACCAGTCGGCAGGCACGCCAAAGCTCCATCCCAAGACGTCCGAAGTCCGAGTAAGGGTCTTGATAAAAGCCCATGTCCTCGCCCAGCTCTTCGGTATAGAGGCCCCATCCTTCAGTGTAGGCGGTGAACCCGCCAAACCGGCGGAACGGCGGCAAATCGCCCAGCTCGGTTTGCAGCGCGCGTTGCAGGTGGTGGCCGGGGAAACCTTCGTGATAGGCGAGCGCTTCCAGCTCGTTCTTCGACATGTCGCGCAGATTGTAGAGATTGACGTAATAGGTGCCGGGACGCGACCCGTCGGCGGCCGGGCTTTGATAGAACGCCTTGCCCGCGCTCTTTTCGCGAAACGCCTCGACCGGCTTGATGATCATCGGCGCTTTGGGAAGGACGCCGAAAAATTCGGGCAGCTTGAGCTCCATCGCATCGAGCTTCGCCTGTGCGTCGCGCAGATAGTCTTCGCGGGTGGTGTAGAAAAACCGATCATCGGTGCGGGTGAAGGCGAAGAAATCCTGCAGGCCGCCCTCGAACCCGACCTGATCCATGATCGCCCGCATCTCGCCATGGATGCGCTCGACCTCGCGCAGGCCGATATCATGGATTTCGTCCGCAGTCAGGTCGGTGGTGGTGTAGCTCTTGAGCAGTGCGGCGTAATAGGCCTCGCCCTCTGGCAGACGCCAGATGCCGTCATCGGTTGGCGCGATGGCTTGCTGACGTTTCATCTCCGCGAGCAGGCGCTGATATCCGGGCAGCGCCGAGGTGTTCCAGGCCTGCTCAGCCGCACCGAGCAGCATCGTCGCCGCAGCAGCCGATTCCAGCATTTCCCCCTCGCCCACCGGCAACGCCATGACCTTCGCCTCGAAGTCCTTGAGCACGGCATTGTCGTTGCCCGCCGCGATCAAGCCTTCGAGATCGGAAATGACGTAGGGATAGACCCAGTCGGGCGGCATCACCCCGGCATCGGCGCGTTCGCGCGCTTCGGCGATCAGTGCGTCCATTTGCGGGCCGATCCCCTGAATGCGCGACACATACGCCTCAGCATTGTCGAAGCTGCCGATCCGGTGAATGTTGATCAGAAAAGCAGGGATTGAGGTGTGCGCGCCGCGCCGGTGATCGAACAGAAACCCGTATTCGCGATAGGGATTGAGCATCGCGCTGCGCGCTGCGAGAGCATTGAACAGACGATAGGAAAGCGCGTCCTGATCCGACAGATCCGCCAGGTCGTACCGATCGCGCATCTTCGCTGCCGTGCGCTGGAGCAGCAGATATTCGCGCTCATCCGCCGCGTCGGAAACCTCGTCCCATTCGCCATAGGCCTCGTCACGAATGCCGCGATACGCCTTGCTTTGCGGAGACAGCCCAAGCTGCGCTTCGTCGTACCGCTCGAACAGAGTGTTGATGTCTGCCGCTTCGTCCGACTGACCTGCACCAGAGACATCATTAGATTGAGGGGTCGATTGAGCGGATGAAGTACCCGCATAGCTGGCTGATGCTCCGGCAGCTGTCAGAGCAACGATCGAGGCGGCAAGAAGGGAACGGCGGATCATGTGTATTCCTTCATTCGACAAGGCTTTTGACAATAACAGTATCGCGAACGAGCGGCACCGGTGGTTGAGCCTATTGGCCCAGCTCACGAAAATTCTTGGGATCGATCATCTCGCTGAGAAACGGGCTTTCATCGTCGGTCAGGCGCGCAGGCGTGCGCCCGGCGAACCGGTTGATCTCGCGGATCATGTGCGGCTGATCGAAAAAGGCATCGCCCAGTTCCGCCTCGAATTCGGGGGTCAGCGATGGGAACGAAAGCAATGCAGCAGCGCGAAGCGCCCGGTACTTGCGCGCCAGCGCCTGCGGGGGAAGCCCGAAATACCTTTCCGTTAGCCGCTGAACCTGTCGATCGGAATAGGCAGCCTTCTCCATCAGGTCGCTGAGTTCCGGGTTCAGCGACGAACCCAGCCAAGTGTTCACGACCCGGATCAGATCGGCATGGCGTTGATTGATCGGTTTGGCCTTACGCCCGATAAACGCGCCGATTTCGAGCGCGCATTCGCGCCCGGTCATCTCGCCCGCGCGATAGGCATTGTTGAGCCAGTGGCCCAGCGCAGCGACCTCATCACCCAGGATTTCACTCGCATCGCGCAAACGGTCGCGGTGCTCGCCCGCGTGCAATCCTGTGAGCGCCGCCCAACCAAGCGGGGTCAGCGCTGCGCCCATTACATGGAATGGCCCTTCGACCACGATCGGCGTTGCAGTTGAAAGCGGCGTGAGGATTGCGGTTTCTGGATTGGGGTCGCGATGCCCTTCGCGAAACAGCATCTCGCCTTTCCCGTGAGGAAACAGCGCGAGATGGCCGACGGATGCGGGCTGGATATCCCGGATCAGGGGCTCGTCGCAGCGGAAATGGTACAAAGTCGTGATGTAATCACTGATCGCGGCGGGAGGTGCGATATAGTCGACATTGATCAGGGAAGACGAGGTAAGCTCGTGTTCCTCTTCAGCAAATTCCATTCGCTCTGGACTAGATGTCGAATCGTGAAAATCGGTCATGCATGACGCCCCGTGCAGCGCCATCTACGAGACTTTGCCTCGTTTTGACACAAAAAAAGGGCGGCCCAGATACTGGACCGCCCATTTGAGTTGAGGAACTCTTCGCATTGCTGCTCCGAGCCCTTCGGGTCGCAAGGAAGTTGATAGCGAGGGAATCGCCACAAGAATTGTATGCAAACGACAAGGTTGAATACGTAGCCTGTCGTAACGGAATGTTTCGCAGGAATTTTCGAGCAATCCGAATCCCTTACGGAATGGGATGGTTCCATGTGACATAGTATCAATCAGCTATCCATCAGCCTGCACTCGACAGCACAATTTTTTTTGGCTTAGGCGATCTTCATGCTGTTTCGCTTTCTCAAGCCCGCTTTGTTCGCGCTCGACTCGGAAACCGGGCACCGACTCGCGATCGCCGGGCTGAAGGCGCTGCCGTCACGCGGGGCGCGCTCTTCGCTGGCACAGCCCGGCGCGCTCGCCATTGATGTGGCAGGGTTGCGCTTTCCCAATCCGGTGGGTGTCGCGGCGGGGTTCGACAAGGATGCCGAAGTGCCTGACGCGCTGCTCGGCCTCGGGTTCGGTTTTACCGAAGTCGGATCGATCACGCCGCGTCCGCAAGCGGGCAATCCCAAACCGCGACTGTTCCGACTGGTGGAGGACGATGCCGTCATCAACCGGATGGGATTCAACAACGCCGGGGCCGAGGCGGCGATTGCCCGGTTGCAGGCGCGCGCGGGCAAGTCGGGAGTGGTTGGCATCAATATCGGGGCGAACAAGGCCTCGGACGATCGCATTGCCGATTACGCCGCGATGGCACGGATGATGACACCCTATGCGAGCTATCTCGCCGTCAATGTGTCGAGCCCCAACACGCCGGGCCTCCGCGCATTGCAGGACGAGTCGGCTCTGACCGCATTGATCGAGGCTGTGATCGAAGCGCGCGAGGAGGCAGTATTACGAAGCGGCGAGGGTGCCCTCCCCCCGATTTTCCTCAAGGTCGCGCCCGATCTTGAGCCCGCCGATATCGACGCAATCGCGCGCATCGCGCTCGACAAGCAGCTTGGCGCATTGATCGTTTCGAACACAACCATCTCTCGGCCCGCGCTGCGCTCGCGCCATGCTGGCGAGATGGGCGGCTTGTCAGGGGCGCCTTTGCGTACGCTTGCGCTTCAATGCGTCCGGGATTTCCGCAAGGCGACCGGCGGTGCTATCCCGCTGATCGGGGTTGGCGGCATCGCCAGTGCTGAACACGCTTGGGAGCGCATCAAGGCAGGCGCAAGCCTCGTGCAGCTCTATTCGGCGATGGTCTATGAAGGACCGGCGCTGGGCGCACGGATCGTCGATGGTTTGGAGAGGCTGATGAAGCGCGATGGCTTTGCGAGCATTGCGGACGCGGTTGGAAGCGAATAGCGCAAGGGACATGATGACAAAGACATTCTCGATCGCGCTTGCGGCCGTCGTATCGCTGACAGGGTGCGCTTCCGCCCCAGCTCAGCAGACTATCCCTCTGGAAGGAATTGAGAAGATCTCGTTCGCGGATAGCGGCGCCGTCAGCGCGGCCGACCCGCGCGCGACGGCGGCTGGCGAAGCGATTTTGGCGAAGGGTGGCTCGGCGACCGACGCCGCGATTGCGGTGATGCTGGCGCTGACGGTGGTCGAACCACAAAGCTCCGGCATTGGCGGCGGCGGCTTTATGGTGCGCTCGGATGGGGAGAGCGTCGTCACCATCGACGGGCGCGAAACCGCACCCGCTGCTGCGACCGGCACGCGCTTCCTCGATGCCGATGGCGAACGCCTGCCCCGCGACACGCGGGTGGTCTCCGGCCTCAGTGTCGGTGTGCCAGGCAACATCGCGCTCGCGGCCAAGGCGCATGCCGAATATGGCAAGCTGCCATGGGCCGATCTGTTCGAACCGGCGATCAAGCTGGCGCGCGATGGCTTCCTTATGAACGTGCGGCTGAACGAATCGCTTTCGAACAGCAAGGATCGCGCGGGCAAGACCGCCGATGCGCGGCGTGTGTTCTTCAGCCCCGATGGCGAGGCACGGCCCGTCGGCACGTTGATCCGCAACAAGGAACTGGCCGAAGCGCTGACCGATCTGGCCGAAACCGGGCCTGAGGCGATGTATCAGAGCAACGCCGCAAGCCTCGCCGGATATATCGCCAAAGAGACGCCGCAGGACGGCGCAATGACAAGAGCGGATATCACGACTTACCAGGCTAAGGATCGTGATGCAGTCTGCGCGCCCTATCGCACCTATAAGGTCTGCGGTATGGGTCCGCCCAGCTCGGGTGGTGTGGCGGTGGCCCAGATGCTTGGCCAGCTGGAACGCTTTGATCTAACCGCGCTTGGCCCGGACAGCGCCGAATTCTGGCACCTGTTCCTGGAATCTCAGCGCGTCGCCTATGCCGACCGTGAGCTTTACATTGGCGATGCGGATTTCGTGTCCGTGCCTGTCGCCGGTCTGGTCGATCCGGATTACATCGCCAGCCGCAGCGCGCTGATCGATCCTGACACAGCGATTGCCGAAGCCACTGCCGGCACACCGCCCGGCGCGCCACTGGCGAGGGCGGATGGCGATGAGCCGCCCGAAAACGGCACCACCCATTTCTCCGTCGTCGATGCGGACGGCAACGCGGTCAGCTACACGTCGACCGTCGAAGGCGCATTCGGGTCCGGACTGTTCTTTGGCGGGTTCTACCTCAACAACGAGCTCACCGATTTCAGCTCCACCCCGGAGAAGGACGGCAAGCCCGTCGCCAACCGGGTTGAAGGCGGCAAGCGTCCCCGGTCATCGATGGCGCCGACCATCGTGTTCGATGCGGATGGTGAGATCGTGCTGGTCATCGGCGCGGCGGGCGGGCCGACAATCCCGGTGCAGGTCGCGCGCTCCATCATCGGCGTTATCGATTTCGGCATGAGCGCGCAGGACGCGCTTGGCCTGCCGCTGATCATGGCGTTCGGCCCGACCGTGATCTACGAGGAAGGCACCGCGCTTGAGGCGATGCAGGATGATTTCAAGGCACGCGGACACACTACTATCCGCAGCTTTTCCCCCTCGCTCAAGGCGAATGCCCTGCGTCGGACCGAGAATGGCACATGGGAAGTCGCCACCGATCCGCGCATCGCACCGAAACTTGTGTACGAATAAAGCGCTGACAAGCCAGCAAAACCCATGGCGAGGCGGGTGTACAAGCACTGCGCCATGCTTGCCGCTACGGCAAACAGGCCCTAATTCGGACGCATAAACGAAACATATTCCACCAAAGACGCTCCGCGTACGAGAGCGCGCTGGAGGGAAGAGGAGCAAGTGTCAGTGCATTCCCCAACCGTGCCGCCCAGCGCAGCGCCTGTCGTCAATCCGAATGACGATCAGCACCTGCAAGACATCGACGCCGCCAACAACCTTGTTGATCTGTTCCTGAAACGTGCCGATGAAAAGGGCGATGCGCCGTTTCTTGGCCGCAAGGAAGATGGCGAGTGGCGCACGCAGAGCTGGCGCGAAGTCGCCGATCAGGTTTGCGTGCTGGCAGAAAGCCTGCGCGCCATTGGCCTCGATGAAGGTGATCGGGTCGCGCTCGTTTCCGAAAACCGCCCCGAATGGTGCATCGCCGACCTTGCGATCATGGCGGCCGGGTGCATTTCGGTTCCGACCTACATCACCAACACCGAACGCGATCATGCGCACATCCTCGACAATTCCGGCGCGCGCGCGGTCATCGTCTCCAACGAAAAGCTGCTCGGCCCGCTGGTCGGCGCGATCGGTCGTACCGGGATTGCCGAGCATGTGATCGGCATCGAAGATCTCAAGCGCAAGCAAAGCTCGAACTTCGATTATCACGATTGGGGCAAACTGATCGCGGGCGACGCTGCCTCTGCACGGGCCGCCGTTGAAAGGCGCATCGCCACCATCACGCGCGCCGACACCGCCTGCCTGATCTACACCAGCGGCACCGGCGGCGCACCGCGCGGGGTGAAACAGCACCACGGATCGATCCTGTGCAATATCGCGGGCGCGGCGGAAATCCTGCTCAATGATTTTGGCTTGGAGGAAGAGCGCTTCCTCTCCTTCCTCCCACTCAGCCACGCCTACGAACACACCGGCGGGCAATATCTCCCGATCTCGGTCAGCGCGGAAATCTTCTATTCCGAAGGGCTGGAGAAGCTCGCGTCGAATATCGAGGAAGTGCGTCCGAGCTTCATGGTCGTGGTCCCGCGCCTGTTCGAAGTCCTGCGCACGCGCATCATCAAGCAGATCGAAAAGCAGGGACGGGTCGCCAATTTCATGCTCGACAAGGCGATCAATATTGCCGACCACGCGACCGAAGGCAAAACGAGGCTGCGCGACAAGCCACTGAATTTCCTCGTCGAGAAGACGCTTCGCCCCAAGATCCGCCAGAAATTCGGTGGCCGGATCAAGGCGATGGTTTCAGGCGGCGCGCCGCTCAACCCCGAAGTCGGCAATTTCTTCGAAGCGATGGGTCTGACCATGCTGCAGGGCTATGGTCAGACGGAGGCCGGCCCGGTGATCAGCTGCAACCGGCCCAGGGTCGGGCTGAAGATGGACACGGTCGGCCCACCGATGCGCGGGGTTGAAATCAAGATCGCCGACGATGGCGAGATCCTGTGTCAGGGCGAACTGGTGATGCACGGATACTGGCAGAACGATGCCGAAACCGCACGAACGATCCAGGATGGATGGCTGCATACCGGCGATATCGGCCACCTCGACGACAAGGGCCGCATCGTCATCACCGACCGCAAGAAGGACATGATCGTCAACGACAAGGGTGATAATGTTGCCCCGCAAAAGATCGAAGGCATGCTGACGCTCCAGCCCGAGATTGCACAAGCGATGGTGAGCGGTGACAAGCGGCCTTACGTCGTCGGCCTGATCGTGCCGGACGCCGAGTGGGCGCTGGAATGGGCGCGTGCCAATGACGAGAAGTTCGACATGAAGACGCTGCAGGACTTGCCCGCCTTCAGGAAAGCGGTTCGCGCGGCGGTCGATCGCACCAACACAGACCTGTCCGTGGTCGAAAAGGTCCGCAAGTTCGAATTCGCGGACGAAGCCTTCGCGATCGAGAACGAGGAGATGACGCCGAGCATGAAGATCCGGCGGCATAAGATCCGCGATCGCTATCAAGGCCGGATCGACGGATTGTATTGAGCAGAACTGGTCCGGAGAGTGGCCGAATCTGACTGCGACTAGAAACTTAGCAGTTTCGCCGAACCGACTGGCTTGGTCGGCTTGATACCATAGACTCTGATGCAGGTCTGCCCGTCAATCCGCTCCCGCGTGAGTCTGCCACCGAGCTGATCGGCCAGGTCGTCCATCAAATCCGTGCCAATGCCGACGCTATACCCTTCGCTGGATGTCGCATCAGCCATTCCAATACCATCGTCGCAGATTTCCAGCCCTATCTCCCCGCCATTCTCTCTGAGGGAAATATCGATCCGCCCACCTTTTTGCGGGAATGCATGTTTGTAAGCGTTGGTGACCGCCTCGCAGATGATCAGGCCCAACGGCGTGATCGTGTCGCCTTCCAGTGTCATCATTTCGATATCGGCCTTCACCTCGATATCATCGCGGCCAATGCTCTTGCGCAACAGCGCCAGCAGATCATCAACAAAGGCCGGAGCTTCGATCGAGGTGGTGGGCTCCATGCCGTAAAGCCGCTCATGCACCAGCGCCATGGTGCGCGCCCTGTTGGCAGCATCGGTCTGAACTTCGCCCCCTGCCTCGCCGCGTTTGCGGCGCGCCTCCAGCGACAGCAGGCTGATCAGAACCTGCAGGTTGTTTTTTATCCGATGGTGCATTTCGAACATGTATGTTTCGCGCGTGTGCGTCAGTTCCCGCTGCGTTCTGTTTGAACGCCAAAGCAGGAAAGCGATCAGGCCGATAAGCGCGACGACAAGCAGCGCGACGAGCAGAAAAGTTCTGGACCGGCTTAGCGAGAGTTCGGCGATTTGCGTCGATTGCCGAGCCTGCGTCAGCTCATCGTCGCGCTGCCTCAGATCGAACAGCAATTCGGCATTGGCAGCCGCTTTCGTTTTCTCCGCTTCAAACCTGTCCTCGCTCAGATCGAGCGCGACGGACGCATAGGCCAACGCTTCGTCACGGCGGCCAGCAGCAGACAGCACGCGCGACAAGGTGCGGGCATATTCAAGCGTCCAGAAAATGTTATCGGTCCGCTCCCTCAAGGCAGCGGCACCATTGCCACCGGGATCGACGATATCGCGCCCCCGCTGCAACGCTGCGCTCGCCTTTGCCGGGTCGCCCTGCTCCAGATAGCGCGCTGCAAGCCAGTTGAGCGCCGTCGCCGCTTCCACCGGATCGCGATAGGACAGCGATTCCTCGATGGACTGTTCGGCCATCGCCATGGCTTCGGCTGATCGACCGGTCGCGTCGAGCGACTGCGCCTGGAAGAAGTGGAGGAGGCCATCGAGGTCGCGCCGCGAGGCCCGGCGAACGAATGGCGTGGCCTGCTCGTATATCTCGAGCGCCTTTTTATGACGTCCCTCGATCGTGTGAATCGAGCCGATATTGGTCAGCAATCCGGCGGTCAGGATGGGGTCGTCCACCTTGACCGTTTCGGCGAGCTTCAACGCGCGGTCATAGTATTTCAGAGCCGCCTCGCCATCACCCAGATCGGAGAAGATGTTGCCGATATTGGCCGTGGCATTGGCGACGCGATACGGATCGCCGATCGCCTGCGCAGCCTCGATTGCGTCTTCGTACAGATCGATTGCGCGCTTGTAATCACCCTGCAGAGTTGCGCTGACGGCGAGACTGTTGATGATCTTCGGCAGCAGGCGATTCATTTCACCTACTTCGGCCAGATCCAGAGCCGATTGCGCGCGCGCACCCATATCCTCCATATCGCCATTCATCAGCGCAAGCGTGCTCAGACCGAAGTCGAGCGCGGCCTGTGCCACTGTGTCACCGCGACTGGCTGCCTGATCGGAGAAGCGGGCGATGTCATCATATGACAGATCGACATCGGGGCGTCTGGCATATTGCGCCTCTATTGCGCGCAATTTCAGCGCGGTTGACCCCGACAGGCGCTGGGCCAGTGGGCCCAGAGCAGTGGGATCGATGAATTGCCCGTCGGCCAGCAGATACTGGTCGAGCAACACATCGCCTGCGTCACCTTGCGCCGCTTCGATTTCCTTGAGGCATACTTCCGAAGCGGTCTCTGCGTCTTTGCCTTCAACAGGAATGCCATCGATCCAGCCGGCGCAGTCTTGTGCAACGGCAGGAGAGGCTGCCGAAACCAGCGCGAGAAACAGCGTGAAGAGTACCGTACCAGTGAGATGTCGGAATGCGCGCTCTCGCGAGCATACGCCGACCAAAGCGAACCTGACCGGTCCCCTCGTCATAAAGAATAGCCCATTGACACGCTGCAGAGCGTATCAGAGTTCCGCGGCAAGTTCTTTTATAATTTCTCTCTCATATTCAAGATCCTGCAGCGTCGCTTGCGAGGCCTCGCGGACCGAACTGACGTTGAGAGGTCACCAATCGGTTCAGGCCGCCTCGGCTTCCGCCACGTATTCTGGGTAAAAGCTCGGCGCGCGATCAGACCAGCCCGGGGCGGTCGCCGCCGCTTCGCTAAGCGATTGCAGCAACACTTTGCGCTGTTCCGGGCGGATTTGCGGGAGGGCGGCGGCAGCGCAGAATGCTGCCGGAAGATAAGGGCGAGCATCGGCGCCCAGCAGGCGCTCATACAGGAAGCGGAACGCGGAAAAGCTCTCAAGCTTCTCTTGGCTCAAATCGAACACGGTCATCCGCACCAGCTTGCCGAGCAAACGCTCGACCTCACCGATGGCACCTTCCTGAGGGATCAGATCGCGCAGTGCCTTCAAATCCTGATAGGCGACATATTGTCGGCGGATCGCGGTGTTTTCTTCCTCTGTACGGCCCCAGAGTTTGAAGGCATCGCAGCGCGCCAGACCTATATCCAGGCTGCGCTTGATATAGCGCTGCTCGCCCGACTCGAAACTCGCGAACTCACGCATTTCGCTGATCGTCATGGATGCGGTGTTGGCCAGTGTCACAATCATCTCCCCGGTTGCGAACACGATTGTCGGACAACTTGGTTAACGCCCGGTAAGGACGGACGCAAAATTTGCCAGAAGGAGACGTTGCGTCGCGCCAACGAGCCACGCTCGGCGCTTGTGATCGATTGCTCCTCGCATATGGTGGAGCAGACTTTCCAATGAAGGATTTCCCATGACCAAGCACATTCTCATCACCGGCGGATCATCGGGCATCGGCGCAGCTTGCGCGAAGGGCGCAGTGGCAGCCGGGCACAAGGTGGCGCTCGCGGCAAGATCGACCGGTAAACTCGAAGAGCTGGTCACCGAGCTTGGCGCGGACAACGCTCTGGCGATCGAATGCGATGTTACCGATGTCGAAGCCCAGCAACGCATGGTCGCGGCGGCGGTCGAGCATTTCGGATCGCTCGATGTGGTGTTTGCCAATGCGGGTCTGGGGGCAAGCGCCGTGGGGACCGAAAATGGCGACATCGATAATTTTCGCGAGATGATCATGGTCAACAACTTCGCGGTCACGCTGACAGCGAAATTTGCCATCCCTCACCTGAAGGCGAGCAAGGGGCATCTGGTGCTGACCGGCTCGCAGGGTGGGCATGTCGCGCTCGCTGGATCGGTTTATAGCGCAACCAAATGGTTCATCCGTGGCTATGCGAAAAACCTCGCGAACGAGCTGGTTCCGCATGGCGTGCGCGTGACGAGTATCGATCCGGGAATGGTTGAGACGCCGTTCTTCGACAATCCGCAGCCGCAGGCTTTGCGACCGGATGATATCGCGAACGCGTTCCTCTACGCGATCGACGCCCCACCACATGCTCGGATTGCCGAGATTGAGATCAATCCGATGGTCGGCGCGCACAACGCCTGAGCATTGGGGGTTAACCTGAGATCACATCCGCCCAATCGGGGTGGCGATCGGCCTGTGCTTTGAAGAACGGGCAAAGCGGGACGATTTTGAAGCCTTGCTCGCGCGCATCGGCGACAACGCGTTCGGCGAGCAATTGACCGTAGCCTTTCCCGCGAAATACATCGGGGACACCGGTATGATCGACGATGATCAGCGTGTCGGAAGCGCGTGAGTAGGTCAGCTCGGCCTCCTCGCTCGCACCCTCGGGGCGCAATACATAGCGACCCTTTGATCCACTATCTTCGAGCATGATTGCTGGCGCTTCAGTCATGGTCAGATCAATCCTGCTAATGGCGAGCTCGGATCGGCGTATTTGCGACGGCCCATGCGCCCTGCAAGATAGGCTTCGCGCCCGGCTTCGACCGCGAGCTTCATCGCGCGGGCCATGCGGATCGGGTCTTTCGCCTCTGCAATCGCGGTGTTCATCAGAATACCGTCGCAGCCAAGCTCCATGCCAACCGCAGCATCAGAAGCAGTGCCGACCCCTGCATCGACCAGCACCGGAACGCTGGTGCCCTCGACGATCAGGCGAATGGTGACCTGGTTCTGGATGCCCAGCCCTGAACCTATTGGTGCGCCCAGCGGCATAATCGCGACCGCACCTGCATCTTCGAGTTGCTTGGCCGCGATGGGATCATCGACGCAGTAAACCATCGGCAGGAAGCCCTCTTTCGCGAGGGTCTCGGTCGCCTTCAACGTCTCGCGCATGTCCGGGTATAGTGTGCGCGCTTCGCCCAGCACCTCGAGCTTCACCAAGTCCCAGCCGCCCGCTTCGCGCGCCAGACGCAGGGTGCGAACAGCGTCTTCGCCGGTAAAGCAGCCTGCGGTGTTGGGCAGATAGGTGATCTTCTTCGGGTCGATAAAGTCGGTCAGCATCGGTGCCTTCGGATCGCTGACATTGACCCGCCGCACCGCGACAGTGACGATATCTGCGCCGCTGGCTTCGACCGCCGCTGCGTTTTCCTCGAAATCCTTGTATTTGCCTGTCCCGACGATCAGCCGCGAGTTGAAGGTCCGCCCCGCAACACTCCATGTATCGCCCGAGTCAGCCTGATGATCGCCGCCGCCGACAAAGTGCACGATCTCCAGCGTGTCTCCAGCCCCAAGGGAAGCTTGTTCCAGCGTCGAGCGTGGAACGATCTCGCCATTGCGCTCAACCGCGACCTTTTCCGGTGTCAGCTCAAGCTCACGCACAAGATCGGCGATTGTCGCGGCAATCGTGCTGCGCTGCTCGCCATTGAGGGTAATGTTCTTGGTATTCGTCATGCCTGCCGAAATAGGCGCATGGGCGGCGCGCGCAACCATCAGTTTGTGGTGCGAGTTTGGCGGATGCTTCAGCGCGCGGCGCGCAGGTTCAGCAGGTGTCCGAGCGAAACCAGAGCAACGCCGATCAGGGTCAGCACGAATTCTTCGGCGCCATGGGGCACGGCCAGCGCGCCTCCCATAAAGGTCAGGCCCATCATCGCGGTGACGAACGGTGCCGCCCGGCGATGTTTAAGCGCGCCCCAGCCGATAGCCACAGCGGCCACGATCAGGGCGAGTGCCAAGCCGAACCGGTGAATCTCGGGGGACGCGAGAAAATGCCCGCCCAGCCCTAGCGCCGACACGATGAACACCGTCGCCAGGCAATGCACCGCACACAACCCGGCGAGCCCGATACCGACATGGTCGAGACGTTGACGAATCGAGAAGGTTTGTTTCGCGTCCTGCATAGCTGGCACAGCACATATGTAACATTATCACATTTCGCAAGGGATAGTTCGCACCAAGCACGCGCCCTTGCGGCCCGCGCACCGGCCTTTGCGCCAAACAGGCTTGCAACCATGGCGCGCTCGGCACAATTAGGCGGCGCTATGGCCACTACGGCTCCCCTTCACTCTGCGCATGATGCATCGGGCAACCCGACTGCGCGGCCGCTAGCGCTTGCGCGCTGGCTCGCGGTGGTAGCGGTTATGGTGGTTGTGATCGTGGTCGTCGGCGGGATAACCCGACTGACCGAAAGCGGCCTTTCGATCACGCAATGGGATCTGGTCACCGGTGTTCTGCCGCCTTTGAATGAGCAAGCGTGGCAGACTGAGTTCGATCTCTATCGCCAGACCGGAGAATACCGTTTCGAAAGCGGGCCAGCCGGGATGGATTTGGAGGCGTTCAAGTTCATCTATTTCTGGGAGTGGTTTCACCGCAATCTGGGCCGGCTGATCGGCCTCGCCTTCGCGCTGCCACTCGCCTGGTACTGGATCAAGGGAGCGATACCGGCCGGATACAAGGCCCGGCTGTTCGCCCTTCTTGCGCTGATCGGCATGCAGGGCGCGCTTGGCTGGTACATGGTCTCCTCGGGGGTCGGGACAGACCTGACCGATGTGAGCCATTTCCGGCTTTCCGCGCACCTACTGACCGCTTTGTTTCTGCTCGGCGGATTGGTCTGGACCGCGCTTGATCTGCGCCGTCTGGCTAAAGAACCGGCGGCTCGGCCTGCGCCGCTGACCGCCGCGTCTGCGGTTGTGGCTATCGTTCTGTTCGTGCAACTGCTGCTGGGCGCGTGGGTTGCGGGCCTCAATGCAGGACATGCGGCCTATGACTGGCCGTTGATGAACGGGCGGCTCGTTCCTGAAGTCGATTTCTCGGGCGGGTTCTGGTGGACATTAACGCACGATCCGTTCTTGCTGCACTTCCTTCACCGCTGGTGGGCGTGGGTTGCCGTGGCTGCTTTGGTGTGGATTGCACGGTTGGTCCGGAAGAGCGATCGGATGGCATCAGTCGCCGTGCACACCGCCTTTGGCACAATGGTCATTCTAGGCATTGCGACTGTGATGAGCGGCGTTTCGCTGTGGGTCGCCGTCGCTCACCAGTTCACCGGCGCACTGCTGGTCGCCAGCCTTGCCTGGGCGATGCACGCCGATGGCATAAGAAGGCAGAGCCTGGCCGCTTGACCGAGCACACGCTACGCTGTCCTATATACCGCCCATGACCAAGACTGTCGCCGCCCTGGCCTGGTGCCCGTTTCCAGACCGAGACAGTGCGCGTTTGATTGCAGGCGCGTTGCTGGACGAGCAATTGATCGGCTGCGCCAACATCCTCGGTGAAATGGAAGCCATTTTCGAGTGGAATGGCGAGCGTGGGAGCGGCAGGGAAGTCGCAGTGCTTTTCAAAACGAACGCCCACCACGTCGATCAAGTGGTCAAGAGGTTGGGCGAGCTTCACCCCTATGATACACCTGCGATCCTTGCCTGGCGTTGTGATGCTGCTCATCCTTCGACACTGGCATGGTTGGGCGAACTGGGAGCGAAGAAGCAGTCATGAACGGGATCACGCGTCGGGGGGCCTTGGGCAGCGCCATGGCGGTTGCGGTTGGTGGCCTAGCCAGTCAGGCAGCACCGGCATTTGCGGCGCGCGTGTCTGCCATACCGTCGCGACCGATGCGGCTGGTTCGACGGATCGAAAGACAATTGCGGGGCAGCGCCACCATAAAAGTGACACGCGATTGGCAGATCAGTTTTTCCCGCCAGGCAAGCGGCATCGCGATCACTGGCGAGCAAATCTCTGCCAAGGTCGACGCACCGGCGGCTTTGGCCGCTCTCGCCCGAATCGAAGAATCCCGGTCGACAGATGAGATGTTCCCAATCCTGCTTTCCAGCGATGGATCGATCATGACCACCGGGGAATACACGCAGCGGTCCGACCTCGTCACCGCTGTTCAGGAAGCCGAAGCGGCCATCTCCAAACGTGCCGTATCGGCTCCTGCGAAAGGCCAATTGCGGCACTATCTGGCGCAGTTGCAACGCAGCGGCAGCACGCTGCTGGACCAGATGCCGAGCGATCTGTTTTTCCCGGTAAACCCACCATCGCGAGCCGTGCGACCGGTCAGCTTGCCCGATGGTCTGATGGGTGAATTCGAAGTTACCTACACAGCACACACCGCGCCGGGTCACGATTGGCTCGAGAGTGCCGTGCGCGAGGTGGTGACACGCATTGGCGACAGTGAAAGACGCTCGACAGAAATGTGGTCGCTTACCGACATTTAGGTCCGAATTCCGTCACTCGAGCTGGTTGCGGTATTATTTTACCGCTCTTGAGACGCCCTGTTTTGCTTGACTTTAAGGCCCTCGACAGACAAATGCCCGCTCATCTCGCGAAGCCGGAATCGTTTCGGACGCGCGAATCGCCTGTCAGGCTGCATCGCGGCAAGCAGGCGAAACCAACCAGCCAATTTGGGTTAAGGACATTCAGCCATGAAGGCTCTGAGCAAACAGACCCGGTCGATCAAGCCGGCCGAGGTCGAAAAGAAATGGCACCTGATCGATGCCGACGGCCTTGTGGTCGGTCGCCTTGCCTCGATCATCGCCAACCTCCTGCGCGGCAAGCACAAGCCGAGCTACACCCCGCATGTCGATTGCGGTGATCATGTGATCGTCATCAACGCCGACAAGGTGAAATTCACCAGCAACAAGGCGAGCAAGAAGATCTATTACAAGCACACCGGCCACCCGGGCGGCATCAAGGAAACCACGCCTGAGAAGATTCTCGAAGGCCGTTTTCCTGAGCGCGTGCTTGAAAAGGCGGTTGAGCGGATGATCCCGCGCGGCCCGCTGGGGCGCGATCAGATGCGCGCTCTGCACCTCTATAACGGTACCGAGCATCCGCATGACGGCCAGGCCCCGACTGTGCTCGACGTTGCCTCCATGAACCGCAAGAACAAGGTCACCGCATAATGGCTGACGAGAACAAGAACGAAACAGTCTCGGATCTCGCCGATCTGAAGGACATTGCCGGTGATGCACCCGCAGCGGATGCGGCGGAAATCGCCGAAACCACTGCCGCAAACCCGCCCGCACCCTTGCGCGAGCAGGAGCTCGACGGACAGGGCCGCGCTTATGCAACTGGTCGCCGCAAGGATGCGGTAGCCCGCGTCTGGGTCAAGCCGGGTTCGGGCAAAATCACGATCAATGGCAAGGATCAGGAAACGTATTTTGCACGTCCGACCCTGCGTCTGATCCTCAACCAGCCATTCGCAATCACCGAACGCGAGGGTCAGTACGATGTCGTTGCCACAGTGCGCGGCGGCGGGCTCTCGGGTCAAGCGGGCGCGGTCAAGCACGGTATCAGCCAGGCACTCACCAAGTATGAGCCGGAACTGCGTTCTACCGTGAAATCCGCTGGCTTCCTTACCCGCGACAGCCGCGTGGTCGAGCGTAAGAAATACGGTCGCGCCAAGGCACGTCGCAGCTTCCAGTTCTCGAAGCGCTAAAACGCTTCAAGCGTTCAGATACAGAAAAAGGGCGGTTCCCCATCATGGTAGCCGCCCTTTTTGTTGTTCGTTCGATTTTGCGCTGCGATTTGCGCCAGCGGTCACTTCTGCAGCAGCATGATTCCCCATGAAAGGCCGGTCCCCGCCAGAAACAGCGGCCACGACCAGAACACCTTGAAGCTGTTGCCCATCGCCATCGAATGCACGTCAAGATAGCCGCCGCTCGACCCTTGCGTGCCGACGACCAGGGCCACCGAGTACGTCAAGACCACGGCCAGCAGCATTGCTTTCACTACGTCCATACCTGCCCCCTTCTTCACCAAATTGAACATTCACACAGGTCGAAGCCCGACCGCACCAAGGTGCGCGCGAGTTCGCGCCGATGAACATCACCAACAAATCGTTACTGCGGATACGCTAAAAAAGGTTAAGAAGTCGTCTCACAGCCTTGCGTGGCACTGTTGCCCAATCGCCTCAGATCCACGTCGATCGCGCCGCCTCGCCCACAGGTCAGCACTTGATAAGACGGGGGCGCTCCATGGCGCAGCCGGGTCGACATGGTGCCCGCACCGATCATCCGGACACTGTGTTCGCCAGCCCGCCTTACTTCATCGAACGGGTAGTGGACGTGCCCCGATATCACCGCGTCGGCACCCGCAGCAGCAATCGCGGCAAAGGCGCGCGTCCCGCCGATCGTTGGATTGCGCCTGCCATCGTCCGGCCCCAGCAAGGGATGGTGCGCGGTCACGATCTTCGTGCGCGGATCGCCCTTGAGGTCGGCCAGGATGTTCAACGTCTTGCCCAGAGCCTTGCGCGTCACGATTCCGTCGGACCACGGAAAGCGGGGCTGAGCGCGCACGACAGTCTTGAGCGGCACGAGCACAACATCTTCCGATTCGATCCGGCTACCCACCGCCGCGTCCAGCCGACGATAGCGACGATACGGATCGGTGAAACGCTCCAACATATTATAATAGGGCATGTCATGATTGCCCGGATCGAGCACGATCGGGACGCTGAGCGATGCGAACCACTCGGCGGCTTCGGCGTACTGCTTATGGGTGGCGCGCTGGGTCAGGTCGCCGGTGCATAGCAGCGCATCGGGGCGTTCGCGCTCGATAGCTTTCTCGACCCCGGCCATTGCGGAGCGATCTTCGACGCCGAAGTGAATGTCGCTGATATGGAACAGTCTGGTAGTCATGCTTCCTACGCCAAAGCGTGATTGGCGTTCGGCCGCAATGGCAAAGCGACACGCATTCAAATTCGGCCTGATAGGAGCAACCACGCTGCCACGCCGTTGAGTGCACTGTAGGCAATATACGCCCAAACAAGCACCGGCCAGCCATTGGCCGCCAGCAAAAGCGCGGCCAGCAACACAAGAAACTCCGCCACCAGCGACAGTCGCCCGCCCAGCATCTGCACGAAACCCGGCATTTGACCCAACATAGGATGCCCGCTTTCAAGCACCGCACGATGGAGCGCGAAGTTGCCGATGCCCAGCACAGCAATGATCAGAACCGCAAAAGTCATGCATGACAGTATGGCGTAAACGCTCGTCGGGTGGAAATACCCTTTTGTCGGGCAAATCGTGTCGTCGATCCTCTGGGTACTGCACCAATCGAAGCCAATCGACCCGCAATCGAGCAACAAATGAACATGCGGCATGGTTGGCGTAGTACGTTTCTCAGCAGGACGCCTTTCAATCCCCGGTTCGATCACCCCGTCGAACAAAGGCATTCTGGATGGAGGAAAACATAATGAAAATTCTTGCCCTTGCCGCTGCCACCGTTGGCCTCGCCGTAACCGCAACCCCTGCATTTGCTGGCTCCACCGACAAGCAATCGATCGATGTGAGTTTCGCAGACCTCAACCTGTCGACCCCGGAAGGACAGGAAACTCTCGATAAAAGAATCAAGACTGCGGCACGTAAAGCCTGCGGTCTCGACCAAGTGCGAACCGGCACCCGGATCAAGTCGTCTTCCGCCACAAATTGCTACAACAACGCCATGACGAGCGTGAAGCGCCAGGTTGCTGCTGCAGTTGCCGACCAGCAGCGCGGCGGCTGACGCACTCATACCCCTGCACCCCTATGGTGCACATTGCGGCTCGAACCTCTTCAGTCCCGGGGTTCGGGCCGCACATGCTTTGCGCGGAGGAAAATCATCAAATGCCGATCGTCCTGACTGCGATCAGCGGCCAGCCATCGCCTTGACCTTGGACAGGTACGTCCGTCCGATTCTCAGCGCATCGCCGTTCTGCAGTTCGGCCGACCACACGCCAAGCCCATCGTGTCGCAGTCCGCGAATATTGTCGCGACGCAGGATCGTAGAGCGGTGGATGCGGATATATTCATCGGGGTTCAGGCGCTTTTCCAGGCCTGCGATGGTCTGGAGAAGCAGATAGGAGCGGCGCTGTTCCGGATCGCCGACATGCAGCCGCACGTAATCGCGCTCGGCATCGATCTGATGGACCTCATCAACCGCGATCCGCAGCAGTTCGGAACGATGCGGCACCCATAATTCATCCAGCCATTCGCTGGCCTTTTCCTTGCGCTCTCCGCGCCGCGCCACCGCCCGTTCGATCGCGCGTTCGAGCCGATCTGCGGAAACGGGCTTCAGAACATAATCGATCGCCTCGAGATCGAAGGCTTCGACAGCGAAATGATCATGGGCGGTTACGAAGATCACCGCCGGAGGGTTCTCGCTCTCGGCAATCTTGCGTGCGACGCCCAGCCCATCGAGCTCGGGCATGGTCATATCGAGCAGCATGAGGTCGGGATCGAGCTTTTCGGCGAGCCGCAGCGCTGCAGCCCCATCGCTGGCGGTGCCGACCACGCGGATGGCCTCGATTTCGGCGCAAATCACCTGGGTGCGTTCAACCGCCAGCGGTTCATCGTCGACGATGAGCGTACGCAGAGCGCCGGTTTCTGTCTCGGTATCAGCCATGGCGGGTCAAAGGTATCCGGATTTCAGTGAGATATCCACCCGGAACCGGGCTGGATGTGAGGCCGATATCGCTGCCAAAGCGCGCTTCCAGACGGTCGCTGACATTAGCGAGCCCGATGCCAAATCCATGCGCCATCCCCTCTGGAACACCCGGTCCATCATCGGACACGGTTACCACCAGCCGGTCGAATTCCTCGCGCGCGGCAACCTTGATGGTGACTTCCCTGCTTACGGTCGAAACCGCATATTTCACCGAGTTTTCCACCAGCGGCTGAAGGATCATGCCCGGCACGCGGGCGTCTTCCAGATCGTTCGGCAGGTCGAATTCGCAGGTCAGACGGTCGGGGAACCGCACGGCTTCGATATCGAGATAGAGTTTCTGAAGATCGAACTCGTCTTTCAGCCGCACATCCGAAGTCGGATCGTCGGCCAGGCTATGGCGATAGAACCGGCTGATCGTCTGTATCATCCGCTCGGCCCGCTCGCCCTTGCCGGTCATCACCAGCGCTGAGAGCGAATTGAGCGTGTTAAACAGGAAATGCGGGTTCACCTGATATCGCAGCGATCGCAGCTCGGCATTCTTCGCCGCTGAGCGGAATTCTTCTTCGCGTCGCTCTGCCATCCGGGCCTGCGCGATGGCCAGTAATGCGATATAGAGTGCCGACCAGGTCAACAGGATATAATACCGGCTAAGCGCGGAATCCACGATAGGAAGCCACTGCCCGCCTCTATCCGTGGCATCCTGCAAGGTAAGGGTGATCATCGGCGGCTTTTCGTTCGAAACCCCCTCATCACCCGGCTCGACTTCCCAACCCGGCTTGGGGATTTCAGCAAGCAGGTTGCCTGCCTCATCGCGCCGAATGCTGAAGCCTCGCTCTTCGGCGAACTTGCGCTCCATCTTTTCGTTGATCGGTGCGAACAGGAGCTGATTGACTTGGGCGACAAGGAGTGCCGCGGGTAAAGCGGCAACCATTGCAACAGCAATCATCACCCAGCGTTTACGCCCTTCAAACAGGCGCAGGATGAACCACAGGACCATTGTGACTGCAACGCCAACCGCGCAGACGGCGCCGCGCCGCCATAGCATTTCAGACTCCGCACCCAGCCCGATAAGCGAACTGCGCGCAGTAATCAGGACAAAATACAGCGTCCACAACCCCACCGCCGATAGAATGACGGTGCGCAGCGTGACGCTTGCCTGCGTTTCGGTGAGTTGAACCTTACCCATGGACGAGTTGACAGGTAATCACTTGACCTTCGGACGCATAGGTCTGCACCGACCGATTATCGGACTGGGTCATGCCTTGGTCGAATGCCGGACACATTCGAAGCGGTTTCAGTCGCGTCAGGCCCAACCGTTGGGCTTAATCTCTTGGCTTGATCATCTCGGCAGGGACGATCCACTCGGCGAACTGGTCTTCGGTCAGCAGGCCCAACTCCAGCCCTGCCTCTTTCAGGGTCATGCCGTCGGCATGCGCCTTCTTCGCGATCTTCGCGGCGTTGTCGTAACCAATATGCGGATTGAGCGCGGTCACCAGCATCAGGCTTTCATTCATCAGCTTGTCGATGCGGTCGGTGTTCGCCTCGATCCCGGTGACGCAATGATCGGTGAAGCTGCGTGCGGAATCGGACAGCAGGCGGATCGATTGCAGCACGCTGTAGATCATCACCGGCTTGAACACGTTGAGCTCCAGGTGCCCGTTCGACCCGGCAATGCTCACCGTCGTGTGGTTGCCCATCACCTGCGCGCAGACCATGGTCAGCGCCTCGCACTGGGTCGGATTGACCTTGCCCGGCATGATCGACGAACCCGGCTCATTCGCTGGCAGCGCGATTTCACCAAGGCCCGAGCGCGGGCCGGAGCCAAGCAGGCGGATATCGTTGGCGATCTTCATCAGGCTCACGCCAACCGAATTGAGCGCACCGGAAAGCTCGACCAGCGCGTCATGCGCGGCGAGCGCTTCGAACTTGTTGGCGGCGGTAACGAAATCGTGACCGGTCGCCGCGGCGACTTGAGCGGCGAACTTCTCTGCAAAACCAGTCTTGGAGTTGATCCCCGTGCCCACAGCAGTGCCGCCCTGCGCCAGTTCAAGCACGCGCGGCAGAGCGTTTTCCAGCCGAGCGATGCTGTATTCGACCTGCTTGGCGTAGCCTGAAAACTCCTGACCCAATGTCAGCGGCGTCGCGTCCTGCAAATGCGTGCGGCCGATCTTGACGATATCGGCAAACGCCGTCGCCTTGGCATCCAGTGCGCCGTGAAGGTGCTGCAACGCCGGGATCAGCTGTTCGATCGTCTCGCTCGCGGCAGCGATATGCATCGCCGTCGGGAACGTGTCGTTCGAGCTTTGCCCCATATTGCAATGATCGTTGGGGTGGACCGGCTCCTTACCGCCATGCTGGCCAGTGAGAATTTCATTGGCGCGGCTGGCGATGACTTCGTTGGCGTTCATATTCGACTGCGTGCCTGACCCTGTCTGCCACACGCTCAGCGGAAACTGGCTCGCCAAAGTTCCGTCGATCACCTCGCTTGCCGCAGCGACGATCGCATCGCCCAGTTTTGCCTCCAGCACGCCCAGTTCCATATTGGCCCTGGCGGAAGATTGCTTCTGGATTCCAAGCGCTTTGACGAGCGGCGCAGGCATGGTCTCGGTGCCGATCGCGAAGTTCGCAAGACTTCGCTGCGTTTGTGCACCCCAATGACTTTCCGCCGGAACAGCCACTTCGCCGAGCGAATCGGTTTCGACACGAACATTGCCCGTTGCGCCGAAAATCTCACCATCATTGCGAATGTCACTCATCGAAGCGTTCCTTCTGCCCGTCGATTGGATGCTCCCCTAAGCATCGCGGATCGGACACGTCAAAGCTCTTGTAGATCAAATGTCATATAGCGGCTGAATACTTGGCCAAATACCTTGGAACGACAGGCCGCTGACGCTAAGGAAGGGTTGACGCGCTGTATTGCGTGAACAATACAGCATCTCGGAGTGCACATGAACAATACCGCCGCCACCCTTGATTCAACCGCCGCACGCAAGGCGATGATCGACAGTCAGCTGCGCACCAGCGGAGTGAACGAAGGGTTCGCGCTCGCCCGGATGATGGCGGTGCCGCGCGAAGACTTTCTGCCGCATGATCGGGCCGCGCTCGCCTATATCGACCGTGCCGTGTCGCTGCCGGATGACGCGCATCTCGCCTCGCCCCTGTTCTATGGAAAGCTGCTGATCGAAGCAGCACCGATGCCCGATGACCGCGTGCTCGTGGTCGAAGGCGGCACCGGCTATCTCGCCGAATTGCTGCGCCCGCTGGTTGCCGAAGTCGATACGATCAGCGCGACCGATGCTGCAGCCGAAGTTGGGGCGGAGGGCAAGACCTACTCGCTCGTCGTGGTCGACGGCGCTATCGAGCAATTGCCCGATGGGCTCGCACAGCGGATGGAAGAAGGCGGACGGATCGTCTCCGGCTTGCTGTTGCGTCAGGTTACACGCCTCGCTGCGGGTCGCCGGATCGCAGGCAATGTCTCGCTGCTGCCTGTCGAAGACATCGGTATCCCGGTGCTGCACGCTTTCGACAAGCCGAAGAGCTGGTCTTTCTCATGAACCGCCAAGTTCGCTTCGTTGCGCTGAGCCTCGGCGCTGCCTGCTCGGCAATCGCGCTCGGCACCCCGGCGCAGGCCGATACGCTGCGCGAAGCTTTGGTCGATGCCTACAACACCAACCCGACCTTGCAGGGTGCTCGCGCTGATCAGCGCGCGGTTGACGAAGAAGTGCCGATTCAGCGAGCCCAAGGCCTGCCGACGGTCGATGTGCTGGTCAATCATATCGAATTCCTGCGGGTCTCGCCCAACTCCTTTACGGCACCTTCCCGGCGCTTGCAGGTTGGGCCTGATTTGACCGTTCCGATCTATTCGGGTGGCGGCGTCAAGAACTCGATCAGGGCGGCCAAAGAGCGGGTTGCTGCAGGGCAGGCCAATCTGCGCGGCACAGAAAGCACGGTGTTCAGCCAGACGGTCGCTGCTTATATGGATGTTCTGCGCACAGAGGCATTGGCCGGGCTCGCAGCCAACCAGGTCGAAGTCCTCCGCGTGAATCTGGAAGCGACCAGCGACCGGTTCGAGATAGGCGATCTCACCCGAACGGATGTCGCGCAATCGCAATCGCGGCTTGCGGTGGCCGAGGGTGATTTGCAGACCGCGATCGGCAATCTGATTGCAGCGCGCGAAACCTACATTCAGCTCGTCGGCAAGGCTCCTGAGAATCTTGAAGCCCCCCCACCTCTTCCGGGATTGCCCGAAACGGTTGGCCTCGCAGTTGTCAGCGCCTTGGAAAACAATCCTGATTTGATCGCAGCAAAGGAGCGGGCGGACGCAGCGGGTTTCGACACCAAGGCAGCTGGCGCAGGCCGCTTGCCCACGCTCGGAGCGTTCGCCAACTACGATTACACCGATTTCTTCGGTACGCTCGGCGGGCCGGTTGCCGCCGACTTCGCTCAATCCGAAACCACCGCCAATGTCGGTGTGCAGATAACGATCCCGATCTTCCGGGGCGGCGCCACGGCCGCCCGGCAACGCCAAGCGGGCGCTCGGGAAAGCAGCGCGCTTGAACAGGTGATCGCTACGGAGCGCAATATTATCGCGCAAGTGCGCTCGGCCTATTCGAGCTGGGAAGCCGCCAACGCAGTTATCGTAAGCTCGAAAGCTGCGGTTGATGCCGCTGAAGTCAGCCTGGAAGGCGTGCGGGCCGAAAACTCGATCGGCAATCGCACAATCCTCGACGTGCTGAATGCCGAACAGGAATTGCTGTCATCACGCGCGCAGCTCGTGACAGCCCGGCGCAACGCCTATGTTGCCGGCTTCACTCTTCTCGCAGCCATGGGCCGGGCAGAGGCACGCGATCTGAACCTCGACACCGGCGGTCCATTGTACAACCCTCAGGTCAATTACGAGCGGGTGCGTGGGCGGCTGTGGGATTGGGACCGCGATCCAGAAGCCACACCGAATTCGACCAGAACCGTTGACATTCCCGCCCCTGACGCAACAATTGGCCCGCCGATGGAGCCTGGGGAGTAGGCTTCGAATCCCGATTCGGGACGGTTTATCAGTTTGGGGCTCAGAGCAGATACGTGGCGCAAGACAGCGAAGCATCCGTCGAAGAGATTCTGGAATCGATCAAGAAAGTGATCGCCCGCGACAATCGCGATGGGGCGATGCAGGCGCGTCGCCGCCTCGAAGCGGAGGCAAACGAAGCCGAAGAGGTGCAGACACCGGACATAGAACCCATCGAGACCGAGACAGTTGCCCCTGACGAGGATGGCAAGGAAGTGCTCGACCTCGCCGAGATGGAGTTTGCCGAAGACGTCGAAAGCGATACCGACGCCTGGGTTGAAGACGAGGCTGAAGAGCCAGCCGACAACGACAGCGAAGACGACGTCGAAACACCGTTGATCGCGGAGAACGTGCGCGGTGCCATGCAGGAAAATCTCGCAGCGCTCGCCATGCTCGCCGAACCGGGTGCGAAACCGCAGATCGTTCGATCGGGTGAAACCTCGCTCGAAGGGCTGACCCGCGAATTGCTCCGCCCGATGCTGGCCGAATGGCTCGATCGGAACCTGCCGGGCATGGTTGAAAAGCTGGTTCAGGCAGAAATCGCGCGGATCGCGGGTAAAAAGCGCTGATTCAGCCGCTAGCTAGACGCGCGAATTTCACAGTTCCTCTGGCTTGGACGTCTATCCGCCGTTAGACATCTGTCCATGCAAGGGATGATCAAGATCGCGGCGGCCTGGGCCTTTGCCGCAAGCGTTTCAGCGCCGCTGCTGGCGGACAACCACACCACTAATGGTGATGCGACGCCAGAGCGCGCCGTTCCGGGACTTTCCGCCCCGCCAATGTCGGCTGAGGATCTGGTGACCATGCCCCGTCTGGGCGGACCGACCGTGACGCCGTTCGGTCGCTACGCGATCTACTCGGTGACGGAAACCGATCCGGAAAGCTACGACCGGACGCACAAGCACTATCTGCTCGATCTGGCGCAGCCTTACGCCGATCCAATTGCGATAGACCTCGGCATCGATGGCCATTCGCTCGCATTCGGTCCCGAAAACTTCCTCTACTTCCTGAGCGCTGAAAGCACCGATGCCGATGCCGAAGCACGCACGCGTGTCTGGCGCGCCGCCCTCCAAAGAGACCGGAATTTCGCAGCCCCGGCGTCCGTGGCCGATATTCCCGGCACCGATATCGCCGGGTTCAAAGTCGCTCCGACCGGGGACAAGATAGCCCTATGGGCCGAAGTCTCGCGCGACTGTCCGACACTCGGCTGTGAGGGCGATGGCACCGCACATCTTCCTGGGCCTGGCACTGGGCGACTTTACGAAGGCGATGGTGGTTTCTTCCGCCATTGGGATCGCTGGTCGACGCCCGACACATTCAACCGCGTGTTTGTGTTCGGCATGGAAGATGGCGCGGTCGCGGGCGATGGAATTCCTGTCGACGGCACAGACCCGGCCACCGGCATCACCGGCAACACGCCGACCATGCCATTTGGCGGCGGTGAGGACATCGCTTGGGCACCCGACGGATCGGGCGTGTACTTTGTGGCGCGCAAGGCCGGTTCGAAAGAGCCATTCTCGACCGATTTCGACATCTATTTCTCGGATCTTTCCGGCGGTGCCCCGACCGGCCTGACGGATGCGAACGAGGCGCTCGACACCAGCCCGGCCCCCTCGCCCGATGGCAAATATCTCGCCTATCTCGCCATGGCGCGACCAGGATACGAATCCGATCGCATGGTGGTGCAGTTGCGCGATCTTGCCACCGGAGAAACGCGCGCGCTCACGGAGGGCGTCGATCTGTCTTTCGGTAGCCTCACATGGTCCGACGATGGTCGCCACCTGCTCGCCACCGCTGCCGACGTGCTCGATACACCCATGTTCCAGATCGATCCTGAGACCGGCGAGACGACCAAGCTCGATCTGATCGCGGGCAACGAAGCGCATATCGGTAATGTTGCGGCGCTGCCCGGCGACCGTTTGCTGTTCACCCGCGATTCGATCGACTCACCCAGCGAGCTCTATCTCTCCACCGGGTTCAGGCAGGCCCTGCCGCTAACCGATGCTGTCACCACTCATACGGGCCAGAGGGCATCGACAGTGACAACCCGGTTCAGCTTTGCCGGGGCCGATGGCGACACCGTTTGGGTTCAGATCACCCGGCTCGAGGAGCAGGAGGGGCCAATCCCCGCAGTCCTTTACATCCATGGCGGTCCGCAAGGCTCGTTTCGCGATGGATGGTCCTCGCGCTGGAACCCGCGCGTGGTCGCGAGCCAGGGATATGCGGTGATCTCCGTCGATTTCCACGGCAGCACCGGATACGGGCAGGCCTTTACCGATTCGATCAACAAGGATTGGGGCGGCAAGCCGCTGATCGATCTGCAAAAAGGCCTCGCCGCCGCGCTAGAACTCGATTCGCAGATTGACGGCACCCGCACCTGCGCGATGGGCGCGAGCTATGGTGGCTTCATGGTCAACTGGATCGCTGGCCAATGGCCGGATCGGTTCGATTGCCTCGTCCAGCATGACGGCCTGTTCGACATGCGCAGCTTCTATTACTCAACCGAGGAATTGTGGTTTCCCCGCTGGGACTTTGGTGGATCATACAGCGAGGCGCGCGAGACGTATGAACGCTGGAACCCGGTAAACCATGTCGACAAATGGCAGACCCCGATGCTGGTGATCACGGGGGAGAAGGACTTCCGCGTGCCTTACAGCCAGGGCTTGCAGAGCTTCACCGCGTTGCAGGAACGCGAAATCCCGTCACAGCTGCTGGTGTTCCCGGATGAGAATCACTGGGTGCTCGGCCCGGAAAACTCGCTCCAGTGGCACAACACAGTGTTCGACTGGCTCGATCGGTGGTTGGGCGAGGGTGCGGAAAACTCCGAAACCGACGCTTCGGAATAGGGCTCAGTCATCCTTCTTGCCGGACCACAGCTCGTCGCTGCGCGGCAGGCGATTATCGACCGATTCGTCGTGTCCGGTCCCGTTCGAGAGAAACACGAGACCCATCAGGCCCCCGGCCAGCAGCATCGTAAAGCTGATCCCCAACGCCACGGCGATATAGAAATGCACTGAAATCATGCCGTTAAAAGCATAGAGCAGGCCGAGGGCCAGAACGACGGTAAGCACCGTCACCGCCATGAGTATTTTCATGATCTGGCGATAGCGCGCCCAGGCATATGCCGCGTTTTCCGGGTCATCGAGCGGGGATTTATTGGCCATCACACTCACATGCTCCCCACGAGGGGGCTTTGCAATGGCAATGGAAGCACGGTCCGTTGCAGCGAATGCGGATTCGCCTTTTGCGCGCTTCCATGGCACCTTTGGTTTCCAGAGAGAGGAAGCCCATCATGACCATTGCCAAAATCATCACGACGCGCTCTGCCGACGATGTCATTTCCTGCGATGTGGCGACCCCCGTTTCCGATGCCGTGCACATGCTGGCAGGCAAACGGATCGGTGCGTTGCCGGTTCTGCGCGACGGCAAAATCGCCGGGATCATATCCGAACGAGACGTGATCTATCGGCTCGCCGAAACCGGCGGATCTTGTCTTGGTCTGCCAGTCGGCGAGATCATGACCTCGCCAGCTGTGACGGTCGAGCCGAATACGAAAATCGACGATGCCCTTGCCTTGATGACGAAGCGGCGGTTTCGCCATTTCCCGGTTGTCGAGAACGGAGAGTTCATCGCATTCATCTCGATCGGCGATCTGGTGAAGAGCAAGATCGACGAAATCGAGCACGAGGCAGAGGCGCTGCGCAGCTACATCCAGACAGCATAAGCTTGAGGATCGGACGCGCAGTTCCTAAGTTGCAGAAACCATGTCCGAGATGCTGACCCTGACCCCCGCCGCGGCAAAACGCATCGCGTTTATCGCCGAAAAGCAGACCAAGCCTGCCATCCTGCGGCTTTCGGTCGAAGGGGGCGGTTGTTCGGGCTTTCAATACAAGTTCGATCTGGCCGAAGCGCCGGATGGTGATGACTCGGTCAGCGAGACCGACGGGGTGAAGCTGGTGGTCGATCCAATCAGCCTCGATCTAGTCGGCGGCAGCGTCGTCGATTTCGTGGAATCGCTCGGCGGAGCGGCGTTCCGGGTCGAAAATCCCAACGCGGCAGCCGGGTGTGGCTGCGGATCGAGCTTCGGTATCTGACTTTACAAGTCGGGTGATCGCGGCCACCACTGGCCGCAATGGACGCAGGCAAATTCATCGGCCATGACAACGCCATGAAAATCGCCACCTACAACATAAACGGTGTCAAAGCCCGGCTTCCGCGGCTCAAGGAATGGCTTGCGGAGACGCGCCCCTCAGTGGCGTGCCTGCAAGAGATCAAGAGCCAGGATGAGAGCTTTCCTGCCAGCGAGCTCGAAGAGCTCGGCTATCATGTCCTTACGCACGGGCAGAAGGCGTTCAATGGCGTCGCTATCCTGACCGACGGCGAGGCGGGTTACGAACCGCCGAGGGAAATCCAGCGCGGCCTTGGGATCGATGGACCGAAGGATGGCGAAGGTGAGCAATCGCGCTATCTCGAAGTGGACGTCACCCACAAAGATAGCGGCAGCACGCGGGTCGTGTGCATTTATCTGCCAAACGGCAACCCGCATCCGGGGCCGAAATTCGACTATAAACTTGCCTGGATGGAAAAGCTTCGCGCGCGCATGGCAGAAATCTGGGCGGAGGAAGTGCCAGCGGCGGTGCTGGGCGATTACAACGTCATCCCAGAGGATGACGATACGTATTCGGTCAAAGCCATGGCATCCGATGCGCTGATGCAGCCCGAATCACGCGCGGCCTACGCCAGACTGCTCGGCGACGGTTGGACCGATGCGATGCGCACGCTCAATCCGCGCGGCGGGGTGTGGACCTATTGGGATTATCAGGCTGGCGCATGGCAGCGTGACCATGGATTTCGCATAGACCACATCCTGCTCTCACCAGAGCTGGCCGACCGCCTCGAAGCCGTCGGCGTGGACCGCGAACATCGAGGCCGCGAGAAAGCGAGCGACCACGCGCCAGTATGGGTTGAACTCAGAGGCTAGTTGCCATTTTCGCGGTGATCCGCTTCTTGGTCACGGCAGTCAAAGGCCGACCGGCCGTCCGCAGCGATGCGACCTTTAGGTCGCATGAGCGAGGAAACCGCACCCCGGATGGGGTGCGAAAACCAAACACTCAACGATAAAAAATATGCGTATCGATCTCGGCGGTGCGAGTTTTCTTCCGGCTCCACTTCGGGCGGACATATTTCGCGTGGAAGTAGACTGCATCGGCGGCTTCCGATTCCCACATGCCGTTATGCGCGATCTTTGCAATCGCGCGGGCGCGTTTCCATGCCGCCGATTTGGTCTTGATCCGCGGCATACGGCCATTCTTCACGAATGAGAATTGCGCGCGCTGATACACGACACCGCAATAGCTTGCGGGGAAGCGGCGATCCTCGGCGCGGTTGATGACGACATTGGCAACGGCCAGCTGTCCAGCCAGCGGTTCACCGCGCGATTCGAAATAGACGGCCCCTGCGAGGCACTGCATCTGCTCGGTCATCTCGGCTTTGGCATCGACGACGCCAACCAGTTCGCGCAGCGACTTCGCTTCGTAGGCGATTTCGGCTTGTTCGATCTCTGCGTCGGTTTCCGGAAGCGGCTGGACCACCTCCTCGGACACGAACACTGTAGGGGTCGGTACCAGCTCGAGCTGTTCTGGCGTATCGATCTCGGCTTCGATTGGTGCCTGCGGGGCATCGATTTCTTGCGCGAACGCTCCGGCACCATCGGCGCTCGAGAAGCTCAGACCGGCAATCCCCGCAACAGCGGCGGCACTCAATGAATAAGTCTTACGACCCATAATCTCGTCATTTTATGCGGTGAGCGAGCTCAGACGCAGGCGCGAACCTGTTGCGATTTTTCGCGGAATATTATGTGTGGTTCGAAATAGCCTGCCGGCTGCCCCCCGTCTGCGTGCCAGAAGATCGGCTGTATTGCCGTACCCGCTAGCCTGCGCACCTGGAAGCTGGGCGGCGAAATAGTCACATCTGAAACTAAGTCAAGTTAACGGGGCAGATTGTCGATGAAGCGTGCTGGATCGTCGATATCGATTTCGACGATCCAGATGTCCGGGTCCTGACGGCCGCGACGGTCCAGATATTCCGAAAATTCAAACGGTTTTTCAGAGTCTTGTACCTTGGTCGCGACAAAGCACCGCGATCCGTCGAGCTGCGGCATTCTTTCGTAAAGTTGCGCATTCTCGCCGCGAGATATGGTTACTAGCAAGATGGTGCCTGCATCCGCCTCACCTTTGGCAAGCACCATGGCCGATCCGCCTTCGGTCTCCGCCAGCCGGATAAATGCGCCCACTTCAAGATGTGCAGGCAGTCGCGTTGTCACAGGTCAGCTACCTGTCGACGGATCGCCAGCCGCATATCCTGCGAGGCTGGAAAGGGCGATTCGCGATCGCATGAAGGTGCCGGTTCCGCGCCCGATCTCGTCACCCTCGGCATCGACCAGCCGCGATTCGGCGACGAATACGCGGCGTTTGCCGCTGACCCAGCGCCCCTCGGCGACGACTTCGCCCGCACGAACGGGCTTGGTGAAATGCAGGTTGAAACTGGTGGTCAGCAGGAAGCGATCCGTTGCGAGTGTGTTCGCCGCATAGAATGCCGCGTCGTCGAGCATCTTGAAGTAGATCGTCCCATGCGCCGCACCGGCTGCGTGATAGACCTCCTCATCGACAATGAAGGTGAGGCGCGACTGGCCGCGACCCACGATCTCAAGCTTCGACGCGAATTTCCGGTTCACCGGGGCCGAAGCGTAGAGTCGCTCCAGCGCGCGGTGATGCAGATCGGCGCCAACGATGTTGGCGGGATCGGCAGGATTCTCAGGCGGCATCACGCAGGAACTGATTGGTCAGGACCGCATACAGCGCCTCGCTATCGGGCGCATCGAACATCCGTTGCAGCATTGCCTCATCGCGCGTCGGTCGCGAAATCGCTGCCAGCGCATGCAGGTGAGCCGCCCCTGCATTCTCCGGAGACACCAGACCGAAAATAAGCGACACGGGCATCGCGTCCGCTGCGACGAAATCGACCGGTTGATCAAGCTTTAGCAGAACGCCGATGGGGCGCTTCACATGGGCGCTGCGGCAGTGAGGGATGGCCACACCGCGACCAAATCCAGTGGAGCCGAGCGCTTCGCGTTGCTCGAGCCCATCCAGCACCTCGCCTTCGTCCAATCCGTAGGCCTCGGCAAAGAGCTTCGAAAGCTGCACAAGAACCTGTTGCTTGGTTTCAGCCCGAGCAAGGCGAACCGCTTCAGGCAGCATTTTGAAATTGACGTTCATTGTAGTGTCGAATTCCCATTTCGAACTGCATGACCTCACGAACGGGTGAGCGCCGCATGCAGACAGGCGGTTACGCTACGGTATTCGTGAGCTGGACCTGTGTCGTTACCGTTCAATTGTGTTCAAAAACGGCACTTTTTGTGGCCCTATTGCGGCTCAACCCATCCGATCGAGCCGTCGGCGCGGCGATAAACCATATTATGTCGGCCAGTTCCAGCATTTTTGAAAAACAGCGCATTCGTGTCGCGCAGATCGAGCTGCATCACCGCATCGGCAACGCTGCTGTTGGGGATATCGATACTGGTCTCGGCGATCACGGGCGGTGCCTCGACCGTCAATTCCTCTGCTTCGTCATCGACCGCGAAAATCGTATATGCTGCCTCTTCTTCTGCGCGGGCATGGGTTGCCTGTTCGTGATGATCCTTCAATCGTCGCTTGTACCGGCGCAGCTGCTTCTCAATCTTGGCCGCAGCGTTATCGAGCGCGACGTGCGCGTCATGCGCTTCGCCCTGCGATTTGAGGATGAGGCCCTGTTTTACATGGGTGACGATGTCGCAGGTAAAGGCGCCCGCGCCGCCTTTCCCAAAGGTGACGTGCGACGTCAGCGCGCGGTCGAAATATTTGTCGACTATCTCGTCCAGCCGATCAGTCGCGTGTTCTTGCAATGCGGCACCGGTTTTCACCTGGTGTCCCGAAACCCGAATATCCATTGTCGCTCGGCCTCCTTCGTCAATGTTGACCGATCACACGCGGCAAGCGCGGGTGATCAGCGAGCCCAAACCGCGTTTTCGATCTTGGACATGAATTCCTGATGCCGCGCCAACTCTTCTGGCGAGGGAGCGTGCGGCCGTGGTTCTCGGCGTGGTCGCGATGTTGTGGCTGCGGTCACTGTGTGTGCTTGCTCGCCCGATGCTGCGGCCACCTCTTCTGCGGCCAGTTCCAGCCCGATCTGGCGTCCGCCGGTCAGTTCGACATAGACCTGCGCCAGCAATTCGGCATCGAGCAGCGCACCATGCTTGACCCGGTGGCTACGATCGACGCCATATCGGGAGCACAGCGCATCAAGCGACAGTTTCGCACCGGGATGGCGTTTACGCGCAATCGCAACCGTATCGACCATCCGGTCAAGTGCGATGATATTTCGCCCGATCCGCTCCAGCTCGGCATTGAGAAAGCCGAAATCGAACCCGGCATTGTGCGCCACCAGCGGGGCGTCGCCCAAAAAGTCGAGCAATTCGTCAACGGTATCCGCGAAGAGCGGCTTTCCCGACAGGAAAGACGACGAAAGCCCGTGCACGGCTTCGGCAGCAGCAGGCATGTCTCGCTGGGGGTTGTAATAGGCGTGGTAGGTTTCGCCCGTGGCGACCCGGCCAATCATCTCGACGCATCCGATTTCTACCATCCGGTCCCCTGTCTTGGGGTCTAGGCCGGTGGTTTCAGTGTCGAAAACGATTTCCCGCATTGAAGGCATTATCAACCTATGCGCCCGATTGCGCAAGAGGCTGGATAGGGCTGTATCGGAGCTATCGCACGCTTCCCTATTCTGCGCCGGTGAGGTCGGCGATCAACTCGGCAACCTGCGCTTCGGTTTGCTCAAGCGTGGTGCCGGTATCGATGATATGATCGGCGAGTTTGCGTTTTTGCGCATCGGGCACTTGCAGTCCGAGGATGTGCTCGAACTTTTCGACCGTCATGCCGGGGCGGGCCAGCACGCGTTCGCGCTGAACCTCGGCAGGAGCTGAGACGACGATGGTTGCATCGAGCGCCTCGTGGCCGCCGCGCTCGAACAGCAGGGGAATGTCGAACACCAGCATCGACGCATCAGCGTTGTCAGCGTGGAATTGCATCCGCTTTGCGCCAACAGCAGGGTGAACGATCGCTTCGAGCCGTTCGAGCGCCGCTTTGTCACCGAACACAAGCTTGCCCAGCGCATCACGATCAACGCCGTTCGGGCCGGTCGATCCGGGGAAGGCCGCTTCGATCGCGGGCAGCAGCTCACCGTCAGGCCCTTGCATCGCGCGCACTTCGGCATCGGCATCGAACACCGGGATTCCGGCGCGCTCGAACATCTTGGCGACCGTCGATTTGCCCATGCCGATCGAGCCGGTTAGGCCGATCATGAGCGGTTTTTTCGGTTTTTCACTCATCCGCGCAGGATCTCCAGCAATTGCGCATCGAATTCGCGCGGCGGAGCCTCACCAAAGAATGTCTCGAACGACACCGCCGCCTGTCCGATGAGCATTGCAAGCCCGCCGATGGTCGAGAAGCCCGCCGCTGCCGCGTCCTTCAAGAACGGTGTTTCCAGAGGGTCGGTGACGATATCATAAGCAATGCTGCCGGGCGGGGCGTGGCTCCAGTCGAAGGCGAGGGCGGGGCTGCCGCGCATGCCCAGTGGCGAGGCGTTGACGACGAGATCGAGACACCCTTCGCGATCATCGAAGGCGAAATCGGTCGCTCCGGCGAAATGTGAAAGGGGTGCGACATGGTGTTCGCCGTCGGCCGCGAGTTCGTCAAGCAAGGCGCGGGCCTTCGCCTCGTCGCGCCCTGCCACCACCAGCGTAAAATTATGTTGCGCCAGAGCCGTGATGATCGCCCGCGCTGCGCCTCCAGTGCCGATAATGCGCGCCATGCGGAACAGGTGATCAGCCTTGAGCGTGTCGGCGAGAGGCTCAAGGAAGCCGGGCGCGTCGGTGTTCGTACCGATCAGCGCGCCGTCGCGATCACAATAGACCGTGTTGACCGCGCCGATGGCAGCGGCTTGAGGCTGAATCTTGTCGAGCAGCGGGATCGCCGCCTGTTTCAGCGGCATGGTGATGTTGCACCCGCGCCAATGCGGATCGGCCCGCCGTTCGGTGAGATAGCTTGCGAGGCCATCTGGAGTAACGCGCTGCGACCCGTATCGGGCGGCGATGCCCAGCTTGGTCAGCCAGAAGCCATGGATCAGCGGGGATTTTGACTGGCTGATCGGGTCGCCGATGACCTCGGCATAGAGCATGGCTGCCTCATCGCTCATGCCAGCAGCACGCCCTGTTCACGCAACGCGCCGAGCAGTGGAAGGAGTGGCATGCCCAGGACCGTGAATTGATCGCCCTCAATGGAGTCGAACAATTGCACGCCCATCGCTTCGATCCGAAATACGCCGACCGTGTAGCCGACTTCGGGCCATTCGGCTTCGAGATAGTGCTCGATAAAGGCGTCGGACAGCTCGCGAACCCGCAACCGCGCGAGGTCGGTGTGGGTCCACTCGCACGTGTCGCCGCGCACCAAAGCCGCGCCGCTATGCAATTCCAGCACCTTGCCTGAGAAGAACCGCAGATGCTCGGCGGCGTTCTCTCGCGAGGTCGGCTTGTCGAACCGCTGCCCTTCGACGGATACGAGTGAATCGCTACCAAGGACCAGCACATCCGGATGAACGCTGGCGAGCGCCGCCGCTTTCGCGACACTCAGAGCCTCGGCAATTTCGGGGGGTGTGGCGCCTGCAAGGCCGCCCTCGATCCCTCGCTCATCGAGATCAGCGGGAATCGCCTCGTATGTGACGCCCGCAGCATCGAGCATCGCCCGGCGCGAAGCGGATTTCGAGGCAAGAATGAGCCTTGGAACGCTCATATCGGCTTATCCACGCCGTCAACTTGCCGTTCGCGGCGCTGACGATCCTGCACCAGGCGGATGATGGCGGCAGCGCTTTCTTCGATCGATCGCCGCGTCACGTCGATCACCGGCCAGCCATTGTCGGCGAACATCCGGCGTGCAAATTGCAGCTCGTCCTTCACCCGCTCATTATCGACATAGGAGGTTTCAGTGCCCTCGTTCAGCGACAACAGCCGGTTGCGGCGGATCTGAACCAGCCGCTCTGGCGCCGTCGTCAGCCCGACGACCAGAGGATGCCGCAGTCCAAACAGCGCCTTGGGCGGCGGGCTTTCAACCACCAGCGGGATATTGGCCGTCTTGTAGCCGCGATTGGCGAGATAGATGCTGGTCGGCGTTTTCGAGCTGCGCGACACCCCGGCGAGCACGATATCGGCTTCCTCCCAATCCTCATGCGCGATCCCGTCATCATGCGCGATCGTGTACTGGATCGCATCGACACGCTTGAAATAGTCGGCATCCATCGAGTGCTGACGGCCCGGGCGCCCATGCGCCTCCTGCCCCAATTGCGCCTCCAGCGCGGCGGTCACTCCGTCGAGCACAGGAACTGCGGGCAGGCCGAGGTGTCGGCAATGCTCCTCCAGCCGAGAACGGGTGTCAGGATTGACGAGAGTGAACAGCACCAGGCCGGGATTGTCAGCAAGATCGGGGACAATTCGATCAAGATGCTGACGCGACCGTACCATTGGCCAGAAATGCCGGGCAACATCCGGATCATCGAATTGGGCCAAGGCGGCTTTGGCGATCATTTCGAGGGTTTCGCCCGTCGAATCCGAGACAAGGTGCAGATTCAGGCGATTCATGGCGTGTCCGGTACGGCTTCGATCAGCTTGTGGATAGAACCCGGCATAAACCACGGGAGAGAATGGTCGACAAGCAGGGGACGCAATTTCATGCTCGTTCGCAGCCATTTCCTCTATGTATTTTTCGCCACAGGACAACGACTTTCGACAGGCTGGGGAGAATGGGGATAGTTCGTGCTTGACCATGGAAGCCTGCAGATTCGCGAGTGCAGACGAGACTGTTCAGGTCAGGAAAAATCAGGCAGGAGCCGGGAATTCCCGCTATCCACAGGGCCAACAGACTCCATCAAACCTTTTATAAATACTTAATATTTGATTAGAGGAACGCCATGCCTGGCCCATTGCTCGATACTCTCAAAGGTCTGAAACAGGACATTCCTCCCGTCTGGCTCATGCGTCAGGCCGGGCGGTATCTGCCCGAATATCGCGAACTTCGCGCTGACAAGGGCGGGTTTCTCGCGCTGGTCTATGACAGCAAGGCCGCAGCCGAGATCACGGTGCAGCCGGTCAGACGCTTCGGGTTCGACGGGGCAATCCTGTTCTCCGATATCCTCATCGTCCCGCACGCGATGGGGCAGGGCCTTGAGTTTATGGCAGGTGAGGGGCCGAAGCTCAGCCCGACCTTGCTTGAAAGCACGCTCGATGATTTCACGCCTGCGAAGGAGCGGTTCGAGCCGATTTACGAGACCGTGCGGCAGACCCGGGCGCAGATCAGCGATGCTGTGACGATGCTGGGCTTTGCAGGATCGCCCTGGACGGTGGCGACCTACATGATCGCCGGTCAGGGTTCGAAGGATCAGGGACCAGCGAGATTGCTCGCCTATCAGGATCCGGCGAGGATGCAGGCGATCGTCGATGCGATTATCAAGGTGTCGGTCGAATATCTGCGCGGGCAAATCGATGCCGGGGCCGAAGCGGTGCAATTGTTCGACAGTTGGGCTGGCAGTCTTGCCCCCGATGAGTTCGAACGCTGGGTGGTTGCGCCCAATGTGACCATCACGGCCGCGATCAAGCAATCACACCCTGACACGCCGGTTATCGGTTTTCCCAAGGGAGCAGGAGCTAAACTGCCCGCTTATGCGCGGGAAACAGGTGTCGATGCGGTCGGGCTCGACGAAACGCTCGATCCGGACTGGGCGCATGCCAATCTGCCGGAGAACATGCCGGTTCAGGGCAATCTCGATCCGTTGCTGGTCGAGGCTGGCGGGCCTGCGCTTCCTCTTCGCGTGAAGGCGATTGTCGAGGCGTTCGAAGATCGCCCGCATGTGTTCAATCTCGGGCACGGGATCGGCCAGTTCACGCCGATCGAGCATGTCGAACAATTGCTTGGCGCATTGCGAGGCGGGTAGGACGGAACGATGCAGGACGTACTTCTCGCGGTCTATCCGTGGCTCAAGATCGGGCACGTGGTGTTTATGGTGTTCTGGCTCGCCGGGCTGTTCATGCTGCCGCGCCAGTGCATCTACATGCTTGATCATGCCCCTGGGTCCGCAGGCGAGGTCAAATGGGCCGAACGAATGGGCAAACTGCGCAAGATCATTCTTTCGCCAAGCCTGATTATCGTCTGGGTTCTGGGATTGACGATCGCGTATTCGATCGGCGCGTTCAGCCAGGGATGGCTCCATGCCAAGCTGGCTCTCGTATTAGCCCTCACCGGCTATCACGGCTGGCTGGTCGGGCAGACGAAGAAGATGGCGCGCGGGGAACGGCCTTTGACCGAAAAAACGTTGCGCATGATTGGCGAGGTGCCGGGACTGTTGCTCGTGCTGATCGTCGCACTGGTGTACCTCAAGCCGTTCTGAGAGCTGTTTTTCCCCGCGCTGCGTGCATCTTTGATTGACCTCACCGCACGCCAATCGTACTTTGTGTAAGTCAATTCGGTGATGGCGGCGCACGCGCGTTGCCAAGTCTGCTTTCTCCAAGCCCAACCCTGCCGACTTTGCTGTCATTTCATTGCAGGGTGCCTCGTCCACAGAGGTACTGACTGACCTGCCGGCCACCCTTGTTATTCGGAAATAAATACCAATGCATCTCAAAGACTTAAAAGAGAAAACCCCGGCCGATCTGGTCAAGATGGCGGAAGAGCTGGGCGTCGAGGGCGCATCGACCATGCGGCGTCAGGACCTGCTGTTCAGCATCCTGCGCGAGCTGGCCGAAGACGACGAATACGAAGAAAAGATCATGGGCATCGGCACGATCGAAGTGCTGCAGGATGGCTTTGGCTTTCTCCGCTCCCCCGAGGCGAATTATCTCGCCGGACCGGACGATATCTATGTCTCGCCCAACCAGATCCGCAAATGGGGCCTGCGCACCGGAGACACGGTCGAAGGCGAAATCCGCGCGCCCAAGGATGGCGAGCGGTATTTCGCACTGACCATGCTGACGACGGTCAATTTCGAAGATCCCGATGCGGTGCGGATGCGGACCAATTTCGACAACCTCACGCCGCTTTACCCGGATGAGAAACTGTCGCTCGACACGCTCGATCCGACGGTCAAGGACAAGTCGGCGCGGGTGATCGACATCATCTCGCCGCAGGGCAAGGGGCAACGTGCCTTGATCGTTGCTCCACCGCGGACGGGTAAGACGGTGCTGCTGCAGAACATTGCCAAGGCGATCACCGACAACCATCCCGAAGTGTTCCTGCTGGTGCTGCTGGTCGACGAACGTCCGGAAGAAGTCACGGACATGCAGCGCAGCGTGAAAGGCGAGGTTATCTCCTCAACCTTTGACGAACCAGCCAACCGCCACGTCCAGGTCGCTGAGATGGTAATCGAAAAAGCCAAGCGCCTGGTCGAGCACAAGAACGATGTGGTCATCCTGCTGGATTCGATCACGCGCCTGGGCCGGGCTTACAACACTGTCGTCCCCAGCTCGGGCAAGGTGCTGACCGGCGGTGTCGATGCCAATGCATTGCAGCGCCCGAAGCGCTTCTTCGGTGCGGCGCGTAACATCGAGGAAGGCGGCTCGCTCTCCATCATCGCGACCGCACTGATCGACACCGGCAGCCGCATGGACGAGGTTATCTTCGAAGAATTCAAGGGCACCGGTAACTCGGAAATCGTGCTCGATCGCAAAGTCTCCGACAAGCGTATCTTCCCCGCACTCGATGTCGGCAAATCCGGCACGCGCAAGGAAGAACTGCTGGTCGAGAAGGACAAGCTTTCGAAAATGTGGGTTCTGCGCCGTATCCTCATGCAGATGGGGACGATCGATGCGATGGAATTCCTGCTCGACAAGATGAAGGATTCGAAGACCAACGAAGATTTCTTCGACACGATGAACCAGTAGGGCGCGCGGCAGATGCTAAGCCAACATCTCTATATCAGCACTGCGCCAAGCCTATCGCGGGACGAAGTCGATGCGATCCTGGCCAGCAGCGCGCGAAACAACCCCGCGAACGGGATCACCGGGCTGTTGCTGTATAATGGTCGCAACTTTCTCCAGTTGCTTGAAGGCGGAAGCGAGGCGCTGAAGACGCTGATGATGCGGATCGCGCATGATCCGCGACATACTGGCGTTTCGGTGCTTGCGCACAGGCACATCGAGCAGCGCGCTTGTCCGGATTGGGCGATGAAGCGGTTGCCTATTGCGGAATCGGTGACGGCGCGGCGCGAGATGCTTGAAGCGGAGCTTCCGCATAGGCTGGACGAAGAAACCCGCAAGATCATCATCAATTTTTCGGTGTTGAACTGATTATGTTGGAATTTCGAGCGCAAAGTCCCCGTTGGATTTTAGTGAAAAGTCGCCAAGCATCAGGACATCCCGTCCTATAATCGCTTCAAATGCAGTATATGCTTTTATTTCAAGAGCAATTAAAGGCTCTGGAAGAATATAGGGTAGCGGACCACGACTCTCATCGTATAATCCGAGAAATGCAATCCATGACTTATGGTACCCTTCTCCACCGATGCCGGTTGCTCTCTCTTTACCTCTGTAAATAAGGCCTGCAGCCTCGGCCAGTGGACGCGTTACGCTCATCCCATCTGCTCCGGTGTCGAGCAGCGCTCTACAGTCAACGCCTATTGCACCACTACTCCCAGAAGCGAAAGGGTCGTCAATCAGCTGCGGTGTACTCGGAAGGATTCTGACTCGAACAATCGGGGGGCTTTGCTTTGCATTACCCTTGATTGTTAGCACTGCTGAACATCCCCAGCTCTTGCGGCCTTGCGGTCACACGTTGGATTGAGAAAATGCCGTCATCAAACTTGCTATGAGCTTCCTTTAAAGCAGCACTTAGCAATTTGTGAATACTGGATATTTGCTGATCCCGAAGCACTGCAAAAGAACCTTCGTGTTCGGGGAGCAAGTCGGGCAACTTAGGAAGAAATGCAAACAGGTTACGTTGGATCTCGCGATCAAGGGTGTCGTCCATGGTCTCGCCTCCTTATCCCAATATAACGAAGATGACTCAATAGTTCCACTTCAAAGTATGAATCTTTCAATGTTGAATCATGAAATATTATGTCGCGCAGGTTTCTGAAAGATTCTCAATTTAGGTGCTCCGCGAAAAACTCGGCTGTACGTCGGTCGGCCAATTGGGCGGCCTGTTCATCGCGTCGCTTGCCGACCTCTGTTGCAAAGCCGTGATCCAGACCTTCATAATCGAACAAAGTTGCGCGGGGGTGGTCATCCAGACCGGCGTGCATTGCCGCTTGGGTGTCTTTGTCGACGAAACCGTCTTCGGTCGGGATGTGGAGCAGGATCGGGTTGGTGATCGCTTCCTTTTCGCCAAGCAATCCATCGATACCGACGCCGTAATAGCCAACGGAAGCATCGATATCCGTTCGGGCTGCGGTCATGAAGGCCAGCCGACCGCCGAGGCAATATCCCACGCACCCGACTTTCCGGAGGCCGAGTTGATCGCGAATGGTGTTGATGGTGGCCTGGATATCCCTGACGCCGTCATCCTGATCGAATCTCCCCATCAGATCGAGAGCGCGTTGGAATTCAGGTTCGATGTCGGGATCGAGTTCGATGCCTGGCTCCAGTCTCCAGAACAGATCCGGAGCAACAGCGAGATAGCCTTCGGCAGCGAGTTTATCGCATTTCTGTCTGATCCCCGGATTGACGCCAAAGATCTCCTGAATGACGATGATGGCCGCTTTTGCTTCACGTGAAGGACGGGCGAGATAGGCAGAAAAGTCGTCACCACCGGTCAGGGTGGGAATGGAGACAGTCTCAGGCATGATATTGAACTCCGTAGGGCAGGGATGAGCGAGATTGCGGATTACCGTCTATCCATTGCGTCTGATGTTTGCCAAACCCAAATAGTGATAATGTGACCGCCCAGCGCGCCGATGCGGGCTGAGCCATACGGGAGGAAGCCCTTTGAAGATCAATATCGAAATCGATTGCTCACCCGAAGAGGCGCGCAACTTCATGGGTCTCCCGGACGTCAGCCAGGCCAACAGTGTCTATGTCGACAACATTACCAAGGCGATGAAAGGTGTCAGCAACCCCGATCAGCTCCAGGAATACGCGCAAGCGCTTGCTCCGATGGGACAGGTGGGGCTGAAACTGTTCCAGAGCTTTGTCGAAGGTGGATTGCGTGCTGGCGCGGGCGGTTCCTCAGGCGGTAAAGCCAAGTCCGACGACTGATATCGTTAGTCCAGGCTGCTGATTGCGCGTCGAATGACGAACAGTGCGACTATATTCGCCGTTTCCAGCGGCGCTGCACCGTCCGCGATTGGGGTCATCCGGATAAGCGGCCCTAGAGCAGAAAGTGCTCTCAACGCGCTGACCGGACGTGATTTTGCACCGCGTCGAGCCAGTCTGGCGAAATTGCACGATAAAGCAGGCGTCCTGCTGGATGAGGCGCTGATCTTGTGGTTTCCCGGGCCTAACACGGCAACGGGCGAGGATCTGGCGGAACTTCACTGCCATGGCGGGCGAGCGGTGCTGGCGGCAGTCCAGCAGGCCCTTGGAGCCTTGAATGGCTTGCAGATCGCGGAACCGGGGGAGTTCACCCGGCGCGCCTTTGCCAATGGGCGGATCGATCTGGCCGAGGCCGAAGGTCTGGCCGATCTGCTTTCTGCCGAAACCGAGCTTCAAAGGGCGTCCGCGATTGCTAATGCCAGCGGTGTGATGTCTGCCACCGTTGAGCGGTGGCGCGGTGAACTGCTGCGGCTTTCAGCACAGATTGAGGCGGCGCTCGATTTTTCCGATGAAGACGACGTTGGTGATTTGCCGGCGGGATTTTCGGCAAGTGTCGGTTCGCTCGTTGACGATCTCACCGCATGGCTTGAACGCCCACGGTCCGAGAGACTGGGGGAGGGGTTTCGCGTCGTGCTTGCCGGTCCGCCCAATTCTGGCAAATCGACGCTCTTTAATGCTCTGACGGAGAGCGAGGCGGCGATTACCTCGCCCGTAGCTGGCACGACCCGTGATGTGATCGAGCGATGTGTTGCCATCGGTGGGGTGCCATTCACCTTCGTGGACACCGCAGGATTGCGGGAGAACAGCGCGGATTCAATCGAATCCATCGGGATTGATCGGGCAAGGGATCAGCTTGTCCGGGCAGATGTGGTCCTGTGGCTCGGCGATGAGGGCGAGGGACCGGACGCCGCTTGGGAGATCGCCGCGCGTTGTGATGCTCCCGACTTCGTTTCCAAGCCAGATGCCAAAGCGACCGTTTCGGGGACGAGTGGGGAGGGTCTTGCTGGTTTGAAAGTCGCTCTTGTCGATGCGGCGCGGGGTTCACTCCCCAAACCGGGTGAGGCGGCTCTTAATGCAAGGCAGCATGCACGATTGAGCGAGGCAGCGGATGCATTAAGGGCTGCGCGGTCCCAGTCGGACTTGCTACTGGTCGGAGAAGAACTTCGGCGCGCGCGCGTCGCGTTTGATCGGCTTGTAGGCCGAGCCACCACCGAAGACATGCTTGATGCGCTGTTCGGGCGCTTCTGCATCGGCAAGTAGCTCGTCGCTAGTCGTCTCTGCGATGTTTCACGTGAAACAACCGTAAGTCAGGCTTTGACGGCGAAGGGAGCACCCCTTATCTGGCGAGACATGCACACTTTCGATGTTCTTGTGATCGGCGGCGGACATGCCGGTGTAGAGGCCGCCTGTGGGGCCGCTCGCATGGGTGCATCGACGGGCCTTGTGAGCTTCGACTTGGATGCGATCGGCGCAATGAGCTGCAATCCGGCGATTGGTGGCCTCGGCAAAGGGCATCTCGTGTGTGAAGTCGACGCGCTGGACGGTGTTCTTGGCCGCGCGGCCGATGCTGGCGCTATCCATTACCGAATGCTCAACCGCTCGAAGGGGACGGCCGTTTGGGGTCCGCGCGTTCAAGCTGACCGAGAACTCTTCAAGACTTCGGTGCAGCAGCAAGTGCGCGCACAGCAAAACCTGACGTTGATCGAGGGTGAGGCCGCCGCGCTGGTTCTCGAGCGCGGAGCGGTGTCAGGCTTGGAATTGGCAGATGGGACTACGCTGAGCGCACCGCGAGTAATCTTGTGCACGGGTACATTTCTTGGCGGTGTGCTGTTTCGCGGTGAAGAACGGTTCGAAGGTGGTCGAATTGGCGAGAACGCAGCAAAACGTCTGGCCGAGCAATTGCGCGGTGCGGACCTGCCGATGGCGCGGCTTAAGACCGGCACGCCGCCGCGGCTCGATGCGCGCACCATCGATTGGGCGATCCTCCCGGAGCAGCATTCGGACGCGGACGGTTGGACGATGTCGCCGTTGACCGGAGGGCGCGCCAATCCGCAAGTCTTCTGCGCAATCACGCGCACCAATGAGGCTGCGCACGATGCAATTCGTGCCAATCTGCACAGATCACCCCTGTTTTCTGGTGCGATCGATGCAGCGGGGCCGCGCTACTGCCCCTCGATCGAGGACAAAATCCATCGGTTTGGTGACCGGGATGGGCATCAGGTGTTCCTGGAACCAGAGGGCTTGAATACGCACATGGTCTATCCCAACGGGATCAGCACATCGCTGCCAGTGGATGTGCAAGCAGATATGCTGCGCGCGATGCCTGGCCTAGAGCGTGTGGAGATGGTCGTTCCTGGCTACGCGGTCGAATATGACCACATCGATCCGCGAGCACTTACTCCCGATTTGCAACTCCGCGCGATCCCAGGATTATATTGTGCGGGCCAGATCAATGGGACGACCGGTTACGAAGAGGCTGCTGCGCAAGGTCTTGTCGCCGGGCTTGAGGCCGCCGCTGCCGTTTTGGGCAAAGAGGCTCCGAAATTGGACCGCGCGAACTCGTATATCGCGGTCATGGTGGATGATCTCACGCTACAAGGTGTCAGTGAGCCCTATCGGATGCTGACGGCACGGGCTGAATATCGACTTCGGCTGAGGGCGAATAATGCCTCCACACGGCTCACATCCTTGGGCATATCCGCCGGGTGTGTGAGTGATGATCGTCGTGAGTGGTTCGAACGACGTGAAAGCGTGCGCGCCACGTTGACGGAGGCGCTAGACCGAAAGCTACATGCGCGCGAGTTGGCTGACGCTGGGCTGCCTGTAAGGCGGGACGGGGGTGAAAAGACGTTCTCCGAATGGCTCCGACATGATGGGATTGGCCTTGTCGAGCTTGAACATTGGCTCGGCGAAGCGACTGGTACGGATCCAGTTCTTGCCGCTGAGATGGCTGAGGACGCCATGTATGAGCCATATCTAGCGCGACAGGATGCTGAATTGCGCGATTTGCGGGCCAGCGAACAACTGCCGCTCCGTTTCGATTTTCCTTATGGCGAAGTGCCTGGTCTTTCGAATGAGATGGTGGAGCGATTGACCGCCGCCGCTCCGACAACGCTGGCGGCTGCCGGGCGTATACCAGGTATCACACCGGCCGCACTCTCGGCCTTGCTGGTCCATGCGCGTCAGCATGAGACGCAGGCGCAGACCGCCGCGTGACGTCTCAACGCTTGATCGAGACCGAAGAGCAGGCGCGCGATTATGTCGCTGGCCTTGCTAACAAGGTGGCAATGGAGCGACTTGACCGATTTTCCGAGCTATTGATCGCCGAAAATCGACAACAAAACCTCATCAGTAAGCCGTCGGAGGTCCAGATATGGCAGCGGCACTTCGCCGACAGCGCGCAGCTTTTGGAGCATGTTCCACGTGAAACACTGCAAGGTGATAGGGGTGGCCCATGGCTCGATTTGGGCACCGGGGCGGGCTTTCCCGGCATCGTTATCGCCGCGCTCTGTCCTGATCTCGAGACGGTTCTTGTCGAGTCACGAGCACGCCGAGTAGAATTCTTGCAGCGCTGCTGTGACGATCTTGGCCTTACGCGCTGCACGGTGATGGGGGATCGGCTTGAACGGATTGAGCCCTTCGAAAGCCGGGTCATTTCGGCACGCGCGTTTGCTCCGTTGGAAAAGCTCCTGCGTTTATCCGCACCCTTCTCCACAAAGGACACCCTTTACCTCTTGCCTAAAGGGCGCTCTGCAGCGCAAGAATTGGATCAGCTGAATAGGTCAATTCGGACGATGTTCCACGTGGAACAATCATTGACCGATCGCGAAGCGGGTATCATCGTGCGATCCTGACCCCCGCAAGCGGCGCGAAAATGCGCTTAGGAAGGGATTAAGGCTAATATGCTGACGATAGCCATTGCGAACCAGAAGGGCGGAGTGGGTAAGACCACGACTGCCATCAACATTGCCACCGCTATGGCAGCGACAGGTTGGCGGACTTTGCTGATCGACCTTGACCCTCAGGGAAATGCTTCGACCGGCATGGGTGTAGGCGCGGAATCTCGCGGCCTTTCCAGCTATGACTTGCTGGTCGACCAAACACCGCTGGCCGACGCGATCGTCGAAACCAGCATTCCCGGCCTCGACATCGTGCCGGCGACCCAGGATTTGAGCGGGGCGGAGGTTGAGCTTGTGTCCGTGGAAGAGCGCACCGATCGCCTCCGCCGGGCGCTTGCCGGCCATCGCGGGCACGAGATTTGCTTTATCGATTGTCCGCCATCTTTGGGATTACTGACTTTGAATGCCCTTTGCGGGGCAGATACGCTGCTTGTGCCACTCCAATGCGAGTTTTTCGCTTTGGAGGGGCTGAGTCAGCTGCTTCAGACCGTTGAGCGTGTGCAACAGCGCTTCAACCCTTCGCTGGACATTATCGGCATTGCGCTGACGATGTTCGATCGCCGCAATCGCCTGACTGACCAAGTGGCCGACGATGTGAGGGATTGCCTGGGCAATCTGGTGTTCGAGACGGTTATTCCGCGCAATGTGCGCCTGTCCGAAGCGCCTAGTCATGGGCTTCCGGCGCTTGTTTACGACCACTCTTGCGTTGGCAGCCGCGCCTATATCGCGCTGGCACGAGAGCTGATTGGTCGATTTCCCCCTGAAAGGAAGGCTGCGTGAGCAATAAGCCGACAGATCCAATCCGATTTTCGGTCCCTCATCGCGGGCCTGCGGATAAAAAGAAGAAGCTGGGCAAGGGGCTTGGGGCGTTGTTGGGTGAAACCAAGCGTGAAGAACCACTGGTGCGATCAGGTGATGAGATCGCTGCTGACAAGGTTGAAAGCACGGTTTTGCGGTCGGATTCTCCTTTGAAGTCACTCTCAATCGCTTCGATCGAACCTCTCCCGGGGAACCCGCGCAAGCATTTCGATGAAGGCGCGCTGGATGAATTGGCGGGGTCCATCGCAAAACGCGGGGTAATCCAGCCGATTATCGTCCGTCCGCAGGGCAATGGCCGCTTCCAGCTGGTCGCCGGTGAGCGGCGCTGGCGCGCGGCGCAAAGGGCGCGCCTGCACGAGATCCCGGCACTGATTCGCGATCTGGACGATCGTGAAGTGATGGCGCTCGCATTGATCGAGAACCTCCAGCGCGAAGACCTTAACCCGGTCGAAGAGGCGCGCGCGTATCAGCGGCTGGCCGACGACGAGGGCATGACACAGGCCGAAATCGCCCGCATGGTCGAGAAATCGCGCAGTCACGTTGCCAATATCCAGCGCTTGCTCAATCTTCCCGAGAAAGTGCTCGATCTGGTCGAAGCAGGGCGGTTGTCGATGGGGCATGCTCGCGCGTTGATCGGCCAGGAAGATGCTGCAACGCTTGCTCAGCGGGCGGTGAACGACAATCTCTCTGTGCGCGAGATTGAAAAGCTCGTTCGCAAGATCGCCAAGCAAGTGAACGGCCGCGCCAATGGCGCTGGCGGTGGGGCACAACCGCAATCTGTCCGCGATGCGACCAGCGATGCGGATATCGCCGCGGTTCAAAGCCATCTGGAAGAATTCCTCGGCCTGCCGGTGCGAATCAAAGCGGATTCGGACCCTCGGTCGGGGGCGGTCACGATTCGGTATCGCACGCTCGATCAGCTCGATCTTGTGTGCCAAAGGCTAACCGGCGGCGACATTTAAGGCGAAATTAGGCAAGCGCCTATCTTTTAAATATCTGGTTTCAATGGGTTTTCACGCTTTTATGCAGAAAGTCCTACCCGACCATTAACCCTACTTGCAAACGAAGCTTGAACTCGGGGTTCCTACTTAGGTGAGGCAATCGGGCAGCACTGTCCGGTTCAGCAGACGTGATCGGCGGACCAGTTTCCGACGCGTTTGCAACGGGACATAAAGACCACGCTTGGAAGGACCAATAATGACCAAGACCATTCGTTTCGGTGCCGCTGGCATCGCCATGTTTGCTGCAATGGGCATGAGCACCGTCGCTCACGCTGACACTGCCACTGCTGATGCACGCGCAGAAGTTCTCGACGCACTCGTACTCACCAACACCGGCGCCCTCGATTTCGGCACCATGGTTGTGAGCGGTGCTGGCGTCGTGACGCTCGATTCGGCCAACAGCCTGACCTGCACCGATCCGGACATCATCTGCTCGGGCACCACTTCGTCGGCTGCGTTCGACGTTGAAGGGACCGCTGCAAAGGCTGTGACCATCAACCTGCCGACCGCAGGCGTAAACCTGCGTCACCCAAGCTACAACGCGGGTGTCAGCACCGGTGAGCACACGATCGAACTGTCGGCTTTCACTTCGAGCGACAACAACGCAGTTTCTGGCGATCCTGAAATCACGCTCGACGCATCGGGCGACGCGACCTTCACGGTTGGCGGCACGATTACCATCGACGGCAGCGAAGAAGCTGGCCTGTTCGAAGGCACGTTCGACGTTTCGGTCGAATATTCCTAAGATTGCCGCTGCCGCCTGAGGGCGGAGCGCAATCGACAAGCGTAAGGCCGTATCCCTTAGCTGGGGTGCGGCCTTTCGCCATCTTGAAGCCAGCGATTGCGGTTGTCGAAACCCGGCGCAACGCAATCATGCTTTAATCAATCTTAACCTTATCTGCTTACCAAGCTCCGTGAAACCACGCAGTTCCGCGCTGTTCGCGGAGCGCGTCCATTTCGGGGGCCAGCATAAGAATGTCGTTCAAATCCTTGCGCAATTTCGCTCAAAGTGCGGCGATTGTTGCCGCACTTTCCACCACCGCAATCGCTCCGTCGGCCCACGCTCAGGGCGATCTGCTGGTCGCGCCGACACGCGTGATCCTCGATGGGAGCCGCGGCACCGAAGTGATCCTCAGCAACATCGGCTCGGAAGAGGCGACCTATCGCATCGGGCTCGAGCTGCGCCGGATGATGGAGAACGGCCGGCTCGTGCCTGTCGAGAAGATCGAGGCGAATGATGCCGAGGAAGCTGCGCTGGGCATGATCCGCTACGCGCCGCGCCGCATCACGCTTCCGCCGGGGCAGCCGCAGGCCGTGCGCCTGGCCGCGCGTCCCGGAGCGGATCTGCCCGATGGCGAATATCGCGTGCATATGTCGTTCAAAGCGATTCCGAAGCCGCGCTCAGTCACCGATGAAGTGCCTCAGTCCGAAGGTGTTTCGATCCAGCTCATCCCGATCTATGGCGTTACCATTCCGATCATCGTCCGGCATGGCCGGGTCGAGGCGCAGGTCGCGATCAACCAGCCGAGCATAGTGCAGGGCGAAAAGGGCCCCGAACTGGCGCTCAGCCTAAGCCGCGCGGGCGACAGCTCAACTTATGGCGAGCTCCGTGTCACCAAGCCTGGTCAGGATGATCCGGTGGCACTCCTTCGTGGCGTCGCAATTTATCCCGAAGTGGGCACGCGCGAAGTGCGCATCCAGCTCACGCAGGAACAGGCCGCATCATTGAACGGCCAATTGCGGTTCGAATATCGCGAAATGCCCGAAGCTGGCGGCGGTCTGATCGCCGCAGTAGACGCGTTCGTCGGCTGATCTGGCTGATCGGCGGCAATGCCGTCGGGTTCCATCACCATGTTCATGCACCGCCATCCAATCCTGGGCGCTGCCGCGAAAATCGCGGTGGCGCTCGGTGGGTTTGGAGTCGGTGCGATAGCGCTGTCCGAGCCTGTCCACGCTCAGAGTGAGACCGCCTCAGCGCCCACCGCTGCTCCGGCTGAGCCAAGCTGGCAGGCGAATGATGACGATTTCCTGTTCTTGCAGCTCGTCGTCGACAGATACCGGCTCAATTACGACGTTCGCGGGTATCAGACCGATCGCGGTGTTTGCCTCGATCTGGCAGACGTCATTCAGTCACTCGACCTGCCGGTGCGCATCGACAAGAAGTCGCGCCGCGCAACCGGCTGGTTATTCAGCGAGGATCAGAAATTCACGCTCGACCGTGACTCCGATACAGTACAAAACGTGAACACAGGGCGGGCGCCGGTCGCAGCCGACATCTACGACACTCCTGAGGGGTGGTGTGTCAACGTCGACGCCTTGTCGCGCTGGTTCGGGATCGACTTTCGACCTGATCTGTTCAATGCCGTAGTCAAACTGGAGTCCGATCAGGATCTCCCCTTCATCCAGGCTATCGAGCGGAAAAGTCGCGCCGCGCGACTTCGTGGCAAGTCGAAAGAGTTCGACCTGTCGAAATTCCCCACCGCTGACATGGAATACAAAGTCTGGCGGACACCGTCGCTCGATGTGGTTGCTCAGGCCGGTTATCAGGCAGGCGGAGCAGTTGGCGGGCGCGATGGCGCTTCAGGCCGTGTCGAGCTTTATGCTGCGGGTGAGGCCTTGGGTGCGAGCTACACCGCGCGTCTGGCAACAGATGATCAGCTTACGCCGCAGACCGTGCGTGTTCGCGCCTATCGCAATGATCCGACCGGCAATCTGCTCGGCCCGCTCAAGGCGACGCAGGTCGCCGTGGGCGATGTCGAGACCATGGCAGGACGCCTGACCGCGCAAACCGCAGTCGGGCGCGGCGCATTTGTCACCAATCGTCCATTGGGGCAGTCATCACGCTTTGACACCACCACTTTACGCGGAACCTTGCCGGTTGGCTGGGATGCGGAGCTTTACCGCAATGGTCAGCTGATCGCGTTCCAGGACGACCGCGATGATGGGCGCTATGAGTTCATCGATGTGGAGCTGTTCTTCGGCCGCAACGAGCTGGAAGTTGTACTGTATGGCCCGCAGGGGCAAATCCGGCGCGAGACAACTTCGGTTCCGATCGGAATGAACCAGATCGAGCCGGGTCAGACCTATTACTGGGGAGGAATCGTCCAGAACGAACGTGATTTGATCGACCTGGGCAACGGAGCGCAGCGCGCGCCGCCGCGATGGCGAGGCGGCGTGGGGGTTCAGCGAGGGTTGGATCAAAGGACCAGCGCTGCCCTTGGATTGCAGACACTCGTCTTTGCCGGCGACCGACGCAATTATGCTGAGGGGTCGGTTGCACGCAGTTTGGGGCGCTTGCAGCTCGAACTGAGCGGTGCGCATGAATTCGGCGCGGGCAGCGTTGCCGAAGCGAATGCGGCTGGGCGGTTCGGGCGCCTCAATTTTGGTGCAAACGCGCTGGTTACGTTCGGCAACTTTACCAGCGAGTTTGTCACCAGTGAGCTCGATTACCGCGCAGGCCTGACATTCGACACTGCTCTGCGGATGGGCAAATTCGGCCTGCCGATCCAGGGCGATTTCATCCATTCCAAGCTCGCAAATGGTTCGGAAGTTAACGAATTCTTACTGACAACGTCTGTCAATGCGGGGCGGGTCGCGCTTTCGGCTCAGCTTGATCATCAGGAACAGACCGCCAGCGCGACTTCGGTGGCACGCGAAGAAACGCGGCTGCGTTTTCTCGCCAATACGAGGCTCAAGGGCTTCCGCCTGCGCGGCAACGCGACATTCCTGATGGGCGGGCCTCGAGAGGGTCTCGATTCGGCCGATATCCGGATCGACAAGGATCTCGACCGGGATTCCGAATTGCAGGTTCAGCTGGAATACACCGAACGGTTTGATGAATTCCGCATCGGAGCTGGCTATTCGCGGCGGTTCGACAAGTTCTCGCTGCGCTCCGATGCGTTCGTGACCACGCAAGGAGGGGTTGGAGCGCAAGTGCAATTGGCCTTCAGCCTGGGTCCGAACCCGACGGCGGGCGGTATTCGCGTGACGCACAGCAAACTCGCCCGCAACGGTCAGGCCGATGTCACCGTATTCCGTGACGAGGACGGTGACGGTGTGCGCGATCCGGGCGAGGATGTCATCGAGAACGTGCTCGTCGAAGCCGGACTGCGCAGCACCGATGCTGTGACGGGCGAGAATGGCCGCGCGCTCGTCGATGATCTGCGCCCGTTCCGTCCGGTTCTGGTCGGTGTCGATGAAAGCACGCTGGGCGATCCGTTCCTGGCGCCTGCGGTGAAGGGCATCGTGGTAACGCCGCGTCCGGGCGTGATTGGGCAGATCGAGTTGCCGATCACACCCACGGGCGAGATCGAGGGCACTCTGTTCAATCCTTCGGGCGTCGAGCAGCCCGGCGTTCAGCTCGAACTGATCGATAGCCGGGGCAGTGTTGCAGCAACCACCATGAGCGAGTTCGACGGATTCTTTCTTCTGCAGAAGGTGCCCTATGGCGAATACACCTTGCGCGTGGCCGAGGAGGCGGCGACCAAGCTTGCCGTGCAGTCGACGCTTACAAGCGAGAAGCTGGTGAACGGTTTGCGGGTCAACCGCGATCAGGATGTGGTGAGGCTCGGCTCGATCAAGCTGCGTCTGGCGGATAGTCCGAAGACGCGTGAAGACGGAACGGATACCATTGCCGCCGCGCCGTCACCCGCCGCCGGACCAGAGCCTCCGCCCGAAGCGCCGCTGCCCTGAGGCAAGCGGTGATCGGCCAGCTTATTGTTTGATCATCTTCACCGGACGCGGAGCTGTGCCCTTGATCGGAAGCGGCGCAGGCCCCTTGATCGGTCGCGGTGCTGGCGGAATGATCCGCGTGCCGGGAACCAGCTCTTCGCGCACCGTTTCGCGCACGATCACCCGTTGGCGCTGCTGGGTCTGAACCGGCACCCAGGCAACCTGAGGTTGCTGGCAGCCGCAACCCGCTGAATACGCATATTGGCCGGTGTAGGCCGGTGCGTAGCCATAGGCGGGATAGGCATAGCCCGGCGCCGGGATCGTGCGGCTTGCAAAAGTCGCGTTGGGTTGCGCCAGATACCCATCGAGTGCGGCCTCGCAATCATAGCGGTCGCGTTTCTTGCGGCTCCGCCCGTCGATACGGCGGCGACATTCGTCGATCCATTGTTCGCGATCGAGCGCGAGTGGCGCGAACGCAACGGGTCCGCCAGGATAAGGTGCACCCTCTGCAGTCTGCGGGAGCGCAGCAGGCCGCTCGATCCGCCGGGTGCGGGTGATGGTTTCCACCCCGTCAGCTCCGACAATTGTTTCAGTCTCGAATGTCGGACGCGGCAAATCGGCTGGCAGAGCCGTTTCAACTGCGGCAGGCTCTGCATTCACCGGTGCTGGCAGCGGCGGCAAATCGACCGGATCGACCTGTGCGATGGCCGGAGTTGCAAGCGCGAGCGCGGGAAGTGCGACGGCCAGGCCGGTCATGGTGCGAAGAGATGTGCGAAGAGTATGCATCGAATTACCCCCAAACCGGACCCGCGAATCGAGCCCTGAGCTAAACTATTGGTTAGCTAATTGTTTACCATTGGGGACTTCCACCGACCAAGCTGGCCATGGGTGCTGTCTCGTTTCGGGGCGATTGTGGCGGCTAACGTGCTGTGATCAAATCCGGTCAGCCAGCAGCGCGGCCAGCGCTTCAAGGCCAGCCGCATCCCCTCCGCCGAAGCGCGCGGGTTTCGGGCTGTCGAGATCTATTACCGCGATCACTTTGCCATCGCGCAGCACCGGCACGACGACTTCGGACCGGCTTGCCGCGTCGCAGGCGATATGGCCGGGAAAGGCGTGGACGTCCTCGACCAGCTGTGTTTCCCGCGATGCAGCGGCTGCGCCGCACACGCCCTGGCCAACAGGAATGCGGATGCAGGCCGGGCGACCGACGAATGGGCCAAGCACCAGTTCCGATGCTTCGCCATCGCTCTGACCCATACGATAAAACCCGGCCCAATTGAGATCGGGCACATATTCCCAGATAAGCGCGGCGACATTCGCCATATTGGCGACCCCGTCGCTTTCGCCGCTGGTGAGCGCGTCTGCGGCCTGCACCAGCTGGCGGTATCGTTCGCCGGTTTCGAGGTCCGCATCGGGTTTGAAATCGTACATGCGCGGCCTCTTGCAGCGATCCGCTGGTTGCCGCAAGCGTGGACCAGCCTTATCAGCGCCAGATGGCTATTCTTCGCAAACTCTCAATCGCTCTTGTCGTTCTGATCGTGATCGGCGGCATCGGTCTGTATTTCCTGACACGCGGCAACACTGCCGAGCTTTCGGTGGACGAGGTCGCCGGGACGGAGCCGACGCTCGAAGCGCCGGAGGCGGAGGGTTTTCCGACGGTCCAGATCGCCAAGCCGGTGGGCTGGAACGATGGCGAGCTGCCTGTCGCTGCCGAGGGTCTGACGGTGACTCGCTTTGCCGAAGGTTTGGAGCATCCGCGCGTCCTCTATGCGCTGCCCAACGGAGATGTGCTGGTGACGCTGACCCGCGCGCCCAAGGCCGAGGATGATGGCGAAGGCGGGATCATGGCGACGATCCGCGGCTGGGTTGCCTCCTACCTGTTTTCCGAAGCGGGTGCTGCGGGCGAATCCCCCAATCAGATCGTGCTGCTGCGCGATGAAGATGGCGACGGCACGGCGGAGGTGCAGCAGGTCATTCGCGAAGAGGGTCTCGATTCCCCATCCGGCTTAAGCTGGCACGATGGCACGCTGTATGTCGCCAATCACAATGCCGTGCTCGCGTTCGATTATGAGCTGGGTGCCGACGCGGTCACCGGGGAGGGGCGCAAGCTGATGGATCTGCCGCCGCGCGGCGGCCACTGGATGCGCAATATGGAGATCCACCCTGATGGCGATCGGCTGTTCATCGCGGTCGGATCGGTCAGCAATATCGGCGAAAGCGGGATGGAGGTCGAAGAGGGCCGGGCGATGATCTGGGAGTACGATCTCACCACCAATCGCCAGCGCCAGTTCGCGGTCGGCCTGCGCAATGCCAACGGGATGGATTTCAGCCCCTGGACTGGTGAGCTTTGGACCACAGTCAATGAGCGCGACATGCTCGGGTCGGACCTCGTGCCCGATTACCTCACCAACGTGCCGGTGGGCGCGCAATATGGCTGGCCGTGGATTTACTACAAGGACAACATCGACCGCCGGGTCGAAGCGCCAATGCCCGCCTTCCTGATGGAATACACCCGCAACCCGGAATATGCGCTCGGCCCGCATGTTGCGGCGCTGGGTCTGGTGTTTACGAAAGAGGGGCATCGGATGGGCGAAGGGATGGCGAATGGCGCTTTCATCGCGCGCCATGGTTCGTGGAACCGCAAGCCGCCGTCGGGTTACGATGTGGTCTATGTCGAGTTTGACGAGCGCGGCAATCCGCTGGGTAAGCCGCAGCCGGTGCTGACCGGGTTTCTGAATGAGGACGGCACGACCAAGGGGCGTCCGACCTGGGTGGAATGGGCCAGCGACGGTTCGCTGCTTGTCACCGATGACACTGCCGGGATCGTCTGGCGCACCGTCGCCCCGGATGCTGAACCGGCTGGTGCGATCACGCGGGTAACCGGCGACGCATTGCCGCCGCCGCGCGAATTGCGCGATCCACGCGCGACATTCGAGGAAGATTACCTGCGCACGCAGGCGGGCCAGCGGACGGATTGAAACCTAGGGCTAAATCGCCCTGCCCGCGCGTCCTGCAAGTTCGGTGGCGAATTGATAGGCGGTTCGCCCTGATCGGTTGCCGCGCGCTATCGCCCACGCCAGAGCTTCTTCTTCGTCGAAAGCGAGGCCAAGCGGATCAGTGTATCCGCGCAGAATATCCAGAAAGGTTTCGCGATCGCAGGGGTGGAAGCCGAGCGTCAGGCCGAAGCGATCTGCAAGTGCCAAGGCATTGTCACGCTCATCGCGTTCATTCAACGCGGCGCTTTCACCCGCATCGCGCTGAACGATCGCCCGGCGATTGGATGTGACTGCCAGGCGAATATTGGCCGAACGCGGTACCACGCCGCCATCGAGCAGGCTGCGCAGGGCGAGATTGTCCTGAGTTTGGTCCGCCCCGAAGCCAAGATCATCGATGAACAGCAGAAAGGCGCGTGGTTGGCCGGCGAGCGCCCCGATCAGTTTTGGAAAGCTGCCCAGCGATCCGGGAGCGAGCTGCACAAGCGCAAGCGAAGCCGGATCGTCGCTTTGCAGATCGGCGATAGCCGCGCGGACCAGCGCCGACTTGCCCATCCCGCGCGCACCCCATAGCAGCATGTCGTGCGCCGCCGCACCTTTGGCCAAGCGCGCCAGATTTTCACTGACCGCGGCCCTTTGCTGATCGATCCCGCGCAATGTTTGGAGCGGAAGCGCATCGATCTCAGGCACGGCGCGCGCGGTTTCTCCGGTCCAGATGAACGCTGGCGCACTCGACCAATCCACCTCAAGGGAAATCGGTCGCGCAATCCGCTCAAGCGCCGAGGCTATTCGCTCCAACCGGTCGCGGCGCTCGCTCATCGCGCGCTCATAGTTGCGCCGCGCAACCCATGCCGATCAGCTCGCAAGTTTTTCTGCCGGGAGAGTGTAGAGCAGGTCCGCTCCAGCGATAGCGCCCGCTTTCAGCCCGTGTGCTTCTGGCACGATCCGGTCGAGGAAGAAGCGCACCGTCACAGGCTTCGTTTCGGCCAGCGACGGCGCGGCGCCATTGGCGACGGCTTCGGCCTGTTTCATCAGCTGCCACCCCGCGACCGCGACTGCTGCCATGGTGCAGAACGGAACGCTCCCCGCGAGGCGATCATCGAGGCTTGCTTCGTCGCGCATCCAGCGGGCGATGTTGGCGCAGTCGGTCGCGAGCGCTGCAAGACCGGCTTCGCCAGCAGCATCGCGGGCGATCTCTTCAAACAGCGCGATCATCGCCTCGCCACCTTCGAGGCCAAGCTTGCGGGTCACTAGGTCGGCTGCCTGAATGCCATTGGTGCCCTCGTAGATCGGGGCGATCTTGGAATCGCGCCAGTGCTGTGCTGCGCCGGTTTCCTCGACAAAGCCCATCCCGCCGTGGACCTGCACACCGATCCCTGCGACTTCGACGCCGACATCGGTGCCCCATGCCTTAACCAGCGGGACAAGGATGTCGGAGCGCACTTTCGCTGCGTCGTTGCCGATCGAGCCGCGATCGACCTGCCCGGCACAGTAATAAAGCAGCGCGCGCACGCCTTCGGTCAGTGCCTTCATGCGCAGGATCATGCGCCGCACATCGGGGTGCTCGATAATTGCCACGGGGTTCTTGTCCGGCGATCCCGCGCGGGCTGATTGCACGCGGTCCATCGCATAGGCGAGCGCCTGCTGGGTCGCGCGTTCGGCGATATGCGCGCCTTGATTGCCGACATTGATCCGCGCATTGTTCATCATCGTGAACATCGCCATCAGCCCGCGATTGGGCTCACCGACCAACTCTCCGATACACTCGCCATTGTCGCCATAGCTCATCACGCAGGTCGGCGAGGCGTTGATGCCCAGCTTGTGCTCCAGGCTGACGCAGCGCAGATCGTTTCTATGCCCAAGCGAACCGTCTTCGTTGACGTGATACTTGGGCACGAGGAAGAGCGAGATGCCCCGCGATCCCTCGGGTGCATCGGGCAGCCGTGCCAGCACCAGATGGATGATGTTCTCGGCCAGCTCATGCTCGCCCCAGGTGATGTAGATCTTCTGACCGGTGATCAGGTATTTGCCAGCATGCTCTCCGTCTTCGATGGGAACCGCGGTCGAACGCAGCGCGCCGACATCGCTGCCCGCCGCCGGTTCGGTCAGGTTCATGGTGCCCGACCATTTGCCGCTGACCAGATCGGGGAGGTACTTCGCCTGCTGATCCTTGCTGCCATGGTTTTCCAGCGCGTCGATCGCGCCAACCGACAACATCGGCAACAGGTTGAACGCCATGTTCGCCGCGCCGAGATTTTCGAGCACGTTGCACGATAGGGTGAAAGGCAGCCCCTGTCCGCCGAACTCTTCGGGCGATGCAATAGCGTTCCAGCCCTGCTCGACATAGGCGTCATACGCGGCCTTGAACCCGTCGGGCGCGCGGACGACCCCGTTTTCCAGTTTCGATCCCTCAAGATCGCCGATCCGGTTGAGTGGTGCGAACTCGCCTGCGGCAAACTGGCCGACCCCTTCGACGATCGCTTCGACCAGATCGGCTTCGGCATGCGCGAACTTTTCGGAACTCGCGAGTTCTTCGATCCCGGCATTGACGCGAATGGCGAGCAGCTGATCCAGGGTGGGCGGGGTGTACGGTGTCACGGGGGCGGTGTCCTTTGAAATGAAGGGCGAGTGCACAAGGAGTTTCGTGTTTTCCTTGGCACTGGTTACGCAAGAATATAGCGCTCCTTGAATGAGCGGCAAGGACGTTACGGAAGTGGTGCCGGCAGATGCCGAGGGGATCGCGCGCGCGGCTCAAATCCTCGAATCCGGCGGGCTGGTCGCTGTGCCGACCGAGACGGTTTATGGCCTCGCTGCGCGCGCCGACCGCGCCGATGCGGTGGCGAAGATCTATGCCGCGAAAGGTCGCCCCGATTTCAACCCGCTGATTGTTCACGTGCGCGATGTGGAGCAGGCGAAGACCATCGCACGGTTCGATGAGCGCGCCGTGCAACTGGCCGATCGATATTGGCCGGGGCCTCTCACGCTGGTGGTGCCACTTCGATCCGATGCAGACATGGCAAAAGCGGTCACCGCTGGTCTGCCGACCATAGCACTGCGCCAATCAGCGCATCCGGCGATGCAGACGCTGTTGCAGCAAATGGAGTTTCCGCTCGCCGCCCCCTCGGCCAATCGCAGCGAGCATGTCAGCCCGACCCGCGCCGAGCACGTTATGTCGTCGCTCGGAGACGCGAGTCCGATGGTCTTGGATGGCGGCCCTAGTGAGCGCGGGCTGGAATCGACGATTGTTGCGCTGCGACCCGAGGGTGGTTGGTCGCTGCTGCGTCCCGGTCCGATCGCCAAGAACGAACTTTCCGGATTGCTGGGACCGGAGACCGGTGCTGCTGCAAAGGTCGAAGCTCCCGGTCAGATGGCGCGGCACTACTCGCCGGGAAAACCGCTCAGGCTGATGGCGAGCGAAGTTGCGCCAGACGAATTCTTGATCGGGTTTGGCGAGATCGTAGGCGACTGCACGCTGTCAGAGACTGGCGATCTGAACGAGGCCGCCGCTCGGCTCTACGATTGTTTGCATCAAGCTGCCGCGGCAAGTGCAGCCCGGATCGCGGTCGCGCCGATCCCGACCGAAGGCATTGGCGGCGCGATCAATGATCGGCTTCGGCGCGCAGCCACACCGGCGCGCTAATCGCCTTCTGGCTCGGCCGGTAAAGTCGGCAGGATTTCCTGAATTTCTGAATATGTCGCCCGCGCTTTCTCGCAGGCCTCGTCATCGCCCTCGCGACATTTCTCGGTCTGCTTTTCATAGCGCCGTTCAAGCTTGCCGAGCTTTTCTTCCCGCTTGCGCAGCTCACGCCCGCGCTTCTCATCCGCTTCGGACTGGCTGGTGGTCGCAAGGTCGACCGCCTTGCTTCCGACCTTGACCGGAGCCGTGACCACATCAACCGCCGCGCGCGCCAGGCAGCCCGACAGAGCGAGGCCGACGAGGAGGGCAAGAAAAGGGGCTGCGATCCGCATGCCCCTTTGTCGCGCGCTCGCCTGATCAAGGCAAGCATCCGGCCCTAGGGATTATTCCTCGGCTGTGGCTTGTTCGGTGGACGCTTCATCGGATGAGGCAGTCCGAGTGGCGGCGTTGCAGTTCAGCGTGCCCGATCCCATCGAATTGAGTGTGCATTTGGCATCGCCTGTCACATTGATCTCGCCCGATCCGGCAATCGTTGCCTCGACAGTGCCATCCGACATCAGATCGACATCGCCCGATCCACCGATGGAAATCTCGACATTATCTGCCATCAGCTCGCTAAAATCGGCGCGTCCCGATCCACCAATCGCCAGTTCCAGATTTTTCGTTGTGCCGGCGGCCTTGATATCGCCCGATCCGCCAAGCGCCGCTTCGAATCGCTCTGCGCCGAGATTGGCGATCACCATGCTGCCCGATCCACCGATCGCCACTTCGGCTTCAGGCGCCATGGTGGCGGCTTCGACGTCGCCGCTGCCCGCGATCACGATTTCGCGCGGTGCGGGCATGGTCACCCGCACGGTCGCACTGCCGAAATCGTCCCAGGACCCCCCTTCGCGCGTCACGCCCAGCATATCGCCATCGAGGATGAAGCGCATCCGGGCAACCGCATCGTCCGAGCCTTCAACCGTCACGTCGAGCGCGTCGCCTTCGGTTACGATAACCTTGTCGGACCCGGCGACCACCAGTTCGGTGGGCGCGGCTCCACTCATGTCCAGTTCGCTCAGCGGTACGCCTTCCTCGCCGTTGATCGTCATGTCGGCATTGCCGCAGCCTGATAGCCCGGCACCCAGCGTCAGAACGGCCAGAGGGGCCATGCTCTTTACGAACCGCTTCATCATCGAAATCTCCACCAAGTTGAACCCGTTTCCCATCAAGGGCGTATTGGTGATGTAATACACTGTAGCTGGTCGTGCAAGGGTTGGTATGGAACCACGGGCCGCTCACGAACCAAAAAGGGCCGCCCATTGGGCAGCCCTTCGTGAAATGTACGATCTCAAACAGACTTAGCTGTCTTCGTCGTCATTGCCGTAATATTGCGGTGCGTGCTCGCGCAGCACTTCGAGAATTTTCTCGAGCGCGGTCGGCTCGTCGGTTTCTTCCATCGCCGCGAGCTCGCGGGCGAGGCGGCTTGATGCTGCCTCGAAAATCTGCCGTTCGGAATAGCTCTGTTCGGGCTGATCTTCGGGGCGGAACAGATCGCGTGTCACTTCGGCAATCGAGACAAGCTCACCCGAATTGATCTTCGCTTCGTATTCCTGCGCCCGACGCGACCACATGGTGCGCTTGACCTTTGGCTTGCCCTTCAGGGTTTCCATCGCGTCTTTCAGCGTCTTGTCCGAAGACAATTTGCGCATGCCGATGGATTCAACCTTGTTGAGCGGAACCCGCAGGGTCATGCGCTCTTTTTCAAACCGCAGCACATACAGCTCAAGCTGCATGCCGGCGATTTCTTCATTCTGTAGTTCAATCACGCGGCCAACGCCGTGCTTGGGATAAACGACGTAGTCTCCGACCGTAAAGGCGGGCGCATTGCTAGCCATGCGAGTTCCTTTCTTGCAGCCTTTCCGAACTGGACAACAGGCGACTTTCCCAGCGGGCCTGCTCCTCGAAAAAGCGAGTGCAAACACCGTCAAGTAATCGTCCAAAGATGTCGCTGCTGGTCTAAGGCCTTTCTGGTTTTCTTCGCCCAGCGCCGGGACCAGCCAGCGCGGTTGATCCATTATATAACATATTCGCAACAAAATTGCGAGTCGCAGCATTACAGGCGCCAAAAGACGCTCGCTATCGACCAATCATGTATGCAAAATGCGCAGGAAAGTGCGCGCAAGAGCTACGCGGCGCTTAGTCGCCCTCGCCAGGTTCGGCGCTGAAATACTTCTCGAATTTGCCCTCTTCACCCTTGTGATCGTCGGCATCGGCCGGCGGCTCTTTCTGGCTGGTAATGTTGGGCCATTCGGCTGAGAACTTGGTGTTGAGCTCAAGCCATTTTTCAAGACCATCTTCGGTATCGGGCAGAATCGCCTCAGCCGGGCATTCCGGTTCGCAGACGCCGCAATCGATGCATTCGCTGGGGTTGATCACCAGCATGTTTTCGCCTTCGTAGAAGCAGTCCACCGGGCACACTTCGACGCAGTCGGTGTATTTGCATTTGATGCAGTCATCGGTGACGACGTAAGTCATTGCGGGTCTTTCAATTCAAATCGGCAATCTTGACGGCTGCTATGGCGATTTAGCCGCCTCGGTCAAGCTCACGATAATGAGACTTGGCGAGAGCGGGCGAGGCGCGCCGTTCCGGCAGCGAAACAACCTCCACCACGCGCACGTCGTTGCCGATCACCAACGTGAGGACATCTCCGATACCGACACTCTCGCTAGGGCGCAGCACATGATTTCTATTGCGGCGTAAAGTGCCCGCCTCGATCATCGCCTGCGCGATTGAGCGGGTGCGGGCAAAGCGCAGATAGACCAGCAGCCGATCGATCCGGAGGGTCTTTTGCGCAGGCTCGTTCATCCGCCCAGCAGGTCCGCCAATCCATCGAAGGCACCGCTGGCGCGCGCTGGCCCGGTATCGTGTTTGGGTCTGGGCGCACGGTCGCCCTGAGGTCTTTTGCCTTTCGGTTTCCCCTTTTGCGACGAGCGCTTTTGCTCTTGCCCCTTGCGCGCATCGGGTTTGCGGCGACGTTGCGGGCGCTGGCCATCCTTTTCACCGGCCCGGCGTGGTCGCCAGGTCCAGCTATCCGGCGCTGGCGGTCCGAAAGCGCCGTCTGCCAGCTTGCGAGCGCGTTGCAGGCGAAATCCTGCGCTGCCCAGCAGTCGCCGCGCATTCTCTTCTTCGAGGCCGATCGAGACGGGAAGCGCCAGATCGAGCCGGAAACGCGGGTGGCGTTCTTTCGATGTGGTTCCGGTCGCCTTTGCGCGCGCATCGAAAGCGGCGCGCAGGATTTTTTCCGCGAGGTCGACGCGGATCGCCTGCTCGCCCGCCGGACGATATCCGGCAGGCAACCGCTTGGTTTCCGCCAGGACCGGCAGCATCGCTGGTTCAAGCGGGCGCTTGTCGAGTGCCAGCGCGTGCAGCAACTGACGTGGTGCGGGTTTGAGCAGATCGCGTGCGAAAATATCGAGCGCTCCGAAAGTGACGCCCAGCTTGCGCAGAAATGGGCGCATTTCCTTGGGCAGATGTTCGAGGCCCGCCTTTTCGCGACTGACCACGCCGCGCGCATCGATCAGAGTGATAAGCAGAGCGCGCGCCTGCGACCCGGCTTCGGGATTGCGCGCGGCCTCGGCCAGCTTGCGCAGAGGGGCGAGCGGCTCCAGCTTCGTTTCGAGCCACGCAGCAAGCCCGGCTTCGAGCTCGGCACGAGGACTGTCCGCCAGCAGTGAAATCTCGCGTGACAGCGCCAGGCGCGGCGCAGCGAAATCATCCGGCATCTCGATTGCGGCCAGCGGTTTGCCTTGCCAGCGGATATCCCCGCGCTCGATCGTCAGCTCGCCAAGTCCATCGCTCAACAGCCACTTGGCGCGCTGTGCGAGAATTCCGGGTAGCGCTCTCTCGCCCGCCGACAACAGCATCTTGCGATCCGCAAGGCCTGCGCTGGGATCGACCGCAAAGCGGAATCCATCGAGCCGCCCGATCACCTCTCCCTCGACAGTCACCCGACCATCGTCTTCGAGCTTTACGGGTAAGGCGCTGGCATCTTGTCCAAGCGATTTCATCAGTATTGTCGTCCTCCGATTGACGAACCGCTCGGTAAGCCTTGCATGCAATGCATCCGAGAGTTTCGCTTCGACCGCACGGGCGCGCGCTGCCATTTCATCGCGCGCTAACACCCAGTCGGGTCGCTGGCAGATATAGGCCCAGGATCGCACCGCGGCTATCCTTCCCTGCAAGGTATCGATGTCGCCCTGCATCCGGTCGAGTTCCGCGATACGGGCGGCGACGAAATCCGCGCCGAGATAGCCTTCGCACAGATCTTGCCACAGCCGCGCGACGAAGCGGGAATGCGGATCGACGCCGATCTGCCGGAAATCGGGCAGCGAGCATGCCTCCCAGAACCGCCGCACTGATCCATGCCCGCGTACCGTCTGCGCCAGCGGCTCGCTGGCGAGCTTCTTGAGCACGGCGATATCGATCGCGGGCGGGGCGGGTCGTAGGACATCGCTGTGCGGCTTGCTCTCAAGGTCGCCGATCAGCACGTCGAGCGTATCGAAGCGCGGTTCGGCCTCGCGCCAATAGAGTTTGGTCAGCGGAGCGAATTTGTGCTCCTCAATCGCGTAGACCTCTTCGTCGGTGAATTCGAGCGGCGCGCCCGATCGGTCACCGCCCCCGGCGAGCGTTCCGAAACTGCCATCGCGCTGATGCCGACCCGCACGCCCGGCGATCTGCGCCATTTCCGCCGGTGTGAGCCGCCGTTTGCGCTGACCATCGAATTTGGAAAGCGCGGCGAAGGCAACGTGGTTGAGGTCGAGGTTCAGTCCCATGCCGATCGCATCGGTGGCGACGATGTAATCGACCTCGCCGTTCTGGAACAGCTCGACTTGCTTGTTGCGTGTTTCCGGAGACAGCGCACCCATCACCACCGCCGCACCCCCGCGAAACCGCCGCAGCGCTTCTGCCATGGCGTAGACTTGCTCGACCGAAAACGCGACGACAGCGCTGCGCGGCATAAGGCGGGACAGCTTGGTCGTGCCCGAATGCGTCAGCGTGGAAAAGCGTGGGCGCTCCACCATTTCCGCGCGCGGGATCAGTTTCCTGACCAGCGGTTCGAGCGTCGCCGAGCCAAGGATCATGGTCTCTTCCCGCCCGCGCGCATTCAGCAGCCGATCGGTAAAGATATGCCCGCGCTCGGGGTCCGCGCCGATCTGAGCCTCATCGACCGCAACGAAAGCATGGCGTCCGTTCTTTCCGGCTCCCCGCCGATCCATCGCTTCTGCCGTGCAACAGAAATAGCGCGCATCAGGCGGCTCGATCCGCTCCTCTCCAGTGATCAGCGCGACCGCCTTGTCGCCTTTGATCGCCCGGACCCGGTCATAAACCTCGCGCGCCAGCAAGCGCAGCGGGAAGCCCATCATCCCGCTCGAATGCGCGCACATCCGCTCGATCGCCAGATGCGTCTTGCCGGTGTTGGTCGGACCAAGCACCGCTCGAACATGACTGTCGGACGAGTCTTGGGCAGACGAGTTTTGGGGAGAAATTCCGGTCACGACTCCGGTTTTTGTCAGGCTTGGCGGAGTGGGGCAATGGCCGCTTTGACGATAGCGACCGCATAAGGGAAACACCTTACCGTGTCTGCGACTCGTTTGGTCGCTGGTTAAGTGCATATTTACCTTGATTGGGGATTAGCTTTCCCCACAAACGCAGCACTGGCGCGCAAAATGGCTCATGCGTGCCGGGGGGACATACACATTGGATCATGCGCACGACATAAAGGACGTGGATCAGGCCGAGCCTGAACCCGTCGGCGCGCGCGAGCTGAAACCGTATTTCAAGAACGCCGCACGCCATGCGCCGCCCAGCAGGCAGGATGCTTACAAGAAGCAGGCGCTCGCTCGTGTGCAGGGCGTCGGCGATCGGTATGACGAATGGAAGCTGTCGGTCAGCAATTGGCTCGACGGGTTGGATCTGGCACCGGACCTTGCCGAGAATATCGGCAGCCGCCGCTGGTTCCGCGGGTTGGGTACGATGCTGGGCCTGGGCGCGGTGGCACTCGCGTTCTGGCCGGACATGACCCCGCTGGAAGCGCGATCTGCGATGCCGAACGATCAGGAAATCCGTGACGAATTTCGCGCGCAGATGATCACGCCGCTGGCGCTGGGTGCCGATAGCGGTCGCCGGATGGGCCCGACCGCGCAGGTCATACCGCTGACGAGTGCGCCCGAACGTCCGCAGATCGAACTGGTTGCTACATTGGCCGAAGGCGATACTTTCGCCACGATGCTGCGCCGCGCAGGCGTGTCTCGCGGCGATATCAGCGAGGTCGGTTCGCTGGTGAATGCCGCGATGCCGCTCAACGAGATCGAAGCGGGCACCAAGATGGATATCGTGCTGGGCCGCCGTCCGGGTCCTGGGGCACCGCGCCCGCTCGATGCGCTGGCTTTCCGCGCCCGGTTCGATCTCGAGCTGAAGATCGCGCGCAATGGTGAGGCGTTCGGGATTGAACGCAATGTGATCCGCGTCGACGATACTCCGCTGCGTGTGCGCGGTCCTGTCGGCAACAGTCTGTATCGCTCGATGCGAGCCGCCGGCGTTCCCGCCAGCGCGGTGCAGGATTATCTGCGCAAGCTGGACGATCACGTCGATATGGACCGCGAAATCCGCTCCAGCGACGAATTCGATATCATCATCGCCTATCGCCGCGCCGCGACCGGCGAACGGCAGGCAGGGCAACTGCTCTACGCCGGGGTCGACCGAGCCGGGAAGCCCAAGACGCAATTGATGCGCTGGGGCAAGGAAGGCCGGTTCTACGAAGCATCAGGCGTAGGCGAGCAACGCCGCGGGCTGCTGGCTCCGGTGCCGGGGCCGATCAGCTCGCGTTATGGCATGCGTCGTCACCCGATCCTGGGCTATCGCCGGATGCATGCGGGCCTCGATTTCCGCGCCCGGCGGGGCACTCCCATTGTGGCGGTTACCGATGGCACCGTGCGGTCGGCTGGACGCGCGGGCGGATGCGGAAACGCGGTGCGGCTGCGCCATGGCAACGGGCTAGAGACGCGGTATTGCCACATGAGCCGGATGTCGGTGCGCAGCGGGCAGAGCGTCAAGCGCGGGCAGGTTATCGGCTATGTCGGCTCAACCGGTCTTTCGACCGGACCGCACCTGCATTACGAGATGTATCGCAATGGCCGCTCCATCAATCCCGCCAGCGTATCGTTCGTGACCCGCGCGCAACTGGAAGGCACCGAACTGCTCGATTTCCGCCAGCAATTGTTCAAACTGCGGGATGTGGAGCCGGGGGCGGCACTGGAAAATCTGGAGCCGGTGGGCACCGAAGTCGAAGCGCCGGTGCGCGAGATCGAGAAGATCGACAGCGCCGAAGTGGTAGATTGAACCGTAGCGCCTAAGGCGCGCATCGCTGCGATTGCACCCCTCGACAAATTGCGGCAACACTCCGCGCCATGACCGGCAGCTATCCCAACACACGCCTGCGCCGCACACGCGCCCATGCATGGAGCCGCTCGCTCCACCGCGAAACCTTGCTGACCCCGGCAGATCTGATCTGGCCGCTTTTCGTGACCGAAGGGAGCGGCGTCGAGGAGCCTATCGCGAGCCTGCCAGGCGTTTCGCGCTGGTCGGTCGACGGGATCGTCGCGCGGGCAAAGGAAGCGGTCGATCTCGGCATCCCGGTGGTGGCGCTGTTTCCCAATACGCAGCCGGACCGCCGCAGCGACGACGGGGCAGAAGCGCACAATCCCGACAATCTGATGTGCCGCGCGATCAAGGCGATCAAGGATGCGTGTGGCAATGACATCGGCGTGCTGACCGACGTGGCGCTCGATCCGTACACCAGCCACGGGCAGGACGGATTGCTCGACGACAGCGGCTATGTCGTCAATGACGAGACGGTCGCGATGCTGGTCGACCAGGCGATCAACCAGGCCGAGGCGGGCGCGGATATCATCGCCCCGTCCGACATGATGGACGGCCGCATCCACGCCATCCGCATGGCGCTTGAGATGGGCAATCATCGCAATGTCCAGATCATGAGCTACGCCGCCAAATATGCGAGCGCGTTTTACGGCCCGTTTCGCGACGCAGTGGGGTCGGGCGGCCTGCTGAAAGGCGACAAGAAAAGCTACCAGATGGACCCGGCCAATGGCGATGAGGCTTTGCGTGAGGTCGAGCTCGACATTGCTGAGGGCGCGGACGGCGTGATGGTGAAGCCGGGACTGGCCTATCTCGACATTATCTATCGGGTAAAACAGGCATTCGGTGTGCCGGTCTTCGCCTATCAGGTTAGCGGCGAATACGCGATGATCGAAGCGGCGCAGTCGGTGGGCGCAGGCGATCGCGATGCGCTGTTGATGGAGAAGCTGATCGCTTTCAAGCGTGCGGGGTGCAGCGGCGTGCTGACCTATCACGCCCCGGTTGCCGCGAAGCTGTTGCATGGCTGACTTTCGGCACGAGACCGACCGGCTGATCCTGCGCGATTGGCGGGATGAGGACTGGGAGCCGTTCTGGACGCACCTCAACACGCCCAATGTGATGCGCTTTCTTGGCGGGCTGGCCGATTCGAAAGAGCAACGACACGCCAGAGAGCGGCTGGAGCTATACCAACGTGAATACGGTCATACCTTCTGGGTGGTTCAGCGCCGCTCCGATGGCGGGCATCTGTCAGGCGAGATACTCGGCTTTTGCGGATTGAAGCGGTGCAACGAGCCGAAAGGGCCGATCGGCGACATGGAAGCGGGATGGCGTCTGCGCGAAGATGCCTGGGGCCACGGCTATGCCAAGGAGGCGGCGAAGGCTTCGATCGATCTTGCTTTCGAGCGCTTCGGTGCACCGCACGTTATCGCGCTGACCGTGGATGAGAATGTTGCGAGCTGGGGTCTGATGAAGCGGCTCGGCATGACCCGTCGGCCCGACATGGATTTCCCCGATACGGTATCATGGGCAATGGGGGAGACCATCATCGTCTACCGGATCGAACGCGCCGAATGGGAAGTGCTGGATGGGTGATCTGGTCCTCGAAACGGAACGGTTGGAATTACGCCAGATCGGCCCCGATGATCTCGATTTGCACATCCGCCACCTCAACACTCCCATGGTGATGGAGCGGTTGGGTGGACCGCGATCTCGCGAAGAGCTGGCGGGCAAACACGCAAAATCACGCGCGAGTTTCGCCGCCGAAGGGTTCGGCTTCATGTTTGCTTTCGAACGTGCGACCGGCGAACTCGTTGCGCATTGCGGGATGAAGCGCGTCGATAACCGGCATGCGCCCAATCAGGGCGATCACGAGATCGGCTGGCTGGTGCGTGAAGATCGCTGGCGCAGGGGCTATGCCGAAGAGGCAATGCGCGCCGTGATTGATTGGGCGTTCGGCTCGATCGGTGCGCCGCATGTCGTTGCACTCACCAGCGAGGCCAATGTCGGCAGCTGGAAGCTTATGGAGAAGCTAGGCATGATCCGCCGAGCAGAGCTGGATTTCACCGATCCTGATTTTCCAGCAGCAGACAGTCCGACCATTCAATATTCCCTCACCGAACAACAATGGGAGTCCCAGACATGTACCGCCCCGGCGTGAACATCATTCCGATCCACGGCAAGACGCCGCGCATCCATGACACCGCTTTCATCGCTCCCGGTTCGACCCTTATCGGCGATGTCGAGATCGGAGCGGGCAGCTCGATCTGGTACAATTGTGTGCTGCGCGCCGATGTCTTCAAAATCCGGATTGGCGAGCGGACCAATGTGCAGGATGGCAGTGTGCTTCACTGCGACCCGCCGCGCCCCGGTGACGAAGACGGATCGCCGCTGATCATCGGCGACGATGTGCTGATCGGTCACATGGCGATGGTGCACGGCTGCACCATTCTGGATCGCGGCTTTGTCGGCTTGGGCGCGATTGCGATGAACAAGTCGGTGATCGGCCACGATGCGATGCTCGCCGCCGGTGCGATGCTGACCGAGGGCAAAGTCATGGAAGACCGCATGCTGTGGGCGGGCCGGCCGGCCAAGCCGATGAAAGAGCTGTCTGATGCCGCGATCGCCGGGATGCGCATGGGCGTTGCGCACTATTCCGAGAACGCCAAGGCGCATTCGCTGGCGGTGTTCGAAGCCGGATTGAAGTGACGCACCGACGAAGTTGACACAATTGACACCGTGTCAATTTCGGTTTCGGGTGAATCACCCTTTTAATTCATAGACTTGATATGAAACGGCAAAGTTGACACTTACCCGCAGAAACCCCGTTTTCAGATACGATTTTCAAAGAGCCGCGAGGAGTATGACGCGCGCGCAGGGTGTAGGAAAGCGTTCAAGCCGTTTCGGGCTGCCGCATGTAGCGCATCATATAAGGGACGAAATCGATCTTCCCGATTGCGAGCCCTTCCTTGCGCAGGATCGCATAGGCGGCGGTTACGTGGAAATAGTACTGCGCCAGAGCCCAGTCGCGGACATATTCGGCTGCGCTCATATCGAATGTCATGCCGTTGGGTAGCGCCAGCTCGATTGCAGCATCGTCGGCAGCAAAGTCCAGCTTCGCCCATTCGTCGATGTCGGCTCGGGTCTTGGCGATCCGCTCGCGCGCCTCGGCCAATGTCGCGGGGTTGTCTTCGGCGGAGACGAACTCGATCCCTGCCAGCCGCGCAACCGCTTCACCCGGCATGTTGCAGAGGAATCGCACTTGCACAGACAAGTCGTTCATGTCTTCGGCCAATTGGGCACCCAGCAATGCATCGCCGCGGTCATCGGCTTCAGCTTTGGCCAGCAAACCATCCAGCGTTGCGAGCATCTGGCTCCACACCGGCACAATCTGTTCCTTGATCGACATCTCAAATCTCCCGTTTCGATTTGCAACCTAATACGAGAATTGGTCACAGGCAAGACCGAAAGGGCGACGGTCAGTCGCGGACCAGCGCACGAAGATTCTCGATGCGGTCCGCTTCGTGCACCGGCTTGTCCCAGCGGATGCGGTGGATGCGGGGGAAGCGCATGGCGAGGCCGGATTTGTGCCGCTTCGACGTGTGGACGCTGTCGAAGGCTACCTCGAACACCAGTGTCCGCTCCACTTCGCGCACCGGGCCGAAGCGATTGAGGGTGGTCTGGCGCACCAGCTTGTCGAGCTTTTTCAGTTCCGCATCGGTGAAGCCGGAATAGGCTTTGCCCACCGGCAGCAACTCTGCGCCAGCATCGGGATCGCCATCCCAGCAGCCGAACGTGTAGTCGGAATAGAAGCTCGACCGCTTGCCGCTCCCGCGTTGCGCGTACATCAGCACGCAATCGATCAGCAGCGGATCACGCTTCCACTTGTACCACAGGCCGACCTTGCGCCCGGCGATGTAGGCGCTGTCGCGGCGTTTGAGCATTAGCCCTTCGATAGCGTCGTTGCGTGCCCCTTCGCGAATTTCGGCGAGATGTTCGAAATCGCGCGCTTCGACAAGCGACGACAGATCGAAATGAGTATCGGGGAGGCGCGACATCAAGGCTTCGAGCGCGGCCCGCCGCTTTGTCCAGGTCTGCTCGCGCAGGTCGTCACCCTCGACGATCAGCGCATCGTAGAGCCGCACGAACGCGGGCGCTTCGGCGAGCATCTTCTTGCTGACGGTTTTGCGACCCAAACGTTGCTGCAACGCGTTGAAGCTCGCCGCCCCGCCTTCTTCCCCGCCTTGCTGCGATCCGCGCACCAGCAGCTCGCCATCGACCACCGCGTCCATTGGCAGCACATCGAGCAATTCGGGGAAGGTCGCGGAGATATCGTCGCCAGAGCGGGAATAAAGTCGGGTCTCGCCGCCCACCCGAACGAGTTGAATGCGAATGCCGTCCCATTTCCACTCCGCCGCGAAATCGGCGAGATCGACCACCGTCTCTTCCAGCGGATGTGCCAGCATGAACGGGCGGAAGCGTGGGCGGTTCGCAACGTCCGGCGGATCGCCGCCATCCGCCGCCCAGGCAAACAGCTCCGGATAGGGTGCGTCGAGCGCGTGCCAGTATTCCTCCACCTCTTCGACCGAAACGTCGAAGGCCTGCGCAAACGCGGTCTTTGCCAGCCGCGCCGATACCCCGATCCGCATGCCACCGGTCGCCAGCTTGATCAGCGCAAACCGACCATTGGCATCGAGCCGGTCGAGCAGTTTGGGCAGCTCTTTCGGCGCCGTGTTGCGATTGAGGCCGCTCAGCATTTCCACGACCTGAGCGACCGAGGGGGGATCGTCGTCGATTTCACCTTCTGGCCACAACAGGCTCGCCGTTTCCGCCGTGTCGCCGACGAAATCGCGGCTCAGCGACCACAGAACGGGGTCGACGCGCTCTTTCATCAGATTCCGGATCGTCGAGCTTTTCACTGCCGGGAAATCCAGCTCTCCGGTCAGCGCCGCCATTGCCCAGCCGCGATCGGGGTCAGGCGTCTCGCGCAGATATTCCGCCAGCAGGGCCAGCTTGCGATTGCGGCTGGTCGTGTAGACCAGAGTATCGAGCAGGGCGGCAAAACGCTTCACGGCTTGCCTCGCCGCGCTTCATCGCACAGACAGATACGCGCACTAGAAGTCTCCGCCTCGCGAGGCTTCGCGAAGGATCGACACAAGGAACTGCCTGAATGAAATTCGCACCCATCGCTGCCGCATTGCTGATCGCCACCGGAGCCCCTGCGCTCGCCGACGACAGCGCCGGCAAGGTCGCCGCGTCCACGGCTGCGTTTTCGATCGACATGCCGATCGAACAGCTGGTCGCCGATGAGCGCAGCAAGGCCGTGCTCGACAAGCATATCCCGAATATTCAGGATCACCCGGCTTATGGCCAGTTCAAGGCGATGAGCCTCAAGGAACTGCAACCGTGGTCGCAGGGGGCGATTACCGAAGACCTGTTGGAGAAAATCTCCACCGATCTGGCTGCTATCGCCTGAACCGCGTGAGGTGTGGATGCTTGCGAGGATGAGCGTATCAGTCATCCTCATCCTCGCGTCCTACCAATGCGAGCGCCCGTGCGCGGCGCTGGCCTAGCTCGCACCAGCGCAACAGTGCCTCTTCACGCCCGTGGGTGATCCAGGTTTCGGCCGGGTTCACTTCATCGATGGTCTGCGTCAGCTCGTTCCAGTCGGCGTGGTCTGAGATTACCAGCGGCAGCTCAACCCCGCGCTGACGGGCGCGTCCGCGCACCCGCATCCACCCGGACGCCATGGCGGTGATTGCATCGGGCAGACGGCGCGACCAGCGATCGTTCAGCGCAGAAGGCGGGGCGATAATGATACTACCGCGCATATCGTCCCTGGTATGATCGGCGACGAGCCGCAGTTCGCCAAGCGCAACACCGTGTTCCTCGTACAAGCGGCACATCTTCTCCATCGCGCCGTGGAGATAGATCGGCGCGGTGTGACCGGCGGCGCGCAATTCGGCGATCACCCGCTGTGCTTTTCCTAACGCATAGGCACCGACCAGCACGCACTGGTCCGGGTGGTCAGCCAGCGCTTTCAGCAGCTTGGCCATCTCGTCTTCGATCGGAGGATGGGTGAAGACGGGCAGGCCGAACGTGGCCTCGGTGATAAAGACATCGCAGGGCGTCACCTGAAAGGGCGCGCAGGTCGGATCGGGGCGGCGTTTGTAATCGCCGGTGATGACGACGCGCTCGCCCGCATGTTCGAGCAGGATTTGCGCTGACCCCAGCACGTGACCCGCCGGAATGTAGGTCGCATCCACGCCGCCGGGCAGTGTGATGGTCTCGCCATATTCGACCGGCCTGGCCTTTGACGGCATTTCGCCATGCGCATCCTCGACACCCGTGCGATATCGCAGCGCCATGATTGCAAGCGTCTCTGGCGTGGCGAATGTTTCGCCGTGGCCACCACGTGCATGGTCTGCATGGCCGTGCGTCACCAGTGCCCGGTCGACCGCGCGGCCCGGATCGATCCAGCAATCGGCGGGGACGATCTGCACGCCCCACGGCTCGGGACGAATCCAGGAAAAGGGCTCTGCCATGGGTACTTAACGAAAAGGGCGCAGGTGAGTTTCCTCAACCGCGCCCTTTTCACATTTGTTGGCTACTATGACGACCGGCGATCAGCTTTCGGCGTCACCGCCCGAAGAGGCTTCAGGTGTCTCGCTGTCATCCTTTGCAGGAGGAGGAGACGCCTTCTTCGCTGCTGGCTTTTTCTTCGCCGGAGCTTTCCGCTTCGGTTTTGCCTTGGGCGGAGCAGGCGTCAGCTCAAAGCTCGGCTTGCCGTCCTTCACCGTCACATGCACTTCGCCGCCATCGGCGAGCTTGCCGAACAGCAACTCCTCGGCGAGCGGCTGCTTGATCTTGTCCTGGATCAGACGGCCCATCGGGCGCGCACCGTAGAGCTTGTCGTAACCCTTGTCGGCGAGCCAGCCGCGCGCATCGCTGTCGAACTGGATGTGGACGTTCTGTTCAGCCAATTGCAGTTCGAGTTCGAGGATGAACTTGTCGACCACGCGGGCGACGGTGCTCTTGCCGAGATAGGCGAACGGAACGATCGCATCGAGACGGTTGCGGAATTCCGGTGTAAACATCTTGTTCACAGCCTCGGTCCCGGCGTCTTCCTTGGACACGTCGCCGAACCCGATTCCGCTGCGCGCCATGTCGGACGCACCGGCATTGGTCGTCATGATGAGGACCACGTTGCGGAAATCGACGGTCTTGCCGTGATGATCGGTCAGGCGGCCATTATCCATCACCTGCAACAAGATGTTGAACAGGTCCGGGTGCGCTTTTTCGATCTCGTCGAGCAGCAGCACGCAATGCGGGTTCTGATCGACTGCATCGGTCAGCAATCCGCCCTGATCGTATCCGACATAGCCGGGAGGCGCACCGATCAGCCGCGAAACGCTGTGACGCTCCATATATTCGGACATGTCGAAGCGTTTGAGGTCGATCCCCATGATCGAGGCGAGCTGACGCGCGACCTCGGTCTTGCCGACGCCGGTGGGTCCGCTGAACAGGAACGAGCCGATCGGCTTGTCCGGATCGCGCAGACCCGCGCGGGACAGCTTCATAGCGGTCGACAGGCGCGTAATCGCTTCGTCCTGGCCGAACACGACATGCTTCAGATCGCGGTCGAGATTTTCGAGCGCTTTCTTGTCGTCCTTGCTCACCGATTTCGGCGGGATGCGCGCCATGGTGGCGATGACCTGCTCGATTTCCTTCGCCGTGATCTTCTTTTTGCGACGGCTGGGCGGCACCAGCATCTGCATCGCGCCGACCTCGTCGATCACGTCGATCGCCTTGTCGGGCAGCTTGCGGTCATTGATGTAGCGCGCCGACAGCTCGACCGCGGTTTTCAGCGCGTCGGGCGTGTATTTGACGTTGTGATGCTCTTCGAACGCGGTGCGCAGGCCCTTGAGGATCTTTACAGTGTCATCGATCGTCGGCTCGTTCACATCGATCTTCTGGAACCGGCGCAGCAGCGCGCGATCTTTCTCGAAGTGATTGCGGAATTCCTTGTAGGTCGTCGAACCGACGCAGCGGATGGTCCCGCCCGATAGGGCAGGCTTGAGCAGATTGGAGGCATCCATCGCCCCGCCGCTGGTCGCTCCGGCACCGATAACCGTATGAATCTCGTCGATGAACAGGATCGCGTCCGGCATCCCTTCGAGTTCGGAGACGACTTGCTTTAGCCGCTCTTCGAAGTCTCCGCGATAGCGCGTGCCTGCCAGCAGCGCGCCCATATCGAGCGAATAGATCACCGCATCGGCCAGCACTTCAGGCACATCGCCTTCGACAATCTTGCGCGCCAGCCCCTCGGCAATCGCGGTTTTGCCAACGCCGGGATCGCCGACATAAAGCGGGTTATTCTTCGACCGGCGGCACAGGATTTGAACTGTACGATCGACTTCAGGCCCGCGCCCGATCAATGGATCGATCCGCCCGGACTCAGCCTTGGCGTTGAGGTTCACGGTGAACTGGTCGAGCGCGGTTTCTTTCTTGTTGCCGCCCTCTTTGGTCTGCTCGGCCGGTTCGCCGGGGGCACCGTCTTCGGCCCCTTGTGGATTTTTCGATTCAAGCTGGCGACCGCCTTTGCCGATCCCGTGGCTGATATAGCTCACCGCATCCAACCGGCTCATATCCTGCTGTTGCAGGAAATAGACTGCATAACTGTCGCGTTCCGAGAACAGCGCCACCAGCACATTCGCACCCGTCACGGTGTCCTTGCCCGAAGACTGGACATGCAGGATCGCGCGCTGGATCACCCGCTGGAACCCGGCGGTCGGCTGCGGATCGGCGTCCTCCTCGGTCTTGAGCGACTGATACTCCTGATCAAGATATTGCTTCACCACCTCGCCCAGCTCGGCGAGATCGACCCCGCAAGCCGCCATCACCTGTGCTGCATCTTCGTCATCGATCAGCGCGAGCAGCAAATGCTCCAGCGTCGCATATTCGTGACGCCGTTCGGACGCGTTGCCGAGAGCGTTGTGCAGGGTTCTTTCGAGATTTTGGGCAAAACTAGGCATGAACTGGTCTCTGTGAGGGAACGGAGTGAACTCCTGGAGAGGGAGCGGCTGAGCGCCTTTGAGGAATATATGGGACGGATTTGCGCGATTGCGAATCTGTTTTCGATGAGCTGTTGCGCATCACGTTTTCGGCTTCCCGAACAGCGCGTCCGCCGCCATGCGGTGGGCGCTGACCTTGTCGCGATGCGCCTTGACCCGCGCGATCTCGGCATCGAGCAGCGCGATCCGCTCATCCAGCTCAGCTTGCGAATACGGGCCAAGATCTTCGCTCGCGAGGGCGTTCGCGGCGTCTCCCTTGAGTCGGGGAAGATCGGGTTCATCCATCTCCAGCAACATCGCAAGAGAGGCCGCTTGCTGTCAATGGACCAGAGCGGTATTCGCCGCCAATACGGACGAATGGGCGCGGCAGGTGGGGCACGCAAATGGCTGATGTGGTAATTCCCGAAGATATGGCAGCGATCGGCTTCGCCGCGCCGGGCGGTCCGGAGGTGCTTGTCGCCGAGCGGATCGATGTGCCGCAGCCGGGCGCCGACGATGTTCTCATCAAGGTTGCTTATGCGGGAGTGAATCGTCCTGATTGCATCCAGCGTGCCGGGCACTATCCGCCGCCTCCCGGAGCATCGCCGATCCTCGGACTTGAGGTTGCGGGTGAAGTTGCCGCAGTTGGCAGCAATGTCCCGGTGGAAATGCTCGGCGCACGGGTTGCGGCTTTGACCCCTGGCGGAGGGTATGCAGAATATTGCACCGCCCCTTGGCAGCATTGCCTGCCCGTGCCCGACGACATGGATATGAGACAGGCGGCTGCTCTGCCGGAAACCCTGTTCACCGTGTGGCACAACGTGTTCGAGCGCGGCATGGCCCGCGATGGCGAGCGTCTGCTTGTCCATGGCGGGACAAGCGGAATCGGCACGATGGCGATCATGCTCGCCAAGGCCTTCGACATGGAAGTGATCGTGACCTGCGGCGACGAAGCCAAGTGCGAGGCCGCACGGAAAGTGGGCGCCGATCTCGCCATCAATTACCGCGAGCAGGATTTCGTCGCCGAGATCATCAATCATACCGGCGGCGCAGGCGTGAACATCGTGCTGGATATGGTTGCGGGCGATTATGTCCCGCGCAATCTCCAGTGCCTTGCCGAAGACGGGCGGCATGTGACCATCGCCGTGCTGGGCGGGGCCAAGGCCGAATTGTTCATGCCGATGATCATGATGCGGCGATTGACGCTGACAGGATCGACCCTGCGTCCGCGCTCGGATGCGTTCAAGGCGGCGCTGGCGGACGAGATCGCTCAGAACGCCTGGCCGCTGTTCACCACCGGGGAGCTCGCGCCAATCATGGACCGGACCTTCCCGCTGGCCGAAGCCGCCGCCGCGCATGCGCGGATGGAAGCGGGCGAGCATATCGGCAAGATCGTGCTGGAGGTGGCGCAGGGGACGGAAGATGGCTGAGGCGCTAACCCTCCACGAAGACCCTCGCAGCGGCAATTGCTACAAGATCAGGCTGACCGCGTCGCTTTTGGGCGTTCCGCTGAAGACCCTGCAATACGATATCCTGCAAGGTGAGACCCGCACGCCCGAATTCCTCGCCAATGTGAACGCGCATGGCCGCATACCCGTACTTCAGGTCGGTGACCGCTTTCTGCCGGAAAGCAACGCCGCGTGCTGGTATCTGGCGGATGGGAGCGATCTGATACCGCAGGACCGGTTTGACCAGGCACAGATGCTGCGCTGGATGTTCTTTGAACAATACAGCCATGAACCGAACATCGCGACTTTGCGTTTCTGGTGCAAATTCGTCGGTGTGCCAAACCTTAGCCAGCAGCAGCGCGACCAGATGATGGGCAAGCGTATTGCCGGGTGCGACGCGCTGTCGACGATGAACACGCATCTGGAAGGGCGCGACTGGTTCGCCGGATCGCAGGCCTCGCTCGCCGATATCGTGTTGTTTGCCTACACCCATGTGGCCGGGGAGGGCGGGTTCGACCTGCCCTCCTATCCGGCGGTGCAAAGCTGGGTCGAGCGCGTGCCGTCTCTGTCCGGTTTTATCGCGATGGACTGAACCGCAGGCTCGCGACACAAGAGCCACAGCTGTTGAATGACGCGAAACCGTCACGCGGTTGTGAATCGCCTGTAACAATCAGCTGTCAAAGACATTGGGAAGAGAGACGAAGTCGAAGGACTTTCCGATGACCGGTTTCATGCTGTCCGATCTCCCGAGCAATCCTGCGGAGCGCAACCCCGTCGCGTTGGATCGGGCCGCGCTCGACCGGGTCGCCACTTTACGGCCAACCGATCCCCAGACGCCTGAACCGGAAAGCGCCGATGCCGGTGGCCCCGAGCGCCGCAAATTTCGTACGATCTGGATCAGCGACGTCCATCTCGGCACCAAGGGGTGCAACGCCGATATGTTGATCGATTTCCTCGACCATACCGACAGCGACACTATGTATCTTGTCGGCGACATTATCGATGGCTGGCGACTGAAGAAGAAATTCTACTGGCCCGCCAGTCACAATGACATCGTCTGGCGGATCATGAAGCGAGCCAAGCGCGGGACGCGGATCATCTACATACCGGGCAATCACGATGAGATGTTTCGCCAGTTCACCGGTTTGAACTTTGGCGGTGTTCAGATCCGCCGCGCGGCTTTTCACGATACGATCGATGGTCGCCGCCTGCTGGTGCTGCACGGCGATGAATTCGATGCGGTCATGCTCTCGCACCGCTGGCTCGCCTTTGTCGGTGACTGGGCTTACGTCACGATGATGAAGCTTAACGTGGTCGTGAACGGCGCACGAAAAGCTCTGGGCAAGCCTTACTGGTCGCTGTCGAAAGCGGCCAAGCACAAGGTGAAGAACGCGGTCGAATTCATCGGTCAGTACGAACAGGTCGTGGCTAAGGCTGCCGGCGAGCGCGGCGTTGATGGGGTTGTGTGCGGGCACATCCACACCGCCGAGTTCCGCGAGTTCGAGTTTAACGGCAAACCGGTCGAATACTGGAACGATGGCGACTGGGTCGAAGGCTGCAACGCGCTGGTCGAACATGAGGATGGGCGCATGGAAATCCTCAACTGGCCCGAAGAGATCAGTCGCCGTGAGCAATCCCGGGAGGTGTCGAACGCCGAGCAAGCCTCAGACGATCCGGTGAAGGAAGCGGCATGAACCAGTATCGCACCTTTGCGGCTGACATCGTAGCGAGCGTTCCGCACCCGCGAGGCCCCCGGTCGATAGCGATCGTCACCGATGCCTGGCATCCGCAAGTCAATGGTGTCGTGCGCACGCTGGCGACCACCTGCGAGGTTCTGCGTGATTGGGGGTATGACGTCACGGTGATCTCACCCGACCAATATCCCTCTTTCCCGGCGCCGACCTATCCGGAAATCCGCCTCGCATTGGCATGGCCTGGTGCAGTGAGCCGCAAACTTGCCCGGATCGCGCCGGAGGCGGTTCATATCGCCACCGAAGGCCCCCTAGGCATTGCCGCAAGGCGATATTGCCTGCGCCGTAAAGTGCCGTTCACCACCGCGTATCACACCCAATTTCCCGATTATCTCGCCCGCCGCACCGGTTTGTCGCCTAACCTGTTCTGGCGCTATATCCGCTGGTTCCATCGCCCGGCACAGCGCATCATGGTTGCGACCGAGACGATCCGTGCGCAGCTGCGCGAGCAGGGCCTCACAAATCTGCATCACTGGAGCCGCGGCGTCGATCTTTCCTGCTTCTCTCCCGACGCGCCGCGACCGCCCGAATATGCCCATCTGGAAGGCCCAATCCTGCTTTATGTCGGGCGCGTTGCGGTCGAGAAAAACATCGAAGCGTTTCTCCGATGCGATTATCCCGGAACCAAGGTGATCGTCGGCGATGGCCCGGCACGCGCCGCGCTTGAAGTGCAATTTCCAGAGGCGGTGTTTCTGGGCAAACGGACCGGGTCCGAACTCGCAGGCTGCTATGCCGGAGCCGACGTGTTCGTCTTCCCGAGCAAGACCGACACGTTCGGTCTGGTTATGATCGAAGCGCTGGCCTGCGGGACTCCGGTGGCGGCTTTTCCGGTCGCAGGCCCTGTCGATATCGTGACCGAGCAAGTTGGCGCGTTGTCAGACAGCCTTAGCCGCGCAATCGACGCCGCTCGCTACTGCGAGCGAAAGGACTGCGTCGCGCTTGGCGCGCATTACAGCTGGGAGGCGGCGACGCAGCAGTTTGTTGCAGGGTTGGTGCCGCTCGAAGATGAGGCGTGCGCGACGCTCGGGATAGTGACAGCCTAAGGTCAGGCCCAAGACCTCATACGCGCAGGCGCGGCTTTTTCTTGCCGTTTGCGCTGCCTTCGCCTATCTACGGTTTCGCAACGGCCGCTCCGAAAGGGGCGGCCCTTCTATTTTCTGACGGAGTTTTCCTATGGGCCAGCCCACACCGCTGATGCCGCACGCCACCGCCACCTGGCTGGTCGATCACACCGGATTGTCGTTCGAACAGATCGCCGAATTCTGCGGGCTTCACCTGCTCGAAGTGCAGGCGATGGCCGATGACCTTGCAGGCAGCAAATATACCGGGCGCGATCCGGTCCATGCCGGGGAGCTGACGCTTGAGGAAATCGAGAAGGGTCAGGCGGACGCCGAATATTCGCTCAAGATGCACAAGGCTCCGGTCGAGGTAACCCGGACCAAAGGCCCGCGCTACACTCCGGTGTCGAAGCGCCAGGACAAGCCCGATGGCATCGCCTGGATCTTGCGCAATCATCCCGAAGTCTCCGACGCGCAAATCTCCAAGCTGATCGGCACCACGCGCAACACGATCGGCGCGATCAAGGAGCGTTCGCACTGGAACATCCAGAACATTCAGCCGAAAGACCCTGTGACCCTCGGCCTGTGTTCGCAGCGTGAGCTTGATGCGGTTGTCGCCAAGGCGGCGAAGCGTGCAGGCGTGGTCGAGGAAGAAGCCGCGCCGGTCGATGCCGATACCCGTTCGGACAAGGACAAGCTGATCGAAGAGCTGCGCGCCGAACGCGAGGCCAATGTTAAGGCCGCCGCCGAAGCTGCACAGGAAGCCGAAGCCGAAGCATGGTTGGCTGCGAAGCGCGCTGCCGAAGAGGCTGGTGAAGATGGGGCTGCCCCGGCACCCGCTACTGCCAGCGAAGAAACTGCTGAAACTTCAAACGAAACGCCGGGCGCGGCACCGGGCGAATAAGCTTTCGGCATTCGGAATTTGCACGTTTCCGCTCGGCGTTTCGCGTCTCTGCGGATTGGCCTCGCAAAACCTGCGAAAATTGCGCATGAGGCGGGCTCGTTTTGCTTGTGCGCTACAGGGTGATCGGTCATGGCTGCTGACATGAATGTCAATAATGCTTCGTATAACCACCCGACCCCATGGGATACGCAGTTCGAGCCGATGACGTTGCCCGCCATGCTCGAACGCGCGGTGCGGCACGATCCGTCCGCGCCGTTTCTGCATTTCCTTGGGCGCACTTACGACTATCGCGAGATGTTTACCGAGGCGCAGCGGTTCGCCGCGGGCCTGCGCGACATGGGCATCCAAAAGGGCGACCGGGTCGGCCTGTTTTTGCCGAACGTGCCAATCTATGCGTCGGCCTATTACGGCGCGATGATGGCGGGCGCGATCGTCGTCAATTTCTCGCCGCTCTATTCGGTCGAAGAGCTCTCCTGGCAGGTGGGCGATAGTGGCACCCGCGTGCTAGTGACGCTGGATGTACCGGAACTCTATGACACCGCATCCAAGGTGCTGGCCTCGTCCGATCTGGAGCGGCTGGTTGTCGGCACTCTATCGGATATGCTGCCCTGGCTGAAAGGCACTGCTCTCAAACTGTTCAAGCGCAGCCAGATCGCGCAAGTCCAGCACAGCGCCGAAGTCCGCAAATGGTCCGAGATGCTGGGAAGCTGGAACTGGGGCGATTGGCAGGCGGGCAAGACGAGGCCGCTAGCGGAACTGGACGCCGGAACCGATCTTGCGCTGCTGCAATATACCGGCGGGACGACCGGGCGACCCAAAGGTGCGATGCTGGGCCATAGTCAGCTGGTCATGAACGCGCAGCAGGTTGCGGGGATCAATCCCTTCGATGATCCGCGCGCGGAAGTGTTCATGGGCGCGCTGCCGTTCTTCCACGTGTTCGCCAACACCAGCCTGCTCAATCACGCGGTGGCCGCAGGCGCTTCGATCGCGATGGTTCCGCGCTTCGATGCCAAGCAGGTGCTGCAAACCATTCAGAAATACCGCACCACCGGCTTTCCGGGCGTGCCGACGATGTTTCAGGCGCTGCTCGACCATCCCGATCTGGGCAAGACCGATCTGTCATCGCTAAAAGTGTGCATTTCGGGCGGTGCTCCGATGCCTGCGCCCGTCCATGCGAAGTTCGAAGACGTCACTGGCGTGCGACTGGTCGAAGGCTATGGCCTGACCGAAAGTGCAGGCGTGGTGTCGGTCAACCCTTACGAAGGGACGCGCAAGCGTGGGACGATCGGTCAGGTCGTCGCGGGCACAGAGGTGCTGTTCCTCGACAAGGAAGATCCTACCAAACTCGCACCCGAAGGCGAGCCGGGCGAACTGGCGGTCCATGGACCGCAGGTCATGCGCGGATATTGGAACCGGCCCGAAACCGCCGCCGATGCCTTTGCCGAGCGCGATGGCAAGCGCTATCTGCGCACCGGCGACGTCGCCATAATTGATGACGAAGGGTTCCTGTCGATTGTCGACCGGATCAAGGACATGATCGCGGTCGGCGGCTTCAAGGTTTTCCCGAGCCAGGTCGAGGACGTGATCCTTGAGCATGACGCGGTGAAGGAAGCCTTGGTCATCGGTGTGCCCGAAGAATATCGCGGCGAAGTTCCACGTGCGTTCGTCACGCTGGAGGAAGGCGCGAATACCTCGGGCGAGGAATTGCGCGACTGGCTTAATGGCAAGATCGGCAAGCATGAGCGGGTCGATGAAGTCGTGATCCGCGACGAATTGCCCAAGACGATCATCGGCAAACTCGATCGCAAGGCCCTGCGCGCCGAAGTCCTCTGAGGCCGCCCACGGACAGCGCGCGCCGAAGTCCTCTGAGGCCGCCCACGGACAGCGCGCGCCGAAGTCCTCTGACGCTCAATGACCGATAATATCTGATGAAATGAAGAGAGGGCTGGCAGCACCTCTACGGTGCATGCCAACCCTCTCGAAAATCTCATAGTGTCAGCGAAACCGCCGAGCGCTGGATCAGGTAGCGATCTTGAGCTGGGCCTGATCGGCTTCGGGCTTGGGCTTTGCCGATGCTTCAGTGGGTTTCGCAGCCGGCTTGGCAGCCTGACGCTGCGAGGATGAGTTCGGAGCAAAATGCCCGTCAACCTGCGCGCCCTGCTCGATTGTCAGCGCGTCGTAATGAACGTCGCCCTGAATCTCGGCAGTCTTGAGGATCACCAGCTCACGTGCATGGATCGAACCGTTCACCCGGCCAGAGAGCCGCGCGGTTTCGGCATTGATGCCGCCCATCACCTGGCTTGCTTCGCCCTGCACCAGCGAGGTGCATTTGATATCGCCTTCGATGGTTCCATCGACGTGCAGATCGGCCGACGCGGTAATGTCGCCCTTGATCTTGATGTCGGAGCCAATCACGGAAAAAGTAGAATTATTTGAGCCAGATGCCATCGGTTTACTCGCTGGTCGTTGCGGGATTGCGGGCCGTTGTTCCGGCTCCTCGGACTTCTTTGAGAACATCGGGAGCGGTCTCCAGAAAGGGGCGCGGATTGATCGCGCGATCGTTGATGCGGACTTCGAAGTGCAGGTGTGGGCCTGTTGAACGACCGGTACTGCCGAGGCCTCCGATCGTCTCGCCCGCTGCGACGTCCTGACCGACCTTTACGTCGAGCCGGGACATGTGAGCATAACGCGTCATCATGCCGTTGTCGTGGCGAATCTCCACCGTCTTGCCGTATCCCGATTTCCATCCGGCAAAGGCCACTTCGCCTTGCGCTGCGGCAAATATCGGGGAGCCGCGCGCGCCCTTGAAATCAATGCCGTTATGCATCGCTCCACGGCGGGTGAACGGATCGCGGCGATAGCCGAAGCCGGATGTAATCTTCTGCACACTTGCAGGGACGACCTGCGGGATGCCGTTCAAGGCGCGCTCGAGAGCGTTCATCCGCGCAAGGCTTAAACCGAGTCGCTCGAAACGCGGATCGACGGTTCCATCGCTCGACGTCGAGAGCAATTCCAGCGGACCACCCATCGCACCGCTGCGTTCCGCATTGCGAACCATCGCCTTGGGATCGAGCTTGAGCTTGCGTATCGCAGCCTCGGCGCGCTTGGCGCGGGCATCGGCAAAGCGCGTGAGCCGTTCGACATAGGCTATCTGGCGCGCCTCGATCTCAGCCAAACCGCGTGCCTCGGGCAGGATTGCACTGACCTTTTCGACGGTTTTGAGAGCTTCCGAAGACGAGTCGGTGACCGTGTCGTCGCCGATCACATCGTCGGGGATCGCGGCGGAGAGTTGCTCCAGCGCTTCCATCCGCTTGTCGAGGTCGTCGCCAACCGCCTCAAGATCGTCACGATAGGCACTGACACGTTCTTGAGCGGTTGCCACGCGCGCTTTTTCTTCGGCGAATGAGGCAAGATTGGCTTCAGCCTGATACTGGTTCCACGCCATGACCGCCATTGATGCCGCCCAGCCGACCAGAAAGGCGACCGCGATTCCTGCGGCCGTCATCTGCAAACGCGATGATATCTTGATGAAGCGAACGTGCCCCTGGGACCGCATGAAAAATTCGCGATCAGGAAACCAATCACGCACGCGTCCAGCCCATAGGCGAAAAGATGATGTTTTCGACAAAGCGGCCCCGATGTCTTTTTGTTTTGTTGACGCGGTGGCTATCAAGCGAACGGAGCAGCGTCGAATCGAAGTGTTAACGGACCCGCCGAACCGAACCTAAATCGCGGCGAATCGTTCAATTGGGGCGGAACTTTGTCGCGATCGTCCAATTCGGCCCGGATTTATGCGATTTTGCGATTTGCGAAGCAGTTGCAAATGTTGGTGATTCGGAAGCCTGACAGCGCATAGCGGCGCTGCTATTGCTGGGTCGATGACGATGTACACAACGCTTGAAGCGGAAAATCCCGTCCAATTGGTCGCCTCGCTCGCAAAAGCGGGACGGGCGGCCCAGCGCAATCTTGCTGCGATGACGAGCGAGGCGCGCGCAGCGGCTTTGCAAAAAGCTGCAAACTCTGTGCGCGAAAGGGCATCGGCGATCCTCGAAGCGAATCGGAAGGACGTGGCGGCTGGCACGCAGAACGGTTTGTCGAGCGCGATGCTCGATAGGTTGATGCTTGACGAAGCTCGCCTCGAAACGGTGGCATCGGGCATCGAAGCGGTGGCGAACCTGCCCGATCCCGTCGGGCAGATCATCGACGAGACGGAGCCGCCCAACGGTCTCAAACTCAGCCGTGTTCGCGTGCCGATCGGGCTGATTGGCGTCATTTACGAGAGCCGCCCTAACGTGACCGCCGACACGGCAGCTTTGTGCGTGCGGGCGGGCAATGCCGTGCTACTGCGCGGTGGTAGCGAAGCGGTCAATTCCAATCGCGCGATCCACGCCGCCATGGTTGCGGGTCTGGTCGAAGGCGGCGTGCCTGAGGACGCGGTGCAGTTGATGCCAACGCAGGATCGCGCGGCGGTGGGAGCCATGCTGAAAGCGCATGGTGCGATCGACATGATCGTGCCGCGCGGTGGGCGCAGTCTGGTCGAGCGTGTGCAGGCCGATGCGCGCGTACCGGTGCTCGCGCATCTTGACGGCATCTGCCACACCTATGTCCATTCCTCCGCCGATCCTGACATGGCCAAGTCCATCGTGATCAACGCGAAACTGCGGCGCACCGGCATTTGCGGGGCGCTTGAGACGCTGTTGATCGACGCCGATTTTGGGCCCGCTGGCGATCTCGTATCAGCGCTGATCGACGCAGGTTGTGAAGTGCGCGGGGATGCGCGGATTCAGGCGCTCGATACGCGGGTGCTGGCGGCCAGTGCGGAGGACTGGGATACCGAATATCTCGATACGATCGCCTCGGCCGCGATGGTCGATGACCTTGGCGGCGCGCTGGTGCATATTGCCGAGCATTCGTCCGATCACACCGATGCCATCATCACCGAAGACGACCGCGCAGCCGAGGCATTCTTCGCCGGAGTGGACAGCGCGATTGTGATGCACAACGCCTCCACCCAATTCGCCGATGGCGGCGAATTCGGGCTCGGTGCGGAGCTGGGAATCGCGACCGGGCGGCTACACGCCCGTGGCCCTGTCGCGCTGGAAGGGCTGACCACCTATAAATGGCTGGTGCGCGGGAGCGGTCAGGCGCGTCCCTGATCGGGCCTGCGACTGTTGCTTGCATGAGCCAGCTCACCGGACTTCTGGGAGGCAGCTTCAACCCCGGGCATGGCGGGCATCGCCGCATCACGCTGTTCGCTATGGACGCGCTTGGGCTGGACGAGGCGTGGTGGCTGGTTTCTCCCGGTAACCCGTTGAAGCAAAAGGCGGGAATGGCTCCCTTGGATGCGCGCCTGAAGTCCGCCGAAGCCATCTCGCGTCGCGCACCGATCGTCCCGACGGCAATCGAATTGCATCTTGATACGCGCTACACGATCGACACTCTGCGCAAGCTCAAGCGCCGCTATCCCAAGCGTAAATTCGTGTGGTTGATGGGGTCGGATAACCTTGCCCAATTCCATCGCTGGAAGGGCTGGCGCGCGATTGCGCGGACAATGCCGATTGCGGTGATCGCAAGGCCGGGTTATAACGCACAGGCCATGACGAGCCCCGCCATGGCCTGGCTCAGGCGCTATCGTGTGTCTGCCGCCAGATTTCGGAAACGGGGATATAAAGGCTTGGGGAGCGCACCGGCACTGGTGTTCATGCGTTTCGATCCGGACCCACGCTCGGCCACGGCCATCCGTCGTGCCAATGCTGACTGGGCGTCCCAATTTCGAGGTGCAGCGGCGCGCGATCGGCTGACATTCCGCCGAATCCAATCAAGGGAAGAAGCATGAGGCGCCTGAACCGCGTTTCTGCCCGCTTGCTTGAAAACCCTACAATCTGGAGACATATGCTTGTCCATGACACAGGCGCAAACAGCGTCGGCCAAGTCCGACGTTCCAACCAAGGCTCCGCTGGTGGGAGCTAAACTGCCCGCAGGGGATCTGCACGATCTGGTGATGAGCCAGCTCGATGATGATCAGGCGCAGGAGATCGTATCGATCCCGCTCGAAGGGAAAAGCTCGATTGCGGATCACATGGTGATCGCGAGCGGGCGTTCGACCCGTCAAGTGGCGTCGATGGCGCAGAAACTGGCTGAAAAGGTCAAGCAGGCTGGCTTTGGCCCCGTGCGGGTCGAAGGGCTTCCGGCTGCTGACTGGGTGCTGATCGATGCGGGCGACGTGGTCGTCCACCTGTTCCGCCCCGAAGTGCGCAGCTTCTACAACCTTGAACGCATGTGGTCGTTCGAGGGTGGTCAGCCACAGCAGGGACGGGCGTAATCCTCGGCGAGCTGGACTGCATCCGCAGTCCAGCATCCTCGCTCAAGCGGCCTGAAGGCCGCATCGCTGCGGGCGGCCAGTCGGCCTTGCGGTCCGCAAGCGAACCGTTTGGTTTCGGGCCTCGGACATTTTCTCATCCTCCTCCACATCATCGCTCGCGGAAAGATTGCTCGGTCGCCGGAGGCTGATCTTGTCGCGCGTTATGAGAAGCGGCTTACCTGGCCGGTGAAACTGACGGAATTGCCTGAAGTCGGAGGCAGGGTTCCCGATCCGCAAACCCCTTGCAAAACCGTTCTGTTGGACGAGCGAGGCAAGGCCATGCCGTCCGAAGATTTCGCCGCGTTGCTTGGCCGCTGGCGGGACGATGGGATGCGTGAGACGCGCTTTGTTCTGGGCGCGGCTGATGGGCATTCGCGCGCGGAACGCGATGCCGCTGACCTGTTGCTTGCCTTCGGTCCTGCAACGTGGCCGCATCTGCTCGCACGCGCGATGTTGATGGAGCAGCTCTATCGCGCCACCTCGATCCTTGCCGGGCACCCCTATCATCGGGCAGGGTAAACCGATGAGGCGGGGCGCACTATTTCTGGCAATGACGGGCTCGGCGGTGCTTGGGGCGCTCGTTCTTGCGGTGCCCCACGGCAGCGCTCAGCGCAGTGTTACGCTGCTCGAACCCGATGAAGCGCAGGCCGAATTGCAGCGCGCCACCCGCGAAAGCCAACGTGCTGAAGCCCGTGCTGACCGTTTCCTGCGGCAAGCTGATGAAGCGATCGAGTCCGCCGATAAAGCCGCGCGTGAAGCCGCCGCTATCGCCGCGCAGATACAGCGTGCCGAAGCGGATATTGCTGCCGCGCGTGCGCGATATTCACTGGCGCAGGCAGACCGCGCCAAGCTTTCCGATCGCCTGGCCGAGCGCCAGCGACCGCTTGTCCAGCTGACCGCCGCCTTGCAGACGACCGCTCGCCGACCGCTCGCGCTGTCCGCTCTGCAACCGGGGTCGCTCAAGGATCTGGTCTATGTCCGCGCCGTGCTGGACAGCGCGGTGCCGCAAATCCGGCAGCGCACTTCGGCCTTGCGCGGCGAGCTGGAAGAGGGGCGACAGCTTGAGATACAGGCGGGCAAGGCACTCGCCTCGCTGCGCGGTAGCGAGCAGGAATTGCAAGCCAGACGCGCCGATCTGAGCGAGCTGGAAACCCGCCAACGCCTCGCATCCAGCGAAGCGCGCAGCAATGCAGCGCGCGAAGGGGAACGCGCCCTCGCGCTGGCCGAAGAAGCGCGCGATCTCGATGGCCTGATCGAGCGGATCGATGATGCCGCCGCCCTGCGCCAGGAGCTTGCGGCGTTGCCCGGTCCGGTTTTGCGACCCGCCGGGCTGGAGATGCCGCAGACCGGGGCGATTGCAGAGGCTCCTGCTGGCGACACTACGCCCGCCGCTGCGGCGACATCGAGCGCAAACACGCGGCCGCCGTCCGATTTTCAGCTCCCCGTTCAGGGCCGCACCATCGCCGGTTTTGGTGAATTGCGTGACAGCGGCCTGCGCAGCACCGGCCTTTCGCTCGCTCCTGCGCCGAGCGCGCAAGTGGTCGCCCCGGCAAGCGGTCGCGTGGCGTTCTCCGGCCCCTATCGCGGCTATGGGCGAATCGTGATTATCGAGCATGCTGGTGGCTGGACGAGCCTCGTGACGGGACTGGATCGGGTCGATGTGGGGGTCGGCGACACGTTGATCGGTGGCAGCCCGCTTGGCATCGCAGCGGGCGATGAACCGATGATCACAATCGAGTTGAGGCGCGGCGGAGAGCCGATCAACCCGTTGAGATTTCTGGGTTAGTTGCGACAAGCGTTTTAGTTTTCGCCCGGCCGACCGCCCCACCGCGGGACGGATCATCGCAAGGCGCGCTAATCATCTGGCGTTCAGACGGCTGAATCTATACAAAATGCTCTCGAAAGGAGCTCCTCTTCCTCATGAAAATTGCCGGATTGCTGCGCAGCGCAGCCCTCGTCACCGCAGTCGCGCTTATCCCTGCGACCTCCATCACCATGGCGCAAGTCGATGGCCGTGCGGGGCCTGAATTCTCGAAATTGTTCGCGACCTATCAACGGATCAAGGCGAGCTATGTCGAGCCGGTAGAGGACGAAGTGCTGGTACGCGGCGCGATTGACGGGATGCTGGCCGCGCTCGATCCGCATTCGGGCTATCTCGATGGCAGCGACTTGCAGCGCCTGGAAACCCTGATTGATGGCAATTATTCCGGCCTCGGCCTGTCGGTCGTCATGGAAGACGGCGCGGTTAAGGTCATCTCCCCGTTCAAGGGCAGCCCGGCTGACAAGCAGGGGATCAAGGCGGGCGATTTCATCACGCATCTCGATGGCGAGCTGATCTATGGCGGCGATCTCGATGATGCCGTCGCGCGGATGCGCGGCAAGGCGGGCACGTCTATCCAGCTGACGATTTTCCGCCCCGGTCGCGACGAGCCGTTCGAGGTCGATGTGACGCGCGGTGTGATCGAGTTGGAGCCGGTCACGCATGAACTGGCCGCTGGCAATATCGGGGTCATCACCGTCAATGAATTCTCAGCCGATGTCGGTGCCGATGTCTACGCGGCTTGGGACGCTATCAAGACCGAAGCGACCGGACGGGTCAGCGGGCTGGTGCTCGATCTGCGTTCGAACCCCGGCGGTTCGCTCGATGAGGCTGTCGCCTTGTCCGACCTGTTCCTCGATTCCGGACGGATCGTCTCGCAACGGGGCCGCGCACGCGGCGAAACGCTGCTTTACGATGCTGAAACCGTGTTCCGCGGCGACATGGCCGAGGGCACGCCGGTTATTGTGTTGATCGACGCCGGTTCCGCATCCGCTTCCGAGATCGTCGCGGGCGCATTGCAGGATCACCGCCGTGCGCTGGTCATGGGTGAGCGCAGTTTCGGCAAGGGCTCGGTCCAGTCGCTGCTGCCGCTCGGCGCGGATGCTGCGCTCAAACTGACGACCGCGCGCTATTACACGCCCGCAGGCAATTCGGTGCAGGAAGGCGGCATCAAGCCCGACATTTCCGTGCCACAGCTGTCCGATCCGGATCTTGCCCTGCGGATGAAGTATCAAACCCGCGAATCCGATCTGCGCGGGCACCTGATCAACGAGCTTGGCGTGAAGGACGAGGAAATGGAAAACGATAAGGTCGATGATCCCCGTTTCCAACTGACCGCCGAACAGCTCGAGGAGCAGGGCATTGAGGATTTCCAGCTGCATTACGCGCTAGAAACCCTGCGCCGCACGACCAAGAGTTCGGTGGCGCTTCGCGACTGATCCCTTTAGGGGGTCAAGCATGGCTCAATTGACGCAGGCGCAGAATCTGGCGAGGCTGTTGGCGTTCGTGCTGCCAGCAGGGTTGCTGGGCGGCGCTTATATCTCCGAATATGGCTTCGGTCTGTTCCCGTGCGAGATGTGCTGGTGGCAGCGCTGGCCGCATTTTGCCGCGCTGGTTCCTGCAACGCTCGCCTTTGTAGTGCCACCCGCGCGAATGTGGGTCGCCCTTGCGGCGCTTTCGATCATCGTATCGGGCCTGATCGGCGGATTTCACGCCGGGGTTGAGTACGCTTGGTGGGAAGGCATCACCGGCTGCGCGACCGCCGCTGGCGGTATCGATGTGATGAACCCGTCCGCCGCGCCGCTGATACGCTGCGACGTCGCGCCATGGAGCCTGTTTGGTATTTCGCTCGCCGGGTGGAATTTCCTCTTCTCAACGCTAGGTGGCATCGCCATCTTGGTCCTCAACAGGAAGCAGGAGGCAGCATGAAGCGCGATGAACTTCACCGGATGATCCGGGTCGATCAGGCCGGCGAATTTGGCGCGACCCGGATTTACGAAGGCCAGTTGGCTGTCATGGGCGATCGCGGGCCGCATTCAGCCGAAATACGCCACATGGCCGAGCAGGAAGAAGGCCACCGCGCCAAATTCGATGCGCTGATGGCGGAGCGGGGCGTGCGGCCGACGGCGCTTCATCCGTTCTGGTCAGCTGCTGGCTATGCTTTGGGCGCTGGCACGGCGCTGCTTGGTCCCGAGGCTGCCATGGCCTGCACGGCAGCGGTCGAGGAAGAGATCGATAAGCATTATTCCGAACAGCTCGACCGGTTGCAGGAAACCGGAGCGGAGCCGGAACTGGCCGAGATGATCGAAGAGTTTCGCGAAGATGAGCGCGAGCACCGCGACGCCGCGCTGGCCAATGGCGCGGAAAAAGCGCCCGCCTATCCGCTGCTGTCCGGAGCGATCCGTCTGGGTTGCCGCATCGCGATCAAGGTAAGCGAGCGGGTTTAAGGCGGCGAGTTGGCGTGACTTTCGGCATCTTTGATGCCGCAAGGGCGACTGCCCGCCCGCAGCGACGCGACCTTCAGGTCGCATGAGCGAGGAAATCGCACGTCGGATGACGTGCGGAAAGCTAAAGTGCCCAGTAGGTAAGATCGGCACGAACCTGCTTGCGATCGATCACCGACTTCACATCGACCAGAACGCCGCCCTTTTTGAGGCGTGCGACGAGGCTCGCCTGATCGCCGATATACTCCGCGTGATTCACCGCCAGGATCAGCGCGTCAAGCTCTTGCAAATCCTCCGTTGGGCGCAGCGCGATGCCGTATTCGTGCATCGCTTCTTGCGCGTCGGCCAGCGGGTCACTCACCAGCGGCGCAATCCCGTACTCGCGTAACTCTGTAATGATATCAGGCACTTTCGAATTGCGAATATCGGGTACGTCTTCCTTGAAGGTGAGGCCCAGCACACCGACTTTCGCTTGCGACAGCGCAATTTCGCGTGAGGCCAGCAGCTTCACAGCCTTTTGCGCCACCGCCTGACCCATCGAATCGTTGATCCGCCGCCCCGCCAGAATCACTTCGGGTCGGTAATCCAGCTTTTCTGCCGCTGCCGTGAGATAATAGGGATCGACCCCGATACAGTGCCCACCGACGAGGCCCGGCGTGAAGGGGAGGAAGTTCCACTTCGTCCCCGCTGCCGCCAGCACATCCCTGGTCGGAATATCCATCTTGTCGAAGATCAGCGCGATCTCGTTCATCAGCGCGATGTTGAGGTCGCGTTGGGTGTTTTCGATCACTTTGGCAGCCTCGGCCACTTTGATGCTGGGCGCTTCGTGCAGCCCGGCATCGACCACCGCGCCGTAAATGCCGCGCATCCGCGCCAGCGCCGTGTCGTTCTCGGCGGCGATAATCTTGGTAATGCTTTCAAGCCGGTGGACCGTGTCGCCGGGATTGATCCGCTCCGGACTGTAGCCAAGCGCGAAATCGCGGCCCTGCTTCAATCCCGAATATCGTTCGAGCAACGGCCCGCAATAATCCTCGGTCGCGCCGGGATAGACCGTCGATTCGAACACGACCAGTGCGCCCTCGGCCAGCCGAGGCCCGATCGTCTCGCAGGCGGAGCGCAGCGGCGACAGATCCGGCCGACGCTCTTCGGTAATCGGTGTCGGGACGGTCACGATAATGGTGCTTGCGCCTGACAAGCAGTCGGGATCGTCGGACACGTTCAGGCCGCTCGCTGCAAGGCGTGCATCGTCGATTTCGCGGGTAACATCCGTTCCCGCTCGCAGGCTCGCGATCCGGCTCTGCGAGATATCGAACCCCACGACGCTGCCCACCCGTTCCGCCATGGCCACAGCCACCGGCAGGCCGACATAGCCAAGTCCGACGACAGCGATCGTCTCGCCGACGATGGTGCCGGTTATTGCCGATTTCGCGGCAGATTTGTCAAAAGGCGCGTTCATATGCGCCCCCATGCACCCGCGATGGTCAATTTTCCGCTAACCATCCATGGGCAGAGATCGACTCGTCGAAATTGTGCCTTCACAAGCGGTTCACGCATCTGTGACTAGGGCACGATGCATGTTAAGGCGCGCCGCACGCACGATTTCGGCGACGAGAGGAAAGAATCAATGATGCAGCTGTTCCGGATTTCAAAGATTGCGCCGATTGCCGCGCTAGCCGGATTGGCCCTGAGCGCGCCGTTGGCGGCGCAGGAAGATACGCTCGAATCCGAACCGCTAAGCGATGATGTGCAGATCGCCTATGTCTATGGCGATGATCCGACGCCGCCTTGCCCGGAAGGTGATATCTGCGTCGTCGCGCGTCTGCCTGAAAGCGATCGTTATCGTATTCCCCCGGCGCTCCGATTTTCGGATAATCCCGACAACAACGCCTGGGCACGGCGGGTCGAGAGTCTCGAAATGGTTGGTGCCTTTGGCACCTTGTCTTGCAGCCCGGTCGGAGCGGGTGGAATCACGGGCTGCACGCAGCAGCTGATCAACGATGCCTATCGCGATCGCGAGGAAGGCGAGGACGTTCGCTTCGGTCAGCTGATCGAGCAGGCGCGGCGAGACCGCCTATCGACCATCGATGCCGATGCCGCTGCCGAGCAGGAGCGGGTCGAGCAGATCGAGCGCGAATATCTCGAACGGCTGGAGCGCGAACGCGAGCAGGCGCTTCCCGGAGAGATCGAAGAGAGCGCCGGGCCGCCTCCGCTGATCGAAAACGACGATGCGGAAGCGGTCGATCCGGAAAATCCTGGCAGCTAAGCCGCATTAGACCGCGTAATAATCACGGTACCATGCGACGAACTGGCTTATCCCCTCGCGAACATCGGTTTGTGGGGTGTAGCCTGTCAGCTCCTTGAGCAAGGTGGCATTTGCCCAGGTCGCGGGCACATCGCCCTTCTGCATCGGCATAAAGTTCTTGACCGCCTCGCGCCCGCACTCGGTCTCGATTGCGGTGATGAAGTCCATCAGCCGCACTTTGTCCGAATTGCCGATATTGACCACCCGCCACGGCGCGACGGGTGAGAGGCTGTCCCATTCGGCGATGTCGTCTTTGCTTTCGGGGCGCACAGGCGCGGCGTCGATGAGCAGGCGGATGCCCCGGACCAGATCGGTCACGTAAGTGAAGTCGCGGAACATCTCGCCCTGATTGTAGATGTCGATCGGCGTGCCTTCGAGAATACCCTTGGTGAATTTGAACAACGCCATGTCCGGGCGACCCCATGGGCCGTAAACCGTGAAGAACCGAAACATCGTGGTCGGCAGGTTCCACAGATGAGCATAGGAATGCGCCATCGCCTCGTTCGCTTTTTTGGTCGCGGCATAGAAGGTGAGCTGGGTGTCGCACTTCTCGCGCTCATCGAACGGCATGTCTTCATTCGCGCCATAGACCGAGCTGGTCGACGCCATCAGTAGATGATCGACCTCCAGCTCGCGCGCGCATTCCATCACGTTGAACGTGCCCACGAGGTTGGAATCGAGATAGGCGCGCGGGTTTTCGAGGCTGTAGCGAACGCCTGCCTGGGCCGCGAGGTGCACGATCACGTCGGGCTTTTCCGCCATCGCCAAAGCGTGGAGCGCGTCGAAATCCTCCAGCATGCCGGTGGCGCAGCTGAAATGCTGGCTCTGCATCAGCATCTGGTGCCGCCGCTCTTTCAAACGCACATCGTAATAGTCGGTCATCCCGTCGAAGCCGACGACGCGGAACCCCTCGGCAAGCAGCAATTGCGCGAGGTGAAAGCCGATAAAGCCGGCCGAACCGGTGATGAGAACCGTGCGCATGCCCCGTGGGCCTCCTGTCGCGATAATGCGCCTCCTTGGCGCGCCGATCGGGCGGACTTCTCACAAGTTCTGGACAAAGAAAAGCCGCTGCGACAAGAGCGGCTTATGGCATCCCTTTTTGACACTCGATTGTTACTTATCCCTGCCTCCTGTGTGGCGCTGCTGGCGACCGCCGCTTGTTCGCAGGCGGATGAGGCAGTCAGCACCGATGTTCCGGAAAGCAGTGATCCCCCACGCGCCGCCCTGCCGCTGTCGATCGGCGGTCGTGCGGCGGCAGAGGGTGAGAGCGTGTTCGAGATTTCGGTGAATTGTGCCGCAGCGCTCGATCTGACAGCGGAGCGATTGGCTCAGATGGTGAGCAATCCAGCATCCGATGAAATCGCTTTGCTGGGCCGCGCCGAAGATCACTTCGAAGCGCGCGCCGAAGATGCGAGCGCGAATGACCCGGAGATTATCACCTCACCGACCGCGGCAATCGCGCGCAGGCGGAACGAGAAGATCGATCAGACCAGCGAACAGGCGCAATTGGCAATCGCTTGCCTGCGCCGGTTCGGCGATGAGGTCGGTTGAGATAGCTGGCTGGCGTTATCGGGCCGGGGTCAACTCGGCATCCGCGATCACGAGTGTGACATAGCCGGATCGGACCCGCGTATCGGCTGAGATCTGCACCAGTTGCACCGGGCAATCCCGAGGGACGGTGAAGGTCGCATTGAGGGTCATCTCGTCATCAAACGGCGCTTCCTGATTGATCAGCGGCGCTTGATCGCTTTCACCCGCGCATGTCATCGCCCAGCGCGCAAAATCAAAGCCACCGAAATCCTCCGCTCGCAACTTGGCATTGAGAGAATACTCACCCGGCTCCAGCGCCAGCAGCTTGCGCGCGACCGGCCCCTTGAAACCGGCCTCCATCTCGCTTTCGATCTCGAGCGCGTCCGGATTATCAGGAGAGGCAAGGATGAACGGGTTGATCCCGTCAATCGAATAGGGCTGCCACGCCACCGGAGCGCGGTTCGTTTCGGTTGATGCTTCGGTTAGCGCCAGCGTCGTCAGCACGCTGGGATCGGCACCCTCGATCCGGCTGTAGTGATCGGTCGCCACCTCGAAGTCGTTGCTCGTCACCAGCTGCCGCAGCAATTCGGTATCGAGAGTCGAGTAAGCTGATCCTTCAGGAAAGCCATCGGACAGCCGCGCCAGATCGGCAATCGCTACCGGATCGGATGTGTTCGACACGGCAAAACGCAGGAAGGTTTCCAGCCAGGGTGGTTGCTCGTTCATATAGCGCACGAAGCGTTCGCGGATGATCGGGCTTTCCAGCGCATCGGTGAGCACCGGATAGAGAACTGCGCGGGTCGATTCCTCGGTCCGCAGGGCTGTGTCGTAATGCCTCAAGGCGCGCGCGACATCGTTCTGCTCGACAGCATCCTCGATCAGCCACAACTGCGTTGCCGCATCGCGCCGTTCCATCCGCTCCGAAATCGCCATCTGTTCGCGCACGCCGGGCAGATCGGCATTGGTCGCGCTCGACAGGCCGTAGAGGCGAAAGGCGGCAGGGTTGATCGGCAATTCGGAGACCGATTTGCGCACGACGCCGATGATCGCATCGTCGCTATCGACCGGGATCGATCCGGCAGCGAGCTTCAGCTGGGCATCGCGCACCAATGCGACGGGGTCGTCATCGTCGAGCGAGAGCGCGAAGCTCGGCAGGTTCGCGTGAAAGACGTTCACCGCCGCGCTGGTCGCCGCGCCGTAAGCCAGCAACGCAGTTGCCGCGAGCACGGCGATAGTGCGCCCTGTCGGACGGGGCAGCTTACCGGGCAACCGAGGCATTACTCTTCGTCCTGATCCCGATCGCGGCCGTAACCGTAGCCATAGCCATACCCATAGCCGTACCCTTCGATGCCGTTGCCTTCGAACTTGGTGAAGATTGCGCCGACGAGTGGCGCGTTGTTGCTGCGCAGGCGATCGAGCGAGGTGTTGATGCCGCGTGCGGCGACGCCGCGCGATTCGATCACGAAGACCACACCGTCAACCGCGTGCGCGAGCAAGGGCGAATCCGCCAGACCGAGCAGTGGCGGAGCGTCGACCACCACATGGTCGAATTTCTCGGCCAGAGCGGTGAACAGATTGCGCGCCTGATCGCCGCTCAGCAGCTCGGCGGCGCTGGGCGGGCTGCGCCCTGCTGATAGCAAGAACAGGTTTTCGAAGGCGGTTTCCTGAATCATTTCGAACGGGTCGCCCTGTCCGGCAAGCGCGCTGGAAAAGCCGGTGTCGTTGGGCAGTTCGAGCAGTTTGTGCGCCGATGGCGAGCGCATGTCCGCGTCGATCATCACCACCCGTTTGCCGGTCCGCGCCAGCACCGATGCGATGGCGAAGCCGGAGGTGCTCTTGCCCTCCGCCGGGCGTGTGCTGGTCACCATCAGTGTGCGCGGAATGCCCCTGTTGGTGGCAAAGGCGAGATTCGATCTGACAGTCAGATAGGCCTCCGACACATCCGATTTCGGATCCTGCACCAGATCGATGACATCGTCGTCGTCCGTCGTCGCCGGGATCACGCCCAGCAGCGGTAGACCGGTCAGCGATGTGACTTGCGCCGGATCGCGGATACCTTCTTCGAACTGCTCCATCGCGAACACTGCTGCCCCTGCGACGGCCAAGCCGCCGAACAGCGCCACAAGGATATTGAGCGGCAGGCTGGGTGACGATGGCAGGCTGGGCACCTGCGCGCGGTCCACGATCGAGATGTTGTTTGCTGCGACACCGGCAACGCCGATCTCCTTGTAGCGCTGCAACAACCCGTCATAGAGTTCGCGGTTGGTATCCACTTCGTTCTGATAGATCGTGTACTGAATGCGATCGCGTTCCTGCGAGTTCAGCCGCTGGGTCAACTCATCGACCTTGCCGCGCAGATCGTTTTCACGGTCGACCGCCGCGCGATAATCGGTCTGCGTGCTCCCGCGCACGCGTGCTTCTTCGCGAGCGATGGCTGCGTCGAGCTCTTCGATTTGTACTTCGAGAGCGCGGGCGGCCGGATAACCAGGCTCGAACTGCACCATCAGGCGGGCATATTCTGCCTCGCGCGTAGCGCGTTCCTCGCGCAGGCGATTGATCGTCAGATTGTTGACCATGTCCGCGTTGGTGTTTTCCGCCGCGCGAGCGCGCGCCTGCAGCTGCACCCGCTGTTCGGTCGCTTGCAGCAGCGCCTGGTTCATTTCCTGCAAGTCGAGCTGTGCCAGCGTCGGCGCGGCCACTGTGCGGCCTTCGCGCTCTACCCGGTCGATGACGACGATGCCTTTTTCATTGGCGTAATTGACCAGCTGGGTCTGCGATTCCTCCACCCGCAGGCGCAACTCCGCGAGCCGTCGTTCGAGCAGTTCGCGCGCGTCTGCGGTCGACTCGAAACGACGATCGGTGGTGTCTGCGCGGAACTGCTCGGCCCATTCATTGGCGATCTGAGCCGACAGGGTCGGGTTTGCACTGGTGTAGGCGATGTCGACCAATGCCGAGCGCGGGATAGGCGCAATCGAGATATAGCCGAGCAGCAATCCGGCAGCAGCTTCGCGTCGTGCCTGAAGCGTCGAACGGTCGGTCGCCACATCCGCCGATCCCAGCCATGGCGTGGTTTCGGGATCGATGCCGTGGGCAACGAAGAAATCGAAATTGTTGGCGAGCCGCAGCTCACGCGAGACCCGCTCCGCCACGCTGCGCGCGGTCAGCAATTCGTACTGCGTGTCGTAGAATTCCTGATCGAAGCGCCGATCGCTGTCCTGCAAGCCTTCGACATTGGTAACGCGCTGGTCCTGACGGCTGATCTCGATCCGCGAGGCAGCGGTGTATTGCGGGGTCAGCAGGAAGGTGATGACCACACCGATCAGCACGGCCAGAGTGACGATCGCCAGGATGATCCATTTGCGGCGTTCGAGAATGCCGAGATATTCCCGCATCAGCGGGATGTCGCGATTATCCTGCGTGTATCCGCCGCCGCTGCTTTCGTTGGCGGAGAAGATCATGTCATCGTCGGATTGCGATGCGGATGGGAGCGTTGCCGTGTTCACGTCTTTTGCTCGGCCTTAATTGTTCAAAACGATGGTCAGAGGGGTCGCGAGGATGGTGGCGACGCCAACCACATCGTCGAACAGGCGTCTCGCCTGGTCATCACCGACCACTACGGTGTCGTTGGGATATATTCTCGGATCGTTGTAGATGCCCTTGGTGATGGCATCGACATTGTAGAGGGTCGCAAGACGCTCTCCGCCGACTGTGCGGAACACGACCACTTCTTGAGCGTCACCATATTGCGCCAGACCGCGGGCGGTCGCGATAGCGCGGATCAACGTGGCTTCGCCAATGACCGGATAGACACCCGGCTGAGTGACCTGGCCATAGACCGTGAATGTGCGGTTTTCGGAGCTTTCGAGATTGGTCGTGACCTGCGGTTCGCGGATGAACTCGCCGCGTAGCTTGCTCTCGATCATCTGCGAGATTTCGGAGGTTGTCAGGCCCGACACCCGGATATTGCCGACCAGAGGAAAGCCGATTTCACCCTTGGCATCGACCCGTACCCTGCGGTCACTCAATTCGGGAATGCCGAACACGTCGATCTTGAGCACGTCGAACGGCCCGATTCCGCCGAATTCGGCATCGGCATACAGATCGGCAGGTGTCGGAGGTGGCAATTCCCCCTCGATCACTTGCAGGCCAGGCGCCCCTCCGACCAGCGGCGGGCCGCCCGAGCAAGCGCTCAGCGCCAGCGAGCCAAGCGCTATCAAGCCCCAGTTGCGTATTGCCCTCATATCCTAACTGCGATCCCTCTTTTGCGTCCCCATCGGGCGCGTTTCGAACGTCCCACCCGAAGTCGTAAAGCCCGATTGTTCGGCGCCCTGCCCCATGCGGCTTCCCGCGCTTCGCCTGCCCGACGCGAGCGCCATCCAGACCGAAGCCAGCGCCGCAAGGCATGCCAACGCTGGAGCCCGAAGTGGGTAATCGACCCCGCTCCAAACGCCAAGGACAAAAAGAACCACCGCGCCGGTAAGCCCCATCTGCACCTCGAGTTGGCCGGTGTGGCTCTGCGACACCAATGACAGCGCGCCGCGCACAAAGGCGAGGATGGCGACGACCATCAAGGCAATGGCCGGGATTCCGCCTTCGAGCGCCCATTCGAGCCAGTCATTATGCGCGTGGTTCCAGTAATTGGTTCCGAGCATCTCGCTTGGTTCGTGCACCTGGAAAATCTCGACGAACGATCCGACACCCGATCCAAATGGGAGGTATTGCGGCATGAAATCGATCATCGTGCGCCAGACGAGAAAGCGGTATTCCTCGACGCCGCCTGATCCGGATATCCGTTCGAAGCTCTGCGATTGCGTCAGCAGCAAGGCAAACCCACCCAGCATGATAACGCCGAAACCGCCCAGAGCATAAGGCGCCCAGTTGAAGCGTTCACCGCGTTGAGGGCGCTTGGCTGTGGGCAGACTTGGCCGGGCGCGCCAGATGAGCCAGCCACCAGCCAGCGCGACCAGTATCAGGCCAAGTCCGGCGCGCGACCCGGTCGCACCGGTTACCAGGATCGCCAGCAGAGCCAGTGCGGCGCAGGCCGTCTGCACCAGCCGCATCCGCCTGCCTTTCGTGCGCGAAGCGATCAGTGCAAGAATCGGCAGCACGCACACTTGCAGGGCCGCCATATGGTTGCGGTTTGCAAACAGGCCGGTCGGCGCCCCATTGTTGCTCACCGAGTAGAAGTAGAAGGCGCGCGAATACCCGCTGATTGCCTGTAGAATTCCCCAAAGCGCGCTCGCGATGGCGGCACCAATGACGATATAAAGCAGCATGCGATGATCGTCGCGCTTCAGCTGCACCGCCAGAACCATCGCAGCGGCAGGCACCAGCATCGCATAAAACGCATTCCATCCCCGGTATGGCACAAGCGAGAGCGGTCGCCATGGCTGCACGCCGCCCGCCGCCTCACCCGCCGCAACCGCAAGCTCGCGCCCCGGCAGCGCCTGCCACAAGGCCGGTGGCAACGGGATCAGGTGCAGGAGGATCATGATGAGGATCGCGGCCATGAACCCGAGCGGAAATTTGAACGCGTCCCAATGCTCGCGCCGGAATGTCGCAAGGCCGATGCCGAGGCACAGCACAGCGATCGGACGCAGGACTATCAATGAGGTGATGTCATCGCGCGCACCGCCGCCGATCAGGAAGACCGTCACCAACAGCACGGAAAGGGTAATCAGCGGAATACGCTCGCCAATGCCGGTGAGGATCGATGGGGTGGAGCGACCGGCGCGCCTGGATCGGGCAGTTCTCGTTCCCATTATTTCAGCAGGCCCTTCTCACGCATTTCATCGAGGCTCGCTTCATAGGCGCTGGCCTGCGGACCGGAGGCTTTGGCCCAGGCGACCAGTTCGGCGATGCCGCGTTCGAAATCGTACTCGCATTCGAAGCCGAGCGCATCGTTGATCTTGGTCATGTCCGCATAATTATGCCGAATGTCGCCCAAGCGGAAATTGCCGCTGATGCTGATCGGCACATCGGCTTCAAACAGCCGCACCAATGTCTGCGCGACGGTCATCACGCTGACCGGAACCCCGGTGCCGACATTGAACACTTCGTCCGCCGCTGCTGGGTGCGTGAGGGCGATCGCGGTGGCGCTCACCACATCTTCGACAAACACGAAGTCGCGGCTCTCGGTGCCGTCTTCGAAGATGTTGATCGGCTTGCCCTGCATGATCAGGTTCGAGAAGATCGAGAGGATGCCCGTATAGGGGTTCGACAGTGACTGACCGGGGCCGAACACGTTCTGATACCGCAGCGCGACCCCTTCGATCCCGATCGATGGGCAGACCGTCATCACCAGCTGCTCCTGCACCTGTTTGGTGATGCCGTAGACCGAACTGGGGTGGATTTTGCTGTTTTCGTCCGTCGAAACGAGTTCGAGCTCGCCCTCGACGCCTGGATACTTCACCGCGAAATCACCCGCCTGCATGTCGGCTTCGTCGCGGTGGCTGGGATAGACGTACTCGCCAGCAGGAGTGCGGTAGCGGCCCTCGCCATAAATCGAGCGGGAGGATGCGACAACGACGCGTTTCACCTCGTGTTCCTGATTGGCAAGAATGTCGAGCAACAGCGTCGTGCCGCCGATATTGACCGAATTGTACCGCTCGATCTGGTACATCGATTGCCCGGTGCCGGTCTCGGCGGCGAGATGCACGATCGCGTCATGGTTCGGCACCAGCTGTTCGAGCGTCGCCCGGTCGGTTACGTCGCCGCGCACCAGATTGGTCGCAGCCGCAAGCTTCGCATAGAGCGCGCTGTCTTCCGGAGTGTCGCCGTGGACCTGTGGCAGAAAGTTGTCGAACACGGTCACGCCATGGCCTTCACCGACCAGGCGAAGCGCCAGTCGCGAGCCGATAAAGCCCGCACCGCCGGTGATCAGGACGTTCATTCGGCAGCCCCAAATCGTTCAGGGGTTCGAGCAGGCTCGATCAGCGATACGGTCTGCTGGATGTTGCCGGGTGAGGACGCGCCGAACACCACTGCCTGAATGTTGAGCCGGTTGATATAATCGTACGCTTCCGGTGCAGGCACCGCGCCGCTGGCCAGCGTCGACATGGCCATCACCGGGTATTTCGCGCCATCATTGGCCGCCAGCAAAGCTTCATATTCGGCGACGCCCGGCGACATCAGATAGCCGATTTTGTTCACCGAAGCGCAGATCACCACGCCTTCAATGCCCCATTCTTCCAGCTTGCGGCGCAGGAACGGCAGGTTCTGTGTGATCAGCCCCGGCCATGCGCCGTAGCGTTCGCGGATATACTCGCAGTAAGCGACGAAGGGATCGGGCACGTCGTAGCCGAGCATCAGATCGACGATGATATTCTGCAGGAACACGACCCGGACATTCAGCCCGTCATAAATCGCCATTTCTTCATCGATCAGCATCTTCATCAGCTTGACCGCGTCAAGCGTCATCATCGCGCTCGCCCCGCGCGCCATCTTCCCAAGCGCCGATTTTGCGCCTTTGTTGAACAGGATTTCCTTAACCGCTCCGACCATCCCCTTGTCGTTGACCATTGCCGCATATTTGTGCGGGTAGGGGATCGAGGGATACCATTTAAGGTGGCCATATTTCCCCGGATTGGCGCGGAATGCGTCGCAAATGCCCTTTGCGCGGTCATTGCTGTTGAGCATGATAGCGTCGATCCCGGCGTCTATCGCGTGGTCGTAGACCGCCATCACGTTTTCGAGCTTGGCGAAGCGTTCGGCGCGCTCCTGCGCCTTGTCCTGGCTCATATGGTTGATGCCGAAGAACTGATTGTCGCCAAAGATGATCCGGTCGATCGGATGATCGTATTTGGTCTTGCTCATGCCGCTGCTCCTGCACGGCGAATGCCCGCGTCATCGGCGAAGAGCTGCTCGATCACCCGCAGATTCGCCGCTGCATCGGCAAACGTGCAGCGGACGTCTTTTCCTTCGCGGATCGCGGCGATAAAGTCGAAAAGCTGCGCGGTGTATTCGATCCCGCGCACGTAGAACGGCACATTGGTGTGCACATCGGTGATGTAGAGCTGGTTCCAGCCTTCCTTCAGCCCGTGCTTCTCGCTCGCTTCTTTCAGGTGGATCTTCGCGCCGTGCTGATCCACCTGGATCTTGCCCGCCGATCCGAACACTTCGAACTTGTTGGTCGGCTTGCGATAGCTCGCATCGGACCAGTTGACGTACATCGTCCCGCTCAACCCGTTGTCGTAGAAGAGGGAGGTGGAGACGATATCCTCCACCTGCTTGGAATAGACCTGCGACAGGCTGGTCCCGCCGACGCGATCGGGCGCGCCGAAGAAATAGGCGATCAGATCGATCGCGTGGCTGGCCATTTCGAACACAGCGCCGCCACCGTTGGCGTGGCTGGCGCGCCATCCGGCATCGCCAACATCGCGCGTGATGGTGGGCGAGAACATCTCGCTGCGAAAGCGCAAAGGGATGCCGATCAACCCGTCCTCAACCAGCGCCTTCGCGCGGGTGAACATGTCGTTCCACCGGTTCACATAGCCGACCTGATTGACCAGTCCCGCCGCGTCGTATTCGCGCGCAAAGCGAGCCCCATCGGCGGCATTCAATACGAAAGGTTTTTCGCAAAAGGTGTGAACCCGGCGCTCCAGCACCGCTTGAAGAATCTCGGGATTGAACGCAGGTGGTGTGCACACCAGCACGCCGTCCAGTTCCTCGTTCTTCAACAGCCCTTTGTAATCCTTGTAGGTCGCTACCTTGGCATATTTGCCCAGCATTGCGGTGATGAGCTTCGATGGATCGGCCACGCTCGTGATCCGAGCATTCTCATGCGCGTTCGCGATGGAATAATGGGTAATCCCCATACGCCCGGCGCCGATAATGCCGAGCTTGAGTGGAGTGGTCATGAACCTGATCCGGATGCAAAGAAAATGACCGGGATTGCGTTGACCCGGAGATGCGACTCTGTCGCGGCTTCTAGCTCGCCGCCGCGCCAAGTCAAACCGCAGCGTATGGTCATCGGATTGCCCGTTTCCCGGAGCGGCCAAAGCGGCTGGCAAAACCGCGTCCCATAGCGCCGAACATCCATGCAAATGACCAATATAACCGCTTCGCCCGAGAGCGCGGTTGCACGGCGAGGCGGAACAGCCATTCCATCCCGGTTTTGCGGATAATCCACGGCGACCACGCCACCCGGCCCGAATGGAAATCGAATGCGCCGCCAACGCCCACCATCCACGGTACGTCTGCTTCTTCCAGCAGATCGGCGACCATCGCTTCCTGTTTGATCAGGCCCAGCCCGACCCAGACGATATCAGCCTTGGTCCGCTTGATATCGGCGATCACCTCGGTCCGCTCTTCGACGGTGAGGGGGCGGAATGGCGGTTCGTAAATGCCAGCAACGATCATTCCGGGGAATTGCTCTTGCAAGCGCCGCCCCATTTCCTCCGCAGAACCATCCGCTCCGCCAAGGTAATAGTGCCGCCATCCACGTGACGCGCCGTGGCGCGAGGCGTCAAGCTGCAGGATGGGGCCGTTATAGCGGCTGATGTCGTCGCCCGCCGTTTTGGCCGCGATGATCACACCAACCCCGTCACAGAGCGAGAAGTCCGCCCCGCGCACATACTCACCATGGCTCGGGATTCGGCGTGCGTGATAGATACTCTCTGTGTTGGTGATCGAAATGTAGTGCCCGGTCGAGCGCGCCTTTATGGCGGCTTCCATCGCGGCAAGCACATCGTCATGATCATCGACATCGATCGGAAAGCCATCGACCATGACCCGGTGTTCCGGTGTCAATTTACCCATCGTCTCAGCCCACTTCGCGCATCGCGCCCGCGTCCAGCTCTGCGCGGAACCAGTCATAGGTCGCTGCGATGCCTTCTTCGAGCCCGATCGAAGGCGTCCAGCCGAGCCGCGTGAGCTTGGTCGTGTCGAGCAGTTTGCGCGGGGTGCCGTCTGGTTTGGAGAGATCATGGACGATCTCGCCTTCGAAGCCGACGATGCGGTTCACCAGCTTAACCAGATCGAGAATGGAGATATCCTCGCCGCAGCCGACATTGACGTGGCCGTGATCGGAATATTCCTTGAGCAGGAACACGCAGGCATCAGCGAGATCATCGACATGCAGGAATTCGCGTTTGGCCGAACCGGTGCCCCACAATTCCATGCTTTCCGCACCAGCCAGCTTGGCTTCGTGCGCCTTGCGGATCAGGGCTGGAAGGACGTGTGAGGATTTCAGGCTGAAATTATCGCCGGGGCCATAAAGATTGGTTGGCATGGCGGAGATGTAGTCGCACCCATGCTGCTTGCGATAGGCCTGCGCAAGCTTGATTCCGGCAATCTTGGCGATCGCGTACCATTCGTTGGTCGGCTCCAATTCGCCCGTCAGCAACGCGTCTTCGTTCATCGGCTGGGCCGCGAATTTCGGGTAGATGCAGGATGAGCCGAGGAACAGCAGCTTTTCGACATCGTTGCGGTGCGATGCCTCGATGACATTCGCTTCGATCATGAGGTTGTCGTACAGAAAATCCGCAGGATAGCTGTCATTGGCAAGGATGCCGCCGACCTTGGCTGCCGCGACGACGACCGCATCGGGTTTTTCGCGTCCGAACCACGCGCGCACGGCAGCCTGATCCATCAGGTTGAGCTCCTGACGCGTCGCGGTCAGAACCTCGCAGTCCTCGCGTCCGAGACTGCGCACGATAGCGGAGCCGGCCATGCCGCGATGCCCGGCGACGAACACACGCTTGCCGGAAAGAGGATAGGAGCCGCTCGCCATTGCTCAGGCGCCCCCACCCACATTGGTGCCTTCTTCGCGCATGACTTCGAAATCGGCCTGGACCATTTCGCGGGCCAGTTCGCGCGGGCCGGTTTCGTGAACCCAGCCGAGCTTTTCCTTGGCCTTGGTCGGATCGCCTAGGAGCAATTCAACTTCGGTCGGGCGGAAATAGGCCGGATCAACCTCGATCAGGCAGCGACCATCCTTGGTTGAATAGCCCTTTTCCTCGATCCCTTCGCCTTTGAATTCGACAGGGATGCCAGCGTCTTCGAACGCCCATTTGACGAAGTCGCGCACGGTCGTGGTCTCACCGGTCGCGAGCACGTAATCGTCCGGCTCGTCCTGCTGCATCATCAGCCACATCCCGCGCACATATTCGCGCGCATGGCCCCAATCGCGCTTGGCATCGAGATTGCCGAGGTACAGCGTCTCTTGCAGACCCAGCGCGATAGCCGCCGCGGCGCGGGTGATCTTGCGGGTGACGAAGGTTTCTCCGCGCAGAGGGCTTTCGTGGTTGAACAGGATGCCGTTCGAGGCGTGCATGCCATAGGCTTCGCGGTAATTGACCGTGATCCAGTAAGCATAGAGCTTCGCCGCGGCATAGGGGCTGCGCGGGTAGAACGGCGTCGTCTCGCTTTGCGGGACTTCCTGCACCAGCCCGTAAAGCTCCGAAGTCGAAGCCTGATAGAAGCGGGTCTTCTTCTCGAGGCCCAGAATGCGGATCGCCTCAAGCAGTCGTAAGGTTCCGATCGCATCGGCATTGGCGGTGTATTCGGGCGTTTCGAAACTGACCGCAACATGGCTCTGCGCGGCGAGGTTATACACCTCGTCCGGCTGCACTTCCTGCATGATGCGGATCAGATTGGTGCTGTCGGTCAGATCGCCGTAATGCAGTTTAAACCGCTGATTATCGGTGTGCGGGTCCTGATAGATGTCCTCGATCCGACCGGTATTGAACGAGGAAGAGCGCCGCTTGACCCCGTGGACTTCATAGCCGTTATCGAGCAGCAGGCGCGACAGATACGCGCCATCCTGCCCGGTAACCCCAGTGATCAGCGCTGTTTTGCCGTTTGTCATGCGGACCTTTGTAGAATTCTAGAGGAGGGACGGGGGCGCTTAGCCGCGAAAGGTGTTGCTGGCAAAGACCGGATCGTCGTCACGGGCGAACATCAGGTCGACCTGCCACAGCGCCCCGTCACTCGGACGGTTCATCACATCGACCAAGTGGCTGACGCGAAAGCCCTTTGCGGCCATGTAGGCAATCATTTCGTGGAACAGCAAAGTCTCGGGCGTGTGGCGGAAATTGTAAGCCTCCATCACGACATATTGCGTTTCGGCGAGCACCTTTTCGGCGCTGCGCAGGATCGGCATTTCGAACCCATGCGTATCGAATTTGAGGAAGTATGGCCCTGACAGGCCCTTCATCTGCGCAATCGCGTCGACCGAATGCACCGGGACGGTGCGCGTCTCGCCCTCGCTGCCATGCACGCTCGATCCATCGAGATCGTCGGTAACGGCCAGTTCGACAGTCCCACCATCGTCCTCACCCGCCACTGCCAGCACGTAATCGAAACGGTCACTCTCGCTCTTTAGGCGTTCGAGATAAGGCTCGCGCTCCTTGAGCGGATCGACCCCGACGATATGGGCCTTGGGAAACAGGTCGAGCGCCAACCGGCTCCAGTCGCCTTTTGCCGCGCCCAGATCGAGGATGCTGGCGATGTCATGATCGCGCGCATTGTTTCTCTGGGCCAGCCAGCCGAGCGCCGATTCCATATCGATCCCGGCGCGGTAAAGCTGCGCTCCGGTCGGAGCGATCAGCTTGTTGGCGGCTCGTAGTATTTTCTTCTTGGCGCTCATAGCGTGCTTTCATCCTGGATGCGCGCGCGGCCCTACACCGGGGCAGGTGCGCTTACAACGCCGAGTATCCGCGCATTTGGTGGCTTTGGCGAGCTTATCCCTCGATCAGTCGCCTGGCCCAATTGTCGATCCGGAATGCTTCGACGTCGAGTTCAGATGTCACCGGGCGCGCGAGAAAGTCTGGCACGGCGGAGAAGTCATGACCGTCGAAAATCAGAAAGCGGTCGTCTCGATAAAAAGGCTCGTCGAGTATCCGTCGGTTGGTGGTGACGATCTTGCGACCCGCGCACATATTCTCGATCAGCCGCATCGTGTAGCCGGACTGTTTGTGATTGGCGAAATCGAAGGTCGCCCGGCTGCTTTCCAAGATGTCGACGATACCTTCAAAGCCGATACTCTTGCCGGTCACGCCGGGCAGATGTTTGCCCTCTCGCCACAGTCGAAGGCGGATTGGCGGGGTGCAATAGAGGCGGAAGCGCGTGGACAGATCGTTGGCCTCGCAAAAGCGATACAGTCGCTCAAGCGCCGCGAACCGGTCCATCGTCGCGATAGCGCCGACGAAATAGAGATCCTGGGCCTTGGGCCGATTGTGGTCGATTTCGAAGAACCGCGGCACGGCGAAGAGTGGCAGGTAGCCAATGCCCAGCGCCGCGGCATCGGCCGGATCGAAGGTTGCGGAATAGTCGAACTCGGCGAGCCACGGTCGGTAATCGTGAGTGGTGAGCGAATCCCAATTGTAGAGCACGAATTTCGCCTGCGGCTGAGTCGCACGCAGTCGTTGCAGCGCCTCCCGGTCGAAGTGATGCACCTGAACAAACAGCACCACATCATAGCGGGTGCTGGCGCTCTCGTGGATCAGCCGCTCATGATAGTCGGCCAGCCTCTTGGCATAGGCACCTGGAAGCAGCTTTTTGGCAGTCTTGCTGGCAAAGCTGCGGTCTTCAATCGGGCGATAGTCGACCGCGTGCCCCTGCCGCTCCAAAGCATCGCAAATTTGTTGCGCATAGCCGAAATAATCGATGCCGATGAACAGGATGCGCGACATGTGGGTGAAGGGGTCAGGCGTTTTTGGGCGGAGCGGCTGGCGCGCGTGCGGCCATCTGAACCCGCGGGTCTCTCTTCCGCGCCTTCACCTTCGATGTCACCAGCAACAGTCCGCTGAACGCGATCATCAGGAAAAACGGCTTGAGGAACAGCGCTTCCGTCAACAGCGATACAATTATGATCCCCGCGAACAACAATCGCGGCGCGAACATTCGTTGTCGGAACACGCCGAACAGGAACATGGCGCCCATGGGTATGCCGAGGTTGAACAATAGCGAGACGATGCCGTTGGTGTTGCCGCGCTCAGTGATGTTCTCGTCTGACAGATCGACCTCGCGATAGCCAAGCCGTTGCGAGTAATCGAAATAGCGCTCTTCATCGAAGCCGATGCCGGTCAGCGGCTGTTCCGCCACCACCCGCAGTCCGGTCACAAGGTCATATTCGCGCGCCTCTGCGGAGCCCCGGAACTCGCCCGTGAACTTCTCGACCACATTGTAGGCCATGTATCCCGCCAAGGGCATCAACAGCAGCGGGACGAATACGAACACGCCCAGTTTCTGGCCGCGATCCGCAGTTTTGAGCCAGTTGAAATAGGCATAGGCGAACTGCATCATCAACACGATCACGCCGGTTGTCGATTGCGTCGCCATCACCGCCAGCGCAGCCAGCGCGATGTCGAAAGGGGAGCGCTTGCGCACGAACAGGGCGATGAACAGGAAGATATTCAGGTAGATATGGAACACGCCGGGTTCGAAGAAGAACCCGTCAGGGCGTTTGAACAGCGATCCCGTGTCGATCAGATCGTGAAACGTGAAGATGTAGAAGAGGGTTGTGTAGATCGTATTGTGGACTTGAAAGCTCCAGAAATACCCCTGGAACAGGATATAAACGAACGGCGTAAGCAGCGCCTGAAATGCCATCAGTTTCAGGATCGGATAAAGATCGTCGGCCAACGTTCGGCGGCTTTCCCCCAGGTACATTGCCAGCAGCGCCAGCCCGCCGAAAAAGTTCGCATAGCGGATGACCATCGGCATGACCTGAAACGATTGCCCACCGATCAATGCCACCGCGACCGTCAGCGCCAGCACGATCCACACGAGTGAGAATTCGCGCCGGAACAGCGATAGCGGATTGGTCAGAGCGAAACACAGGATCAGAACCAGCGCCAGCAGCGGCTCACGCGGGATCAGCAGCAGCCCGCCCGAAAGCAGCATCCCGGCAAACAGCGCAAGCTGACGCATCCGCAGGCGCACCACCGGATTAGTAATCTGGGCAAACTGGCGAGGGGCGGTTTGCGCGCTCATTCGCTGAATTCTCCTGACGCATCGGTGCGATACCATGCCTTGCGCGTCTCGCAATAGCGCTTGACGATCCGCGCAGGCGCTCCGGCTGCGACGCAAAGGTCGGGAATGTCGCGCGTCACCACGCTATTGGCCGCGATCACACATTGCCTGCCGACAGACGCGCCGGAAATGCAGACATTCTCGCCCAGCCAGCTGCCATCGCCGATCGTCACCTCGGCGAGCTGAGTCAGGCCCTGGTCGCGGATCGGCGTAGAGGGATCTTCGAACGTATGGCGATTGTCGCTTACGAACAGCCGGTCGGCGGTGAGCACGCCTTCGCCGAACTCGACCCTCTTGGTAGCAACGATATGTGCGTGATTGCCGATCATGGTGCGCGCGCCGACCTTGAAAACGGGGGGCTTGGCATGCTCTTTCAGCACCGCCAGATACGCACCGTATTGCAACACCGCTTCATCGCCGAACTCGCAATAGCGCGCGCCGTAAATCCGCAAGGGACGCACGATCCGTACCCGCTTGCCCATGCTGCCGAAGAACGGAGCCAGCAGCCGGTAGAACAGGATCGAGAGATAATCGCGGATGCGGAAATGCAGCATGGATGGCCGTAATTGCGTTGGCGGCGCGCCTACACCCTTGGTTCGCTTCCAGCAAGCCGCGCCGCCTCCAGATCGGTGCCTGTTCTAGCGATCGAACACACGGAACTCGGGAAAACGCCGGGTCATACGCCACCAGCCGAGCACCAGCAGCGCGCCCATGACGGCATAAATGGCGCTGCGCAAGACAATCACGCCATCGAGATCGAGTGCATACCCACCAAGCCAAGCTGCCCCCAGACTGACGACAGTGGCCAGCGTGCCGACAACAAACGCGACCAGATACCACGTAAAATCGACCACCGTGAAAAACACGAAGGTGAAACCGGCGGCGATCGTGAACGCGATCAGACCGGGCATCAGCAGGTTCACCCACCGCAGATCAGCGACATATTCCGGCAGGACCAGCTCGACCAGAGGCGGTGCGATCAGCCAGACGGCGAGCGCGGCCGCGAGGCAGTAGGCGGTGACAAGCAACAGATAGTTGCGCAGCTCCGCGCGCAGCTCGGGCACTTGTTTACCTTTCCACGCCTGTATGATGCGCGGCAGAAAGGCTTGCTGGAGCAGGGTCGGGAACATCTGGAACAGGGTGATGAACAGAAATGCCAGATAAAGTCTGCCCAATTGATCGAGGCCCAGCTCGGTTGTAACGAACCACCGATCCATCTGCGTGTTGAGCTGCACTGTCAGCCCGGCAACGAACACCACCGCGCCGATCCGCATGATGAGCTTGAGCAAGCGTTTCTGAAACCGCCATTGCCGGGGTCGCAGGACTTCGCCCGAAACCATTGCCAGCATCACGAACACGATCGGATGCAACACGATCGATCCCGTCGCGACCAGCGCGGGGTGTATTTCCAGAAATGGCAGGGCAGCGAGCGACGCCAATGTCGCGACCGCGCTGATGATATTGGCTGCGGCGAGCTTTCCGACGGAGACCATTTCGTTGGTCATCCATGATCGCAGCAAGGTCGCCATACCGCCCAGCGCCGTGAGCGCGGCAATCCAGCGAAGCTCTGTATTGTCGAGCGCGATCGCCGTCGCCGCCAACGTCAGCGCTATCAGCCCTGCAACAATGGCAAACACCGACCAGGCGAGGTCGATAATCCGCTGACGATAGCGATCGTTCGCGTGGCACAGCAGCCGGTATCCGCCGTTGAGCAGGCCGAAATGCAGCATCCCGATCACCAGCACGGTCGATTGCACCAGCGCGATCAGGCCCAGCTCGGCATAGTCGAGCACAGTCATCAGGATCAGCGAGCGCAGCAGCAGCAGCACATTGACCACCAGGCCAAAGGCGATGAACGCGCTGCGCGAATTGAGGCTCATGCCGGTGGGTTAGCCGGAGATCGTAGTCTCGGATAGCGTTTCGCCGAGAGTATCCGCACTCGTAGCAATCTTTGCACCATCGACAATCGCATCACGCACCTTGGCAATGTTCTCCGGCGTGTAGAGGTCGGTGTGTGGCAGCGGATTGCAGGGGTATGAGATGTCGATCATTCCGGCGACGAAATTGCGCGCGGCGTCCGGTGTCAGCTTTTCGAGCTTCTCCACCGGCGTGCGCATGATCTCGCGCAGCTGTTGCCAGCTTTCAATCCGATGGACGCCGGGCAGGTCATCGTAAAAAAACTCACCCATGATGCAGACGCATTTGCCCAACACCGCCGCTTCCCACCCGACCGTGGAGTTAAGCGTTGCGACCCGATCCGCCCGCGCCAACACCGCGCGGCCCGATACCTCGCCCGGAAGCAATCGCAGGTTCGATGAACGCGCGCGCAAGTCCTGAAACTTGGGCCGCAAGAGCGAGCCCTTGTCGACCGGATGCTCTTTCACCACAAGCACCTGATGCGGGCCGAGACATTTGAGCACATTCTCGATCGTCGCCACCTGGTCGGCGCGAAATTCGCTCATGTAATTGAGCTTGGCCTCGGGCTCCTGATGCAGCGGATAGAGCACGATTTCGCGATCCTCAGGGATTGCGTCGAGCTCATCGTAGCCCTTGGTGAAACTGGCGAAGAACATCTGCAGCCGCTTGGTGTATTCTTCGCTGTAGGTTTCATAGCGGAAGGTGCCGGGGTGCGACGGGTCGCGCGACCGCCAATCGCGCCAGCGCCACACCAGCGATTTGGCCAGCCCTGCGAGAAACGGCTTGAGACTGCGCCGCCCCGACAGGTTGCGGACGTAATACGGCTTGTAATCGACCTGCCGCAGCTCTTCGAGATAGGCATCCGCCAGCGCCAGCGAGCTCTCGCTGGGCTGCGTGGGCAGATCGAGTTCCTGACCGGAAAGAGTGATCGGATTGGGCAGCCAATAGAAATAGCCATCGATCACGCACATCAACGCTGCGAGATACGGGATCTTTCGCGCCCGCGATTCGATCAGCAGTACTTCGGATATCTCGATCGCGACCAGCTCGTTCATTACCGCGACCGGATCGAACCGCTCCATCAATCCGCGCCAGAATGCGATTTCCTTGCCGAGGATATCCAGGCGCACATCGTGATCGAATCGCCCAAGGAACCGATCCGACATGAACGAGGTGCGCAGGTAGTTCGGCGGTATTTCGGCTGGCACCAGAGTGTCAAAATCCTCTTCGAAACAAGCGGTGACCGTCTGCCCTTTGGCCCGCACACGATCCGCTTCGCTGCGAGTCATCGTGACGAACACCGCCTCATAGCGGTCATCGGTCAACTCGGGATAGAAATCGGCCTGATAGCCGCGAGCGAAGAAAAGGATGTGCGGTTTGGACATGGTGTACTGCAACTCCGGCGCCGGGTTTGCGCGCCGTGCCGCCAAGCCCCTGTCACCAAGCAGGCCAAAGCGCAAGCTGCCGGAACGCGCGCATCCACGCGGTTTGTCTGTGCGGGTGAGCGGTTCTCATCGCGTTTGGCGGTTTCAGGGCGCTGGGAGGGCGGCCTGACGCGGGGCGACATAAGGCTTCAGCACGCGCTGCCATACACGATAGCCTTCGCCGTTCAGATGCATGCCATCCCAGCTCAGTTCTTCGCGCAGGCCCGCCTTGCCAGCCATCCGCGCATTGAGGTCGATGAACATCGCACCATGCCTTGCGGCGAGATCAGGGAGGGCCGCGTTTATCCGCCGAAGCCGTTTCTGGCGTGTGGGCGTGCAAACCGGATTGACGCTGTTGCAGATGACGATCGATTGCACGAACACCTGTGCCTCGCCTTGTGTGAGCAGGCCGATGGCGCGGTCGAACTGATCGACGATCTGCGCCTCGCTGTTGCGCGGATAGAAAATATCGTTGAGCCCGATCATCAGGAATATCTTGCGCGGCTGAGCGTCGAGCACCTTGCCCGCGCGGTCTGCTACATTACCGACCGTATCGCCGCCGATCCCGCGATTGAGGATCGAGACATTTGGGAACATTTCTGCCCATCGCCCGCCTTCGGTGAGCGAATCTCCAACCATCACGACCTCCGCCGTGCTGCCCCATTGCGCGAGGCCGTCCGCGATCTCTGCCGATTTCGCCTGCGTCCCATAGATCGCGTTGGGCGGCGGCCCTTCATGCCCATCGATCATGTTCTTCACTTCGCGCATCACGGGGTAGGGAAACACCTGATACGCACCGGCGGCCACGCCCCAGATGAACACGGCGAGCAGCAGTCCAAGGGCCGGTGCAGATCGCAGTCCGAATTGAGGTCCAGATCGAAACATTGCGCGCTCCCGGACTTTCCCGCCTTGGGGAAGGGGTGCGAGGCGACCGGACCCTGGTCGCATAGACCCGATCACCTCGCTAGGAAGGCAGCCAATCGTTTGCGGACATTTTCGGTCTGCACGTCACGACCGCCCTTGTTGAGGTGCCCTGCTCCATCAAAGAACAGGTCCGGGGCAAGACAGAACTCCTCCATATCGGCGGGGATCGGGCCGTCTGTGGTGAGTGTTTCGAGTTCTGCGATCATCGTCCGGACCCGCTCGGGCGATCGCTCACAGGCGGCCTGTGGCATGGCGGCGGGGATGTAGAGCAGATCGAACCCGCGCTTGCGCAAATGCGTGGTGACATAGTCAGTGAAGGTCGCGAGCCGCTGTTCACTGACATCGGGCATCTGATAGGTGTTGACGGCCATTGCAGGGCGGTCGATATCCAGATGCGAGGTGAGATCTCCCACCGCGTTGAAGCCTGATCGGCGATAGACGGGATCGACCGCATCGGTGCGTGCCAGATGATGCCGCACATCCTGATAGGTGCGGTGAAGGATGTTGGGCAGGCAGCGCGGCTGGCCGATGAGCCGCCCGATATCCTTGCGCAGAAACACAACATCGCACCACACCTGCGAATAGCGCGCTTCCCCTGACAGCAATTCGGGTTCTGGCAGCAGCACGATCAGATCGTTTTCCGGGTCCAGCTGGTCGGTATACAGGTCGATGAGATTGCGAAAGCCGATCCCAGCCTGAATTCCGCCATTGTAGACCGGGCGCCCCAGGTCTTTCCCGAGCTGCTCGGCCGAGATGGAGAAGGCTGCACCTGAGCCGCCGATCAGGATGATGCGCCCCTCCTCGCCTTTGCTTTCGCGCAGCATATCGACGTGATCCGATGCTGCGGCGAGGTAGCGTTGCTTGCTCACCTTCGACAGCGGCATCGCCTGCCACACCGCTATTCCAGCAGAAACCAGCATCGCGAAGACCGCCAGCAGGCTGACGAGCGAGCGTTTTGCAAGTGCGCTTTCAGAACTGGAAGTAGATGAAGGCATTGGTCTCTTGCCGGGTTGCGGCGGTGATGAGGACGAGGATCAGACTAAGGGCAAATATCACCGTTTCGGCGCATTCTTTGCCGGTGCGACCAAGCCATTCAAGCCGCAAACCCTGATCGAGCCGGGTCCGGCCATGCCACAGGGCATCGACGAGAAACGCGAGTCCGACAAATACCAGCCCGTAGCGCTGACTTTGCGGCAGACCGAAATCGGTGACAATACGAGCGAGGTACGTGGTGGCCGCTTGAATATCCGGACTGCGGAACAACACTGACAGCAGCACGAACAGGCCAAAGGTGTAGACCCAGCCTGCAAGCTTGAGCCACACGGCAGAGCCAAGCGAGACCGCCGCCCGCCAGCGTCGCTCTGCCACGAGCAATACGCCATGCGCAGTGCCCCACACAATGAACGTCCAGTTCGCGCCGTGCCACAGTCCGCTGACGAAGAAGGTTGCGATATTGGCCAGCGCGATGCGGCTCTCGGTGCGCTTGCCCTTTCGCAGCTCGGCATAGACATAATCGCGGAAGAACAGCGTCAGCGTGATGTTCCACCCGCGCCACAGCGCGCTGATCGAACTTGCGAGGAACGGGGTGGCAAAATTGGTCGACAGGTGGACACCCATCAAGGCTGCCAGTCCGATGGCGATCGAGGAATAGCCTGCGAAATCGGCATAGATCTGGATCGAGAAGTACAGCGCGCCCAGCAGCAGTTCGCCGCCGCCCATGCCCGCATAGTTTGAGAAGATGGCATCGACCGAGGGTGCAAGATTGTCCGCGATGACAACCTTCAGGAACAGCCCGGCGATGATCAGCCGCACCCCTTGGTTGAGCGATTGCCAAGTTGGTTGTGCAACTTGCGCGAATTGCGGGATCAGCTTTTTGGCCCGCTCGATCGGTCCCGCGACCAGTTGCGGGAAGAACGCGACATAGGTGGCATAGCGCAGCAGGTTCGGTTCGGCCCGCGTCCGCTTGTAATAGACGTCGATCGAATAGCTGAGCGTTTGCAGAGTGTAGAACGAGATGCCGACCGGCAGGATGATGTCGAGTGTGCCCCAATCGGCGCTGACACCTGCTGCGCCTAGACCCGCCTTCAACTCGCCTGCGAAGAACCCGAAATACTTGAAAAAACCGAGGATGGAGAGGTTGGCGAATACCGAAAGGTGCAGCCAGCGTTTGCGCTTTGGTCCTCCCGAACGCTCCATCCCCAGCGCTGCGAAATAGTCGATGAGCGTGCTGGCAAGGATCAACCCGAGGAAGCGCCAATCCCACCAGCCATAAAACACATAGCTCGCGCCGAGCAGGATCGCGTTCTGGATCGCAACCGAGCGCGGGCCGAGGCGGTTGACCGCCAGCAGTGCAAGCACGGCTGGAAAGAACAGCCAGAATGTCCCGGTTGAAAAAAGCATGGCCCCCAAACCTCGAATTGCGCGCTTTGGCGCAATCCTGTCTCGAAGGCTAGAGTTCGCTCAGCCGTGTGATTGCAGCGTGGGGAAGCGCACAGCACGGGGCATGCGGTGGCAACGCGCTGATGACATTGCGCCCGGCCTCAAGTGCAATCACGAGTCCGGCGGAATGGAGACCGACTACCCAGCGTGCACTGGTCAGCGCATGCGCCATGTCAGGGGAGGTGTCGAGCAGTGCGTCATCATGCGCCGTTGTCCAATCATCGTATTTGCCTGGTGGATCGGAGGGGTGCGGGCGGATGCGCAACGGCTTGTCTGCGGGTATCCCGGTGCAATCGCGGCGCTCGATAAAATAGTCGAGCGCCTGAAACTCGCCCTCTTTGTCTTTGCCCCACATGCTTCGCGCTGGTTCCATCAGAAACAGCACATCGCCATCCGCTGGCACGGGGCCAGCCTCACGCGCCTGCTGCTTCAGATAGAGATTGGGGTGTTGCTCGATCGGAGTATCGGGGAATGCCGCGCGCGCGATCCTCTTGGCATCGGCATCGCCAACCCAGATCGCGTCGGGAAGTTGCGCCTCGCCTTCGCGTTCGAAACGCATGGCATAGTTCACCCAATGATCGATCACCGCGACCGAACAGATGCCTCGCTTTGCCGCAAAAACCCGCGCGCGGTGCTCCAGATCGCTCGCCCAGCCGGTTCCGCTGAGGACGCTTGCCATGTCGCCCAGCGCTTCAGCGGTGTCGGCAATGGAAACATCCTCGCCAAAGCGCGTGCGCCAGATTGCAGCAGCAGGCCCAGCCGCGACTACCATCTCAGGAGGTGCGCTCGCTGCCTCTGCCCAAGCGGCGATCATATTCGCCGCACCCGCATCATGGATCACCACCGCGAGCGGGCGGGGCAGCGCATCAATCGGAGAAGCGGGCATAATGCACGATATCGACGGGTTCGCCATCGACCAGCTCCTGCGCTTTCCGCACGCCATCAGGCACCATGCCCGATCTCTCCATCAGCTTCACCATGCCTCTATTGGAGGCGAGGCACCCGGCGGTAAGCTTCCTCACGCCGCCTTCTGCCAGCAGCCAGCCTGTCAGCAGGTGCCAGGCCTCCTGCCCGTATCCACCGCCCCAACAGTCTCGATTTCCGATCATGATGCCGACGTCGCAGGTGCCGTGATGGGCATTGCGATAGGCGGTCATGGTGCCGATGGCGGCGTCGCGTTCTATGTCCCGGATGCTGACGAACAGATTGTCCGTACCAGCGAAGCTTGCGAGATACGCCTCGCAACTCTTGCGCGTATGGGTGCGAAAACGCTGGTTGGAAAAGCGCGTGACTTCGGGATCATTGAGCCAGCCGACATAGGCATCGTTGATGTCGCCGGGCCGAAACGGTTGCAGCCGCACCTTTTCGCCAGAGAGTTCGGTGAACTCGCTCACACTCAACCCTTCAGAGCGTCCATGTTTGCCCACACCTTCTGGAACGCGGTTACGATCTGAGCGACATCCTCGCTCGGCAATTGGTGAAGGCAAACGGCGAGACCCAGAAAGCTGGTGTCCTGCAATTCCTCGGCGACCGGGCAGGTGCCGGTGCCATAGGCGAAATTGCGGTCTGGTCGCAGAGTCCATGGAAAACCTCCCGTTCCGTAGGCGACCTGTTCGGTGAAGATCGGTAGGCGGTGGAGGTTCTGATAACCGGGAGCGACGCCAGGTACGCCTTCGGCTTGCAAAGCCTTCGCGATGGTCGCGCGCGAAACGCCCAGCGCTTCGGTATCGAGCGCCATGCCATAGACATAGTAAACGTGGCTTGCGCCATCTGCCACCTTGGGTGTGGTCAGCCCCTCCAGACCCGCCAGCCCTTGGTTCAATTCGGCGGCGACGCGCTGGCGATCGGTTACGCGTTCGGCCAGCTTATCGAGCTGCACTCTCGCGATCGCCGCCTCGATCTCACCCATGCGGAAATTGTAACCGATCATGTTGGCCAGATCGGTGCGGGTCTGCGGCTTGACCACGCTCTCAGCGTGGTTGCGAATCAGTGCGAGCCGTTCTGCCAGCTTGTCGTCATTGGTGACGAGAATGCCGCCTTCGCCGCAGTGAATGTGCTTGTGATAATTGAGGCTGAACCCGCCAATATCGTAGCCAGTGCCGGTATGGCTCCCATCGGTCATTGCGCCGGGAGCCTGCGCGGTGTCGCCCAGCAGCTTGAGACCATGCTCATCGGCAAGGGCGCGCAGCGCGGCAACATCGGCAGTCTGCCCGAAGATATCGACGGCCATGATCGCCTTGGTGCGCGGCGTGATCAACGAGCGCACGCTTTCGGGATCGATGTTGAAGGTCGCGCGGTCGATATCGGCAAACACCGGAATCGCGTTCCAGTGCAGGATCGCCATCGCGGTCGCGCTCATGGTCCAGGGCGTGGTGATGATCTCGTCACCCGGCTCGATGTCGATTGCACCGACTTCGGCGATCAATCCGCTGGTCCAGCTGTTGACGCCGAGCGCGTGTTTGACCCCAAAATACTCCGCCGCCTTCTTCTCGAAAGCGCGCACTTCGGTGCCGCCCATGAACAGCTCGCCAGGCGCACCGATATAGGCCGAGAGCACGCCGGAGCGCACGACACGCGCGGCGGCTTCCTCCTCGTCGCGGCCCATCGAGCGGAAGGTTTCTAGCTCGCGCTGGATGACGGGGGTTCCGCCGTGAAGGGCGAGTGTGTCGGTCATTCGGGGCCTTTCATAGGGGTTTCGAGAGCGAGTTTGCGGATTTTGTCACACAGGCTCAACGCGGTGTTTCCAGAATTGAACTTCGGGTAGCCCTTGCGAGCCACAACTTGCGCGAGATTGTCGTAGGCGAGCGTCATCGCCTCCTCATATCGGCCTGGCTGCGTCATCACGGGGCCGAGCGTACGATAACCGGGGAAGACGTCGCTGTCTTCGACGCGACGTGTTTCGATACGCGCACCGCCATCACGAATAGCGATTTCGCCAAGGTCATAGGTCAGCACAAGCTCGAACTGAGTGAATGACCGCGCATTTCCGGGCACAAGATGGACAGGCTGTTCCATATCGTTGGCTGTCAGGATCGCCGAGACAGTCGGATCATCAAGCCAATGGTCGAACCAGTGGGGGCCGACCGTCTGCAAAGTCATTTGGCCAACGAACATGTCGAGCAAATCGAGCATGTGGCTGCCATTGTGCAGAATGCCTTTGGCGTAGGTGCCGACCGCGTTGATGAGATCGCCCCATTCATCGTTGCGTATATCATTGATTAGCGGCTCAAGCGTCGGTTGCCAGCGCCTTGTGTAGTTGACGATCAGCGGCATCTTCCCTTCATCGAACCCATGGTGAAGACGAAACGCTTGTAAGGCGTCGGTAGCGACTGGCTTCTCGCAAAAGACGGCTTTTGTATGCATTTGCCCCGCCCATTCGAGATGCTCGCCATGAAACCGGGTCGGTGAAGCTATGACGATCAGATCATAGTCGCCCTGATTTGCCCCTAGGCTTTCCAGATCGGGCACCGACACCGGCACATTCCATCGCTCTGCGAACGCCTCGCGCGCCGCCTCATCCGGATCGACGCAGGCTACCAGCTCGAAATCGTCGGAGCGCGCAATTGCCCCTGCATGGCTCAGTGGCCAATCGTCGGGTGAGCGCTCGGCATCATAGCCCCCGGCAATGGCCCCGCAGCCGATGATGAGAACCTTGTACGCCATGCGCGCTCTACGCGATCAGATCCCAGCTTACCGGCGTGCCCTTAGCGGCAGCGCGGTTGATCCGCTTGCCCAGCAGCACGTCGTAATGCTTGGGCGCGAGGCCAAAGCCGGGGCGGACCGAGCGTAGGTTCGCTTCGGTGAACACGTCGCCCTCCGCCATGTCCGCGGCGACATAGAGCGAGCGGCGGAACTGTTTTGAGCCGCTTTCGGCGGCGGTCCCGCCATAGGTGATTGCGCCCAGCGCCTGCCATGCCCGCTCGGTTTCTTCGCGCAGCGCGCGGAATTCGGCGGGTTCGAGGCTGAAGGCGCTGTCCACGCCGCCATCGGCGCGCGCCAAAGTGAAGTGCTTCTCGATCAGCACCGCGCCCAGAGCCACCGCGCCGACCGCAACACCCGTGCCCATCGTGTGATCCGAGAGCCCAACCTCGCAGCCGAACGTATCGCGCATATTCGGGATGGTGCGGATATTCGTGTTCGCCGGGGTCGCGGGATAGGTGCTGGTGCATTTGAGAATGCAGACCTGATCGTTCCCCGCCTCGTGACAGGTGCGCAGCGCTTCACCAATCTCGACCACGCTGGCCATTCCGGTCGAGATGATCATCGGCTTGCCCGTTTCGGCAACCTTGCGGATCAACGGCAGATCGACAGCTTCGAAGCTCGCGATCTTGTACGCGGGCACGCCAAGCCCTTCGAGAAAGTCGACCGCGCTCGCATCGAAGGGGGAGGAAAAACAATCGATCCCGAGCGATCTGGCATGCTCCATGATCGGCCCGTGCCAGTTCCAAGGCGTATGCGCCTCGTCATAGAGTTCGTGCAACCGGCGCCCGTTCCACGGCGAGTTCTCGTCCTCGATGACAAAGCCCGGCCCATCGGCGTCCAGCGTGATTGTGTCGGCGGTGTAGGTTTGCAGCTTGATCGCATCCGCACCGCTCTCTGCCGAAGCCGTCACGATCTCCAGTGCACGGTCGAGCGAGTGATTGTGGTTCCCGCTCATTTCCGCAATCAGATATGGCCGCGCCGCAAGGCCGATATCGCGCCCGTTAATCTGCATCAGTCCTGATCCTCGATAGCGATCGCCTCGAACGCGAATTTATCCTGAATACCGGGCCAGTCTTCGGCCAGCACCGCCATGCGGACCACGTCATGCACCTCGTCGCCCTTGCGAATGTGTTGGCGCGAAACGCCTTCAACCGCGCTGCCGAACTTCTCGTGAATCGACACGACCCGGTCGTTAAACGCCAGCACCTCGCACCACAGGCGATTTAAGCCAAGCGTCTCGAACACATAGCGGTAGATGTTCAGTTCGAGCGATTTGGCAAGCCCTTTGCCGCGTGCGCGCTCGTCGGCGATGTAATAGGCCCAGCAGGCGCGGCGATGCGTGTGGTCGATATCGGTCAGGCTCATCAGGCCGACGGGAATATCGCCCTCGGTCAGCTCGATGATCCACACACGGTCGCGCGGTGAGGCGGAGACGTGTTCGAACCATCGCCGCTGATCGTCGGGCGTGATCTCGGGATCGGTGTACATGTAGCGCGTAATCTCGGGCAGCATGCGCCACTTGCGCACCATTTCGAGATCATCCTCGCGCACGTTCCGCAACCGACAGGCCATGACGTCTTACTCCTCGCTCAAGAGGGATTGTGCAATGCGCGATGCCCCGCGTCCATCGACCAGTTGCATCGCGGTCTCGCTCAGCGAACGGCGGCGGTCGGGTGAAGCCACAAGGTCGCGGATCGCCGCGACCAGTGCATCGCGTCGGCGCGGCGGGTCGTCCATATGATCGATCCCGACGAGGAAACCGGCTTTGTCGGCATGGGGGATGCTCTTGGCCTGGTTGTCCGCGCAGACAAGGCCAATCGTGGGCGGGCCAACGCAGCACCGCTCCCAGATCGCGCCGCCGCCAGCGCCGATTTGCAAGTCGTGCCGGGCAAAGAATTCTGCGAGGCTCGGCAGGTTTTGCGACAACACGCCGCCGGGCCAGTCAGCGAGCCTGTGCGCGATGGCGTCACGAGCGGGGTTGTGTGACGTCACGACCGCTTCGACCGGGCCGGTCCAGCCTGCCGCTTCGATAGCGTCGAGCACTTTCATGGTATCGCCCCCAAGGTCGATGCCGCCCATGAAAACACCGATTGAGCGGACGGTTTCATTGAATTCGTAGCGTGGTGCGGCGGCATACGTCGGATCAATCATCGCGTATTGCGGCCCGGCCAGCAGCTCAGTTCCCTCCGCCAGTCGCCCGGCGAATTTCGCTGAGTGATCGGGATGATAGTTGTGATCCAGGACCCAGCGCCCGCCTAACGATCGGTCGGCGAGATCGTCGATCACCATCACCGGAACGCCAAGGGCTTCGCTGACGCCATCGTGCCAGCGCGTATCGAATGCGTAGTGATCCACGATCACGCGATCCGGTTCAAAGTCATCGAGCGCGGTGGAAGTGTCCGCAATATCCTGCGCCTGAGTGACTTCGCTCCAGCTCGAATGCGGGATTGCCGGATCGGGTGTCGCAACCTGTTTCGGGCGGGCCAGCAGCCGGGCTGCGAAACCCTCGTCTTCGATCATCGCCTTCGCATCCACGCCAAGCTGACGCGTCACGAACGCGACCTCTGCACCACGCTCCCTCAGCGCCTTTGCCAGTGAGAGCATTCGGCGGATGTGGCCGGTGCCGATCGTCGCCGAGGCTTCTGCACGGATGGCGATCTTCACTGGTTCAGCTCTCGGCCGCGAAGACTTTGAACAGGGCCTCTGCGCGCTCCCAATCGGCGGGCGTGTCGATATCGACCACGCGCCATTCGGGCAGCACGATCACGCGGCCATTGGAATGGGCCGACTGGCCGGATTGCCAGGTCTCGGCGCAGGCCCAGTAGAATTGCCCTGCGTCGAAATAGGCCGGTTCAAGGTCTTGAGTGCGCGTCCCGACATGGCGCGGATCGAACGGAGCAACCTCGCCATCGTCGCCGCGCTTGAGCGCGCGCTGGATCGGTGAGGGGAAGCCGGTGACCGGGAATGTGTAGCCACCGCCGTCATGTGCGATCAGCAGGTCGAGCGCTTCGGCTATGTCCGCAGTACGGATAAACGGCACTCCGGGATAGATGCAGCACACGTGATCGAAGCTGTAGCCAAGATCGCGGCAGGCTTCGATCGCGTGGGTAATCACCGGTACTGTCGGGGTGATATCATCGGCGAGTTCGGCAGGGCGGCGGAACGGCACTTCGGCACCGAGATCCTGCGCGATCTGCGCGATCTCGTCATCGTCAGTGGTAACAACAACACGCCCAATCGCTTCGCATGCCAGCGCCGCCTCGATCGCGTAGCCAATCATCGGCTTTCCCGCGAATGGCTTGATGTTCTTGCGCGGAATGCGTTTCGAGCCGCCGCGTGCCGGAATGATGGCAAGATTGTCGCTCATGTCACGCTGCGAGCTTAAGCATGGTCTCGACCACGCGGTCCTGCTGTGCGTCGGTCATCGCCGGGAACAGCGGGATCGAGAGCGCGTGATCGTAATAGGCGACCGAATTGGGGAAATCTTCGCGCCGAAAGCCGAGCCGCTCGTAATAGGGCTGCGTATGGATCGGGATGTAGTGTACGTTTACACCGATATTCGCTTCGCGCATCGCGGCGAACATCTCGGCGCGGGTCAGCTTCGCATCTTCGGTCAGTTCGACCGCATAAAGGTGCCATGACGACAACCGATCATTGAAGCGCGCAGGACGTTTGAACGGGCCATCGGCAAGCAGCGCGTCATACCGGTCGGCACGCGCTTCGCGGGCATCGCGCCACTTGTCCATGTGCGAGAGTTGCGACAGGCCTAGCGCGGATTGCAGGTCGGTAAGGCGGTAATTCCAGCCCAGATCGACCATCTCGTAATACCACGCGCCTTCGCTGGCGCGCTGCATCAGGCTGTCATCGCGCGTCACGCCGTGCGAACGCAGCAGGCGCAGCTTTTCGGCCAGCTCATCGTCCTGCGTCGTAACCATCCCCCCTTCAGCCGTGGTGACGATCTTGACCGCGTGGAAGCTGAACACCGTCGCATCGGCATAGACTGATCCAATCGAAGCGCCCTGATACGAAGCGCCCGTCGCGTGGCTCGCATCCTCGAGGATTTTGAAGCCATAACGGTCCGCCAGCGCGCGCATTTCGGCGAGATCGCAGGGGAGGCCGGCAAAATCGACCGGGATCACAACATCGGGAAGCGTGCCCGCTCTGTCGGCGGCCTCAAGCTTCGCGCCAAGCGCGTCGATGCTCATATTGCGCGTTACCGGATCGATATCGACGAAATCGACGCTCGCGCCGCAGAAAATCGCGCAGTTGGCGGAGGATACGAAAGAGTTCGGGCTGGTCCAGACGAGACTGTCCTGTCCCACTCCCATTGCAAGACAACCAATATGCAGCCCTGCGGTGGCGTTCGACACGCCAATTGCGTGCGCCACCCCATGCCGCTCGGCAAAAGCCGCCTCGAACTCCGCGCCCTTCGGGCCTTGAGTCAGGAAATCGGAGCGCAGGAGGTCTGCGACCGCCGCAATGTCACCCTCGCCAATCTCCTGACGGCTATAGGGGATGAACTCGGGCGCTGCGTTGTCAGTCAATGGTCTGCCCGATGACATGTTCGTCGATCAGCGCGCGAATTTGTTCGACTGAGAGGAAGTCGGGGTTGGAGCCGCTGGAATAGGCGAAACCCGGCTCGACCGGAGTGCCGCCATGTTCCTTGCAGTAATCCTCGACCGTGTAGTCAGCCGATACCGGGAGAATCGCATAATAGTCGCCCATATCGACCGTATTGAAGCTGTCGGAGGCGGTGATCATCTCCTCATGGATTTTCTCGCCGGGTCGGATGCCGATCACGTCCTGCTTGGCGTCGGGAGCGATTGCGGTGGCGACATCGCCGATCCGGTAGCTCGGGATCTTGGGCACCAGCACTTCGCCGCCCCTCGCATTGGCAATCGACCAAAGCACCATCTCGACACCGTCTTGCAGCGAGATGTTGAACCGGGTCATGCGCGGATCGGTAATCGGCAGGGTGCCGCTGTCCTTCCTGTCCATGAAGAACGGAATGACCGAGCCGCGGGAGCCCATCACATTGCCATAGCGCACCACGCTGAAACGAATGTCGCGCGCGCCTTTGATATTGTTCGCAGCGACGAACAGCTTGTCGCTGCAAAGCTTTGTCGCGCCGTACAGGTTGATCGGGGCGGCGGCCTTGTCGGTCGACAGCGCAACGACATTCTTGACCCCGCAGTCGAGACACGCCTCGATCACGTTCTGCGCGCCCAGCACGTTGGTCTTGATGCATTCGAACGGGTTGTATTCCGCCGCTGGCACCTGTTTGAGCGCGGCGGCGTGGACCACCACATTGATCCCTTCAAGCGCGCGCCGCAGCCGTGCCTCGTCGCGCACATCGCCGAGAAAATAGCGCAGAGCCGGGTGTTTCGATTGCGGGAAGATCTGCGCCATCTCGAACTGCTTCAGCTCGTCACGCGAATAGATCACCAGCCGTTTGATATCGGGAAAGCGTTCGAGCACGGTACGTACAAAGGCTTTGCCAAAAGAGCCGGTCCCGCCGGTTACAAGAACGGATTTGTTATTCAGCATGTCGAAAAGGGCTCGCCCGGACAGTTAAGAGGTTGAGAGGCGCGGGACAACCGGCGCCCTGATTTGCGGCTCCCTACAGCCCCGGTTTGGGCCAAGGCAACCGCATAATTGTCGTAATTTGGTCCGCTCTGGCCGCAACACCATTCCGCCGCGTTGGAGCTATCTTGTGCCGCAGCGAAGGGAAGGATCGCTTGCCCCGTCATCGCTGCATCGTCTAAAGGCTCGCAGGGCGACGCTGAAATCATCTGATAAGGCACGGGTGCACATTTCTAATGCTGATCGAACCGATCACTCCAACTGCGCGTATGCGCGGACGCAATGACCCGATTACATCTGTCATTCGTTACGGAGTCGCGTGGACCATTGTGGTTTTCGCCCCGTTACTGGTGTTCGACTTGCTCGGCATAACCGAAGCGTTTGTCGACCCGACCATGATTTCGACTGCCATTGCTGCGACCACTGCGCTGTTTGGCGGAATGTATCTTGCCGGACGTGTGCTCGATCTGCCGGGAACACGCGGCACCGTGCATGGCGTGCCGATCATGCTGTTGTGGTTTGCGGTGGCGGCGTTGGTGCTGTTCACTCTGCGCATCGAATACAGCCGCTGGATGCTGTTTTATTCGGCTGGCGTATCGGTGTTCATCGCTATGCAGCTGCGTTGGAGCAACCGGACCATGCGGCTCCAGCCATTCTATCTGGTCCCATTCGGCAAGGCGATGTTGATGGAGGAGATCGAAGGATTTCCGACGCGCCGTCTGGCCCGCCCGGACATCCCGAATGATCGCGCGGCCAACATCGTTGCCGATTTCCGTGCTGAATTGCCCGACGAATGGGAGCGTCTGCTGGCGAAGGCCTCGCTCGCCGGGGTGCCGGTCTATCACTACAAGCAGCTGACGGAATCGCTGACCGGGCAGGTCAAGATCGAGCATCTGTCCGAAAACTCGCTCGGCTCGCTGATCCCGAACCAGTCCTACACCCCGATCAAGCGGTTGATCGACCTTGTCGGCAGTATCGTGCTGATCGCTCTGACCCTGCCGATCATGATCGCGCTTACCGCGCTGATCTGGCTCGAAGATCGCGAAGCCCCGTTCTTCATCCAAAGCCGCACCGGCTATGGCGGGCACCCGTTCCGGATGTACAAGTTTCGCTCGATGACCAATCGCGTTCAGCCTGATGGCGGCGATGAAGAGCGCGACGATGCGATCACCAAATCGGACGATGCGCGCGTCACCCGGATTGGTAAGTTCATCCGCAAATTCCGGCTCGATGAACTGCCGCAGCTGTTCAATGTGCTCAAAGGTGAGATGAGCCTGATTGGCCCGCGTCCCGAAGCCAACACTCTGGCCAACTGGTACGATGATAACCTTGCCTTTTATTCGTACCGCAACATCGTGAAGCCGGGCCTGACCGGCTGGGCGCAGGTCAACCAAGGGCATGTCGCGACGCTGGAGGACATCGATATCAAGCTCCAGTACGACTTCTACTATATCAAATATTTCTCATTCTGGCTCGACGTGCTGATCGTGATGCGCACGATCCATACCATCGCGACCGGCTTCGGCTCGAAGTAAATATCGATTTTTCTCTCGCGGAAATCCGCTGCGCGAATGCCTCCGAGGGGCGGCCTAACCGGTCGACGCGTCGTCACGCTTGCGGACCCAGGAGGTTTCGAAACATTATCGCCACTGTAGTGGTGACTATTTGTCGAGCGCGATATCGGGCGCGTCTTCCTGCTTCATTCCGACCACGTGATAGCCGCCGTCGACATGGTGGGTCTCTCCAGTGACGCCCGATGCGAGGTCCGAGAGGAAGTAAAGCGCCGATCCGCCGACATCGTCGATGGTGATGTTGCGGCGCAGGGGTGAGTTCAGCTCATTCCATTTGAGAATGTAGCGAAAATCGCCGATGCCGCTCGCCGCCAGCGTCTTCACCGGCCCCGCACTGATCGCATTGACCCGGATCGCGCGCGGGCCGAGGTCATTGGCGAGGTATTTCACGCTCGTTTCCAGCGCCGCCTTGGCCACGCCCATCACGTTGTAATGTGGCACGACCTTTTCCGCGCCATAATAGGTCAGCGTCAGGATACTGCCGCCGCCGCTTCCATCATCGTTTTTGGCGGGCATCATTTCTGATGCGCGCTTCGCAACCGCGACCAGCGAATAGGCGGAGATATTCATCGTCATCAGAAAGTTGTCGAGGCTGGTATCGACATATTTGCCACGCAGTTCGGACTTGTCCGAAAATCCGATCGCGTGGACGACGAAATCGAGCGTGTCCCAGCGCTGTTTCAACGTATCGAAGGCCGTATCGAGCGAGGCCATGTCGGATACGTCGCATTCGAAGGTGAAATCGCTGCCGAGCTGCTCTGCGAGGGGCTTCACCCGCTTGGCCAGCGCGTCTCCCTGATACGAGAATGCCAGCTCCGCACCATGTTCGGCCAACTGCTTGGCGATGCCCCAGGCGAGCGACTTGTCATTGGCGAGACCCATGATGAGCCCGCGTTTGCCCTTCATCAGACCCTGCATCTGACCTGTCATCCTGCACTCTCCTCACTCATCTCGCCGCAATATTCTGCGTCGCCCTCGGTCGCGGCGCCATCGCATGGCTCTGGTTCTGCCAGAGCAGCATTCAATTCTGCGCCGATAACCAGTCCTAGCCCGACCAACCAGAAAAAGAACAGCGCAATGATGATCCCTGCAAGGCTGCCATAGGTCAGATCGTAACTGACGATGCTGCGCAGGAGCGGCGGCATCGCGGTTGTCACGCCCAGCCACCAGAGCGTGGTGAACAGCGCGCCGGGCCATTTTGGGTACTTCCGCTTACGATATTCGGCGGGCGTCAGGGAATAGAACACAAGGTAAAGCGAGACGGCCAGTCCAATCGCTGGCACCACCCGCGACAGGCGCAGTGTGGCGATGGCTTCGGACAATTGCGGGAAATATGCATCGATCACCTGCTGTGCCATTCCGATCGCGACCTGTGCGAACAACGATACCATCAGCAGCACGACCGCGCCGAGGATCAACCCGAAAGACAGCAGACGCGATTTCCAGAACGCATAGATCGCGCGGGTGCCATAGGCACGGCGCAGAATATCGCGGATCGTCTCGATCAGGCTGGAGACTGTCCATAGGGCCACCCCTGCACCAAGCCACAACAACCAGCCCTCGCGCGCATGCATCACGTCCTCCGCGACCGGAGCAATGGCGCCTGCAACCGTCGGCGGAACCGCCATCAGCACGGTGTCGGTCAGTTTGTCGGCTTGCTCGCGACCGCCTGCGAGTTCGAACACCGCAGCACCCAAAATGAAGAACGGAAAGATCGCCAGCATCGACAGATAGGCGAGGTTGCCCGCATGGATGAACCCGTCATTGTAAGTGCCGACCGCTGTTCGCCGGATCACTTCGAAAGCGCGGGTTCCCGGACTGACAAGGCTCACCAGATGTTGCCACCACGTCTGCTTTTCCGGCTCGGTCGCAGCAAAACCGGCGGAATACAGGGCGTGTCGACGCCGGGCTTCGGGCGAAAACGACTGAACTTCACGCTCGTCAGGTGGCGGAAGGTTCGATGGCACCCTCATTGCGATCACCTTACAGAATATTGGCCCTAGAGGCCAAATTTCTCGCGCGGTCTGGCCGGATCGACCCAGTCGCCCAGCTGCTGTTCGAGCTTTTCAAGGTCTTCGGGCAGCTGAATTTCCAGCGTCACCAGCTGATCCCCGCGCTCGACGCCTTTGGGTCCGGTCTTTTTTGTCCAGCCTTTCCCCGCCAGTCGCATGACCGTGCCGCCATTGGTGCCAGGCTTGATGGTCAGCATCACCGGCCCGTCCACCGTGGGGCATTTGACCTTGGCTCCGCGAATCGCCTCGTTCAGCGTGATCGGCAGATCCATGCGGATGTTATCGCCATCGCGGCGGAAGAACGGATGCGCACCGACCTCAATGACTACGATCCCGTCGCCATCGCCGCCCGGCCCGCTATGCCCTTTGCCCCGCAGCCGCATCTGGGTACCATCGGTGACGCCGACCGGCAGTTTGAGGTTGATCGCCTTGCCATCGGCCAGTGTAATGCGCTGATCGCGTCCGGCGGCCGCATCGACGAAGGGTACGGCGAGGCGATACTGGATATCCGCGCCGCGCTTTTTCGGGGGCGGGGGGCGTTGGCCGAAACCCCGCCGTGCTCCAGCGCCAGCACCTGGATTGGTGCGCGTCCGACCACCACCGAACAACCCTTCGAACAGGTCGCCCAGATCCATATCGTCAGGGCTGAAGCCACCCATATCCTGTTCGCGATAGCCGCGTTGCGCTCCGCCATATCCGCCGCGCGTGCCCATTCCGGCGCCCATGCCTGCAAACGGGTTCAACGGATTGCCATCGGCATCGATTTCACCACGATCGAACTGGGCGCGCTTGTCCTTGTCCGACAGCAGGTCATATGCCTTGGTCACGTCGGAAAAGCGTTCCGCCGCCTTGGGGTTGTCCTTGTTACGATCAGGGTGCAGCTGTTTGGCAAGTTTGCGATAGGCGCTTTTGATCTCCTTTTCGGAGGCCGTGCGCGCCACGCCAAGTCTGCTGTAAGGGTCGGCCATGCTGTGTTAGCTAGGTGAGGCAGTGCGCGCGTGCAAGCGTGCATCACGATGAACGAACAGCTTGTCTTAACCAAACGCTGCTTTCCCGATGTCACGAGGCGTCACATTCCACTCGCTTGCGCTTTCACAAAGGCGAGCTAGCCCCTATTTCCCTTGTGCGAAACGGGCGGGCTCAAGCGTCTGCCATAGAACTGTCGGGGAACATGCAGATGAATGATGGTGCCAGCCTTGATGCGAGCCAGCTTGCGGACAGCCAGATCCCGAGCGGGGCGGACCCGTTCGCGCTGTTCGATGAATGGTTCGCGCTGGCGCGGGACAGCGAACCCAACGATGCCAATGCGATGGCGCTTGCGACAGCCACCGCGGATGCGATGCCGTCGGTGCGGATGGTGCTGCTAAAAGGGCACGGGCATGAGGAGGGCGGCTTCACGTTCTTCACCAACGCCGAGAGTCGCAAGGGCGGAGAAATCCGTGCCAATATGCAAGCCTCGCTGCTGTTTCACTGGAAAAGCCAGCGACGGCAGATCCGTATCGAGGGGCCTCTAACCGAAGTTTCTTCCGAGCGCGCCGACGCCTATTTTCATTCGCGCCCTTACAAGAGTCAGGTTGGTTCCGCAGCGAGCGACCAGTCGCGGCCTCTGCCCGAACGGCAGGATTATATCGACCGGGTGAAGGCGCTTTGGGCCGAGCATGAGGCCGCAGGCGAGGTTCCGCGTCCGTCGCACTGGACCGGCTTCACGCTTCGGCCTGAACGGATCGAGTTCTGGATGGACCGTGACAATCGCTTGCATGACCGGCGGTTGTTCACGCTCGATGGGGCGGGTGATGCGCTGACGTGGTCAGACACGCTGTTGTATCCATGACCGGGTCACTCGGTGACTAGCAAAGCTGTCTTAACTCGCAGTGCGGCGATCGCGTCGATCACGACGGCGCTGTTTCTCGTCGGGTCAAAGCTGTGGGCGACTGCGCGCACCGGTTCCACGGCGATGCTCGGCAGTCTTGCTGACACCGCGCTCGACCTCGTGGCCTCGATCGCGACGCTGATCGGCGTGATGATCGCCGCGCAACCGCCCGACAAGAAACATCGCTTCGGCCACGGCAAGGCGGAATCGCTCGCCGCCATGTTCCAGGTCATCCTGATCGCGCTCTCGGCTGCGGGCATCGCGTTTCGCGCCATAACTGCGCTGGTCGAAGGCAAGCGAAACACCTCGGCCGAAGAAGGTATCATAGTATCGGTGATCGCGATCGCTGCCACGCTCGTACTGATCGGCTGGCAGCGTTACGTCGTGAGCAAGACCGGCTCGGTCGCGATCAAGGCCGACAATGTGCATTACCAGTCGGACCTGCTCCTGAACGCAGCCGTCATCGCAGCGCTGGTGCTCGATCAATATGCAGAGATCACCGGGATCGATCCGCTGTTCGGGTTGGCGATTGCGGCATGGCTGTTGTGGGGCGCATGGGGCACGGCGCGTCAAGCGATCGACAATCTGATGGACCGCGAATGGCCCGAGGAGAAGCGTGCGCAGCTGGTCGAGCTCGCCGCACGCCATCCGGAGCTTGCCAGCCTCCACGATCTGCGCACGCGGACCAGCGGTACTCGCGATTTCGTGCAATTCCACGTTGATCTGCCGGGCGAGATGACGGTCGAACAGGCGCATGAAATCATTGAGCGCGTGGAAGATGATCTTTCAAGCCATTTCCCCGATATGGACCTATTGATCCACATTGATCCTGAAGGTCACGTCGATGAGCCGGACAATCCGCTGGTCGAGACGGACGAGCTCGAAAAGATGGAGAAAGAGTGATGCCGCAAACCATACCCTATTGGCACGTCGACGCCTTCAGCGCGAAGCCGTTTGGCGGCAATCAGGCGGCGGTTATGGTGCTCGACGAATGGCTGCCAGACGATGTTCTGATCGCGATTGGCGAAGAGAACAATTTCGCCGAAACCGCCTTTGTGGTGCGCGATGATACGGGCGAGGCCGATTGGGAATTGCGCTGGTGCACGCCGACTTATGAGATCGCGCTGTGTGGCCACGCGACACTGGCGAGCGGGCATGTTCTGCTGGGGCGTGATGGTGGAGAGCGCATCACCTTCCGAACCAGGAAAGCGGGCATTCTCGAAGTGCGGCGGAACGGCGACGAATATGAACTCGCGCTACCTGCGATCGCGACGCAGCCGGGCGAATATCCCGAAGCGGTCGCGTTACTCGGAGCCGATCCGATCAGTGTCCACCGCAACGCCGATCGCTACAGCGTCTTCCTGTTCGAAGACGAGACTGCGGTCAGAGCTTTACAACCCGATCTCAAGGCATTGGGCGCGCTTGGCGTCGACCAGTTCATCTGCACCGCGCCGGGCGATGATTTCGATATCGTCAGCCGGGTGTTCGTGCCGGGTGCCGGAGTGGATGAGGACAGCGTGACCGGCTCGGCCCATGCGGTGCTTACACCGTACTGGGCAGAGAAGCTGGGGCGCGACACGATGACCGCGCATCAGGCCAGTATGCGCGGCGGCGATCTCACGCTGCGGCTGGACGGCGATCGGGCATGGCTCGGCGGGCCATGTGTGACGGTCGTGGAAGGTGCTTTCAGGCTCTGACGGGCGCGATACGGGTGATCATCGTGTGGGATAAAGCTCGACGACGTCCAGCAGTTGAGCAAGCATCCGGACGCGCTCTTCGCGATCGGAATGTCCCAGCCTGACGATGGTCGTGCGCTGGTCGGGGCTGATCAGCACATATTGCCCCATATGGCCGATCGCCGCGAACATGGTGTCCGGCCCCCGGTCGGCCGTGTCTTCGTCGCGATCGATCCCGCTCTCGCGATTGAGCCATGTCTGATAGCCGTAAAAGCCACTGGCCGGGCTGGGCGTGGTCATCGCCTCGATCCAGCGGGTCGGCACCAATTGCTCACCCTCGGGAGAGCGCCCCTTGCGCCGCATGAATTCGCCGAACTTCGCCCAATCGCGCGCGGTGGCGTGCATCAGGCTGCCACCGATCAGAGTGCCGCTCGCGTCATATTCCGGCACCATGGACGTCATGTCGAGCGGTTCAAACAGACGCTCGTCCAGATATTCATCGATCGCCTTGCGCCGCGCCTCGGGGTCGTCGCTTTGCGTCAGCGCGCGCGCGGCAAGATCGGCGAGGATCACGGTCGTATTGGATGAATATTCGAACTTTTCGCCCGGCTCGGCTTCAAGCGGCTGCTCCTTCGCCCAGCGGGCCATGTTGTCGCGCCCGTCGAGGAACAGCATGCGCACTTCGCTCGATTCGTAGGGCGGATCGCCCGCCTCGGTGTGGCGCAAACCTGACCGCATCTGAAGCAGGTGGCGCAGAGTGATATCGGCGCGGGGATCACCGGGGCGCTGCCACAATTCGACAGGGGCCGGATCGTCTAGGCTTAGCCGCCCGTCCGCAATCAGCATCCCGATCAGAACCGCGGTGATCGTCTTGGCCATCGACCAACTGACGAAGCGCGTACCCTTGTCGTAGCCTGTGCCATAGCGTTCCGCTGCGATCTCGCCATCGGCCATGACCACCACCGCACGGGTTTCGCCCAGGCCTTCACCAGTGAACAGATCATCGATCTCGCGCGCCAACTGGTCCTTGGGTGCGCCTGCATCCTCGGTCACGGCGGCAAGCGCTTCCTCGGTCAGAGGTGCCGGAGCGGCAGGCGGTGCAGCGCCGCATGCAGCAAGGCTTGGCAGGAGCGCGGTTGCAGCGATAAGGGAATAGGCGCGATCAATCATCGCGCACTCAATTCCTCAAGGACATCGGATTGGCAATGGCAAAATCGAAAGCAAAGCGCACGGCCCCTTCCCGTATCGGTTGGTGGGTGCTCGCGCTGATCGGGATTGGCCTTGCGGGTGCAGTCTATGCCTATCGCGAACCGATCGAAGGCTATGCTGAGGTAGGCACTTCGTATGCCGCGCGTGTCGCGTGCTCGTGCCGTTTTGTCGCCGGTCGCAGTCTTGAGGATTGCGAGAAGGACAAGCTGGGCGGGATGGAGCTGGTGACGCTGGTCGATGACCCGACTGCCAAGAGCGTGACGGCGCGTTTCCCGCTCGTCACTGCCAACACCGCGACATATCGCGAAGGCTATGGCTGCGTGCTGGAGACTTGGGAGGGGTGAGCGGCTAGCTCGCCACCGATTTAGTCGCGTCGATCCACCCGCCGCCGACCACGCGCTCTCCGCAATAGATCACCGCTGCCTGACCGGGAGCCACGCCGAATTCTGGATCGGCGAAACGGATCACGGTGCTGGTATTGTCGCCCAGCGGCCCTTCGAGTGTGATCGGCACCGGCTTGGCAAGGCTTCGGACCTTGGCGGTGAGCGGTTCATTGGTAAGCGCGCCGATCCGGTTGGTCTCGATCAGCGCAGCACTCTCGACAGCCAGCATGCGCTTTGGCCCCACTCGCACTTCGCGTGTCTCGGCATCGAGGCCGATGACATAGAGCGGCTCCGGCTGGCCTCCGATATCAAGGCCTTTGCGCTGACCGACAGTGAAGTGGATGATGCCCTTGTGCTGACCCAGAACTTCGTCGGTAGCGGCATGGACGATATTGCCCGGCACGCCGCCTTCGGGGCGGAGCCTGGTCACGATCTTGGCGTAATTGCCATCGGGTACGAAGCAGATGTCCTGACTGTCCGGCTTGGCCGCGTTGCGCAGGCCTGCCTTCTCGGCCAGCTCGCGAACCTGCGTCTTGGGCAGGCCGCCCAGCGGGAAACGGATATAGTCGAGCTGCTCCTGCGTGGTTGCATACAGGAAGTACGACTGGTCACGTGCCGGATCGACGGCGCGGTAGAGATGCGGTCCGACTTCCGCTTCGACACGCCGCACATAGTGCCCGGTAGCGAGACAATCCGCGCCCAATTCGCGCGCCATGCGGAACAGGTCGGTGAATTTCGGCCCCATATTGCAGCGGATGCAGGGCACGGGCGTGCGTCCCGCCAGATATTCGTCGGCAAACTGTTCGACCACATCTTCGCGAAACGCGCTTTCATGGTCGAAGACATAATGCGCGATGCCGAGCCGGTCGCAGACATTGCGCGCATCGCGAATGTCGTCGCCCGCGCAGCATGCGCCCTTGCGCCCGGTTGCCGCTCCGTAATCGTAAAGCTGCAAGGTTATCCCGATCACCTCGGCGCCGGTGTCGTGCGCCAACGCAGCGACCACCGACGAATCGACACCGCCGCTCATCGCCACAACGATCCGGCATTCCGAAGCGGGGCGCGGCAAATCGAACAGGCTGGCTGTATCAAGCCCGAAATTCGGGCCAGTGACCGGACGGGCGTCGAGACTAGTTACGGTATCCATGAGAACGCGCGCCATATAGGTAATCCCGACGATTTGCGCCAGTCTTGTGGCGGAGATCGAGCGACTCGACTCCTGCCGATGCGTTGCTGCGCGACCCGGATTTTTCCTAAGGGGTGGTAAATTCGGGTTTCACCATATCTTGACGACCGCATCCTATAGCCATCGCCATGTTCGAAAAAACCATCCCCATTTCCGAGGATCAAAGCGGGCTTCACGGCCGCGACTCGATCCCCGGCGACATGCTGATCGGCAGCCGCGATCGTGTGCCTGGCAAAGGCGGCGATGCATTGCGGGCGATCGAATGGAACGAGCTGACCGCTCGCCTCAATGCAGCGCGCGATCTGCGCCGCGTTCTGCGCCGCGATGCGCGGATCAACATCGAAGGCACTGCGGCAAGTTTCGGTGACGCTGCGGCGACTTACTTCCAATCGCTCGAACATGGGGAACGGCCTGTTAACCCTGTTGCTTTAGAGGCCTCTAAAGCCTCGCCGGGCATTACCCACGAAACCAAGGGTAATGCGGCAACAGGCGACGCGAGAGACGATTAATGATTGAGAATCAGGACATCCGCCCAGCACAAGTGATCGGCCCGCTCGGCGAGCCGTTGACGATCGACGACTTGCCGTCGCCCAAAACGAAACGCTGGGTCGTGCGTCGCAAGGCCGAAGTGGTCGCTGCCGTTAATGGCGGTCTGCTGACTATCGACGAAGTGCTTGAGCGCTATGGCCTCACGCTCGAAGAGTTCGCCTCGTGGCAGCGCGCGGTCGACCGTTCGGGTATGCAAGGTCTGCGGGTCACCCGCATTCAGCACTATCGCGACCTCTACGAACGGCAACTCAAATACTGAAGATCAGTGGCTCGACGCGAAGAAACGCGGCGGGCGCCCCGGAACATTCCCATTCCTCTGTCGTTGGCGTAGGTGAAACCACCGAAACGAGGAGGATATTCGGACATGGCATGGGGATGGATTATTGCACTTATCGTGGGCGGCGTTGCCGGCTGGCTTGCCAGCCTGGTAATGAACCGCGACGCGTCGATGGGGATTTTCTGGAATATCGTGGTAGGCTGCGTCGGCTCAATCGTCGGCAATGTCATTGCGGGGCCATTGCTGGGCATCACTGGAAGCGTGCAATCGTTCTCGCTGGTCGGGCTTGGCGTTGCAGTTCTGGGCGCGATCGTGCTCTTGGGCGTCGTCAATCTGATCCAACGCGGTCGGGTACGCTAATCACGGACAGCCTTTTCGCAGGCTGACAATTTAAGGAAGGCGGTGTAGCGTAAGGCTGCGCCGCCTTTTTTGTCGGCTGGGTCGATTGATTCTGCCAATTTCTGCTTTGTTTAGTGATCGACGCTAGACAACCCGCCCAGTCGCCCTTCGTCTAGGCTGAAAGTCGTCAGTCGAACAACGCATTGCGCCGATATGATCGCAGGCCTAATGGGGATTGCGCGAACTGCCTTATGCCTATAATACACCAGTTCTGCTTTGAGGTTATTGCATGAACTACCAGACCACGATCACTGCCGAAGCTGCCGACAACGTCATCGCCGACGTCGACGGTGCCATTGGTGGTGCCGAAGGGCAGCGTTCCGGCGTGCCTAAGTGGCTGTTGTTCGGCGGCATCGGGATACTCGGTGTTCTGCTGGCGATTGCGGCGTATTTTGCGTTGAATACGGGCGAGCCGGTCGCAGCTGGCGATGACAGCGCTCAGGCTCCCGTCGTGACGGTGATCGCCCCCGGTAAAACCACTATTTCAGGCATGATCGAGGCTCCGGGCACGATTGCCGCACGGCGCGAAATGCCGGTTGGCGTGGTCGGCGAAGGCGGTCAGGTCATATCGGTCCGGGTCGATGCAGGCGATTGGGTCCGCTCGGGTCAGGTACTCGCCGTGATCGATCGGTCGGTGCAAAGCCAGCAGGCCGCAGCGCAAGCGGCCCAGATCGAAGTCGCGAAAGCCGATGCGAACATCGCGCAGGCCAATCTCGATCGGGCATTGCAACTGGTCGAGCGTGGGTTTGTTTCGAAAGCCGATGTCGATCGGCTGACGGCAACACGGGATTCGGCCACCGCCCGCGTCAAGGTCGCGCAGGCGCAGTTGAATGAACTTCGCGCTCGTGCGGATCGCCTCAATATCATCGCTCCTGCCGCCGGTTATGTGCTGGCGCGCAGTGTTGAGCCGGGCCAGACGGTCGGCGGCGGCTCGCCTGCGCTGTTCCGCATCGCGCGTGGCGGCGAGATGGAAATGCTCGCGAGCCTCAGCGAAACTCAACTCGCCAGTCTTTCGCAAGGCGTCACGGCAAGCGTCGTTCCGACCGGATCGGAAAAATCGTTCGAAGGTCAGGTCTGGCAACTTTCGCCGATCATCGACCAGAACAGCCGCCAGGGAACGGCGCGTATCGCGCTGTCCTATGCGCCCGAACTTCGTCCCGGCGGCTTTGCCACGGCACGGATCAACAGTGGATCGCTGACGGCGACGGTGCTTCCGGAAAGCGCCGTGCTGGCCGATGATGAAGGCGCGTTCGTGTATATCGTCAACGAGGATAACAAAGCCACGCGTCAGCCGGTGAAGACCGGCATGTCGACCGCACAGGGCATCGCCATCACCGAAGGGCTTTCCGGCTCCGAACTGGTGGTGCTGAGGGCAGGTGGTTTCCTCAATCCCGGCGAAACGGTGAACCCGCGTCGTCAGGAAAGCGGCGCGTAATCCAGAACTGCGGTGCTCTCGTAACTGACCAAGATACGCACGAGGGCGCTAGGCAGACATAAGCAGGACAAGACAGGCAATACTGGCATGAATTTCCGCAACATCTCCGCCTGGTCCATCCGCAACCCGGTCATTCCGCTCGTGCTGTTCACCGCGCTGCTGCTGGCGGGGATCGTCAGTTTCATGCGCATGGATGTCGTCAACAATCCTGATGTCGAGTTTCCCGGCGTCAGCATCAGCATCTCGCAACCTGGCGCCGCTCCAACCGAAATCGAAAACCAGATCACCCAGCGGGTCGAAAGCGCTGTGCGCTCGATCAACGGGGTGAAATCGATCAACTCGACCGCGCGTGAGGGTAACTCGAACACGTTTGTCGAGTTCGAAATCGGCACCGACCCCGATGACGCCGTAGTTGAAGTGACGACCGCGATCGACACGGTGCGCGGCAGCTTGCCAGACGGTATTCTCGAACCGCGCGTGAGCAAGGAAGAGGTCGCAGGCGGATTCCTGGGCATCTACGCGGTCGAAGCCGATGACATGACGATCGAGCAGCTCAGCTGGTTCATCGACGATACGGTGGCCAAGCAATTGCTCGATATCAGCGGCATGGCCGATGTCGGCCGGTTCGGCGGCGTCGATCGGGAAATCGAGGTGATCCTCGACCCGATGAAGATGCAGGCGCTGGGCGTCACAGCCTCGCAGATCAACGGAGTGTTGCGGCAGACCAACCTCGATGCGGCGGGCGGCCTGGCTGAAGTGGGCGGAACCCGTCAGTCGGTCCGCGTTCTGGGCAATAATGAGACCGCGTTCGAGCTCGGTCAGCGCCAGATCCAGCTTGGTGGCGGGCGTACCATTCGTCTGGCCGACGTGGCGACAGTGCGCGACGGCTATTCGGAGCGAAGTTCGATCAGCGAGGTCGGCGACAAGGAGGTCGTCAATTTCTTCATGAGCCGCGCGCGCGGGGCATCCGACGTGACGGTTTTCGAAGAAGCCAAGGCCAAGATTGAACAGATTCAGGCAGAGAATCCGGACGTTCGCTTCATCCCGTTGTTCAACACAGTGGTCTACACCGAAAGCCAGTATACCAGTTCGATGTCCGCCCTGATCGAAGGCGCGGTGCTGGCGATTGTCGTGGTGTTCCTGTTCCTGCGCGATTGGCGCGCGACGTTTATCTCCGCCGTGGCAATCCCGCTTTCGGCCATACCGACCTTCTTTTTCATGGACCTGCTAGGGTTCAACCTGAACTTCCTGTCCTTGCTCGCGCTGGCTCTTGTGGCGGGCGTGCTGGTCGATGACGCGATCGTCGAGATCGAGAATATCGTCAGGCACATGCGCATGGGCAAGACTGCCTATCAGGCCAGTATCGACGCGGCGGACGAGATCGGATTGCCGGTTGTCGCCACCAGTTTCTGTATTGTCGCGGTGTTCCTGCCGGTCGGGCTGATGCCGGGCATTTCGGGGCAGTTCTTCAAGAACTTCGGCCTGACTGTGGTGGTCGCGGTGCTGATGAGCCTTGCGGTCGCGCGTATGATAACGCCCTTGATGGCGGCCTATTTCCTGTCGGCCAAAGGCAACGCCGCGCACGGCGAAGGGCCGTGGATGACGCGCTACATGCGGGTGCTTGCCTGGACGCTGGATACCGGCAAGCTGGAATCGCGCCGCGAAGGTGTCGGAGCGCCGCGCTCCCGTGTGCTGTACAGCCTCATGCTGCTGCTGACGGTATTCGCTATTCTTGCGGCCACCGTCTATGCGATGTTTGAAAGCTTTGAAGCTATTGCCGGGCTGGGAATCCCCGGCAAGGTCGCGGGATCGGTTACAAGCGACCCTTACGGTGCAACGCACACCTTTGTGTCCAAGATCTTCGAGATCGTGCAGGTGCTGATCGCATCGTGCCTCGGGTTTGCTGCGGGTTGGTTGGTGTTCAAGGCAATCGAATTGTTCGGACGTGGACGCGGCAGGTTTGCGCAGAGCACGCAATATCTCACCGCCCGGTTCTATGATCACCGGGTCTGGATGCTCGGCGTGGGCTGGTTCTCCCTGCTCGTCACGATCCTGTTATTCGGTCAGATTCCCGGCCAATTCCAGCCGACCATCAATGACAGCAACAGCCGGGTCGAGATCGAGATGGTGCCCGGCACCACGCTCGAAGCGACCAAGAAAGTGGCCGATCAGGTCGCCGCGATCCTGTATGAGCAGCCTGAAGTTGAAATCGCATTGGAGCGTTCCCGCGTCGCCGCTGCGACGATTTATGTGACGCTCAAGGAAGATCGCGAGCGGACCTCGATCGAATTCGAACGCGAAGTCGCTCCGCTGTTGCAGCAGGTCCCCGATGCACGCGTGCGGTTCCAGTCGCAGAGCGGCGGGTTCGGTTCTGGCCGCGATCTCACCGTGATGCTCGCCGGCTCCGATCCCGAACTGCTCGACGAGACTGCCACTGCACTGGTCGAGCAGATGAAGGGGCTGGATTCGCTGGTCGCTCCGCGCATCAGCGCCGACCTCAATCGTCCGGAGATCCTCATCACGCCGCGCGAGGAGATTGCCGCAGAACTGGGTGTGACCACGGTTGCGCTCAGCCAGACGATCCGCATCGCGACCTTGGGTGAGATCGAGCAGAACGCAGCGCGGTTCTCGCTGTCGGATCGCCAGATCCCTATCCGGGTGAAGCTGAGCGAAGAAGCGCGCGGCAGCATGACCACTATCGAGAACCTGCCGGTTCAGACGTTGAACGGCGGATCGGTCCCGCTGGGCCGGGTGGCGGACATCTCGTTCGGCTCTGGCCCGACCGCGATCCAGCGGTACAACCAGAACCGCCGTGTCTTGGTCGGCGCCGATCTTTCGAGCGGTGTGATCAAGGGTGAGGCGCAGCAGCAGGTCGACGCTCTACCGATCCTGCAAGAGCTGCCCACCGGCGTGATCCGCGATGTCGTGGGTGAGGATGAGTGGCAGCAGGAGCTGCAACAAAACCTCCTGATCGCCATCATCGCAGGGGTGCTGTTGGTGTTTGCCTGCCTCGTGCTGCTGTACAAACGCCTGATGAGCCCGCTGGTCAACATGACCTCGCTGGCGCTGGCACCACTCGGCGGTATCCTGCTGATCTGGCTGATCGGCATGGCGCAATCGATGCCGGTCTATATCGGTATCCTGCTGTTGCTGGGCATCGTGTCGAAGAACTCCATTCTGCTGATCGACTTCGCGATCGAGGAAATGGATCGTGGCACCAACAAGCTCGAAGCGATCATGGAGGCCGGGCACAAACGTGCGCAGCCGATCGTGATGACGACCGTCGCGATGACGGCGGGGATGATCCCGACCGCAATCTCGCTCAGCGGTGACGGCGCATGGCGTCAGCCCATGGGCATTGTGGTGATCGGTGGCCTGATCCTGTCGACCTTGCTGACGCTGTTGATCGTTCCGGCCGGTTTCAGCCTGGCCGACGGCTTCGAGAAGCGCGCTGGCCCATGGATGCGCGAGCGTATGCTCACCTACAAGCCGGGTGACGAGAGCAAGCCCTACGGCCCGCCGGTCGACGATGTCGCTCCCGATGTCCCGCTACCCGGAGCCGAACCGGCGGAATGAGCCGCAAATACGTGACGAACCACAGTTTTCCGGGCTATTAGAGCGCCGATGGCGACCAATGCCGAACCGATACCGCTCAAATTCGGCGGCCAGCCGCTGACTGCGGACCGTGCCCGGCGCATGCGCTGGACTGCGACTGGCATGCTGGCAGCAATGGCGGTGCTGTTCTTCACCACGCACGGTTTCGTCGATGATCACCCGGCTTGGGGCTATGTGAATGCCTTTGCCGAAGCGGCGATGGTGGGCGGCCTGGCAGACTGGTTTGCGGTGACGGCCCTGTTCCGTCACCCGCTTGGTCTACCGATCCCGCACACGGCGATCATTCCGGAAAACAAGGACCGCATCGCCGACACCATGGCGCAGTTTCTGCGTGAGAACTTCCTGACGCCCGCAGTCGTCGCCCGCCGCATGTCGGGCATGAATGTCGCGCGCGGTGTGGGCGATTTCCTGTCGAGCCCGTCGGAAGGCGCAGGCCCCGATGCGCGCTCACGGATAACCGGAGGCGCGGCCGAATTGCTCGCCGAAGTGCTCGAATCGCTCGATCCTGATCGGCTGGGCAATCAGGTGCGCTCCGGCCTCGCCGCGCAATTTGCCAAGATCGATGTTTCGCCGCTCGCCGGGCGGATGCTGGAGGGCGCTATAGCCGACCGGCGTCATCTGCCGCTGATCGACGGGTTGATCCGTTGGGCGGGCCTGACGCTGGAAGACAACGAAGAGACTGTGCGCGACATAATCCGATCACGCGCCAACGCCGTGCTGCGCTGGACCGGTCTGGATGAGCGTATCTCCGGATCGGTGCTGGATGGCCTTTACAAGCTGCTCGCCGAAGTGCTGGTCGATCCCGACCACCCGCTGCGGCACAAAATCGAAGAGGGCCTCGAAAAGCTCTCGCAAGATCTGCAACACGACCCCGAGACCCGCGATCGGGTGGAGGAAATGAAGCGCGAACTGATCGAAAACCCCGCGGTCGCCGAATGGTGGATGGGCGTGTGGGAACGAATTCGCCGCTCGCTGATCCGCCGCGCACGCGATGCCGATAGCGGCCTGGGCGGCGAAATGCGCAAGCTGCTGGGCGATCTGGGCGGCGCGCTCAAGCAGGATGAGCGCTTGCAGGTTCAGATCAACCGCTTCGCTCGCCGCACGGCGGTGGGCGTCGCGACGCGCTATGGCAGCGAAATCGTCACGCTGGTTTCGGACACGGTCAAGCGTTGGGACGCGACCACGATCACCGGACGGATCGAAAGCGCGGTCGGGCGCGACCTGCAATTCATCCGGATCAACGGAACGCTGGTCGGCGGCCTTGTCGGCATGACGCTGCATTTCATTGTCAGCTTCCTTTGACGGGGCCAGACGGGATTGGTTTACGCAGCATAAGGGGTCTTGCGGACTGAACGATCCCGGTTTTGGGTCGTTTAGAGCGTTATGGACCGCTCAGAAGACATTCCCCAGCCACAGCTGGTGACGCTGGATGCCGGCGCGCAGGCGGTCATCAACGGCGCGCTGGTAACCGCAATCGGACCGTGCCGTTTTGAGGTCGGCTCAGGTGTATTTGTCCTCACAGGCAATGCGCTGCATCGCGGCAAAGGCAGCCTGCGCAACCCGCGCGAGGAATTGTATTTCTCCATGCTCGAAGCGAGCGCCGGGCCAGAGCGCTTCGCCGAAGCCCGGCTTCGCCTCTTCCGCCTGCTGGCCGAAGTGGTGGCGCAAGACCGCACGCATCAGGGGCAGCGCGAATGCGCGCTTTGTGCGGCAGCCCTGATGGCCGGGAAGGCATCCGATGCCGTGCGCAGCGCCGCACGGATCGCGGCTGACCGACAATATCTGCCGCGCGGCGGCCGCGCACCTTCGTTTCGGGACACGGACTTGCTGAGCAAAGCCGCCTCCGCCTGACTACGTGCTCTGCCGTATGCTGAGTGCAGTTCCGCCGCAAACTGAACCCGCTATCCCAACCTTCACACCAACAGGGGGCGTTTGGAGGGGGCATACGATGGGAAGCACCGCGGCCGCGCGCAAATGCGCCAGTCAGACAATCGAAGAAACCGCGAAGCGCCTCGCAAAGTGTCGCAGAACCCGCGGGGCAGCGTATAGCCGCGACTTTGCCGGGCTGCTGGCGCTGCTGTCACCGCGCATCGCGCGCCTTATCAGGCAATATCGGCTTGCCGATATGCAACAGGACGCGGAGCAAGCCGCCGCAATCGGCGTCCATCGCGCACTGCTGAGCTACGACCCGGCCAAGGCGCAGTTCTCAACCCATGTCACGTGGCAAATCCGTGGCGAGCTCCAGTCCCTGCGCCATCGCGTGCGCCTGGACCAGCGGGTCAGCGCAAGAAACGCCGGTGTCTCGACCGTGTCACTCGATGCGATAAGTGCGGCAGGTGAAGACAGTCTGGTGTTCGAAGTGGCGGACGACACATCGCTGCCACGCACCGAGCGAGGAGCAAGCGATACGATGGCGCTATCGTTGATGAGCCGCTTGCTCGACAGGCTGGATTCGCCTGCGGAGGAGCGCATTGTCATGCAGGAGCACCTGCTCGGCATCAAGGCTATGCCAGCGGAACCCGCTCACCTTACGTCCGAGCAGCGCCGCCAAGTGGTCCGCCGGACAATGCGCAATTGTATCAAGCTGTTGGCGGCTTGAGGCTGAGGTCTAATTCACGCGGTAGGTAATCGACGTGGCATAGTACGACTGAAATGGCTTGCCGTCCGCGTCGAGCGCAGGTTCAAACTCGGCCTTCCGCATTGCTTTGCAAGCGGGCGATTCCAGGCGATCCTGTACGGTCGCGTTGTTGATAACACAGCCCGTCACTTTACCGGTTTCGCTCACGATTACTCGCATACGGAAGATGCCCTGCTCTCCGCGTCCAAGCGCGTCGACCGGATAGGTCGCCTGAATACGACGAACGACGCTCGATTGGTTTTTCCATTTAGGCAGGCGGGTTGCGCTGAGATGTTTTTCCACATCAAGTCCTCACGAGCGCACCATGTCTTGAGTGCAGTCGTTCAGCACTTTGAATGGCTCGCCGAGTGGTCCGGTTGCGAGGCGAACTTTCCTCCCGCTCTGTCGGAGCGCAACATATTCGACCTGATCGGCAAATATCGGGTCTAGCTGCGGCAGGGTGGTAATTTCACTGTCATCCTCAGAGGCGCTCTCGTCGCCTTTTTCGAGGCTGATCGACGAATAGATCACCGCATCGCCGTATCCTTCGATCTCACCTTTGAACGGCTCGGTTCGTTTTGGCTCCTGACCGTCGAAGAAATGCATCTTGGTCGTGCGCAGGCTGCGAAACCTTTTAACTTCCGGGCCTGCGACAGTCAGTCCGAACGTTCGTCCGGGCTGGGATTGCTCGATGAAGAGTAGGTGGCGATTGTCTCCCTCACCAAAAATGCGCGCCAGCCGACATTTCGTCACGCCATAATCGACACTCCACTGGCTGGAAGGGGCAATCGACGACGCCTGATCTTTAGCGAGCACGGGGCTGGTCGCAAAAAGCACCGATCCGGCTGCAAGCGCTAGGACAGTCAAAGAACTTCGAACCGACATCAAAAAGCCCCCGCCACTCACAATAGCGCGGCGGGGGCTCATGACAATGTTGAGTGTTTCTATATTCAGCCCAGCGCGCTGGTAAGCTCCGGCACCGCATTATAGAGGTCAGCGACGAGACCGATATCTGCCACCTGGAAAATCGGGGCGTCTTCGTCCTTGTTGATCGCGATGATGACCTTGGAATCCTTCATCCCGGCCAGGTGCTGGATCGCGCCGGAGATGCCGATGGCGATGTAGACTTCCGGAGCGACGATCTTGCCGGTCTGCCCGACCTGATAATCGTTGGGCACATAGCCTGCGTCGACCGCGGCGCGCGATGCGCCGATCGCTGCGCCGAGCTTGTCGGCGAGCGGGTTGATGATGCTCTCGAAAGTTTCGCCGTCCTTCAGCGCGCGGCCACCCGATACGATAACCTTGGCGCTGGCGAGTTCCGGGCGCTCGCTCTTCGCGATTTCGGAGCTGACGAAGCTCGATGTACCTGCATCACCGGGACCAGATGCGTCTTCGATTGCCGCCGAGCCGCCTTCGGTCGCAGCTTTGTCAAACGCCGTTCCTCGCACGGTGATTACGAGCTTGGGATCGGCGCTTTCAACGGTCGCGATCGCGTTACCGGCATAGATCGGACGGGTGAAGGTCTTGGGGCCTTCGACCGAAAGAATGTCCGAAATCTGCATGACATCGAGATGAGCAGCGACGCGCGGGGCGATGTTCTTGCCACTGGTGGTGGCGGGCGCGAGGAACGCGTCATAGCCGTCCATCAGACCCGCGACGAGCGGCGCGACGTTTTCTGCGAGAGCGTTGGCATAGGCCGCGTCATCGGCCTTCAGCACCTTGGCGACGCCAGCGATCTTCGCGGCGGCCTCGGCAACCGATCCGCAATCGTGGCCCGCGACCAGAGCGTGGACTTCGCCCAGCTTCGATGCGGCGGTGACGACCGCGAGGGTCGCGTCGTTAACGGTGGAGTTGTCGTGTTCGACCAGAACCAGAGTGTTCATGTTGATCTATCCTTATCCTTCTCAAACACCCGCTTACGCGATGCCGAGAGCCTTGATCTTTTCGACCAGTGCGGCGACGTCTTCGACCTTCTCACCGGCCTGGCGGACCGGCGGTTCGGCGACGTTGGTGGTGGTCAGGCGCGGCGCGATATCGACGCCGAAATCGGCCGGCGTTTTGGTGTCGAGCGGCTTCTTCTTCGCTTTCATGATGTTCGGCAGCGAAGCATAACGCGGCTCGTTCAGGCGCAGGTCGGTGGTGACGATGGCCGGAAGCGTCAGCTTCACGGTTTCGAGACCGCCATCGATTTCGCGCTTCACTTCGACGCTGTCTCCATCGACGGCGACGGTGTTGGCAAAGGTGCCCTGCGGACGGCCCATCAGCGCAGCCAGCATCTGGCCGGTCTGGTTGGAATCGTCGCTGATCGATTGCTTGCCGAGCAGCACCAGGCCGGGCTGTTCTTCGTCGGCAATTGCCTTGAGGATCTTGGCAACGGCGAGAGGCTCGACCTCTTCGTCGGTTTCGACCAGGATCGCCCGATCTGCGCCCATTGCAAGCGCGGTACGCAGCGTTTCCTGTGCCTTGCCCGGGCCGATCGAGACGGCGATGATTTCTTCGGCTTTGCCCGCTTCCTTGATCCGGATCGCTTCTTCGACAGCGATTTCGTCAAACGGGTTCATGCTCATTTTGACATTGGCAAGATCAACGCCCGAACCGTCCGCCTTGACGCGCGGCTTCACGTTGTAATCGATCACCCGTTTGACGGGGACGAGGATTTTCATGTGCGTTCCTTCCTATGGCCTTCCCACTGACCGCACGATTGCATCGGATTGCGGCCTAGCTGGCAAATTCAACGGCACCGCCCTAGCTTGCGTTTACGTAAACGTCAATCAAGGCGGAGTCGGATCAATGTCTGGACAACTCATCTCTCTACTTCATGTGTCTCGCGCTCGCCTGCGGCGAGGTCAAGCTGCATTTTGTTCGGATTCGCGCCAGAATTGCGTAAAGCGGAGCGGGAAGTAGGGGAGAATTTGCGATGTCTGCAATTGGACGTGCAATCTGGACATGTGTGGCGGCATTTGCGCTTGCGGGATCGGTGGCGGCGCAGGATGCAGCTCAAGATAGCGCGCTGGAAACGCGACTGGGGGAAGAGGGCTTCGAATCGCCCCCGGCAACGCTTGACGCAATGGACTGGCTGGAGGGTCAATGGGTCGGCACCGGCATTCAGGGTGCTCCAGCTATGGAAAGCTGGCTGGCACCGTCCGGCGGCACGATGGTTGGCACCTTCGTGCAGGAAACTCCTGACGGCGCGATCATGTTCACCGAGCATCTCTACCTCATGGAGGAAGCGGGCACGCTGGTGCTGCGGCTGAAGCATTTCAACGCCGACCTCACCGCGTGGGAAGAAAAGGACGACATGCTCACCTTCCGCCTCGTCGCGATTGAGCCGTGTGCTGCATATTTCCATGCGCTGACCTTGCGCTGCGCTGATCGCGAAAGGCCGGGTGAGGGGCTTGTGGCGGCTGTGCGTATGCAGAGCGACAAGCCCGAACCGCAGGAGCTTACGTTTCGCTTCAATCGCATGCGCGCGAGCGAAGAGATCAGCTGTCCGGACGCCGAAACGACGCTCGATATGAACGAATGCTTCGCAAATCATCTCGCGGCGGCGGACGAACGACGCGGGACATATTTTGCCGCCGCCGTCGAGCGCGAGGCTGAGAATAACGAGCTGCTGGAGCGAATGCGCGCGAGCGAGGTGGCGTTCGAAGCCTACCGCGAAGCCGAATGCGGCGCTGTTTGGGAATCGTGGAAGGAGGGCACCATTCGAACGGTCATGGCGCTAGGCTGCCAGATCAAGCTGACCGATCGGCGCACGCATACCATCTGGCAAAACTGGCTGACTTTCATGGACAGTACTCCGCCTGTGCTGCCGGAGCCTGATGCGACGAATTAGGAAGGCGATGCAGAGATCGACGGGGTGGTTGCTCGGTCGCGTCAACGACCGCAAGCGCGACTGCGCGCCCGCAGGTGCTCTTTCCCCGGACCTGATCCAGGGAACAAATAGCGCCGAGGACGCCCGCCCGGATGGGCGGGCGCAACGAGATTACGCGGCCTGTTTGACCTCAGCCACGATCTTCTTGGCCGCATCGCCCAGATCGTCTGCCGGGACGATCGGCAGGCCGGAATTGGCGAGGATTTCCTTGCCCTTGTCGACATTGGTGCCCTCAAGGCGAACCACCAGCGGCACGTCGAGCTCGACTTCCTTGGCCGCGGCGACGATGCCTTCGGCGATCGTGTCGCAGCGCATGATCCCGCCGAAGATGTTCACCAGAATGCCTTCGACCGCATCGTCGGCGAGGATGATCTTGAACGCTGCCGTCACCTTCTCGGTGGTGGCACCGCCACCCACGTCGAGGAAGTTTGCCGGGAACGCACCGTTCAGCTTGATGATGTCCATCGTTGCCATGGCGAGGCCCGCGCCGTTGACCATGCAGCCAATATTACCGTCGAGCTTGATGTAAGCGAGGTCGTATTCGCTTGCCTCGACTTCCGCGGGGTCTTCCTCTGTCTCGTCGCGCATTTCCTCGATCGCGGGGTGGCGATAGAGCGCGTTGCCGTCAAAGCTCATCTTGGTGTCGAGCACGAGCAGGTCCGCATTGCCGTCGCTGTCGGGCTTGGTTTCGACCAGCGGGTTGATTTCGAGCATTTCGCAATCGCTCGCCATGAAAGCCTGATAGAGCTGCGCGGCGAGCTTCTGGCATTTCTTGTTGAGCGCACCCGACAGTTCGAGCGCAAATGCGACGGCGCGGCCATGGTGCGGCATGAAGCCCTGCGCCGGATCGATAGTGATTGTCGTGATCTTTTCCGGAGTGTTGTGGGCAACGTCCTCGATATCCATCCCGCCTTCAGTCGACGCGACCATGGCGACCTGACCCGTGGCGCGGTCAACGAGCATGGCGAGGTAATATTCGCTTTCGATGTCAACGCCATCGGTTACGTAGAGGCGATTGACCTGCTTGCCCTCGGCCCCGGTCTGGATCGTCACCAGCGTGTTGCCAAGCATTTCCTTTGCATGGCTTTCCACCTCGTCGAGCGAGAATGCGAGCCGCACGCCGCCTTTCGCATCCTCGGGCAGTTCCTTGAACTTGCCTTTGCCGCGTCCGCCCGCGTGAATTTGCGCCTTCACTACATAGAGCGGGCCGGGAAGCTGCTTGGCACCTGCAACCGCTTCTTCGACAGTCAACGCTGCATGGCCCGCAGGAATGGCGATGCCATATTCCTTGAGCAGTTCCTTGGCCTGATATTCATGGACGTTCATGGTTGCGTGATCCCTTTGAGTCTTTGTTGCCCTATCGCCTTGCTGCTTGAGGGCTGGTTTTTGTCACCCTGCCGCTTCGCTACTTGAGGGCGGGGTATGGGGGAGAGGATTTGTTTCTTTGGCCTAAGCATGGTTCGAGACGCTTGAAAAGTCTCCTTCGCACAGCCACGACTAAAGGCTGAGATGATCGACCACCTGCGCCTGACTGAGATTACCCGCGAAGCCGGGAGAATCGCTCATTCGCGCTGGCCCGGCGCAGGTCACGAGGTTGCGAGCTGGGACAAAACGCCGGGAAATCCCGTCAGCGAGGCGGATCTGGAGGTGGACGCGTTCTTGCGGCGCGAGCTGGGCGCGTTGCTACCGTCGGCTGGCTGGCTTTCCGAGGAAACCGCCGACAATCCCACGCGCCTGGAAAACGATCTGATCTGGCTGGTCGACCCGGTCGACGGCACGCGCGATTTTGTGCGCGGCCGTTCTGGCTGGGCGGTGTCGGTCGCGCTCATCAGTGCAGGCCGTCCTCTGATCGGCATTCTTTCAGCGCCCGCTCGCGGTGAGGAATGGTGCGCAGTGGCGGGGCAGGGCGCGACGCTAAACGATGCGCCGATCCACGCCAGCACGCGTGAGCTGTTCAGGGGCGCGCGCGTCCCGATCGACCAGTTGCCGAGCGTCGATTCGGATCTGGTCGCGGTGGAGAAGCCCAATTCAATCGCTCTGAGAATCGCTATGGTCGGGGCGGACAAGGCTGATCTTGTTGCAACCTTGCGCTGGGGCTTTGAATGGGATGTGGCAGCCGCAACCCTGATTGCCCGGGAGGCAGGGGCGCAGGTGTCCGACGCGTTTGGTAGACCGCTCGGCTACAACAAGCGCGATCCGCGTGACTTTGGCGTGCTGGCCTGTTCGCCCGCTATCCATGGCGAAGCGGTGGAACGACTGGCTGAGCGAGCTGCCAAGCTCACCCAAAGCTAAACGGGCCACCCGAAGGTGGCCCGCAAGCGCGACTGCGCGTCCGCAGCGATGCGATCTTTGATCGCGTGAGCGAGGATGTCGCGCGCCCGGATGGGCGTGCGCAAGAAGATCACTCCGCTCTTGCCGCTGCCACGTCTTCCTGGCTGATCGGCGTGATCTTTATCTCCACACGCCGATTAAGCGGTTCTGCAACGCCATCGGCGGTCTTCACCCGCAGGAAATCATAGCTCTCGCCATATCCGCGTGTTGCGAAACGGCTGCGCGCAACTCCTCGCGCGGCTAGATAGTCTGCGACTGCCTGCGCACGGCGCTCCGACAGACCCTGATTGAGTGCATCCGAACCGGTCGTGTCGGTAAAGCCATACACATCGACCAGGCTGTTGGGATATTTGATCAGGCTTTCGGCCACGGTGTCGAGCGTGGTGTAGAAGCCGGGATTGATCTCCGCCGATCCGCTGGCGAAGGTCACCCCGTCGGGCAGGCGAACAAGGATCGCATCGCCATCGCCGATTTCCTCGACATCGACGCCGCTTCCTTCGGTCTGCTCGTCCAATTCCTTGATCTGATCGTCGAATTGTTTGCCGATAACTGCGCCTGCCGAGCCGCCGATGCCGGCTCCGATGATGCGCGCAGTGGTTCCGCCTACAGCTCCACCGAGGAGATAGCCAAGCGCGCCGCCAACGCCGGCACCAATTGCCGTGCGCGATGCCTTGCGTTCGCCGGTGTTGGGGTCGGTTACGCAGGCGCTGGTGCCCAGCAAGGCAAGCGCGGTGGTGCCGGATAGCAGGATACGTGATGTTTTCATTATGAGTTCCTCCTCTTCTGAAACGTCTATTACCCTATTAAGTCATGACCAAGGCTAGCGTTCCGAGGGGAAGCGACTGGACCTGCACGGTTTGCGTCAAGCTTAACGGGTTGCTTGTCCGTTTGCCTGATCAGAAAGGGGCGGTGGAAGGGCGGGATACATCCGGCTGGCAACGCGCCGCAATTGTGCTAGCGACGTCAGCGTGACACCTTTTCCCTGGGCCGACCTGTTCATCATCGCTGCACTGATCGTGCTCAACGGCGTTTTCGCCATGTCGGAGCTCGCGATCGTATCGGCAAAGACCTCTCGCTTGAGAACGAAGGCGGACGAAGGCTCGGTGAGCGCGAAGACGGCGCTGACGCTCGCGGCGGAGCCGGGTAAGTTTCTCTCGACCGTGCAGATCGGCATCACCCTGATCGGGATCATCAACGGTGCCTATTCGGGCGCGAGTCTGGGGCAACCGGTGGGCGAACGCCTCGCCGCGCTGGGTTTGCCAGTCGATATGGCAGGTCAGGCGGGCTTCGCGGTCGTCATCGCACTGACCACCTATTTCAGCCTGGTCGTGGGCGAGCTTGTTCCTAAGCAGCTGGCTTTGCGCGCGGCGGTGCCGATTTCGCTTGTGACCGCGCGGCCGATGGCTTTTCTGGCCCGCGTTGCCGCGCCGCTCGTCTGGGTGCTGGATAAATCGTCGGCCCTGATCATCCGGCTGTTCGGCATTCGCTCGAGAAACACCACCAACGTGACCGCCGAAGAGCTGCAGATGATCTTCGCCGATGCGACGCGGTCCGGTGTGATAGAATCCGATCAGCACCAGATCCTGACCGGTGTCGTGCGCCTTGCCGAACGCCCGGTGCGCGAGATGATGACGCCGCGCACCGAGCTTGACTGGATCGATCACGGTGCGAATGAGGAGGCGATCCGGCGAGCTATCGAGGATAGCCCGCATTCGATGTTGCCGATCGCAGATGGCTCGCCCGACAAGATTCTCGGCGTGGTGAAAGTCCGCGAAGTGTTAGGCGCGATGGTGGCGGGGCAGCCCGTCCTGCTCGATCAGATGATGCGCAAGGCGGAGGTCGTTCCCGACCAGCTCGATGCGATGGACGCGCTTCGTGTCCTGCAATCGGCCGACATCGCGATGGCGCTGGTGCATGACGAATATGGCCATTTCGAAGGGATCGTCACGCCGGTCGATCTGCTCACCGCCATGGCTGGCAATTTCGTGAGTGATCAGGACGAAGGCGACGCGCCGCAGGTGATCGAATGCAGCGACGGGTCGCTGCTCATTTCCGGCGGCCTCTCAGCCGACGCGCTGGCCGATCGGTTAGGCCTGGAATATGACGACAATCGCGAGTTCGGCACGGCTGCAGGATATGTGCTGTCGGTGCTGAAGAAGCTGCCGGTGGAAGGCGATCACTTCTCCGATCAGGGCTGGTGGTTCGAAGTGGTCGACATGGACCGCCGCCGGATCGACAAGATTCTGGTGAAGGAAGAAGTGGAGTCCTAGGCTCCCGCAGTTTGTTTTGTTTTTCCGCATCCCCTCCGGGACGCGATATCCTCGCTCATGCGACCTAAAGGTCGCGTCGCTGCGGGCGGGCGGTCGCCCTTGCGGTCGTTTCACCACCGTTCGCCGCCATTCAATCTATTGCCTGCAATAGTTCGAACCCGATAGGGTCCGCAAGGCCGACTGGCCGCCGCGGCTTATGCCGCGTAGCCAAGCGGGCCGGATGGCCCGCGCCCGGCGCTTGAGGGGGCAAACAAAAACACCCGGATGGGCGTGCGCAATCAAGAAGGAATAAGCGTCTGCGCGTTCGCGCCGTCACCTTCCGGGGCGGCGATGATGTCGCGGGTCACGCGGCCCTTTGCCACCGTGTTGGTGCCCGGATCGCCGACAGTCGAGCGAATGCTCGGCGCGGCGGCTCCTGCACGGTCGAGCGTGCTGCGCTCGATCTCGCTGCGCGCAGCCGGGCCGCCAAACAGAGCCTCAAGCGCTTGTTCCGCCGCAGTGCCTTCAGCCGGGCGCGGCGCGCCGGGTGCGGGCGGGGTCAGGCTGAAATCGGGCGGAACCACCAGCGGCGCCTGACGCTGCACGGCGAATTCATCGGGACGATCGCGATTGAAAACCCCGCTGCCACCGCACGCGGCGAGCATGGCACAGCCCGATGCCAGCAGGATGACGGATTTCAGATTACGCATTCTCAACTCTCCACAGGCCGCTCTGTTTGCGGCGCATTGGTGTCTTTTAGGGTGTCTTTAGATGTCTCTTCGCCATCATTGTCGCGCAGGAACAGGCTGCGCGCAAGGATGATGACAACACCGATGGTGATAGCCGCATCGGCGATGTTGAACACCAGGAACGGGCGGAACGTGCCGATATGCAGATCGGCATAGTCGATCACATAGCCCAGATCCCACCGATCGCGGATATTGCCGATCGCGCCGCCCAGTATCAGCGCCAGGCCAAGGATGTCGCCCATCAGTTTCTCGCGCATCATCCAGATCAGCACGACCAGCGCAATAATTGCAGTCATCAAGACGAGCAGCCAGCGCATCTCCATGCTGGTCGCGGTCAGCATGCCGAGTGAAATGCCGCGATTTTCGACATAGGTCAGGTCGAAGAATGGCAGCACCTCGATATTGCGCACGCGCCGTAATTGCAGCGGGCCGATCACATACCACTTCACCGCTTGATCGATCGCGGCGATGGACACCGCGAGCGCCAGTCCGATTAGCCGACCGCGAGTGAACAATCCGCTCACTGAGCGGCCCCTGCCGCGTCCATCGCGTTGACCACGCTGTCGCACCGCCCGCACAGCGCGCCGTCTTCGGGCACGTCGGGGAGCAAGCGCCAGCAGCGCCCGCATTTGGCATCGGTGGATTTCGTGACCCTCACTTCGTCCGCTTGCCCGCGTGTGACTGTCCCGGTGATGAACAATTCGGCAAGCTGTTCGTCGGTCACGCCTTCGGGCACCGCGCTGGCAGGCACGGTGACGATCGCTTCGTTGCTCGACCGGATCACCTTGTCCCGGCGCAACGGCTCGATCGCTTCGGTGACGCGCTCGCGCAGCGCGCGCAGAGCGGTCCATTTCGCCGTATCGGCAGGCACGGCGGGGACGCTCGGCCATTCAAGCAAATGCACGCTGCCCGCATGGCCATCCTCATCGCGCTCGCCATCCTCGGGATAGCGGGTCAGCCACACTTCTTCGGCTGTATGGACCAGCACCGGCGCGGCGTAGCGGACCAGCGCATGGAACAGCAGATCGAGCACCGTGCGATAGGCGTTGCGGGTGCCGCTGTCCTCGCCATCGCAATAGAGCGTGTCCTTGCGGATATCGAAGAAGAACGCGGAGAGATCCTCGTTGCAGAAATCGACCAGCAGGCGGGTGTAGGTGTTGAAGTCGTATTCTTGCGTAGCATTGCGCAGCTTGCCATCCAGATCGCTCAGCAACGATAGGACGTACATCTCCAGCTCCGGGATTTCGTGTCCATCGGACATATCGCCGATAAACCCGTCCAGCGCGCCGAGCAGATAGCGGAAGGTGTTGCGCAGGCGGCGATACTGGTCGCCGACGCCCTTGAGGATTTCATCGCCGATCCGATGATCTTCGGTGAAATCAACGCTCAGCGCCCACAGCCGGATGATGTCCGCGCCGTATTGCTCCATGATCTTGAGCGGATCGACGGTGTTGCCGAGGCTCTTCGACATCTTGAAGCCCTTGGCGTCCATCGTGAAGCCGTGGGTGAGCACCTGATTGTAGGGGGCGCGGCCACGGGTGGCGCAGCTTTCGAGAAGCGAAGACTGGAACCAGCCGCGATGCTGGTCGCTGCCTTCAAGGTAGAGGTCGGCGGGCCATTGCAGATCGGGCCAGCGGCCTGATTCCAGTACGAAGGCATGGGTGCAGCCCGAATCGAACCAGACGTCGAGGATGTCGGTGACCATCTCGAATTCGTCGGCGTCGTATTCGTTGCCAAGGAATTCGCCCTTGCGCGCCTCGTCCCACGCATCGACGCCTTCTGCCCGCACGGCCTCGATGATGCGCGCATTGACGGCGGAATCTTGCAGATAGGTGCCATCGGGGCGGACGAACAAAGTGATCGGCACGCCCCATGCGCGCTGGCGGCTCAGCACCCAGTCGGGCCGCCCTTCGACCATGGAGCCGATGCGGTTACGCCCTTTCTCCGGGACGAAGTCAACACGGGCGATTTCGGCCATGGCGCGGTTGCGAAGGGTATCCCCCTCAACCCGCTCGCCCTGAGCTTGTCGAAGGGCTGCACTTTCTTCTGCACTGTCTGAAGAAGCGAAGGACGATCCTTCGACAAGCTCAGGATGAGCGGAGTTTGAATTATCGCTCAGATCTTTATCCATCGGCACGAACCATTGCGGTGTGCAGCGATAGATCACCTTGGCTTTGGAGCGCCACGAATGCGGATAGGAGTGCTCGTAATCGGCGGATGCACTGAGCAGCGCGCCCGCTTCGCGCAGGTCAGAACAGATCGGGCCTTCGGGTGAATTGAACGGCTTGTTGATGACCGAGCGACGGCGATCGTCGTCCCCACCAAGCCAAGGCCAATCATCGCGATAGCGCCCGTCATTCATCACCGCGAAGACTGGGTTGATGCCGTTCGCCTTGCACAGATCGAAATCGTCCTCGCCATGATCGGGCGACATATGGACGAGGCCGGTGCCGCTGTCGGTAGTGACGAAATCGCCCGCAAGGAACGGGCGCGGTGTAGCGTAGAACCCTCCGAGATGGTGCATCGGATGGCGGGCCTTGGTTCCTGCTAGATCGGAGCCCTTTAAGGAGCTTTCCCCCAAACCAGCTATTTCAGACGTGATAGAAAGCACGGCACGTACCTGTAGGCCGTCAGTGCGGACAGCCTCTAGAGCCTTTCTCATCCGCGCTTCAAGCGCGGATACAAGGCTCCTTGCGACCAGGAATGAATTCCCTTCCGCGAACCACTGAAAAGGCGCTTCATTACGCTTTAAGATTTCCGCGATCTCGTCCAAGTTATCGTTTTGGACCTCAAGTAAAGGCTCGACCAACACGTACTCAACGTCCGGTCCATAGGCCAAAGCCTGATTCACCGGGATCGTCCATGGCGTCGTCGTCCAGATCACCGCATGCGCGCCGACCAGTTCCTCGATCGGACTTTCGATGATCTCAAACGCCACATCGATCTGCGGCGAATCCTTGAGGTCTTCGTACTCAACCTCAGCCTCGGCGAGAGCGGTTTCTTCGACCGGCGACCACATCACCGGCTTCGATCCGCGGTAGAGGTTGCCTGCCTCAGCGAATTTCAGCAGCTCGGCGACAATCGTCCCCTCAGCTTCGGAATCCATCGTCAGGTAAGGATTGTCCCATTCGCCCATCAGGCCCAGCCGCTTCAACTGCTCGCGCTGGGTATCGACCCATTGCTGCGCATAGGCGCGGCATTCGGCCCGGAATTCCTTCGGCGGAACCTCGTTCTTGTTCTTCTTTTTCTTGCGGTACTGTTCTTCGACCTTCCATTCTATCGGCAGGCCGTGGCAGTCCCAGCCGGGCACGAAGGGCGCGTCCTTGCCCAGCAGGCTTTGCGAGCGCACGACCATGTCTTTCAGGATGCGCTGCATCGCGTGGCCGATATGCATGTTGCCATTCGCATAGGGCGGGCCGTCATGCAGGATGAACTTCTCACGCCCTGCACGCGCCTCGCGCAGCCGTGCATAGACATCGATCTCCGCCCAGCGCGCCTGAATGCCCGGTTCCTTCTGCGGAAGGCCGGCTTTCATGGGGAACGCGGTCTTCGGCAGGAAGACGGTGTCCTTGTAATCGCGCTTTTGAGTCTCGTCAGTCATCAGGGGAGCGCGCTTAGAAGTCTTCGCGCCTCCTCGCAATCCTTCTCCATCTGTACGATGAGCTCGTCGAGCCCATCGAACTTCGCCTCGCCGCGCAAGAAGTGATGAAAGGCAACCTCGATCTCCTGCCCGTACAGATCGCCGGAGAAGTCGAAGAAATACGGTTCGAGCAGCTCTTTGGGCGGCTCGAACTGCGGGCGGATGCCGAGATTGGCCGCGCCCTTCAGCTCTTCGCCGGTGGCCAGGATACGGCCCGTCACGGCATAGACGCCGTATTTGGGGCGCAGGTAATTCTCGATCGAGAGGTTGGCGGTGGGATAGCCGAGTTTGCGCCCGTTCTTGTCACCGTGCTCGACGATCCCGCGGATGGCGAAGGGGCGGGTGAGCAGCTCGGCGGCAAGTTGCGGATCGCCCTCGCGCAACGCCTCACGGATGCGGCTGGACGAGACGATGCCATCCTGCTCGACCGCTTCGACCACGCGTGATTGCAGGCCCAGTTCCGCTCCCAGCGTGCGGAGTAGTTCGACATCGCCCTTCGCGCCCTTGCCGAAGGTGAAGTCGCCTCCCGTAACGACGCCATGCGCGCCGAACCGCTCAATCAGGATTTCGCGGATGAAGTCCTCCGCACTGGTTCCGGCCAGTTCACCATCGAAGTGGAACACCAGCATCGCGGTCGCGCCTGCCGCCAAATAGAGCTCCTGCCGCTGCTCGAGCGTGGTCAGGCGGAACGGCGGGACGTCGGGCTTGAAATGGCGCACCGGATGCGGATCGAAGGTCGCGATGATCGAGGGGCGACCCTCCGCATGCGCCCAGTCGATCGCCTCGCCCGCAACCGCCTGATGCCCGCGATGAAAGCCATCGAAATTGCCGAGCGCGATGACCGCACCGCGTAGCGCCTCGGTGATGGGTTCGCGATGATCGAGCCATCTCATGCTGCGCTTGGCTCCTCGGTTTTGGGTTCGGGCGGAAGGTCGGCCAGTGGTACCAGTCCCGCTTTCAGAACCCGTAGCGCATTGCCGCCCATCACGGCGCGGATTTCTTCCTCGCTGAAGCCCGCATTGATCAGCGCCTGCGTCACATGGACCAGCCCGGCGGTATCGAACCGGACCGTGACGGCGCCATCATAATCGCTGCCGAGCGCCACGTGCTCGACCCCGACGAGATCGCGCACATGCTTCATCGCGGCGGCGATCGCCTGCGGGGAGGTGTCGCACACCGCGCCTTCCCAATAACCGATGCCGATGATCCCGCCGGTTGCTGCTACGCCACGAATTTCGTCGTCGGTGAGGTTGCGATTGACGTCGCAGGTGGCCTGCACGCCGCCATGGCTTGAGACGACCGGACGGCGCGCCATCGCGAGGATTTCGGCCACGCAGCTGTGACTGCAATGGGCGATGTCAACGAGGATGCCCATCTCCTCCATCCGGCGGATCGTCTCGCGGCCCATTTTGGTGAGACCGTTTTTCTCCTCGCCATGCATCGACCCGGCGAGTTCGTTGTCGAAGAAATGGGTGAGCCCGGCCATGCGCATCCCGGCATCGTAGAGCGCGTCGAGATTGTCGATATTGCCTTCGAGATTGTGCAGTCCTTCGGCGCTAAAGATTACGCCGATGGGCTTTGTCTCGCCACCGCGATCGGTCAGCAGGCTCGCAATTTCAGCGCTGGTGCGGATCAACTGTAATTCACCGCGAGAATTCGCAGCCGCCCGATCCAGCTTTTCCGCATGGAATAGAGACCGTTCCAGCAGCGAATTCCACGTTCGCACCGGTTGCATCTGGCCGATCACCAGCGCGGTTATATTGTCGCCGTCGGCGCTGTTGCTGTCGTAGTTCTGATTGGTCGGGGTCTTTGTGACGCTCGAGAAGATCTGCAGCGCGACATTGCCATCGACCATGCGGCCAAGGTCCATATGCCCGCGATCCGCATCGTCGAGCAGGCTGCGCTTCCACAGCAGCGTGTCCGAATGCAGATCGACGATATCGAGGGTTGCATGCAATGCGCGCGCTTCCTCGCTCACGTCGGGCAGCGGTTTGCCATCGATGCGGTTCATGTCCCGCTCAGCCATGCCCGGTGCGAATGTGAAGAAGGCGATCGCGCCAACCAGCACCAATCCGGCCAACCCGAGGGCGATCTTGCGGATCATACCACGTCTTCCTCGCCGGCGCGGCAGTATGTGACGAAGGAATAGGCCGGTCGGTCGCCGTCTGCCGGATGGTCCTCGCGCGCCGCGATTTCCCATTCGCTGCCGAGCGGTTTCATGAAGGTGTCGCCGGGGAACTCCGCGTGGATTTCGGTGACTTCGATGCGGGTCGCGCGCGAGCGAAAGACGTCGTAGATCGCCGCCCCGCCGACGACGGCGATTTCGTCGGCCAGATCGCCTTTGGTCGCCATGGCGAGCGCCTGCTCGACCGAATGCGCGATCTCCGCCCCTTCGCTATCCCACCGCTCGCGCCGAGTGAGGACGATGTGGCGGCGACCGGGCAGCAGACCGGGAAGGCTTTCAAAGGTTTTGCGCCCCATGATCATGGGCTTGCCCATCGTAAGCGCCTTGAACCGCTTGAGGTCGGCGGGCAACCGCCATGGAAGGGTGCCCTCATGCCCGATCGTGCCGTTCGCAGCGCGGGCATAGATCATCACGATCGCTGGAGCGGACGTGTGGTTCACGACTTGCCCGGACCCACCCACGTCACATGCCCCATCTTGCGGCCCTCGCGCGCCTCGCGCTTGCCATAGAGATGCAGATGCGGCTCGCCCTGCTCGGCCAGGATCCGGTGCGCGGTGAGCGCCTCTTCACCGACGATGTTGCGCATGTCGATGCTGGCAAAGCGGGTCGCGGTTTCGCCCGGCGGCAGGCCGCAGATCGCGCGGATGTGGTTTTCGAACTGGCTGGTGGCCGCGCCTTCGATGGTCCAGTGTCCCGAGTTGTGGACGCGCGGCGCCATCTCGTTGAAAATTGGACCGTCCGATGTGGCGAAGAATTCGAGCGTCAGCACCCCGACATATTGCAGCGCATTGGCAGTTTTTGTCGCGATGTCGCGTGCTTGTTCGACCTGCACCTCGACCAGCGCACCTGCGGGCAGCACCGAATGGGCAAGCATGCCGCCCTCGTGGGTGTTCGCGGTGGAGTCCCAGAAGCGGATTTCGCCGCTCGCCGATCGCACGAGGATGACGGAGAACTCCGTCTCGAACTCGACCATACCTTCGAAGATGCACGGGCGTCCGGGAAAGCGCACGCCGGCGGCTTCGCGGCGGCTGGCGATGCGCCATTGGCCCTTGCCGTCATAGCCATCGCGGGTGGTTTTGAGGATACCCGGCGTGCCGACCTGATCGACTGCGCGCATCAGGTCTTCATCGCTCTCAACTCGCATATAGGGCGCGCAGGTTCCGCCGAGCTGTTCGACGAAGCCCTTCTCGCTCAGTCGGTCCTGTGCGATTTCCAGCGCTTTGGGATGCGGAGCCAGCAGCCGATCCGGGATCGCCGCAACCGCGCTCAGCGGCACGTTTTCGAATTCCCACGTCACCACGTCGCACTGACTGGCAAAGGCGGCGAGCGCTTCGTTTTCGCCCCAGCCGTTCTCGAAGAAATCGGCGCACATGTCGGCCGCGACATTGTCGCCCGCCGGGGCGTAGCCGATGCAGCGATAGCCGAGCTGTGCGGCGGACATTGCGAGCATCCGGCCCAGCTGACCGCCGCCGAGAATGCCGATGGTTGATCCGGGTGCGAGTCTCTCTGAATTCGCCATCAGTCGACCGGAGCCTCATTCACATCGGCGGTGCGGGATGCGCGCCAGTCCTGCAATCGCTCGGACAGGTCTTCATCGGATAGCGCCAGGATCGCCGCCGCCATCAACGCCGCGTTTTTCGCGCCGGCCTCGCCAATCGCCAGCGTCCCAACCGGCACCCCGGCGGGCATTTGCACGATCGAGAGCAGGCTATCCATGCCCGACAGTGCCTTGGATTGCACCGGAACGCCCAGCACCGGCAGATGCGTCATCGCCGCAATCATGCCGGGCAGATGCGCCGCGCCGCCTGCGCCTGCGATGATGACATCGAAGCCTTCGCCTTCTGCGCCTTTGGCAAAGGCGCTCATCCGGTCGGGTGTGCGATGGGCGGAGACGATGCGCGCCTCATGCTCGACCTCGAGTTCGCCGAGTATATCGGCGGCGCATTTCATGGTCGGCCAGTCGGACTGACTTCCCATCACGATGGCGACCTTGCCTCCCATTGTCGTTCGCGCCCCTCAGATGTCTTTCAGATAGTACCGTTCGCCCGGCACCATGTTGTCATCGAAGTCATAGATGATCGGCTGCCCCGTGGGAATCTCCAACCCGGTGATGTCCTCATCCGAGATTTGCGACAGGTGTTTGACCAGCGCGCGCAAGCTGTTGCCGTGGGCGGATATGATCACCGTTTCGCCGCTGGCGAGCACGGGCAGGATATCGCTTTCCCAATAGGGCAGCACTCGCTCGATCGTCAGCTTGAGACTCTCGGTATTGGGCACGTCGATGCCCTCATAGCGGGGATCGGCCCCCGGATCATACTCGCTGCCCGGCTCGATCGGAGGAGGCGGGGTGTCGAAACTGCGACGCCAGATATGGACCTGTTCGTCGCCATGCTTGTCGCGGGTCTCCTGCTTGTTGAGCCCGGTCAGCCCGCCATAATGCCGCTCATTTAGACGCCAGTCCTTGGTCACTGGCAGCCAGAGCCGGTCCATTTCTTCAAGCGCGAGGTTCAGCGTCTTGATCGCGCGGGTCTGGAAACTGGTGAAACAGGTCGTGGGCAGGACGCCCTTTTGCTTCATCAGCACGCCAGCGGCTTTGGCTTCAGCGACCCCTTTTTCGGTGAGGTCGACATCCCACCACCCGGTGAAGCGGTTTTCGAGGTTCCACTGGCTCTGGCCGTGGCGGACGAGGATGAGCTTTGGCACGGGAGGTTCGGCTCCTGCTAGAATAGGAGCGCTGCGGACTAGCCTTGCTGATCGTCCTTGGGAACCCTGCTTTCGTCCGAATCGCCCGCCTGAGCGCGCGACTGCGCTTTTCGTCGACGCAGGTTTTCCCGCAGCTTGGCTGCCAGACGCTCCTCTCGCGACAGATTCTTGCCGGTTTCTTCATTCATGCGAAACGCCTTGGCGGTATGCGCTTTCCTCTTCAAGCCCTGCTTGACATTGGGCGCGCAGCCGACAATAGCGCGCGCCTGCTTAGGTACGCCGCGGTAGCTCAGTGGTAGAGCGCGTCATTGGTAATGACGAGGCCGAGAGTTCAATTCTCTCTCGTGGCACCATTTCTTTTTTTCGGTCAGAATCTCCTAAAAATGCAAACGGAACAGTGGTTTGCGGAGTTCTAAATCCTGTTTCTCGGCAGTACTCCAAATGACCCGAAAAGGTCAGTTTTAGCACCAGCCTCTTCAGCTCGAATGAGCCATTTCTCCAAATATATGAGACACTTGAGAGAAAGCGCAGCGAGAGTTCTAACAAATCTCCGAAGTCTGCCTGCGGGCCGCTCAATTCGCGGCGTTTCTCTTGAAGAACGAGCTTTCGGCGCTCGAATTCGTCGATACGTTTCTCGTATGCCGTGATGACCCTCGGATTGCTTGCGGCAATCACGCCATCAAGAAGTTTCTCGATATCATGCTCTACCCCCGATAGCTCCTTTTTTACCGCATCAACCGCCGAAGCAGCTTTCTGGGCTTGTGCATCCCAGATGTCTTTCAGCATGGCTGCGGCCATATCCATTACCTTTCCGCTGCGTGGACCAGCGTTGATGATCCCGCCTGAATCCCCCGACCAATAAAGGGCACGGCCATAGGCGAACCCAATATGAATCGACTGCTTGGTGCGTGTAAAATAGCCTTCACGCTTGAGTTCCTGCTCGCTCGCCCAATGAGCGCTGCCGTTGCGAAAGCGCTCATTGCGAGCACGAAACTCTCTTGTCGTCATGGTTTAGCGCCCGCGTCCTTGCGATATGCCGAAGACGCCGAACGTCAGGACGAGAAAAATGACGAACTTGGCGAGCGCATATCCGCCGACAGCAACCATGAAAGCCCAGAAGTAGGATACGAAGGTGCATTCGAAGCCATAGTTTGCACGGGTGAATGCCCTCACGGCTTCGATACTGGCTTGATAGAGGTAGGGTCCGCAGAAAAAGACAAAAGCAATGCTTCCGATTTTGTTCAGCGGACCAATAGCGGCGCTTGTTTCGTTTGAGCCTTCATTTTGTTGCGACATCAGAACGCCCCTTTTGGATTTGAGTGATGTCTTTAAACTTATGGGCAGCACGTCGTTGTGTTGGGCGATTTGGCACAAAAATGGCCCCGAAAGTGGGGCCATTCTCGTTTGTGCTTTCGGGGAGCGCTTAAGGGTTTGGCACTGCCACGAATTTTGCGCCCGCGACGCGAAAATACTCAGACCAGGCGTTGCGCAGGTTATCGACCTGCGTTGATGTCATTTGGCCTGATGTGACGCGACCAAAACCCCAAAAGCTCACTGTGCAGCCGCGCAAGAATCCTGCGCGGGGACGCGGCAGTCGCTCGCGCCCAGCGAGCAAAGCGTTTGGCGACCGCACAGCCCCAGTCTCAACCCCATCTGTCAGTATGATGATATGATCACCAGCGGAGCAATCATAGCGGTTCCATTCCAACACCGCAGTAATCTCCGTGCGTGACTGCCGAGGCGCATC
>JBCCBW010000005.1:0-161210 GCA_039033835.1 Pseudomonadota bacterium
CCAACCTGTATCGGCTCATGCAGGGACCGGAGCTCGGTGACCTGGAGGCATTTCCCGAACTGCGCGATGCCATGGCAGCGCCTGCGAGAACTCTCGTAAGGCTGATCGAACAGTTGTTTGTCCAGCACAGTATTTCAGGACGTTCTGCGAACCGGGCATCGTTGGCGCTATGGGCCCTTGCTCATGGCATTGGAACACTGGCGCTCGACGGACAGTTATCGTGCGAAGCTGCGCCTTCGTTAGCCCGCGATGCCGCGGCGGCCATGATAGCGGGATGGCTGAGCGATTCAAACTAATCCAGCTCGAAGTCACGATGCTCATTCCCTCTTAGCGAGTCTTGAGCTTCAACGTGCTCAGTGAGCACCGGACGAATAATGGCAGCTCTTCGGGTACCGGTTCCTGAATGCGGACGGTCTGCAATCGGCCCAGTTTGAGCCGCCGTTCAACGTCCAATACTGGGGGTGAAAGCGGACATTAGAGTTGTGAGAGCTGCGCTAGGCTGGCTCGACGTTCGCATACTTCGGGCAGTCGGAACGACAAACACCGTCGTGCGACCATTCAGGTGGCCGCCACATATAGGCAAGCTTGTCTTGCCAGCGATCGGCCGTATCCATTCGATCCTTTAGCTGCTGAAGCCCGGCGAACTGCGCCGTCAGGGGGTTGTTGTCATAAACGCGCTTTACGAGGCCCGGGTCGGGTTCTTCGTCGATATGCGCGACACTCCCGAACAGCCGGTCGAACAGCAGTGTGACCTGACTGTAGTTCCGGTCGATATATTGCGGCTGGTTAGCGTGATGCACCTTGTGCATCTTTGGGGTCATCAGCACCCTGTCAAGCCAGCCGAGGCGCGGGACGTAACTTGCGTGGTTCCAAATTCCGAACGAGTTTGTGAGCACGCTGACCGCGATGTAGACGACTGGATCAACGCCAATGAAGGCTGCCGGAAGCGCAAAGAGCGCCTTCAATTGCCCATCGAGGAAGAAGCCTCGTGCCGCGGTCGAGTGATTGAACTCGTTCGAGGAATGGTGGATCGAATGGAATGCCCACAGGAGTCCAATTCTGTGGCCGAGCCGGTGGTCCCAGTAATAGGCCAGCTCGTGCAGAACAAACGCCAGCGGGATCGCAAGCCATAGCAGCATATCGTCCACCAGCCTGAACTGATCGAATACGAGCACGTAAAGCGCCAGGGGGATGAGTATTGCGATGACAAGGTTTAGGACGCTGGAGATGAGGTTTAGCCCAATCGAACACACCGCGTCGGCGTTATCGTATTCGGGGTTGCCCTTGATCGCCCATAGGCGCTCAAGGATAACGCTCCCGAAATAGACGCCTCCCAATACCCAGAGGGTGCCTGGCCCTCCGATAAAGTTGATTGCTTCGCGAATGCTTTCCATGAGATGAAGCTATCAATTATTCCCCGAAAGGCAATGTCGGAATCTGGGGGTGAAGGTGGAATGTCGGTTTTTTGCGTGTGGACGTTAAAAATGGACATCTGGCGATCAGTCCTGGTCAGATATCTGTGTCCCTGATTCTTAGCTAGACACCATTCGTCTACATCTGTAGTCGATCCGTCATGCGTAGATATTTTGCTCTAGCGACTCTTGCCATGTGCTCCGGCTGCCTCTCGATCCCGAGCGAGGGGAAGCAACCGCCGACAGTCCCTCTGGTGTCTGATAATCGAATGATTGAGCTTCTGGCCGAGCATGATGTGCCGGGCATGTCTTATGTCATGTTGAAGTCCTGCCAAGTCGACACGATCGGCCACGCCGGACTGGCCAGCGTCGAAGACAAGACAATGGTGCATAGCAACACGGTTTTCGAAGCCGCCTCGCTATCGAAACCGGTTTTTGCCTGGTTGGTCATTGCACTCGCCGAAGAAGGTGTAATCGATCTGGACCAGACATTTGCTGAGGCCGACTTCGACTATCCACGCATCACCGATATTGATCGATACAATAAGCTCACTCCGCGCCAGGTCCTTATTCATCGAACTGGTCTTCCCAATTGGGTAGGCGATTCTGGAGACCCGGATCGGTCTGACCAGCTTGAGTTTGTGAATGAGCCTGGCTCTTCTCACTCATACTCTGGTGAAGCTTACTTGCTGCTCCAATCATTCATCGAAGAAAAAACCGGCAAATCGCTTCAGTCGATTTTCGAACAAAAGCTCGGATCCATTATGGGGAATAGCACCTTTTCCAAGGCCCTTCCCACGAGCGCTGCGGTCTCACGGGGGTATTACCAGCCTGTCGCGGAAAGAAGTGAAGCTGTCGCCTCATTCTCGCATGAGAACGCCGCGTATTCTCTGGTTACCACAGCAAGCGATTTTGGCCGGTTTATGGAACTGGCTTGCAGTGGTGAAGGTCTCACAACCGATAGCCATAAGGATATGCTGCGTATTCAAACGAGCGACCCCTATTCAGCAGGGTCTCAGACGAGCTGGCGCCTCGGTTGGCAAGCTCTAATGGTGAGGGGTGGAGACTCTGCGTTTCATTCGGGCGACAATGGCAATTATCAGGCAATGGCGCTGTTTTTTCTGGATAACGGCGAAGGTTCCGCTGTCTTCACCAACGCTGAAGGTGGGATCGCCTTTATCAACGCTTTTCTTCGGGAAATGAAGATACGCGAACGCCAGTAGGCGACACGTCACAACATCATGGAGAGTAATGTGTACCGATTGATTGTAATTCTCTTTTCGCTGCTCATTTCTGTTGCATGCACCCCCGCAAAGCAGTCTGAAAATGGTGCAAATCCCGCCCCCTTCGAGACGGAGCGTTTCTCGTTCTTACATGAGGATATAAAGCTGGTCGGCTTGATTGATACTCCCACAAAGGGAGATCCGAGAGGCTTGGTCATTATGGTGCCGGGAAGCGGTGGCACGAACATCATATCGGACCAATGGAACAGAGAACTAAGAGAGCTCCTTGTCAGCCACGGCTTTCGCGTGTTCGCGTATGACAAGCCCGGGAATGGGGATAGTGAGGGTGTGTTCAATTCAGATCAGCCCGTTGAAGATAGTGCTGATGAGATTGTCGCCGCGATTGAAGCGTTGCGCACCGAAGGCTTGATCGCTGACGATGTTATCGGACTATGGGGCATAAGCCGCGCTGGATGGATCGCGCCTCTCGTGATTGCCAAAGACCCATCCGTAGATTTCTGGATTTCCGTTAGCGGGCCGATTCATCTGGACAACTTTGCATACCTTCTTGAAACCAACTGGCGCATCAAAGGCTACCCGGAAGAACGCGTCCAACGCCTGCGCGCCGAATATCTGAAAGGGTTCGATATCCAACGATCAGGAGGAACCTATCGCGATTACCTTGAAGCCACACCCAACTTCAATGATGATCCCCTTAGTGTTCAACTGCGCGGTGAATATACAGAGGACCGGTTTTTGTCCTATCAGAAGTTTCTGTCAGGGAATCCGCCTGTGATAGATGCGGAAACTGGTCTGATGATCCACGTCGAGGATTATCCTCAGCTGCTTAGCTCCATCGATGTTCCTACCCTTGCACAGTTTGGCGAGGGGGATTCGCAGCTCGACTGGAACGCAACGCGTGAATTGTATCAGCGCACTTTAACGGGCGATGGCCAGCTTTCTGTCGTCAGTTTCCCTCAATGCAATCACGGCATTCAACCTTGCGAAAGTTGCGCATTCGACGACAATATGAGCACCGTTCTCAGGGAGGGGTTTGGACCTGCCTGCGAAGGTTTCTTCCCGTCGACAAGTGCCTGGCTGGAGCAGGTCGGTTTTCCCAAACGCACCGATAAATAGAGACCCAGTACCAGTTTCTTTGTCAGGTATTTTCGGACATCCTGCTTTAACGGACAAGTGTTTGAAAAGAGATGGGTTTTGAGGACAGTTAATCTGAATTGGTCTGTGTCTCTTCCCATGCTTTTTGTAGATATGGGCGCGGATGCGCGATCCGCCCCTCTCTGTTTGTCGAATTGGTAAAGAGCACTGCTACCACTGGTCTATTGCTATCAGGACCAAAGATCATGGCCGATGTCGCCAGAACACCAGGAGAATCGCCAAGGACGCCACCTTTCTCCATCAAGTCTGGCCAGTTTCTGTCGAGGCCCAGTCCGAACTGTCTTATTTCTTGGAACGCAGAATAGGATGCCGTCTCAGTCAGAATACGTCCATCCTTGCTGGCAACGCTCGCAAGAGCCTTCGCAAGGTCGTTGGCTGAGATATACCAACCGCCCTCGGCGCATCGATCATACTGCTCGCCCCAGTCTTTGCCTGGCGCGGCAACACCAAAGATGTAGGACAACGCATAATCGTCGCCACTTGGCGCGCAGGACGCGTTAGATACGCCGACGGGTTCAAATACCTTGGTCTGTACAAGCTTTTCATACCGCTGGGCTAGGACTCTTGGCCGCGCCTCTGCGTCCATCTCATCCTGAAATCCTGCCAGCTTGGGTAACAGAGCGATGAGAATAGCGGCATTGAAGTTGGAATAACAAAAGCCAAGGTCGCTTGGCACAATTCTAGCGGGTTGCGCCTCATCAATCGGATCTTTGCACGCGATTGTTGTGTCAGGATCGACAGGCTGTTCAAAGAAGGCCTTGAGGCGTGCGTGGGGCATCGGGCCGTTGCCGAAATCCTTGATGCCACTTGTTTGGTTGAGAAGCTGCTTGAAGGTGACCGATTGGAGATACGGGTCAACACGCCAATCCTCGGGAAAATAAGGACCAATGGGTTCGTCGATATCGAGCCCTTGCTCCTCGAGTAGCTTCATCGTCGCAATCGCGCTTACAAGTTTAGACACGCTGGCGATGACCATCGGCGTATCTGCTGTGAATTGCTTCGGACCGCCATCCTCTGCTGAGCGTGCCAATCCACCTGATCCTGAGGCTATCTTTTCTGCTCCCAATGCAAACGCATAACCGACCACTTCCCCCTCCAACTGTGCGTGAAGGCTTTGGGCCATCGCGTTGTAAGGAGATTGAGTGGACGATAACTGCGGATAGCTCGCACATGAAGCGAGCACCAAGGATGAAACAACTGCGAAAACTGACCCAGACCCTCGGCCCATGCATCACTCCTAGTCTATTCGATCTATTGGGGGCCTGTTCCACCTGGAGCCGGCGTTGTCCAGTGAGTTCTGGCACGCTTCGAGAGTGTCCGGTTTCAAACAATTGCCCTGAGGCAGGCACGTGTCGGATTTTGGGTCGGAAGCTGAAAGGCGGCTTTTTCATCGCCTTGGCCATAAGCCGACAGTCGCCTAACGGCCCACAAAGCGACGCCATTCTCATCGCGACTGATAATACCCCATCTCGGGTTCGCGGACCAAAAGTGAGCGGATATGTGACCAATCCCCGCTGCGGTTGATTGTGTCAAAATGCTCTTCGTGCAGCGCACGACTTGCCCAAACCTCCTCTAGGACAAAGACGTTGGGTTGGTCGATGTTGCGATGAACGGTTGCCGCCTGGAAACCGGGCTCCGATGCCATGGCACCCGCCACCCCGGCCATGATCTCCTCGAATTCCGAGACCCCTTCCTCACTGGCTTCGAACCTGATGATCAGTGTGATTTCCTCGTCAGGGTTGATCGGCGCGGAAGCAACTGAACAGGCGGCCAAGGCGGAAAACATGATGACGGATAGGGCGAGCAAAAATCGGTTCTTCATTTCAATACCTCAGAGTTAGTTGAACGGCGCTTCACAAAGCCTGTCATCCAACCTTGCGACCGATCAGAAGGTCGCCAATGCGGTCTGAACCACCATCGATGATCCCGGCTTTTGTCGGGGCAACTCGCGGGTTGCGGTAGGTTCCGAATAGCATGTCGAACCATGGCAAGTCTGCGTAATTGTAGCGGTGGACGTCGCGCTCGTGGTGCACCGCGTGCATTTCCGGACGGGCGATGAAATAGCCCAGCCAATGTGGGGTTTTGATGTTAGCGTGGGTGAACATGGCCATGAAGCTGCCGATCAGGTTGATCACCACGCCAGCCTCTGCGCTGATACCGAACACGCCTACAAGCACGAGGCTTCCGAGGAGCGCCCAGCCCGCCATGTCGATCGGATGGAACCAGTATGCGCCCCAGATGTCGACCCGTTCGGCTGAGTGGTGGGTCTGATGGACAAAGCGCCACAACGTGTCGGATTCGTGCATCGAGCGGTGCCACGCATACATTCCAAGGTTGAACAGCAAATACCCACCGGCGACCTGAGCCCAGATGGGCAGCGGAGACGCATCGAACAGCATATGCCGCGCCAGCAATCCATCCCACAGGACAGGCGTCGTGAAGGCGATTGCGTAGTAGAGGACGAAGCCGATAACCCCTCGGGTCCTCCAAAACGGACGGTCTGGTTGAGGCCTTGCGGGCAAGACGCGGTCGATCACCGCAAAGGTGATGAAAATGGCAACAAGTGCAGCGAGAAACTCGATCACGGTAACTTCCTTCGATCTGAAAATGACCCGCGATTTGTTGCCTGTCCGCTGCGCGCCCGATAGGCTGGCGAGCCGATGATTTGCCGATGAAGGTCCGATGGGTATCGATCTCGCCAAGACAGAAAACTTTGAGCTTGGAACGCTGAGCGTTCAGCCGCGCCTGCTGTCGGTGTCGGTCGAGAGTGAGAATATCGCGCTGGAGCCGAGAGTTATGCAGGTCCTGGTACTGCTCGCTTCGAATGCGGGCGATGTCATCGATCGCGATCTGATGATCGAAGAATGCTGGGACGGCGTGATTGTGGGCGATGACGCCATTCAGCGATGCATCGGCAGGTTGCGACGTCTCGCCTCCCAGCTTGGCGGTTACGAGATTCAGACCATTCCGAAGATTGGCTATCGGCTGCTGGGTGACGGCGGAGAAGCCGATGTGCCACGCCATGGGGCAGGTCGCGAAGCAGGCGCTTCTCAGCCGACGATTGGCATTCAGCCGGCTGCCTACACCGGACCGGCGGATCAGGGTGAGGCTCTGGCGCAACTCCTTTGCAGCGACATTGCGGCGGCGCTCTCGCTCAATCGCGAACATTCTGTGCTGGTGCCGGGATCGGCGGAAACGGCGCAATTCCAAGCCAGCATCGAACTGCGCGACGACACGATCAAACTCCGCGCGCATTGCAAGCTGACCGAAAGCAAGTCGGGGCAAATCGTCTGGAGCGACGCGATTTCATTGCCGCGCGATCCGATGCTCGAAACGGGAATCCCGGCTGAGGAAGTCGTGGTCGACCTGGCATCCCGTTTCAGCACCATCGTGATCCGCGAGGTCACCGAAACATCGCTGGCTCAGGACAAGGCGCAGTCGGCCTGGCAGGCGGTTGTGCGTGCCAACGCGGCCTATCAGCGGATCGACCTTCCTAATCTGGCTCGAGCGATAGAGGAAGCGCGCGCCGCGGTGGCAATGGACCCGCGTTATCCCGCTGCGCACGCTGCTCTCGCAAACGCCCTGGCTGCGCATTACGAGCTGGGAGGAGCGCAGAACGAGGCCGAGGCGGACGAAGCGCGCAAACATTGCGACATGGCTCTGGCGCTCGCGCCGGAGGATGCCAATGTCCTCGCCTGGGTGGCGCAGGCCTTGCTCATGATCACGCGGCCAGCCGAGGGCATGGCCCTCGCCCGCAAGGCTGTCGATCTGGCACCATGGCACCCGATTGCGCACCTCTATCTCGCGCGGCATTACCTGCATCACGGTCAGCCTGAAGAGGCGGAGCGCTCGCTGGATGAGCATGCCCGTGTCGCGCCTTTGTTTCCGTGGAAGTACTTCCCACTGGTGAACCGTGGCGTCGCGAAGTTCATGATGGGTGATCTGAATGGGGCGGAGGCGTTCCTCAAAGAGGCTTCCGAACTCAACCCGATCTACCCATACAGTTGGCTGTCTTTGATGGTTCTTGCGGCCATAAAATCAGACACGGCCCTGATGCGCAGCGCCGCCTCGCGGCTTCGCCGGATCGAGGGGAATGACGATCTGGATTTGCAGCTCGCCCGGCTGGCCCATTCCTATCCCGATCCAACGCAGGCCGCGATGGTGCAAAACGCGTTCAAGATCGCGTGGGACGCTTAGGGGTTGCTCAAACGGAATGGAGCCACCGGCACCTGCAGGGTGCGCCGATGGCTCCTCCGCCTGACACCGGAGGGGAGGGTCAGTTTGCCAAGCGGAATTGAATGCGCCCAGCCGCTTCGCCACCGCTGACGCCCAGGCTCGCACCAAAGCTCCAACGGTCACTGGCTCGAACCATCACACTGCCGCCAAAGCCGATCTCGTCGCCCACCACGCCAAAGCCGCCGCTGATCGCGTAGCTTTCGGTGCTGTCGAGATAGGCGTCAGGGATTGCTGTCGCGGCGGCCAGACCGTTTTCGACCCGATTGAGCCGACGGCCTTGCTCGCCAAGAGCAATGCCGAAATTCTCCAACCGCAAATCGAAGCTCGCCAGTTGCTGGGACTGCGCCGCAATTGCCTGCTCGTTCAGAGCAATCGCAGCCGTGTTCACCGCCAGCCCTTGCTGGTTCGACGTCACCTGCGCCTGCAACGCTCCCCCATCCGATGCGAGATTGCCTTGGGCGTCGGTCGTGATCACGCCGACGACTTCACCTTGGACTGCCTGTGATTGCGCCGAAGCGATACCGGCGGCGGTGTAGGTTGTGGCCTGCGTACCAAGCGCCATCTGGTTCTCTCGCGAGGTTGCGGCACCGGCGCCAATGGCGGTCGATCCATCACGCGCGGCAGAGGCATCTGCTCCCAATGCGAGCGAGCCTTCGCCGCTTGCCTGAGCGTTGTCGCCGAGTGCGGTCGCATTGTTTCCCGATGCGATTGCGCCGGTCCCGGCAGCGGTGCTGTTTGCGCCGGTGCCGTTCAGTTCGGCAACCGCGACGATTTCGCCTTCAAGCGCATCGACCCGGCTATCGAGTTGAGCGATGTCGGCGGTGTTCTGATCGACCTGCTCGTTTGTCTCGGCAAGGTCGTTTCCAAGCTCGAAGATCCCGCCCGCATTGTTGTCGACGGCTACGATAACCGCGTCGAGCAACTCCTCGGAAAATCCTCCTCCTGAGCCGACGACATGTTCCAGCTCGGTCACACGCGCATTCAACCTGCCACCGTCGGATGCCAGATTCCCATCGGCATCCGTGATGAGGACACCGTCGATCTCACCTTGGAGAAGCCGCGCGCTGCTCGATGCGATCCCTGAAAATGTATAGGTTGTCAGGCTGTTGCCGAACTTGAATTGACCCACTCTTTCGGTCGAAACTCCTGCGCCAATGCCGACTGAATCGAGAAATGTTGCTGTCGAACCGGACCCGATAGCGATGGCGTTTACACCGCCCGCTCCGGCGTCAGATCCGATAGCAATCGCGTCATCTGCAATCGCGAATGCGCCGTCAATATCGTCATCCAGCCCGTCGCTACCGATTGCGATACTGCCAGATGTTCCCGACAGAGTACGTGCACCGATAGAAACGCCACCAATGCCAAGGGCTTGTGCGCGAGATCCAATCGCAGTGCTGCGCTCCGCGTCGGCGATGGCGAAACCACCGACTGCGAGGCTCTCAAACTGACGCGCTTCTGACCGGATACCGACAGCGACGCTTGTAGCACCATTTGATTGAGCTGAGCTGCCTATCGCGATTGACGAAACGCCGCTTGCTTGCGCAGTGAATCCAAGCGCAACAGTGTCGTCATCGCTGGCAATTGCGTTGTCACCAATCGCAGTGGAACCACTACCCGTGGCGAATGCGCCATTCCCGCACTCCAGCCGACCAAAGGTGGCATTGTTGTTGTTGCATTCAGGTGAGAAGTCCTGAGTTTGAATGAGGTCGTCAGTTGGTTCTTCGATGCCGGGCTGCACCAGTTCTGAAGTGGTCTCATCCGGTGCGGGATCACTGCGGTCCTGTGCATTTGCCGGAAGAGCAGAGCCAAAAAGAATGGTGGTCGCTGCGATACTGAGCAGGGAAACACCAACTTGATAGTGAATTGACTTTGTCATCTTTATGTTCCTTTTGAACACGACTTTTGGCCGGGTACTGGCCAACGCTCAGCGCCCGTTTGTGTTTGGTTTTGAGTTGAAAGTTTGAGTTCTAGTCGGCGGTATCAGCCGTTGCGGATAATCTGGTTTGCTATCGCTTCGACATGTCGGTGATCCGTGCCGCAACAGCCGCCCAGAACGCGGATATTGGGAAGGCGACCGCAGATGTCGGCATATTGCTTGGCCAGGTCATGCGGGTCGCCCGCGTCAAGTTCGGTGGCTTGATCGAGCTCGGCGTGGCTCTTGCATGAGGCGTTGGCGCGAAGGCCGCCGATGCGAGAGGTCCAGAGCTGCCACACATCCAATTGTTCAGCGAAGTGGCTGGGATGCGCGCAATTGATCATGAACCACGCCGGTGCGCCATCGGTCTCGGCATCGACTTGTGAAATAGCCTCACCCAGCCCTTGCCCGGACGGCAAAGTGCCATCGGTTTCAACGGTGAAGGAGATCACACAGGGGATCGCGAGGCTGGCGGCTGCGCGCGCGACGCCGATGGCTTCCTGACTGGTCGTCATCGTTGTTGCGGTGACATAGTCGACACCGGCATCGGCCAGAGCCGCGATCTGTTCGTAATGGTAAGCCTGAGCGGCATCGGTATCGAGCCGTTGGTCGATCCTGTACCCATCGCCGCGCGGTCCCACGCAGCCTGAAATCCGCAGGCTTGCTCCGCCGAATAGGTTGCTGGCGGCGACCTGCTTCACGAGTTCGACCGAGGCCTTGTTCACGCGGCGCAGATCGATTGTGTCGTAGCCGAGCTTCTCGCCCCAATCGCTGCTGGCGCGCCAGGTCGGCGTTTCGAACACGAACCCGCAATCCGCATCCACCGCGATATCGAGATATTGCTGATAATACCGTCTCAGCGTCTCGCGACCTTCCAGCGTGTCGAGCAACGGAAACGCCGCGAATTCCGGCAAGTCGAGGCCCGCGTCAAAAACAAGGCTGGTTTCCAGCCCGCCATCGGTGACGAAATAGCGTGGCCGACGGGGCAAACCCGGGTTGGGCCGATAGGTCGGACGAGCGGCCGCGTCGCGATCCTTGGTGGTCGTGATCATCGAATTCTCCTGGTTTCCAAATCAAATCAGCGACCGGGTCTCGATCGCTGTTGATTCAGCCCTAGGATCTTTGATTTTGAGCCGACACGTCGCCGAGCCGATGATTTTCCGATGAAAATGCAATGGGCTTTTGGGGTTGCAAACCAAACGGCAGCTTATTGAAAGCCACTCCCGATACCGGACAGACTGCTTCCGGCCCAATTCGAGCTCTTGTTCTGGAGGTGGAAGCGGATCCTTTAGAAGCCGTTTTGATTGGTGCACTGTGGCGATCAAACGACCCTTTCACGCTCCTTTTGCTAGGGCTTTTGGGGCCAGCTGGAGTCTATTGTCTCCGCCTCCGAACGATAAAAATGTCTAAGGGCATCGCTCATAATCCGTGGTGCTACTGTGTAGTGATTCTCGCCTGTGTAAAAACGACTCTTTATTTCGACGCCTTCATAGCTACGCAAAGTCATAGTTTCTATAAAACGTGCGGCGCTCGTCAATATGCCACCTGCATTCAAGAACCACTCATTTCCCTCTTCCCCGCCAGCCCCAATAAAGAGCTCAACATTCAGCGATGAATTGGTCTTGGAAAACTCGTCTTCGAGTTTGAAAACGGCATCGTCTGAATTGGACAGAGCTGGTGAACCAATAATCATTCGGTCAAAAAGGCTAGGTCTGGTAAAAAGGATATAGCCTGCAAACAATCCTCCGAGTGAATGACCATGCAAAATGTGATCATCCGCAAAGCGAAACTCTTCTGAAAGAGATGGGCGGAGCTCGTCAGCTAAGAATGACAGAAAGTCTTTGGCTCGATGTGGATAATCGGGCATCGGTGCAACGCTTTGAAAAGCCTGTGATTTCAATCCTGGCCCTGCAAAGCCCTTCCCTGGTGGTGAGAACTCTACAATCCGCCTACCTACTCCTGCAAGCCCATCTTCAGACGGACTACCAACACCAATCACGATCATTTCGGGGATCATGTTACCCGAGACTAGCAAGTCAACCGTGGCAATTGCGTTTCGTGTCATTAATGGATCATCCAACACCCAAAGCACTGGATACTTGCGGTCAGCTTGAACGGCATAAGTGGCGGGAAGTGCGATGGTCACAGCATGGTCGTAATCAAACCGTTCAGACCTTATCCGACGAGTTTCGAGCACTTCCATGTTGGCGCGTGCATCTGGTGTTAGGGCGAGTTGAGGATTGGAAAAAGCTGCCGTTGGAAAAGCTAACGAAGCAACAGTCAAAAGGCTGAGTAGAATAGACCGGATCATAAGTTCTCTATCTCCATTTCCCGCGAAGCGAACCACCTGTAGTCGTACATTTTGGACCAAAGGATGAGGCGCAGGGGATCAGGTTTCGATCGTGCCGTATAGCGCTTGCTCGAGAGCGTCGAGCGAACCCTCACGATTCAGTGTCGCGTTGAAGGCGGCGCGAATGATCGGCCATCCAGCCGAGCTGTTTGTCAGTACGATAAGTGCTTCATCGCGTTCTGGGATAACAACAAGATGGGTGCGGATGCCGCGCTGTCCTCCGCTGTGCTCTAGCGTTCGGACACCGCTTTTGTCGTGGATGATCCATCCCAGACCATGGCGCGCTATATCGGGCTTTGCGGGATCGATCAGGTCGGGGCCATTGGCTTCCTCGATCTTGGCGAAGAGGGCTGGGTTGGCTTTGCGCCTGGCAAGGACCCACAGCGCAAAACGAGCAAGATCGGTGGGTGTAGACAGCAAGTTCGCAGCCGCATTGATCCTGTCTCCACGATAGTGAGAAAGTTGTGATCCGGTGCCTAGGAACTCTCCCGCGAAATCGTCTGATCGTTCGGCAGACCACCGGAAAGATGTGTCCGGCATATCGGCCGGGCCAAACACTTCGCGCGCTGCGTGCGTTTCGAGATCCTCCCCGCTCGCTCGGTTCAGCGCGCGCCGCATAAATTCAAAGCCTTCGCCCGAGTAGCTCTGAATAGTGCCCGGATCGTAAAGGAAAGAGAGCGCAGAGGCATCTCGCCAATTCGCGAGACCTGTCAGGTGACGAAGAACCATGCGCGAGGTGATAGCCTGTGCGCGATGATCCCTTGCAAGATCGGGGTCGGTCCAGAAGGTCGCGAGCGGGTGATCAAGGTCCCATTGCCCCCTTTCGCTCAGCCCCAGTACCGTCATCGTGGTCATCGGCTTCGTAATCGATGCGACGCGAAAGCGCGTCGCCTTGCTCGCAGGATCTCCATCGGCCTCAATACCGAACGTTCTATTGTAGGTGATCTTACCACCCTTGACCCAAACAACACCGACGGTGCGTACTCCGCTCTCGCTCATGAGCGCAGGCACCAGTATATCGAGCTCCGGTTCGGGCATGTGCCCGACAAGCGAATTCACCAGGGTGATTGGCGTTTCGCCAATCTCCACTTGCAAAGGCACTGCATCCCGCAGGAGCGAGCGCGAATCCGACGCGCGCCCTGTATATTCGCCTGAAGGCGCCTCAATCTGGAAGGCCCCTTCTGAATCGGTTTTCCCTCGCACGACAAAGTTCGGATCACGGACAGAGATCAGGTGTGCAAAGCGTGGCGGGCGCGCTTTGGAAGCCGCCCAGTTTGTTGTGCCCTCGACTCTTACGAGCGGCCAGGGATCATTCAGGACAAAAAGGTCCCCCAGCACCGTGTTATCTTCCCCATCATTAGGACCAAAGGTCCACTTTATGATGGATCCGTCCTCCTCGCTGTCGCGATCGAAGTAGAGCACGTCAAACCCTATCACCCGGTCTTTGAGCGCACCATCTCTCGCCCCATGCTGATGCCTGAGCAAGGCCGGGAGATCGATGCGCCACTCATAATTCACCCCGGTGCCATCCGCTTTTGTGCGGCGGGCCTGTGTCACAATCCCATCTGGCAAGAGCACGTCGTCAGCCACCGCGATCGGGCGCGAGACGAAGGAGAATTCCATGTTCTCCGCCAGGTGTGCGCGGTGACCAAGGTCGAGATAAAGCAACGCGCCGTCAGGGTTGGTACCAAGTCCGTTAGGCAGGCTTTGACTCGCCCGCTCGGCAACGAGCTTATCATCGCGCACATCGACCGCGACGTAGATCGCCTGCTGTTCAGGATCATAACCCACAGCGAAATCAGCCGAAGCATCGTCTTTGGAGGGCTTGCCGCTAACCTCGGAGTCGAAATGCGCAAGCTGCTGACGCTCGATCCGGGCCGGCCAGTCGGACAGATTTCCATCCACCGAGATACCGGATACCGGGGCGGCGGAAATGGCAGGCCCCGAGTTTGCATAAGCGGCCCAAGGAAGGGTGATGAGATACATTAGACACGCTGACAAAGCTGCTTGTCTTCGCATAGATAGTTCTCCAGATTTGAAGATCGCAGATGCCAATGCGCGCAGCTTGGTGCATCGAAAAATTGCAGAAGAAATCGGAAATTTGGATCAGAGCTGAGAAAGTCCCATCGAAACGATCTCCATCTCTGGCTTGAAGCTTGACGTGCGCGCACGGATCGCAACTTGGCGGGGACAGCCGCTTAAGCTCGGTGACCGCAGTTTCGACGCGCTCATGGTCTTGGCGAAGCGAGCGCCCGATATGATCTCGAAGACGGAACTGGCTGATGCGGTCTGGCCGGGGCAAACGGTCTCCGATGAAACCGTTTCGCGGCGCATCTCGCTGTTGAGGAAGGCCTTCAAAGCGCTGAGCTCCGAGGTGCCGATCATCAAATCCGTACACGGTCGCGGGTTTCTACTGGTGATACCTGAGACAATGCCCACCGAGGCTTCCCAAATAGTGGCACCCCGATGCGCGCCGACAATGCGCACGAGGCCTACCGTGTGGTCTGTCGCCGCCGTGGGAATTCTTGCCGTAGGAGTCTTGGCCTCTCTCTTTTTGCGCTCTGAGGATCCGCAAATACTCATTGATCCTGAGACGGGAGCCGTCTGGATGGGCACACCCACATCCGCCGCGACGCCTTTTCCGGTCCGGGCTCAAGTCGATGAGCGATCCGTCCTGATCAACAGCCCGGTCTCTATTGCCGATCTGAATGAAAACCCGGTTGCACAGGAAGTCTACTGCCGCCTCGCTGACGACCGAAGCCTGTTTTCAAGCACGGTTCCCCCTGAGTTAGCGCAATATCTGGACGAAGCGCAAAACTCACGAAATTGCCGTTAAGTGTTTGGGCTAGGGTGGTTTCAGGAGGCTGATCCAACCCCTGATTGCGAACTCGGTCTGACCCAATATCAACGATGTCTTGTAGCGCTTGATGCGGGACCGTTCATAAGCTCACCCTCTCGCCACTTCTCATAGGCTGCCGGCATCAGGCTACGGAAAGCGTGGTAGGGTTTGCACCCTTTGCCGCCGAAGGTGTCGGCCCGACGCTTGTCGACGGATCTTTGCGAAGACGGCGAGGATGGGAGCGCTTGCTGACGCACTAGAGTGGCGATTAGACGCCGCGAATGTTCCTTGTAGTCGCCAATGCTTCCCTTTGTCTGCTTGTGTTTCCTATCTGGCGCAAAGCGGACTGTCAGCAATCGGTCCATAAATTGCGCTGCGCGTTTCCGAGCTCTAGGCAAGGCGAACCAACTGTCTGCTATTCAACCAGCTTGTTAGGAAACACTCGTAGCTCGTGGTGGTAGCTCAAGTGATCCCCTAAGTACTATTTCAGCTCAAAAATGCTCGACAATTCACCTTACTCGGCTGGTTCCGCAACTGGCTTGGTCGAGTTGCGCCTCTTTGCGGAACGCGCGGCCTGAGCAGGCAGCGTGCGCTTGAAGAATACGAGAACTCCCGTCGCGCTGAGAATCATCAATGCGAGGCCCGTGAGCACCACTGATACTTCGGCAAAAACGCCGAAGATGTGGCCGCCGTGCAGCGACAGCATCAAATCGCCGAAGATCGCAGGGGCGTTTTGCTCGCCCAACGTAGTGGTCCACATTTCGTTCACACACTGCGCATGAACCTCCGCGTGAGCATCACCGAAACGGACATTCCAGTCTCCCGCTTGTCGCAAAGTGAAAACGTACTTGTTCTCTTCACCACGAGCCCAGTTTGCGCTCGCTATCTCTCTTCCCGGAAACGCTGCCATAGCCTGGTCAGCCGCTTGCCTGAAAGTGACGGTATCTCCGCAATTCTCCTTGAAACGGGCATCCCATGCGGGCGGTTCATCGACCTGCGCAATCGCCGGACCCAGCCAATCCGGTTCGCTCAGACCTACACCGGTTATCGCAAAAAGAAGCGTCAAGGCGCCCAGCCAGATGCCGGCAAGGCCGTGCCAGTTGAACATCTTGGGCACCAATTTGCCTTTGGTCTGCACCTTGAGGATTTTGTCCCTCTTCCGCGCGCTCCCGCGCGGCCACCAAAGGTAGAGCCCTGTCAGCGTGAACAGGATCATCAGCACGCCGATTACCGCGATGAATGTGGCTGCCCAGTCCCCCATTAAGAGGGAAAAGTGGAAGTCGTTGAATTCGTGAGCGAAGGCATCATGCAGATCGAAGCTGCCCTTGTAGGTCGCAGTGGTCGGATCAACCGTTGTCATGATCCCTTGCAGTCCGCCTTCTGCTGTCTCACTGCCAAAAACCATCGCGGTTTCCATGCCTTCGACGCGCGTGTCCGGCATGAACAAAACCATCGGCTCAAGTCCGGCAGGATGCTGTTCTTGAGCAGCTTGAACGATGTCGGCCACATGCATGTGCGGGCCTTCGTCGGCCATGACCACATCGCCGTATTGCAGTTCGAACATTTCGCCGAAGAACGTCAGCACGAGCCCCGTAAACGCGATCATGAAAATGAAAATGCTCGCGAAAACTCCGATCCACCCATGGATCAATGCCATCAGGTGCCTTGCGGTCTTGCTTGAGCTGGAGGCCATGACGAGTCCTTTCCTCGCGCTTATCAGAACGGGAAGTTGACGGTGAGTACAGCTTCGAATGGCGGGCCGCCGTAATTCTGGCGAGCGAGGCCGCCGACGGAATCGACATAGTTTGCATCGAACAGATTTGAGATATTCAACTGCGCGTCGAATATGTCGTGTGAATAATAGACGGCCGCATTGGCGACAAAGTGGCTGTCAACCTCAAGCGGATCATTGGTCGTGGGGTCTCCGTCCAAATCGGCGACCGCCAAGCGCTCGCCCACGATTTCGTAGCCCACGGCAAACCCCCAGTTTGCGTTGAAGTCGTACCTGGTGAACAGCGCTGAAGTGAAGTCGGCGACGTTTGGAAGACGAAGGCCATCAACCCCTTCGCCATCGACATAGCCAATCGAGAAGATCATCGACCATTTGTCGGTGATGTCACCGCTGACATCCAGATCAACACCGCGCGACGTCTGTTCACCCGCAGCAACAGAGCCCAGTGGGTTGACCACACCTGGCTGATCCAGCTGCTGCTGGGTTGGCGGAAGCGGGAGGTTGGTGTTTGTGATGTCAAAGTAACTCAGGGCGTACGCAAAGCGGTCAAACACAACGCCCTTGAGGCCGACTTCGTAACCCTCGCCCACGGCAGGAGGCAGGGTTTCGTTGAACAGATCAAGTGTGGAGGTCGGCTGAAAGCTCTCCGAATAGCTTCCAAAGACCGAAATCTCTTCGCTAAACTCGTATCTAGCTCCTGCTTGCAGTGACGTATTCGTCGTATCGATGGAGAAAGCGCCCGTATCGGAATCAACGATCTCGACATCATCATAGCGAATGCCGCCGCTCAGCAGCAGGTTTTCGATGGGGTTGAAATAGTATTGGAGAAACACGCCGACACGCTCCTGGTCTTGAGGTGGACCCGGAAAGGGTGGCAGTGGACCGGTGGGCGGCAGAATCGAATAGTCGGGATTGTTGATATCGAGCGGGAATGCGGTCGACGGGTCGAAGCCAGTAGTGGTTTGGGTGAAGGAATCCCGATAATCGACGCCAGCTGTGAAACGATGGCGGGTCGAGCCAAGATCGAATTCGCCGAACAAATTGAATTGTAGCGCCAGTTCATCGCTGTCATTGCCTTGAATAGCTGGCACGCGGAGCACTGTGCCGCTGCCTGGAATATATCGGAAAGGCAAAAGCAAATTGTTGTATTGGAAGGTCGACTCAAAATACCGAATTCGGCCTTCGGCGGTCAGGCCAGATACGATGCGCTGCTCGATATCGACCCCTGCCATATAAAATTCGCGTTTGTTCTCGTCCTGCGGGTGACTAATCACAAAGTCGCGCGGGACCGCCAGTTCGCCATCTTCATCCAGAACGATTCCGAAATCGGATTGCCCCTCCTCGACGGTCGCCTCTCCAATGAAGGTGATGATCGTGCTGTCGGTTGGATCGATCCGTAGCGATGGGCTGACGGAATAGGTTTCGATCGGATTATCAAAGTTGCGGAAACCGTCATCAATTTCGTAAAGGCCGACGAGGCGACCGCTGACTACGCCCGAATCGGACGCGAGGTTGATGTCGAAGCGGGGACTGAACGAAGGGTTGGTCCCACCTTCCACCTGAAAGAGTACAAAGTTCTCTTTTGTCGGACGCTTGGTCCTCAGATTGATGATCCCACCGGGACTGGCCTCGCCATAAACGATTGAGTCCGGGCCCTTGAGAACTTCGACCCGCTCGAGATTCCACAATTCTGGATTGCTAACACCACCGAACGTGTTGACGCGAAAACCATCCCGCAGGATCGGCGCGTTATCGAAACCGCGAATATTAAAGCGTACCTCGCGGCCGTCATTGTTGCCATCAAAGGTGACATTGGCGCTGAGCGTGACCAAGTCCTCAAGCGCGCGAGGCTTGAGATCTTGAACGAGCTCGTCATCGTAGATCTGGATGGATCGCGGCTGTTCTTCCTTTTTGAGCGCGTTGCGCCCAACAGAAACCTCGCCTTCACTTTGTGATCCAGTCACGATGATCAGACCTTCGCTGTAGTCTGCATCAGCCTGAGTTCGGGCTTCGCCGATGGCATCTTGCCCGAAGGCAGGGTGAGCGCAAACAGCAAGCGCGATGACGCTCGCGCTTGAGTAATATTTCATAATGATCCCGTCCGTCCTGCGATTGACTCGCAATTGCAGGGAGTAGGCTAATTCGCTGTCGATGCAAGTGAATATCGTAAGAGAAATTCACAAAATCAGGCGTTCCGATCCTGAGCTGCGAAATGCCAGTATACCGACGCTACGCAATCACACGCTTGCAGATCAGTTCATAAGAAGGCCCGATTTTGCCGGTCGCGGGCGGAAACTTTGGTCCAGGGTAAAAGAATGCCACAGCCCGATCTGATCCAATCGTCCAATTTTTAGCCAAACTCGCCCAAAGCGGACTTTCCGCTTCCGGACCCATTTCTCTCGAAGAGCGCTCAAAGGCGAGACAGCATTGGCAGCGCGTCTTCGATCGATCCGACGCCCGGTTTGCTCTGCCCATGTTCCAGCCCAACAAAACCTTCAAATCCGCGGTGGTGCAGCTCCGCGAAAATTGGGGCGAAGTTGCCCGTGAAGCCAAGATCGTGAATGAGCGCGATCTGCTCCAATGGGTCAGGTCCAACAATTGGAGCGAACATTCCATCTTCCTCGCTCGATAATCCGATGTGCGGCGCAAAATTCAATGACCAGGGCCGCGCCTTTTCGGTAATCTCGATGAGGCGGGCGGCGGCGGATCGAGTTTTGCGAGTGGGAGCTGCGACAGTTGTCATTTCGTTTCTCCTTTTGCGGAGTGTGTTTCGGTGGTTGAGCCTAGCAAGGCCGAAGCCCAGCGCGTCCCCAAGGGCATTGCGAGGTAGGACATGATCGGCACCATGATCGCAGTCAGAATAAGAGTGCGCAGCGGCATCGCCAGTTCTGCGACGATAGGCTCAAGCAGGATTAGCAGTGCGGTAATAAGCGGATAGACAACCGCCCAAGTGAGCATCGCCGTCTTGTGGATCGACTTCATTTCAAGCCTCTTTTCAATCGCCGCTAGTTGCAATCGCGAGGTTTTCGCGAAGATGCGCGAGCGTGGTTGTGCCCGGGATCGGCAGGATGTTCGGGGCGCGTTTGAGCAGAGCGAGCAATGCGCGCTGAGCGGGTGTCATCCCATGCTGGTCTGTGTCGCCTTGTGCCAAGGGCGCGCCGCGCTCTAACGGTTTGGCCGCGAGAGGCCCCCATGGAACGAAGGCGATTCCGTGCTTGATAGTGTAATTGAGCACATCCTCGTCGCCGCCCTCGGCAGGATTATAGCGGTTCTGCACCGCATCGATCACAGCGACCGACCGCGCTCGCTCAAGCTGCTCCAGCGTCACATTGGAAACGCCGATGCGCGCAATTTTTCCCAGGCGTTCGGCCTCGGCGAGCGCGGCAATGCTCTCCTCAATCGGAACCGCTGGATCGGGACGGTGGAGCTAGTAAAGGTCTATCTGTTCGACATTGAGCGCCGCCAGGCTTTCCTCGACATGGCGAGCGATCGCTTCGGGGCGACCATCCGCTCGGATGAACTCAGCACCAGCGCCGCTTTTCTCTATCCCGCCTTTGGAAGCGATGAAGGGACGCTCGGCTTCGTCCAAGTCGGCGAAGGCCTCTCCGATAAGGCGCTCATTGTCGTGCGGTCCATAGGCGCGGGCGGTGTCAATATGGCCTGCACCCTCAGTATGCGCGGCGCGCAGTAACTCCAAACCGCCTTGCCAATCGGCATAAGGGCCGTAGTTGCCGGGCTGTCCGGTGAGACGCATTGCGCCATAACCAAGCCGCGCAATGCGGCGACCATCTTTGAAGGTGAAGTGTGTTTGAAGGGTCGTTGTGAAGGCTCCTTATTTCGATGGAGCTTATCTCGCAGCCGGAAGGCTTAATCGGTAGACGCATCAAGTCACTTACTGATATACACTACGCGTATGGCAGGCCCCAGCGATCGTCTCACCTTGATGTCAACCTTCGTGCGGATCACCGAGCGCGGATCGATCAGCGCGGCAGCCGTTGATCTGGGGATCACTCAAGCAACCGCCAGCCGGCAACTGGCCGCCCTCGAGGATCGGCTCGGCGTCCAGCTTGCCGAGCGCACAACGCATTCTCTGACCCTCACTGAAAACGGCAAAAGCGTCCTGACTGAAGCGCATGCGCTTTTGTCGCAATGGGAGGGCCTGGAGGAGCGCTTGAGCGACGACCGCGATGCTTTGGCGGGCCCCATCAAATTGGTTGTGCCCATCGCTCTTGGCCGCTCTTTCTTGTGCGACGCGGTGCTCGAATTCGCCCAACGTCACCCAGAGATTACAATCAACCTCGTTCTTGACGATCGACCGGGGCTAGCCGCTGAAGAAGGCTATGACCTCTTGGTCAAAGTAGGCCGTCCCGTCGATGACACTTTGATCGTCAGAGAGGTTACAACGGTTGAAAGAGGTCCTGTCGCCTCGGCTCAGTTAGGCGGAGACCAGGACGTCTCTTTCGACAAGCTGGAGGAAATGCCATTCGTATCTCTCGGTACTTTCGAAGGCGCATCCATTCCCTTGCGGAACAAGACTGGCGAAGTGCAGACTGTCAAGCCAACGCCCGTCTGGGCGACGAATGACATCTTTGCTCTGCGTGATGCTATTGTCGCCGGGCGAGGGTGGGGCATCTTGCCGACCTGGTTGATCGGCACGGAGCTTGGTAACAGCACTCTGATACCTTTGGCTCGAGACTGGATCGGACCTGCCTTACCTGTGACCCTCAGCCTGCAACCCTCACGCAGATCGATACGCAGGATCCAAGCCTTGGCGGCTGTACTGACAGAGCGGCTAACAGCTGAAATCGAGAAAAACGCAAATTGAGATCAGGTTTAGTCTGCTTTCACCTAGAAATAGCCGAAAGCAGACCGACCGCCTCCGGCCCCATTGTGACGTTCGCGGTGGGTTCCCGTTAGGCTGACTGCCTCTTTAGTCGCGACCGACAAGACGCTTCATCGCCGCGCATGTTTGTTCTACAAATCGATCATCGCGCAAATTGGCATTCAAAGCAGTAAGGCAGACCGCGCCTGACGCAAGGGTCCACAATTGTTTCGCTATTGTCACTTCAGAATCTGGTAGCGCGATAGCATTCGTGGATGACAAATTTTTCAGCGATCGCTCAAACCAAGTGCAGATCATGCTTTGACCTTCGATCGAAGTGAGAGAGTGACGGTCGCTTGGGTCGGCTAGGGTCATACCTGCGAATTCGAAAATCAGCCGTAAACTGTCGCGGGCTTCCTGATTCGGATTGAAGCCTATGTTCTTGCGGAAGAGTTGCTCAAAACTTTTCCAATCGGACGCCGGTGGTGGCATTATTGTCTGCTTGGAAAAGCTCAAAAGCGCTGCATCGACCGCCTCCTCCTTATTGTCGAAATGAACGTAAAACGCTCCTGTCGACAGTCCAGCAGTGGCGCAGATCATACGCACACTCGCATTGTGAATGCCGTGTTCGCGGATCGAGCGCAGCGCAGCCGATACGATCAACTCGCGTTGAGACTCCATGTATGCCGGTTGGCGCTTGGGCATGCCGATCCATTCGAAAGACGCTGTTAGGGCTATCAATTCCATAGCCAAGGCCCTCTCATTTGCCAAATAAAATAACGTCTGTTATCTTATTTCTCAATTCAGCTTGGGAGGGGGAACTGTGGCTACTTATTCGATGCTCAAAAGATCTCTGATCGCCGGTGCGGCTATCGGGGGCTTATGCCAAGGGACCGCGGCATCTGCGCAGAGTGCTGGTTCTCCGGAGGCAAGCGAGGGCAATACCGAAACTTCGGTCATCGTCGTCACTGCGCGTAAACGTGAAGAAGCCTTGCAGGACGTGCCTATCGCGATCACGAACTTTTCAGAGCAGGCCATTCGCGATTCAAGCTCGCGCAATATCGCGGATTTTCTTCAGGATACGCCCGGCCTCAGCATTTCGGATAATGGCGGCGGTTTATCGACTATCACCCTTCGCGGTGTGGCGACTGATCTAGGTGGTAATGCGGTCGGTTATTATCTCGATGAGGTACCGTTTACCGGAGTTACCGTCCCGATTAACCCAGATGTGCGCTCTTTCGATCTGAACCGGGTTGAAGTGCTGCGAGGCCCTCAGGGAACGTTGTTCGGCGAAGGTTCGCAAGGCGGTACGATCCGCATTCTTACCAATGACCCGAACACAAGCCGGATCGAGGCGAGGGGCGAGACTTTTTACGGGTTCACCGATGGCGGCGAGGACTCCTACGGCGTGCGGCTGATGGCAAACCTCCCGATTGTGGAAGACGTTTTCGCGATCCGCGGTGTGTTCATGCAGGAGGAGGAAGGCGGATTTATCGATATTGCAAATCCGGGCACTATGGTCCCCGGATTCCCGCAATTCGACACTCCTGCTGATATCGAAGACGATATCAATGATCAGGAACTGACCAGCTGGCGGGTGAAAGCACGGCTCACTCCAACTGACAATCTCGACATCATTGGCACCTATTGGAGCTACGATAACAATATCGACTCCGTGGCGCGGGGCAATGACGACTTGATCGCATCGGCCCGAACATTGGGCGGGGTTGAATACGATCAAGTCACCGCCCGGGTTTCTTACGAACTTCCGTTTGGCAGCTTTTTTTATGCGTTTGGCGATATCGACGCGACAATTGCAAATAACGCTGAAGTGCCTGGGGTTGGTCCGTTCGATGCCATCATAGGGCTTGACGTCCAAACACACGAAGCGCGATTTTCAGGTGAGATCGCGCAGGGTCTGAATGTGACTTTAGGGTATTTTCGTCGTGAGGCGACCCGCCTCGATATCATTTCGGCGCCGGATATACTTTTGTTGTCAACGACCACGGTGGAGACGGATGCAGATGCGCTTTTTGGTGAAGTCGAGTATGCCTTCACGGACAGATTGCGCTTTGCAGCAGGCCTGCGTTACTTCGATGAAACGCTCAATTCAGTTGAGGCTGGCACCGGTTTTGGAGGTGGTCCCCTGCCTTCCATTCCAATCGATGAAGACAGCAGTGATTTTAGCCCGCGCTTCATTCTCTCATTCGATGCTACGGATGATGTATTGCTTTATGCCAGCGCTGCGCGGGGTTTTCGTGGAGCACAGCCACAAGCAGGAGCAGTCTTGCCTCTGTTGGCCTTGCTCCCTGATCCTCCGCCGCAAATCCTTTCGCCGGACTCGATTTGGACCTTCGAGGCGGGTGCTAAAGTGTCGGCTTGGGATGGACGTGCGACCATCGAGGCAGCCGTTTACGCAAGTGATTGGGACTCGCGTACCGTCAGGCTGGCAATTCCCGGAACCGGTCTCAACGCTCTGACCCCTTCGGACGGGCTGGACATTTTCGGGTTCGACCTTTCCGGTTCGCTGCAGCCAATTGACGGACTGACGCTTCTGGCCGGCATTTCCTATGTCGATGCTACGAACAAAAGCGATGTACCCGGCACTGCGATTGTCGAAGGCGATATAGCTGAGGAAGTGTCCGATTTCACGGCCAACGCTTCGGCCACCTACCGCGCCCCGATTGCCAATTCGCTGGAAGGTTTCGGCCGGATCGGATTCAATTATGCGACCGAACGCGACAATCCCGCTTTTCCAGGCCTGATCGGTCCCGGAGATGACATTTTCCAACTCGACGCGCGGTTTGGGCTCGAAGGTGAATTCTGGGGTGTGTACGTTTTTGGCGACAATTTGACCAACGAAGACGGTGCCATCTCGTCTCGTGCGCTCGGCGCTGGTGGGGATTTCGAATCCCTTCGGCTGCGCCCTCGTACCATCGGGGTTGAGTTGAGCCTTACTTACTGAGTGAGAAGCGGATTGTTGGAATGGGAGCCCCCAAGGGAATCCCATTTTGGCAGTGCTAAAAAGCATAAGGAAATCGGCCTGATGAAAGATCGACTGCCGTCTGTTAAGACTGTTCTCATCGCCATACTGGCGGTCCTTGGTCTATCCGCTGCAGCAGCGATGCCGCCAGAGGCACCGACCGAAGATAGTCTGATCTGGCTCGAAGAGACCGAAAGCGGGCGTTCAATCGAGTGGGTAAAAGCCGCGAACGAGAACACTCTCGCACGGCTAACTGCTGATCCACGATACGATGAGGTGAAGCAGCACGCGCTCGAGATATTGGACCGCCCGAACCGTTTGCCCGACCTTTTGTCGACCAGACAATACCGCGGGTACATTTATCATATTTTGCAAGATGGCGACCGACCGCGCGGTTTGCTTCGGCGTTCGACGCTCTCGAGCTATGCAGCGGGCGTCCCCGAATGGGAAAACATGGTGGATTTTGCCGAGGTCGGGCGCGCCGACGGACGCGAATGGTTCGGTACGCTTGCCCAGGCGAGCTTCGCCCCTTCAGGTAATCGCATGCTGATCGCGATGTCTGATGGGGGTACGGACGCGGTTACCCTGCGGGAGTTTGATCTTGAAGCAAACAAACTGGTTGCGGATGGGTTCGTTACCGCAGCCGGTCGGCAAGTGGCACTTTGGATTAACGATGACACGATCGGTATCTCGGCGATCCTGAGCCCGGATGACGCCTCTTTTGCCGGCTTTCCGACCAAGGTGCGCATCTGGCAAAGAGGACAACCTGTTGAAGCATCCGAAGTTATCTATACTGCGCCAGCCGACCACATCATGGTGCAGCCCATTGTCTTCGAGAGCGCGACATGGCGCGCAACCGGGTTTCTTAGCGTCGGAGCAGGCTTCAAAGCCGATACATTCGTCTTGAACGATGAAGATCGCCCGATTTTACTCGACCTTCCAGGACAGTTCGATCTGTCCGCATTTGGCGGCTTTACCGGCATAGGCACCGAAATGCTGGCTATCGTCGGTGATGGGTGGACGATCGATGGCGAGACCGTGACGTCGAAAACGGTTGTGGCATTCGACGTCACGCGACTTCTCGACCAATCGGTGGCGCAGAATGAGGCAATCAGGCCAGTTTACACGCTTGCCGAAGACGAAACGTTTAATATCTTCAGCAACCTGACCGCGACGCGGGATGTCGTTTACGCGAACATCTTGAAAGACGTCGCCTCAAGCTTGCGAAAGATCGAACGCGGCGCCGACGGTCAATGGACCATCGAAGCAATCGAAGGAGTACCACAGCCGGGATCGATCTGGTTTCCCAGCACATCTGATCCCTACTCGGAAACCTTGGTGTTCAGGTACGAAGACTTCCTGACGCCGCTAACCGAATACAGGATGGAGCAGAACAAGCCCGTTGTGATCCGGCGCGAGGTGTCGTCAACCGATCTTTCTCGATTTGTGACCGAACAATTCTTTGCGACAGCAGAGGACGGGACCCGCGTTCCCTACTTTGTCACGCGCTCAAAGGACTTCGCATTCGACGGAAATGCGCCAGTCCTCATGTATGCCTATGGCGGCTTCGGCTACACGGTTACGCCGACATTCGAAATCGCCTATTCGGGACCGCTGCATGAGCTCTGGCTTGATGCTGGGGGTGTTTATGTTTCGGCGGGACCACGCGGGGGAGGCGAGTATGGTGATCGTTGGCACACTTCCGCACGCGGGCAGGACCGTCAGATTGTTTACGATGACCTTTACGCGATCGCCGACGATATCAGCGACCGCGGGCTCGGTTCGCCTGGTCGCCTTGGTATTATCGGAGGATCGAATGGGGGGCTGACCGCTGCGGTCCTTGCTACGCAAAGACCCGATCTATTCAGCGCCTCGATCGCCGTCGTTCCGGTCATCGACATGATGCGATATCACAAACTGCTCGCCGGGGCAGCTTGGATCGAAGAGTACGGAAACCCCGATGTCGCAGCAGATCGCGAGGTGCTCTTGAGCTACTCTCCCTATCACAACATCGATCGCGAAGCAGACTATCCCGAAATGCTGGTCATGACGTCGACGCAGGATGACCGTGTGCATCCTGGACATGCGCGAAAGTTCGCGGCGAAGCTTGCCGAACAAGGACACCCTGTCCTGTTCTACGAAGCTCGTCAGGGCGGTCACAGCATGGCGGTCGACAATGAAGGGCGCTCCGTCAACGCGGCCATAATGGCGACATATCTCATGCAAAAATTGCAGGTGGAACCGGAATCGGGAAATTAGTGGTGCTAGCGGACAATCAAGCAACTGGCCTCGTCGACCGTCTTTCGCGCCGCCAAGCTTTTCGGCCTGAAAATGACGTTGATATCCTCCAGTCTAAACTGGGAGAAAAAACAGTATGTTAACAAGACGAGCAACCTTGGCCAATCTCGCAGCTGGAATTGGCGGAGCGGCGTGCATAAGCCAGTTTGGCTTCTCGAACGCAGCCTATTCGGCCGTCCCCAAGCGTGGTTCAGGTAATGCGATCGATGGGCTTGATCGCGAGCAACTTGGGCACCTTCGTCATGTAAAGAATCTGGCGGATGCTCCCGACGGCGATTGGTCATATATGGGAGCAATCGACACCGAGCAGGCCTATTTGTCGGCCTATCGCTACCAGTTGGCTTATATGGCCTACACCCTAGGCATTACGCACTATCACCATCTACCTGCTGCTCCGGGTGTCTTCAAAGCCGCTTACCAGAACGTGATGCGCAAGATGATGCGCTACGACGTCTGGAGTTATTGGTTCGATACAAGCCGGTCTGGTCCGCGGCTTGACCCCAGCCTTGCCTCCCCGCGCGAACCCTGGCGGGATCCGGTGGTCAAGGAAAACATCATGTATAGTGGCCATCTTCTGGCGATGTCCGGTCTATACGCCGTGTTGTTCGACGACGATCGATACGCCGAGGATGGTGGGTTGACGCTTCGTCATCAGCCCATGTTCTGGGGCTCCGAGCCGTTTGTTTATGAATATGATTTCACCAGCCTCAAGCAGGCAATTTTTGTGCAGATGCTGCAGAATGGCTGGCTAGGTGTCGCATGCGAGCCGAACAACGTCTTCGTGGTTTGCAATCAGTTCCCCATGCTCGGGTTTCGTTTCCACGATTTGCGTCATGGTTCGCAGGATGCAGAAATGGCCGAGCGTTCTTATCTCGCGGCATGGGAACGCGCAGGGGGTTTGCTCACCGATGGTGGCGACATTTTTGCGACCTATATGGTGAAGCAACAGGCCAAGGTTGGCTCTGGCGGCCTCGACTGGAACGCATGGTCGGGCGCAGTGCTGAACGCCTGGACACCGGAAACCGCACGCGCGCTCTATGCGCAGCAGGCTCCGCGATATTTCGGTCGGACGCCGGACGGTCGCACCACGATCTATCAACCCACCGTACTCGAAGAAGTTCAGAACCGCAGGAACGCTGGAGAAGCTAACCCATCTTTGCACGACCCCGAATTCAATTGGCGCGCTCCCACGCTGGGTTATTCGGCGATCTGGATGGCGGAGCTGGGCGATCGCGAACGATTGGAAGGACTACTTGCGCACGCCGATCGCCATATGAACCCGAGTTGGGTGAACGGCGGACTCTATTACCCACGCAATGATGCCAGCTACAATACCGACGGTGAGATGGTCTTCATGGAGCCGCTCAGCGGCAATGCGATGCTGGCCTATGCTCGTCTCAACCCAGCAGGCGGCCTCAATCAGCTCTACCGCCGGCCCTGGACCTCCGATCATTTCGAAGAGCCAGTGCTTGCCAATGATCCGGTCGGGGTGAATGTGAGCAAAGCCTACTACGACAGAAACGAAGGCGAGCTGGTCTTGAACATCGAAGCCGTTGCAAACCGTCCCAAGGATACGCAATTGAAGGTTCGGCGAGGACCAGGGCGGAGATGGACCATCCGACGTGATGGCGAACTGGTGGCGGAACGAGGGCTCACAGGAGTGAGCTCCAGCGGCACTATCTCTGCAATGCCAGTTTACGAGAATGGGATAGTGATCGACTTGACGATCGAAAATCCTAGCGAAATTCGAATACGCTGGGCCTGATACGTTTCTCATGCATAGCACCAACCGCGCTTTTTCCGGAAGGCGCTGAAACGGGGTAAGGACGGTGCCGAGCCTCAAAAAGGCGGGGGTTCGTTAACTTGTGTCACCGCCTTCCGCTGGAACCTTAATGGCGGCTTTTCGACCAAGTCCGCCACGAGAAGACATTCAGCATCTGGTCCTAGAGCCGCTGTCTCAGTTCACCCCATTGATTCTCAAGGTGCGCAAACAATCGTAGGACAGAGGACGGGCGAAGTTCGCCCGTCCCTACCTTCGACATAGGGCGCTTCTAACGCGCGGAATCGTTCAGTTTCCTCGTGCGCATGTCGGGTGAAATCAGTGATCGGATGCTGCGCCGCAGCACATCCCTTTTTGCGAAGCCGCAACCTCCGGTGGTAATATGGAAATATAACCTTTGGGGGAGGTGAGCTACGAAAATCTCAATCAGCGGCGAGCATTCGCTGCGACAGCTTGTTCAACGCATCTATGAGCAATTGCTCGAAATCGAGCAGACCTATGCCGTCAATTTCGCGCGCCGTGTAACAATCTATCTAACCACGACAGACGGCAATGGAAACGTGGTGTATTGCCGCGATGCGCGCGGCAAGGAGGTCTTCGACATGAAAGCTGATGGACCTTATTCATTAAGCGCCGATCACTATGATATGTCATGAGCACTCTTGAGATCATAGATTTGAACGGTGCTCGCGAAGCGCTGGAGGTTATCGGAGTTATGCTCTCGGAAAAGCAGCTAAGGCGAGCTGCCGAGCCTGATGCACATGGGAGACGCAAGTTGCCGTTCTTCGTCGACCCGATTGACGGTCGATTGAAGATCAACCGCAATTCACTCCTGAAGCTCTATTTCAAGCGTGTCGCCGAAGCAGAAAATTGCGTGAAGGACCCTTAGAGAGTTCCAGGGAAAATATCGAAAAAACAATATAATAATGGAATGGCTGACAAGAGAAGACGCGTAAACTTGAAAGGTGAAATCACCTGCCAGATCAGATTTGTCGACAAATCTAAAACGTCAGGCTTTGGCTACAAATCCTTCAAGCGCGCCAAAGATGCAGACCTTTTCAAGGCTTCGAAGGAACTCGAAGAAACGCAGGCTCATCAGTCCAGATTGCCTTCAATTAGCGTCCCGGACGCCATCGAGAAATGGCTCAATATCTGCGAAAAGGTAGGGCGCGACGGCATAGAGCCGGTCGAACAGATGACATTGGTTGAGTGTGAGCGTCGTGCGCGCGTGATGAACCAATATGTTTGGACGAAGCCTGCTGGTGAGCTCAGTGTATCAGATGTTGTGCATTTCAGATCATGGCTTCTCGAAAATCATACGCGCGATCTTGCGCGCCGCACACTGTGTCATTCAGTTCGGTCCTGAAAGAAATGACCATCCAGAGTTATCTTGCGACCAACCCTGCGATCGGAATCAGCATTCGCTCGGACGGACGCTATGAGATCAAGAATTCAGAGATCGCGATCCCTTCCGATCAGGAAGTTCAAGCAATCCTGGATGCGACCAAATCGCTCAAGAACAAAAGCCCGCTCCTTGAACAGGCATGGCGTCGCTATGGCGCACAAGATAATGAAGACTGGCATAGCGCAGAGACGTGCTTTCGCCGGGCATTTGACTTGGCTGGTGGCCACTATGGCTACTGTCTCGGTACGGCTTTGAACTTTCTTGAACGATGCGAGGAGAGCCTACCCATCTTGCAGGAACAAGCAGTGAAGCATCAACCCGATGCCATGAGCTGGTTCCAAGTGGCTGTAGCGCACGAGAAGCTGGGGCAGACAGATCAATCGATCTATGCGTATCGCAAGGCCATCGAATTGGAGCCCGATTATGATCTCGCATGGTTCAATCTTGGTGGTGTCTATTGGAACGACGAAAAGCGTGATGAGGCGGCGACAATCTGGAAGCAGGCTGTTGCTCAATTCCCTGACCATGAGTTAGCCGAAAAGCTCCAATCAGAAATTTCGTTTATTTTCAGATGATTGAATGAAAGCGATTTCCATTCAATGGGATTGGCCGATTCCTAACGACCAGTATTGCGAAGTTTTTTGTGTACCAAAATGTGGACCATTTTGTGGACCAAGGTGGCCTCAGAAGTGATATAAATTTCTGTTTTCATTGAATATTTCAATTCTCATGGAGCGCCTCGCCCGCTCCATTTTCTTTTTCCGCGGCCAATCGTGTGGCGCTAAATCGTCAGGCGGGCAGGTCACGTCTGCCTAGCCTGACATCATCCGTGTCATTTTTGCCGCACACACCGCTCAATATCGGTTTCATTCAGCCATTCGTCGGATTTTGCGCGGTTCGCGGCTTGCACTTTTTGGGTGCGAGGTTAACGGAATGATACGTTATCACATGTAATTCAGACTACGGATGGGCTCCCATGAAACCGATTGCTTCCCGACTTGCCGTCGCCACCGCATTGTCCTTTGCGCTGGTCGCCAATCCCGTTTGGGCGAGTGACGCCGAGGATGCGAGTGACGCCGCGAACGACACGGCTAACGATGGGGCCGCCGCCGAAGAAGGCGGGCCTGACCGCCGTTCTGTCGATGAAGGCGACCCGAGTGACCCCCACTATCGCGGCAATATCATCGTTGCGGCAGACACTCTCGATGAGCTGGATTTCATCGCCGGTCAGACGATCATCGGGCTTGAAGAAATCCAACGCGATCTGAGCGGGCAGCTGGGTGAGCTGCTGACCAAGGTACCGGGTGTTACGGCAACCAGCTTTGCACCCGGGTCTTCGCGCCCGATCCTGCGCGGCCTCGATGGAGAGCGTGTCCGCATCCTGATCGATGGCCTCGGCACCGCCGATGTCGGCAACACGTCTGCGGACCACGCAACCACTATCGACCCGCTCACCGTTGAGCGGATCGAAGTGCTGCGTGGCCCTGCATCGCTGCTGTTCGGCAGTCAGGCGATTGGCGGTGTGGTCAATGTGATCGACCGGCGTATCCCGATCGCGGTTCCGGAGAACGGCTTTCACGTCGATGCGCTGACCGCGTTCGATACCGCGAGCGATCTGCGCAGCGGAGGTCTTTCCGTCGATGCAGCGCTCGGCGAAAATCTGGTTTTCCATGTCGACGGGTCGTATCGGGAGACTGATGATCTCGAAATTCCCGGCTTCCAGCTTGCGCCCGGCCTGCGCGCGGAAGTACTTGAAGAAGCAGCAGAAGAGGCTGCTGAAGGCGAACTCGAAGAAGCCGCCGAGCTGACCGAGATCGCCAATCAGAGCGGTTTCATCCCGAACAGCGCAACCGAGACATATACATTGAACGGCGGTGTCGGTCTGTTCCTCGGCGAATCCACGTTCGGCGTTTCGGTCGGATATTACGACACCGATTACGGCCTGGTCGGTCGTCCGGGTGCCGAACACGCCCATGGTGAAGAGGGCGAGGAAGGCGAAGAGGAAGAAGGCGAAGAAGAGGAAGAAATCGTCTCTATCGGCCTTGAGCAATTGCGCTTTGATTTCCGCGGCGACATCGCGCTTGGCGATGGCTTTTTCTCCCGCCTGAAACTGCGCGCGGGTTATTCCGACTACACTCATACCGAGTTCGAAGGTGCCGAGGTGGGCACGGTGTTCGACACCGAAACCATCGAAGCGCGCGCCGAGCTTGCGCAGCGGGATGGCGGCGTCGTTGGCATTCAATACACTTTCCGCGACTTCTCCGCGATTGGGGAAGAAGCTTTCGTCGCGCCGAATGAGACGACCCAATTCGCGGTTTTCACTGTCCAGGAATACGATTTCGGTGGTTTCCAGATCGAAGGGGCTGGCCGTTACGAACGGGTCGATGTCAACTCTCAGCCGCTCGCGATTGAGCGGGATTTCAATCTGTTTTCTGGCGCGCTTTCCGGGATCGTCGAACCTGCCGAAGGGGTGCGTCTTGGCGTGACGGGTTCGTATTCGGAGCGCGCTCCGGCGGGTGAAGAACTTTTTGCAGACGGGCCGCATATCGCCACCCAGGCGTTTGAGATTGGTGATGTCGATCTCGCGGAAGAAAGCGCGTTGGGCATCGAGGGCTTCGTTCGCGGTGAAATTGGCGGGATCGAATTCGGCGCGTCGATCTATTACCAGAGCTTTGACGATTTCATTTTCCTGTCGCCGACCGGGGAAGAGGAAGACGATCTGCCAGTCTTCGAATTCCTTCAGGAAGACGCCGACTTCTTCGGATTCGAAGCCGATCTGGTCGCGCCTCTGATCGAGACCGACACCTTCTCGCTCTCCACCGATCTGCGGGCGTCCTATGTCACTGCTGATCTCGACGATGGTTCGAATTTGCCGCGCATCCCGCCACTCAGCCTGCTGGGCGCGCTCGAGGCGGAAATCGACGCATTCGAGCTGCGCGGAGAGGTCCAGTGGTTCGGCGAGCAGGACGACGTGGTCGAGTTCGAAACGCCGACCGATGACTTCGCCTTCGTCAATCTCTACCTTTCCTGGCGTCCGCTGGAGAACAATCAGAACGTCGTGTTCCAGCTGGCCGGCGAGAACCTGTTCGACACGACCGGTCGGCGTCACTCAAGCTTCACCAAGGACTTCGTGCCGCTGCCAGGGCGTAACCTGCGGGCGAGCGTGCGGCTTAGTTTCTGATCCGCATGTAGGAAACGAAAAAGGCGGGGCTGGCATGTGCCGACCCCGCCTTTTTTCATGACTGGCAGCGGATCAGTTCTCCGCTGCGAATGTCAGTTCGGCGTGCTCTTCGAGCCGTTTCACGAGATCTTCACCGAGGAAATATCCCGGCGTCCCGATACCACCCGGCTTGTCGCACGATAGCAACGCGATGCCGGTTTCGGTCAGCATCCGGCTGGTCGAGCCGTAGCCCGGATCGTATTTGCCCTTCACGCCGTAATGCACACTTTCGCCGCCAGTATCTCCCGGCGTCATGTCGGCCACGAACAGCACGTCATAAAACCCGTTTTCGCGCTCCTCTTTCGATGGGCCTTCGCCCGGTTTGGGCGGTTTGGCGCCAAACGGGTTTTTCATCATCTCGACCGCGCCTTCGGCCATCTTCTTGCCCGCTTCGCCGGGGCTGGTGAGCATCATCTCGTCATATTTGAAATCCTCGCCATAGGGATGCCCGGCGAGGAAGTTGGTGCGGTGGACGTTCTTCGTGTTGATCGGTGCCATCACGAACGGCGCGGCCCATTTGTCGAGGTCTTTTTCATAGCTCGGGATCATGCCGCTCGGCTGGCTCGGCCCATCAAAACCCGGCGTCAGGGCAAACGGATCGCTCAGCGTCTTGAAGATCGCAGGTTTCTTCGCCGCCGCCTTCATCGTCGCGCCAAGGCTGGCTGCAGTGCCGCCCGAGAACGTGCCTGCCATTGCGCGAACCCGACCGCGGATGCGCGGGGCTGGCTTGCCAAAGCGTTCCTGAGCGACCTTCTGCGTCATCAAGACCCCCAGATCGAACGGGATGGAATCGAAGCCGCTGGAGAAGCAGATGCGTGCGCCGCTTTTCTTCGCATTCTCCTGATGCTCGGCGATCTTGTCCGCCATCCACGCAGGCTCTCCGCACAGATCGGCATAATCGGTGCCGGTCTTCACGCAGGCCGCGACGAGATTGTCGCCATACAGCTGGTACGGGCCGACCGTGGTCAGCACGACCTTGGTCCGGCGGCACATCGCCTCAAGGCTCGCCATGTCATCGGCATCGGCGACGACCAGCGGCGTATCGGCAGGCGCACCGATCTCGTCGCGCACCGCTTCGAGCTTGTCCTGTGACCGGCCCGCCATCGCCCATTTGGGGGCGTCGTCACGACTGCCATAGTGCTTGCTGAGATATTCCGCGACGAGACGCCCGGTATATCCGGTTGCGCCATAGACGATGATGTCGAATTCGGTATCTGCCATATGATATCTCCTCTAGCCCGCCCCTTGAACGTCGCCATGCTCGCGCGCAGTCGCCGAGTCAAAGGACGGGTGGCGATGGAGCAGCGAAGTTGACACAATTGACAGAGTGTCACCCTCCGATTTCGTGCTTTTCGCTTGGTAATTCATGAGCTTGCTGCGGAAAAGCGAAGTTGACACTTCTCCAACCGGAAACGCGATTTGCAGACTGAAGGTGAGAGCTTCCATCATGGTGCGGCGGCTATGGCAGCGGATCGCGATGTAGGAAAATGACGAGCGGCGGGATTGGTGTGGGCAGCGGATGCGCGGAAACCCGAGCCGAATGCCTGTCATTTTGTGCTCAGGTGGCGTTTCCATCGAAGGATTTGTCTCCCGAAAAGATTCGCTTAAATCCAAGTATGATGAGGATTGGCACAACCAAGAATACTGTCGCATTGAACGCGAATTGCATCGGCATCGACCACAGATATTGGCTCAAATATACATAATAATCGCCTCTCTCACCCGGATAGAGGAGACCAGCATCACTCGCGATCGTATGATAGTTTTTCGCAATCCCAGCGAGTGTAAATATCACCCAAGCCGACGTCAGTTGATAGAACATTCGACGGCTCGCGCCCGAAGCTACGCAAATCCAAACTCCGGCAGCGACGAGATGAGCCAGAAAAGAGAATAGCATTCCGCCGTAAAGCGCAGCAGGAAGATAGGCATTGGCACAATCACACGACCAGAAGATGATGCGAGGCACTTCCGGCGAGGGCGGATCAATGGTCCGCCGTAGCCAGCCTTCGATCCGCCAACCCAAGACATTCGAAAGAAATGATTGGTCGGCATTGTATATATGCACTGCGGTTTGCCGACAAAGACACACTGAGAATCAAGCTCCTACTAAGCCACAAGATCCGTTGCTGGCGTAAAGAAACCACTAACTGAAGCAGTCCGGAAACGGGTCGGAAGCGGACATAAGGAAATGCCCACTACAACCGCGGCAGCGTAACGCCCTTTTGTCCCATATATTTGCCCGCGCGATCTTTGTAGCTCGTCTCGCAGCGTTCGTTGCCCTTGAGAAACAGAAACTGGCACGCGCCTTCATTGGCGTAGATTTTCGCAGGCAGCGGTGTGGTGTTGGAGAACTCGAGCGTCACGTGGCCTTCCCAGCCCGGCTCCAATGGCGTCACGTTCACTATGATCCCGCAGCGCGCATAGGTGCTCTTGCCGAGGCAGATGACCAGCACATCCTCGGGCACGCGGAAATATTCGACCGTGCGCGCGAGCGCGAAGGAATTGGGCGGGATGATGCAGACATCGGTTTCGCGGTCGACCAGACTTTCCGCATCGAACTTCTTGGGATCGACCGTCGCGGAATTCACATTGGTGAAAATCTTGAATTCGGGCGCGACCCGCGCGTCATACCCATACGAGCTCAGTCCGTAGGAGATCACACCCTCGCGCCGCTGCGCCTCGACAAACGGCTCGATCATGCCGTTCGACTGCGCCTGTTCGCGAATCCACTTGTCTGAGAGAATGGCCATAGGTGCGTCATTCCGTATGGGGCCGGGCGCGGCAAGGTCGGCGCTTCGGTTTTCCGGATGAGTCTTGCCCGGCGCGTAAGTGCGACCTTAACCAACCGGCGTGACGATCCATTATCCGTCTCGCGCAACCAAACCGGAAGCGGCTTTAGCTAAACCGGCGCCCTGATCGATAAGTGGAATACCGGGGGCGGAGATGATCAAACTGGCAAGAAACATCGGCATGGCGGCGGCGCTCTTGAGCAGCAGCGCGGCGCTGGCGCAGGAATCCGGCTGGACCATTTCCGATGCTGACGGGCAGATCTCGGTCATCCGCGATGACAAGGCGATCTACGGCGCCAAGGGCACGCAATTGCAGGTTGGCGATGTTGTCCGCACCAGCAGAGCGGGGCAGGCCATTCTGATGCGGGGCGACGAATTCGTGATCGTTTCGGCCAACGAGCAGGTTCGCATCGTCGAGACCGAAGAAGCGGGCGCGGTCGATCAGGTGCTCCAGTTTCTGGGCACAATGCTGTCTTCGAAAAACCAGCCGGCCAAGTCCAAGCGACCGCCGATGGCTGCCGTGGTCAAGGGGTATGGCAGCGCCCTGACCGATGGCGAGGCGTCGGATTCGGACGATTGATCGATTGGCTTGAGAACAGGGCGTCGCATACGCTGCGATTTTCCGACAAGCTTGCGATCTCACACGCGGCGACGCGCGACCGCCACGAGGTGATCACTTTATCGGCTTTGCGCCTAGCTGTGGATTGAGCCCCGTTACGTAGTTCAACCATTTCTTTGGCCGCCGCAGCATCTTCTTGGGATATTCGACCTTCAGGCCGACGATCTTTGCAATCGTGCCGACGAAGTGAATACAATTGCGCGTGTCGAGGTCGTAATATTTGCCCGGAGCATCCCGCCAGGCCTGCATTTCGGCGACGATCTGGCGGTACTGATCATCGGTTATGGTCAGGGTAAAGTGGCGGTTGGTCTTTTTCAGATATTTGGGTTTTTCGACGCTGATGTCGTGGACGACCGGGCCGCTGAGTATGGCGGTAGAGACCTTCTTTGCGGTGAAGCCGTAATTCTCGTTGATGACCTCGCCGGTTTCCTCAAGCTCACCGTCAAGGACGATAAACGTGTGCGGATAGCGCCCGAACAGCACCGATCCGTTGAAGCTGTGGAAGTGGATCTGGACGTCGGCGAGCGCAGGGCCGCTCCACACGAATGCAAGCAGCGTCAATATCCTGAGAAGAAGTCGGGGCATGGCGCGCGAACCTAATCGAATACCGCGAGCGTGCAAGCGGAGGGTCAACTGGCAAGCAGGGAGGCATTTCCGCCCGCAGCTGTTGTATCAATGCACGTGACCCGCTCGGTAGCGAAGCGAGCGAGATAATGCGGGCCGCCCGCTTTTGGTCCGGTGCCTGACAGGCCTTCGCCGCCAAACGGCTGGCTTTCGACCACCGCGCCGATCTGGTTGCGATTAACGTAGAAATTGCCGACCCGAGCGCGCGCTTGAACGAAGCGGCGGGTCGCCTCGATCCGGCTGTGCAGGCCAAGCGTGAGGCCATAGCCGGTCGCTTTGATATCCTCGATCACCTGCCCGAGATTGTCGGCATCGAAGCGCACGACGTGCAGAACGGGTCCGAAATTCTCGCGAGTGAGATCGAGGATCGAGTCCAGTTCGATAATGGTCGGCGCGACGAAATGGCCGTTGGCGGTCTCCTCTGGCAACGCGATCCTTTCTACCGGGCGACCGCTCTTTTCACGCCGGGCGACATGGCGTTCCAGCGCGGCTTCTGCATCGCCGTCGATCACCGGGCCGACATCGGTTGCGAGCTCGGCGGGATCGCCCACGGTCAGCGCTTCGAACCCGCCACGGATCATCTCCAGCATGTCGTCGGCGATGTCGTCTTGCAGATACAACACTCGCAAGGCCGAACAGCGTTGCCCTGCGCTTTGGAACGAGCTGGCGAGAACGTCGCGCACGACCTGTTCGGGCAGCGCTGAGGAGTCGACGATCATCGCGTTCTGCCCGCCGGTCTCCGCAATCAGCGTGGCGATCGGGCCTTCGCGTGCGGCGAGCGCCTGATTGATCAGCCGCGCGGTCTCGGTCGATCCGGTGAAGGCGACCCCGGCGATGCGCGGGTCGGAGGTGATCGCCTGCCCGACTTCGCCCGCGCCGGGCAGCAATTGCAACGCCTCGGGAGGGATGCCGGCCTGATGACACAGCTTGACTGCGAGCGCGGCGATCAGCGGGGTCTGTTCGGCGGGTTTGGTGATGACCGTGTTGCCAGCCGCCAGCGCCGCCGAGGCCATGCCGATGAAGATCGCGAGCGGGAAGTTCCAAGGGCTGATCGTCGCGAACACGCCTCTGCCATGCAGGCTCAGCGTGTTTTCCTCACCGGTCGGGCCGGGCAGCGGCATGGGTTGTGAAAATTGCCGCCGGGCCTCGCCCGCATAGAAGCGCAGGAAATCGACCGCTTCGCGCAGTTCGAGCACTGCGTCGAGCAACGTCTTGCCCGCCTCGCGCTGGCACAGCGAGAGAAATTCAGACGCATGATCCTCGAACAGGTCGGCGGCTTCTTCGAGCAGCAGCGCGCGTTTTTCACCGCCCAGCGCGTCCCATCCCGGCTGGATCGCCAGCGCACGGGAGATCGCGTCATCGACCTCGGCGGGGGTGGTATCGCGGCGGGTGCCGACTTCGATGCGGGTGTCCTGCGGCGAGGTGATCGGCGCGATTTCTCCGGGTTCGTCGCTCGGAAAAGTTGGCTCGGCAGTCCAGCTTTGCTGCGCGAGTTCGGAGAGCCGCGCCTGCAATGGACCCAGCACCAGCGGGTCGGACAGATCGATCCCCGCGCTGTTCAACCGCTTGCCGAAAATGTCTTCCGGCAGTGGGATTGCCGGGTTGCGATAGGGCGACAATGCGGCAAGTTCGCTCACCGGATCGCCGACCAGTTCCTCTGCGGCGATATCGGCATCGCCCATCCGATTGACGAAACTGGTATTGGCCCCGTTTTCGAGCAGGCGGCGCACGAGATAGGCGAGCAATTCCTTGTGCCCGCCGACCGGCGCATAGATGCGCACCGGCGTGGGCGAATTGCCTTCGAGCTTGTGCAGCGCGTCGTAGACTTCCTCGCCCATGCCGTGCAGCCGCTGGAATTCGTAAGGCTTATCGCTACCCATGCTTTTCACAGCCGCAATCGTATAGGCGTTATGCGTGGCAAAGGCGGGCTTGATCACGTCGTCGTGCTCGAACAGCCGCGCGGCGCAGGCGAGGTAGGAGACGTCGGTTGCGATCTTGCGGGTGAAAACCGGATAATCGTCATAACCGCCGACTTGGCTGATCTTGATCTCGCTATCCCAATACGCGCCCTTGACCAGCCGCACGAACAGTTTGCGCCCATGCCGCCGGGCAAGCTTCGCCACCCAGTCGCACAGCGGCACACCGCGCTTCTGATAGGCCTGTACGGCCAGGCCAAAGCCTGCCCAGCGCGAGCCATCGTCGCGAGCGAACAACTCGTCATCGCCGACCAGGGTCTCAATAATGTCGAGCGATAGTTCAAGCCGCTCGGCTTCCTCAGCGTCGATGGTGAAGTGAATGTTTGCATCGCGCGCCTTGATCGCCAGTGCCTTGACGATCGGCACAATCTCGGCACGGGCTTTTTCGGCATGAAAAAAATCGTATTTCGGATGCAGTGCCGACAGTTTGACCGAAATGCCGGGCGAGGGGCCGATCCCGCCCTTTGTCTCTTTCGCCAGCCGGTCGAGCGCGCCTTCGTAAGCGCGAGCGTAACGCGCGGCATCGGGATAGGTCATCGCCGCTTCGCCGAGCATGTCGAACGAATGGGTCAGGCCTTTTGCTCGCTCGGGCGCGGCGCGCTTCAGCGCCTCGTCGATGGTCCGCCCGAACACGAATTGCCCGCCGAGGATCTTCATCGCTTGCAAAGTCGCGGTGCGGATCACCGGCTCGCCCATGCGGTTCATCGCGCGTTTCAGCGTCGAACCCATCCCGCGCTGGTGTTCGTCCGGCTGTTCCAGAACCTCGCCGGTCAGCATCAGCGAAAATGTCGCGGCGTTGACGAAGGTCGATGAGCTTTCGCCCAGATGTTCGCCCCATTCGATCTCGCCGATCTTGTCGCGGATCAGCGCGTCGGCGGTTTCATGGTCGGGCACGCGCAGCAGCGCCTCGGCGAGGCACATCAGGGCGATCCCCTCTTCGGTGTCGAGCCCGAATTGCTGAAGAAAAGCGTCGATCCCGCTGGCCTTGCGCGCCCGTGCCCCTTCGATCAGTCTGATCGCAAGCGCGGCCGCCCGATCGCTGACCTTCGCCGCCGGTCTGGCCTGCTCCAGCCGTTCAGCCACGCAAGCGTCTTCATCGGCGCGATACGCCCGGCGCAGATCGCTGCGGTCGAGCATGTGGGCGGTTGCAGCAGGCAGATCAGGGGTTGTCACCAGGCAGAGACCTTCGTCATGAGTGAGTCGAACTGTTTCGCGATCTGGACCCGTGCATCATAGCAATCAAGAGGCACGGCTCGCAGCGATTTGCACCAGATCAATGAGCAGTCGCGCCGGAACCGTCAGCGTACCGTTTGAGTTGACAAACCACAGGCTTCTGGCAAATTTGTCCGGACAACTTTCAAAGGGTGACCCCATGGCTTCCGATCTGCCCCCTCCCTACACTGCGTTGACGCGCCATCCGATGATGCCGCGCACCAATCACGACGAGGCGGCGCGGTTCAATTTCCTGACCCATTTCAACCGCTATCTATCGGGCACGGTCGGGGCGGGGAACAAGCTGGCCTATGAAAAGCGCGTGCTTCCCGCCTTTCGCGCCGAACATGGCCGCGATCCCGAACACCGCTATGAGATTCGCGACGGGATGAACCAGGACGCCTGGCATCGCGTGTGGTCGGCGTTGAAGCGCAATTCGATGGAGATGCGTCAGCACAATGGGCGGCAGGTGGTGCTGCGCCAGCTCGATGAGCTGGATGCCATGGCCAAGCAGTTCAACGAGCATTCGGGCATGCTCGAACTCGATCCCTCGGTCGAACAGCCGCATTACCAGACCTCGGTCGATATCCACTGCCAGCCCGGCGGCTATCACAGCGAGGAGCGCGAAGACGATGTGACGGTCGGCGCGAATTACGATGTCGGTCTGTTCGCGACGACCGGCGGCGCGCTGGGCGGGTTGAACGATGGCGGGGGAACCGCCGTGGTAGGCTGGGCCAAGCAGGAGCGCCCGGATTGGCAGCCCAAGCGCATCCTCGATATCGGCTGCACCGTCGGGCATAACGCGGTGCCGATCGCGCAGGCCTATCCCGATGCGGAAGTGATCGCGATCGACACGGCCGCCGCATCCTTGCGCTATGGCGCAGCGCGCGCCGCTGCGATGGGCGTCACCAACATCAAGTTCGTACAGGCCTCTGGCGAAGACCTGTCGCGCTGGGATGATGGATCGTTCGACTGGGTGCAGACCACGATGTTCCTGCACGAGCTTTCGTCGAAGGCTATGCCGCGCATTCTGGCCGAAGCGAACCGCGTGCTCGCGCCGGGCGGGTTGATCCTGCATATCGAGCAGCCGCAATATTCGGACGACATGCCGCTGTTCGAACAGTTCATGCGCGACTGGGATGCGTTCAACAACAACGAGCCGTTCTGGTCGGCGATGCATGGGCAGGATTTGAAGCAGGTCATGGCCGATGCGGGCTTCCCGCGTGAAAGCCAGTTCGTCGCCGGGGTCCGCGCTGTGGTCGATCCGGAGATATTCCCGCCATCTCCCGATGAGGGTGAAGAGGATTTCGGACGTGCCGCGATCTGGAATGCCTATGGCGCTTGGAAACCAGTCGAACAGGCGGTCGCAGCGTGAGTGAGGAAATGGATTGGGTCGCGCTGTCGGGCAAGCGGGCCAAGGGCAAGCGTCCAGAATATTTCGAAGACCCGGCGCTCGACCGCCTCTATTCCACCGTCTTCGCCATGGCCGCCGAAGTTTCGGCTTTGCGAGAGCGGCAGGACACGATCGAACGGTTGCTGGATGCGAACGGTGTCGTGAAACGCGAGGATATCGAGCGCTACGAACCGACCCGCGAAGCCGCGGACGAGCGCGGATTGGCGACGCGCGCCTATGTCGCGCGGATCATGCGCGGGTTCCAGCAAGAGGTCGAAGCGATGGAGGCAAGCGACCCGCCGATCATGGACGTGGTGGAGCGGCTTTCTCGCGAATAATCGCCGCGCGTTTGGGGGAACGGGATCATGGAATTTCTCTATCTGAACGAACTCAGCATCCTGCGCTGGGTTCACATTCTGGCGATGGTCTACTGGCTGGGCGGCGAATGGGGCGTCTTCCAGACCAGCTATCACGTGACCAATCCCGCGCTCTCGCTGGAAGAGCGCAAGCGGCACATGGAAACCGCCTATCGCATCGATATTCTGGCGCGCACCGGGATCGTCCTGCTGCTGCCGCTGGGCCTGCATATGGGCAAGATCTATGGCTTCGTGCCGCTGCTCGATGGAGCGGGCGTGTGGCTGATGTGGCTGTTCTTCGCGGTGTGGCTGGCGATGACCTGGACCGCCTTTATCAAGCGCGAGACCGATATCGGCATCACTGTGACGCGGCTAGAGGAGTGGTTGCGCTACCCGCTGATCGCGGCGCTGCTGGTTGTGTCGTTCATGGCCTTTGCCGATGCCGGCCCGATCAAATCGGGCCTCGGCAATCACTGGTATCCGGCGAAGATGGCGCTTTATGCCTTTGCGCTATGCATCGGATTGTTCTTGCGACTGGTGATGCGCCGCTGGACCGAGCGGTTCCGTATCCTCGCGATGGGTCCGAATGCCGAACAGGAAGCGGCGCTGAGTCGCGAGATAGGCATGGCCCGGATCGCCGCCTACATCTATTGGATCACCATCGCTTCTGTGTGCTTCCTCGGCGCGGTGAAGCCATTCTGACAGGAGCCCTGCCATGCCAGCCTATATGATCGTCACCGCCGCCATCCATGATCGCGACAAGTTCGTCTCCGGCTACGGCGCCGCGGCGGCGGCATTGATCGAGAAATTCGGCGGTGAATACCTGTTGCGCGGTCCCGGCGCCGAATGCCTCGAAGGCGATTTCGGGGATGGCGCTTCGATGGTGATCTCCAAATGGGCCGACCGCGAAACGGTCAAGGCGTTCTGGAACAGCCCGGAATATGCCGAGGTAAAGAAGCTGCGTGAAGGCCTGGCTGATGTGCAGGTCCTGCTGATCGACGGGCCGGATCTGGTCGCTGGCGGCTAGCTCACTCGAGGATCTGATTGAGTTCGATCAGGATCCCGTCCGGGTCGAAGAAATTGCAACCCATTACGCGAATATCCGGCCCGCCATCGCGCCCCGGATAGACCTGCAATCGCGCCTCGGCGGTGAAGGTCACACCCGGCACCGCCTTGGCCGCCTCGCAGCGCCCTTCGACATCGTCGGTGTTGAGGATGATCACCACATCGCCCGGCCCCATCCTCTTGGGATATTCGCCTGCTGGGATGGGCGGGTCGACCCACTCCATCAGACCGACCCAGCCGACCCACGCATCGTTGGCGTTGAGCAGCACCAGCCGCGCGGTCGCACCTGGCTCGCCTGCTGGAAGCGCCACTCCCGATGTGGTGACGGTGGTGTCGTAATTGATCTCCAGCCCGAGCACGTCGCGATACAGTTTCAGTGAGTTCTCGATATCGCGAACGATGATGGTCGTACGCCTGACATCGGTGGGCAGGCGCTCTGCGGGAGCATCGACCCCGGCGGCGCGTGGCGGGTTGCCAGAAGCAGACGCGGCGGTGCCGTTGTAATTGTTGGTGACGGTGCAACCTGCCAGCGCCGCCACACCCAGGGCCGATCCCAACAGTCTCGCGTGTATTCTCATGTGCTTTCCCCCACGGCGCCATCATCGATCAACGCCTCAATCCTGTCAGAATCATAGCCCAGCCCTTCGAGCACCGCACGCGCATCGCGGCCCGGCTTTGGCAAATGCTGTTGAGACCCGATCCGCTTGCCATCCATCTCCAGCGGGATCGTCGGCAGGCGCACCTCGGTTCCGTTGTCGAGTGTCACGTCCTCCAGCCCGCCTTCGTTGAGATGCGGATCGTCGAACATGTCCTGCGGCTTGCCGATCGGGGCGAAGGGCAGGCCTGATCCGTCCAGCTTAGCGATCACCTCACCAGCAGTCATACCGCCGATCAGCGCGCGGATTTGGGGCATGATCCGGTCGCGCGCTTCGACACGGGCGTTGTTCTCGCGCAGCGCCTCGTCGGCCCACAGCTCGTCCAACCCGAACAGCTTGCAGAATTTCTCCCACAGCGCATCGGTCACGACACCGATAAAGACCGGCTCGTTCTTTGTCTCAAACACATCGTAGATCGCCCAGGCCGAAACGCGCGCGGGCATCGGCGCAGCGGGTGTGCCGGTGACGGCGTATTGCGCCATGTGCTGGCCGACGAGATAGATGGTGGTTTCGAACAGGCTGGCGGTGACTTTCTGACCCTTGCCGGTGCGATGGCGTTCCTCGAGCGCGGCAAGGACTCCAATCACCCCGAACATCCCGCCGGTCACGTCGATAACGCTGGCCCCTGCACGCAGCGGTTTGCCGGGTGGCCCGGTCATATAGGCAAGCCCGCCCATCATCTGAGCGACCTCGTCGAGCGCGGTACGCTGTTCGTAGGGGCCGGGCAGGAAGCCTTTTTCGGAGCAGTAGATCAGCCCCGGATTGCCCGCCGAGCAGCTTTCATAATCCAGCCCCAACCGGTCCAGCGCGCCGGGGCGGAAGTTTTCGACCAGAATGTCCGCGCCCGCGATCAGGTCTTTGGCAACAGCGATGCCGTCCTCGCTTTTGAGGTCCAGGCAGATCGATTGTTTGCCGCGATTGTACATCGGGAAATAGCCCGCGCCCGACCCCATCAGCCGCCGCGTGCGATCTCCGCCGATCGGTTCGACCCGCACGATCTCTGCGCCGAGGCCTGCGAGGATATGCCCGACCGTCGGCCCCATCACCATGTGGGTGAATTCGACGACTGTGATGCCCTTGAGAGGTTGCGGCGCGCTCATGTTGCGACGCGATCCTTGTAATCGAGCATCGGCCCGGCGTCGGGCGTGAAGCCATAGAGCGGCTCGCCCGGAATCGCCTCTACGATAATCGCTCGCACTTCGAGCAATTTTTCGAGGTCGATCCCGGTGTCGTATCCCATCGAATTGAGCATCAACACGAGGTCTTCGGTCACCAGATTGCCGCTCGCACCCGGAGCGAAGGGACAACCTCCAAGACCTCCGAGAGAGGCATCGAAGGTGGTGATGCCTTCCTCCAGCCCTGCGACGACATTGGCGAGACCCAGCCCGCGCGTGTTGTGGAGGTGCAGGGTCGTGAGCATGTCATCGCCGACCGCTGCCTTGACCTTGCGGGTCAGCCGACGGACTTGTGCGGGGTCGGCATAGCCGGTCGTATCCGACAGGCTGAATTCCTGCGCCCCTGCCTCCGCGGCCCTCTCGGCGAGCCGCACCACCTGATCCTCGCTCACAGCGCCCTCCATCGTGCAGCCGAAGGCGGTGGAGAGGCCGACGGCGAAATGGACGCCGTGCTCCCTGGCGATGGCGGCGGCGGCGCGAATCTCTTCGATCATCGCTGGGTGATCCTTGCGCACATTCTTGATCGAGTGCGTCTCGCTCATCGAAAACGGTATGCTCATCGCATCGACGCCCGCATCGACCGCGAATTGCGCGCCCTTGGCATTGGGCACCAGCGTAACGACGGTAAGGCCCTCAATCCCATTGGCGAAGGCGACCAGTTCGGCGGTGTCTGCCATCTGCGGCAACAGCTTGGGCGGGACGAAGCTTCCAACCTCGATCTCTTTTACGCCCGCCGCCGCTTCGGCCGCGATCCAGCGTTTCTTGGCTTCGAGCGGCATCACCCGTTCGATCGATTGCAACCCGTCGCGCGGGCCGACTTCGGAGACGAGAATTTCAGTCATCGAATTGGCTCCAGATACACCCATGGGCGCGCTGTGCGGTCGGCGGCGGTCCAGCTTTCGATGTCGCCCGCCTGGGTCAGTGTGAGGTCGATAGCGTCCAATCCTTCGGCGAGCATCTGCTTCGCCTCGGGGTCGATGTCGAAGGCATGCACTTCGGTCTGCGTGCGGACTTCTTGCGCGGCCAGATCGACGGCGATGGTCTTGCCTGCAAGTGCCTCCACCGCCGCGCGATCAAGCGTCACCGGCAGTACGAAATTGCGGAGGCAATTGCCGTGGAAGATCGGGGCGAAGCTTTCGGCGATGATCGCCTTGATCCCGTATTCGGCGAGCGCCCAGACGGCATGCTCGCGGCTTGACCCGCAGCCGAAATTCGCCCCGCCGATCAGGATCGGCGTGCCGCGATAGTCCGGCTGGTTGAGCACAAAGTCCGGGTTTTCGATCCGCGCATCGACGTCGGAATAGCGCCACGGGGCGAACAGCCCTTCGGCAAGATCAGTGCGTCCGGTGCTGCGCATCTCGCGGCTTGGGATGATCGTGTCGGTATCGACATTGTCGACCAGCAGCGGTGCTGCGCGCCCGGTGAGCGGTTGCGGGAAAGCGCTCATGCGGCCTGCTCCTCGTGCGCATATTCGCGCGGATCAGCGATAGCTCCGGCGATGGCGCTGGCGGCGACGGTTTCGGGCGAGGCGATATGCGTGCGGATGCCTGGACCCTGTCGCCCTTCGAAATTGCGGTTGGTGCTGGAGATCACGCGTGATCCTTCGGGAAAGCCTTCGCCGCCCGCGTAGAAACACAGCGAGCAACCACTCATCCGCCATTCGAACCCGGCGGCCTCTAACACCTTGTCCAGCCCCTCGGCCTCGGCCTGTCGTTTGACGGCGAGCGAGCCGGGGACGACCAATGCTTTGCGGATCGACGGAGCAATACGGCGCCCTTCGAGGATGCGAGCGGCGCGTCGCAGGTCGGAAATACGGCTGTTGGTGCAGCTGCCGATAAAGGCGGCGTCGATTGGCGTCCCGGCAATCCGCGCGCCTGCGTCAAGGCCGATATAGGCGTGGGCGCGGGCCGGACCTTGAGGCACGTCCGACGTGACCGGCACGGCCTGTTCGGGGCTGGTGCCCCAGCTCACCATGGGTGCGATAGCGCCGGCATCGATTGCGATCTCGCGGTCGAATGCTGCGCTTTCGTCGGTGGCCAGATTGCGCCAATAGGGATCGCCAAAATTGTCCGGCGCATAGGTGCGCCCGGAGAGGTATTCGAAGGTTGTCGCGTCCGGCGCGATCAGCCCGGTCATCGCGCTGAATTCGGTCGCCATGTTGCACAGCGTCATGCGCGCTTCCATGTCGAGCGCGGTGACGACCTCACCTGCGAACTCGACCACATGACCCGCCCCACCACCCGCGCCATGCTGGGCGATCAAGGTCAGGATCATGTCTTTGGCGGTCACGCCAGGTGACAGTGCGCCATCGAACCGCACCCGCATCGTCTTGGGTCGTTCGAGCCGCAGCGTGCCGGTGACCATCGCATGCTCGGCTTCGCTGCTGCCGATGCCCCATGCGAGCGCGCCGAAGGCCCCCTGCGTGCAGGTGTGGCTGTCGGGCGCGACCAGTGTGACGCCGGGCAACACGATGCCCTGTTCGGGCGAGATGACGTGGACGATACCCTGATCGCGGTCGTTGACGTCGAACAGGGTGATCCCGGATTCGCGGCACGCGGCGCGCGTTTCGGTGATGAAGCCCTCGCCGCCCGGCATCAGAGTTGCCCCCAAGCCGCTAACGCCGCGTCCGATGCGCGTGTCGACGATATGGTCCATGACGGCGAAGACTCGCGCCGGATCGCGCACTTTGCGGCCCATTTCGGCCATTCGTTTAAGCGCCGCCGCCCCGGTGCGCTCATGCAGGAAGACGCGGTCGATCGCGATCAGGGTCGAACCGCCAGCGGTTGTCGCCACGGCGTGCGTGTCCCAGATCTTTTCGAACAGCGTCTTTGCCATAAGCGGTCGGTCAGGCGGAGGCCTTCATCTCCGCATCGATTGCGCGCCAGTCCTTCGTCACGAAGCTCTCCTGAATCGCGGTGCGCGTCTCCAGCATGCCATTGCGAATCCAGTGCCACGTGCGGCAGCGGTTCTGGCCGTCGTCGGATATCTGGATTTGCTCGTAGAGATAGAGCGAGGGATCGCCGGTGCGCTGCCAGTAAAGCATCATGGTGCGGTTATACTCGTCGAGCGGCACTTCGGCAGCCCAACCCTGGATCAGTTCGTTATCCCACCAGATACGTCCGTCGCGATAGGTGGCGGGGAAGTCGCGGACCTCGGTCTTTCCATCGGGCCAGGTGTAATGGTTGGTCTGGTGATAGGGGATGTCGTCCTCACCGGTCATGCGGCACAACAGGCGGCTCGCATGCTCGTCGATCTTCTCGTTCTGCGCGTTGAAATAAGAATAGGTGCCGTCCCACACGCCTTCGTGGCGCGCGAGCAGCGGCATGCGTTCGGCGAATTCGGCATAGGTCGTCATTGAGCGGCTCCGTTGATTGCAATCAGGTTTTCATGCCAGCGGCGCGCGGCACCGCCAGCACGGATACGGGCGAGCGCTCGGGTATGGAGAGCGGCGGGGTCGAGTGCGGCTTCGTTGAGCGGGATCGCGTTGGCGGCGCTCGCTTCATACCACGGGTCGAAAAATATCTCGGCGCGGGCAACGGCCCAGGCGCGCTGGAGATACTGGCCGAAGCGATCAGGCCTCATGTCCGGATGCAGCTTGGCCGGATCGCCGCTCGGAGGATTGGGCCAGAGGATTTCGCCAGCGCCAAGCGCCCGCGCCGCCGCTTCTATTGTCCCGCGCATGTCCTCGAAATCGTCCGACTGGCCATGTCCCGGTACATCGATGACGATCTCGTCCGCGCCGGGTTCTGCGAGCTCGCCTGCCGGGCCGTGCAGGACCAGCTTGCCACCTTTCTCGCCGCGCCAGTGAATCAGACCACTACCGATCGGCAGCCAACCCTCATCGCCGTTCTCGGGCAGATCGGGTGACGCTCCATCCTCGGCATAGTCCTGAAGAAACGCGAGGCTTGCCGCCTGATGATCGGCGGGGGTGCGCACCTTTTCCGCCTGCCAGCCTGCGGGCATCTCGCCCAGCCGGTCAATATGCTCCTGCAATGGATCGCCATCATAGGCCGTAATCAGGCACGGCGGAACGTCCGCATCGGCGGGCGGAATATCGCGCGGCGCGCGCAGCACGGCTCCGTAGCCCGCCTGATAGGCGTTGCCCGCATCGAGCATCTCCGAGACGGCCTGCGCCACGCGCGGTATATCGGCATGCGCGACCGACAGCCGCGCTTCCTCGCGCGTGTCAAACCATGGGAAGACCCAGCTTTGTTCGAGCATGCGGTTCCACAGCCAGGTGAGGTGCTCGCCATAATCGCTCGGGTGAAACTCGGGCAGATAGCGCTCGCCAAAGATGCGCATTTCCTGCTCGTTCCAGATCGCATAGCCGCCGACCGCAAGGCACGCGAAGCGCTGCGGTTGGCGCTTTAATGCAGTGACGAGGATGATCCCGCCCGAATGGAAGCCATAGGCGGGTACGCGATCAACGCCGAGCGCGTCGAGAAATTCGCATAATGCATCGGCGAAATCGGCAATTTCGGGCTTTGCACCATCGATCTCCGGCAAAGGGTCGCTCTGGCCGAATCCCGGCGTGTCGGGCGCCACACAGGTGAAGTGAGCGCCCCATTGCTGCATCAGCGCAGTGTATTCGGCGCTCGAACGCGGGCTTTGATGGACCATCAGCAGCATCGGACCACTACCGCACCGGCGATAATGCACGCGTCTACCGGTGCCTGGTATCGTCAGCATGTGCCGAGTGATTGGGATGCTCACGCGCGCCTCAAAGTTGTCCGGACAAATTTTGCTCGACAAGCCACTACGCAAGTTTATGGTTCGCGTCAAAGCAGAATCGAGGGGTATGCACGTGGGCGAAATGATCGGAACGAAGATGGTCGAGGACGGCAGGACCGCCCGCCAGATATTCGACGAGGTGATGGCCAATCCGGCGCGCAAGAAGTTCGGGTTTGGCGAAAGACTTGCGATCGTCAATGTCGATGTGCAGCAGGCCTATACCCGCACCGATCTGTTCAAGACTGCTTACGAGACCGATCCGCGCCAGATCGAATATATCAATATAATCAGCCGGATGGCGCGCGAAAAGGGTATGCCGGTGATCTGGAGCCGGGTCGCTTACAAGGCCGATGCGGGCGATGCCGGTGTGTGGGGCACACGCACCGACACCGAAGACAGCCTTCAGAACATCAGATACGACAGCGACCGGCATCAGTTCGATCCACGCTGCGAAATCAATCCGGACGATCTGCAATTCACCAAGCGGATGCCCAGCGTTTTCTTCGAAACCCCGCTGGCGAGCTATTTGACCTTTCACAAGGTTGATACGGTGGTGGTGACTGGCGGATCGACCTCCGGTTGTGTGCGCGCCACAGCGGTCGATGCGCTGAGCCACGGATACCGCACGATCGTGCCGATCGAGACCTGCGCCGACAAGCACGAAAGTTATCACTTCGCCAACCTCACCGACCTCCAGCTGAAATACGCCGATGTCGAGCCGGTGCAGGCGGTGATCGACTGGCTGGAGGCGCGGTGATGGCTTATCGTCATTGCGAGCCGCCAAGCGGCGCGGCAATCCAGAGCCGTTTTGCGCTTTGCCCTGGATTGCGTCGCTTCGCTCGCAATGACGTAGGGAGAGCGTGGTGAGAGAGCACGCGCCTGATCCCGGCCTCTACGACTATCACCCATATCGAGGCCGTCCGAAGATCACCTGGCCCGGCGGCAAGTCCGTGGCGGTGTGGGTCGCGCCCAATCTGGAATATTACGAGATCGATCCGCCGATCCATCCCAAGCGCAATCCCTGGCCGCATCCCGCGCCGAGCGTGGTCGGCTTTGCGCATCGCGACCATTCGAACCGTGTGAGCCACTGGCGCATGGCCGAGGTGATGAGCAGGCACGGCTTTCCCGGCTCGGTCAGCCTCTCGGTCGCGCTGTGCCAACACCACCCCGAAGTCGTCGCCGACGCGAACGCACGGGGCTGGGAGTTCTTCAGCCACGGGATCTACAACACCCGCTATTCCTACGACATGACCGAGGCTCAGGAACGGGCGATCATCGAGGACTCGATCAAAACGGTCGAAGATGCCACCGGGCAACGCATTCGCGGCTGGCTTGCCCCTGCACTGACGCACACACCGCGCACGCTCGACCTGATTGCCGAATACGGGCTCGATTACACCTGTGACCTCTATCACGACGATCAGGTGCAGGAGGTCAAGGTCAATCCGAAGGGTGGTGGGGGCAAGCTCGCCTCGATCCCTTACAGCCTTGAGGTGAACGACCATTACGGGTTCTTCGTGTACAACATGTCGGGTCGCGAATACGCCGATACGCTGGTGCGCCAATACGAGCGATTGGCGACTGAAGGCGAGAAATCCGGCACGGTGATGTGCATACCCTTGCACGCCTATCTCATCGGCCAGCCGCACCGGATCGGCCCGTTCGAAGAGGCGCTGGAGCACATCGCCAAGGATGGCCGCGCGTGGATCGCGCGGGCGGGCGAGATTGTCGATGCGTGGCGGGAGCAGGTCGCATGAGCATCTTACCTCCACCGCTCGTGCTGAGCTTGTCGAAGCACTGCTTTTTCTTCGATCCTGGCAATGAAAGCGAAGTACAGCCCTTCGAAAAGCTCAGGGCGAGCGGATTTGTGAGTTTGCCTCGATGACCCTTCCCGACAGCTATACCCAGTATCCCAAGCGCGGCGAAGGCTACGACCATGATCTCTATTCATGGTCGAACATGCATCAGCGCGCGCCGGTCCACTGGCCGGATGGCAAGAGCGTAGCGGTGTGGCTGTGCGTCAGCCTCGAATGGTTTCCGATTGTGCCAGACGGCCCGTTCAAGGCGCCAGGGCATATGGTCACGCCTTATCCCGATTACCGCCACTACACGGCGCGCGATTACGGCAACCGGGTTGGCGTGTGGCGGATGCTGGATGCGTTCGAGCAGGCGGGGGTCAAAGCCAGCTTCGCCACCAACGCCGTCATTGCCGAGCGCTATCCCGAGCTGATCGAAGCGATCCAGACCGGCGGGCATGAAATCATCGCGCATTCGACCGATATGAACGGCACGATCGACGCGACGCTTGGCGAAGCGGCTGAGCGTGCGCTGATCGGCGATGCGATGGGGCGGTTGGAACGGGCAACGGGATCGCGGCCCAAGGGCTGGCTGTCGATCGCGCGGCAGCAGAGCTTTCACACGCTCGACATCCTGAAAGATGAGAGGCTGACCTATTGCTGCGACTGGGTGAATGACGAGCTGCCCTATCGCTTTACCAATGGCCTGATCGATCTGCCGCTCAACCATGAGCTGTCCGACCGGCAGATCATCACTGTGCAGCAGAAAAGCGCCGACAGCTGGGGTGAGAGCATGCGCGATGCGTTCGACTGGTTGTCTGCCGAGGCTGCGCGCGAAGGATCTGGCCGGATGCTGCCGATCCATCTGACGCCCTATATCATGGGCCTGCCCTATCGGATCGGCGCGCTCGAAAGCCTGTTGGCTGATCTGGCGAGCCGGAATGAAGCATGGTTCGCACGCGGCGAGGATATCGTCGGCGAGTGGGAGAAACAGATTGAAGGCGCGTAATCCACGGACGGGCGAGGAAGACTACGAATTTGCCGCCAGCACCCGCGAAGAAATCGCCGCCGAAGCCGCTCGCCTGCGCGCCGCTCAACCCGCCTGGGAAGCGCTCGGAACGGAGGGGCGCGCTACCGTCCTGAACCGCGTTGCCGACGCCATCGAGGCCGCCGCACTGCAAATCGCCGCTGCACTCACCGTCGATACCGGGCGTGGCGCGGTCTCGTGGATCGAGGTGCAGGGCTTTGTGGGAAATATTCGCGGTTGGGCGGCGAAAGCCCCCGCGCTGATCGCCGGGCTGGATCGCGGCCCCAAGCCCTCGGCGACACCGGGGATCGAGATCGTCACCGAATATTCCGCCTTCCCACTGTTCGGCGCGATCTGTCCGTGGAATTTCCCGGTGATCCTGTCGCACATAGACGCAGTTCCGGCGCTGATGGCGGGATCGGCGGCGCTGATCAAACCCTCCGAAGTCACGCCGCGCTTTGTCGAGCCGATGCGCGAGGTTCTGGCTCAAGTGCCCGAACTGCCGCTCGCCTATGTCATGGGCGGGCCGGAGGTCGGGCAGGCGCTGATCGAGGAGGTCGACTATGTCTGCTTCACCGGATCGACCGCGACCGGGCGCAAGGTCGCCGAGGCCGCTGCGCGTCAGCTGATCCCGGCCAATCTCGAGCTCGGCGGCAAGGACGCGATGATCATCACTGCCAGCGCCGATCCCGAATGGGCTGCGGGCGTGGCGCTGCGATCATCGGTGGTGGCGACCGGGCAGGCGTGCCAGTCGATCGAGCGAGTGTTTGTTGCGCGCGATATCGCCGAGCCATTGCTCGCGGCATTGGTCGAGGGGGCGAAGGCGGTCGAGATCACCCATCCCGATCCCGCGCAAGGCCATATCGGCCCGTTCATCTTCCCCGCTCAAGCGGCGAAGGTTCAGGCGCAGATCGACGACGCCGTGACGAAGGGCGCCCGCGTCCTTGCTGGCGGTCAGGTTGAGCAGCTGGGCGGTGGGCAATATCTGCGCCCGACCGTGCTGGCCGATGTCACGCCGGAAATGGCGGTGATGCGCGAGGAGACCTTCGGACCGGTGATTCCGGTGACGATTTACGACGATATCGACGAGGCAATCGCGCAGGCCAACGACACCGAATACGGGCTGTCGGCGGCAGTGCTCGCCGGGTCGCTGGAGGAGGCTGCCAGCATCGGTCCACGTCTCGATGCGGGTGCGATCTCGCTTCAGGACGGTGCGCTGACCAGCATGGTCGGCGATGCCGCCAACCAATCGCGCAAGGCATCGGGGCTTGGCCCCAGCCGGATGGGCAATTCGGGCCTGCTGCGCTTCCTGCGCGAACAGGCGATGATCCGCCAGACCGGCGAGCCGCTGCCAATCGATGCCTATCGCGAAGGCCAGACCGGATGAGCAATCGAGCTGCCCTTCAGGCTGTGATGCCCGCGATGCTCGACCACGAGGGTTGGTGGGACGGCTGGTATCGCCACTTCGACGCGGACGGCACGCCGATCGACGCGCACAAGGTGAAGACCCATTGCGAGTTCTCCGATTCAGGCGAGTGGCACTACGTCCAGCACAACTGGCTGAGCTGGGACGATGGGCGCAAGGCGACCTACGAATTCGGCGGCAAGCTCGATGGCAAACGCATTCGCTGGGAGACCGACCGGTTCAGCGGATATGGCTGGCAGACCTGCGAGGACACGCTGATGCTCAAGCTTGACCGGCTCGACGAACCCGGTGCCTATTACATCGAGATGATAAACATCGCGCCCGACGGGCAGAGCCGCGCACGGACCTGGCAATGGTTCAGGGACGGCCGCCCGTGGAAGCGCACTTTGTGTGACGAATGGAGAATAGACGCGCTATGATATCCGCCACGCTCGCACTGCTGTTGCAAGGGATTGCGCCCGGGGCCGCCCCGCCGCCACCCTCATCCACCTGCGACACGCCGGTATACATGGTGGTGGAGGGACGCACGCTCGATCGCGACCGCATGATGGCCTATGGCCGCGCGATTGCGACAAGCGAGATATACCAGAGGCTCGGCGGATATTACGTCACGATCCCCCGACCGATCGAGGTGTTCGAAGGCGATGTCCCGCCCGATTATGTCAATCTCACCGTCCGCTTTCCCTGCATCGAGAACGCCCGCGCGTTCTGGAACAGCCGGGTCTATCAGGAGGAAATCCTGCCGATCCGCCAAAACCCTGCTGCGGGCGATTACACTGTTAGCATTTATGCCGAGGCGCCCCTGCGCGTCGATATGGTAGGACGCGTGAGCGACAATCGTTTCACGGCCGATTTCGCCGGGCACGGCGTGCCACAGGTAGAAAGCCCGGTCGTAGGTCCAACCGAAGGAGACACTCCATGACGGTCGAACTCAAGCACCCGATGAAGGCGGACGCGACGCCCGAAGAAGTGGCGCGCGGGCGCTTCGTTTCCGGCATGCGCAGCCTGATCCTGAACGATCTCGCCGGCGACATGCGCTCCGCCTATGAACGCCGCGCTGCGCCTGCTTTCAAGAAAGAGCATGGCCGTGAGCCGGAAAGCAGCCGGGAGGCGCATCAGGCGCTGCGCGGCGATCCAGCCTTCAACATCTATTCGGCGATGCGGGTGCAGGCGCAGAAGATGGTCTGGGCGAGCGTTGCCGATAGCGTCGAACGTGAGAGCGAGCGGCTGGCTGCGGAGGCCGAGAAGGCGGCGGGCGCTCCCGGTTCGCTCGAACTGGACCCGGCGCTCGATGTGCCCAAAAATGTCCACGCGATCGATGTGCATCTGATGCCGGGCAGTTATACGCGCGGTGCCGACAGTCTGGAGGCAGGCGCGGTGTACGATCGCGGGTTGGCCGTGTTCTCGATGGGGCTGATGGGGTCGAACCTCGATGATATCGGCCTTTCGATGAGCCAGTATATCAAGCAACGCCATCCCGATTTCGCGCCGCAGCGCATCCTCGATACCGGCTGCACGATCGGCCACAACACGCTGCCGTGGAAGCAGGCCTATCCCGATGCTGAGGTGATCGCCATCGACGCCGCGCCCGGGCCGCTCGCCTATGGCAGCGCGCGGGCGAAAATGCAGGGGCAAGAGGTCGCTTTCCGCCAGATGTGTGCCGACGATCTCGCCTTCGAGGACGAGAGCTTCGATGTCGTCTGGTCGAGCATGTTCCTGCACGAACTTTCAAAGAAGCAACGCGCCAAGGCGTTCGAGGAAGCGTATCGGGTGCTCAAGCCCGGCGGGTTGGTGATCCATATGGAGCTGCCGCCAAACGAGCAGATGGGGGCGTTCGACGGCTTCTACCTCGACTGGGACAGCTATTATAACAACGAGCCGTACTACAAAGGGTATCGCGACGAAGTGCCGCGCAATCTGTGCGCGCTCGCCGGATTTGGTGAGGACCAGTTCTTCGATTTCGTGGTCCCGTCGATCGGCATTTACGGTGAGCAGGCCGTGGCCGATGCGGCAAAGGGCGACCGCGCCGAGGGTGTCGTTCAGGAAACCACGGGGCGTCTGGCGGAGGGCGTGATGTGGTACGGTTTCGGAGCGTGGAAGAAGTGAGCGACGAGAAGCTGCGCCCCGAAGACGCGCCGCCCAGCCTCTATGACGATCAGGGCAATCCGCGCTTCTTTGCCGATCCGGGCATGGATCGCTTTGTGGCGGTGGTGATGAACCTCGCACAGGAAGTGTGGGTGCAGGAAGAGCGCCTGCTCGCGCTCGAAGAAGCGAAGAGCGGCGAGGCTATAGACCGCGACGCAAAGGCGAAGGAATTCATCGACCGCGTTTTCGCCCCGATCCGGGAGGCCTGAGCATCATGAAAGCATGGGAAATCGGGCCGCGAGGCGGCGTGGACAGTCTGCGGCAGGTCGAGCGCGCCGATCCCGAGGCAGGTCCGGGTGAGATCGTGGTCAAGGTGATCGCCGCGGGCCTGAATTACCGCGACTTGATGATCCTGCGCGGGCACTATGGCACCGACCTGCCCGAGGATCGCATCCCGCTGACAGATGGTGTCGGCGTGATCGAGGCGCTTGGCGAGGGGGTTGAGGGTTTTGCTGTGGGCGATCGGGTGGTCGCCGCCAACTTCGTCGATTGGGATCCGGAGGGCGGCTTTGGCTTTCACGTGTTCGGGCGTGATATCGGCGTCACAATGGATGGCTGGCTGGCCGAAAAGGTAGTGCTTCCGGCCAAGGCCGCGATCAAGTTGCCCGACGAAGTCAGTGACGAGACTGCCGCAACGCTCGCTGTGGTCGCCTGCACCGTGTGGCACGCAATGGTTGCGTTCGGTGAGGCGGGACCGGGTAAGCTTGTGCTTGCGCAGGGAACCGGCGGCGTGTCGATCTTCGCACTTCTGCTCGCCAAGGCGATGGGGGCGGAATTCGCGATTACATCGTCGAGCGACGAGAAGCTGGCGAAGGCGCGCGAGATGGGGACGAACTACACCGTCAATTACCGCGACCGGCCCGACTGGGCCACGGCCCTGCTTGAAGCGACCGGCGGGCGCGGCGCGGACGTGGTCGTCGACACGATCGGCTTTGGAGAGTTCGAACAGACGTTGGCTGCCACCGGCGTCGAAGGGCGGATCGGCACGGTCGGCGCGCTGTCCGGCTCCCCGCAAGACCCGGCGACCTTCGGTCAGGGCGCGATTCTCGGCAAAAACATCACGATCAAGGGGATCACCAGCGGCCATCGCGGCATGTTCGAAGAGGCGCTGAAAGTGATGGCGGAAAAGGGCGCGGAAACGCTGGTCGAAAGCACCTTCGCGTTCGACGATGCAAAGACCGCCTACGCCCATCTCGAAAGCGGCGCGCATATGGGCAAGGTGATGATCCGCGTCGCAGGTTAGATGAAGCGGCTCAGGCGAACTCGGCGGTCGGGTCGAATTCCATCATCTCGAGATTGTTTACCGGCGCGCCCGCGAGCGCGAAATTGTCCGGGTCGATACTCTGCGTGATCTGGCCCTGCACCTTCGATGCGTGATGGACCTCCGACGTGCGCGGAATACGGCGCTTTTCGTATTCGGCGAAGGCGGTCGTGATGTCATCGCAGCGGGCCAACATCTGCGCCAGCACATAGCCGTCCTCGATCGCCATCGCCGCGCCCATTCCCAGAAAGGGCAGCATCGCATGCGCAGCGTCGCCGAGCATGGTGACGCAGCTCTGCGACCAAGTGCCGAGCGGCGCGCGGTCGTACAGTCCCCACTTGATGATCGACCCGGCCTCTCCGATCAGCCCGGTGACGTCCGTGTGCCAGCCCTCGAAGGCGGCTTGCAGCTCGTCCAATGGCGCGGGCGTTGACCAGCCTTCGGGCACTTCCTCGCCGGTCTCGACCAGAGCCGCGCCGTTCACGATGCTCCCCTGCGCCATCGTATAGCGGTTGAAAGTGCGCTGCGGCCCGATGAAGATTGCGCTGCGGCCGAGGCCCATGAACGGCTTTGCTCGCTCCATGGGGACAAGGAATCGATAAGCGACATGATTGGTGAAGCGCGGTTCGTCACCGGGCACCATCTGCGCGCGGATCGCCGAGCGCACGCCATCCGCGCCAACCAGCACAGGAGCGCTGGCGCTCTGGCCATTGTCGAAATGAGCGGTGGCGCTGTCGCTATTCTGCTCAAATCGGGCCAGGCGATGCCCTGTATGAGTCTGCCCGCCGAGGCGTTCGAGTTCAGCCAGCAGCACCTTCTGTAGATCGGCGCGGTAGATATGGCGGATGATGTTGGCGCTGCCATCGTCGCCCAGCCCGTCGCCAAGGTCGAGCGCTCCCATCAGGACTTCACCCGTGCCATAATGCAGGAAGGGCAGATTGCCCGCAGGACATGCCTTGGCCGCGACCGCTCCCTGCACACCCATCGCGCGGAATACGTGCTGCGCGCCGAGGCCAAGCGTCAGGCCCGCACCGGTTTCCTCGATCCGTTCGGCTGCCTCGTAGACCTCCACCGCAATGCCCGCCTGTCGCAGAGCGATCGCGCAGGTCAGCCCGCCGAGCCCCGCTCCGACAATCGCAACGCTATCGGCTGCCATCAGCGTTCGAGTTCCACCAGCTCGTAACGGTTCATCATGTACCCGTCGATCGAACCATAGACGAGCACGCTGTCGTCATCGGCGGTCACCCACATGTCGAAATCGGGATGCCGCGTGCCGCCCATCCCATCGTCGCTGTCATCGACATAGCGATAGTGGCGGCATTGGAAGGTTCCGGCCCCGACCGTCTTTTCCTCTTCGCCGACATATTCCATCGTCATTTCCAGCTCGGCGATTTGCGGAGGGGTCGCGCCGCGATGATCGGGCGAGGGCAGGAAGAAACGCAGCTTACGCCGGTGCGGGCCTTGGCTCACATCCAGCAGACGGGTGGTGAAGCCGTCGCCTGCAATCGGGTGAGTGCCAAACGCGTCGAACTCGCCTGCCTTGCGGCTTTCCGAATTGCACCCGATCGAAGGGCCGTGACTCTCGCAGGTAATCCGGTCGCCCTTCGCATCGTAGGCCATCCAGCCCGAGCCGAGGAATTCATCGCCCAGCGTCAGATGGACCAGCAGGTTCTGCGGTTTGCGATCCGGGCCGATGTGGCAGACGATGTTGCGCAGCACCGTGGGGTCCGGGTCTTCGATCTCGCATTGCGCGCTCATGATCACCGAGCCATCTGCGTGGTGCGAGAAGTTGAACCATTCGCGCCCTCGTTCTTTCCCAGCCATCTCGGGCTTGGCCGAGGTGTAGCGGATTTTCCCGCGCACGTTGCGGTGTTTCATGGGCGGTGCCTCATGGACGATGTCTCATCGGCGTTGCTCCATCAGATCACCCCTGCCTTATCGAGCCGCTCGATCACTTCGGCCTGCGCGCGGCGGAAATAGTCGCGCTCGGGGATCGACGGCGCACCGTCCTGCATCATGCCGTCCGGGCCGCGGAACGGCTCCGCGGCGGCGGCATAGGCCTCGGCGAAAAGTGCGGGGCGCTGGCGTGCGAGGTAGTTGGTCATCGCCGGGGTGCGACGAGCCTCTCGCAATGCGCCAAGGTCGATCGGGGCGAAAGCGGTGAAGGTCTCGCCATCGCCCGATTGCGCGATGACGTTGCCCTTCCAGTCCACCACTTGACTGTTCCCCTCGGCGCTCGAGAGCGGCATCGCCGTGCCGCTGATACCGGCGGTGTTGGCCGAGACGACATAAGCGAGGTTTTCGAAGGCGCGGGCCTGTTTGGCGATATCCTTGTTGGTAGCGATTGGCGAGCCGACTTCGGATGAGGAATGGCAGAACACTTCCGCGCCGCGCAGGGCCAACGCTCTTGCGATCTCCGGGTAGAGCACTTCCTCGCTCGCAATCGCGGCGAGGTTCCCGATCTCGGTGGGCGCGACGGGGAACACGCCTTCGAGGCCGTATTTGTCGAGATAGGCCTCCCACACGTCATGCGGGCTGGGCGCGAACATCGAGAGCAATCGCCGATAGCGCAACACCACATCGCCCGATGGCGCGACGATGAAGCAGGTCTGGAAATAGAAATCGGGAAAGGCCGTGTCGGTCTCATAGGCGTTTCCGGCGAGGAACATACCAAGCCGCTGCGCGACGCCGCCCAAAGCTTCGTATTCCGGGCCATCGGCGGCAAAGCCCACCCGTTCGGCGAAGTCGGGGATCGAGATACGCCCCGGATAGGAGGTGAACAGGTACTCCGGCAGCACCGCAAGCTTCACCGGCTTGCCCGAATATTGCGCGACGAAAATCGAGCTGGTGCGGATCGGCGCTTCGATCTCTCCGATATGTTCGAGGATCGCGGCGCGCGCGGCGGCGGTGTCGGGCAGCTGCTCCAGCGATCGCGCGGTCAGCTGCATCGCAATCGCGGAATAATTCGAAGTGTCTGTCACGTTGTCCCCTTCAGCTGCGCCGAGCGGCGCGTGCGCGGCGATGGCGGCGCAGGCTCCGGCGGCGAGTGCCCGCCTGCGATCGAGCTCCAGCGTCATCTATAATCCCAGCGATCCCGGATTCATCAACCCGCGCGGATCGAGCTCGGCCTTGGCGGCTTTCAACAGAGCATCGGCGCGCGGCTCCAGACTGTCGCGATAGCGATAGGTCCGCCCGATCTGGAAATGCGCGGCGTCATGCTCGAAGAAGATATCGACGATCCGCTGTTTGAGCTTTTTGGTGAGCTCCCACGCCTCTTCGTTGGCCTTCAGCTTGGGCAGTTTCTTGAGGTGCGCTTTCTCGATCGTGTCCTCGATCAGCTGGTTGCGTGCATCGGGCCAGTAGAGGCACGGCTCGATCACCATACCCGCACCGCCAACGGTGGCGATCAACGTACCGTAATGCACACCAAGCTGGTCCATTTCCTCGGCATGCTCGGCAAATAAAGCTTCGAACGCTGCGAAACATTCAGCGGATCGGCCATGCGAGACAAGGCCGTGGATCGGTGCCCAGCGCTCGCCATCCGGCCCGAGGATCGAGTTCAATGGTCCGAACGGATTGGCGCGGATAATCTTGGGAATGGTGTTTTCAACCTCACGCCCGCCATAATGCGCGACCAGTTGCCGGGCGATTTCGATATCGGCATCGGCTGCGGCCTGAATGCGCCCTTCGGCCAAGACATGAAGCGAGAAGTTTGCATCTTTCAGAAAATCACGCCCGGCGGCGACGACCTTGGCGCCTTCCTTCAGCGCTTTGAGCATGCCGCCCTGTTTCTTCATCATGCCGACCAGTTGCCTGGCGTCGCTGGTCAGGCTGTCGCGCTTCATCCGGATCGCGTTGAGATAGGGGTCGAAGCCGAAGCACTCGGTCGCGATCCCGCGCCGCTCGATCGCGGATGCGGCAGCAAACCAGCTCTCCGCATGGTCGAAGGCGAAGCTGGCGTAGCCGTGAAAATCCGTTTCGGGGATGAGCCGAAGCGTGACCGTCGCCTTGATCCCCAGCGCACCGGTGTCCCCCAGAAACAGCCCGGTCAGATCGGGGCCATAGGGGCGGGTGTGCTTCTTGCCGGTATTGAGCAAGGTGCCATCGGCCAGCACCACTTCGAGCGAAGTGCAGCTTTGCACCGCCGAGCCATAGCGGCCGGTGCCCCAGAAAATGCCGTTCTGGCTCATGCCTCCGCCGATGCTGGCCTTCAGGCCGGAAAGCGTGCCCCACATCGGGGTGCGCAGACCATGATGGGCGAGCCGCTCGCGCAAGGCGGCCCAGGTGCATCCGGCCTCGACCGTGGCCGTCATCGAGAGATCGTCGACTTCGAGAACGCGGTTCATCTGTGCAAGGTCGAACAGGACAGCGCCCGCCTGATCCTGCGTGTAGCCTGCGGTGTAGCTCATCCCGCCGCCGCGCGGGGCCACCGGGTGTCCGGCTTCGGTCGCGGCTTTGACGGCGGCGGCCAGCTGCTCCTTGTCCTTGGGCCGAACAACCGCAGCAAGGTCTGCGCCGCGGTCGTAAATATCGTGCGCGTAGAAATCGAGGGTCGCCTCGTCGGTCAGCACTTCGGCTCCGGAAGCGGATAGCGCCTGCGCGAGATCGGGCGAGGGGGTGGCAAGAGTAGCCATCAGGCAGGCTCCATTTCGGGGGTGGGGATCTCGTCTTCCGCCTCGGGAAATTCGTCGGGATAGCGCCCTAGCAGCAACAGCAACGCGCCGCCTCCGACGAACACGAAAATCGCGATCTCAAGGATCGGATCGTAGCTGCCCGTCCGGTCGAACACCTGCGCGTAGATCACCGGTGAGGCGGCGGAGAACAGACCGAAGGGCATGTAGAGCATGCCGTAAATCTTGCCGTAATTGGCCATCCCGAAATACCGCCCGGTGAGGTACGCGATCAGGTCGCTTTCAGCGCCAGCAGCGAAGCCGAGCAGGAACCCGGCGAGCGCGGCGATGGGGAAAGTGATCGTGTCGCCGAGCAGCAGCCAGGCGGACAAAGCGGGCAGGCACAGCAGCGGGAAGGCAACGAAACCCTGCCAGAACCGGTCGAGCAGTGCGCCGGTGATCAGCCGCCCGGCAAAGATGCCGATGCCAAGGATGCCCATCACGCTGGCGGCGGTCGAAGCCTCGACCCCGCGCAGGCCAAGGATGGTGGGCATGTTGATGAACGCCCCGCCAAACGCCCCGGCAATCGCTGCGATGGAGAGCCAGATCAGCCAGAAACGGTAGTCCATAAGCGCGGTGCCGAGCGATACGCCCGTCAGTTTGCCAGAGGTGCTTTCGATGGCCTTGGGGCGCTCCTCCGGTCTCGGCTCGCGGAACAAGAAGAACGCGATCACGAGAGCCAGGAGCGGGAACATCCCGACCGCTGCGAACATCGAGCGCCAGCCATAGGTCTCAATCACGAACACCGCGAAGCGCGGCACAATGATCGCCGCAAGGCTGGTGCCCATCAGCAGGATGCCCAGCGCCAGTCCGCGATTCTTGAAGAACCACAGATTGATCGCGCGGCTCCATGTGACCGGGGTCGATCCGATCCCGACGACGCCTACGACGATCCAGAACGCATAGTAGATGTACAGCGTCGAGCGCTCATCGGCGGTCGGTGTCAGCGAGATCGCCGCGAAGGCCAGGCCGAAGGCGAACAGCGACCATAATGCAACCGGGCGCACGCCGAAGCGGTCTGCCATCCAGCCGAAGACTGGCGCAAGCAGGCTCGCGATGACGCCGAATATGGTGATCGGCAGCAGGATTTCGGTCTGGCTCCAGCCGAACTCTGCGCGCAGCGGATCGGCGGTGAAGCCGATGACGTTGAACGGGATCGGAGACGCGCCGCACATGACACCCAGCACGCCGGCCAACAGGACTTTCCAGCCCTTGGCGAATTCGCCAGCCTCGGGTGCTGGCGGTGGCGCGGTGGCTGGCGTCAAGACGTGTCTCCTGTAGATACTCGACCGAGCATAGCGATCATGCGCCGTCTTCGCGATGGGTTTCCTTCGCAGCTGCCGCGCGAAGGATTTGCGCGACGCCATCCGGGTCCGTCACCATGGCATCGTGACCGGTCTTAAGTTCAGCATAATGCCAGCTCGGGTCAGTCGAAACCTGGCTCGCGATCCATGGGAATTGGGTTTGGGCCAACACCGGATCGGTGCAGTGAATATAGGTTCGCGCCAAACCTTTGGGGCCGCCATTTGCAAGTTCGATCGGGTCGAGCCACGTCTTGAGCGGGTGTGGGGTCAGCCGCTCGGCCACCCAATCGTGGCGCGGGTGATCGGCAGGGATGCCCAGCACGCTGGGCGGGAAAACGCCGATCGCCACCCCGTCGGGTGCCAAGCCGCGCATCGCTGCCGTGGCCCCTTCGATTGCGGCTGCGGGGCGCGGTTCGCCATAGCTCAACATGCTCTCGCCATTTTTGGGCAAGGCGGCGTCGAGATAGACGATATGCGCGATACGCTCCTTCAAGCGGTCAGCCACGCCGGTGATGACCATTCCGCCATAGGAATGCCCGCACAGCACGAAATCGGTGAGGTCTTCGGCGAGGATCGTCGCGACCACATCGTCGATATGCGTGTCGAGGCCGATCTCCGGCGTCAGCTCGTCGGCGCGTTCGGCAAGGCCGGGCAGGGTCGGAGTGAACACCCGGTGACCGTCCGCTTCGAGCAGCGCGCGCACCATTTCCCAGCACCAGCCGCCATGCCATGCGCCGTGGACAAGCACGATATCGCGCTTGCGGGGAGTGGCGCTCGCAAGCGGGCGGGTGGCTCCGCCAGTCAGCGCGGCAGCCGAAATCGCGCCCGCTGCGCTCATCAGAAAGGCACGCCGTCCGCTGGTTGCAACACCCGTGCGATCCGCGCCGCTAGTTCGCATCGTAAAACTCCGTCAGATTGCCGTCAGGATCGCGCACTGCCATCAGATCGACAACGCCCAGTCCGGATATGGGTACATCGCTGGCGGAATATTCCGGCATGAGGCCGCGCTCTTTGAGCATGGCGCGGTAGGCGTCGAACTCGCCGACCGGATAGCGCACGGAGATAATCCCCAGATTGGGCGGCGAGGCGTGAGCCGAATAGTCGCGGCCTTCGAACCCTTCGAACTCCATCAACTCCATCCGCCCGTCCTCTCCCGGCAGCTCCGGTTGGACCACAGCAGCGCGGCGGGTCAGCGTGGTCGCGAGATTGGCAGGCACCGAGAAATTGTTGGCTCGCGGTTCCGGATCGGTGAAGGGCGCATCGAACAGCACTTTCAGGCCAAGCAGATCGCGATACCAAGCGAGGCTCGCCGGCTGGTCCTTCACCATCCGCATTGTGTTGAACGCCTGGCTGAGCGGGCCGACCGGGAATCCGGTGAAGGGCGGGGCTTCGCGTTCGTAGAGCGCGTAATTCACGCCGTGCGGGCCGCGCACGACGACATTGACGAGGTCAGATCCACCGAAGCTGAAGCGATAGGGCTGGCTTTCCGCCCACCAACCGCGCGCAACCGCAGCGTCGAACAGCGCCTGTGTATCCTCGCTCCGGAGCATGATCGAGAAAATGCCGCCGGTGTCCCATGGCCGGGCGGCGAGGCGAATGGGACGCTGGTTCTCGGCTCCGTCGAACCGGACGAAGCGGATGCAGCCGGTCTCGGCCTTGGCAGCGCAAACCTTGCGGAAAATACCCGAGATGTTCGCGGGTAGCTTCCAATATTCGAGTTCAGCGCGCGAGATCGCGCCAGCGCCGACGATTCGCCAGCCACCATCCTCTATCAACCAACCTGTGCTTTCATCCAGATCGGTGACGCTGACCACCGCCTCGCTCCAGGGCTCCAGCCCGAATGAGGCGGCGTCCTGCGATGCGACCGGTGCCAGAGACGGTGCCTGAGCCAGCGCTGGCGCCGCTGCGGTGAGCCCGAGAAGTATCGCCGCAGCGGCTTTGCGCATCAGAAGTCGTACTTTGCCCGGACAACCCATGTGCGCGGCGGGTTGAGATAGCTGAAGTTCGCCAGCGCGCTTTCGACCGCTTCTTCATCGAAGCAGTTACGGCACTCGGCAATCAGCGACCAGCCGCCAATGTGGCTTAGGGTGAGGCCTGCGTTGAAGATAAAGCGCGATGGGCTGAACGAACCCGATGGCGGGTCGATCGGATCGCCCAGGCCCAGCGTGTTGGTCGGGAAAACCGTGCCAGAAGGCCCGGTAATTGGCTGATCGAACAGGGTCAGCTGGCTGGTGCCGACTTCGCTGTCATTGCGCCAGTTGGCGTTGACCGACGGCGTCAGCGTAAGATCGCCGAACTCGATATCGTAGCTGCCACCGACCGCGATGGTCAGGTCGGGCGTACGCACCGGCTCGGCGATCGATCCATCAGGCGCGACAATGCCAACCCCGCAGGCCGCCGCGTTGTCAGCGCCGGTCGCGTTCGGGATCAGCCCACTTGCAAGCTGAGCCAGACAGGCAGCCTGCTGCGCGGCCACCGATTGCACGCCGAACTCGTCGAATTCCGGCGCGTCCTGATCGATGCTGTAATTGTCATCCTGATAGCCGAGCGAGGCGAACAGGTTCAGTCCGTCGATTGGTACCGTGGTCAGCTCGATCTCGACACCGCGGTTGCGATAGTCGGCAAAGTTGCGGGTGAGGAAGGCGAGTGAGCCATCGTCGCGGATGAAGGCTGATGGGGTTTGCAGTCCGTCCACGTCCAGGAAGAACGCGGTGACATTCAGGCGGACGGCATTGTTGAACAACTCCGACTTGAAGCCCGCTTCATAGCTCCAGGCGATCTCCGGGCCGAATGGCAGCAATTCCGAAGGCGAGGTGCCGCGCGCGTTCCAGCCACCCGATTTGAACCCGCGCGTGGCCGACGCGAACAGCAGGATATCGTCGGTCAGATCGTAATTGATCGCAAAGCGCGGCGTGAAGATATCAACCGATTGCTCGGTCGGGATCGGCACGCCATTGGTCGCGACGAGGTTTGCCGTATCGATGCAGGTCGATGGGCCGAACTGCGCCGCCGCCTGACACAGCCCCCCGCCCAGACGTGGGCGATTGTCACGAATGTCGAACGTCTTTTCCTCATCGGTAAAGCGGATGCCCGCAGTCAGCGTCAGCCGGTCGGTGATATTAAGGTCGCCTTGAAGATATGCCGCCCATGCTTCTGTGGTGTTGTCGAGGATGCGATCGGCCAGAACCAACGGGAAGCCGTCCGGCGGTGCGAACGGGCCAGGGCCGAGATTGAGCGAGAAGATATCGCCGAAATCGGTCCGGTTGTCCTCAAAGAAGTAATAGACCCCGCCGACCAGATTGATCAGGCCATCGGCGATCGACCCGTTGAACTTGATTTCCTGAGTGAACTGCGTGTGGTCGCCGTCATTGGCGATGGTGAACCCGCCAAAGGTAAAGCCAACCACCGGCGGCACCGGATTGCCAATGCTCGGCAGCCCGCGACCATCCGCAAAATCGATTGCGAATTGCTGGTTCACATCGACCAGCCCGGTGATGATGTTGACCGACCAGTCTGGCCCGATTTCGAACTCGAAATTGGACGACACAAAATCCATCGTGGTTTCGTTGCCCAGCCCGAATTCGTTCTTGGCGCCTGCCAGCAGCGGGCCGAAAACCGGGCTGTTGAAGGTGCTGTCTTCCGTCAGGCCGGTGGTAACGAAGCGCCCGTCGCAATTGGTCGGGTCGAGCGGATCGCAATCGAAATTCAGGATGTTGCCCGCGTCGGCGAAGGTGTGGATGTAGGAACCGGTCCAGCGCGCAGAATCCGACAGTTCACCGCGAATGCCAAGGCGCACGCCCCAGCCATCGTTTTCGTTGGTGCGCTCTCCGGTCAGGTTGTTGATCGCATAGCCATCATCGTCGTGCCAATACCCCGACACCTTGATAGCGAGACTGTCTGCAATGGGCAGATCGAGCGAGGCACGGGCCAGTTTGTTGTCGAAGCTGCCGTAGCCGATTTCGACATAGCCGCCGAACTCGTCACCCGGCTCGTTCATGACAACGCTGATCGCGCCGCCGGTCGTGTTCCGCCCGAACAGGGTGCCCTGCGGCCCACGCAGAACCTCTACGCGGTTCACATCGAACAGCGACAGGTTGTTGGCGTTCTGGCGTGCCAGATAAATGTCATCGACATAGGTGCCGATCGGCGGATCGAAGGTCGCGATCGACTCGGTGTTGCCGATGCCGCGCAGGAAGTACGAGTTCGCCGTGCCGAGCCCGGTGTTGTTCAGGCCGACGAGGTTGGGCACGAATTGCGCCACTTCCAGCGCGTTGGCGATCCCGCGGCGCTCCAGCTCTTCCTGACCGAAGGCGGTAATCGCGATCGGCACATCCTGCACGCTTTCCTCGCGCCGCTGGGCGGTGACGATGATCGTCGAAACGCCCGACTGCTCGTCAGCGGAGTCATCGGTGTCCGCGTCCTGCGCAAATGCCGTGCCCGGCATGGCAGCGAGCGCGAAAGCGGAAGTCATGCCAGCGAGTGCCAGCTTCGTCGAGATCTGCAGTTTCATTGCGATGAGCTCCTAAACCCTGTTTCGAGATCGGCCGCCTTGTGGCGGTCCGCTGCTCCAGTCCTGCTTTGCAAATTTGTCCGGACAAATGCTTGCTTGTCAAGCGCGGAGATGCAATTTGTCCGGACATATTGCATGAAAGTGTCGCTTTGCGTGATTTTGACGCAACACTTTTGCGAAAGGGCTGAAATGGAATTTTCCGGTCTCGCTTATCCTATGCTGGTCTATGCGCATTTGCTGCTGTTCGTGCTGTGGCTGGGCGCGGATGTCGGCGTGTTCGTGCTGGGGCAGCATTTCCGTCGGCGCGAGGATTACACGCTGGAACAGCGCATCGCCCTGCTCAAGCTGCTGGTCGAGATTGACATGGTCCCGCGCAGCGCCTGGGCGCTGATGGTGCCCTTGTCGCTGAGCGTGGTGGACCTTGGCAATTGGTGGGATGTGCCGGTTTGGTTGCTCTTAGGAGCGTGGGTCGTCGGCTTGTTCTGGCTGGCGTCGGTGTGGGATTCGCACTGGCACGACCAGACCCCGCGCGCAGCCCGGAACCGGCGGATCGAGGGTTGGCTGCGCTGGCTCATCGGGGGATTTTACCTCTGGCTTGGCGGGCAAAGCCTGTTGATCGACGCGCCGCTGACGCCCGACTGGCTGGCGTGGAAAGCGCTGATGTTCGGCCTCATTTTTGTGGCTGCGATCATGATCGATGTCAGCTTCAAACCGGTCGGCGCGCAGCTTACGGCGGTGCTGGAAAAGGGATCGAGTGATGAAACGGAGATCCCGCTGCGCAAGACGATGGACAAGACCCGCATCTGGGTTTGGGCGGTCTACATCCTGCTGTTGATCACTGCGTTTTTGGGCAACGTGAAGCCGTCCTGACGGGTTTTGCAGCGGCGCGCGCAGCGTTGCCCTCAAGACTCGGTCGTTCGGCAAATCGGGGCATAGGGCAAAAATTTGTCTGGACAAATTTTCGAGTCCGGGCAGAAATATGAAGAGGGACGGAAATATCACTGCGCGGGATCGCAGTGAGTTGAGGGAGGCAAAACATGAAAATGATCGTGCGTAGCGCGCTGCTCGCAGCCACGGTACTTACGCCGGGGGCGCTTGCGGCTCAGGACAGTGAAAGCGCATCCAGCGCTGATGCTGCCGAACTGGATAACGGCCCAGACAACGGAAACGTCATCATAGTCACGGCCCGCAAGAAGCAGGAGAGCATTCAGGATGTTCCCGTCGCGGTGACCGCATTCACGTCGGAGGACCTGTTCGAACAGGGCATCCGCGACATTGAAGAGGTTTCGCGCCGGACGCCGGGCTTTATCTTCGATACGCCGTTCGGACGCCAGTTCGATCGACCGATCATCCGCGGGCAGGCCAACATTCTGGGCGATTCCGGCGTGTCGGTGTTCATTGATAACGTCAACGTCACCCAGTCGATCCGCAGCCTGAACTTCGGCGATATCGACACGATCGAGATTATCAAGGGACCGCAATCCGCGCTGTTCGGACGCAACACCTATTCGGGCGCGATCAACATCACGACGCGTCAGCCGACCAACGATTTCGGCGGTGAATTCAGCTTCGAGATTGGCGAGGACAATCTCTACGAATTGCTCGGCAATGTCCGCGGCCCGCTTGTCGAGGACAAGGTATTCTTCTCGGTCGCTGCACGATATTACGATTTCCAGAGCGAATTCGACATTCCGAGCAATGCGAACCCGTCGGTCGGGAACGAACAATCGTTCAGCATCGGTGGCACTCTCGAAGTGCGTCCGACACCAGGTTGGACGACGAAATTCCGCCTTGCCTATAACGAGGATGATGACGGGCACTTCCCGATCGGTCTGCTCGGGTTCGAAGATCTGAACGTCAACGTTCCGGGCGGGATCGACCTTGGCGGCGTTCAGCCGTTCTTCAAAGGCGTCGTCCCCACCGCGCCGCCTAACCCGAGCGGACCGCCACAGATTCCCGACGTCATCGGGCCGGGCGGCGGGCTTGAGCGCGAGGAGTTCTTCTTCTCGATGAACAACGAGTTCGAGCTGGGCGAATACACGCTTGTTTCAACCATCGGATACACGCGTGAGGAATTCCGCGATTTGATCGACAGCGATGGCCAGCCCGAATCCTTCGGCACGGCGCGCATCTTCGGGCCGTTTCCGGCGGTCTTCGCTCCTCCCCCGGCCCCTCCCGGAACGATCATCGGCGTTGGCGTCGGGCTGCTGCCGTTCGACTTCACCACCAACGACGATGATCTCAACGAAACCTATGTCGCCGAGATTCGTCTCGACTCACCACAGGATCGCCCATTCCGCTGGCGCATCGGCGGCTATTACTTCCGCACCGATGAGGAAGACGATGTCCTGTTGGAGGCTTTCACGCCAGAGCGTGAAGCGGCAATCATCGCATCCGAACAGGCGACGCTCGCGCAGGTTGCGGCCGCTTTTCCCGCTGCGTTTGCATTCAATGCGGCAGGACCGCTTGATCTCGCGCCGCCGCCACCCGAAGAATCGACGATCGAAAACTTCTCGGTGTTCGGTTCCGTCGCCTATGATTTCAGCGACCGGCTGACCGCCACTGCCGAGCTTCGCTGGGCCGAGGAGCAGCAGCGCCTGCGCGTGTTCGACCGCGATACCGGGGCGCTCACCAACCTTGCTGACGGCAGTCCGTTCGACGTCGAAGCGACCTTCAATGCGGTAACGCCACGCTTCATCATCGATTTCGATGCGACGCCTGACAATCTGATCTATGCGAGCGCGTCACGCGGAACCAAACCGGGCGGGTTCAACGGCGCGCAAGGCTTTGAATTCGGTTTTGGTACGTTCGATGAAGAATCGGTCTGGCAGTTCGAGCTCGGGTCGAAGAATGCGTTCTTCAACAATCAGCTGGTCTTCAACATCGCCGGGTTCTTCTCGACGTTGACCGACTATCAGTTAACCGAAAACCTCGCGGCGCTTGGCGCGGCGAGCACGGTGGGTTCGGTCACGGCAAACCTTGGCGATGTGGAGATTTTCGGGATTGAGATCGATGGCGCCTGGAGCCCGCAGGCTCTACCCGGCGTGACGCTGGGCGGAACTTACGCCTGGACCGATACCGAGTTCACCGATGGCACCGAAGCGACGCAGGGGGCTGTGTTCGGCGATCCTGATCTCACCGGGCAGGAGCTGCCGCGTCAGGCGCGCCATCAGGCGTCATTCTTTGCCGATTACGAAGTGCCGCTCACCGATGATTTCTCGGCCCTGTTCTCGGTCAACGGGAACTACCTCTCCAGCCGCTTTTCGCAGGTTCAGAACCTCGCGGAGACCGGAGATTCCTTTGAAATCGATGCCCGCATCACGTTCGATTATCGCGATAATCTGAGTCTCACTTTCTATGGCAGAAACCTCACCAACGAGGATGCGCCGCTTGGTGTGCTGCGCTTCCTCGATCCGAGTGGTGGCAATGGCAGTTTCGTGGTGAACGGCGTGGTGATCGAGAACGGATTCAACCTCGCATCGGCCGGACAATCACGCGGGTTTCAGTACAACAACCGCCGCAGCCGCCGGTTCGGGGCGATCCTGCGCTATCGCTTCTGATCGCGCGACACCGACAATAAAAAGGGGCGGGAAGCTGCGGCTCCCGCCCCTTTTTTCCATGCGTTAGCCGCGCCCGCCCGGATCAATGCCCAACTTCATCCTTGGGTGTGTCCGCTTCGGCTGCGCGTGCCTGATCGGTCAGCATCTTGAACTTGGTCCACGTTGTCTCGTTGCGGCGCGCGTCGTCCTTTGGCGGCGCTTGCTCGTAGATCGGATAATTCGCCCTGATCTCGGTCTTGAGCACATCGGGCAGCTCTTCGAACCCGCCCGGTAGTTTCTGGCCCATCGCGTTGAAGACCATTTGACCGGGACGTCCGCCCATCTCCATCCACGGAGCCCATGGCGAAATGCGCACCCAGCTGATCATCGGATAGGCCGTCGGGGTCGAGGCATCGTAAAGGTCGTCCTTCAGCGCGGCAAAGTCGAAGATTTCCATCGCGTGATAGGCATTGCCGACATAGTCCTGATACGCCCCGGCAAGCGGGTTAGGGTAGAACAGCGGCACTTCGAACGGGATGAAGACGTAGGGGCCAGATTCCTTCAGTGTCGAAAGCTGAAACGGCGATCCATCGCTGCCAACCGGGAAGTTGGGCCGCCCGTTCACCGGATCGTTGTGGATCTGCATCACCGACACAGTCTCGCCGGTGTAGGGGTTCTCCCATTCATTCACGACTTCGCCGGTTTCCGGGTCGAGCATCAGCATGACCTCGCGGCTGATCAACCGCCATCCGGTGCCGCGCTCCGGATCGGTCACCTCGACGCAGCGACGGATGTTCATCCCTTCGCCCTTGAATAATAACTTGTCGCGCTGGCCCGGCGCATGGCCATAGATGTTGCCCGACCAGTGATAGACCGCGGGCTCATCAGCGGAGACGCCGCATTGCAGCCGCTTGGAGATTTCCAGCGCGTCTTCGGGGACGGACGGGTCAAGCATCTGTGCCTGCGCCGGAGCGCCTGCGATCATTGCCGACCCGGCAAAGCCTGCTGCAACCAAAAGCGATCTTAAGAATTTCATCTGTTCCCTCCCCAAGCGATGTATATACCGGAAATTGTCCGGACATTTGCGCATTTCATCCTTGACTTTAGATTTGTCCGGACAAATTGTGAAGGCTCAATTCGGGCTCACTTTCCGCTTTTCACTGGAGCTACGCAAGAACGTGTTCACTGCCGCCAGCCTTCTGTTCGTTCCGGGATCGCGATCCGACCGCTTTGGCAAGGCGCGCGCTGGTGGAGCTGATCTGACAATCATCGATTTGGAAGATGCGGTCGCGGCCGAGGACAAGCAGAGCGCGCGCGACGCGGCGCTGGCTCAGATCGCCGAGCAGCGGCAGGGCTGGGCGATCCGGATCAACGCTGTGACCACGGCTGCCGGAATTCGCGATTTGGCTGCGCTGGCCGATGCAGGCACCTTGCCCGAAATATTGCTGTTGCCGATGGTCGAGGCGGTGGCCGAGATCGACGTCGTCGCAGGCGCGTTGGGCGACAATTGCCCCGCGCTGGTCCCTTTGATCGAAACGCCCAAGGGGTTGCGGGGCGCGCTCGCCATAGCATCGCATGAAGCGGTCGCCGCTGTCATGTTCGGTGGTGGGGATTTTTCCGGTGAGCTTGGCGTCGAGCTGGTATGGGAACCGCTGCTTGCCGCACGCCAGCATGTCATCCTCGCCTGCGCCGAAGCCAGGAAGCCCGCAATCGACGTGCCGTTTATCCATCTCGATGACGACGAGGGCTTGGCTTCAGAAGCCGCCCGCTCCCGCGCCATCGGGTTCAGCGCCAAGGCCGCGATCCATCCGCGTCAGGTGCCCGCGATCCAGTCCGCCTTCGCTCCGAGCGATGCAGAAGTGGCCGAAGCGCGCGATGCGCTGGAAGCTTACGAAGCGGGCGGTGGCCGCGCGATCCGGTTCAGGGGGCGCATGCTCGAAGCGCCATTTATAAAGAAGTACCGCGCGGTGATCGCGCGGCATGAGGAGCAAGCACATGCGTGATGGCGTAATCGAAGTATCTCCGGGCCGCTTTCGCGAGGTTCAGGGCCGCTACTTCGAGGATTTCGAAGAGGGGCACATTTACGAACACCGTCCCGGTCGGACCATTACCGATGCCGACAATGTGTGGTTCACGCTGCTCACCATGAACACGCATCCGGCCCACTTCGACTATGAGCTTTCGAAGGACACCGAATTCGGCAAGCCGCTGGTCGTGTCGCCTTTCACCATCGCCTTGATGACCGGGATGAGCGTCTCCGACACCAGCGGCAAAGCGATCGCCAATCTCGGCTGGGACGAGGTTCGTATGACCAAACCGCTATTCGTTGGCGACACGCTCTATTGCGAGAGCGAAGTGCTCGAAAAGCGCGAGAGCAAGAGCCGCCCCGAACAGGGCATCGTCACCTTCAAGACCATCGCCAAGAACCAGCATGGCGACATGGTCAGCCACTACAAACGCACCGTTCTGGTCTGGAAGCGCGGCTTTGGCGGCCTCGACGACTAGGAACCGACAGACACACCCCTCAAGGAACCCACTATGGCTACCGCCGCAATTCTCGACGATCAGATCCGCACCATCGAACCGGACGAAGAACGCGCCTTCATGGACGCGATCGACCGGTGGCTTGAACGCGAGGTGATCCCGGTCGTGCAGCACCACGATCATGGCGATATCTGGCCGGAAAAGCTGGTCGAGCAGATGGCCGAGATGGGCCTGTTCGGTGCGACGATCGGTCAGGAATATGGCGGGCTGGGCCTGCCTGCGACGACTTATGCCAAGATCGTGATGCGCATCTCCAGCTACTGGATGGCGATCACCGGCATCTTCAATTCGCACCTGATCATGGCAGCCGCTGTCGAGCGGTTCGGCACGCCCGAGCAGAAGATGAAGTGGTTGCCGAAGTTTGCCACGGGCGAGATTCGCGGCGGGCTGGCTCTGACCGAGCCGAATGCCGGGACCGACCTTCAGGCGATCCGCACTGTCGCCAAGCGCGATGGCGACGATTACGTGCTCAACGGCACCAAGACCTGGATTTCGAACGCGCTCAATGGGCAAGCCTTCGCGCTGCTGGCGAAGACCGATCCGGGCGCCGATCCGCGTTACAAGGGCATGAGCCTGTTTATCGCCGACAAGCGTGATGGGCTGAGCACTGGTAAAAAGTTCGACAAGCTCGGCTACAAGGCGATCGACAGCGCCGAGCTTATCATGGAAGATTATCGCATCCCGGCAGATCAATTGATCGGCGGGGTCGAGGGGCAGGGTTTCTTCCAGGCGACTGGTGGCCTCGAATTGGGCCGCATCAATGTCGCCGCGCGCGGCGTGGGCCTTGCCGAAGGGTCGCTGCGTCTCGCCACCGAATACGCGCAGCAGCGCGAGACCATGGGCAAGCCGATCGCGCAGCATCAGGCGATCCAGCTGAAGCTCGGCGAAATGGTGACGCGCGCCCGCGCCGCCCGTCTGCTGACGCTCGATGCCTCGGAAGCCTATGACAAGGGCGAGCGCTGCGACAAGGAAGCGGGCATCGCCAAGTACTTCGCGTCCGAAGCGGCGGTCGAAAACAGTCAGGAGGCGATGCGCATCTATGGTGGCTATTCCTATTCCAAGGAATACGACATCGAACGCTATTATCGCGACAGTATGCTGATGTGCATCGGAGAGGGGACCAACGAAATGCAACGGATGATCATCGCCAAACAGCACCTCAAAGAAAACCAGATCTGATCAGGGCGGGGCAAGCGCCATGCATCTTCCGCTAAAGGGCTTTCGGGTCATCAGTGCCGAGCAATACGGTGCCGGTCCCTATGGCACGATGTTTCTCGCCCAGATGGGCGCGGAAGTGATCAAGATAGAACCGCCAGGCAAGGCGGGGCCCGACGGCAAGCGCCGCGGTGCAGGAGACACGGCGAGAGCCGTCGGGCCGCACTTCTTGCGCGAAGGCGAAAGCGTTTATTTCCAGAGCTTCAATCTCAACAAGCGCTCGCTAACCCTCGACTTGGGCAGCGATGAGGGGCAGGCGATCCTGCGCAAGCTGGCCGCGACCTGCGATGTGGTTGCCAACAATATGCGCGGCGACCTGCCCGATCGGCTGGGGCTGACCTATGATGCGCTGAAGGACGCGAACCCCGCGATCGTCTGCGCGCACCTTTCCGCCTATGGTCGCGACAACAAGCGCGCGAAATGGCCGGGTTACGATTACCTGATGCAGGCCGAGGCGGGCTATTGCCAGATGACCGGGGAGCCGGGTGGCGATCCGCAACGCATGGGATTGTCGATGGTCGATTTCATCACCGGCACGATTTTCTGCATCGGCCTGCTCGGGGCGCTGGTCGATGCGCAAAGGTCGGGTAAGGGCCGCGATGTCGACACCGATCTGCTGTCGGCAGCGGTGCATCAGACCAGCTATCCGGCGCTGTGGTACATGAACAATAATGACGAAACGCAGCGCACGCCGCGCAGCGCGCATCCGACCGCGACGCCCAGCCAGATGTTCAAGGCGGCGGACGGCTGGATGTTCGTCATGTGTCAGCTGCCCAAATTCTGGGATATTCTGACGACCCGCATGGGCCGCGCAGACCTGAAGGACGACCCGCGCTTTACCAGCAACGCCGATAGGCTGGCGAACCGCGATGCATTGACGCAGCTGCTCGATGCCGAGTTTTCGAAACAACCGATGGCGCATTGGCAGGATCTGCTCGCCGGGCATGTGCCGGTCGCGCCGGTCTATGAACTGGGCGATGCGCTCGACAATCCGTGGCTCCACGAAATCGGGATGCGAGATACGGTCGCCCATCCCGACAAGCCCGATCTGCAAGTGCTCGCCAACCCGCTGAAATTCGATGGTGAGCGCCTGCCCAATCGCGCCGCTCCCTTGCTGGGCGCGGATAGTGACGCCATTCTCGATGATCTTGGCTATGATGCGGACGCCATCGCTGAGCTGCGCGCCAGCGGTATCGTCTGAAGCGGAGGTTTGTGAGGGGGTATGGGAAAGCTTTCGGGGATCAAGGTCGTCGATCTGTCGCTGTTCCTGCCGGGGCCGATGCTGACGGTTATGATGGCGGATCAGGGCGCGGAGGTGATCAAGGTCGAGCCAGCCACAGGCGATCCGGCGCGCGATCAGGCTCCGTTCGATATCTATGGCGATGCGGAGCATTCTGTGTGGTTCGCCAACCTCAACCGCGGCAAGAAAAGCGTGGTGCTCGACCTCAAGAGTGAGGAGGGCAAGGCGGGACTGCGCGATCTGGTCGCCGATGCAGACGTGTTCGTCGAAGGGTTCAGGCCGGGCGTGATGACGCGGCTCGGTTTCGACTATGACAGCGTTAGGGCGATCAAGCCGGACATCGTCTATTGCTCGATCTCGGCGTTCGGGCAGGAGGGCGCGCTGGCGCATCATCCGGCGCACGACATGGCGGTTCAGGCGCTGGCCGGGTTCCTCTCGGTCAATGATGGCCCGAATGGCACGCCTGTGGTTCCCGGTGCACCAAGCGCGGACTTGGCCGCAGGACTGACGGCGCTATCGGCCGTGCTGATGGCGCTGGTCGGGCGCGAAAGAACCGGCGAGGGCGCGTATATCGACTGCGCGATGTTCGACAGCCTGCTGCCATGGTGCGCGCATACCGCCGGGAGCGCAATCGCCGGAGGTCCAAGCCCGGTCAGCCGCGCGCAGCGTTCTCTGGGTGGGGCAGGTTTCTATCAGGTCTACGAGACGAGCGACGGCAAACACGTCGTGCTCGGCGGGCGCGAGATCAAGTTCGCGCGCAATCTGCTCGGCGCGCTGGCCCGCGAAGACCTGATACCGCTGGCCGAAGCACCGGCTGGCGAACAGGACGAGCTGATCGCCTTTCTACGCGAGACTTTCGTCACTCGGTCTCGTGACGAATGGGTCAAGTGGTTCGCCGACAAGGATGTCGCTTTCTCGCCAGTGCTCGATTTCCGAGAAGCGCTGGACGAACCGCATATCTCCGAACGCGGTCTGTGGGTCGAGGCCGATGGGGGAGGCAGGCATATCGCCCCGGCGATCCGGTTCGCAGGCGAGGACTGGCAGCCTGGTGCCGTTCCCAAGCTCGGCGAGGATGCAGAGTGAAAGCCGCCGCTGCCCTAAACGTCGATATGCATCGCGTAGGCGAAGCGATCGCCGGGGTGGTGGCTCACCGAAATCTCGAAAATGCGGCCCTTGGGGTCGAAATAGCAGCGCAGAATCCGCAGCACCGGGCTGCCCTGTTCGATCTCAAGCGCGCTGGCTATGTCGCTGGCCGCAGCAATCGCCTGAATATCCTGTGTAACCTTGCCGATCTGAACGCCGGTGAGTTGCTCGATCTGGCTGAACAACGTCCCCGCGCCAAGGTCCAGCTCGGCCACGGCGCCTCCCAGCATTTCGTGGAAGTAAGCGTGGGTCGCGGCGATCGGCAGCGTGTCGCCCGCATGGCGGCGGACCCCGGAAAAGCAGCTCCATTTGCCCTTCGTGCTTTCGGCGATCTGCTCGGCAATGCCGGACGGCAACTTGCATTCGCCAAGATGCGCATAGGTTACCTTGCTGTCGCGCGAATATTGCAGCAATTCACCGACATTGGAGAGCGGCTGGTGCAGTGCACCGCCACGCGCGGCTGCCGGTTGCACGGTCGTGCCCGATCCGCGTTTCCGCTGAATCAAACCCTCGGCTTCGAGCCGCCGCAGCGCCTCGCGCACCGTATAGCGGCTGACATCGTGATCGCGGCACAGCGTGGTCTCGGTCGGGAATTGCCGACCATTGGCGTACTCGCCTGCAAGGATCGCTTCGCGCAGCTGACCCGCCAGTTGCAGATAGCGCGGTATACGTCCCGCCGGTTGCTTTTCGGCCTTCGTCGCCAAAGCTTACTCCATCGACCTGTCGGCCATCGACCCATTGGCAAATCGGGGCTGAACGCATGAGCGAGCCGCACCTTGCCAGACTTGCGGCGAGCCTAGCGCGCCCGCCTGCGAAAAGCGAGCGCAAGCGCGCGCGTCTCCACTTGCTCGATTGGCTTGCCTGCGTCGCCGGGGCGCGGGGGAGCGAGGCGGCGCGCGCGGCGAAAGCGATTTCGGGCCGCGGGTGGGAGCGCGCGACCTATCTCGGCAATGTTCTGGAGATGGACGATGTCCACCGCACGGCACTGCTGCATCCCGGCCCGGTGATTTGGCCTGTCGCGCTCAGCCTGCCGGATGCGGATATGGATGCGCGTCTGGATGCGGCGGTGCGCGGTTATGAGGCGATGATCGCGATCGGAGCGGCGTTCGACGCGCATCACTACGCGCATTGGCATCCAACCGCGACGATGGGCGTGTTTGGCTCGGCGGCGGCGTTCGGATCGCTGACAGGGCTTGATGCCGGGCAATATGCTAGCGCTCTGGGAAATGCCGGATCGGTCTCAGGTGGCCTCTGGCATATGCGGCACGACAGCAGCGTGCTGACCAAGCAGTGGCACATCTTCCACGCGGTCCGCACCGGACGCGATGCTGCGCTGCACGCCGAGCATGGCGTGACCGGGCCGCAGGCTCTGCTTGAAGGATCGCAGGGGCTGTTTGCCGCGATGACGAAGGAGCCCCGTGATCTCGCATCGGCGGGTGAGGGGTGGTTGATCGAAGCGGTCAGTTTCAAGCCCTTCGCCGCCTGCCGTCACGCCCATCCCGCCATCGACGCAGCGCGGGAGTTGCGAAAAGCGGGCAAGCTTGATGCGCCCTTTATGGTCGAGACATTCAAGGATGCGCTGACATTTTGCGACCGCCCTGACCCACGGACCGAGCTGGAAGCGAAATTCTCGCTGCAACACGCCGTTGCCGTGATCGCCGATGGCCGCGAGGCAGAGCCGGAGGATTTTGCGTCGGACGCCATTGCCGCGCTGGCCGATCTGCGGGCGCAGGTCTCGGTCGCCGAGGATCCGGCCATCACCGAGCGTTATCCGGCGCATTTCGGGGCGCGGGTGAACGGGCTTGAACTGGTAGACACGCTGGGCGATCCTGAGCGTCCGGTAGGCGAGGATACGATCATCGCCAAGCTGCACAGTCTCGCGCGTTGGGGCGGCGTTTCCGGCAATGACGCGGATCGCGCGGTGTCGCTCGCGCTCGAAGGTGACGATCCGCAGGCGCTGGATGCTCTGATCGAGGAGTGGACCCGATGAGCGCGACCGACGATATCGTCGCCTTCGCCAGCGCGCCGCATACTTTGCCCGCACAAGTTCGCGCCGACGCCCTCCGGCTGCTTGGCGATACGCTGGCAGGCGGTGCGGCAGGGGCGAAGTCTACCGAGGCAGCCAAGCTGATGCATGCAGTGCGCGGGTTCGGCACCGATCCCGAGGCGCGTCTGCTGAATGGCGGCCATGCTCCGGCGGCGTCGGCGGCGTTCTTTAACGGGTTCGCGATCCACTGCCTCGAATGGGATGCGGTGCATGAGGGCGCGGTGGTCCATGCATTGTCCGTGGTGACGGCGGCCTTGTTGGCGCAGGCCGACCAAAGGGGTGGATGCGACCCCGATGTTTTTCTTACAGCGCTCGCAGTGGGGGTCGATATCGCCAGCGGGCTGGGCATCGCGGCGACCGGGCCGATGCAGTTCTTCCGCCCGGCAACCGCAGGCGTGATCGGCGCGGCGCTCGCTGCCGCGCGGCTCGCCGAGCTTCCGCCTGGCAAGTTCGCCGATGTGATGGGACTGGCCTATTCCTTCGCCAGCGGCACGATGCAGGCGCATGTCGAGGCCTCGATTGCGCTGCCGCTTCAGATCGCCAACGCCGCGCGCGCTGCGATAATGGCTGTCGCTCTCGTCGAAAGCGGCATGGATGGTCCGCATGATGTGCTCGAAGGTCAGTTCGGATACGATAGTCTGATCGAGCCGCTCGACCTCGCCTGCTACACCGCCGATCTTGGCAGCGTGTGGCGGATATCCGAGGTCGCGATCAAGCCGTTCCCTTCGGGCCGGGCGAGCCACGGAGCGCTCGGTGAGCTGAACGCACTTCACCGCAACGGTTTGCGACTGGCGGACGTCGACAAGATTGAGCTGTTCGCTCCGCCGCTGATCCAGCGGCTGGTCGGGCGACCCTACAGACAGGACATGAGCGCCGCCTACGCCCGGCTATGCCTGCCGGTCCTCGCCCCGCTGATGCTGCGCGACGGAGTGATCGATCCGGACCTGTTTGAGGGCGAGGCGCTGCACGACCCGGCCCTTGTTGAACTCGCGCGACACGTATCGGTCGAGCTCGACGGCAACCCCGATGGCAACGCCATGGCGCCGCAGCGACTGGTCGTCACGACGTGCAAGGGCCAGGCGTTCGAACACGCCATCACCGCGAATCTCGGCAGCATCGCCAATCCGATGGACACCGATCAATCCGCTGCCAAATACGATCTGTGCCGCCGCCTTGCCGGGCCTGACGCGGACTCTCGCCTGTTCGACGATCCCCTCGCCTACGCCACGGAACCGACATGACCTATCCGACCTATTTCGAAGCGCTCGATCACCAGCAGCTGCTCAAGGATTATCCCATCGGAGATGCCTTCACCGCGCGCTATGTGAGCATGAGCCGGGACGAGCTGTTCGCGATCCAGAATGCGCAGTTCAAGCGGCTGATGCAGCGCGGCTGGCAGGTGCCGTTCTACCAGCGTCTATGGAGCGCACAGGGGATCGAGCCGGGCGATATTGGCGGGCTTGAGGACATCACCAAGCTGCCGGTTTACGACAAGTCCGACCTGATGACCTCGATCGCCGAACACCCGCCTTATGGCGACTTTCACGGAATGGGCGATGCCGCGACCCGCCCGCCGACGATATTTCACACCACGAGCGGGACGACCGGCAAGCCACAGACGTTGATGTTCGGGCCCAAGGGGCGCGAAGTCGGCAATCTTCTGGTCGGGCGGATGTATCGCTGGATGGGCCTATCGCCCGATGATGTTGTCCATTCGGTCTATGGTCACGGCATGATCAATGGCGGGCACTATATCCGCGAGGCAGTGACCCACTTCACCAACAGCGTGTTCCTGAGCGCGGGGACCGGCATCGAGACCCGCAGCATCAATCAGGTGCGGCTGATGGCCGATTTCGGCGTCACGGCAATCGTTGGCTTCGTCGATTACGTCCGCAAGCTCGCCGCCACCGCCGAGGCCGAAGAGCTGTTCGACAAAATCAACATCCGCATGATCATCGGACACCTCGGAACAGAGGATCGCGCCAGCACCGAGGCTGCATGGCACGGGGCCAAGGCCTATGACTGGTACGGTGTCGGCGACACCGGTTCGATCGCGGGCGAAGGGCCGGAGCGCGACGGTATGTATGTCTGGGAAGACGCGCAATATCTCGAACTGCTCGACGTCGACAGCGGCGCGCCGGTTGCGCGCGGCGAGACCGGGGACATGGTCGTCACCTGCCTGTACAAGGACGATATCGCACCCTGCATCCGCTTCAACACGCATGACATCACGCACGAGCTGGACGGGCGCGGCGAGATCGCTTTCAAGCGCATCGCCGGGTTCAAGGGGCGCAGCGACAACATGGTAAAGCTGCGCGGAATCAATGTCTTCCCGCATGCGATCGGGGCGATCATCGAGAACCGCAGCGATCTGACCGGCGAATATGTCTGCCACCTGCGCCGCGACGAGAGTCAGAAAGATCATATGCGGGTTACGCTGGAGAGCCACGGTGGGACCGACGAGGCGGCGCTGACCGAGACGCTCAAGCAGGGTCTCGGCGTCGAGGTCGAGATCGCGCTGGTTGGGCCGGGAGGGACGGCCAAGGCGACCGAGATCGACACCCGCCAGAAACCTTTGCGCCTGATCGACGAGCGGGGTGTATAATCGCGGCATGATCGATTTCGACGACCTCGAAAAGCGCAACGCGCCGCTCAATGCCTTCAGCGATTTCGACCGTTCGGCTGTGGCGGGCGAGGGGACTCTGGCGGGGCTCACCGTTGGGGTGAAGGCCAACATCGCGGTGCGCGGCCTGCCATGGCATGCCGGGCTGGCGGCGTTCGAAACCCGCATTGCAGAGGACGACGCAGAGGTCGTCGCGCAACTGCGTCGTGCGGGTGCGGCGATCATCGGTGTGCTCAACATGGAAGAGGGTGCGCTCGGCGCGAAGACCGACAACCCGCATTTCGGCGCGGTCCAGAACCCGCACCGTATTGGCTATTCTCCCGGCGGATCATCGGGCGGAAGCGGTGCTGCGGTTGCCGCAGGCCTGTGCGACGTTGCGCTGGGCACGGACACGATGGGATCGGTGCGCATCCCGGCATCGCATTGCGGAGTTTACGGGTTCAAACCGGCCACCGCGAGCATCAGTCAGGAGGGGCTTGAGCCTGCAGATCTTACCCTCGATGCCATCGGCCCGCTGGCACATGATCTCGAAACTTTGGAACGGGTCGCGCGGGTCATCTCAGGATTTGGCGATGATCCCTTTTCGGGATCAGGGGCGACACTGACGGGGCACGGAGTCGAGATCGAGCCGCGGGTCTTGCGCGCATTCGAGACAGCCTGCGCCGCGCTGCCCGAGCCGCCGACCGAGGTACAGCTATCGCACAAACCGGGCCGCATCCGGTTTGCTGGTTTCATCCAGGTCTCGCGCGAGATGGCAGAGCACCTGCGCGGCACGCCGATGTCGGATCATCTGGCGAAGCTGCTGACCTATGGACCCAAACGCTCGGTCGCCGACTGGTCCGAGGACAGAGACATCCTCGCCGCCACGCGCGACGAGGTGCGCAGCTTCATGGACACTCACGGCTTCATGATCCTGCCCACGGTCCCCAATCCGCCATTCCCGCACAGCGACCCCGAACCTGCCGCGCAGGCGGACTTCACCTGCCTAGCCAATATCGCCGGATTGCCCGCGATCAGCGTCCCGGCAGGCTGGACCGATGACGGTCTGCCGATCGGCGTCCAGCTGGTCGGACCGGCAGGAGCGGAAGCGGGTCTGTTCGCGCTCGCCCGCCAATTGGACGACACACTGCGTGCCTATCGCGCGCCAACGAAAGGAGCCTGAACCCATGCGCATTATCGTTCCGTTCAATCTGAAGCCCGGCACTGACGTGGCCGAATACGAAGAGTGGGCGAAGACCAAGGATGTGCCCACCGCCAGCGCGCTGCCTTCGGTCAACAGCTTCACCGTGCACAAGGCGACTGGCCTGTTCGGCGACCCCGAGACCCCGCCACCCTATGCCTATTTCGAGGTGCTCGATATCACGAATGTCGACGATTTCGTCGCCGATGTATCGGACCCGGATTTTCAGGCGAAAGCGGCTCCGTTTCAGGACTATGCCGACGGGCCTCAATTCATTCTGACCGAGGATTTGTGACGTGTCGAAATTCGCAGGGAAAACGATCGTCGTCACCGGCTCGGGCAAGCAAAAGGGACTCGGACAGGGCATCCTGCAGGCCTTTGCCGATGAGGGCGCGAACTGCGTCGTCTCCGACCTTGTCATCGACCATGAAGCCGAAGCCGTAGCCGAGGAACTGCGCGGGCGCGGAGCCAAGGTGGCGACCATTGCCTGCGACGTGTCGAAGCCCGAGCAATGCCGTTCGCTGATCGACGAGACGGTCAAGACTTTCGGCAGCGTCGATGTCTTCGTCAACAATGCAGGCATAGGCTTCAAGATGAAGCCGCTGCTCGAAGTCGACACCGCCGACGAATGGGATCAGGTGCTCGCGGTGAATCTGTCGGGCGCGTTCTACTGTACGCAGGCCGCCGCTAAGCAGATGGTCGAGCAAGGCAATGGCGGTCGGATCATCAACATCGCATCACAGGCCGCCAAGACCGGCTTCCCGCATCTGCCCGCCTATGTCTCTTCCAAGCACGGCATGGTCGGCCTGACCCGCGCGAGTGCGGTGGAGCTTGGCGGACACGGCATCACCGTCAACGCGGTTTGCCCCAACCATGTGACGACCGGGCTGGGAGCTAAACAGAACGAGTATTTTTCGAAGCTGCTGGGCTTCGAAACGGTCGAGGATTACCTCTCGAATATGAGCGCCAAGAACCCGATGGGGCGGCCCGGTTTGCCGTCCGACACCGCCGCAGCGTGCCTGTGGTTGGCGAGCGATGAAGCCTTCTACGTTACGGGTGAAGCTCTGAATGTTTCCGGTGGCGAGGAGATGCACTGATGCCGCTGACTGAAGAACGGATGGACCTTCCCGATAACGCGAAGATGGCGCTGAGCGTCGTCGTTAATGTCGAAGAGGGCAGCGAGATGACCATCGCACGCGGCGATCGCGGGATGGAGCCGGTCGATGAGCTGGGCGTTTTCGTGAAGTCGAAGATGCGCAATTATTCGAACGAATCCAACTACCTCTACGGCATCAAGGCCGGTGCACCGCGGATTGTCAAGCTGCTCAAGCGCTACGATATCATGGCCAGCTGGACGGTTGCGGCGCTCAGCCTCGAAAACCATCCGGAGATCGCCGAGGCAATCGTCGAACTGGGGCACGAACCTGTCAGCCACGGCTGGCGCTGGGTGCATCAGTTCAAGATGGACGAGGACGCAGAGCGCGACTTCATCCGCAAGGCGGTGACCAGCATCGAGAAAACCTGCGGCGTTCGCCCCTATGGCTGGCTGTCGCGCTACCTGCTTACGGATAATACCCGCCGGCTGCTGTCTGAGGAAGGCTTCACCTATCATATGGACGATTACAGCGGCGACGTGCCGTTCTGGGATCGCGACACCATTCCAGGCAAACCCATGTGCATCGTGCCCTATCAACTCGACAATAACGACATGAAGATGTGGACCGACCCGGCGCTAACCCCGCATCAATGGCTCGACTATGCGAAGGCCAATTTCGATCAGGTCTTGTCCGAGGGCGAGGCAGGCAATCCCAAGATGATGAGCTTGGGTCTGCATCTGCGAATCATCGGGCGACCCGGCCGGATCTGGGCGCTGGAGGAGTTCTTCAAGCATGTGCGTGCGCATGACGGTGTTTGGGTGACCACGCGCAAGGCTATCGCCGATCACTTCATGGAGAAATCACCCGCATGAGCTTACGCCTCGAAACCGATGGCCGGGTCGCTCATCTGCTGATCGACCGCGCGGACAAGCGCAACGCCTTCAACATGGATATGTGGGAAGCGATGCCGGGTTTGCTGGATCAGGCCTCTCGCAACAGCGATTTGCGCCTGCTGGTCGTCCGCGCAGCGACACCCGGTCCGTTTTGCGCGGGTGCCGACATCAAGGAACTGCTCGCCAACAAGGACGACGATGCCTGGCGTGCGAAAAATCAGGCGGCGATCAATCGCGTGCAGTTCGAGCTTGCGCGGCACCGGCTGCCGACGCTCGCTTTCATCGAAGGCGACTGCATCGGTGGCGGCTGCGGGATTGCGCTCGCCTGCGACCTGCGCGTGGCGACACCGGCGGCGCGGTTCGGCATCACGCCTGCCAAGCTCGGCCTTGTCTATCCGTTGCACGATGTGAAGCTGCTCACCGATCTGGTCGGGCCGGGGCAGGCCAAGCGCATTCTCTACACCGGCAGCTTGATCGACGCAGACGAGGCTTTACGGATCGGTCTGGTGGAACAACTGGCCGAAGACCCCGCCGAATTGATCGAGGCGATGGTCGCCGCCAGCCCGCATTCGATCCGCGAGACCAAACGCTTCGTGCGCCGCGTGCTCGACGGGCAGGCCGAGGACGACGAAGAAACGCTGCGGATATTCGCCGAGGCCTTTAACGGGGCTGACTTTCTCGAAGGAACCACCGCTTTTGTGGAAAAGCGCAAGCCGAGGTTCGGGAAATGACGATTTCACACGGGACAATTCTTGGCGGCCTGTCGACCGTGCCCGATCTGGAGCGCGCGCTGACTGCCTATCGTGATGTGCTAGGTCTGGAACTGGTCGAGCAAGGCATGCTGGCAGAGGAACTGGCGGCAAGCTGGAACTGCCCCGCCAACATCGGATCGCCTTACGCCGTGCTGCGCCCGAAAAGCGGCGCGCCGTGCTGGTTCCGACTGGTCGAACAGCCCGATCATCCGGACTTCAAGCCAACCACGACCTATGGCTGGGCGGCGTTTGAAACCACGGTCGAGGATGTGTGGCACTGGCCCGACGCGCTGCCCGCCGACCTGTTCGAGATCGTCGGCACGCCCAAGGTGCTGGAGAATATCGAGCCCGCCTTCATCCCGATGCAGGCCCTCGGCACCGGGCGCGAGATGATCTACCTCAATCAGGTGCTGGGCGATCTGCCCGATACCGATCTGCCTCGCGCAAACTCTCCGGTCGACAGGATATTCATCGTCGTGCTGGCGACGCCCGATCGCAATCGCTCGATCGCGTGGTATTGCGACCGGCTCGGCCTGACGCGCGGGGCGGATTACACGCTGCCTTATTCGATGATCAACGACGCATTCGGTCTGTCGCCGGACACGCAAACCACCATCACAATGGTCAGCGAAGGGCGCATGCCGATCGTTGAAGTCGATGATTATCCCCCCGCTGCCACGCCTCGCTCGCGGCATGACGGCATGCTGCCGCCGGGCAATGCGCTGGCGACGCTGGCGGTGCGCGATATCGATGCTTGTGACGTCGACTGGATCACACCACCTTCCGCTCGCAACGGCGCGTTGTATGAAGGGCGCCGCGCCGCCTGCGCCGTCGGCGATGGCGGCGAATTGATCGAATGCGTGGAGGTCGGATGATGCCGCTGTTTGCTTTCTATTGCCGCGATGGCGAACACGGAGCGAAGCTGCGCGAGAGATTGCTCGCAGACCACCTCGCCCATGTCGAAGCGCATCTGGACGATTACGCCGTGGCTGGACCGTTGAAGAAAGGCGACGAAACGATCGGATCGCTGCTGGTGATCAAGGCGGCGGATGAAGACGAAGCGCGCGCGAAATTCGAAGCCGACCCCTATTTTCATGGAGGCGTATGGCAGTCGATCAGCGCATCGGCCTTCAGCGGTGTCGCAGGCGAATGGGTCGGCGGGGCCGCATGGAAGCAGTGACCCTAGTGCTCGCCTCGTTCCCAACCTTTTGAAACCATTTCATTTTCGGCGAAGCTTGCGGGCGTGTCTTCGAGGCTCGTCGCGAGCGTGTCGTTCCAACGGTTGAGAAATCCGAACATCGCAATCACCGCCATGATTTCCACCTGCCCACGTTCATCGAAATGCTCGCGCAGGCGCTCGAAATGCGCATCGGTTGCACCATTCGGCTGCGCTCCGGCGGCAAAGGCCAGCGCCAGCGCGGCTCGCTCGGCTTTGGTGAAAGCGTCCGATCCTTCGAAATCGTACAGAGCGTCGAGCTTGGCCTGATCGATCCCCTGCTCGATTGCGCTGTGTCCGGTGTGCGCCTGGCAATACCGGCATCCTGCGGCGAGGCTGGCGGCGTGTCCGATCAGCCGCTTGAACCCGTTGTCGAGCTCGCTCTTGCCATAAACCACTTCAACCAGCCCGCGAAACGCACCGAGAAGCTCCGGCCAATGCGCCATGGTGAGCACCGAATTAGGGATATAGCCCATCATCCGGCGGGCGAACTCGGCCGCTTCCGGTCCGCCCAGCGCCTCGGCAGGATCGCGCGGCGGGATGCGGGTCATTCGAAATCCTCCGGTTTTACGTCTGGTGCAAGATTGTCGATATCGCGCCACAGCTTCCAGCCATCCCCGCTCCATTTATAGACGAGGAAAGAACGGCCCACGATTGTCGTCTCCGGATCGGCTTCGGGAAAGGCGATGTCCATGCGGTATTTCGCCGTGACAAAGCCGAGATCGGCCGACCCGAGATTCTCCTGCACGACGACTTCCTCGTTCTCGAAACGAAAGGCCACCACCGCTCCGGCATCCGAGAGCCTTTGCAGGAAGGCGACGATGTTGTCCGCCCCTTCGATTTTGGCCTGCCCCTGCGTCATCAGCACTGCATCGTCGGTGTAGAGCGCGCGCAAACCCTCCCAATCGCCCGCTTCATAACGTTCGCGCCAGCGTTCCCCGGCCTGGGCAAGCTGCGCCTCTTGTTCCTGCTGCATCGCCGCCCATTGCCGGGTCATCTTTTCCGACGGCGGGCAGGCCATCAGCGTGAGCGCCAGCGGCAGGATTGCGAGTGTGCGGATCATTTGCGGTCGTCTCATGGAATGAGGACGGTTGAGCCGGTGGTCTTGCGGCTTTCCAGATCGCGATGGGCCTGTGCGGCTTCGGCCAGTGGATAGGTCTGGCCGATCGTCACTTTGACCTTGCCGCTTTCGATCATTGCCCACACCCGCGCCATGCCCGCCGCGCGCTCATCCAGCGCGGCGTAATAGTGAAACAGGGTCGGGCGGGTGACGAACAGCGATCCCTTCTGCGCGAGGATGCCGAGATTGACGCCGTCGACGGGGCCGCTGGCATTGCCGAAACTGACCAGCAATCCGCGCGGAGACATACTGTCTAGCGACGCTTCGAACGTCGCCTTGCCCACGCCATCGAATACGGTCGGGACGCCCGCGCCTCCGGTGATCTCCCGCACACGCGCAGCAATGTCCTCGTGATCGTAGCGGATGACGTGGTCGCAGCCGGCTTCGCGCGCGGCGGCTTCCTTTTCGGCTGAAGAGACCGTGCCGATCACGTGTGCGCCGATGGCTTTAAGCCATTGTACCATGATCAACCCGACGCCGCCCGCCGCCGCGTGGACCAACACGGTGTCGCCCGCGTTCACATCGGCGCAGCGCTCGACCAGACCCTCGACCGTGGCGGCTTTCAGGATCGCGGCTGCCGCGACTTCGTCCGATATGCCATCGGGCACTTTAAACAGCGCGTCGGCAGGCATGACTCTGTGCGTGGCATAGGCTCCCAGACCGGGCCCCATATAGGCGACGCGGTCGCCAGCCGAGTAGTTGCTTACGCCTCCACCCAGCGCGGTGATGGTCCCTGCCGCCTCAAGACCCAACCCGCTGGGCAGTTCCACCGGGTAGAGGCCGGTGCGGTGATAGGTGTCGATGAAATTGAGGCCGATTGCGGTGTGTTCGATCAGCACCTCGCCCGGACCGGGTGAGGGCACCTCGACCTCGGCCCACTCGATCACTTCCGGGCCGCCGAACTGTGTGAACTGCGCGCGCTTCATGGTCATTGACCCGTCTCCTTACTCATCCGCCTGCAACTGCCCTGCATCCAGCGCAGATTGATTCCGACCAGCGAGGCATCGGGCGAGGCCCAGCTGTAGCTTTCGGCGCGGTCAGGGTCATCCTTGTGAACATACAGAACGAGCGAGGGGCGGTTGCGGCTACCCTTCGCCCATGTGACGTTGCGCATGCGGATGGTGACGTCCGGCGCCTCGCCATTGCCGGGAACCAGCACACGCCCGCCCTGATCGAACATCGGCAGGTTATTGGCGAAGGTCCAGTCGGCTGATCCGTCCGGCTTGGCGGCGAATTTCTTGACCGACACCCAGCATGTGAACGGACGGGCCTTGCGCAGTTCGCTGCCTTCCATGGTCCAGATCACGTTGCCATCTTCATCGGTGTCGCGAGCGAGCCCGTTTATCGGCACGGTTCGCCACTCGCTCTGGGCTTGGCCGAACGCGGTGATGACCCGCCATGTCCCATCGCCGCGAACCTCGAACCCCCAGCCGTCCGGCTTTTCACGACCTTCCTCTTCGGCGAAATAGCGGTCTTCGGTGTTGGTCCAGATGCCGGGCGGCAATCTGTCTTCGGCCATGGATGGCGAAGCGGAGATGAATGCGCCCAAGGCGATGGCGGAGGCGAGTTTTCCCATGTTCCTTGCGTATATCAGCGCAGCGTGGTTGAAAAGCTGTCCGGACAAATCGCGGAGGTTCCTGTGCGGAAATTAGTGGTGATCCTTGCCGCCGTGCTGGCAGCGTTCTCAAGCATGTTGCATGCGCAAGGTCCGGTCAGCCCCCGGCAGATAGTCGAGCGCGCTATCGCAGCGCATGGCGGAGCGCTGTTTCTCGAACCCGGCACCCTCCAGCTCAATGGCAGCGCCACTTTCTATGACAGCGAGACAGGGGAGGTGCGTTCGGTCGCCAACGATTATCGCATGTGGCGCGTGATGGATGCGGAGCGGACAAGCGCCCACGGGGCTGCGGGCAAGGTTCGCATTCGCGCCCGGACCAATGCGACCGAGTATGGGCGGGTGATCTTCGAGGTCGGGTATGATGGCGACACGACCTGGACCGAACGCGGGATCATGCCCAAGGCTCAGGCCGATGCCTATTGGGCGAGCAATTTCGGCTTTGGCATCATCCGCTCCGCGCTCGATGACGGGTTCACGCTGCGCAATCTTCCGCCGCGCGACTTTGGCGGCAGGCAAACCGATATCGTCCGTATCACCGATCCGCAGGAGCAAGCCACCTTGTTCGGGTTCGATGCGGAAAGCGGTTTCATCCGCTACATGGCGTTCGACAGCCCGCGCGGCTTTCACGAGCGGCTCTATGACGACTTCGTCAAGCTCGACAATGGCTGGGTGCAGGCGCGCTCTGTCACGCTGCTTTATGATGGCGTCATCAGCAACAGCGTGTTCTGGACCGAAACGCTGGTCGGCGAAGCGATCGATCCTGCGATCTTCGCTCCGCCGCCAGACATGACGCTCGCCGAATAGGCTCTATTCGGCAGCTTCGGCGAGGTTCGCGGTCCACACCGGCTGTTCGGGTGCAAGCAGGCCGGTTTCCTCTTCGCAAGTCCCGCGAAGGTCTTCGATCGAAGGGCCGTAATCGAACAGCGGCAGTTCCCCGCGCGAGGCTTTCATGTCCGCACGCAGGCTCTCGGTTGCGTCGCTGTCAACCGCGCCGTCTTTATCAACCACCACTCCATATTCGCGCGCGCCTTCGGGTGTGACGAGGCCTTGCCGGATTTCGAGGCCGACGGTCTGGGGATCACGTTCCAGAGGATCGCCCCAGCCTCCTCCGCCCCATGTGATGAAGTGCAGCAGATCGCCACTCTTGACCGGCACATCCTCGATCTTGTTACCGACAATCTCGATGGTCCCGTCCGCACGTTCCAGCACTTTCTTCGCGCGTTTGCCGGGATGGCCGCCATTGACGCCCCACGGAGGCACGAACCAGCGATCATCATGAATCGCAATCTCGCCATCGGCTAGGAAGCGATAGGTCATGTGGATGCCGTTGCCGCCGCGATGCAGGCCTGCGCCGCCGCTGTCGGGCTCGGTCGAATAGCGCTCGATCCGCAACGGGAAATAGCGTTCGAGGAATTCGTTGGGCACATTGGTAAAGCCCGGCCAGAGCGAATGCCCGTCCGGCCCGTCACCCAAGGGCCTGCCGGGAATCCCGCCAAAGCCGATCTGGAACAGCTGGAACCAATCGGGCTTGCCGCCGGTGACCTTGCCATCGCGATTGTCCCAGCCGGAATAGAACAGGTGCGGCGATGAACTGAACCCGGCGGCGTTGAGGAATTCGGGCGTGCCCTGACCCAGCAGCCCGCCGAGAATGTCGAAAATCCGCCCGAGCGCATGAGTGCGACCCGAAAGCGCGGCGGGGAATTGCGGCTTGAGCAGCGATCCTTCGGGAATGCGCACCTCGATCAGATCGTAGAATCCATCGTTGAACAGGATCTGCGGGTCGAAGACCATGATCATGTAGATGCCGAAGAACATCTTGAACATGTTCTCGTTAAGCAGGAAGTTGATCGAGGCGGCGGATTGCGGATCGGTGCCGTCGAAATCGAGGATCACCTTTTCGCCCTCGCGCCACATCGTGCACTTGATCTTGTACGGGCCGAAGCCTTTGCCGTCATCGCACAGGTAATCTTCGAAGCTGACCGGATTTTCGCCCACCGCTTGAAGCAGCAACGCCTTCATCGCGCGATGGTTGCGTGCGAGCAGTTCCTGCGTGGCGGAGACATACACATCGTCGCCGAACCGCTCCGCCATTTCGACCACGCGCTTGGACGCGACCCGGCACGATGCGATCAGCGCGTTGAGGTCCGCTTGGCACCAATCGGGCTTGCGCGTCTGATGCATGACGAGCTTCATCAGGTCTTCGTTGTATTCGCCCTTTTTCCAGATCTTCACCGGCGGGATGCGCACGCCTTCTTCGAAGATGCTGGAGGCACCGATCGGCATCGATCCGGGGACCGATCCGCCAATGTCGGACTGGTGACCGAACATCGCGGTGTAGGCGATCAGGCGTCCTTCCTTGAACACGGGCAGCAGCACCAGCCAGTCGTTCGAATGGCTCACCGCACCATCGCAGGAATATGGGTCGGAGAGGAAGATCATGTCCCCATCCTCGATCGTTCCGTCGAACTGCTTGAGGAACCCGTCGATGAAGCTGCCGAACTGGCCGACGATCATCTTGCCCGCGGGGTCGGAGATGAGCGGGAAGGCGTCACCCTGTTCGCGGATGCCCGGTGACATCGCGGTGCGCACAAGCGTCGCGTCCATCTCGACCCGCGCGTTGCGCAGCGCGTTCTCGATGATGTCGAGCGTGACCGGGTCGATGTCGATTGTCTCGAACGGGGTGGCGTTGGTTTCGATGATCTGTGCGGGCATCGTTCAGGCCTCCGCGTTTATGGTTTTCTGGGAGGGATTGATAAGGATGTTGCCGACCGCATCGACGGTGGCTGTGCAGCCGCTTTCGACGAGGGTGGTCGAATCCATCTCGGTGATGATCGCGGGGCCTGGTATCGTGTCCCCCTGTCGCAATCGGCTGCGCTCATAGATTGCGCCTGCCTGCTCGCGCCCGTCCATCCATAATGTGTGATCGCGGATCTTTGCAGCGGAGGGATCGCCATCGCCCTTGGCCAGTTCGACCGCCGGCAGTCCGGGTGCCTGACCCAGCGCCACCGCGCGCAGGTTCACGATCTCGTGCGGCGTATCCATGTTGAAGGTAAACAGCCGCCGGTGCTCTTCGTCGAACCGGGCGAGGATGCCTTCGATCCCGTCCTTGTCGAGCACATCCGCGTCGATGGTCAGCGGCACTTCGAAAGCCTGTCCGGCATAGCGGATATCGACTTCGAACTCGCTGGTGATCTGGTCCTCAGGCACCCCGTCGGCGAGCAATTCGCCGCGCGTCTGCTTGGCCATTTCGTCGAGGATAGCAGTGAGGTCGCTGACGGCGGTGTCGCGCGCCAAGCGCGAGAAACTGCGCGCGGTTTCGGTACGCATCCGTGTCGTCGCATCGCCAAGCGCGCACAGCACTCCAGGCGAGACCGGAGAGACGGCGGGCCAGCTTCCCATCAGCTTCGCCACCGCGTTGACATGCAGCGGACCCGCACCGCCAAAGCCCATCACCGCAAACTCGCGCGGATCGTAGCCCTGCTGCACGCTGATCATGCGCAGCGCGCCGAACATGTTTTCGTTGACGATATCGATGATCCCGCGCGCGGCCTCCATCAGGCCGACGCCGAGCGCATCGGCGATTGTCTGCACCGCCTTTGTCGCGCCTTCGCGGTCGAGTTGGAAGCTGCCGCCCAACAGATCTTCGGGCAGATAGCCGAGTACTACGTTCGCGTCGGTCACAGTCGGCAATTCGCCGCCTTTGCCATACGCGACCGGGCCGGGCACGGCACCTGCGCTTTCCGGGCCGACACGCAGCGCCTTGGTCAGTTCCGGCACGTGCGCGATCGAACCGCCGCCCGCACCCACAGTCTTCACATCCAGCGCCGAGGCGCGGACCGACAAGTGCCCGACTTCGGTCGTCCGCTGGCGGCGCGGCTCCAGCCCCTCGATCAGCGCCACGTCGGTGGAGGTGCCGCCGACATCCAGCGTCAGGATATTTTTCAGCCCCGCATTCTTCGCCACCCACAGCGCGCCGGTAACGCCGCCCGCCGGGCCGGACATCAGGATGTTGACCGGATGCTCCTCGGCCTTCTGGCTGCTCATCAGTCCGCCATCCGAGCGGAGCAGCGACAGCCGCCCTTTCAGCCCCTGATCTTCCAGCTGGTTGCGCAGGTTGGAGACGTATTTGCTTACCACTGGGCGCACCGCCGCGTTGGCGACGGTCGAGAGCGTGCGCTCGTATTCCTGCATTTCGGGTAGAACTTCGTGGCTCAGCGAGACCGGGATGCCGGGCAATTCCTCGGCCACGATTTCGCCGATCCGCGTCTCGTGTGCGCCGTTGACGTATGCGTTGATCAGGCTGACCGTTACCGCCTCGACGCCATTAACTTTGAGCGCCTTGAGCACCGCGCGCACCGCATCCTCGTCCAGCGGCTCCACCTCGTTGCCATCGGCATCCATCCGGCCCGGCACTTCGACCGTGTCTTCGAGATGTGCGAGCGGCTGCGGTTTGGGCCATACGATCCACGCCGCCAGCCCGCCGGGCACAAAGCTGCGCGCAATCTGCATGATGTCGCGAAAGCCGCGCGTGGTGATCAGCCCTACCTTCGCGCCCTTGCCTTCGAGCACGGCGTTGGTCGCTACAGTCGTGCCGTGGAGGAAATAGGCGATATCCTCCGCCGAAACGCCGGCTTCCTCAGTGATCGCCTTCACCCCAGTGAGGATCCCTTCGGAGCTGTCATGCGGGGTCGATGGCGTCTTGTGCCGCCAGAAATCCCCTGTCTCCTCGTCGAACAGCAGCAGATCGGTGAAAGTGCCGCCGACATCGACGCCCAGCCTGTAGGTCATAATGTGTTCCAGCTCCTCAACAGGTCCATCCCGAGACCGAGTTTATCCCTATCATTCATGCGCCCGCGCCACCCGAGACGGCAGTTCGCGCCCCAGCAGCCCGGCAAATCCGCGATTGGCCGCGATTGCGGCGTCCAGATCGACGCCTGTGGCAATTCCCGAACGCTCCATCATGTAGATCAGGTCCTCGGTCGCGATGTTTCCGGTTGCCTTGGGAGCGAAGGGGCAGCCGCCGAGACCGCCGAGGCTCGCATCGAAAGTGCGCACGCCTGCGTTGTAAGCGGCCCATGCATTGGCGATTCCGGTGCCGCGCGTATCATGGAAATGGCAGCGCATCGGGATGCGCCCGCCGAGCAATTCAGCCAGCTTGCCGAACAGTTCCTCGACCTGCTGCGGGACGCCGACGCCGATCGTATCGGCCAGCGCGATTTCTGCGGGGTCTTCGGCAGCCATTTCCTCGGCTATCGCCAGCACGGTCTTCGGCTTTACCTCGCCTTCGAACGGGCACCCGAAGGCGGCGGAGATTGTGACCTGCGCCGAGAGTCCCTCGGCCTTGGCAAAGCGCAGCATGGCGCGGTTTTCTTCGATACCCTCGGCGATGGTCTGGCCCTGGTTCTTCTGGCCGAACGTGTCGCTGGCGACCAGCACGCAGCCCGCCTGATCGATCCCGCGCTTGTCCCCTCCGCGCGTCGCGAGTGCGCGCATCACGCCGCGCTTGTTCAGCGTCAGGCCGATATAGGTCACGTCATCGCGATCGGGCAATCCGGCAATCACGTCTTCCGTGTCGGCCATTTGCGGCACGCGCTTGGGGTGGACGAAGCTTGCGACTTCAAGCCGCCGTGCGCCATAGGCGATCATCCGCTCGATCAGCGTGAGCTTGTCGGCTGTCGAAACTATATCCGGCTCGTTCTGAAGCCCGTCACGCGGACCGACTTCGACCAGTTCTATGCTGCTGCGGGTCATCTCGATCTGGCTCAAATAACTCTCGGGCAGTGCGAGCATCGCTCGCCGGGTTCGCGCGTTTGATACGCAAATTGTATACAAATGCAAATGATCGCTTTATACGCGCGCCCTGCGCTGCGGTGCCGTTCGGTGCTGCAACGTGGACCAGCGAACGGAAAGGCTAATCATGGCTCAAGGTGCCCTCGACGGATTGCGACTGATCGAGATGGGACAGCTGATCGCTGGCCCGTTTTGCGGTCAGTTGATGGCGGACCACGGGGCCGAGGTGATCAAGATCGAGCCGCCCAAGGTCGGCGACGCCATGCGAAATTGGGGGCAGGGCATCCCGCTGTGGTTTTCCGTGGTCGCGCGCAACAAGAAGTCGATCACGCTAAACCTGCGCGAGAAAGAAGGGCAGGCCATCGTTCGCCAGCTGGCCGAGAAAGCCGATTTCCTGCTCGAGAACTTCCGCCCCGGCACGCTGGAGCGGTGGAACCTCGGGTGGGAGCAACTCTCCGCGATCAACGAAGCGCTGATCATGATCCGCGTCTCGGGCTACGGCCAGACCGGCCCCTATTCACCGCTCGCGGGCTATGGCGGGATCGGCGAGGCGATGGGAGGGATGCGCTACATTGCCGGAGAGCCGGACCGTCCGCCAAGCCGTGCGGGATTGTCTATCGGCGACTCGCTGGCGGCGACTTACGCCTGCCTCGGTGCGATGATGGCGCTCAACCACCGGCACAAGACAGGCAAGGGGCAGGTGGTCGATTCGGCGATTTACGAATCCGTTCTGGCGATGATGGAATCGACCGTTCCGGAATACACCGTGACCGGGCATATCCGCGAGCGCACCGGATCGATCCTGCCCAAGATCGCCCCTTCCAATGTCTATCCGACCAGCGATGGCAGCGTGCTCGTCGCAGGCAATCAGGACAGCGTGTGGAAGCGGATGGCGACGATGATGGACATGGCCGAGCTGGGCGACGATCCGCGCTACAACAGCCACGTTGCGCGCGGGCAGAACCAGTCGGAACTGGACGATCTGATCGGTGAATGGACCAAGCAGCGGACCAGCAAGGAAGTGCTTGATCTGTGTGAGGAACATGGGGTTCCTGCGGGCAATATCTACCGCGCGCCTGAAATGCTGGAAGACCCGCACTTCGCCGCGCGCGAGGCGATCGTCCAGGTCCCGCATCCGCGCCACGAAAACTTCAAGATGCAGAATGTCGCGCCGAAACTGTCTGAAACACCAGGGCATATCGAATGGGTCGGGCCGGATCTGGGCCAACACAATGAAGAGATTTTCGGAGAGCTGCTCGGCATGGATTCGGCCACGCGCGCCGATCTTGAAGAGCGTGGGATCATCTGACCCCCTACGCTATTGTCGCGCGAGATCGTCGTCGTTCGCCGCCCCTTCCGCCGCATCGGCGAAGGTGTGAAACGCCCGGCGCAAGTGGCTGCCCATGACTGCGCGCGCCCATTCGGGATCGCGCGCGCGGAATGCGGCGATCAGTTCATCATGGTCGCGGGCCGACTGTTTCAGATCGTCCGCCGTGTAGCTGCGTGCAGTACGCAGCACGACCGGCTGATCGACCAGCATGGTCAGGATTTGCGCCAGTCTCGGTGACCGTGCTGCCTCGGTAATCTCCTCGTGAAAGACGCGATTGGCATCCAGGAAACGACTGATGTCTGGCTCGTCGCAGTCGACCGCTTCGTGGAGTTCGCGGTTGATCTTTTCCAGTCGATCGATTGCCTGCGGGGTGAGGCGATGTGCGGCGCGCTCTGCCGCGTGACCTTCCAGCATCTGCCGCAAAGTGAAGATTTCGTCGATATCGTCGCGCGACCAGTCGGCGACGAAGATCCGTTTCGACGCGCTGCGAACCAGCAGCATTTCCGCTTCGAGCCGCCGGGTCGCCTCGCGCACCGGAGTGCGGCTGACCCCGGCAATATCGGCCAGCTTCTCCTCGGTCAGCTGATCGCCCGGATCGGCCTCTCCACCCAGCAGAAACGCGCGGATCTTGTCGTAAGCGGTGTCCGAAGCGCTGCTCATGAGACGCTGCGCCGGGCAAATCTGTGACTGAAAATCATCAATGAGAGCCCTATCGAAATGCAGATACTCCCGCCTACCAATTTCCCTTGACGACCGCAAATTGTATACAATAGGGCCAGTGCTGGGATAAGAGGGCAGGGCGCAGACTGCCATGTGAATGGACTGAAAGTGCGGCCGGATTGGCCGCGAGGGGCCTTATGTTCCGCAGGGGCGGACCGAGGCTAACAAGGCAGGAGTCTGAACCGCGATGACCAATTTCAAATCCATCCTTGGCGGAAGCGTTGCCTTTACCGTGCTTATGATCGCCAGCCCGGCATTGGCGCAGGACGCGGTCGAAGCGGAACAGGCCACCAGCGACGATGACAACGCGATCATCGTAACCGCGCGGCGTCAGTCGGAAGCTCTGATCGAAGTGCCAAGCTCGGTCACCGTTTTCACCGCTGAAGCGCTGCAAAAGACCGGCATCGAACGCGCAGAAGACTTCGTGCAGCTGACCGCAGGCGTCACGATCGTCACCAGCACCGCCGAGGCGGGCGATACCCAGATCAATATTCGCGGCATCAACGGCGCGCGCGATGCGGAAAGCTCGGTCGCTCTGGTGGTCGACGGCATCCTCAAGACCAACACCGCCCAATTGAACCAGGATCAGGGCACGCTGCGTCAGGTCGAAATCCTCAAGGGTCCGCAGGGTGCGCTCTATGGCCGCAACGCCGCAGCGGGTGCGATCGTGATTCAGACGGTCAAGCCCTCGGACATCCTCGAAGGCGGCATCGAGGTCTCTGCCGCAGAAGATAACACCTACGCCGTTAACGGCTATATCGCGACGCCGATTGGCGAGAACGCGGGACTGGTCCTGTCAGGCAATTACCGCACCACCGACGGGTTCTTCTTCAACGATTTCCTGAATGACGACGTGGTTGACGATCAGGAGGTCTATTCGATCGATGGCCGGTTCGTCGCCAATCTCGGCCCGGCGACCGAGATCGATATCAAGGCGCGCTATGCCGATCTGAAGGGCGCGTCGATCAACTACAACACCTCGTTTCACCTGCCCGCGTTCGGCGCGGTCGATCCTGCGTTCTTCGAAGACGTGAACGAGCACCCCTTCAATTTCTTCGGGAATATCCGCCCGATCAACGAGCAGGAGACCTTTGAAATCTCCGCCAAGATCGAGCATGACTTCGACGCCCTCACGCTGACCGCATGGGCGCTGTATGCCGATGTCGACCAGCTTTTGATCGCTGACGGCACCTCCGCCGATTTCGCGCGCTTCACGTTTCCTGGCGCAACGCAAGCATCGATCGATGCTTCCAACGCCTGCTTTGCCACGACAGCGGAACTGACCGGCTTTCCGCTCAACCCGCCGACCTTTATCGGCGCGACGCCGGTGCCGTTCATCTTCGATCCGGTCAACGGGTCGACATTCGGAGGGTTCAGCCCGACGACCTGCGACGGTACGCAGCTACAAATTCGCGAACAGAGCGATTTCAGCGCCGAAGTCCGGCTCGCATCGAATGGTGGCGGTCCGCTGCAATGGCAGGTGGGGGCCTATTATCTGCATATCGACCGTGAGACCGGGGTGAGCCTGGGCGCGGACCTCGGCCTTGGCGTATCGCGGGAGCTGTTCAACGGGCCGGATTCCTTCAATCCGACGACCCAGCTGTACAACGATGATTTCAACACCGACGTCTACGCCGCCTTTGCATCGATCGATTACGAGGTCAGCGACCGGTTCGAGATCGGTGTCGCCGCGCGCTACGATATCGAAGACCGTTCGGTCAGCAGCCTTGTGCCCGATGCGATCGATCCGTTTGGCGGTGGCCCGATCAATCCGGGGCAGGCGTTTGGCCCGATCCCGGACCAATCGGAGACTTTCCAGCAATTCCAGCCGAAAATCTCCCTCCGATACGAAATCGCCGACGATGTGAACCTCTACGCCAACTGGGGCATCGGCTTTAAGTCGGGCGGCTTCAACAACCAAGGCTCGGCCGCGATTGTCGATCAGGCGTTCAACCAGTTCATCGGCACCAGTGTTCTGATCGAGGACGTCTATCGTGAAGAAACGTCGAGCGCGTTCGAAGCGGGTATCAAGGGTGAGTTGCTCAATGGATCGGTAACATTCGATCTCGCCGGGTACTACACCGAGATCGACGACATGCAGTTCTTCGAATTCTTCGTCGGCGCGTTCGGGCTGCTGCGCGTTGTCTCGAACATCGACGAGGTCGAGGTGTACGGCGCTGAGCTGAACGTCAACGCCGAAATCCTGCCCGGCTGGGACGTTTTCGGCGCGTTCAATGTCACGGAAAGCGAGATCAACGAGAACGCATCGAGGCCCAATACGGTCGGGAACGAGTCTCCGTATACATCCGACTTTACGATCAATGTCGGCACGCAGCTTGATCTGCCGGTCACCAACACGCTCGATTTCGTCACGCGCGCAGATCTCCGCATCACCGGGCCGACATGGTTCCACACAGTGCAGGACGATACCTCGCCCACGCTGTTCAGCGGATTGCTGCCAGGATCGGCGCTGGCGCTGCCTGCGGAAGTTGGCAATGCCGATTACTCGGTGACGGAGCGCGACACCTTCACGGTTGTCGATTTGCGCATTGGTGTCGAAACCGAAAACTGGTCGGTGATTGCCTTTGCCGAGAATCTGTTCGACGAACGCTATCTCAACGAAGTGATTCCCGCGATCGAGTTTGGCGGATCGTTTATCTCGCCCGGCGGATTGCAGCGCTTTGGCATCGAGCTCGGGTATAACTTCTAGGCCGCCGCAGACGCTTATCTACAGGAGCCCTTCGGGTGGGTGACAGCGAAGACAGACAGAGCAATTACGCCGGTGTCTTCGAAGGGCGTATCGGTTTCGGTGAGCGTCCCGCGCTGATCCTGATCGACTTTGTTGAGGCGTATTTTGCGCCCGACAGTCCGCTTTATGCCAATGTCGAGTCAGCGCTCGCCGCAGCGATAGAACTGCGCGAGGCGGCGCGTGTCGCTGGCGTTCCGGTGATCTACACCAATGTCGAATTCCACCCCTCGATGCGTGACGGCGGGCGGTTTGCGCAGAAGATCGGCGCGTTGACGAGCTTCGTGCGCGGCAATCCGCTGGGCGGCTGGGCCAAGGGGCTCGAGCCGACCGAGGACGAACTGGTCGTGACCAAGCAATATGCGAGCGCGTTTTTCGGGACGTCTCTGGCCTCGACTCTGACGGCTAACGGCTATGACAGCCTGATCATCGCCGGGCTTTCAACCAGCGGCTGCGTGCGCGCGACCTGCGTCGATGCCTGCCAGCACGGCTTCATCCCGATCGTTGTAGAGGATGCGGTGGGCGACCGCCATGAGGACGTTCACCGCGCCAATCTGTTCGATATGAACGCGAAGTACGGGGATGTCGTCAGCCAGTCTGAAGCGCTCGCTCATATCGCGGCCTGCGCGAATACGACCTGACGGGCTCTATTCCGGCGAAAGAAGCCGCTTCGCCACCGCGTCCAGCCGCACCAACATATCGGGATCGTGCTCGTCCGGCGCAGTGATGACCGCATCGTCGAGCGCGGTGTCGATTGGTGAGGCCTTGCGCTTCTTGGGCAGGGCATCGATGAAATTGACGACCATCTGGCGCGCCAGCTCGCCATTTTCCTGCATCTGCTCGATCACCTGCGCCACATCCACCTGATCGCCATCGCGCCAGCAATCGTAATCGGTGACCATGCCGACCAGCGCGTAGGGCAGCTCAGCCTCCCGGGCGAGCCTGGCTTCGGGCATGGCGGTCATGCCGATCACGTCCGCGCCCCACGCACGGTACATCCGGCTTTCGGCGCGGGTCGAGAATTGCGGCCCCTCGATCGCGATATAGGTGGCACCGGTCGCGACCTTGCCCCCGGCCTTGGATATGGCCTTGGCCGCCATCGTGGACAGCCGTTCGCAAACCGGATCGGCCATAGAGACATGGGTCACGAAACCGCTGGAGAAATAGGTCGAAGGGCGCGCGACGGTGCGATCGATGAATTGTTCCACCACGGCAAAGCGCCCGGGTTCGAGCTGTTCGCGCAAAGACCCCACGGCGGAGATCGCCAGGATATCGGTGCAGCCAGCTCGTTTCAGCGCGTCGATATTGGCGCGCGAGTTCAGATCGGTTGGCGACACTGGATGCCCGCGACCGTGGCGCGGCAAAAAGCGCACCTTCACATCGCCGATACGCCCGCACAGCACCTCGTCCGAAGGTTCGCCCCACGGCGTCTCGATCGCGATCCACTGCTCGTCTTCGAGCCCGTCGATTTCATACAGGCCCGATCCGCCGATGATTCCGATGCACCATTCGCTGGCCATAGATGTGCGTTTCCCTCTGCGCCCTGACGGTTCGCGTGTCCTTTACAGACGCGGCCTTAAGTCAGGTTAAAGCGGGTCGGCAAGGCCTTGCGAACGAAGCCTTCCGCCTTCGCATAAGGTCCGGCGATGGAGGGGCGCGCCTGCATCCGTTTGAAATGGGCGGCGAGGCCCGGCCAGTTGTCGAGCGGGGTTTCGGCGACCAGCGAGACCTGCATCAACACGCAAGTGACCGAGATATCGGCGATCGACAGCGCATCACCGGCGAAGAATTCGCGCCCGCCCAGCGCGCTTTCGAGATAGTCGAAAACTGGCGGCATTTTCGTCGCCCAGGTCTCGCGTGCGGTTTCGAGATCGGGTTCTTTGCCCTGCACGATCGCGAAGAAGATCGGGCGGAAGATGCCGAGCCCGCCAGCAGGAGCGAGCGCGGTGTCGGCGTATTCCTCGATAAACAGCGCGCGGCCATGGGTGAACGCGTCTTCCGGATAGATCGGAGGCTGGGGGTGCTTCTTTTCGATGTAGGCGCAGATCGCCGAAGAATCGGCGATGGTGCCGTCGATCCCATCCTCAGCGATCGACCGGTCGCGCAGCACGGGAATGCGCTTCATTGGTGAGATTTCGGGAAACCAGTCGGGCATGGCCATGATATTGACCGGCTCGATATCGAACGCGGCACCCTTTTCGATGCAAGTCGCCGCCACCTTGCGCGCGAAGGGTGAGACCGGACTGCCATAGATGACGAAATCTGGACTGGTGTCGCTCATTGAAATTCTCCTCTTGGTGCCCTGCATAGGCCGCCGATTGCTGGGCGCAACGGATATGGCGCAACTGATAGGCGATGCGCCCCGCCTTACCACCTATGGTGCAGTTGCTATTCGCAATTGATTTTTGCGCACGATGGTCCACCTACGTGTGGAGAGAAATTACCCCCGAGATTCGAGAGAGGAATACGACATGGTCACTCAATACAAGAACCTGATCAACGGCGAGATGGTCGACACCGGCGAGTGGCTCGACGTCATCAATCCGGCAACCGAAGAAGTGATCGGCCAGGTTCCGGCTTGCGGGGCAAGCGAGCTGGATACGGCGGTCTCCGCCGCTCGCGCCGCGTTCAAGACCTGGAAGAAAACCCCGATCGAAGAACGCCGTGCCGCGATCATGGCGATTTCAGGCGCGATCAAGGAAAACGCCGAGGAACTGTATCGGCTGCTGACAAGCGAACAGGGCAAGCCGCATGATCAGGCCAAGGGCGAGATTTACGGCGCGGCTGGCATCTCGGCCGCGCAATCGACGCTGGAACTCGAAGAAGAGATCATTCAGGACGACGAAACCCGCCTGTCGCGCCACCGCCGCGTGCCGGTCGGTGTGGTTGGCGGGATCGTGCCGTGGAACTTCCCGGTGATGATGGCGATCCAGAAGATCGTGCCCGCCATGCTTTCAGGCTGCACTATCATCCTGAAGCCTTCGCCGTTCACTCCGCTCACCACGCTGAAAATCGCCGAGCTGATCGCGGATAAGGTGCCTGCGGGCGTCGTCAACATCATCACGGGCGAGGATGACCTTGGCCCCATGATCACCCAGCACCCGGATATCGACAAGATCACCTTCACCGGCTCCACCGCGACCGGCAAGAAGATCATGGAGGGCGCCAGCGCCGACCTGAAGCGTATCACGCTGGAACTGGGCGGCAACGACGCGTCGATCGTGATGCCCGATGCCGATCCGAAGAAGGTTGCCGAGCAGCTGTTCTGGTCGAGCTTTTCGAACGCAGGCCAGATCTGCATCGCGGCCAAGCGCGTCTATATCCACGAGGATATCTATGACGAGCTTTCGCAAGCGATCGCCGACTATGCGAAGAACGTGAAGGTCGGTGACGGCGCACAGCAGGGCACTGGCGTTGGCCCGATCCAGAACAAAAAGCAGTACGACCGCGTGCTCGAACTGATCGAGGATGCCAAGGATAACGGCTACAAGTTCCTGCTGGGCGGCGACACCGATCCTTCGGGCACCGGATACTTCGTGCCGCTTACCATCCTCGACAACCCCCCTGAAGACGCACGGATTGTCGCCGAGGAACAGTTCGGTCCGGTCATGCCGCTGATGAAGTTCTCCAGCGAAGAGGAAGTGATCGCCAAGGCGAATGCCTCGGATTATGGCCTCGCGGGCGCTGTATGGACCGGCAACCCTGACAAGGGCGTCGAGATCGCCGAGCAGCTGGAAACCGGCACCGTGTGGGTCAACGAGTTCCTGCATCTGTCACCCTTCGCGCCGTTCGGTGGGCACAAGCAGTCCGGATTTGGTGCTGAATACGGCAAGGAAGGGCTGAAGGAATTCACCTATCCTCAGGTCATTACAGTAAAGAAAGACAACGTGCCCGCTTGATGATATTCTCCTCGCGGACGAGGGATTCGCGGGGAGATTTCATGAAGAAGCGGAATAGTGGTGGTGTGCAGGGCCGACTGACAATTGCGGCAATTCTGGCGCTGGGTATCGGCATGGCGGCACCTTTTGCCGGGCCGGTGCAGGCGCAGTTCAATGTCGGGAACGTGATCGATTCGGCCAAGAAAGTGGCCGACGCCGCGAGCGTCTCCGATGAGGAAATGACCTTTTTCTTCAGCCAGATGGCCGAGGATATGGACAGCAAGAACCCGGTCGCCGGACCGGACGATCCTTATGGACAGCGTCTGGCCAATCTGACCGAAGGGTTGGAGAGCTATGACGGGCTCGACCTCGATATCAAAGCCTACCTCGTCAAGGACGTGAACGCCTTTGCGATGGGTGATGGCACGGTACGGATCATGGCCGGGCTGATGGACGAGTTCAACGATGATGAAGTGCGCTGCGTGATCGGCCACGAAATCGGCCACGTGAAGCTGGAGCATGGGCAGAAGCGCATGCGCCGCGCGTTGCAGACCGATGCCGCGATGAGCGTCGCCGGCACCGCCAGCGGGGATGTACGCCGGATCGCCGACTCGCGCCTCGGCGAGTTGTTCGGCAATGTGGTCTCTGCGCAGCATTCGCAAAAGGCCGAGACAAAGTCGGATGACTACGCGCTCGAATTTATGGCTGCGAATGGTTACGACGCGCAGGCCTGCGCCACCGCTATGGACAAGCTCGCCGCGATGAGCGCACCCGGCGGAATTGAGTTGCTGAAAACGCATCCCAGCCCGGCCAAGCGGGCCAAGCGGATGCGCAAGAAGCTTAGCTGATTGCTGCGAATTGCTGTGAAATTCAGGCGGCCGTCCGGAGTGATCCGGGCGGCCGTTTCTTTTGAGGGCTCTCCCTACACGGACTACTCGCCCGCGGCCTTCGCATACATCTCCAGCCCCAAGGCCCAGCGGCGCTGAAACCCGCGCCAATGCTCCGCCTCGCCGTCCCCGGCAAACTTGCCGTTGAGCTGCTCGCCGGTCGAAACCTCCCACGCGCTGTCGTTCGCGTCGGCGCTTGGCAGGTCGAGATAGGCGGCCTTGCTGTCATCGCCCTTCAGCGTGAGATCGAGAAACGCCGTGACAAAGTGCTGGTTGATCGAGTTGATCCGATCCTGCCGCCACACCGGCTCGTTGACGAACTCGATCGCGCGAAACGGCGCGCCTTCGGGCAGATCGAACGCGTTGCCGACGATGTTGTGGCGCGCCTCGCGATAGACGAGCATGCGGCGGTCGGTTCCGGTCAGCGAGTCGAAGATCCAGCTCACGCCTTCCGCGTGGTTCGAAACATCGTCCTCACCGCCCGATACCAGCAAAGTCGGGACAGAGATGTTCGCCAGTCCCTCGACATTCCAAACGCGGTTGTCCGGCGCGCCGCCCCATGGCGCGAACGCCACGAGCGCGTCGATCGGCGACGGTGTACCGGCGACCGCTTGCACCGGGGCGAGAGCGTCGCCTGGTACGACGGCGAATGTGTCGCTGTCATAATCGTAGTCGGCCCCGACCGTCGCGAGCGCGCCATAGCCGCCCATCGAATAGCCGATCACGCCGACCTGTTCGGGATCGATCAGCGCGAACGGTCCGCCATCCTCGGTTGCCGCGCGTTCAAGAACCTGTGCCAGCACTTGCCGCTGATCGAGCGAGCGGCTGGTCAGAACCTTGGCGAAGGAATGGATAAAGTCCGCCGCGCCTTCCAGCTTCATATCGGCATGGTCGATAGAGGCGACGATATAGCCCTGGCTGGCGATGTGTTCGGCCAGATTGCTGAACTGCGTGCTCCACCCGTTGAAGCCGTGCGACATGATGACGAGCGGGAACGCCCCTTCGCCCAGCGCAGGCGCATCAGCAAATGCGCGCCCGGCATATTCGAATGTGACCGGCTCCATATCGGGCGGATCCATCGTGTGCGCGTAAGTGATCGGGCTGGCCCCGGAGGGCGCCTCGGCGGGGTAATAGATGCGCACCTGCAATTCGCGCGTTTCGGTCTGCGTGCCGCCGGTTGCCATGTCGAGTTTGCCGAAGGTCAGGCGGCCCGGCAGCTCGAACGCCAGCTCCTGCGTGCCGACCGCATATTCGCCGTAACGGCCCAGCTCGGGCGCTTCGCCCGGCGCGCCTTCGTGGATGGTCGGCGCGGCGACATAGGCGGCGGTTCCGACCCCGATCCCGATCAGCGCTAGCGTGGCGAGGGCGATATGGCGTTTCTTCATGGGTCTTTCCGTTTCGATACTGGCATTTGTTGGCTTGCCCATCGGCAGCGTTCCGGGGCACTCATGGCAGCGAATGGGGAGAGAAGAAAGCGATGGCGGCCACGGCCGATGATTTGATCGAGGGACTGACGCGGGTTTGTGTCCGCGCCGGGATGGATGCTCCGCGTGGTTTGGAGCGCCTTACGGGCGGGGCGACGATGGAAAGCTGGCGCTTTGTATGCGGGTCGGATGGCTTCGTGCTGCGCCGCGCACCGTCGCTCGAATTCATGGCGGACCGGCCTTATGGCCACGATGTCGAAGCGGCAGTGATCCGCGCGGCAAAGGCGGCTGGTGTGACTGCGCCGGAGGTGATGGTCGAACTGGAATCGGATGACGGGATCGGTTCGGGCTTCGTCATGCGCGCCCTGCCAGGGACGCCGAATCCAAAGGAAATCCTGCAATTCGACGAAGCCGATGCGCTGCTGAGACAGGCGGCGCGTGATTTAGCACGGATACACTCGATCAAGCCTGGGGAAGTGCCGGATGCAATACCGGTAATGGATTATCGCGAGGCCATTGCCGATCTCAAACAGCAATTCGAGGACGCAGGCGGCGACCGTCCGATTATCGCACTCGGCCTCCAATGGATGGAGGACAATTGTCCTGACCCAGTCGAGCCGGTGCTGGTGCATGGCGATTACCGCATGGGCAACCTACTGGCCGAGCCGGGCAAGCTAACCGGCGTGCTCGACTGGGAACTCGCGCATTTTGGCGACCGGCACGAGGATCTCGCTTTCGGCTGCATGGCGGTGTGGCGCTTCGCGCGATACGACCGGCCCGCGCTAGGGCTGGGGAGTCTCGAGGACTACTTCGCCGCCTACGAGGCCGAGGCTGGTGTGACAGTCGACCGCGAGCGCTTCCGCTATTGGCTCATCCACCGCACGGTGTGGTGGGCGCTTGGGTGCCTAAAGATGGCTCAGCACTGGCGCAGCGGGCAGGATAGGATGCTGGAACGGGTGGTGATCTCGCGCCGGACTAGTGAGCAGGAGCTGGATTTGCTGATGCTGCTGGAGGAGGATGCTCCCGAGGAGGAAAGGTCGCGGCCGCTCCAAAACCGGAGCGATCTGGAGCCAGCGCTCGGCGCTGCGACGGCAGGGGAGATCGCCGACGCGGTCGCAGAATGGTTGGCTACTCTTAAGGATCAGATGACGGGCCATGACCGTTTCCAACTGGCCGTCGCCAGAAATGCGCTGGGAATGATTTCACGCGAGTATCAGGTGCTTTGGCCAATGTTCGGGAATATTAAACTGACGGAGGAAATCCTTGCAGGAGAAGCAGGGCTGGCAACTCCCTCTCTTCTCGCCGATTTGCGCCTGACAGCATTGACCGAACTCGCGATCAACGTTCCCAAATACCCGGCCCTCGACGTTGCACGCGAGAAGTGGTTGTGACCCGGCTTGCTGCGGACGCAGTAAGCCCGCGCCCGCCCACCCCATGGTGGGCGCGTTCCGCACCCACCTGGGCGGTCGCTTCGATATGTTTCAACATGAGCGAGGATGACTAAAATGGACTTCGCAATTCCCGCCGACCTTCAGGCCTATCTCGACGAACTCGACGCCTTCATCGAGGCCGAGATCAAGCCGCTTGAGCAGCAAGACGACAATATCCGTTTCTTCGATCATCGCCGCGAACATGCGCGGACCGATTGGGATCGCGGTGGCCTGCCGCGCGAGGACTGGGAGGAGCTCCTGCGCGAAGCCACCCGCCGCTCCGACAAGGCAGGCCATTGGCGTTTCTCCGCGCCCAAGCAATATGGCGGCAAGGATGGATCGAACCTCTGGATGGCGGTCATCCGCGAGCACTTTGCGAGGAAGGGCCTCGGCCTCCACAACGACCTCCAGAACGAACACTCGATTGTCGGCAACTTCCCCTTCGTCGCCATGTTCGATCAGTGGGGGACCGAGGAGCAGAAACAGGAGTTCATTCTCGGCGGGTTCGAACGGAAGCGCCGCGTCGCCTTTGGCCTCACCGAACCGCATCACGGCTCCGACGCGACCCATATGGAAACCCGCGCCGTGCGCGAGACCCGCCATGGCGTCGATGGTTGGTTGATCAATGGCGAGAAGATGTGGATCACGGGCATGCACACCGCGACCCACTGCGCGATGTTCGCCCGCACCGCTGGCGAAGCGGGGTCGCCAAGCGGCATCACCTGTTTTCTCGTCCCCAATCCCAATCCCGGAATCGAGATCGAGGAGTGGATGTGGACTTTCAACATGCCCACCGACCACCCACGGCTGTCGGTCAAGGATGTGTGGGTGCCAGACAGCGCGATCCTCGGCGTCGAGGGACGCGGCCTCGCGCTCGCACAGAGTTTCGTCCACCAGAACCGCATCCGGCAGGCGGCCTCAAGCTGCGGCGCAGCGATGTTCTGTATCGATGAAAGCGTGAAATATGCCCGCCAACGCAAGCCATTCGGTGAGGCGCTTTCGAAGAACCAGGCGATCCAGTTCCCGCTGGTCGAGCTCGCGACGCAGGCGGAGATGCTGCGTCTGCTGATCTTCAAGACCGCATGGGAGATGGACAATATGCCGCACGAGGAGATCGAGCGGACGATTTCCGACAAGGTCTCGATGTGCAATTACTGGGCGAACCGGCTGTGCTGCGAGGCGGCGGACCGGGCGATGCAGGTGCATGGCGGCATCGGCTATTCGCGGCACACCCCGTTCGAACACATCTATCGCCACCACCGCCGCTATCGGATTACGGAAGGCAGCGAAGAGATACAGATGCGCAAGGTGGCGGCGTATCTGTTCGGGTATCTGGGACCGAAGAAGGGGACGATGGGGTGAAACTGTTTGAGGGCGACGGTGTCTTTCAAAGGCAAGCAGCGTTTCTGATTCTTGTGGCACCTGCAATTGGCTTGATGCTGATGCTTGAGGTGCTCGGCGCACCATCCGATCTCGCCGTTGGATTTGCTTTCATTCCAACCCTCGCGATTTATGTCTGGAGCAAGAGGAGTTCGCCGGACCGATTTCTTGGATTGGAGAACCCGGCACTCATCTTCGCTCTCTCGCTCAGCTTAGGCGGTTACGCGCAATACAAATCCGGTGCATTATTCGAGGCATTGTATCTGGCGGGCGCCACTGGGTTGGTGATTTCGATGGGCTGGCTTCTATGGTATTGGTTATTTCTTGGTGGGCCTGCACGAAAGAAGAAGAGCTAGCAATATCCTTTCGTGCCGCTAGTCTCCCGTTCCAATATGGGGAGATATTTGATGCGTCGCACTGTCATTCGTTCTTTCGGCACCGCCCTTCTCGCGGGCTCAATGCTTGCGATGCCGTCCATTGCACTCGCTCAGGATGACGACAAGGACGAGAAGTGGGACGTCGAGGCTCCGCGCGGGGCGACCATCGAGCAGGTGCCGATCCGGACGGACGAGGGCACCTGGATGGATGTCGACGTCGCTCCCGATGGCCGGACTATCGCGTTCAACCTGCTCGGCGATATCTACACCATGCCGATCACCGGCGGCACGCCGCGCCGGATTGCCGAGGGGCTGTCATGGGAAGTCCAGCCGCGCTTCTCGCCCGACGGATCGCGCATCGCCTTCACTTCGGATCGCGGCGGTGGTGATAATATCTGGGTGATGAACGCCGACGGTTCGGACAAGCGGCAGGTGACCAAGGAAGACTTCCGCCTGCTCAACCAGCCCACCTGGTCTCCGGATGGCGAATTCATCGCGGCGAAGAAGCATTTCACTACGCAGCGCTCTGCCGGGACGGGCGAAATCTGGATGTATCATGTGTCGGGCGGCGGCGGCGTTCAGGTGGTGAAGCGCGCCAATGAGCAGCAGCAGAAAGAGCTGGGTGAGCCGATTTTCGCGCCCGATGGCAGCGCGATCTACTACACCCGCAACACAACCGGCGGGAACACTTTCATCTACGCGCAGGATTCGCAGACCGGCATTTTCGACATCGAGAAGCACGATCTGGCTACCGGCGAAGTGACCACCGCAGTCAGCGGCTATGGCGGCGCGGTGCGCCCATCGCCTTCGCCCGATGGCACGGAGATCGCCTTCGTGCGCCGCGACAAGGATCAGAGCCAATTGTGGGTCAAGGAACTCGCCTCCGGCCGCGAGCGGATGATCTACGGCGAGCTCGATCTGGACCTGCAGGAGACGTGGGCGGTCTACGGCGTCTATCCGAACATGGACTGGACGCCCGACAGCCGCAGCATCGTGTTCTGGGCGGGCGGCAAGCTGCGCCGGATTGACCGCGACGGATCGAATATGAGCGTGATCCCGTTCAGCATCGATGACACGCGCGGTGTGGCCGACGCGCCCCATCCTGAAATCGCAGTCGCCCCAGATCGCTTTGTCACCACCATGCCCAAATATGCGGTGCTGACCCCCGATGGCAGCAGGGTGGTTTTTGAAAGCCTGGGCAAGCTGCACTTCAAATCGACGCGCGGACGCGATGCGCCCCGGCGTTTCACCGCGCAGGCTGGCGACTCCGTCGAGGCATGGCCCGCCTTCGCCCGCGACGGGACGGGGATGGCCTATGTCGATTGGACCGATCAAGAGCTCGGCCACATCGTCATGTCGGATGCGCAAGGCAGCAATCGCCGACAGGTGACGAAGGAGCCGGGTCACTATGCCAAGCCTGCCTTCTCTCCCGACGGTTCCATGATCGTCTATGAGAAGCGCTCTGGCGGATATCTGACTTCACCCAACTTCTCCGAGAATACCGGAATCTACATCATTCCATCGTCAGGTGGCGAGCCGCGCCGTATTTTGCGGTCTGGTTCCAATCCGCAATTCGGCGCGGATGGCGACCGCATCTTCATGACCATGAGCGAAGAGGGCAAGCTCGCTCTGGTGTCGACCGATCTCAATGGCGAGGCAAAACGCACCCATGCGACCGGCGACCTCGCCAATGATTTCCGAGTCTCGCCCGATGGCAGGACGATCGCTTTCAGGCAGAATTACGAAGTGTTCGCGATGCCGCTGCTGCCCGGTGGCAAGCCGGTCAATGTCAGTGAGAAAGGTGGGCCGCTGCCGGTGACCAAGGTCTCCGAAGGCGGGGCGGACTATATGGGCTTTGCACGCGGTGGTGAGACCTTGTTCTGGTCAATCGGCGCCGAACTGCGCAGTGTGCAGGTCTCAGACCTGTTCCGCAGCGCTCCGAAGGGTGAGGATGATGAAGGCGGCTTCACCCCGCCCACGAGTGGCGTGTCGATGGCGATGACGGTCACGGCTGACAAGCCTAGTGGAACGGTCGCGATCACTGGCGCGCGGATTCTCACCATGGCGGCGGGACTCGACCGGCAGGATGCGGGCGTCATCGAGAATGGCGTCATCGTGATCGAAGGCGATCGCATTGCTGCTATCGGTCCGGCTGGCGAGGTGACTGTGCCGAACGGCGCGACGGCTATCGACGCCAGCGGCAAGACCATCATACCCGGCCTCGTCGATGCGCACGCACACGGCCCACAGGGCACAGGCGACCTGATCCCGCAGCAGAACTGGCGGCTTGTGCAAGACCTTGCGATGGGCGTCACGACGATACACGACCCGTCCAACCGCGCGAGCCAGTTCTTCGCAGCGGCGGAACGTCAACGGGCGGGCATGCTGCTGGGGCCGAGGCTCTTTTCGACCGGGGAGATCATCTACGGCGCCAAAGCGCCGAGCGTTTATGCGCGGATCGACAGCTATGACGATGCGCTTGCCCATGTCCGCCGGATCAAGGCTCAGGGTGGCATCTCGGTGAAGAACTACAACCAGCCCCGCCGTGAACAGCGCCAGATGGTTGCGCGTGCCGCTGCCGAAGAGAACATGCTGAACGTGGCCGAAGGTGGCTCGCTGTTCGGGATGGATATGAACCTGATCGCAGACGGCAATTCGACCATTGAACACAATGTTCCGGGCGACGTGTTTTACGAGGATGTGCTGCAATTCTTCAGCCAGTCGAACTCGAACTACACGCCAACGCTGAACGTCACGTATGGCGGCCTGGCGGGTGACCCATATTGGCGGCAGGCGACTGATGTGTTCGACCATCCGCTGATGGTTCACACCCCACCCAAGGTGCTGCTGGCGTCCACGGGGCGCCGGACCAAGGCGCCTGATTGGGCCTTCGTCGATGACAACGCTGCGCGCGAGGCCAAGAAGCTCGCGGATCGCGGGGTGAAGGTGTCCATCGGTGCGCATGGTCAGCAAGCCGGCGTCGATGCGCATTGGGAGCTTTGGAGCTTCGCACGCGGCGGGATGAGCGCGGTCGAAGCGCTCAAAGCCGGGACCATCGCGCCCGCGCAATCGCTGGGCATGGACAAGGATATCGGCAGCCTGGAGGTGGGCAAGCTCGCCGATCTTGTGGTGCTCAGCGAAGATCCAAGCCGGAACATCCGCAACTCCGATAAAATCGAGCAGGTGATGCTCGGCGGGCGGTTATATGATGCGAAGACCATGAACGAGGTCGGGACCGGCGACGCCAAGCGGCGCGCCTATTGGTGGGAAGGCGCGAATGCGAGCGGCGCGGGTGGCTCAGAGACGGCAACGCATGCCGACGCTGCCCACTCCGACGGGGATTCCGGCGCGCAGTAGTGCTTAGTTTGCCTCCTCGGCCTCCATCAGCGCGCGCAAGTCCTTCAAAGCCTTGGCCCGCAGCTGATGGACGCGGGGGACGCTGACCTCCAGCACGGCGGCGATTTCGGTGAGGTTCATTTCCTCGACAAAGAACAGTTGCAGCACCAGTTTCAGCCGCTCGGGCAGGTCTGTCATCGCTCGCACCAGCCGCTCGCGATCCTCCATGTCGGACAGGACAGCGAACGGATCCGGCTCCTCACTGGCAAAGGCGGTGTTGGCGTCGTCATATTCCTCGCTGATCGATGTCAGCTTGACCGAGGATGCCTCGATTTCGAGTAACTCGCCGTCGCTGATCTGCATCGCGCTTGCGATTTCGACGCGGCTCGGATCGCGCCCAAGCTGGCCGCGTAAGCTCTCTAGCGTCCTGTCATAGGCCGCGCGTTTCTTGCGCGCGGTGCGGCTGTCATTGAGCAGCCGGCGGATCTGATCGAGCATCGCGCCCCGAACCCGGATCTTGGCATAGGCGGCAAAGCCATCCTCGCCCGGACCGTTGTGCCGCTGTGCGCATTCGGTCAGCGCGACGATACCCGCCTGCATCAGATCTTCGACCTCAAGCCCGTCGCGACCCATCCCATAGATGTGCCACGCCGCACGCCGCACCATCGGCATGAACCGGCGAACGCGGTCCTCGACCTCTTCGCGCGAGGCATTGCTGTAGGCGACCGAGCTGGCGCCTGCGAAACTGTGCGGATCGTGCTTCATGCCGCATTCGCCATTTCAGGCGCTCCTTCGACGATGGATGCCGCGCCCTCTGGCCCTGTAACCGGTTGAGGTTCTTCGCTGCCGATCACGCCGACCACTTCGACGCTTTGCGTGGTGGGCAATTCGTTGATCGACAGGACGAGGCAGCGACTGGCGCGCTGTTTGAGGAAATTCGCCAAAGTCCGGCGCGCCGGTGGCTGAACGATCAGCGCGATCGGCCCGTCCTCTGCCGCGATAAATTCGGTGATGGCGCGTGTGATCATCGCGCCGCAATCGGGCTCGATCAGCGGTTGCCCGGTGGCCGGGTCCGCCATCCCACCAAGGATGCTTGCCTCCAGTGATGCGTCGAGCGTCGCGACCTTCAACCGCTCACCCGGAGCGCACACCCGCGCCACCAGTTTCGCGCCAAGGTCCGCGCGCACCGCATCGATCAGGGCATCGAATTCCTGTGTCTTCTGAAGCGCCAGCGCGAGGCTGGTGAAGATCGGCTGTGGGTGCGACAGGCCAATCCCGTCGGCGATCAGTGTGCGGAAAATCCGGGTAATCGCGGCGAGGGAGAGCGGTTCTGGATGAACGGCTTCGATCAGCGCGGGCGCGCGCTCCTTGATCGCGTCGAGCAGGTCGCGCACTTCTTCGGGGCCAAGCAATTGGTCGCTTTGCGCCATCAGGGCCTGATTGGCGTGGGTGGCGATGACGGTGCTGGGATCGACCGCCATGAACCCTTCGGCAATGGCGTGATCGCGCATCGCCGGGTCAATCCATAAAGCGGGGCAATCGAAGCTGGGGTCGCGGGTCGCTTCGCCCGTCAGCCCGTGCCCGGTGCGAACGTCGCCCGCATCGATGGCGAGCATCTTGCCGGGCCGTACATTGCCGCTCGCCAGAGTGACGCCGCCGACGATCACCGCGTAATCCTGCGCGCCGAGATCGAGCGAGTCGCGAATGCGAAATTGCGGCAGGACAAAGCCGAGATCGCGGGAAAGTTGTTTTCGGATGCCAGTGATACGGGTGAGCAGAGGCGCGCCTTTGCTCTCATCGACCAGATGCACGAGCCCATAGCCAAGCTCGATCGTGACAAGCGTCTGATCGGAGACGTCGGACAGCTCGATCCGGTCGGGCGGAACTTCCTCTTCAACTGGTTTTTCCGGGGCAGGTTGGGCCGCGCGCTGGCGCAGCTGCCACCAGATCGCCCCCGCGATACCAGCGGCAGGGAAGAAGATCATTTGCGGCATGGCCGGGACCAGCCCGATCCCGAGCAGGATCAATGCGACGGGCAACCACCCGCGCGGGTCGGAGAATTGCCCACCGATCTGGCCGGTGAGATCGCGCTTGTCGGACACTCGCGTCACGATGGCGGCGGCGGCGATCGACAACAGGAGCGCGGGAACCTGCGCGACCAGCGCATCGCCGACCGCCAGTGTGATGTAGAGCTCGCCTGCTTCGGCAGCGCTGAGGCCGTGGCTGATCATGCCGAGCGCCAATCCCGCGATGACATTGACCGCAAGGATCAGCAGCGCGGCGATCGCATCGCCTTTCACGAACTTGGACGCGCCATCCATCGACCCGTAAAAATCGGCCTCGACCGTCACGGTAGAGCGGCGCTCGCGCGCTTCGTCTGCGGTAATCAGGCCCGCGGCGATATCGGCGTCGATCGCCATCTGCTTGCCGGGCAGGGCATCAAGCACGAACCGCGCGGAGACTTCCGAAACGCGGCCTGCGCCCTTGGTGATGACGATCATGTTGATGATCAGCAGGATCGCAAAGACGAACAGGCCGACTGCGAAGTTCCCGCCGACGAGGAACTGGCCGAAGCTTTCGATGATCTCGCCCGCCGCCGCGCCGCCTTCATGCCCGTTGACCAGCACCACCCGCGTGGAGGCTACGTTGAGCGCCAGCCGTAGCAAGGTCGCGAACAGCAGCACCGAGGGGAAGGCGGAGAAGTCGAGCGGCTGGCGTACATTGAGCGCCACCATCAGCACCGCGACCGTGATAGCGATGTTGAGCACGAAGAACACGTCGAGCAGCAGCGTCGGGATCGGCATCACCATCAGGGTGAACAGCGCAAAGATCCCGATCGGCAACGCCATCGCCGCAGGGACGCTGCGAGCGTTTTCGCTTATAGAAGCAGCGCTCATAGTCCGAGCGCCTTCAGCCGGTCATAGGCCCTGCGGATCTGGTCATTGCCCTGCTCGCTCCGGAAAGGCTGCATCCCGGCATCGCCAAAGGTGGCACGCAGCATGTTGGACATGGAAACAGGCCTCGAACTCGGGCCGCCTGTGCTCGCTGACGGTGCCAGCGCCAGCGTCGGGCGCGCAGCGATTTGCGGGCGGTTCGATCCGGTTATGGCTGGCGGGATACGCGGGCCAAACACCGCTTCATCGGCGATGAGATAGGGGGAGGGCATCGGCGTTTCACCGGCGTAAGGCGTTGCGGGGAAGCTTCCCGACGGGGCCTCCGGCGCGCGGGCGAGAGCGCGCTGCATCTTGGCATCGAGCACGTTCATCACCCCGCCCAGGCTGCGCGGGGCACCGTTTGGTTCATAGAAGATCGCACGATTGGCTGCCGCCGGGCGACGGAACAGGCTGGCGGCGTTCTGGTTCGGATCTTGCGCTAGCTCGCTGAGAAACCGGCCCGCTCCGCCTGCACCCAGGAAGTGGGCGAGATACAGCTCGCTATGATCGGGCTGGCGGCCAAGAATCGGCATCAGATAGGCGCGGTTGTCTTCGGCCAGACCTGCCGCCATCAGCGACGCAACCTGCGGGTCGTTGCGCAGGGCGAGGATTGCCTGACGCTGGCCGCTATCGGCCACGTAGGCTGCCCCTGCGCGCGTAGTTCCGATCTGCGAGGCGATTTCGCCCAGACCAAAGCGCGGACCGTGCCGCTTCATCGTTCCGAGCCATGTGCTCTCGATAAACTGATACAGACCGGTCGCGCTGGATGTGCGGGCCTTGGCGTCGGGGTCCATGGAGGATTCGAGCTCGGCCTGCGCGACCAGATAGTCGAATTCGACCGAGGTCTGCCGCGCGGCATCGGCGATCGCTTGCGGAACGCTTTGGGGACCATTGGACGAGCCATCCGCGCGCGCGATCTGGCGGGAGGCACCCGCGATCATGGGGCCTGCCGGTAGGAATAGTTGGTTGCTCACGATAGGCCCATCATGTTGCCGGTTCTCCAATACGCGCCGCTTGCGGGCGTGTGATCAGAGGCACTGCAACAGCCGTGCCAGAATGGGATTTCGGCGGGCGCAAAGCTCCTATGCGCGCGCGAAGCTTGCCGGAGCGTAGGTTGCGCGCGATCCGCCCATTGCCTCGATCCGGGAGGCAACATTGGCTGCCAGCAGGTTGCGCACCCGGCGGTTCACCTCGTTGAGCTGCTGAGCGGTTTCGGCCAATGGCCGCGTCTCGCCATCAAGCATGTCAGGCCCGACCGGCATCAGCGCATTGCACAGCGCCTCTTTGTCGCGCGTCGAACACATCAGCTCATCGGCGTCGAGCGAGGCAAGCGCTTGCCGCTCGCGTTCGAGGACGGCAATCATTTGCCGCAGATTGCCGGCCACGTCGCTTGCGTTCAGAGTGGAGGGCTGGATCACTTCAGGGCTCATTTTGGCATTCCAAAGCCGACCCGCGCGGCAATCATCGCATCGGCGATCTTGGCTGGTACGAGCGGATAGCTGCCATCGCGCAAGGCATTGCGGATTTCGGCGACGCGATCGGTATCGACCGGGGGTTCGCCTGCGGCGACGGCGGCACCGACTTCAATCGATACGCCGGGCTTTTCCGCCGCGCCGCCAGCCGCAGGGCTGCGCGAGGCAGCGCGCGCGTCGAGCGCTGCCCGGTCGCTTTCAGACAGCGATCGCGGCGCGGATACGCCTTGCAATTTGTTCAGTTCGATAGAGGGCATGGTGCGTCTCCCGTGGAATTCTAAACAGCAGAACGGCGGTTTGCCGCAGGGTTTAAGGAAGGGGTGCGATTTTTTCAGCTCGCCGGAATTATGGCGAGGCCGGGGCGCTCTATGCGGGCGCGGACCGGCTCGGCTTGGCGCGCATTGCGCCCCGTACGCCCTCCTACACGGATGCCGATCCAGTCTCCGATCGCACCGTTCTCCATCGCCTCGCCCGATTGCTGAACGCTGAAACCGCGCCCCCGCACGACCACAGTGACTGGATCGCCGCGCTTGACCACACGTTGGGGCTGAGCGGTTTGCGGCAGCGGGCGCGTGGCGATGAAGATACGCCATCCGCCGGGCGCAGCGCACTCCACGCGGACCGTGCTTTTCGACCGGCCATGCCAGGCGGTGTCCAGCGGCTGAGGGCAAAACGACAGCCGCAACCGGCGATCGGCGGGCACGCGCGCGCCGCCGACATCGCCGATCTGTGCGCCGGTAAACTGAGCCACAGCCCGGTCGATATCGCTCGGATCGGTAAAGCCGACTGTCGGTTCGTTTCCTGCGCCTATGACGGGCGAAAACAGCGGCACAAGCATGATCAGCGCGACCGGAGCAAAGCCCAAAAGGTTCAGAAATGTGCGCATGGAATTCCTCCGTTTCATCATCGTATGTTCGGCAATCGGAACGATCGCGGAATGCCAATGTCGAAGCAAAGGACGTGCCAAACGGCCTTAACATCGGGCGCCCTCGACTAAGGGATAACCGCAAGGGGCGCGAAAGGCGCGTCGTTAGGGTCGCAGGCTATCACATGAGGGCAGAACATAATTGACGGGAACTCATCGTATCATGCCCTATTCCAGCCTGGTCCGCCGCAAACCGCGCGACACCGCGCGAGAACCGACACCGGTCGCGACTGAGCTCGACCATTCCGTAGGAGACGACCACCCTCCGACCAGAGCGCGCGAAGAACGACGCGAGCTGATGAAGCAGATCGCGGCTTTCATCGAGCGACACGATTTGGCCCCCACTGGCGGCAATCTGGCGGCGATATGCGGTGCGCTGTCGGGATCGAATACGAAACTGGCCGAAGCCTTTGCCGCGCGTGAGATTGCCAAGGAGCCGATCGACCAGCGCTGGCTCGAAACGATCACCCGGCTTGATCCCGGTACCAATGACCGGATGACCGAGCTTGAAAAGCTGATGGACCGGCTGGAATATTCGATGATGCGGTTTGCCCAGACGGCCAAGTCCGCGCAGGATGAAACCAGCGACGGTCGCGAAGCTATCGGAGCGCAGATCAACGCCATGACCGAGGCGTCCGATGCAGCGCGGGCATCGGCGCGGAGCACTGGCGATGCGCCGGTCGAGCTGAGCCAGATGATCGAGTTGTCGCGTGCGATGATGGCGCGGATCGAGCAGGTCGAAAACGCCATGGAGCGCAGCCAGGCCGAAACCGATCGGCTGCGCGAAAACCTCGCCAAGGCCCGGACTGAGGCTGACGTCGATCACCTCACCCGTCTGCCCAACCGCCGCGCATTCGAACGTCGGTTTGCCGCTGCCGCCAACGACGCGCAGGCCAAGGGTGAGCCGCTATGTGTCGCATTCTGCGATGTCGACCACTTCAAGAAGATCAACGATACGCATGGCCACGAAGCGGGCGATCGCATCCTAGTGGCCATTGCGACCACTTTGAACGAGATCGCCAGCGATCAGTGCTTTGTCTCGCGCCATGGCGGCGAGGAGTTCGTGCTGCTGCTCTATGGCCACGACAAGGACAGCGCCTGGCGCAAACTTGAAGGGGTGCGGCGCATCATGGCCAATCGCCAGTTGATGAACCGCGAAACCGGCAAGCCGTTTGGCAAGGTCACGTTTTCCGGCGGGATCGCCGACGTCACCGAGGATGCCGACGCTCGCAGCGCGCTGTCCCGGGCGGACGAGGCCTTGTACCAGGCCAAGGCAGCTGGGCGGAACCAGATTATCGCCTTGTAAGAGGCGGCGTTTGCAGCCTGTCAGCGCTGAATGTCGATGCAGCCTAGCGCGGCGTATCGTAGGCGAGACTTGCATAAAGATCGGTTTGATCTGCCTGCATCACCACCACTCTGACCGCGATGCCGCGCGCTCGCGCTTTTGATGCGAGCGCCTGTGCTTCGCTCCAGGCCGCCTCTGCGCCGCCTTCTTCGTGGGTCGCGATCACACTCAACGTCGCGCGCGGATCGATAGTCTGGCTGTCCAGCCAGCTTTCGATCGTGGGACTGGTGGCGCCAGGTCGATAGAGCGCCTGTGCGGGCGCAATGCTGGCACCCTCTTTGGATTGCGACTCACGCTCTCGGCGTGCTTCATCACCCTCAGCTGTTCGCGCCAAAGCGGCCACCGTCACGAGAAACAGGATCAGTGCCAGGTCGGCCAAAATAAGCTGCCAACCGGGGGCATCGCGCATGGTCATCGCATGTGGTCCTAAGCGACGTCGCGAATATGCGGTTGCAATCGCGGTTGGATCGCCGCCGGGCGATCGCGCAATTGCCGGTCGAGCCATTCGGCCAGATTGTCACGCGCCAGTTCTTCCCGCTCGCCGCGCCGCTCGATCGCGCGGGCCAGAGGAATGCACAGCAGATGCGCGGTCAGCACGCCGTATAGGGTAGAAAGCACGGCGGTGCCGATGGCGCTCATGGTGGTTTCGACCGCGCTGCCGGTGCCGGGCACAAGTTGCGTGATCGCAAACAGAGTTCCGACAAGACCGAATACAGGCGCCAGCTCTCCGGCGAATTCGAAGGTGCGCACGGCCTGCACGCGGGTGACTTCGCGGGTGGCCCGCTCGGCTCTGCGGATCGAGTGCATCGCATCGAGCGATCCGTGGCGCAGAAACGCGTCCACCAGCTTGGCTAGCGAGGGATCGGGCGGCAGCGGCACGTCCGCACAGAGGGGACCGGCGCGTTCGATTTCACGGATGGTGCGCGCCAGCGCGATCCGGTTTGCGTCTTCGTCGAACGTGGTTCGACCAAGCCTGCCGAGTGCGCCGATGGCCACGCGCAAATCACGCCAGCCGCAACGCGCGATGGTCGCAACCAGCGTGCCCGCCAGCACTATCGCCAGCGCGCCCGGATCGATCATCGGGGCGATGTTGCTCGCCAAAATCCCATTCCTCCCGTCGCAAATTGCTCACGACCAAGAACGGTCGGCGGCGGCCTCGATTAAGCGGCACCGAGCGGCAATCACGGCAAGAACGGGCAGCAATTTGCATACAGGCGGCAATGGCTTGCCGTTGAAGCTTTGAGCCGCTGATTACGAAATCTAGAAAATCCTAAATAACAATAGGTTGTGAGAATTTGGCACGCTTGCTGCATTCAAAAATGCGCGAATCCGAAAACATGCTCTGCGGGGGGTGTTTCATCAACTTGATCGGGAAGGCGAGACCATGAACGAGCAGATTTTCGGCATCCACGGAGCCGCTCTGGAACTGCGTTCGCAGCGGATGGGAGTGCTGGCCTCGAACATCGCGAATGCCGCGACGCCGGGCTACAAGGCGCGCGATATCGATTTCAACGCAGCGCTTCAGTCGCGCCTCGATGGCAGTGCGGCGAGCGAAAGCGCCAATGCGCATACGCTCTTCAAAGTGCCGACCATGCCATCGATGGACGGCAACACGGTCGAGCTAGGAAGCGAACAGATCGCCTTCACCGAAAACGCCGTCGCCTATTCGGCCACGCTCAGCTTCGTGCAGGGCAAGGTCAACACGATCACCCGCGCGCTGAAGGGTGAATGACGATGCCCTCCGATCAACCCACAACCCTGTTTTCAATGAGCCAGCGGGCGATGTCCGCCCAGCTGGTACGGATGAACGCGGCGACGTCGAACCTCGCCAATGCCGGTTCGGTCGCGACGCGCGAGGAGGATGCCTACCGTCCCCTGCGCGCAGTGTTCGCGACGGAGCTGGATGAGGCGTCCGGCCTTGCCAGCGTACGCAGCGATGGGCTCGTCCGGTCCGAAACCGCGCCCACCAAGCGCTACGATCCCGGTCATCCGCTCGCCGATGCTGACGGGCATGTCTTCGAAGCGCCCGTCGATGAGACCGCCGAGATGGTCGAGATCATGGAGAGCGCGCGACAGTATCAGAATTTGGTCCAGGCGCTGACCACCGCGAAGCAGCTTATGCTCGAAACCCTGAGGAGCAATTGAACATGGATACGAATACCAACGCGGTCAGTCCGGGCGCGCAGTCAACGCTTGACCGGCTCAATGCGCCGAGCACGATGAGATCGCAGAACTCCTTGGCGACGCTCGATCAGACCGATTTTCTACGCCTGCTCACGACGCAGCTGACGTTTCAGGATCCGCTTGAGCCTGCCAGCAATGAAGAGATGCTGGCCCAGATGGCACAGTTTTCTACCCTCGAAGCGCAAACCGCATCGACCAGCACACTGACCGATATCTCGGACAAGCTCGATTCGCTGATCGCCTCGCAGGAAGCGGCCACATCTGCCGCGACCGCCGCTGCCGAGGCGGCCGCTGATGCTGCTCGCGCCGCTCAGGAAGCGGTGGATGCCAGCATCGCTCCACCAGCTCCGATCACGCAACTGACCTGATCCAACGCCTTCAAACCGATTGATCCAAAGGACACTGAACCATGACCTCCTTCTACACGTCGCTCAACGGCCTCAAAAACGCCGAAACCGATTTGCGAGTGATCGCGCATAACATCGCCAATGCCGAGACGGCGGGCTTCAAGAAAAGCAGCGCGCAGTTTGCCGATATCGTTTCCAGCGGCTCGAGCGTAAACCCGCGCCTTTCTGTGGGTCTGGGGGCGACCGTGTCCTCGATCAATCAGGATTTCTCGCTCGGCGCGATCGAGCAGACCGGGCGCAGCCTCGATATGACGATCGATGGCGACGGGTTCTTCTCGACCCGCAATATCGAAACCGGCGAATTCTTTTTCACTCGCAATGGCAACATGCAGATCGACGCCAACGGCAATCTGCAGGACGCCAGTGGGCAGCGACTTCAGGGCTTTCCGGTCGATGCCACCGGTGCCATTACCGGCACGACGCCAATCGATGCCGTTGTGCCGACCACCAACGCGGCAGGGTCCGATCTGTCGAGCGTAACGATAGAGAACAACGGCGTGATCCTTGCATCCTATGCTGACGGGTCGAGCGAACCGGTCGCCCGGATCGCGCTCGCCACCTTTGCGTCCCCTGACGGCTTGCGTTCAATCGGGCAAACCAAATGGCGTTCGACCGGCCTTTCGGGAGCGCCGCAATATGACAGTCCGGCAGTTGGCAATCGCGGCCAGATCCTGAGCGGTGCGCTTGAGCGTTCCAACGTCGATCTTGCCGAGGAGATGGTCGCCCTGATCACCGCCCAGCGCAATTTCCAGGCGAATGCCCGCGCCATCGATACCTCGACCACGATTTCACAGACCGTGATCAACCTCCAGCGGTAATCGCTCAAGCGACCGGGGATAGACAATGGACCGCATGATCTACACGGCCCTTACCGGGATGAACGCGGCGATGGACCGCCAGCGGGCGACGGCGAACAACCTCGCCAACGCCTCCACGCCGGGTTTCCGGCAGGAGATATTCTCGGTCACGCCTGCAACCTTGCGGGATGGCTCGCTCGAAGCGCGGGCCGTCGCGCGCGGCGCTGTGCGTGGTGCCGATATGGACGCGGCGCAGGTCAATCCGACCGGGCGCCCGCTCGATATCGCGGTTCGCGGCGACGCTCTGATCGCGTTCCAAGCACCGGGCGGCGGCGAGTTCTATTCGCGCCGTGGCGATCTCAGAATCTCGCCCACCGGAATGCTGGAAAATGGCGAAGGTCTGCCGGTGATGGGTGAAGGCGGCCCGATCACCGTTCCTGCCGGGTTCGAAGTCAATATTTCTGGCGACGGCACGGTGCTGGGTCGCGATCCGGCGGAACCGAATGCCCCGGCGCAGGAATTTGCCCGAATCAAGCTGGTCTCTCCCGAAGGCAGTTTTTTGGCCAAAGGGATCGACAGCTTCCTCAAAGTCCCCGGTGGCGGCGTGCTGCCCCCTGATCCTACCGCGCAAGTGACCAGCGGCGCGCTTGAAGCCTCCAACGTCCAGACCGCCGAAACGCTGGTTGCGATGATCGATGCCCAGCGGGCCTTCGAGCAGCGCGCGAAGATCATCAGCACCGCCAGCGAAATCGACGAAGCCGGCAGTCGGCTGATGTCGCTGCGCTGATCGCTCACATTCATTTCAAAGGAATAGATCATGCCCACTTCCGCCCTTCACGTCGCCCGCACCGGGCTTGAGGCTCAGGATGCGCGGATGCGCGTTATCGCCAACAACCTCGCCAATATCGGCACCACCGGGTTCAAGCGCGACCGCGCGGACTTTGCGACGCTCGCCTATCAGGAGCAGCGCGTTGCCGGACAGCAATCGACCAACCAGACGGCCTACGCTGTCGGCCTTAATCTAGGCACCGGTGTGCAGGTCATGGGGACCAGCCGGATCGACACGCAAGGCACGCTGAATACGACCGGCAACAGCCTCGACATAGCGCTCGATGGACCGGGGTTTTTCCAGATCGAGCTGCCGCCCGGTGGCCAGATCGCTTTCACGCGAGCGGGGAACTTCACCCTCTCGCCGGAGGGTCAGCTGGTCACATCGCAGGGCTATGCCGTGACCCCGCCGATCCAGATCCCGCAAGGCGCGCAGTCCATCGCGATCGCGCCCGACGGCACCGTCAGCGCCACCACGGCGCAAAACGCAGCTGCGATCCAGATCGGGCAATTGCAGGTGGCGAGTTTCGTCAATCCGGCGGGCCTTCGCGCGATTGGCGACAACTTCCTGGTCGAGACCGCCGCCAGTGGCGTGGCCGATATCGGTGCCGCCGGACAAAATGGCCGCGGGCAAGTGCGGCAGGGCATGCTCGAAGCGTCGAACGTGAACGTCGTCGAGGAGCTGGTCGAGATGATCGAGGCCCAGCGCGCGTACGAAATCAATTCCAAGATGGTCAGCTCGGTCGATGAGATGCTGCGCAATGCCAACCAGACGCTCTGAGGGGTCACGACTCATGAAAAACCTGTTCTGTCTCGCGATCATCATGGTCGCACTGTCCGGCTGCATGGGTGGCGGACCGCGCCCCGGCTTTGTCGCGCCGCCTCCCCCCGGATCGCCGCTCGTCGCAGTCCCTTCCGATCAAGGGGTTGGCCAGCTGTCTGCCGGGACCGAAGCCAGTCGCGGTTCGATCTTTCAGGCGAGCAACGGCTATGCGGGGTTGGTCACAGGCACCCGTGCGCGATCGCTTGGCGACATGGTCACCATCGTGCTGGTCGAAAACACCAGCACGTCCAAGAGCACCACCGGCCAGACCGACCGGTCGGGCAGCCTCGCCCTGACCCCGCCGACCTCCGGTCCGCTCGGTTTTCTCAACCCCAATGCCCTTAATGCTGCGGCCCAGGGGTCGTTCAATGGAGGAGGCAATGCCGCACAGCAGAGCCAGATCAACGGAACCGTCGCGGTCACCATCGCGGCAATTTATCCCAACGGCACCGCCGAAGTGGTCGGAGAGAAACAGATGTCGCTCAGTCAAGGAGATGAATGGGTTCAGCTATCCGGCCGTATCCGCCTGATCGATATCGATGCCAACAACCGCCTGCCATCGTCGCAGGTTGCCAATGCGCGGATCATCTATTCGGGCAAGGGCGCGGTGCAACAGGCGAGTCGTCCGGGCTGGCTGTCGCGGTTCTTCAACTTCATTTCGCCGTTTTGAAGCGCAGGCAAGGAGACGACGAATGTTTGTATATTCCAAATATGTCGCGCTGCTGCTGGCGCTGATCATGGCAATGATACCGACCACTGCCTCGGCTGAGCGCATTCGCGATATCGGTCAGTTCGAAGGGTTGCGAGCGAACCAGCTTACCGGATACGGTGTGGTTGTCGGCTTGGCAGGTACAGGCGACGACAACCTCGAATATGTGACCGAAGCGATGCGCGGGGTTTCCGGGCGGCTTGGGTTCCAGCTGCCGCCGGGGGTGAACCCGAACCTGCGCAATGCGGCGGCGGTCATCATTACCGCTGATCTGCCCGCCTTTTCAAAACCGGGCCAGCGGATAGACATCACCGTGTCGACCATCGGGCAGGCGCGGAGCTTGCGTGGAGGCGCGCTGGTGCTGGCGCCGCTGTTCGGTGCCGACGGACAGATTTATGCGATGGCGCAGGGTAATGTCGCAGTCGGCGGGCTCGGCGTGTCCGGTCGCGATGGTTCGCAGCTTACGGTCAATGTAGCGACTGTCGGGCGGATCGCCGATGGCGCGACGGTCGAGCGTGCGGTTGCTACCGGTTTCGACCAAGGCAGCACTTTGCGCTTCAATCTGCACGAAGCCGATTTCCTCACAGCCTCGCGAGTGCGCGACGCCATCAACGATCAGTTTCCGGGAACCGCCACGATTGCCGATGGCGTGTCGATCGAGCTTGCCCTGCCGGTCGCCAATGATGATCGCGCAGCCAAGCTGGCGATGATCGAGATGCTGGACGTAACGCCCGCCCCAGTAGCGGCGCGGGTGATCGTCAACAGCCGGACCGGGACCGTGGTGATCAATCAGGCGGTGCGTCTCTCGCCCGCTGCCATCAGTCATGGCAAGCTGGTGATCCGGATCGATGAAAGCCCCCGCGTGGTTCAGCCTGAACCGTTCGGCAATGGTGTCACTGCGGTGGAGGAAGCGACCGACATCACCGTGGAACAACGCTCTGACCGGGTCGCGTTGATGCCGGGGGCTGCTTCGCTCAGCGAGATTGTCGATGCTCTCAACCTGCTTGGCGTGGGAGCGGCCGACCTCGTCGTGATTCTTGAAAGCCTGAAACAGGCCGGTGCGCTGCAAGCTGAAATGGTGGTGCTGTGATTATTTCGCCGCCCACCGTCAGCGTCGATCCGGCAAGCAGCGGCATCTCCGGCGAACGCCTCGAACTGCGCAAAGCGGCCGAGGGGTTCGAGGCGATCATGATCCGCAAGATGCTGGAGGCTGCGCGCTCATCCAGCTTTGGCGAGGACACGCCGCTCACCGGCGGCGGTCTCAAGCAATTCGAGAAGATGCGCGATGAACAGTTCGCGGAAATCGCCTCGAACTCGGGTGCCTTCGGGTTAGCCCGCAGTATCGAGGAACAGCTTGCGCAATATGTTGATGCGCAAGAGGGCGTGTAATGTCTGGCGCACTCATCACCATCGGTCGCAGTGGAGCCACCGCCGCACGCGCGAACCTTGAGCTGACAGCTCAGAACATCGCGAATGCGGGCAATGCGGGCTATTCGCGCCGACTGCTCGGGCAGACCGAACTGCTCGGAACCGGGACCGTATTCGGCTATTCCGGCACGACCTATGGCGGCGTGCGCATCGGCAATGTCCAGCGCGCGCAGGACGAATTGCTGCAGACACAGGTCCGCAGCGGCACCAGCAATCTCGCTCGCGCCGATGCGGAGCTTTCAGGGCTGCGCGGTGCAGAAACCGCGATTGAAAACTCGCAGTTGTTCGAGGGGCTGGTCGATTTCGAAGCCGCATTGACGCGGCTGGCGAGCGACCCGCTCGAACCGGCGCTGCGTATCTCGGCGCTGGAAAGCGCGCGCCAGCTTGCTAACCGGTTTCAGGTTACCGACGCAGCGCTCGGCGAGGCACGGGCGCTGGTCCAATCGCAAACGCTCGGCGGTGTGGACGAGGTCAATCGTCAACTGGCGTCGCTCGCGCGGATCAACGAAGAACTCACCCGCACCGAACCTGACACCGCCGGGCAAGCCGGGCTGTTCGATGAGCGCGATGCCGCGTTGCGCGCGCTTTCGGAAGAGGTCGGGATAGACGTCGAATTCGGCGAGCGCGGTGTGGCCAATGTCCGGCTCGGCGATGCCAGCGGGCCTCTGTTGGTCGATGGCACTACGCCAGCGAGTCTGAGCGCAAGCTTCGCCGCCGACGGAACAGCCAGTTTCACGCTCGACGGCACGGCTGTGACCATTGGCAGCGGAGCATTGGCCGGTAGAGCCGGAGCACTGAGCGCGCAGGCTGACTTGCAAGTCCAGCTCGATGACATCGCCTCGCTTACAATAACCCGCGCCAATGCCGCGCAGGCAGGCGGCACCGCGCAGGATGGCAGCACCGGGCAACCGCTTTTCTCCGGCACCAACGCTGCGGACATGACGCTGGCTCTCGCTTCGGCTGAGGGTTTGGCGACCGCGCCTGCGGGTGCACCCGCGAACAGCCGCGACGCCTCCAACCTGACCGCGCTGATTGCTGCCATCGGCGGCGACGACGGTCCTGTCGCGGGTTCGGACGCCCTGCTGCTCGGACTATCGAGCCGGATCGCCGGGCAGGAAACGACCCGCAGCGCGCTCGCGACCATTGCCGAAAGCTCGCAAACCGCTCTGCTCGCCCAAACCGGCGTCGACCTCGATACCGAAGCCGCCAATCTTGTGCGGCTGCAGCAAGCCTTCGAAGCCAACAGCCGCGTGATTCAGGTCGCGGTCGAGCTGTTCGATACCGTCTTGTCGCTGCGCTGATCGGGGGATGAAATCATGAGCATCATCACCAATTCCAGCCTCGCTTTTTATCAGCGCTCGCTGGGTCAGATGAGCGACCTGCGCAGTTCGCTGGAAGGTCTGCAAACGCAGATTGCGACCGGGCAGCGGCTGGAGCGCGCATCGGAAGATCCCGCCGCTGCGGCGCGGTTGCGGGCGCTGACGCGCAGCGAGCGGCTTGGCGCAATCGAAGAGGACAATGCGGCGAAGCTGTCGCAGGATCTCACTTCGGCATCGACCGAACTCGAAGGTGTCAGCAATCTAATCGGGCGCGCGCGTGAACTGGCTCAGCGGGCCGGGAACGACACGATCGGGGAGAGCGGGCGGGAAGCGATCGCCACCGAGCTGGAACAATTGAGCGAAGAACTCTTCACCCGGGCGAACGGTCTGACCCTGACAGATGAGCCGCTGTTCGGCGGTACGTCAGGCGGCCCGGCCTATACCCGCGATGCAAGCGGGGCTGTTACCTATGCCGGAAACTCCGATCCCGGTTCCGTCCCGGTTGCTCCGGGCACCGTTATCGAACGCGGCGTTACCGGGCCGCAAGTGTTCGAGTTCGATGTGGACGGCACCCCGGCCACCACCTTCGCGCTGATCTCTGGCCTCGCCGATGCGTTGCGAGGCGGCGTGGCCGATCCGGGAGCGGCGGCGCGCGATGCGCTGATCGGATTTGACGCGGCACTTGACGCATCGACCCGCAGCCAGACCGTGATCGGCACCCGCCTCGCCTGGGTCGAAGTGGTCCAGCAAAATCAGGTCGACCGTTCCATCGCCTATGCCGAAGAGCGCTCGCAGGTTGGCGACACCGACATCAGCGATGCGATCGCCCGCTTGCAGCAGACGCTCACCGCGCTCGAAGCGACTCAATCGACCTTTACCCGCGTTAGCTCGCTGACTTTGTTCAACGCGCTGTGATGCGGCGCACGCACTAGGAGATTCGCTGTGTTCGCCGCGATCGGTATTGTTGTTCTCATCGTGCTCGTATTCGGCGGGTACACGCTTGCAGGTGGCTCCATGGGGCCAATCCTTGCAGCCCTGCCGCTGGAAATGATGATGATCGGCGGGGCGGCGATCGGCGCGACGCTGATCGGCAATTCCATGCACGAGATAAAGCTGCTGGGCGGCGGATTGGGCAAGGTCTTCAAAGGGCCGAAATACTCCGATCAGGACCATCTCGACGTGATCGCGCTGACCAGCAAGCTGATGAAACTGCTGCGCGCCGAAGGGGCTGTGGCGCTGGAAAGCCATGTCACCGAACCGGAAAACTCCGCGATCTTCAGCGAATATCCCAATTTGCAAAAGGATGAGGTCGTGCGCAATCTGATCTGCGATCCCTTGACGCTGATGGTGGTGTCGAGCGGCACGCTGGATACGCATGCGGTCGAGGACGTGATCGACAATGCGATCAAGACCCAGCTGCACGAAATGGAAGAGCCACAGCACGCGATCCAGTCATTGGCTGACGCCTTTCCCGCGCTCGGCATCGTCGCGGCGGTTCTAGGCGTGATCAAGACGATGGGTTCGATCAACGAGCCACCCGAAATCCTCGGCAAGATGATCGGCGGCGCGCTGGTCGGCACGTTTCTGGGCGTGCTGCTGGCCTATGGCTTCGCCGGGCCGATGGCGAGCCGTCTTAAACAGGTGAACACGCACGATCAGCAGATATTCCATTCGATCAAGCAGGTAATCGTCGCCTCGCTGCACGGCTATCCGCAACCACTGGTGCTCGAAGCGGCGCGGTCGGGCCTGCCACCGGCGCATCGCCCCAAGCTGACCGATCTGCTCGACATGATGCGAGGCAAGTAGAATGGCAGAAGCCGATCCCTCTCCTCCGGTAGAAGCAGGCGGTGCAGCCGCGCTGCCACCGATCATCGTGAAGAAGATCACGATCGAGGAAGGCGGCCATCATGGCGGCGCATGGAAGGTTGCCTATGCCGACTTTGTTACCGCGATGATGGCGTTTTTCCTGCTGCTATGGCTGCTCGGCGCAACGACCGAGAACCAGCGCAAGGGCCTGGCCGACTACTTCTCGCCCACACTGGTCAAGATGCGCCAGTCTGGGGCAGGAGCAGACGGGATGCTGGGCGGCAGCTCGATCACCGATGTCGACAATTACCCCAACGCGCAGGGTCAGACCGGGACGCAGAGTATCACCGTGCCGCGCGGCGCTTCTGGTGGTCCGATGGAGGGCGGTGGCCGTGGGGAAAGCGAGGCGGAACGGATGCGCGAACTGCGTCAGGAGATCGAGGAGCGCCTCGCACAGAGCCCCCGGGTACGCCATCTGGTGCGCCAGGTTCGGGTGCAGAAGTCGCCCGAGGGCATTCGGATCGATCTCATGGATGACGCCGATTTTTCGATGTTCACGCTGGGCACAACCATCCTGACCGGAGAAGCGCGTGCCTTGCTCGACGTGATCGGCGAGACCTTGGCCGATAAATCGGCGCAACTGATTGTGCGGGGGCATACCGACTCACTGCCATGGCGCGATGGGATCGTCGCCAATAATTGGTCGCTTTCGACCGGCCGTGCCGAGGCGACGCGCCAGGCGCTTATGCTCGAAGGCCTGCCCGAAGCCCGGTTTGCGCGGATCGAAGGGGTGGCCGATCGCGAGCCATTGATTGCCGAAAATCCGGCGGACCCACGCAACCGCAGGATTTCTGTGCTGTTGCTAGATCAAGGCGCGATCGCCGACCGCCCCATGCGAAGCGTCTTGCCGGTAAGTGAAACCCCTGAAGTGGCGGCGGCGGACCGGTAAACCACGCTTGTTTAGCCGTGCTTTCCATTCACCCGATGGAGAGCGCGATGACCGAAACGATCCTGCCACACGAGCTGCCTGAGGCGCTGAACCGCGCGCTCGATGGCGTGAAAGTGCTTTCGCTGGACTGTTTCGACACGCTGCTGTGGCGCGATTGCCATGCGCCGAGCGATGTCTTCGCCGAGCTGCCGGGACTGGCGCCGGGTCAGCGAATCGTTGCGGAGACGAATGCGCGCAAGGCTGAGGCGACCTTGCGCCAGCGCAACGAAGTGGCGCTGCGGGCGATTTACGATCACGCCATGCAGGGAGCCGACAATTCTGCCCGCGACCAAGCGATTGCGCACGAACTCGAGGCAGAGGCCCGCGCCTGCTTTGCGTTCGAGCCGACGGTCCAACTGATGCGCAAGGCAAAAGCGGCCGGGCTGAAGGTCGTGATCGTCAGCGACACATATCTCGATGCAAGTCAGCTCGGTGCGTTGATCGCGGCTTCAGCTGGCGAGGAAATTGCCGATTTGATCGATCGCATTCTCGTGTCGTCGAGCGCTGGAATTTCGAAGTCGCAAGGTCTGCTTGCCCGCATGCTGAAGGCGATGAAATGCCGCCCGCAAGACGTTCTCCATATCGGCGACAATCACAAGGCGGATTACGAAGGCGCGCGCTCGCTCGGCATTCCGGCTTTGCATCTCGATCAGTTTTCGAAGACGGCTATTCAGCGCCTGCGGCTGGAGCGCGCATGCCAGCAGATCGTGGGTGAGAGCCCTCAGGGCATTCGCGGACTGATGCCGCACCGCGCGCTGCTTGCCCGCGATGAGCCTCGCGTTGAGCACCCCGCTGAAGCGTTGGGCTACACCGTGCTCGGTCCGGCCTTTCACGCCTATGAGCAATGGCTCCGTAGCGAGGCGGAGGCGCTTGAAAAGGGGCGCGGGGGCACGGTCCACTGGCTGTTCATGCTGCGCGATGGGCATCTACCATTTCTGGTTCATGAGCTTGGCGGAAAGGCATCGAGCACGGCGCGGGTGGAGATCAGCCGGTTTGTCGCCACGGCAGCGTCGCTGACCACTCGTGAGGCCTATGAACGGCACGTCGCGCTCGAACATGGGCTCAATCCAAGCACTCTGGCGCGCCAGATGCTGCTCGATGAAAGCGAGATCGAGGCAATCGTTGGTCCGGACGAAACCAACGCGCAGAAGATCGAGGCGAGCGTCCGGTTGCTGGCCGAATTGCGCACAGGCCGGCGGCAGAAGACCACGCGCCGCCGCGCGCGGGCCTTCGCGGATCGCCTGATCGAGCATGTCCGCGCTGCCGTCGATCCGCAGCCTGGCGACACGCTGATGCTGGTCGATCTCGGTTACAACGGATCGGCGCAGAACCGCATCGATGGCCTGCTGCAAGACGTGTTCGGAGTGCATGTTGCGGGCCGGTATATGCTGCTGCGTGAGATGGCGGCGAGTGGGCTCGACAAGAAAGGCCTGATCGACACCCGCCACTTCGATTTCGAATTTCTCGAAGCCCTGTGCGGAAACGTCGCGGTGCTTGAGCAGCTAGCCACCTGCGAGCTTGGATCGGTCGTCGACTACACCGAAAACGGCGAACCCATCCGCAAAGAACCGTCGGTGAAGGGCGCGCAAAGTGCTGTGCGAACTCTGGTGCAATCGGGCGTCTGCGACTTCGCGCGCGCTGCGCTCGATCCACCCGTCATCAGGGTCAGCGATAGCAATCGCGAGCGAGCATGGCGCGAAGGGGCGGCCAGTGCTCTGGCGCGGTTCATGTTCCTGCCGCAGCCGCACGAACTCGCCGTGGTCAAGAGCTTCGAACACGACGTCAATATGGGCAGCGAGCGGATGGTCGCTCTGTTCGATCCCGAACATGCTCGCGAGGGGATGCAACGGCGCGGATTGTTCTACATGCTCGGATCGAGCCGGATGTTCCTGCCTGCCGAGCTGGCCGAGGAGGACATGAGCACCAGACTCGCCCTGCTAGTGCAGAAGCGGTTCGGCCTTGGTCTGACCTACGATGATCATGCCCAGCGCGCGCTCGAACTGCCCGCGTTCTATATCAGCGCAAGCGACTCTGCCCGCACGACCATCGTCGCGAAACCGACGCATGATGGATACTTCACCGCGCGCATCCCGCTGCCGAGTGCTGCCTATGGCGCTGCCATGCAGCTGGGCACGGTGTTGGACTGGGTCGAGGTCGCGAGTGTCACCCGCTCGCCGGTAAAGGCGCTCAAGGGGAAAGCATCGAACGATGCAAAACCCGCGCCCGTCAGCGTCCAACTCGATGCGATGCACCAGCATGCGCCAGGTATCTTCGAGTGCTCCGGCGAGAATGCGTTGTTGCTGGTTTCACCCGGGCCTGACCTGGAGTTCGAAGAGCCGCAGATGATCGAGATCGTGCTGCGTCCATTGCGGATGCGCGGGGCGGCCGAAACGTCACAGGACGCTTCTGGGTCGCTCGCCAGCCAGGCTCTCGCAAGGCTTGGAAACGCAGCCTAAAGCCTAGTTTGAAAACCTTCGGAGTGCCTGACCCATCAGAGAACGGCAAAAGCCCGGAGCCTCTCGGCCCCGGGCTTGCCTGCCATCCCTCTGTTGGGGTTTGTGGCCGGGTGCGACTTACCGCAGCAGAGAGAGGACGTTCTGCTGCGACTGGTTCGCCTGAGCGAGCATGGCGGTGGACGCCTGTCCCAGGATCTGCGCCTTGGCGAGCGCCGTGGTCTCTGCCGAATAATCCGTATCCTCAATCCGCGAACGCGCATCGGCCAGGTTGGTAGACGTTGTCGTGAGGTTGTTGATCGCGGATTCGAGGCGGTTCTGACCGGCACCCAGCGACGAACGCGTGGTGTTCACGTCGCTCAGCGCTGCGTCGACATTGGTGATTGCCGTTGCTGCGTTGGTTGTGTCCGACACATCCAGCGCTGCAGCCGTGAGGTTGGCACCGTCGATGGCGTTGCTGGTCAGAGTAACCGTGCGTCCTGCATCGATTGCGATATCGACCGTCACGTCAGAACCGCTGGTAGTGCTGAGCAGGGACACGCCGTTGAATTCCGTATTGGTCATGATATCGGCGATCTGACCAGCGAGTTCTTCGACTTCGGTGTCGAGGAAGCTGCGGTCTTCGGCGTCGAGGGTGCCGTTGCTCGATTGCACTGCAAGCTCACGAACACGCTGAAGCATGTTGGTCACTTCGTTGAGCGCGCCTTCGGCGGTCTGAGCGAGAGCGATACCGTCATTGGCGTTGCGGATACCCTGGTTGAGGCCGCGAATGTCGGAGGTGAAACCGGTGGCGATCGACAGGCCGGCGGCGTCGTCGGCTGCGCTGTTGATGCGGCGGCCGGTCGACAAACGCTCCATCGCGTCGCCGAGCATGTTGTTGGCCTGGGTGCCCGCATTCGCTGCACGCAGGGCCGAGATATTGGTGTTGATTACAGACATTGATGAAACTCCCGAATGGTCCATGCAGTGCGAAAGCGCCGCATCTGCTGAAGCTAAGAGCGACCGGCGTCGGGATTGTTTAAGGGCTCGCCGAATTTCTCTCGGTTTGCGCCTGCTGGAAAGAAAAGACCCCGCATATGCGCGCGATCCTACGCAATCCTACGGGGGCTTAAGTTGTCTATATCTTGGCCGGGTAAGCGCCAATTTGGCTGCACCAGATTGATCTCAGGTGCGAAAATGAGCCATTTTTCCAGCGATACGAACATACTTAACAGCGCGTCAGCGGGCGATGCCGGTCTTGCAGGCGCGCAGCCGCTGCGTGATCGTCACAGCCAATTGCTTGATCCGACGATGCCGCTGCTTTCGACAAGCTGGCAGCAGGATCGCCTGCTACTGGGAGAGGATGGTCGGTTCTCCTGCCCGCAGGGAGGACGCAGAGCAAACTCGCTTGAGCTGGACCTGCGCCAGGGAGACGATGCGGGTCTCGAACTGCTCAGCGACGCACGCATCGCGATCACGTATAATGCAGCGACGCTTGATGCGGCTCGCGCAGCGCTGCTTGCCAGTGCGGCGCATGGCGGCTGGCCCATCGCAGGCGATGAAAAGAGCCTCGCATTGCTCACCCTCGCTGAACGGATCGCCAAAAGCGACATCCCGGTGCTGCTCGAAGGGCCGACCGGCACCGGTAAGGAAGTTTTCGCGCAATTCGTCCACCGCATGTCGAAGCGAGCAAAGGGGCCGTTTGTCGCGGTGAACTGCGCCGCCATGCCCGAAGCGATGCTGGAAGGCCTGCTGTTCGGACATCGCAAGGGAGCCTTCACCGGCGCTGGCGAGGCACGCGAAGGGTTGTTCCGCGCGGCGGATGGCGGGACGCTGTTGCTCGACGAGATTGGCGAATTGCCGCTGGCATTGCAGGCGAAACTCCTACGCGCCTTGCAGGAAGGCGAAGTCTTGCCGCTGGGCGCGACCAAGCCTGTCGCGATCGACACCCGGATCGTCGCCTGCACCAATCGAACGCTGTCATCGGAGGTCGAAGCGGGGCGTTTCCGCGAAGATCTGCTCTATCGGATCAATGTGTTCCCACTCGAACTCGCCGCCTTGCGAGATCGGCGCGGGGATATTGCTCCGCTCGCCTTTGGCATGTTGCTGCGTCACGCGTGCCGTCCGGGCCAGCCACAATGGCTTTCGGGTCAGGCGCTCGCTTTGCTCGAAACGCATCCGTGGCCGGGCAATGTTCGCGAGCTGGAAAATGTCATCCGCCGTGCAATCCTGTTGGCTGGCGATGAGCCGCGCATTGGCTCCGAACACATCGTCTTCGATCAACCTGTCCGACCGGTTGGCACAGACGGGACGATCCCGGCGCCGGATGTTGGCACGCCGACGGAGCGCGCCGCCAATGGCTCGCTGTCCGACATAGCCTTCCAGTCCGAGGCGCAGGCGATTATAGAGGCGCTCACCGAGAATGGCGGGCACCGTGCCCGGACGGCGCAGTGCCTTGGCATTTCGGAACGCACCTTGCGCTATCGCCTCGCGTCGATGCGGGAATCCGGGTTGCTGGCTGCCGGAGGTGAACGGTGAGCACGATCCGCCCCACCTCTGGCTTGCAGGACGTCATGACGCTTCGTCAGGAAGTCCTCGCGCGCAGTCAGGCATTGAAGGATGTCCGCGCGGCATCGGGTCCAGCGGAAACGCAAGGCCCGGCAGCTGCGAACACCGCTCCACCGGTCGCGGATTTCGGTGAGACGCTGGGTAATGCGCTCGAACAGGTCAGCGCCACGCAGCGCCGTTCGGCTGACATGGCCGCCGCTTACGAGCGCGGCGAAGTCACTGATATCGCTCAGGTCATGCTGGCGCGGCAGGAATCGGGTGTGGCCTTCGAAGCCACCCTGCAAGTCCGCAACAAACTGCTGACCGCCTATCAAGACATCATGCGGATGGGGAGCTGATAAGTGGCTGATGCAGCTTTGCCGGTTCCTGCCGACGGCGCGGGCTTGCCCGTGGCCAACAACGCCGTGGGCTTCGGTGCGCCGGGTGACTGGCGCAGCAAGCTGGCGGACTTCACCCGCCAGCCCGCTTTCAGACGTGCGCTGCCCGCAATCATTGGGGTGGGGGCGATAGCAATTGTCGCGGCCCTGTATCTCGCGATTGCTGAGGGTCCGCAGCGGATCCTTTATTCCAACCTCAGCGATGGCGAGCGCGGCAAGGTTGTCGAAACGCTCGAACGTGGCGGCATCGCCTATTCGATCGACAGCGGCACCGGCATGCTGACCGTGGCTGAGGGCGATGTCTATCGCGCGCGCATGCTGGTCGCGAGCGATGCAGGCCTCGCCGCTCCGCAAGGCGCGACCGACATGCTCGATTCCATTCCACTGGGTTCAAGCCGTACGCTTGAGGGTGAGCGGCTGAAGATGGCGCGCGAGCGCGAGCTGATGCTGACCATCCGAGAGATTGACGGGATCGAGTCGGTTCGCGTGCATCTCGCCACGCCCGAAAGATCGGTGTTCGTGCGTGACGGCAGCCCGCCCAGCGCCTCTGTTATGGTGCGATTGGTAAGCGGGCGCTCGCTCTCGCAAAGCCAGGTCGAAGCCATCGTCAATCTTGTGTCGGGCTCGGTTCCGGGGTTGACGTCCGATGCGGTGCGAGTGGTCGACCAGAATGGTCGTCTGCTGTCATCCGAGCGTGAAGAAGCGCTGGACGGGCTGACGCTGCAGCGTGAATTTGAATCCAAGCTGCGCGAACAGGTCAGCTCGCTACTGCTCCCGTTGTTGGGCGAAGGAAACTTCTCCAGCCAGGTGCAGGTCGAATTGGACCAGAACGAAATCACCTCGGCGCGCGAAAGCTATGATCCGGAAGGTGTAATCCGCAGCGAAAGCGAGCGCAAATCGACCCGCATGGCAGGCACCGGCCCCGGTGGCATTCCCGGCGTCACGGCCAACACGCCTCCGCCGGATGCCGAATTGGTGGACGGCGCGCCCGATCCCAATGGGGCGGTGGCAGAGGGCGAAGAAGGGGCAGCGGCAACGCCGACCGACACCGAAAGCTCCGCCACGCGCAATTATGAACTGGGCCGCGAAGTCGCTGTGACGGCGACCCGCCCCGGTGGTCTGGTCAAATTGTCGGTCGCCGTTGCAATCAGTCAGGAAGCGCTCGAAGCCGCCGCTCCGTTGACCGCCGAGCAGGTGCAGTCGCTGGTCAGTGCCACGGTCGGCGCGAGCGACGATCGCGGAGATCAGGTGGAGGTCGTGGTCAGCGCCTTCGAACAGAGCGAACTCGCGCCTCTCCCATTCTATGAAGAGCCGTGGTTCGCGATGGTCGTGCGTTACGGCACCGCGCTGCTCGCGGTCCTACTCGTCCTGCTGATGGCGGTGCGCCCGCTTATCAAGCGGTTGCGCGCCCCCAAATCGGATGAAGCGCTCAATGGCGAGGACACGCCCGAACTGACCGAAATTAGCGGCGGACGAGAGGGTGAAATCGCTCTCCAGCAAGCTGGTATCGGATCGGATGCGGCGATGGGTGATCTGCCTCAACAGGTGGAACTCGCCCGACGCCTTGCGGCTTCGCAGCCCGAACGCGCGGTTGAGGCGCTCCAGCGCATGCTTCAGGCTCCGGTCGAACCGAGCCGCGAAGGCGCGGCCTGATGACTGGCGAGGACACAATCGAAGAGGAAGCTGCGCCGGTCGAAGGCAAGGCTCCAGCAATGAGCCGCGCCGACAGGGCTGCCGTGTTCCTGATGTTGTTGGGTGACGAAGAGGCCGCAGCGCTCCTCGCGCGGCTTGGCCCAAGCGAGCTTGAACGGATCGGCGGCGCGATGGTGGCGCTGGGCGAAATCGACCAGGGCGGCATTGCCGAAGCGTTGCAGGACTTTGTCACCGAAGCCGACCGTGAAATCCTGCCAGCACGCGATCGCAGCGTGCAGGTTCGTGCACTGCTTGAACGCTCATTAGGCAACACCAAAGCCGAAAGCATGATGCAGCGGATCGAACCGGAGGCACGCCCACGCAGCATCGAAATGGCCCGATGGCTGGCACCCAATGTGCTGCTCAAACTGGTCGAGGACGAACACCCGCAAGTCATCGCGGCTCTTCTGCTGATGCTGGAGCCTGAGCCCGCCGCGGAGGTGCTTTCGGGCCTTGGCGAGGCGACCCAGGCCTCCGTCGTCGCCCGCGTCGCGAAGATCGGCCCTGTCTCTGCGCAAGCGATTGCGATGATCGACAGCCTGCTATCGCAACGGATCGGTGCAAGCTTCGGCGCGAATACGCTGACCCTTGGCGGTGCGCGTGAGGCGGCCAACCTGATCAATCTGGCCGAAGGCGAGTTGGCCCGCACCGTCATCCCCGCAATCGCGCAGCTCGATGCCACATTGGCCGAGGCGATCGAAGAGGAAATGTTCACTTTCGAAATGCTGCTGGATCTCGATCCGCAAGCGATGGGCAGACTGCTGCGCGATGTCGACAACGAAGCGCTGGTGGACGCTCTCAAAGGCGTCAAGGAAGCGCAGCGCGAGCCGTTCTTCGCTGCCATGTCGAGCCGGGCCGCCGACGGCATCCGCGACGAGATCGATATGCGTGGCCGCATGACGAAGAGCGAAGTGCAGGTGGCACAGCGCAAGATCGTCGAAGTGGCGCGTGCGCTGGCCGATCAGGGCGAAATTGCGATGGGAAGCGACGATGGCGAGTTCGTCTGACTGGATCGAACAGGCTGGCAAGGCGTCGAACGCTACGCCTGACTGGCTGGCGGCGATGTCAGGTCGTGGAGGCTTCATCGAAGGCGCGCCTTTTGCTGCATCGCCGACGCTGGCGCCCGTGTCGCAGGCAAACGAAGTGCCGCCTTTCGGGCCTGACGAAGATGCAGTCTCCAACGCCTTCGAACAAGGCGAGGCAAAAGGTCGCGCCGAGGCGGAGGCCGAGGCCCAAGCGGCGCTGGCCCAGCAACGCGCGCTGCGTTTGGCTTTCAGGGAGTTCGACCAAGCCGCGCTGGACAGTCTCGCGGCTGAGTTGGCTGAGACCGTCGTGTCGCTGTGCGGGCAGGTGTTGGGCGAATGCGCGATCGACCGCGATGCCCTGCTTGAACGGTGCGCTGTCGCCGCAACGCGGATCGGATCGGGAGCAGGTCAGTGCGCGCTCCACCTCCATCCGGATGACATCGCGCTCATCGGCGAAGAGTCACTGGGCGGATGGCAGGTCACTGCCGACGCGGCGCTCGAACGCGGGGCGCTGTTGCTCGAAGGGCCGGATGGCGCGGTGCGCGATGGACCTGCCGAATGGCGGCGCGCGATCGAGGCGGCGATCCGCGGATGATCCCTGAATTGCAGCTGGAACTGGCGCGCATGCGCAGCGCTTCGATTGCCGCAGGGCCGGTTTTGACGGGCCGCGTCGTCGCGTGCGATGGCGGTCTGGTTGAAGTCGCCGGATTGCCGCTTCCGATCGGCTCGCTGGGCGCGATCGAAACGGAAGGCGGGGGGGAAAGCCTTGCCGAAGTGATAGGATTTCGCGGCGGACATTCGTTGATGATGTTGCTAGGCGACACGGTTCTGCTGCGACCCGACGCAACCGTGCGTGCCTGCGGCGAACCCGGCACTGTGCGTGTGGGCGAGGCTCTGCTGGGCCGTGCGGTTGATGGATTGGGCGCTCCGATCGATGACGGCCCGCCGCTTGATCTTGGCCAGCAATGGCCACTCGCCGGAAAGCGCGAGGGAGCATTGGAACGCGCGCCTGTTCGTGAACCGTTCGATTGCGGTGTCCGCGCCATCAATGCGCTCGCGACAATGGGCATCGGTCAGCGGCTTGGCGTGATTGCCGGTTCCGGCGTCGGGAAATCAGTGCTGATCGATACGATTGCCGGGCACGCAGTGGCCGATATCACGGTGGTCGCGCTGATCGGCGAGCGCGCTCGCGAAGTCTCCGATTTCGTTGCGCGGCATATGACTGGCGCGCAGCGGGGGCGGATGGTGGTCGTGGCCGTTCCAGCCGATCACGCGCCCAATCTGCGGCTGCGCGCCGCGCAATATGCGAGTTCCGTGGCGGAGTATTTCCGCGCTCAGGGCAAGCGGGTGCTGCTGATCCTCGACAGTCTGACCCGCGTCGCCCATGCGGCCCGCGAACTTGCGCTGGTGCTGGGCGAACCGGGCGCGGCGCGAGGCTATCCGCCATCCGCGCTGGCGGCGGTGACCAAGCTGGTTGAGCGCGCGGGCAATTCTGCGCGCACCGGCGGCGCGGTGACCGGGTTGTACACGGTGCTTGCCGATGGAGACGATGCGCAAGACCCGGTCGTCGATACCGCCCGCGCAATCCTGGACGGGCATATCCTGTTGTCCCGCGATCTGGCGCAACGGGGCCACTATCCCGCGATCGATATCCCGGCATCGCTGAGCCGGGTGATGTACGATCTCGTCCCCGGCGACATTCAAGAGGCTGCGCGACGGCTGCGCGCCCTGATCGCCGCGCGCGAGGAAAGTCGCGATCTGGTGATGATGGGTGCCTATCGTGCCGGTTCCGATCCAATGCTCGATCAGGCGCTTGAGAACAGCGCGCGGATCGATGCGTTTCTGCAGCAAGCCCGCGGGGACGCAGTGACCCTCGGCGACTCTCAGGCGCAACTGATAGATGTGTTGCCGCAGCCGGAGGCCGCATTCAGCCATGCGTGAGCGTCGCCGTCTGAAGCTTGTCAAACGTCAGGCGATGTTGGCGCAGATCGCCCAGCGTGAGGCGATGACATCGCTTGCCAGCACGCTGGATGAATTGGCCAAGAGCGCATCCCTGGCGGATCGCACTCGCTCGATGGCGCGCGATTACAGCGCAAGGCAGACCTCAGCCGGGGCCGCTGATCTGCGCGAATTGCAGAACCTGGCGGCGGGACTGGCTAATCTGGCGGTCGATGCCGAACAAACGCAGTCCGATGCGCGCCGACAGGCTGACTGGCAGACCGAAACACTGGCTGGTGCGGAAAATCGCCTCAAGCAACTCAAGGAGCATGCCGCCGAAGCATTAAAAGCTGTGCGCCGCGCGGAAGCTGTACGAACCGAGCCTGTGCCGGAGGCGCGTACCGGTCGGATGGCACGCAAGTTGCACAAGGCTTCGTAGAGCCAGGAGTATGCAAATTCAAGGATTCGCCGATGATCTCGTCACTGCCCTTAACGTCCGCCCTTTCGCCGGTCTCCGACATCGCATCGGGTTCGGTAAGGATTCCGGTCGATGGCGCGCAAGACACCGACTTGCGCCTCCAAAATGCCAACGCGTTGTTTGCGACTGTCTTGGATGCCTCGCAGGGTGAAACTCGTGCACCTGAGGGTGAGGCGACCCCTCCGCCGCACATGGTGCCAGTGCCGGACGCCGCCACGAAACCCGGAACCGTTGTGCCGCCGATCGGCAAGAGTGTGCCGGAGACACCGGATGAACAGGTTGCGAGATTTGCAGTGCTTACGTTGCCCGCTGCTGAGCCTCAGCCGTCTGCAAAGCCCGTTGTCGTATCGGACGCGGCTCAACCTGCGCCGACAGCCCAACCCAATAAAGCGATCATCGACGACTTGAAGGTCGTGACACACCCCGGCGAAGCGGCACCGATCTCCGACCATGACGCCGAGCTTGAGACAGCGCCGCTAGGCCGCAGCAGTCAGGTCGTTTCAAAATCCGATGTTCCCTCAACCCATACACCCGCTGGCGATGCCAGACCGGTCATCTCCCGAGAGGCGCGACGAGAAACCAACTCGCTGAGTGGGAAAATCGTCGAAGACTCCGCGGCGCTAGTGAATGGTGAGCCACGGGCTACAGAGGCGAAGTCCGATACGTCTCGTGCGGTCCAAAGTCCGGTCGCGGCAACTCCCGACCCGGGCGTTGCGATACGCGGTGCAAAATTGTCGAAGCTCGAGATTACTGAAGAAGGCAAGGCCAGGCCAGCGCGGCCTGTTCGTGGAGGTGAGCTTGCTGCGGCTGCTCCAACAACCGCATCTCAATCAGCCGCTCCGCCGACAACAGCGCCGGCATCCCTAGACAGTATTGCTACTCCAATCAGTCCGGCAACGGCGGCACCCACTGCTCCGCCGCAATCGACCTCACTGGCGCAACCCACTGAAACCCGCAGCGAACTGCGTGCTCTGCCGCAGATCGAGCAGGCGATCGAGCAGATGACCGAGGCGCGTGAAGCCGGGCGTTCATCACGGCCCGAATTGCTGTTGCGGCATGCCGAGTTTGGTGCGGTAAGCATGCGGCTCGATGCGTCGGGCGGCGACTTGCGGGCGACGCTGGCGAGCCGCGATCCCGGCTTCGTCCCCGCCATTCAGGCAGCTCTGAACGAACGCGTCATCGCGCCGTCTAGCGAAAGCGCGACCACCAACAACCAACGCGGGCAAGACCAGCAATCGGGCAGCAATTCGTCCGCCTGGCTTGGCGGGTCGGGCGGCGGTTTCGAGCAGCGCTACGGGTCTTCCCCAGGGTCTTCGGAAGGGCCGCTTCAACCACGAATGGAGCAGCAGGGTTCGGCAACACGGGAGCTCGATGAAACCGATCGGGCAAACGCGTCACGCAACTCACCCGATCGCGGTGGAAATGGCGTGTTCGCGTGACCGCATGAGACGCGAGTTTTTGAGGAGTGAGTTTTAATGGCCAAGGCTGCCGACAAAGCTGATGCCACAGATGGTGAGGCCAAGCCGAAGGGCGGGATGATCAAGATGGTGCTAGGTGCCGTCCTGCTCCTTGGCGCCGGGGCCGGAGGCGCATACGGTGCGTTTGCCGCAGGTCTGCTTGGCGGCGGCGAAGAAAGCGGCCCTGATGTGCCCAAGCTGGTGCGCAAGGGTGACGCCGATCCCTATGCGGCGGCTGGCGGCAAAGACGATAAAGACGGCGGCGCGGCTGTTTACGGAGAAGGCGGCAGCGAGTTTCGCACCGCCTATTACAGCTTCGCAGACAGCTTCACCTCGAACCTCGCCAATTCACCGGGGCTGATACAGGTCGAGCTTGCTGTTTCGACGCAGCATGACGGGCGCGTTCTGCAATGGGTGAAGAACCACGAACTCGCGATCCGTTCCGCGATCCTTGTGCAGCTTGCCGCGACGCCTGAAGAGGATGTCTTCGACCCGGAGGGGCGCAAGAAGCTGTCCGCTCGATTGGCCGATGCTGTCAACGCGGTACTGGAAGAAAACGAAGGTTTCGGCGGCATTGATGCCGTTCATTTCAAGGCGTTTCTGGTCCAATGAGGATGGAGCAAACTTTCGAGCCAGCGAGGCCGCTTGCGCAGCATTGCGCCGAGCTTACTGCGACTGGCCCGCGTCCCGAGGACCGCAGCGAGTTTCTCACCATATGGCGAAGAGATGTCGGGCGTGCCCTGTCCGAAGCGATGGGATCGCTGTTGGCGGGAGAACGCATGTCCGTATCGCTTGGCGAGCCTGAATGGATCACCGGCGCGCAAGTATTCGACAGGGTCGGCAAAGTCGCCGCCAACAGCCTGATACGTTGCGGCGAGGCCAGCAAAACCATGCTGCTGTCATTCGACTTCGCCACGGCGGAGGCTCTGACGGATCGATCGTTCGGCGGTGATGGTGCGATGCCTGAGCAGCCCGCTGAGCAATTGCCGCGTTCGGCCGCTTTGCTGATCGATCAGGCCGCGATGATCATTGCGCAGGCGATCACCGATGTCAGCTGCGAAGAAGGCGCTGTCGAAGCCAGAGGGGATGTCATCGTCCGCAGCGAGAGCGCGGCGAGGCTCAAGCCGTTTGGCCCTGCAACGCCATGCGCGTTGTTCGTTATCGAACTGACAGCAGAGAATGGTGCGAGTTGGAAATCGCTACTCGCTATGCCTGCCGACCGACTTGATGGCATGTTGCCGGGACTTGGCGCAGCGAAATCGAGCGGCAGCGCAGCGCAAGCATCCCACAGCGGGGCATTTGACACGATTCCCTTGCCTCTCGAGGCGGTGCTCGCCGAATTCAATCTGTCCCTCGGGAAGCTCGATCAGCTCGCGCCCGGTGACGAAATCGCACTGACCGTGCCTCGCGAAATTCCACTGCGGACCGGCTCGACCATGCTTGCGCATGGCAGCGTCGGCACCCTCGAGGATCGCATGGCGGTCCGTCTCACCCGCATCAGTCAAGGGACTTCAGGCCAATGAACGCATTCAATCCCGCGATCCACCGTTTCGGCGATGTAACGGTTCGGCTTTCGGTTGAGCTTGGCCGCACCGACATGGCGTTGAAAGATGTCCTGGCGCTGGGCGAAGGAAGCGTCGTTCCGCTCGATCGGCTGACCGACGAACTGCTCGACGTGACCGCCAATGGTCGGATCATCGCGCACGGAGAGGTGGTCGCCCAGGATGGCCGCTTTGCGCTGCGCATTGTTAGCCTGGCAGGCGATGACGCCATGAACGCGCCTTCGCCTGAAGAGACTGCGCCGGCGCAGCCGCCTGTCGACGAAGCGGCGCTTTGACATGATGGTCGAGTACTTCATCCGGCTGGCTTTGCTGTTGCCGCTGCTGGGGCTGCTCATCTGGGGGAGCCTGAAGCTGACCAAGTACCTGCAGGGGCGTATGGTCGGCGCGCACAATGGCGCGCGGGCAATGCAATTGCTGGAAACCAGCCTGCTCGCGCCGGGGATCAAGCTGGCGGTGGTTCGCTTCCATGATCGGGATATACTGATCGGCTGCTCGCGTCAGGGGCTTGTTCGGCTTGGCGAGTCCGACGCTCGTCAGGCCGATATGCCAGCAGACGATCAAGCGATAGCGGAGCCGGTCTGATGATTCGATGGCCCCTGCTCGCAGGCGTAATCGGCGCGTTGGCGTTAACCATGTTTGCGCTGCCCGAAGCGGCCTTTGCTGCAAGCCTGCCAACCGCCGCGACCGCGCCCGATGCGCCCGCGGGCATTGGCGGCGCAATCGAGCGGGCGCTTGGCTCGGATGGTGAGGGTGACGAGGGCACGCCGCTTACCTTCTCCTTGCAGTTGCTCATTGTCATGAGCCTGCTCACCCTGCTGCCGGCACTGGTGCTGATGATGACCAGTTTCCTGCGCATTCTGGTGGTTCTGTCGATCCTGCGGCAGGCGATCGGATTGCAGGGTTCTCCGCCAACGCAGGTGCTGGTGGGTCTGTCGCTGTTCCTGTCGCTGTTCGTCATGGCGCCGACCTTGTCGGTGGTGAACGCTGTGGCAATCGAGCCTTACGCGGCAGGCACATTGAGCGCCGACGCTGCCATCGCGAGCGCGGGCGAGGCGTTTCACGAATTCATGCTGCGTCAGACGCGCGAAGCCAATCTGCTGATGTTCGCCGATCTTGCCGGGACCGGGCAATTCACTAATCCCGAAGACATTCCATTTTCGATCCTGCTCCCGTCATTCGTCACCAGCGAGCTCGAGACCGCATTCCAGATCGGTTTCATGCTGTTCCTGCCGTTTCTGGTGATCGACCTGGTGGTTGCCAGCGTCCTGATGAGCCTGGGCATGATGATGCTGTCACCCACCATCGTATCGCTGCCGTTCAAGCTGTTGCTGTTCGTCCTCGTCGACGGATGGGCGCTGTTGATGGGCAGCCTTGCGATGAGTTTCGCCTGAGGAGACGCTGACCATGCAAGACGATGCACAACTCCTCGCGCTGGCGGATCAGACGCTCTGGGTGACCGCCCTCATCGCCGGGCCCGTGCTCATGGCAGCGCTGGCCATCGGGCTTATCGTCGGGATCATTCAGGCGGCGACATCGGTGAACGAGCAAACGCTTACCTTTGTGCCGAAGCTGGGCATTGTCGCGTTGGTTTTCGTTATTCTCGGCGGCACGATGATGGCGCTGCTCGGTGATTTTTTGCGCGAAATCTTCGCCCAGATCGCAGCGATCGCGATTTAGCCGCGAGCGCTGGCGGGCCTTGCCATGAACATCCTCGATCCCGGTTTCGGCCCCATCGAACAGCAGCTTTGGCAAGCGCTCTTTCTGTCGATCCGTATCGGCGCTGCTCTGCTTGCGGCACCGATGCTGGGTGGCATGTCGGTTCCGTTTCAGCTGCGCGCTCTGCTCGCGCTCGCTTTTGCGGTGTTCATCGCGACCTGGGTTCCACTGCCGGACTTGCCCGAGATGATGAGCTTTGCCGCGATCCTGGCGGTCGTGCAGGAAATCGTCATCGGAACCGCGCTCGGCTTTGTGCTGCAAGTCGCCTTTGCCGTGCCTCTGATCGCAGCGGAGCAGATAGCCGGGACGATGGGTCTCGCGATCGCCACCTCGATCGATCCGGCCAGCGGTGCGCAATCGGGCGCGCTCGGCACCTATTTCTCGCTGATCCTCACGCTGCTGTTCTTCGCGATTGGCGGGCATTTGCTGTGGTTCGAGCTGCTGATCGAAAGCTATCGGCTGCTGCCTGCGGGTACTTTCAGTCTCGGCGCGACGACCGGCAGGGACATCGCCCTGTTCATGGGATACGGGTTCGCCACTGCCGCCGCCATCGCCCTACCCGTCGTGCTGGTTCTGCTGCTGGTTCAGGTCGTTACCGGCGTGATTTCCCGGTCGGCCCCCGCGCTCAACCTGTTCGCGCTGGGGCTGCCTGCAGGGGTGCTAGCGGGGATTTCGGCGCTCATCATCGTTATGCCGATCATTATCGAGCAGTTTATCGCCCTGCTTGAATCCGCGCTCATCCAATCTGCCGGGTTGCTCGATCCGTTGGGCGGTGTCGCATGAGCGAAGAGACGTCCGGCGAAAAGACTTTCGAGCCGACTGAAAAGAAGAAACGCGACGCCGCACAAAAAGGCGACGTGCTGCGCTCCAAAGAGGCGGGCACGGCAGCCGCGATCGCCACGGGCGGGGTGATGTTGATGCTTACCGGGCCGTGGCTTTTCGACAGCCTGACCCGTGTCGCATTTGCGAGCTTCCGTTTCGATCGCGGTGCACTGGAGGGCTTCGCGCCGGGCGCACTCTTTGCGTTCGCTGCCGAAACCATGCTGCCGCCGATCTTCGCCATCGGATGCGCAGTCATCGCACTCACCGTCGCATCGCAATTGCTGCTGGGTGAGGGGCGCTTTGTGCCGAACAATCTCAAACCCAAGGGATCGCGCATCAATCCGCTCAATGGGCTTAAGCGGATATTCGGTACGCAGGGGCTGATCGAACTCGGCAAGAGTATCCTGAAGCTGGTACTGCTGGTTGCGATTGCCGCGTGGTGGGCGTCGGGCAGCCTCGCGGGTCTGATGGGGCTTGGGCGCGGGTCGTTGCGGGCGCAACTCGATTACGCTTGGGATGCCGGGTCTACTCTGGTCGGCTTGCTGACCATCGGGCTGCTGATCATCGCGATGATCGATTACCCGTTGCAGGTGTTCCAGCGAAACAAGCGATTGAAGATGAGCCTTCAGGATATGCGCGATGAAGCCAAACAGACCGAAGGGTCGCCCGAGGTCAAGATGGCGCGGCGTCAGCGCCAGCGCGATCTTGCGCGCGGCAGCGTCGCGGGCGCGATGAAGGATGCGCAATTCGTGATTGTGAACCCGACGCATTTCTCCGTCGCGCTGACCTATGATCCAACGCTCGCTCCAGCGCCTGTGGTTCTGGCGAAGGGGCGCGGCGAGACTGCGCTGGCGATGCATGAGCTGGCGGCAGAGGGAGGCTTGCCGGTGCTGCATTATCCGCAGCTTGCAAGGGCGGTCTATTTCACCACCCGCGCAAACCAGATGGTGCGCGAAGAGCTGTATATCGCCATTGCCTCGCTGGTGGCCTTCGTCATGTCGCTTAAACGCGGCGAGACGCCGATCGAGCCACGGATCGATGTTCCGGCAGATCTGCAATTCGATGCCGACGGCAATCCCGAGAAAACCTGAATTCTTCCGCTTAAGGGTCGGCGCCACGTGCCGTTCTGCAAGGCATGGAAAATCCCGGCTCATCGATTATCTCGGCTCTTGGCGCAGGCAGCGGTGTCAATTTCATCCAGCTTGCCGACGACCTGTCCGAAGCGACCTATTCGTTTCAGCGGACGGACTTGCAGAACCGCAACGAACGGCTGGAGGCACGGATTACGGCGGCTTCGGTGCTGCGCAATTCGCTGACGAACCTTGCCAGCGCATTTGGCGATCGGGTGCGCAACGGCGATCTTTCCCCGCGCGCATCGATCGGCAATCCTGCGGTCGCGAATGTATCGACCGCGACGGGCAGCAATCCGAGCGGGACGTATTCGCTCGAAGTGACGCAGCTCGCCCAGAGCCAGACACTGGTGTCGCGAAACTATTCGAGCAGCAGCGATCTGGTCGGCGAAGGAAATCTGACGATCCGTTTCGGAACGGTGTCGGGTGCGAGCTTTTCGGAGGATGCAGACCAGGCACCGCTCGATATCGCCGTCGACGCGGATGACACGCTGGCCAGCCTTGCGTCGAAGATCAGAAGCGCCAGCGGAGGCGCGCTGGACGCTTATGTTGCCAACGGAACCAATGGCGCGCAGTTGGTGATCAAGGGCGAAGAGGGTGCGGCGAACGGATTTGTGCTGGAGCCGATAAGTGCTGCCAGCCCGCCGAGTGCGGTGGCGGGCGACTTGAGCTATCTCGCCTGGAGCCCTGCCACCGACGCGGGCGAACTGCGCCAGACCTCTCAGGATGCGCTGTTCTCGCTCGATACGGTTCAGCTCAGCAGTGCGAGCAACACGGTTAGCGATCTGCCAGAGGGTATGACGCTGGAGCTAACGGCGACCAACACGGGCTTTCCGACCACCATCTCGTTTTCCAACGACAGCAGTGCGATCACGGCTGTGATGAGCGATTTCGTCGCCGCGTTGAACGATATCGCGCAGCAAGTGAACGAGGTTGCCTCGCAAGGTGCGGAGCTGGGCAATGATCCGGGCGTGCGCGAGCTGCGCCGCGATCTCGCGCGGCTTTCCAGCGAGGTCGTGATGCCGCGCGCAGGGGAAGGGGAGCCGAGCACGCTCGCCGATCTCGGCCTTGCGCTCAATCGCGATGGCACGTTCCGCCTCGATGCTGCGCGGCTGGATGAAACCCTTGCCGCCAATCCCGAAGCGACTGCGGCGATGTTCACCAACGGACCGTTCGGTGTGTTCGCCACGGTCGACAGGTTCGCGCGCGACAACACTCTGATCACCAATCCAGGGTCGCTCGGTGGCTCGGTCCAACGGTATGAAGGCCAGATCGAACGCAATGATGAGCGGCTGGAAGGCATTGCCGACCAGCAGGAAAATCTGCGCCAGCGCCTGACCCGCGATCTGATCCGAGCCGAACAGCGGATCGCCTCTTCGCAATCGACGCTGACCTTCCTCCAGCAGCAATTCGAGCTGGGCGACAATTGAGGATAGGATGCCATGCAGATGCTGAAACAAAACCCTGCCGCCGCCTATCGCCGGGTCGATCTGGACGCCCGGATCGAGGCCTCGGCGAGTTCCGACCTCACCCGGATCTGTCTGGAAGAGCTGGTTCAGGCGCTAAGCCAGGCTTTGGTGTCGATGGAGCACGGGCAGGCGAACGCCCCGCGCGAAGCTCTGTCGCGGGCGCATGGGATTGCGTTGTGGCTGGCCCGGTCGGTCGGGTCGGACAATCCGCTGCGCGAGCAATTGGTGCAGTTCTATGGCGGGCTGGCCGCGCTGATCCGCCGCAATGTGGCTCAGCCCGACCGGGCGGAGATCGCGCAGGCGCGGGCGGACTTTGCCGATCTTCTGGCCGCAGCCAATGGGGTGGCTGCCACTTAAGCGTATCCTAGCCGCGCATTGCCTCGTGGATAATCCGTGCTGCGTCGGCGGGGTCTTCGAACGGATGGAAATGCGTGCGGTCGGGCCGGTGCATGTCGGTGCCGCGTGGCATGGTTGAGGCGAGCTCTGGCCATGTCGGCGAGCTCTTGAAATCCTGCAAGCTGGACTGCTTCGCCCGCACCACCAGCACCGGAATATCGACATTCTTCGCGGTCTCATGGATCGCCGCGTTGCTGCGGCTCGATGCGTAGACGCTGGCTTCAACCTCTGGCGGGCAAGCCAGTTCATAGTCATCGCCGTGCTCCTTTTCGAGCAGACCATAGCGGCAATAATCCTCGAACACGCGGCTATCGAACAGGTCGTATGGGTCGCGGCTGCGGAATCGTTCGATCATTGCCTCCGGCGAAGCGAAATCGCGTTTGCGCCGGCTCGCCGGATGCGGGTTATCGGCAGTGAACAGCGGTTCACCCGGCTCGTAGAATTCAGGTGCGAGAATAACGGGGTCGAACAGCACCAGCTGGCGGAATGCGCGGTCGCGGTCATGCGCTGCCTGAAGCAGCGTGTGCGCGCCCATCGAATGGCCGATGCCCACCGTGTCTTGAATGTCCAATTGATCCAGAAACGCGCAGACATCGCCGGCAAGCTGATCCCAGTGTTCGATCGGGCCGCCTTCCGATCGGCCATGGCCGCGCAGATCGAGGGACAGGACCCGACGATCAGGAAAATGGGCGATGATCGCGTCCCATACCCGGGCATGGAACCCGGTCGCGTGAGCGAACACCAAAGGCGCTTTCGGGCTATCGGGCTCGCCAAGCCATTCGAAATACGCGAGGCTGATCCCGTTGACTTGCACAGTGCGCGCGGTTGGTTCCATCTAACGTCAGCTCCCTGTCGCCGCGCCCTATTCGGCGTAAGCGGTGCCGGTATCGCCCGTTCTGCCAGCAGGCACGGGGGGTAAGGCAGATTTCAGCATGAAATAGCCACTCAGCGCAGCGACCAGCGACCCGGCCAGCACACCGAGCTTCACCGCATCGACCTGCGCTGGGTCGGCGAAGGCGAGGTTGCCGATGAACAGGCTCATCGTGAATCCGATCGCTGCGAGCAGAGAAAGCCCGTGGATCTTGCGCCAACCAACATTCTCGGGAAGCTTCGCGATCCCGGCCTTCACCGCCACATATGCGAAACCGACGATCCCAATTTGCTTGCCGATCAGCAGACCCAGCGCAATGCCCAGCGGCAGCGGCTGGAGCAGGTCAGCGGGCGACAATCCGATAAGCGTGACCCCCGCATTGGCAAATCCGAAAATCGGGATGATCAGAAATGCGACCCATTTGTGCAGGGCGTGTTCCATATGTTCGAGCAATTCCGTTCCATCACGCGCGACCATCGGCACCATCATCGCCGCAGTCACACCTGCGAGCGTGGCGTGGACACCTGACTTGAGCACGAACACCCACATCACCACCGTCAGCAGGACATACGGAATGGTGGAGGCGATCCGCAGCCGGTTCACCGCGAACAGCAGGCCCAGCACGACCGCGCCGCCGATCAGCATATCGGTCTTGATTTCGCCGGAGTAAAACAGCGCGATGACCGTGATGGCGCCGATATCGTCGATTACCGCAACGGCCAGTAACAGCGCTTTCAATGCGACAGGCACGCGCGGACCAAGCAGCGACAATATGCCCAGCGCAAATGCGATATCGGTCGCTGCCGGGATCGCCCAGCCGCCGATGCTCTCCGGCGAATTCCAGTTGAACGCGACGAAAATCGCTGCGGGGATCGCCATCCCGCCGATGGCGGCGGCAAGAGGCAAGGATGCCTTGTCCCAACTCGATAGCTGGCCGTCGATGATCTCGCGCTTTACCTCAAGGCCGATCAGGAAGAAGAAGATCGCCATCAGACCATCGTTGATCCACAGCAGCAGCGCCTTGTCGATCTCGAACGCGCCGAACGAGACGTTCAGCTTGGTATTGAGCGTCCCGAAATAGGCATCGGCCAGCGGGCTGTTGGCGATGATCAGGGCAAGCGCGGCCGAGGCGATCAGCACGATGCCCCCGGCGCTTTCCTGTTTAAGGAAGTCTTTCAGCGCTTCTCCAACGCGATCAATCACTTGGCTGCCCCTTGGCTTGTGCGGTGTCGAACTGACGACGCCTCTTGTTCAACTAACGTGCAACAGGCGCAAGAGTGCCCGAGATTTCGCACTACCATCGACCACAAGTCTCGACACACGAGCCAGTGTCGGGCACCGATCGTTCGGCAAGCCGTTCAACAGGTCGTTTGATTGACAAATGCGCGGCACTCGGGAAACGCGCCAAGACTATGCGAAGGGCGGATACACCAGTGCAAGACAGCATGCCAGCGGGGCAAGTGGACCCAGCTGAATTCCGCAGGCTCATGGGGCTCTTTTCGACTGGGGTCTGCATCGTATCGATGGGCTCGGCAGACATGAAGCCGAGCGGCATCACCGCAAATTCCTTCGTATCCGTCTCTCTCGACCCGATGTTGGTGTGCTGGAGCATCCAGAATTCATCGAGCCAGTTCGATGCCTTTGCAGAGGCAGGGGACTTCGCGATCAGCATTCTCGGCGAAGACCAGCAAGACATAGCGCGCCGTTACGCATCGCGCGGCGACACGCAGTTACAAGCAGACGACTTTGCCTGGACCGACAACGGCCTGCCCGTCATCACGGGTGCGATCGGGCATATCGAATGCCGCCAATGGTCCATTTATCCGGCGGGTGACCACACCATGATCTTCGGTGAAGTCACTGCGATGGACGCAAAGCACGATCTGCGTCCGCTCGGCTTTTTCGGCGGGCGGTTTTGCCGGATCGTCGATTGAAAGGGTCGCTCTGAGTGCTCTCACCCGTACTGGTCGCGTCGCATTGCAAGACTTGGTCGCCAGTACTCTTGCCCGCTAGTTCTCGTCTGGAGAATGGCTTCTCGAGCTTCATTATGCTCTAGCATATGTTAGAAGAGCCGCATGTGTGGCCATGTTTGTCTGCCTTCAAGACATTTCTAATCTGAAGAGAGTCAGGATATTCGGTTTTGACGCATTCCAGGCCTGCGTATCTTTGCCCTTACTTTTTTCTGTAGGGGTACTGATATGACTCCCCTGAAAAACTGATGCCGATGACTTTTCGTTTTTGCTCCGTACAAGTAAAATCTTGACAGGAAATTTAATCTGGGATTTCTTCGCAATAGAAGTTGCACAAAGGGGGTTTGTGTGGGGAACGCGACAAAGGTGAAGTGTCGGGCCAATTATGGTGCGAGCGTCGTCAGGGCCATCGGACTGCTGTTCGCTCTTGTATTATCTTCATCTGCGAATGCCAGCCCGGTCATTTTTCTGACTCCTCTATCGAGCGCTTTCATGATGCTCTCGGCTCCGCCCTCAAGTGATTGTTTCCAGTACATTTACGATCGAAATGGCAACCGAATTTCCAGCACTACGACGACAGTCGAAGCGGGCGGCGCGGTTTGGGGTTCGGCGACCTATGGCTGCACGACATGGGGGGCATGAGATCGGAAACGCAATCAACTACGATACTTCGGAGCTTTCCGTCATGAGGGCCATGCGCGCGGTCATCTCTTTCTGGTCCTGCCTAATTCTGGTGTTGGGTGTTCATAGCGAGGCTCTTGCTGAAACCGACGACGACACTGTGAGAGCGGGATGGGTCTCCCGACCAGGGCCGGGCGGCGTATTTGGTAGCCCTTACGAAGCATGCCAAGCGCAGTGGGAAAAGTTCCAAGGTAGTAAAGAGTCTTCGCGGTTTATCGGTGCGAGGGCTACCGACGACGATTTCACCAAAAGACGATGTGTTTGGACGACTTGGCAGTATCTGTGCCCCGAACCTGGCCAGCCGGGTGGGATCGGGAATTGCGGTACGGTCCTTCCAAGCACGGTCGATCTGATATGTCCGACCGACTATTACGCGGTTAACGTTAGATTGTGCCGCAGGAAGGCCGCTCGGGAGCGTCCGTGCAGCGATCCGTGCGACGATGATGGGAAGCCAAACCCGAAGACGGACAATCCCGTTATATTATCGACTGGAGCTAAGACGCTTGAGGCGCTGGACTATTCGTCTGCTGATGGATTGTTCCGGATAGCCAGACAATATCGCAGCTATCAGGTTGGTCGCCCGATCCAGCAGAACGTTCTTCCACGCACACAGGCACGCGGTCTTCAGGGCTTGTGGAATTTTGAATTCAATCGCGAGATCCAGCTTGGGATTTTTGAGGGGGCGCCTAGCGCCCCGAATGCAACCGTCGCGATCTTGATGCCTGATGGTACCGGATACGGTTTCGTTTTGCAGCCAGATGGAAGTTGGACGGAGGACAGCGGCGCAGCCTTTTCGAGTTCTTCGGACAATCTGAAACTCGAGTTTGTCGGACCGCTGCCCGACGATTTGGCGACGGTGCGTGATGCGCCAAGCACGTGGAAGCTCACGGACAAGAACGATAGAGTTTGGTTTTTGGAAACGCGAATCGGCCTTAATGACGGGCCTTACGTATTTGGCTGGCCGACTTCCATGTCGACACGCTCTGGCTACTCGCAAACATTCTCCTATGCGAGCGATGGGAGCCTTGCTTCGCTGAGTGATAGTTTTGGACGGACAGCAACGTTTGAATGGGGCAAATTTGAGGTAACGACCGAGCCCGAGCCACCTGCCGGGGCCAACCCGCAAGTGGTCGCGGTGGAAAGTATCGATTTGCCGGACGGCACTTCGCTAAATTATGAATACGAAGACATTCCGCCTCCGGATCCCTTAATCACGTATAGCGGCTCCAAGTGGGAGCGAACTTGGAATGGAGGCTCTGCACCCGGCGCAGTCCGAGCCTTCAAGATCTATTTCCCCAAAATCCAACGTTTGGCCGAGGTGACGCGAGAGTCCGCCGCGGGAGAAACGCTTGATTCCGTACGTTATCTTTACGAGAATGATGTCTACGGGAAAAATATCACAGGTATCGTCGATCATCGCGGCGAGCGCGTTTCGACCTATGCCTATGATAGCGCTGGGCGTGTCATATCAAGCGAGCTGGCCAACGGTGCGGAGATCAAACGTGTATCCTACAGCAATAGCGGTTCGACGCGCATCCGAACGGTTACCAACGAATTTGGCAAGGAGAGCGAATACCATTTTGGTGAACTCTCCGCGAGCAATCGGGAATATCAGCTCACATCTGTAAAGAGCGCTGCTACTGCAAATACGCAGGCGAGCGCTGCCACACTTGTATACGATAGCGGCACCTTCCTGACTAGCACCACGGATGCTGAAGGGCGCCTTGTCACAACCACGCGCGATGCGCGCGGGCGGCCTGTCAGTATCACCGAGGCCAGCGGAACTCCTGATGCCCGAACGACGACCATCGGTTGGCATGCCGACTTCAATGTGCCGCTGACGATCGTCAGTCCCGGTCTAACCGAGACCAGGAGCTATGACGGCGACGGTCGACTGATTTCGACCACGCTGACGGATACGACCGGCCATGCCCTTCCATATTCGACCAACGGGCAAACTCGTACCTACACGTACGACTGGGATGCCAATGGCCGCCTGCTGTCCGAGAATGGGCCGCTGGTCGAAAGTGGCGGCTATGACGACCTGACCAGCTACACCTATGATGCCAATGGTAATGTGCTGACCGTCACCAACCCGCTCGGCCATCTGACCACCTATGCTGGCTATGACGCCAATGGCAGACCCGGTTCGATGACCGATGCCAACGGCATCGTGACTACTTTCGCCTACGATCCGCTGGGCCGGGTTAAGAGTGTCACGGTCAAACATCCAAGTAACGCCTCGCTCGATGCCACGACCTCGATGGATTACGACGCGGTCGGCAATCTTACCCAATTGACGCTGCCGGGCACGGCTCCGCTGGTCATGCAGTACGACAAGGCCAACCGGCTCATTGCGATGCTCGCAGATAGCGGAGAGCAGTGGGAGTACACCTACGATACGATGGGCAATGTCGAGCGCGAAACCGTCACGCGCAGCGACGGCTCCACCGCGCGGCATGTTCGGCGACAGTTCGATGAGCTGGGCCGCTTGATGCGGGAGACGGTAGGCACGCGCACGCCTTCTCGCTGGGGTTACGACAGAGTTAGCAACATAATCAGCGAAGCCGATCCGAACGGGTTCGTAACCACCGCATCCTTCGATGCGCTCGACCGGGTCGTGTCGACCGTTGCACCCGATGGCGGGACTATTTCTTCGACCTATGATGCGCAGAACAACCCAGTCGACTTCACCGATCCGGTCTCGGTCACCACCCAATTTGTTCACAACGGATTTGGTGAGGTGATCCAGGAGGCTTCGCCCGATCGCGGCACCAGCACGTATGTCTACGATTCAGCTGGCAGGATGGTGCAGTCGATCGACGGGCGCGGCCAGATCGTGGACTACACTCGCGACATCCTCGGTCGCATCACCCGGATCGAGCCTGTGGGCAAACCGGCTTCCGAGGCGATCGCCTATCAGTGGGATGCTGGCGGTATGAGTGGTTCCTACGCCGTCGGTCGTCTGGGCCGCGTCACCGATGCCTCCGGCCGCACTCGATTCAAATACGATCATCGCGGCAATGTTACGGTCAAGGAGCAACCGGTCGGGGCCGACGCCATCACCCGGCTCTCCTATTCTTACGACGTTGCCGACCGTATCACGCGGATCATCTATCCGTCGGGCCGCTGGGTGCTGTACCAATACGATGCCTACGGCCGGGTCAATCAGGTTCGTACGCGGGAGAGTTCCAGCAGCCCTTACATCACTGTCGCCAGCGGGCACCAATATGAGGCATTCGGGCCGGTGGTGTCCATGGCGCTTGGTAACGGGCTGACGGTGGCCAATGATTGGGGCACGGATGGTCGATTGGCCGCGCGCAGGCTTTCCCCATCCATCAACGGTGCGGACTTATCCCACCTCGCCTACCGCCGTGATGCGGTCGGGCGGATTGGAGCGATCGCCGATTATGTGAACCCGGCGAACTCGGTGCTGTACGGCTACGATGAGGTCGGTCGCCTGACGATGGCGGTGTCCGATACTACGGCGCAGTCTTCTCAGAGCTATACCTACGCTCCCGGCACCAATCGGCTCGACACCTTCACCGATGATACCGGCACACGCACGATCGCCTATGACGGGCGCGGAAACACCGTTTCCGAGACGCGGCCCGGCGGGATAGCCGTCGCTGCTAACTACGATGGGCACGGGCGGCTGGAGAGCTACGACCGCAGCAATATCGGCGCGCAGAGCTATATCTATAACGGCCTCGGTGACCGTGTCCGGGTCGACAAGCCGACGGGCACGCGGCACTTCGTCTATGACGCATGGGGCCGGGTGCTGGCGGAGTATGGCGCTTCGAAAAGCGATGTGAAGGCCGAGTTCATCTGGGCTGAGCCTCCGGCAGCGAACGACAACTCACCCTTTGGCGGCGGCGATCACATCGGCGGTTATGCTCCGCTGGCGCTGGTGGCGGAAAACGCTGCGAACCAGCTTGAGCTTTACTGGGTCCACGGCAACCACCTGGGCGTTCCAAGCGTCACCACCGACGCGCAGGGCAATGTGGTTAGCCCCGGCAGCGACTTCCTGCGCCCCGGCTTCCCTGGCCAAAGCCAGGTGCTCAGCGACCTCTACTATAATCGCAATCGCGACTACGACCCCGTGACGGGGCGGTACATTCAGGCGGACCCGATCGGGCTGCTCGGGGATGTGAACCCGTATGCCTATGCCAATGCGGACCCTGTGAACGGGATCGATCCGGATGGGTTGTGGGTGCGGCAGGTCGGGGGTGCGCTGATCTTTGGCGCTGGCAATATCGCCTATCAACTCTACAGCAATGGCGGCCGGGTTGACTGCATCGATTGGTGGGAGGTCGGCGGATGGGCACTTGAGGGTAGCGGGCTGGCCGGGTTGGTCCGCACAGCCACGACAAAGGGCGGGCGTCGATTACTCAAGGAACTTTGGAGTGACGAAACTGGCGCTGGTTCGATTGGACGTACGGGGAAACAGGCACGTCTCAGAAGCCTAGTGAACGACCCGAAACTCTCTTCCAGGATTAGGGGAGAGCTTAGGAGGGACTTGAACGAAATCGCCAGAGGCAAAAGGAGGAGGCTAAGGGTACCTGAGGGGATGAATCTCGCACACCGGCGTGGCTTCGAGGCTCGACGCGGATACGGATATGACTACAGTGACTTACAAGATATACAATTGCACAAGATACAGCATAGGATCGATCGTAGGAGGTTTAAGTGAGTTGGAGGCTTAGCGAGCATGAGGAAGAAGCTCTACTCGCGGCAGCTGGGCATTTGAGATACGAGTACTTTGTCAAGAAGGCGTGTGATGAGGAGAAGCTGTTTTCACTTTGGGGCGATGGCTGGGTTCTCGCAACTGACACAGCCGGTAATCCACTGGTTCCGGTTTGGCCGCATCCGGCATTCGCTGAACGAAGCGCAACTGAAGCGTGGAAGGACTGTATTCCAAGGGAAATTTCAGTCTCAGATTGGCTCCAGTCATGGACTCCTGAGCTAATCGTGAAGCGCCAGAGTGTGGCCGTGTTTCCCAACGGCGATGACTTAGGCGTCTCGGTAGTTCCTCAACGACTTGCCGGGGATCTGAGGGCTGAATTGGCGGATTACTAATATAGGCCATTCAGATTAGCGCATCAAAACAACAGCTGCCGCTAGGTCTGGAAAGCTACGACCGCACCAATATAGGCGCGCAGAGCTATATCTATAACGGCCTCGGCGCCCGGGTGCGCGTCGATAAGCCGACGGGCACGCGGCACTTCGTCTATGACGCGTGGGGCCGGGTGGTGGCGGAGTACGGCGCTTCCAAAAGCGATGTGAAGGCCGAGTTCATCTTGGCCGAGCCTCCGGCAGCGAACGACAACTCGCCCTTTGGTGGTGGCGACCATATCGGCGGTTATGCTCCGCTGGAGCTGGTGGCGGAGAACGCGCAGAGCCAGCTTGAGCTTTGTTCACTTGGACATTTAGCCCCCGACACGCAGTCTAACAAATTTCAAAAATGCCTTGAGTTACAGAAGTAAAACGATAATATTCATCGTGTTGGAATACTGGGATGAGGGGGTTTGTAATGCGCAGTGCTTTTGGAGTTTTACTGGCTTTCGGCGCGCTGTTCACCGCGAGCCCCGTAGCTGCTCAGCAATGCACCGTTCCCAATACCATTGCCAACGGTCAGGTCGCCGATGCGACCGAAGTGATGGACAATTTCAACGCAGTCGCGGCATGTGTCGACAACACGCGCGACAACGCGGTCACTCATGAGGGCGCGCCGAATGCGGGCGAGATCGCGGTTTTTGATAGCACGACCGGGGTCACTGGCGGCGATTTGACCGGTGATGTTACGACCTCGGGTAGCACCGCGACAACGCTCGCTCCTTCCGGAGTGTCACCGGATACTTACTTCAACGCGACAATCACGGTGGACAGTAAGGGACGAGTCACATCTGCTTCGAACGGCACTGCTGGTAGTGGGGGCGGCGGATGGGGTTTGATCTATTCTAATGCTTCTATCTCTAACCCAACGCCCTTCATCGATGTCGATGTGACGGGGTACAGCGATGTCTTAGTGATTGGGCGTGGTGTTTCGGCCGCATCATCGGGCTACCGGGGTGTTCTGATATCGGTAGACGGCGGAAATTCCTTTTATAAGACCAACGGGGATTATGAGAATATATCTGCAAACGGCAAAGTGGCGGCAACCTTTATCGGCTTGAATCATCACACAAGTTCGAGTCTATCGAGATCATTTGGAGGAATAATACACTCTTCGAACGTGCCAGGGATTCCAAAGCTTATCGAAAACGTTTCAGGAGATAGTAATCGTTGGTTTGTGGCATCCTACAATCCGATAACACATATTCGTGTTTCTGTTATTCCCGGCAGCGGTGGATCGGAAATAAATATGACTGGTGGTGAAGTTTTTGTTCTGGGTCGTTAAGTGAATATTATGGCTTGGTATAAATATTTCATAATTCGAACTTCGAGAGCTTTCATTTGACTTCCGTTGGCAGAGCCATCGATTGGCTTCTCATTCTTGTAACGGGTTCAATCCTTACCAGTTTTTTGATACTAGCGGTTGCGTTTTTCGGTATGTACATGCTCTCCGGCCGGATCGTCATTAGGAATTTCGTACATACTGTTCTTGGGTGTTTTGTCCTCTTAGGCTCCGCAAACATCGCCTCTGCCTTGGTGAGCTCGTTCCAGGCAGATGTCAGTCACGTGCCACCACCGCCCAAGTTGGAGAGTTATCGCCCACTACCGCGCGGCGACTCTCCTTCTGCGGTTCAACAAGGTAATCCTTTCGATCCTTACGCTGGCTCAAAACCGACAAATTGATCACGTGCAGAGCTTGCGAGTTCGGCCACTGGCTTACTGCAAAGGTGTGGTCACTCTGCCCCCAGAATCTGACTGACTCGCCGCTTCCCATCTCGTCGTTCGAGCTGAACGAACACATCGACGCTTTCGCGCACATAGTGCCGCACATCGTCGCGACTTAACTTCGACCCGGCTTGCAGCACCAGTAGCGCTAGCTGCTCGATCGCGCGCTGC
>JBCCBW010000006.1:0-149667 GCA_039033835.1 Pseudomonadota bacterium
GGAGCTGCGCGGGCACGCTGCCCTGTGAGCGAGCCCCCGCGATGGCGGGGACATCTTGAAACTTGCCGATATCTCGTGTGAGGTCCCCGCCTTCGCGGGGACTCACGCTTGCTTTCTGATCCGCGACTTCAAGGCAAACCCATAAATCACCAGCGCGGTGATCGCGAAGAAGAACCACTGCCCGGCATAGGCGAGGTGGTTGTTGGGCAGATCGTTCGGGTCGGGCTTGGCAAGCGGCTGAAGGCCTGCGAGCGGCGGGTCGGCGACCACTTTGGCGCTCGCATCCACGATGCCGACAATCCTTCCGCCATCAAAGTCAGGTGTGGCTGGATCGCGCGCCCAGCCCAGTGCGACCTCGACGTTCGATCCGCCATCGCCCGCGCATTCGGCTATGTGCGCAAAACCCTTCGCTCCGGTCACCGCTGTGCCAGCGGTGCTGCGCATCGAGGCGACGGTGCCGCAGTCGAATGTTACGCGGGTGTAGAGCAAATCGTCCTGCCAGGCCTCGCCATCCGGCAGTGGCACCGCAGGCGCTTCTGCCGGAATGGCCGAGAATCGTGCAATCATCTCGGCTTTCTCTTCGGACCGGCCGAGCTGCCAGAAGCCCAGCCACACCATGATCGCGGCGGCGATCAAGACCAGAACGGTCGGAATGATCGGGATGGAGCGCGTCATGCATCGCTCTCCAGTTCGTACTGACGATACAGCAACGCGGTCTTGTAGAACCGCAGCGTTCCGATCACGCTGGCGATGGTCACCGGGCCCCAGATCAGCACCTGCATCCAGAATGGCGGTCGCAGCGCGATGTCCACCACAATAGCGAGCACGATCAGCAGCACTGCAATCAGGATCGTCACCAGTCCGGCGAGCCGTCCGCCACGTTCCAGCATCGCAAGTTCAAGCCCGCACGCCTCACATCGGATCGCGATCCGCGCAGGCGCTTCGAACAGGGTGGATGCTCCGCAACGCGGACACAGTCCAGACATTGCGCTTTTCCAGAGAGGGCGGTCAGGCAGTCCCGACACACCACGGGTCCGGCTTGTGATCGACCGGCACGCCTTCGATCCCCGGTTCAGGGAAGCGCTTCTTGAAGGTAAAAGCCTGCGGCGACGGTCCGAACCTTTCGATCAGCCAGAGCTTGGAAAGACCCTCATCGACGCTGGGCCGGTGTCCTGCCTCGATCCACCACAGCGCCTGATACACTCCATCGAAGCGTTCGAAAAATTCTTTCCGTCGAGCCATGAACGGTGTGTGCGCGCTTTTGTAGACGTAATTGAACAGGCTCTCTGCGTCTTGCCAAACCGACATGTTGATCGCCAACAATGGATCGGGCGCATAGCGCACATCCATCGCGTCGTTGCCATCGCCGGTTAGTCGCCAGATGAAGCCGGGGCTCCGTTCCGCCACTGCGTTGATGGCATCGAGCGCTTCCATGAAAGGACGAACGCGCGGATCGTCCTGCGGCGCAGCGAGCCGACCGATATTAATCTGGGCGAGATGCCACTCAGGCATCAGTGATATTCAGCGCCTGCCCCGCCCCAGATGTAGATCGCGACGAACAGGAACAGCCACACCACATCGACAAAGTGCCAGTACCACGCAGCCGCTTCGAATCCGAAATGCTGACGCGGGGTGAAGTGGCCGATATAGGCGCGATAGAGGCAGACCATCAGGAAGATGGTGCCGATCAACACGTGGAAGCCGTGGAAGCCGGTCGCCATGTAAAACGCCGAGCTGTAGGTGTTGCCGCCAAAACCGAACGGCGCGATCGAGTACTCATAGGCCTGAATGCCGGTGAACAGCACGCCGAGCGCAATCGTCGCCCAGAGGCCCTGCTTAAGCCCCTGACGGTCTCCGTGGATCAGCGCGTGGTGCGCCCATGTCACGGTCGTGCCCGAGCACAGCAGGATGATGGTGTTGAGCAGCGGCAGACTGAACGGATCGAGCACTTCCATGCCTTCGGGAACGAGCGACGCGGCAGCCGCGGCGCCCTCCTGACCGAACAGGCTCGTCGTCAACCCGGCGGTCGCGTCATATTCGAGCGGCGCAGGGAACAGCGCAAAGTCGAAGAAGCTCCAAAACCACCCGACGAAGAACATCACTTCAGACGCGATGAACAGGATCATGCCGTACCGCATATGCAGCTGCACCACGGGCGTGTGATCGCCGCGTTGCGCTTCGACCACGATGTTCTTGAACCACATGAAGAAGGTAGCGATCAGACCGGCAAGGCCAGCCCACATCACGAACGAACTCGCCGCGCCAAACTGCTCCGGGTAAAAGCTCAGGACCATTCCGGATGTGAAAGCGAGCGCCGAAAGCGAGCCGATCAATGGCCAGATATCGGGTTCGAGAATGTGATAGTCGTGGTTTACTTTGCCGCCCATGATGGTGTTCCCGTGTTCAGGTGCGTGTGATCAATTCGAACGATTGAGCGCCGACGATACGGGCTCTTTCGCGCGGTGGAAAGTGTAGCTCAGGGTAATCTGTTCAACGTCGGCCATGAACTCGTCTTCGAGGATGGCCGGGTCCACGTAATACAAGACCGGCATGTTGACTTCCTGACCCGGCTGCAAGGTCTGCTCGGTAAAGCAGAAGCACTGGATCTTGTGGAAGTACTTGCCCGCCTGCGATGGCTCGACATTGAAGGTCGCGGTGCCGGTGGCCGGCTTGCTGTCGTGGTTCTTCGCCACATAGGTCGCGATGTCGCGCTGGCCGATCTGGACCGTGTCGGTCGATTGCGCCGGACGAAAAGTCCATGGCACATCAAGCGCGGTGGAGGCGTCGAACCGGATCGACATCGTTTCTCCGCCCGCGGCCTGCGCCGCGAGGTTGGCGTCGAATTCGCTGGCGACCTGTGTGGTGCCGCCAAAGCCTGTGACCTGACAGAAAATGCGATAGAGCGGCACCGAGGCGAAGCCGAGCCCGACCATGCACGCCGCGCCCAGCAGCGCGAGCATGCCGGTGCGCAGATTGGCACGGTCGAGTTCGAGGGGTGCCGCAGCGCTCACCTCACTCCCCCAGCCGCACGATGGTGATCGAATAGAACAGGATCACGAAGAACAGCAGCGCGCCAGCAACGACGAGATTACGACTTTTCTGGCGGCGCTTGAATTCGGTTTCTTCTTCAGGGGTCATCCGATGATCCCTTGAGCAGCCAGCACCCGGTCGGTGACCAGCGCGGCGAACAGGACGAAGAGGTAGTAGATGCTGAATTTAAACAGGCGCTTTTCTTCGAGCATCGCGTCTTTCTCACCGCGCTCTCGTGTAAAGACCGGCACGGCGAGCGCGAGAAACAACAGCGACAGCACAACGGCGACGCTGCCATAGACCCACTCGGTCGCGCCGATGGCCCATGGCGCAATCGCGATCGGCGCGAGCAGCACGGTGTAGATCAGTATCTGGTTACGGGTCACGCGCTCACCCGCGACCACCGGCAGCATCGGAATGCCGACCTTGGCGTAGTCCGACTTCATGAACAGCGCGAGCGCCCAGAAATGCGGCGGGGTCCACATGAAAATGATCGCAAACAACAGCACCGGCATCAGCGTGATTTCGCCGGTTACGGCAACCCAGCCGATGAAAGGCGGGAATGCACCGGCACCGCCGCCGATCACGATATTCTGCGGCGTGCGCGGCTTCAGCCACATTGTGTAGATCACCGCGTAGTAAATGATCGCAACAAGCAAGCTGACAGCGGCGAGCCAATGCACCGCAACGCCCATCATGCCCACCGATACGGCTGACAGAAAGATACCGAAATCGCGCGCATCCTCGCGCCGCATCCTGCCCGTGGGCAGCGGGCGGTTCGCCGTGCGCTTCATGCCCGCATCGATGTCGGCTTCCCACCAATGGTTAAGCGCTGCCGAGCCGCCAGCACCCATCGCAATCGCCAGAATCGCCGTAAAGCCCAGGATCGGGTGGATGCTTCCGGGCGCGGCCAGCAGACCGCAGATGCCGGTGAAGATCACCAGCGTCATCACGCGCGGCTTGGTCAGCGTGAAGAAATCGCGCCATTCCGTCGGAAGCCGCGCCGTTTCAGTCGCTGCTTCCGCGGTGGCCAGTTTCTGAGCTGTTGCGTCCATGGTCAGGTGCTTTGTTCGCGTTCTTTATTTGCAAGAGAGCGCACCTCGATGGCGCGCCCTCCCCTTTTCCTGTCTGTCCAGCGTCGGAGCGAGGCCCCGACCCGCCTGGCTTCATTAGGCGGTCGCTGGCTTGTCGTCGCGCGGCATGTGATCGTGGTAATCATGATGATCCTCGATCACCGGCAGCGTTTCGAACTGGTGGTATGGCGGCGGGCTTGGCAGCGTCCATTCAAGCGTTGTTGCGCCCTCGCCCCATGGGTTGCCCATCGCCTTGCGCCCCGCAACCAGCGAATAGCCAATGTTCACGAAGAACACGAGCATCGAGGCTGCCATCACGACATAACCCAGCGTGCTGATCTCGTTCCAGTACGTATAGGCATCGGTGTAGTCCGGATAGCGGCGCGGCATGCCCTGAAGACCCAGGAAGTGCTGCGGGAAGAAGATGATGTTCACGCCGATGAAGAAGCCCCAGAAGTGGACATGGCTGAGCAATTCGGAGTGCATCTTGCCGCTGATCTTCGGGAACCAGTAATAGAAACCCGCGAACAGTGAGAACACTGCCCCCATCGACAGCACGTAGTGGAAATGCGCGACAACGTAATACGTATCGTGCAGGTTATCGTCGATGCCGCCATTGGCAAGGATCACACCGGTCACACCGCCAACGGTGAACAGGAAGATGAAGCCCAGTGCCCAGACCATCGGCGATTTGAACTCAAGGCTGCCGCCCCACATCGTCGCGATCCAGCTGAAGATCTTCACGCCGGTCGGGACGGCGATAACCATCGTCGCGGCGGTGAAGTACATCTTCGTGTTCACGTCGAGACCGACCGTATACATGTGGTGCGCCCACACGATGAAGCCGACGACGCCAATCGCAACCATCGCGTAAGCCATGCCGAGATAGCCGAACACCGGCTTGCGGCTGAAGGTCGCGACGATCTGCGAGACCATGCCGAAGCCGGGCAGGATCATGATGTAGACCTCAGGGTGACCGAAGAACCAGAACAGGTGCTGATAAAGAACGGGGTCACCGCCACCGGCAGGATCGAAGAAGGTCGTGCCGAAGTTACGATCGGTCAGCAGCATGGTAATCGCAGCCGCGAGCACCGGAAGCGCGAGCAGCAGCAGGAATGCCGTGACCAGCACCGACCACACGAACAGCGGCATCTTGTGCAGGGTCATGCCCGGCGCACGCATATTGAAAATGGTGGTGATGAAGTTGGTCGCACCAAGGATCGAACCAGCGCCAGCAAGGTGCAGCGAGAAGATCGCGAAATCGACCGCGGGGCCGATAGAGCCAGTGGTTGAAAGCGGCGCATAAACCGTCCAGCCGACGCCTGCGCCTGTTGCCGCACCACCGGGCACGAACATCGAAAACAGCAGGCTCGCAAAGCCGACCACGGTCAACCAGAAAGAGACGTTGTTCATGCGCGGAAAGGCCATATCCGGCGCACCGATCATCAGCGGCACGAACCAGTTGCCGAAACCACCGATCATCGCCGGCATGACCATGAAGAACACCATGATCAGGCCGTGCGCGGTGATGAACACGTTCCACATGTGCAGCGCGGCGTTGGTATCGCCGGGCGTGTTGCCCATAAAATCGGCCCAGAATTGCAGGTACTGGATACCCGGCTCGGCCAGCTCGGCACGCATGATGCCCGAGATCGCGCCACCGATGATCCCCGCGAAAATCGCGAAGATCAAATACAGCGTGCCGATATCCTTATGGTTGGTCGACATGAACCAGCGGGCGAAAAAGCCCGGCTTGTGATCCGCGTCATGCGCGTGATCCTCGGCTGGAATGTCGAAACCTTCTGCGGTGGTGGCCATCGTTCAAGTTCTCTCGGGTTCGGTTCGTATTCTAATGCGTAGTATTCGTGATGCTGGATCAGGCAGCAGGCTCTTCAACGGTTTCTTCCGATGCTTCGTCCTGTGCCGGAGCAGCTGCAGCTTCGGCCTCAGCGTCGCCCGGCATGCTGCCGCCCTGCTCGCGCACCCAGATTGCGAATTCTTCCGGCGGAAGCGCTTCGACAGCGATCGGCATGTAAGCGTGACGCGTTCCGCACAGCTCGGAGCACTGGCCATAATATACGCCCGGCTCTTCGATCGTCAGCAGCTTTTCGTTCAACCGGCCCGGTACTGCATCCATCTTGAACCACAGCGACGGAACAGCGAAAGCGTGGATCACGTCGGCAGCGGTCGTCTGAATGCGAAGCGGAACGCCAGCGGGAACGACCAGACGGTTGTCAACTGCCAGTTGGGCAGGTTCGCCATTGGCGAGCGCATCGGCATCGGACAGCATGTTTGAGATAATCTCGATCTCGCCATGGTCGGGATAGGAATATCCCCAGTACCACTGATACCCGGTCGCCTTGATCGTGACCGCGTCTTCTGGCGGAGTCTCGTATTGGGCGGCCAGCAAGGTGATCGAAGGCACCGCGATCACCACCAGAATGAGCGCCGGAATAACCGTCCAGATAACCTCGATCGCAGTGTTGTGAGTCGTCTTCGACGCGACCGGGTTGGCCCGGCGGTTGAAGCGGATGATCACATAAAACAGCAGACCAAGCACGAACAGGCTGATCAACGTCACGATCGGCATCAACAGCCAATCATGCATGGCCAGCGCATAGGCGCCATCCTTGGTATACTGGTCCTGAAAACCGATCGATTTCCATGCACCGTCTTCGAAAGCGGTGGGCATGCCTTTGCCTTCGGTCGGAGCCATCGGAACGTATCCGCCGCTCACCTCGGGAGCCTCGGTGTTGCCAGCGACCACTTCGCCCGGCGCAGCACCTGCCGGTACCTCGCCAAAGGTTTCGCTTTCAGTGCCGGTGACCACACCGTCCTGAGGCGCAGATTCCTGTGCCATCGCGGCAGGCGTTACCGCCGCAAACAGCGCAGCCAAAAGCGCCATGATCCCAAATTTTACACGGGCGTGCATGTGACCCATCATAAAGTGCCTAATGGTTATCGATTTTAATCCCATACTGCCCAATCCGTTACCCGGTAATGGCAGCGCCGATGCGTACATTTCTGTCAGCTTCGTGGTTCCCTTAGCCGCGCTTGCCGAGTGCCTCAAGCGCTTCTAGGGAGAAAAATATGCAAGCTGCCATGCCGCTTGCGCAAGTTTAGGCAATCAAACGTATTTTTCGGGGATTTGAGCAGCGATGACCGCACCACTCAGCATGGATGAGATTCTCACCGAATTCCGTAGCTGCGACGCCTTGTTGGAGGGGCACTTCAAGCTCTCGTCAGGCCGCCATAGCGGTCATTATCTGCAATGCGCGCGGGTCTTGATGAACCCGTCCCGCGCCGCTCGTCTGGCACAAGCGACCTGTGCAAAAATCCCCGCCGATGTGCTCGAATCCATCGATGTGGTCGTCTCGCCAGCGATGGGCGGCATAATTATGGGGCACGAGGTGGGCCGCGCGCTGGGCAAGGATGCGCTGTTCCTCGAACGGCCCGAGGGCACGTTCCACCTGCGCCGCGGCTTTGCGCTCGAACCGGGTGCCAGGGTGTTGATGGTCGAAGATGTGGTCACAACCGGCCTCTCCAGCCGCGAAGCGATCGCGGCGGTCGCGCGCGAAGGGGGCGAGGTGATCGCCGAATGTTCGCTGGTCGACCGGTCCGGCGGTTCTGCCGATCTGGGAGTTCCGTTCTACCCGCTCGTCGCGTTCGACTTTCCGACATATGGCGAAGATGACATCCCCGAAGAGCTGGCCCGCGTAGCTGTCACCAAACCGGGAAGCAGAAAAGAATGACTTTACCTCTACGTCTGGGCGTGAATATCGATCACGTCGCCACGATCCGCAACGCGCGCGGCGGGGATCATCCCGATCCGGTGCGCGCGGCAGAGATTGTCGCGGCGGTCGGCGGCGATGGACTGACGGCGCATCTGCGCGAGGATCGGCGGCACATCCGCGATGAAGACCTTGCACGCATTCAGGACGCGACGAACCTTCCGCTTAACCTGGAGATGGCCGCGACCGAGGAAATGCTGGAGATCGCACTGCGGCACAAACCGCACGCCGCCTGCATCGTCCCGGAAAAACGCGAAGAGCGCACCACCGAAGGCGGGCTGGATGCAGCAGGCCTGCACAACACGCTCGTGCCGATTGTTGATAGGTTGCGCGAGGCAGGCATTCGCGTCTCGCTCTTCATCGAGGCAGACGAGCGCCAGTTAGACACCGCGCTGAGGCTCGGCACCCCCGTGGTCGAATTCCACACCGGCGAATATGCGCATGCGATGCTCGATGGCGATCAGGAGAAAGTCGCGAGCGAGCTGCGCCGCATTTCGGACATGGCCGCGCTCGCCGCAAAGAATGGGATCGAGCCGCATGCCGGGCATGGGCTCACGTTCGACAACGTCCAGCCCATCGCCGCAATCCCGCAACTCGCCGAGCTGAATATCGGGCACTATTTGATCGGCGAGGCTGTGTTCCATGGTCTTGAGAACGCGATTCGCCGAATGCGCAGCCTGATGGATGAGGCGCGCTGAAGATGTCCGCCGAAGAGCTTCCCGAACTGACCGGCGAACAGAAACGCTGGGCGTTCGGCGCGGCTGCCCTGTTTCTGGCAGCCATCGGGCTGCTCGGCTTTGCGCTCCAGACCGGTATCTTCAGAGTGTTCGCTATCGGATGGGTCGCTTTACAGATTTTCGGCTATGTCGGCGCGCTCAAATTCGCAAAAGGCGATTTCGCCAGTCCGCTGTTCAAATCGCAGGTCATGCTGCACATGGTCGCGCTCGGATTGTTGGTGGCGCTGATATTGAGAGGCCCCGCATGATCATCGGAATGGGCTCCGATCTGTGCAACATCGAACGCATCGGCAATTCGCTGGCGCGTTATGGCGAGCGGTTCGAGAACCGCGTTTTCACCGAGATCGAGCGGGCCAAGGCGCGCAAACGCCCCTTCACCATCGCCGGCACCTACGCCAAGCGGTTCGCGGCAAAGGAAGCCTTCAGCAAGGCTGTCGGCACCGGATTCAGGCGCGGTGTCTTCATGAAGGATATCGGCGTGGTCAACGCCGCATCCGGGGCGCCGACGCTCGCGCTGACCGGCGGCGCTGCAAAGCGACTTGAAGAAATGATCCCCGCAGGCCATGAGGCGCATGTTCATCTTACCCTCACCGACGACCATCCATGGGCGCAGGCCTTCGTAATAATCGAAGCGCGCGCTACCTAGGGGTTGAGCGGTACATTGTTTGAAACGGACTCAAGTGACCGAAACCAAAATCTCTTCTGCGGCCGGTTCGACTGAGACCGAGAAGGTCAACTGGCTCGCCGAGGCGCGCGGGCTGGCGTTGATGCTGCTGGCCGTGCTGGCGTTCCATAGCCTGGTGGCCAAGCCGTTCTACATCCCGTCGACTTCGATGATGCCGACCCTGCATGTCGGGGATAGACTGGTGGTCAGCAAATATCCGTATGGCTGGTCATGGGCTTCGGCGAGCTTTCACATGCTCCCGCGCGGCGACTGGCGCATCTTCCCGGCGTCCCCGGAATATGGCGACATCGTCATCCCGGTCCACCCGACCCGGGATGAAGACTATATCAAACGGGTCGTCGCCTTGCCCGGTGACACGATCGAAGTGCGCGAAGGCCGGATCATCCTCAATGGAGAGCCGGTGAAGCGCGAAATCGTGCCGCCTGTGCGCATCCCGTTCGAGCCGGAGCTATTGTGCGATGGCAGCGGCATCAGCGTGCCATGTCTCAACGCCTTCGAACCGTATAAAGTGCGCGAGGCCAACGGTGCGCAATATTTCGAACCGGCGACCTATCGCGAAACGCTGCCCAACGGCGCAACCTATCTGGTCATCGACCACGAAACCCAACCGCTCGATAACTTTCCGCCACTGACGATTCCCGAAGGCCACGTCTTCGCCATGGGTGACAACCGCGACGAGAGCGCCGACAGCCGCGCCTCGGCAGAGGCACGCGGGCTTGGCGGGGCGATCCCGATGGAAAATATCGGCGGGCGGGCCGAGTTCATCACCTTCTCACTCGACGGATCGACCACCTGGAACCCCGTCAGCTGGTTCACCAGCATGCGCGGCGACCGCGCCTGGCAGACGCTGCGTCCGGCCATTGCCGAAGAAGCACCACCGGTACGAGCGGGCGGCGCAGCCGTGTCGGAGTAACCGGCGCCTCAATCCAGTATTCAGAGCATCCTAATGGCCAAGAAATTCCTTTACTTCATCGCGTTCTGCACCGTCACTTTCATCGTCGGGCGCATTGGATACGAGCTGTTTCAGGATGAACTGGCCGCGTTCGCGCTGGTGCCTTCGACTGAATTCACGCCCACCGAACCGCTTGAAGCCAACGCGTACCAAGACCCTTCTTTGTGGTATTCGCGTCCGGGCATCGGAGTGAACGATCCGGCGCGCTGGCAACCCGCCCTCGCCAGCCCCGCGCCTGACCCTGCCGAACAGGCACCCTCGCCCGAGAACCCTGCCGCCGAACGATCGCTCGACGCGCCAGACCGGTTCGAAACCACGACTTCGCGCGCGGTCGATCCGGAAGCTGGCGGCGAGGTCGCGGACTTCGTCGTCTTTTTCATCCACCCGACCAGCTATCTCAGCCGCCACAACTGGAACGCTCCGATAGGCGAGAACGCCGACGCCGAGGCCGAACGCGTCGCCCGCATTTATGTGCGCGGCATGGCAAGCCCGTTCAACGCGGCGGATGAAATCTGGGCGCCGCGCTATCGGCAAGCAACCATGGGCGCATTTTTGACCGACGCGCCGGAAGCCACACAGGCTATCGACGCAGCGTATGCCGACGTGCTGGAAGCCTACAAATACTTCCTCAGCTCGATCGACGAGGACACACCGATCGTCCTTGCCGGGCACAGCCAAGGCTCGCTGCACCTGCTTCGGTTGCTGCGTGAGGAAGTGAAAGGCTCTCCGATCGCGGATCGTCTTGTTGCAGCTTATGCTATCGGCTGGCCGATCTCGGTCGAACGCGACCTGCCCGATCTGGGCATCGCGGCCTGCGCAACGCCTGCGCAAACCGGCTGCATCATCTCTTGGTCGAGCTTCGCCGAGCCAGCCGACCCTTCGAGCGTGATCGAAACCTACGCCAACTCGATCGGATTCGATGATCAGCCACGCGGCGATAGCGAGATCCTCTGCACCAATCCGCTGACCGGCACATTTGGCGGCGAGGCTCCGCGCGGTGCCAATCTCGGCACGCTGGTGCCGGATGACAGTATCTCCAACGGTGAGCTGGTGCCCGGTGCCGTCCCCGCCCGCTGCGATGATCGCGGGCTGTTGCTGATCGGCGACCCGCCCGAGCTGGGATCGTATGTGCTGCCGGGTAACAATTACCACGTCTACGACATCCCGCTGTTCTGGGCGAACACCAAGGCGGACGTTGCGCGGCGGGTAAACGCCATGGCGGGCGCGGCTGCGGCTGACGCGTCCTGATCACCGAAGCGGCCCTCGATTTCGGCGAGGCGCTGCCCGATGGCGGGGCGCTGCTGGGGCTTGATCTGGGCACCAAGACCATCGGCACCGCGATCTGCGACGCAGGCTGGCGCTTCGCCACCAATGGCAAAACGCTGGGCCGCGTCAAATGGACCCGCGATCGCGCGGTGCTCGAAGAACTGATCAAATCGCGCTCGATCAAGGGCATCGTGATCGGCCTGCCTCGCAACATGGATGGCAGCGAGGGCCCGCGCGCGCAATCCTCCCGCGCCTTTGCCCGCAATTGCGACGAAGCCTTCGACTTGCCAGTGCTGCTGTGGGACGAACGCTGGTCGACCAAATCGGCCGAGGACGCGCTGATCGGTCAGGACGTCAGCCGTGCCAAGCGCGCCAAGTCGATCGACAGCCATGCAGCAGCCGTGATCTTGCAAGGCGCGATCGACCGGCTGGCGGGTGGAATTCTCTAACCAGCCAAGGCTGCGCGTCGCTCGCTCGCAATAGCTGCCACCATCCGGCTTCCACTCACCTCGCCGGTGCGCCACAGCGCGTCTTCCTGCGCAGCGTCCGTCAGCTGCGCGGCCCGCGCTTCGAAACTCGCCAGGCGCAAGCGGTCGCTCGGATGCCCGGCCCCTACCCATTGCGCGTAATCCAGCGCCTCAGCGGCACCCGTCGCAACCGCGACGCGCAGGAACGTCTCGGTCGTATTCGGGCTGAGCACCTTGGTCACCCGCCGCTGTTCTAGGTCGAACCCGTACTGATCGAGCCACCCCTGCGCCGGATCGACATGCATGACATTGAGCGAGACTGAGAGACTTTCGGGCGGCAATTGCGAATGCACATCGAGATGCGCACGATACAGCATCAGCTTGCCGCGATGCAGCGCGCTGCGCTCGATGAAGCGCAGATCGACCGGCTCACCTGCGTAACCTGCCACCTCGTCATAACCGTACTCGTAATAGTCGCTGCGATAGCCGGGGCCGAGATAACCGCTCGTCAGAAACCCGAAATCGTGATCGTGCGGCACGCCGTAAACAAAATTCTTCGCACCGCTGTTCTTGAAGCACAGATCGTGTTCGGCGGGCCAGATATTGGCGCGCAGAAACATGCCGCCGCTCGGCCCGAGCCGTTGCGGGCTGAGCACGATCGCCTGCGGGCCATAGCCGCTATCGATTGCTGCTGCGCCCTTGCTGACCCTGCCCGCAAGCTGATCGACCAGCAAGTCGGCAAGGAACATGCGATTGTTGCTAAGCCGTCGCAGCCAGCGCGCGGCCTCGTCGATGCGCTCCTCGCAGGTGGGATCGAAATCGAGCGCGGCAAGCGCCTCGATGGCTTCTGGGAGCGAGCAGTCGTCGGGCACATCTATGTCGATGATGCGCGGCATCAGGCGTTCTCCAAGGGTAGGTTTGCTAGCTGCGGATGTGCCGCCAGCAATTGCGCGTGCAGGTTCTGGGCTGGTTGATGCAGCGGATCGTCCTGATCGCTGGCCAGCCGGCTAAGGATCGCCACACCGCGCGCCGGATCGAGCGACAGTGCCTGACGCACCGCCTCCCAGCGCAGGTCCGGATCGCGCTGGGATGAGGATGCCACGTCTCCCATCGCATCGAGCGCGGGTTGGTATTCCAGCGCACCGAGCACGGCCAGCGCCATTACATCGCGGCTCGCCTGTTTGTCGCCGCTCGCGCTCTTGACCGCATGGCCATCGCTCACTCTGCGTTCCTGGGTCGGTCGGGGCTGGGGCGCGGCGCGGCTGACTTGCAGCACCAATAGCGTCTCGTCGATTGCGAGAAACTGTCTTGCTTGGCTCGGGGACAAAGCCATCGTTTGGCCAGCGCGCCATTCATAGTGCGATGTTTCGACCGAGGCGTCTCCCGCCTCTGGTGCGGCGATCGTATGGAGCGTGCCGCGCGCAGAACCGCACAGCAGCACCTCGCTGCTTTCGCGGTCGGCCCACAGCGCGATATCCGCCATCGGCCGCTCCGTATGCCGTTCAAAGGCATAAAGGCTCAGCCGCGCACGGCCATGGGTTAGCAGCTGGATCGTCGAAAATTCGCCGGAATGATGGCAGCGCATAGGCATTTCACCGAGCGGCTGTTCGCGAAGCGGTGCGATCATCGTCGCACTCCACTCGCGCACCCAGTCGAGGGTCGCTTTATGGTCGGACAGAAGCGTCGAAAGCGCGGTGCATCCGGCGAGATCGGCACCCTCCGCATAGGCGGCAAGCTCGTTTGCCAGCGTCTGCACGAAGTCGCTTTCGCGCCAGGTCTTCGCCGCCTCGATCAACGGTGCCTGCGCATGCTGCTGCGAGGCCCGATTGCCCCGCAGCGCTGCGATAGCTGGATGCATGTGCATCGCTCAGCCGCCTTCGTTCAGAACAGCATCGAGGATGGCTCGGTCTCGTAGAGAAACACCATGATTTCAACGATCACGTCAGGTCCGGCGCCGCCTCCAGCAGTGGCAGATCCGAACAAGCCCAAGGCGGTGTCTAGCCCTGGCAGCGAAGCGATATCGATCTTTGGCATAAGTTGTGGTCCCTTTGATAGGCACCCGGCAGAATTGCCGCGGCGCACCAGCAAAGTGGAGGAAGAATGTCTGTTGCAAAAATTAAAACATTGTAATGCAATCACTTGCGTCGCAGAGCAGTTTTCATGAGTTCGCAACTGCCCCGATTTGACCCGCAAGAGGCGTCCAAATTCTTCTTCAATCACGGCCACACCGGATGGCTGGGGCTGCGCTACGCGGCCCATGCCGACAATTGGGTTGAGCTGGAGTTACCGTGGCGGGAAGACCTGCTGGGGGAGCCTGATCGCCCCGTGCTCGCGTCCGGGCCGATCGTCAGCCTGATGGACATGGCCAGCGGAATGTCGATCTGGCAGACCAAGGGGACGTTCACCCCGATTGCCACTCTCGATCTCAGGGTCGACTACCAACGACCGGCGCGCGAACGCAGCAATGTCTGGGGACGGGTGGAGTGTTATCGCACGACGCGCTCTGCCGCCTTCGTCCGCGGGATTGCGCATGACGGCGACCGCGACGATCCGGTCGCACATGTCGCTGGGGTGTTCATGACCATCGCCAAAGATCCCCGTCAGAAGGACGAGGCAGCGACAACCAGCATAAAGTCGGAGGGCGACGTCGATGAGTGATCCAGCCCTCGATCTGACCCTGCCGGCCTATGCCTGCTCGCTCGGCATCAACTTGCACGGGCTGGAAGGCGATCTACCCGTCCTGACAGTCGATTTCGGAGCGAATGTCGAAGGGCGTCCGGGCCATTTCCATGGCGGTGCGACCGCCGGTCTTTTGGAGAATGCAGGCTACGCTGCCTTACGCGCCGTGCTTGTGCGCGAAGGGCGCGATCCGCAGCTCAAGCCGATCAATATCACCGTGCAATATTTGTCCGCTGGCAAGCAGAAGCAGACCTATGCGCTGGCCCGGATCACCCGGCTGGGGCGGCGCAATGCCAATCTGTCGGTAGAGGCTTGGCAGGATGATCGCGAGCGCCCGATTGCGACAGCGGTGATGAATATCCTGATGGCCTGACGGCGCGCAGCGCGGGTTGTTACTCCCGCTCGGCAGGCTCGACTTCCAGCCCGTCCTCGCCCAGCCGGAATTCAACCGGCACACCCTCGACCTCGGTCGTGATCGTCACACCGTCTTCACCGAAACGCAGTTCGGACCCGTTCTCATCGAGCGGTATTTCAGCGCCTTCCTCAATGTCGAAGGGCTGCACCGGACCTTGTGGATCTGGTGAAACGCTGGGTGCAGGCGCGGGTTTCAACGACAGGGCGCCGCGCATGAAGTCTTTCCAAATGCGCGCAGGAAGCCCGCCTCCGGTCACTCTGTCGAGCGGCGAGTTGTCGTCATTGCCAATCCAGATCCCGACGACCAGATCCTCGGCATAGCCGACGAACAGCGCATCGCGGTAATTCTGAGTGGTGCCGGTCTTGCCGTAATTGGCAATCGGCAAGGTCGCCGCGCGCCCGGTTCCTTTGTTGATGGCCGTGCGCAACATCTGTCCGATATCGTCATGCGCGCGATCGGAAATACTGTCCTCGGCCCCGGTGAGTAAATTCCACAGCCATTCCCACCAGCCCTCTTCCTCCTGCTCGAATGCGTGCGGGCGAACGGGGAATTCATTGGCAGCAACCCCGGCATAGGCGGACGTCAGTTCGAGCAAGGTCATCGACGACGTTCCGAGCGCAAGGCTGGGATCGCCCTGCGGCAACGGCGACGTCACACCCAGCGCGCGGGCGGTTTCGATCACGCGTTCGCTACCCACCTCGTTGAACAAACGCACAGCTGCGACATTGCTCGACGAGGCAAGCGCCTGCTCAAGCGTGATCGTGTCGGAATAATTCTCGCGCGAGTTCTTGGGCCGGTATGACCCGGCCTCTATCGGCGTGTTCGCGATCACATCCTCCGGGCTCCACCCGGCTTCGAGCGCGGCGAGATAGACGAACAGTTTGAAGGTCGATCCCGGTTGACGTTTTGCCTGTGTCGCGCGGTTGAACGATGAGCTGGAATAATCCTTGCCCCCGACCATCGCGACCACTTCGCCGGTCGGACGCATCGCCACCAGCGCCACCTGAGCCTCCCCCAGAGATGCGCGGCTCACGACCCTGCCTGCGAGCGCCTGAAGCCCGGCATCGAGCGTCGTCGTGAGCACTTGCCGCTCATAACCCGGCTCGAACCCTTCGCGGGCAATCGGCAATGCCCAATCAGCGAAATAGGTGCCGGTGGGCAGATCATTACGGGTGCGCACATCGATCTTCGGATCGGGCAGGTTCGCGGCTTCCTGCGCGGTCAGATAGCCCTCCTCGACCATCGCCCCGACCACCAGATCCATCCGCGTTTTGGCCCTGTCGTAATGCTTGCTCGGCGCGTAGCGAGAAGGCGCCTGAAGCAACCCGGCCAGCATGGCCGCCTGCTGCGGCAGCAGGTTTTCCGGTTGGCGATAGAAGTAGTGCAAGCTCGCCGCGCGCAGCCCGTACTGGTTGTCACCGAAATAGGCATTGGAGAGATACCGCGCGAGTATCTCATCCTTACTCAACTGCGCCTCCAGCCAGAACGCGATCAGCGCCTCGCGAGCCTTTCGCGTCAGGCTTTGTTCGGGCGTCAGAAAGGTGAATTTGGCAAGCTGCTGAGTGATGGTGCTGCCCCCGCCCACGCCCGTCCACGCGGCGCGCGCAATCCCGCGCGGATCGACGCCCCAATGCGAATAGAACCGGCGATCCTCGATCGCGATGAAGGCCTGCGCGACATGCGGGGGTAAATCCTCGATCACCACCGGCTCGTCGACCATCGCCCCGCTGCGCGCGATTGGCGTGCCGTCGCTGGCCAGCAGGGTGACTTGCGGCGCGGCGATGGGTTCCAGCGATTTGGAGAGCGGCGCCGTTATCGCCAGCCAGCCGATCAGCGCGAAAAACATCAGGATCGCGAGTGCAAAAATCCGCACCGCCCACCAGCGCTTGCGCCGACCGCGATAATGATCGGGCCTCCACCACGGCAGGCGGCGGCGCTCCTCAAGCTCTACCGATCGATCGAGCTGCGAGAGCTTGGCATCCCACTTGCCGAATTTGGGCGGCGAATAGGCGCTCCCGGCGAAATCGTCATCGAGATCGTAGGCACGCTGCGATTCGTACAGCGGGAAAAATCCCCCTGTACCGCCGTCTGCGGTATCGTCGCTTGAGCGTTTTCGGAATCGTGCGAACAAGCCCATCGCCTAGTGTGTTAGCAGGCTATTACACCAATCTGCAAGTAGCAGCTAACCGGTATTCAATAAGGCTTTCCGGACTTGGGCGTTGCAGTCATGAGCGTACCTGCATTCAACGCAGCACGGCACTTCACAGACAACTCCGTGTCAGTCGCGCTTTTGTTGCTGGAGCCAATCCCGATACCAACCCCATTGTTGTGCAAATCCATCGCGCGTTCCTTTGGCGGATTGCCCGAATAGTTTTCGTGCGCGGTGGTGAAAGACCGGGCATTATCGGCCCCTAAATCACGCGCCAGCAAAGCAGACCAGTAACAATGCCGGAACGCATCGCCCTTACCGTTGTGAAGACCGTTTCTTGCGAACAGGCGGACAGTCTCCGCCACCGCTGTATCCTTATGATCCCTGATCGTCGTGAAATGATGAGGGTGCATCGCCAGGTACAGCTTTTCTCCCGGCGTCAGACCAGACAACAAGCCTTTGATAACGGGTCCCTTGCCCATCGGTTTTCTCCGTCAGTCTGTCGTCACAGAAGTTGCTTCGAGCCCACCCTGACTATCAAAATCAATGAGCAGCCATTGCGAATCGACACCGAGCAAACCCGGTTCCGGGCCGAGCCAGTAGACCAGGCCGTGATCAGCAAATTTGTCGGTTTCGGTAGCAGGGCCAAGGAACGCGATAATCTCCTCAGCGGTCATGCCGTCTTTCAACACGTCGTTGCGCACGCTCTTCAGCATCTGCTGGCGGGGATGTGGGGCCGCATAGATCAGATCTTCATCGCGCCACTTGTCGGCATCAAACGTCATGTTGGCTCCTTCAGACCCGGAGGCCTGCGAGTATTCATCTTGTACCGGATCGCCCGAGCATGCACTCACGCCAAAAAGCGCGATTGCAATGGCCAAAGGGAATACTGCATGTCGCATATATTCGCATGGTACTAACAACTAAAGAAGGTACTGCAATAAAATTATGATGCAGCACTCTCAGGCAGATCTTCGTTGAAGACGCGCTGATAATATTCACTCACCAAGGTGCGCTCGGCCTCGTCGCATTTATTGAGAAACGACAGGCGAAATGCAAAACCGACCGAATTGAATATGGCGGTGTTCTGCGCCCATGTGATGACCGTGCGCGGGCTCATCACAGTCGAGATATCCCCATTCATGAAGCCCTGCCGAGTCAGATCGGCCACCTTGACCATGTCGCCAATCATCGTGTCATCGGTATCGGGTGTCTTGGATTTGACGATCTGCTGCTCGGTTTCGGCGGGCAGATAGTTCAGCGCGACAACAATGTTCCAGCGGTCCATCTGCGCCTGGTTGATCGCCTGTGTGCCGTGATAGAGCCCGCTGGTGTCGCCAAGGCCAACCGTGTTGGTGGTCGCGAACAAGCGGAAATAGGGGTTCGGTGTGATCACCCGGTTCTGATCGAGCAGCGTCAGGCGGCCGTCGAATTCGAGGATCCGCTGGATCACGAACATCACGTCCGGGCGGCCCGCATCGTATTCGTCGAAGGTCAGCGCGACCGGGTGCTGCAACGCCCACGGCAGGATGCCTTCCTTAAACTCGGTGACTTGAAGGCCGTCTTTCAGCACAATCGCGTCGCGTCCGACCAGATCGATCCGGCTGATATGCGCGTCGAGATTCACCCGGATGCTAGGCCAGTTGAGCCGCGCGGCGACCTGTTCGATATGAGTCGATTTACCCGTGCCGTGATAGCCCTGGATCATCACCCGGCGGTTATGCGCAAAGCCCGCCAGGATCGCGAGTGTGGTATCCGCGTCGAAGACATAGCTTTCATCAAGCTCTGGCACGTGCTCATCGTTCGAGCTGAACGCGGGCACCTGCCAATCGATGTCGATGCCGAACGTATCGCGCACGTCGACCGTCGTGTCCGGCTCTGAGGGGATGGCGCTGGCGCCTGCGAATTCTTCGGATGAGTGTGAGTTCATTGCGCAGCCCGGTTAGAACGGCATGGCAGCGGCTGCAAGACGGTGGGGCCTGCTAAATTTGCAAGTCAGCCGAATTTTTCCATCAGCTCAATGGCCGGGAACGACAATTTTCGCGAGATGACCACGCTTGATCCAGAAGCGCACACCCTCAGGGCCAGCCGTCAGGCTCGCGGAGTGGGCCGAGGGAAACCGCAGCCAATCATGCTTGGTATAGCTTTCCCCGCGATGGCTAAGGGCGCCGTCGAGAATCAGAATTTCAAATCCGCCATCCGCGCTCAGGTCGCAGATTAGGCTTGCGTCCCACTGTTCCAAAGCGACATGCTCGTAGGAGCGATCGGCAAGTTCGGCGTGACTCACACCCGGTCTCGTCGGATCGGTGGTCAACTCCGTCTTGTTCAGATCGATCGCGAATTGCTCCTGATCCGCCGGATCGAACTGCCACAGCTTCACGAAAATCGTGCAGCCCGGATCGGAGCGCGGAATGTGATGCGTCCCTACAGGATTGCGAACATAGCTGCCTGCGGGATAGTCGCCATGCTCATCCTGAAACACCCCTTCGAGCACGATGAACTCTTCGCCGCCCGAATGGGTGTGCTCGGAAAATGCGCTGCCCTTGGCGTATCGAACGATACTGGTTGCGCGGGCGACCTCGCCACCGACCCGGTCAAGCATCCTGCGATCCACCCCAGCCATCGGCGAGGCAAGCCACTTTATTGCGTCCGTGTGAGCAAAAGCGGGTTCGTTAAAGTTCGCGTTGATTTCCATGCGCAACGAAATGGGTATGGCCTGTGGCCGTTTAAGGGCCATGATGCTCGAAAAATCCGATTGCCGTGATTACATTCGCTGCAATGGCCGATCCGATCGAATCCTTGCGCTTAAAGCTCGTCGAGCAGGTCCGCACTGTCTTCAACGACACGTCTAGGGGACAAAAGCCTGTCCCGCCGTCCGAAAACGCGCTGTTTGCCAAGGACACGCCGATCCGCATGGTGCATGCCGACCTGGTGGGGATGATGACCGGCGGCGTGCGCGGACTGCTGCTGCAGATGCTGCACCCGCATGCACTGCAAGGGGTGCTGGATCATTCCAACTTTCGCGAGGATATGCACGGACGCCTGCGACGCACCGCGCGGTTTATCGCGGTGACGACCTTTGGCGAGGAGGCGGAGGCGATGAAGGCGATCGACCGGGTGAACCGCATTCACGCCAAAGTCGGCGGCACATTGCCCGATGGCACGACCTACATCGCCAACAATCCGCGCACGCTCGCCTGGGTGCATGTCGTCGAAGCGCAGAGCTTTCTCGCGGGCTATCTGCGCCACGTCCGGCCCAACATGCCCATCAGCGCGCAGGATGAATATTACCGCCAGTTCGCCATCATCGCACGCGCACTGGGAGCCGATCCGGTGCCCGAGACGCGGGCGCAGGCCGATGCGATCTTCCGCGAATTGCGCAGCGATCTGCGCGCCTCGCCCGAGGCTCGCGAGGTCGCACAGCTGGTGCTCAGCCAGAAACCGCAAGGCACCCCGCCCGGAGTTCAAGCCATGATCGGTGCCGAAGCGGTGGCCATGCTGCCCGATTGGGCGCGTTCGATGCTGCGCCTGCAACGCCCGATCCTGACCGCCTTGCCCGCCCGCGCGGCGACATGGGGCGTGGGTCGAACCCTGCGCTGGGCGTTTCGACAAAACTGACCGCATCGCGCCATAATCCTGCTATACTTCCGCCACGAGAATGAGCGGGAGGATGGGTTATGTATGTCGCATGTGCGGTGCTTTCGGTGCCGGAAGAAAAACGCGAGCAATACCTCGAAGCGGCGGAGTTCATGGCGAACTGGTCGATGGATCACGGCGCACTAGAAGTGATGGAGGCCTGGGAACTCGAAGTTCCTGACGGCAAGACAACCGATTATCGCAGGGCAGTCCAAGCCCCAAAAGGGGAGAAGATCGTCACCGGTTGGGTGATCTGGCCCGACAAGGCGACGTTCGACAAAGCCAACGAAGCGATGATGGCGGGAGAAGGCTTCGAAGACCATTCAGGCGAGATGCCTTTCGATGGATCGCGGCTGATCTATGGTGGGTTCGAACCGATCCTGACAAAGGGCCGATAGGGAGCAGGCTATGGCAGACTTCACATTCTACACCGTCGCGATGAGCCGCGGGCAGATTTCGCGCTGGGCGCTGCACGAAGCGGGTGCGGATTACGATCACGTCATATTCGATTGGACAAGCAAGCCCGCGAACTTCACCGACATCAATCCGATGGGCAAGGTGCCCGCACTTGTGCATCATCACGGCGACCATGATCACGTCATCACCGAAGCGGCTGCGATCAACCATTACCTCGCCGAGACGCATCCAGAAGCAGGCCTGCTTCCCGATGCTCACGAGAAGGCAGCCTATTTCCGCTGGCTTTTCTTTGGCGCGGGGCCACTCGAACAGGCGGTCATGGCAAAGGCCATGGGCTGGGAAGTTTCCGAAGAAAAAGTGGCCATGGCTGGCTTTGGCACGCTCGAAATGACGCTGGACGCGCTCGATGGCTGGCTCAAGAACAATGACTGGATCGCCGGAAGCCGCTTTACCATGGCCGATACCTATGTCGGCAGCCAGTTCATCTGGGGCCTGCGGTTCGGCTCGATCCCCGAGCGCCCGTCTTTCAAGGCCTATGTGGAGCGCTGCACCAACCGACCAAAATGCATTGAAGCGGTGGCCGTTGACCAGAAATTGATCGACGAAGCAGCGGCCGAGGCTTAAGCGATGGCAGCGCTTTTTCTTAGAAGCTGATACGCTTCGACCACCTTGTTGAGCCGTGTTTCGTATTGCCGATCCCCGCCATTGCGATCGGGGTGATAGCGCCTGACCAGTTCGGAATAGCGCCGCCGCAGCCGCCTGCGATCCGTGCCGGTGCCAAGGCCCATCGTCTCCAGCGCCTGCGCCTCGTCCTTGGAGAAGCGCCCATCCATGGCCATTGCAGCCTCTCGCTGAGCGCGGTTTTTGATGCCATTCGCCCGCGCGCCGATGGCATCGAGCGGATCGTCAAAGTCCGCCCAGCGCGGCATTCCATCAACCGCCGCACGCGGCGAAAACGCCGCACTTTCGGTCCTCCATCCGGACACAGGTGATTGCGCCGCGAGAATCTCGTCCGCGCTCATCCCCTCGAACCAGTCATATCCGGAATTGAATTCGCGAACATGCTGAAGGCAGAACCAGCGCCATTGGCCCGGCCCGTCAAACCCGCTGGGTCGGTATCCGGGCGCGCGGAACTCTCCAACCTCACGGCAGCCGGGGCGTTCGCATGGCCGATCAGCGCCCTCATGGCGTCCGTGAAGCTTGGCTGAAGACATAAAGGGTTGAGAATGGTGACTGGAACGCCAAATGCCAAGAATGCAAAATGGGAAATCGATGATGAGTGGAACAATCGCCGAGGAAATGAAGGGATTGCTGATCGAGGCGTTTGCTCCGACCCGGCTTGAAATCATCAATGACAGCGCGCAGCACTCGGGCCATTCGGGCGATGATGGGTCGGGCGAATCGCACTTCACCATCGTCATCGACGCCCCCGCCTTTACCGAGATGAACCGCCTTGCCCGCCAGCGCGCCGTGATCGCGGCGCTGGGCGACATCGTCGGCGAACGGGTGCATGCGGTGGCGATCAAGGCTGGCGTGCCCACTCAGTGAACGGGGTGCCGACCGCCAAACGCATTCGCCGCGCTGCTCGGATTATCGTGCTCGACCCTCAGGGCCTCGCGCTTATGTTCCGCTTCGATGTCGCCGACCGGCTACCCTTCTGGGTCACCGCCGGAGGCGAATGCGAACCGGGCGAGAGTTTCGACGAGGCCGCGCGGCGCGAGCTGTTTGAGGAAACCGGCATCACCGCCGATCCCGGTCCCCAAATCGCGCAGACCGCCCCCGAATTCGTCACCGTCGAAGGCGAACCGGTGCGCGCCGATGAGCGTTACTACATGGTCCGCGTCGATGAAGCGCGCATTGATACAGCGAACCATACGGAGTTGGAAAAGTGCGTGATGACTCAGCACCGTTGGTTCGCGCTATCAGAGCTTCGCGATTGGGACGAAGCGATCTATCCTGAGAGCATCGCAGACATGATCGAACAGGAGCTTGCCCGCCAATGACGACCCCAGCGATCACCCAAACCATCACTCCCGTCACGCACGATCTCGGCCAGTTCGAGGTTCGCCGCGTTCTTCCTTCGCGTGAGCGCACCATGGTCGGCCCGTTTATCTTCGTCGATGAATTTGGGCCCGCCGATTTGACGGGCACCGACGGGATGAGCGTGCGACCTCATCCCCATATCAATCTGTCGACTGTCACATGGCTGTTCGAAGGGGCAATCGATCACCGCGACAGTATCGGCAGCTTCGCCACGATCCGTCCCGGTCAGGTCAATCTGATGACGGCGGGCAGCGGGATCGTGCATTCAGAGCGCAGCCCAAAAAGCGAACTCGCCACCAATCCGAAGATGTTCGGGATGCAGACATGGCTGGCGCTGCCCGATGGCAAGGAAGAGATCGCCCCCGCCTTCGAAGCGGTCACCGACCTGCCAATCGTGGAGGATACATGCGCCAAGGCATGGGTCATCATGGGAGATCTGTGGGGCAAAAGCGCGCCGACCACGACGCACGCGGACACGATCTATGCCGACATCGTGCTCGCCGCGACCGGATCGCTGCCAATCGAGTCCAACGCCGATGAACGTGCAGTGATGCTGGTCAGCGGTGAAGCGAGCGTCGATGGTGTCGCGCTTGTGCCATATCAGTTGGCAGTGCTTGCGCCCGGTAAGGTAATGACACTGTCGAGCGAGACCGGAGGCCGCATCATGCTTTTGGGCGGTGAAGCATTCACGACCAAACGCCATGTCTTCTGGAATTTCGTGAGTTCCGACCGCGACCGGATCAATCAGGCGAAAAAGGACTGGCGCGAAGGGCGCTTTCCCAAGGTGCCCGGCGACGAGGACGAGTTTATTCCTCTACCCGAATTGCCCAAGACCGTCAGCTATCCCTGATTAAAGAGTCACTGGAAAGCGGAACGGATTGCGCGATTGGCATGAGGCGGTGCTTCCCGCGAGGTTCACAGACATAATCGAACAAAAGCAAATGCAGCATTCCTGATCACCTCCCCGGCCCTCCCAATTGAATTAATTGCAATCTCGGCAGTTTTCGGCCCTATTGCGGACCTATCGGGTTGGGGGGAGAAAACGGGAAGGTGCTGCTGTCGCGAACCTATCGTCCGTCAGAGCGACTTAAGCCGTATATCCGGCGCTTTTATGTATTCGAAGCCGAACTGCCCGATGACTTTGTTATTGAGGATTTCCTGCTTGCCGAAACAGCGTTCGTCCGGTGCTTGCTGAAAGGCGAATGGGTCGGCGAGGTCGCGCCCGGAAAGTGGTCCAATCCCAGCAAGACACTGTTTTTCGGGTCCAACCAGCTTCCATTCCGGGTGCGCGTTCAGGGCAGCTTCGCCGTGGCCGGATTTGCCATCCGGCCAAGCGCGTGGCGCTGCGTTTCTCTGCGCCCCCATCATGAATTCGTCGACAAGCTGATCGCGTTGGAGACGATGATGTGGGAGGACTCGCAGGAGATGCTCAAAAACGTCGAGGCAGCCTCGGACGATGAGGGCAAGATTGCCGCAATGGAGCAGGCTCTCTGGAAACGGATTACGGCGATCGGGCAAATCGAACCCGATCCCGAAATGGCCAAATTCGAGGCTATTGCCAGAACCAATTCGACCATACGTATCGAAGATGCCGCCGAGCGCATCGGCCTTTCGGTCAGACAGATGGAGCGGCGCTGCAAGGATCATTTCGGCCTTACGCCTAAATCGGTGCTCAGGCGCAGCCGCTTCCTCGATATGGCAGCGGCCATTCGCGGGTTCAGCAGCCCCGACGAACACAATCTTGCAGAATTGCGGTTCTTCGATCAATCACATCTCAACCGTGAGTTCAAACGCTTCACTCAGATGACGCCCGGCAAATTCAAGAAGGCGATTACGCCGCTACAGACCGCCGGCCTGAAGCTGCGCGAAGAAAGCAAATTTGAAGACTAGTATCGCGGGTAGAACGATCCGAACCGGATCAAAATCGCGAATTGGAGAGCACCAGGATGGATTACGCGGGCAAAGTGGTATGGATTACAGGCGCGTCTTCGGGGATCGGCGCGGCGCTGGCCCGCGATGCCGCATCGCGTGGTGCTCATGTAGTGCTGTCAGGCCGCGATCAGGACCGTTTGGCCGAGGTTGCTGCGGATTGCGCAGAAAGCCTTATCCTCCCCTTCGACGTGCGCGATTATGTGGCGTTGGCCGATGCCACGGAAAAAGCGATGGCGTGGAAAGGCGGCGTGGACGTAGCCTTTGCCAATGCGGGTGTTTCCCAACGCAGCCGCGCACTGAAGACCGACATGCATGTCTATCGCGACATCATCAACATCGACCTCACCGCGCAAATCGCGTTTTCTCAGGGTCTGATCGGTCACATGACCGAACGCGGATCGGGCGCGCTGGCTTTCATATCTTCGATCGCGGGCAAGGTCGGCGTGCCGATGCGCACGGCCTATAGCGCGGTGAAGTTCGGGCTTGCCGGATATGGCGACGCGCTACGGGCAGAGCTGTCGCAGACCGGCGTGAGCGTCCATGTGATCTATCCCGGCTCGGTCGCAACCGATGTCGCTCGCAACGCTCTTCTCGCCGATGGCTCAAAGCGCGGTCGCAGCGACAAGGTCATCGATGAAGGCATCCCCGCAACCGATGCGGCCAAGGCGATGCTTGACGGCATGGCAAATGGCGAGCGTGAGATCATCGTCGCGCAGGGGATGGAAGCGGGCATGGGCGAGATGCGCCGGACGCCAGACGCGCTGTTCGATCAGGTCGCGCAGATGGTTGCGAACGGCTATATGGAACGGATGGAAGAAGAGGGCTGAGCGCGGGTTCGCGCCCACACCAAGATCTTGCACGCGACCGCCTGCTCAATCCAAGCCAGCGGCAGTGCCGCCGCGATCATGGTGTAGGGGGCAAGGCCCATATTGGCGATGCCGAACCAGATCAGACCGAATATCGTCACCGTGAATGCGATCGATGCGAGGATGATCTGGCGCGCGCTATCCCCGAAGCGCTCACACCACATCCAATAAAATCCGGTCGCAGCCGCGATGAGCACCAGATCCCAGATGCCCCATAGCGCAAAGATGCCAAGGCTCATCGGAGCGACGCCTGCCTGCCCTGCCCACGCCTCGTGCAGCATCGGCCGGACGACGAGGAAATAGCGTGCGATTTCCGACAGGTTGATCCAGACGAAGTTCACCAGCAACGCGGTCTTGAAAGCACCCGATAGATAAGTGTCATGCGTCATGGTTCAGTTCCCTTTCCAACAGGCCCACAATCGTTACCGCCCTCGATCGCAAGGCATCAGCAGAACTGGTCACGCGTGACACCGCCCAAAGCCCCTGCGCCGCCACGACGAGGAACTGCGCCAGCTCCCGCTTGCGCTCGGCGGATAGCTGCTCAGGCAAGGCCTTGGCAAAGGCGGTTTCCAGTCGAGTGTTGTGCTCTTCAACCAGCGTCATGACTTCAGCGTCAATGGGTGCCCTTTCAGTCATGGCATTGCCGACCAAGCAACCGGGACCGGGCAGGCCCATCGACTCGGCAAGGCTGATTTGCGCCTCGAAATAGGCCGTGACAGCGGAAAGGCCGGTTGCGTCGGCATAGAAGGGCGCAAGCGCAGGCTCGACCACCCGCTTGCGATACAACTCGAAACAGGCGCGATAGAGGCCCTGCTTACTGCTGAAATCGCCGTAGATCGATTGTCGGGTGGACCCGGTCGCGACGACCAAATCCGCCATGGAGGTCGCCTCAAACCCGGCAGACCAGAACGCATGCATCGCGCGCTCAAGCGTGTGTTGGTGGGAGGCGGAGCGGGGTCTTGGCATGGTGATCTAGTATCAGAATGATCGTTCTTAAACAAGTCGATTTAATGGGCTGGCGCTTAGCCATAGTTCGCGGCAAAAAGCGGTGATGGAACAGAAACGTGTTGAGCTCGCCAATGGCATACATCTGGACGTGGTCGATGAAGGGCCGGTCGATGCGCCGGTTCTGATCTTCCTGCACGGCTTTCCCGAAAGCCACCGCACCTGGCGGCATCAGATCACGTATTTCAGCGACCGTTATCGCTGCATCGCACCCGACCAGCGCGGCTATCGCGGATCCTCCAAACCGCAGGAGGTCGAGGCTTACACCCCCGACAAGCTGATCGGCGATATCTTCCTGCTCGCCGACGCGCTCTCGATCCCAAAATTCACCATCGTCGGCCACGATTGGGGCGGCGCGATTGCGTGGGGTGTGGCACTGGGCGGTCAGCATATGCGGGTCGAGCGCGCGATTATCGCCAACGCCCCGCATCCGGCGATCTTTCAGAAACTGCTCTACACCCATCCCGGCCAACGCGAGGCAAGCCAGTATATCCGCGGCTTCCGCGATCCGGCGAACGATCCGCTGATCAAGGATCAGGGCCTGACCGGACTGATGCTCCAGGAGGTCAAATGGGACCGACCGAGCGCAATGGAACCCGAAGAGCGCGAGGCGCTGCTGCGCGACTGGCAAAACCGCGATGCGGCCTTCGGAATGATCAATTATTACCGCGCCAGCCCGATGTATGTGCCGACGATGGATGAACCCTTCGAACTGCCAGCGGATTACGCGCCGCTCGATCTGCCCAAGCTGACCATCCCGACGCTGGTAATCTGGGCGCTGGACGATCTCGCGCTGCCGCCAGAAAATCTCGAAGGACTGGACGATATCATCGACCCGCTAACGGTCGTCAAAGTACCAGACTGCGGACATTTCGTCCCTTGGGAAGCACCCACGCAAGTAAATGCGGCGATGGAAAAGTTCCTGCAACCTTAAGCGGCTATCGGTGGCGGATACGCAAAAGGAGAATTCGAATGAGCACAGAAACAGGTCGCGACGTCACGAAGACCTACACCACCGAACAGAACATCCAGAAACTCGAACGGCTGGTCGAGGCTCTGCGCGAGAACAAGGCCTTCGAAATTCAGATCGACAATGAGCGGCTGTATATTCCAGCGGGAACCGAGTTCTCGATCGAGCACGAGCAGGAAGGCTCGATGCACGAGCTGGAGTTCCAGTTCCGCTGGCGCGACGATACCTAGATCGCGTCAGCTCGACAGCGCTCGCCCGATCCCGAATTCTCTCCTGATCGCGTCGACTTTCGCCGCGCGATAGGCTGCGTTGTCTGACCAGCGCCATTTTTTGCGCAAGCGCCGGGATTGCCAGGCGATCCGGGCATAATCGGGAATTCCGCGAAAATAGGTTTTGGTGATTTCCCACCAGCCGATATCGTCGATCAGCTCTTTTTCTTCAGGCAGGTCAAAGAAGTCGCGGATATCCCGAAGCGAAATGTCGGTACCGAAAAGTGTCCAGCCATCTGCCTGTGCTTCCTGGCGCATGCTGGTGTCGAGCCCGAACAGCACGTGGACGATATCGTGCCGTTCAAAGTGCTGCTGCGCTTCTTCGCGCATATCGCGGTACTTCTGATCGAGGCCATGCTCTGCACGAAATGCGTCGAGCGCTTCTTGAAGTGTCAGCTCGGAATAGGGGAATTGTCGCGCCATACCAGCGTTGTAGCAATATACATTGCAATTTGCAACTTTAATTGTCGCCACTCCACTCGACCCAGACCCCATGCGGGTGCGCGTGGGCGAGCATTGCGGTTTTGCCGTCCTCACTTGTGCCTGCCCAATAGCGGACCTTCAATTCGTGGCGGAATGTGGCAGGGTCGGTTTCGAGCGACACCCATGCCAGCGGAGCATCCATCGTGGCCCGCGCGCCCGCTTCTTCGAAGGCTGCGGTGATCGCATCTTGCGTGTGGGCAGGCATGTATTGCCACATGATCGAATGGAACATCGCGCGTGTCGTCCCCTCGGGCTGTGGGCGCTCGAGCATTTCGGCGACGAACTCGCCCGCGTCCATTTTCACGAGGTTGGGCGGGTTCTCACTCGCCAGCGCAATCGCGGCGTCGATCCGCTCCATCCGTTCGGGCGCATCGGGCCAGACATAGGCTTTAAGTCGCAGCGCGCTGTCCGGATCGGCAAGGTTGATCGGCGCGACGTCGCAGCCGCGCACATCCACGATCTCGAACCCGTCCGATGCGGCAGGTGGCGATCCGGGCCCGCGCCATTCGGGAATGATCCGCATTGGCGAGCCAAGCGGGCCGGTTTGGGCCTCCCCCAGCCGAAAGAAATACCTGTCCAACATCGTGTTGACGCCCGCACTTGCGCCCAGTTCGAACAATTCGAAGCGCGGCACCACGCGTTGTGCGAGCCACAACAGGCCCGCCATGATGCTCGCCGAGCGGCCTGCTTCGTTGGTTTGCGGCGGGCCGTCGAGCCATGGAGCCAATGCCGCATCATGCTGCGCAACCATGTCAAGGACGATGGCGTCGACCGCGTCCTGATCGGTCACTTCACCGGCGTAGACCGGCAGCAAGCGCTCATCCGTGCCGCTCAGCGCGAGGTGATGCAGCCCACCAGTCACCCGCAGCGGCATCGCATCCTTCAGTGTCAGCCCTTCCCATGCCGCCATACGCCGCCCCAACTCGGTATCGGTCTTGCGCACCTTTGGCAGCGCTCGGATCACGCGCGCGGTGCATTTGGCCCCGTTCTCGAACGCGTGATCGGCCTGCCATGCGATAGCCGCCTCGAACTCCTCGATCTGCATGATTGCGCGCTCGCTCATTGACCCTTCTTGATAACCGCGAGCATTGCCCTTTGACGGCGCAATGCCTAAGTGCCGCGCGACCATGACAACCGACCGATCCCAAGACGCTTTCGGGCAGCTTACATTCGCTGTACCCAAGGGGCGCATTCTCGATGAAGCGCTGCCGGTGATGGCGCGTGCTGGCGTCGTGCCCGAGGATGGCTTTCACGACAAGGCCAACCGCGCGCTTTCCTTCGCTACCACCCGCGATGACATGCGGCTGATCCGGGTGCGTGCATTCGACGTCGCGACCTTTGTAGCGCATGGCGCTGCGCAGGTGGGCATCGTCGGCTCGGACGTGATCGAAGAGTTCGACTATGCCGATCTATACGCGCCCGTGGATCTTGATATCGGTCACTGCCGTCTGTCCGTCGCAAAACTGGCCGATGACACAGCGGAGGCGGGCTCGGCAAGCCACCTGCGGGTCGCTACCAAGTATCCAAGCCTCACGCGCAGGCACTTCGAGAACCAGGGCATTCAGGCCGAATGCGTGAAGCTGAACGGCGCGATGGAGCTGGCTCCGTCGCTGGGTCTGGCACGCCAGATTGTCGATCTCGTCTCGACCGGCCGCACGCTCAAGCAAAACGGGCTTGTCGAAACGAGCCGCATTCTAGACATTTCCGCGCGCCTGATCGTCAATCGCGCAGCGCTGAAAACCGACCCTCGGGTTGCCGCACTGGTCAGCGCATTTCGCGAAGATGCCGAGGGGCGCTCAAGCAGCGCAGGAGATAGCGCAGAAAAGCGCTCAAGCAGCGCTGGCGCGGAAAGGACATCGGCCTGATGGATATTCTCTCGACGCTTGATCCCGGTTTCGCTAAGCATTTCGACCGCATCGTCAATTCGCGCCGCGAGGCCGACAAGGATGTCGCGAGCGCGGTCACTGGCATTCTTGCCTCCGTGAAAAACCGCGGCGATGAGGCGCTGATCGAGTATTCGCAGCGCTTTGATGGTTATGCGCTCGGCACCGACGACGATTGGGTCATCACGCCGGAACGCTGCAAGGAAGCCTACGATTCGATCGAGCCTGAACTGCGCGACGCTCTCGAACTCGCAGCCGCGCGCATCCGATCCTATCACGAAGCGCAATTGCCCAGGGACCGCGATTACACCGACGATATCGGCGTGCGGCTCGGTGCGATCTGGCGCCCTGTCGATGCCGCTGGCCTGTATGTTCCCGGCGGACGCGCGGCCTATCCATCCTCGCTGCTGATGAACGCAATCCCGGCGCGAGTTGCGGGTGTCGAACGCATCGTCGTGGTGACCCCTACGCCCAGGGGCAAGTCGAACCCGATGGTCCTTGCCGCTGCGCATATCGTCGGCGTGGACGAGATCTGGCGGGTCGGCGGCGCTCAAGCCGTGGGCGCGCTGGCATATGGCACTGATCGGATTGCGCCGGTCGATGTCATCACCGGCCCCGGCAACGCCTATGTCGCAGAAGCGAAGCGTCAGCTTTATGGTGTCGTCGGCATCGATATGGTGGCGGGGCCGAGTGAAATTCTCGTGATCGCCGATGCAAAGAACGACCCCGACTGGATCGCGGCTGACCTGCTGAGCCAAGCTGAACACGATCCGACCTCGCAATCGATCCTGATTACCGACGATGGAGGCTTTGCCGCGCAGGTAGAAGACTGCGTCGATGTGCAGTTGAGCCAGCTTGCGACGGGCAAGACGGCCCGGGCCAGCTGGGACGCGCACGGTGCGATCATCGTCGTCAACGACATGGCCGAAGCGCCCGCGCTTGCCAACCGCCTCGCCGCCGAACACCTTGAACTGGCGATCGACGATCCCGAAGCGATGCTTCCCGAAATCCGCCATGCTGGCAGCATATTTTTGGGCCGGATGACGCCGGAGGCGCTGGGCGATTATGTCGCTGGGCCCAACCACGTGCTGCCGACCGGTCGCCGTGCACGGTTTGCCAGTGGGCTTTCGGTGCTCGATTTCATGAAGCGAACCAGCTTTATCTCGCTGGATGACAAAGCCTTTTCGGCCATCGGTCCGGCAGCAGCGACGCTCGCCCATGCCGAGGGGCTACCTGCGCACGCCAAATCTGTGGAGCTGCGGATCAAATGAACACGCCTGCACGATCGCAAGCCCGCTCGACCGCGCGTCTCGCCGCCGTACAGGCGTTGTACCAGCAGCAGATGGAAGGCACCGCGCTTAACAAGCTGCTCGACGAGTTCCACCAGCACCGATTGGGCCGCGAAGTCGATGACGAGGATCACGAAGGTGAGGTCTACGCCGATGCCGAGGTTGATTTCTTTGATGATCTGGTGCGCGGCGTCGATGCGCGGCGTGACGAGATCGACACCGCTCTCACATCAAAATTGTCGCAGGGTTGGACGCTGATGCGGCTCGACAAGACGATGTTGCAGGTCCTGCGCGCAGGAGTCTACGAGTTGATCGCTCGTGCCGACGTACCGCCAGCCGCCGCAATCAGCGAATATGTCGACGTAGCCAAGGCGTTCTTCGATGATCGCGAGGCGAGGTTCGTGAACGGCATTCTGGACGCCGTGGCGAAGGACGTGCGCGCGTAACCTTCCAATTGCTTCCAGCATCGCAGATAGGGGTGCGATGAACGAAGCTGAATTTCTTGCTGCGCTGCGGACCCTCCCCCTGCATCCCGGTGCGCGTGGATTAGAAGACGATTGCGCGGTCATCGAATTCGGCGATGAAACGCTGATCATCAATCACGATTTGATGGCGGAGGATACGCACTTCCTGCCAGACGCCGATCTGGCCGATGTTGCGTGGAAGCTGGTTGCGCTCAACCTGTCGGACCTGGCGGCAAAGGGGGCAGAACCGATCGGCGTCTTGCTGGGTCATTCACTCGGCCGCGACGATGCGCGGTTTATTTCAGGGTTGCGTGAAGCACTGACCACCTACGACGTCCCATTGCTCGGGGGAGACACGATCGCATCGACCGGCGCGAGCACGTTCGGCATGACGGCGATCGGGCGCGCGACACACCATCCGATCCCGGCACGTCGCGGCGCGCGCGCAGGCGATGCGCTGTATGTCACCGGCACTCTGGGCCGCGCAATGCTCGGCTTCGAGGGCAAGACCGAGCATCTGGAAGCATTCAACCGCCCCCGCCCGCGACTTGCCGAGGGTCAGGCACTTGCGCCGCATATCACCGCGATGATGGACGTGTCCGATGGCCTGCTGCTCGACTGCTGGCGCATTGCCGTGCTCAATTCCGTGACCTTACGCCTTGTTCCCAATGCGGTTCCGGTGGCAGATGCCCGCCGGCTCGATGACTGCGTTCGCTGGGGTGATGATTACGAATTGCTGTTCACCGCCCCTCGCGACGCCGCTCTGCCAGTGCCAGCAACGCGGATTGGCGAAGTCGAAGATCAGGAGCCGGGCAAAGCACCACTCATCTTCGGTCAAACGCCCCTGCGCAGCCCGGATTCGCTCGGTTATCAGCACGGCTGAACGCACAGACTCCCGCGACAGCTAGCGAAACTGGTGAAACCGGCGGAGTTCTGCCGATTCCGGACTTGTCACACGCATTCCACCCCCTATGACTGTTCGCCTTGCGCGAATGGGTAGTCAGCCCAGGCGCATTTCCACGCACTAGAGGGGATTACTTCGTGGACCTAGTTCTCATATCAATCGGGTTGGGACTGCTCGCCGTCGTGTACGGCTTCGTCACCAGCCGCCAAGTGGTCGGCGCAGATGCCGGCAACGAAAAAATGCAAGAGATTGCCGGCGCCATCAAGGAAGGGGCGCAGGCTTACCTCAACCGACAATATGCGACGATCGGCATGGTTGGCGTTGTTGTCGCTATCCTTGTCGGTCTGTTCCTGGGCGTGATCCCGGCGGTCGGCTTTGTGATCGGCGCGGTCCTTTCAGGGATTGCTGGCTATATCGGCATGAACATCTCGGTACGCTCGAACGTGCGGACCGCGGCTGCAGCGATGAAAGGCTTGCAAGAAGGCCTGACGTTGGCGTTCCGCGCTGGCGCGATCACCGGTATGCTGGTGGCTGGCCTCGCCCTGCTCGCTATTGCCGGATTCTTTTATGTCCTGGTTGGGCAAATGGGATACGCGGCCAACAGCCGCACCGTGATTGATGGCCTGATTGGCCTCGCCTTCGGTGCTTCGCTGATTTCGATCTTTGCACGTCTGGGCGGCGGTATCTTTACCAAGGCCGCAGACGTCGGTGCTGACCTCGTCGGCAAGGTCGAAGCGGGCATCCCTGAGGATGACCCCCGCAACCCGGCGACCATCGCCGATAACGTGGGTGACAATGTCGGCGATTGCGCCGGTATGGCTGCCGACCTGTTCGAAACCTATGTCGTGACCGTTGGCGCCACCATGGTGCTGACCGCATTGCTGCTGCCGGACCTTCGCGATCTGCTGTTGCCGATGATGGCCCTTCCACTGCTGATCGGCGGTGCCTGCATCGTGACTTCGATCATTGGAACATACTTCGTCCGCCTCGGTGGCGGCACGAATGTGATGGGCGCGATGTATAAGGGCTTCCTTGTCACCGCCATCCTGTCGATCCCGCTGATCTATGCCGTTACGCAATATGCGCTGGGCGACATGAACACCGTGATCAACGCGGGCTCCGGCTTGGTGGAATTCACCGGCATGGACCTGTTCCTGTGCGCTGTGATCGGCTTGGTGCTGACCTTCATCATCATCTGGATAACCGAGTATTACACCGGCACCAATTTCCGCCCGGTTCGCTCGATTGCCAAGGCTTCGGAAACGGGCCACGGCACCAACGTGATCCAGGGTCTGGCCATCAGCCTGGAATCGACCGCTCTGCCGACCCTCGCGATCATCGCGGCGATAATCGGCGCGTATCAGCTCGCTGGGCTTATCGGTCTGGCTTACGGTGCGACCGCGATGCTCGCACTGGCCGGCATGGTCGTTGCGCTCGATGCGTATGGTCCGGTTACGGACAATGCCGGTGGCATTGCCGAAATGGCGGGTCTGGACGAAAGCGTGCGTGAGAAAACCGACCTGCTCGATGCGGTTGGCAACACCACCAAGGCCGTGACCAAGGGTTACGCGATCGGTTCAGCGGGCCTTGCAGCACTCGTGCTGTTCGCTGCCTACACGGCCGACCTTCGCGAGTACTTCCCGAACGCTGATGTCAATTTCAGCCTCGAGAATCCCTACGTGATCGTCGGTCTGCTGCTTGGTGCCCTGCTGCCGTATCTCTTCGGCGCGATGGGTATGACGGCTGTGGGCCGTGCTGCTGGCGACGTGGTGAAGGATGTGCGCGAACAATTCGCGGGCGATGCCGGCATCATGGCAGGCACCAGCCGTCCGGACTATGCCCGCACGGTCGACCTGGTGACCAAGGCTGCGATCAAGGAAATGATCATCCCGTCACTTCTGCCGGTGCTCGCACCGATCGTGACGTATTTCGCGATCTACTTCCTTGCAGGTCAGGACAACGCTTTCGCTGCACTGGGCGCGTTGCTGCTGGGCGTGATCGTCGGCGGTCTGTTCGTCGCGCTTTCGATGACCGCCGGTGGCGGTGCTTGGGACAATGCCAAGAAGTATATCGAGGACGGCAATCACGGCGGCAAAGGCTCTGAAGCTCACAAGGCTGCGGTGACCGGCGATACTGTGGGAGATCCATACAAGGACACCGCGGGGCCTGCGGTGAACCCGATGATCAAGATCACCAACATCGTGGCGCTGCTACTGCTCGCCGCGCTGGCCGGGGCTCACTAAGCCTCAGCCCATCGATCTGACAAAACGACCCCGTCGGGAGGAATTCCGGCGGGGTTAGTTTTTGCCTGAAGCAGTGTCTCCAATCTGGACACGGAACATGCCACCAAACCTTTGTTAACGCGGCTATGCGATGCGCGATGCTGGCGCGCGATTTTGCACGCCGGAACAAGGTTAACGCGATGGATATGGCGAGCGCGCCAGCCCTGCAAAGAACAGCGTCTTTCGCGGATCCGGCGCAGGGTCAGCGCGAAGGGGTATGCGTGCTTTCCGCAACCGAAGCGCGCGATCCGACCTTTGTTTCCGCCTGGGAAGCGCTGGCGGCAAATGCTTGCGAGCCCAATCCGTTCTTCGAACCTTGGTTCGCGCTCCCCTCGCTCGACGCGTTTGGAAGCGCGGCCAATGTCGCCATCTTCGCCCGCTACAACGACGACGCGCTGACCGGGTTGCTGCCGATTGGGCGAGCGACCGATTATTATGGCTATCCGGTCCCACATGCCGCCACCTGGCTGCACGACAACGCGTTCTGTGGAACGCCACTAATCGCTCGCGGCTTAGAGCGTGATTTCTGGCGCGCCTTGCTCGCCCATCTGGACAATGACCCGGGTCTCGCGCTGTTTCTGCATCTGCCTCTGCTGCCGGTTGAGGGTCCGCTGTCAGAGGCGCTCAGGCAAGTGCTCGCCCAACAAGGTCGTACCTCCTTCGCCGTGCACGAAGAAAGTCGGGCGATGCTATCATCCGATCTCTCGGCGCAGGATTACCTCGCCGCGTCGATGAGCACCAAGAAGCGCAAGGAACTGCGCCGCCAGCACAAGCGTCTGTCTGAAGATGGCGTGCTGACTTTCGAAAGCCGCGAGGATGCAGCCGACATCGACACATGGATCGCCGATTTCCTCTCGCTCGAAGCGCAAGGCTGGAAAGGCGAGGCCGGATCAGCCCTCGCAAGCGCTAGCAGCACGCGACGCTTCTTCACCGAAGCGCTCACCGGCGCAGCCCAGACAGGCAAGCTCGAACGGCTCACTATGCGCCTGGATGGACGGGCCATCGCCATGCTGGCCAATTTCGTCACCGCACCCGGCGTTTACAGCTTCAAGACAACATTCGACGAAGACTACGCCCGCTTCTCACCCGGCATGCTGCTCCAGCTTGAGAACCTCGAATTGCTAGGCCGCAGCGATATCCGATGGGCCGATAGCTGTGCCGCCGAAGGGCACCCGATGATCGAACGGCTCTGGCGTGAGAAACGCACGCTGCGCAGTCACAACATCGCCATCGGCGGAACGCTGCGCCGCGCACTTTTCGCCCGATTGATGGCCTACGAAACCCGCAGGAGGACCGCATGAACGCACCCATCACTTCGAACAGTCGATGGGCGAGCGAGCGCGTGTCAGCGCCGGTGATCTTCGGCGAGGACGCGCATGAGAAATTCGCGCTGCATTACCCCGAAGGCCCGCACCGGCTGCGCCATGCACTCCATCGGCATCCGCTGCTCGATATCGAAGCACTCGCGGATCTCGGCGAACGGCTCCCTGAAAGCAGCGTCGAATACAATCGCGGCGACCTGCCGATCGGTGTCGATGGCAAGCCCGAAGCGACAGGCATGAGCATCGCCGACACGATCCGGCACGTGCGCGAGGCGAACAGCTGGGCGGTGCTCAAGAATGTCGAGCAGGTGCCCTCTTACCGCGCGCTGTTGATGGACCTGCTGGGCGAATTGAAGGACGAGATCGAGGCAAAGACCGGGCCGATGCTGACGCCGCAGGGCTTCATCTTCATCTCAAGTCCCGGCGCGGTGACGCCCTATCACTTCGACCCGGAGCATAACATCCTGCTGCAAGTCGCAGGCTCCAAGACGATGACCCAATTCCCGGCAGGTGACACCCGCTATGCACCCGATGAAAGCCATGAAAGCTATCACTCAGGCGGCCCGCGTGAACTGTCATGGAACGACGATTATCTGAAGGGCGGACTGGCATTTCAGCTCAGCCAGGGCGAAGCGGTTTACGTCCCCGTCATGGCCCCCCATTTCGTCCAGAATGGTCCTGACAGCTCGATCTCGCTTTCAATCACATGGCGATCGAAGTGGAGCTGTGACGAGAGCGACGCACGTTGCGCCAATGCGCTGATGCGCCGGATCGGGCTCAACCCGCGAGCCCCGCAGAGGTGGCCGGCCACCAATGTCACCAAATCGCTCGCCTTCCGCGCATGGCGCAAAGTGTTCGGACGCAGAGGCCTCGCATGAACGCGCCCTTCCCCATCGATACGCCGACGTGCGAAACCTCGACGATCAATATCCTGGCCGCAGCCGACGATCCATGCCGATCCTTCCTGCGCGCAAGCTGGTTCGCCTCCGGAACCGAAGCGGCGACCTCCACAGTCGTCGCCCGCGATCCAGGCGGCGCTGCGCTTGCCGTATTCCCGTTTCGCAAGAAATCGCTTGGGCCGATTGCGCTCAATCAGATCGCCGGAGCCTATTGGCCGTTCCGCGGATGTCCGGTTGACGCTGCCTGCTCTGTCGATGCGCTGGCCAGGGCCTTGAATGACAAATCCACCCGGTCCCAGCTCGGCAATGTCTGGCGGATGGGACCGGTTGTGAATGACGATCCCTCGCTCGACCTGCTCAAAACTGCCGCTATAACCGCCGGGTGGCGCGTGCTGTCCCGCCCGGTCGGATCGCTGTTCGTGCTCGATCTGGTCGCGCTCACCGCATCGGGGACATGGCCTTCGACCAAGGGCCAGCAAAAGGATCGCTGGCGCGTCCGGCAGCTGGAAAAGACCGGGCCGGTCACGATCACGCACTTTACTGGCGACGACTGGACCAACGAGACCCGCGACGCGGTTGCCGAGATCGAGGCGAATTCCTGGGTCGGCAAACTCGAAAAGGGTGGCGACACGAAATTCCTCGATCCCGGACTGCGCTCGTTCTGGGAAGGCATCGGCGAAGACCCCGCCATCGCCGCGATGATCCGTGGCAGCCTGATGTATGTCGGCGATACGCCAGCTGCCTTCACCTTCGGCCTCGATTGCGGTGATACGCGCTATTGCATCGCCAACAATTTCGACCAGCAATTCCACAAGTTCAGCCCCGGTCGGGTGCTGCTCTATGATGACTTCACCAGTGCAGCGGCGCGCGGCATCGCTCGGATCGACTGGGGACTGGGCGATGGCGGATACAAGCGGCAGATGGGCGCAGCGGAATGTTCCACCGTATCCGACCTGCTGTTCGTGCGCGGCGCGATCCCCGCAGCATTGCTGCGCCGGGTCTGGGAGCGCTGACAGCCGGGTTGACCTCTTTGTCGGGCACCAGCATGGCTGCGCGCGATGACTGACAAACCAACCGATGAACAGCTGGTCGAAGGGCTGGTCCGCCTCCTGACGGTCGAAAAGCGCGCCGCCGATGTGCATGCCGGTAGTCCGCAAAAGGGCGGCGTCGGACGGGTGTTCGGCGGGCAAGTGCTCGCACAAGCGCTCCAGGCGGCTCAATCCAGCGTGCCGGAGGGCAAAGTCGCGCACTCGCTCCACGCTTATTTCCTGCGCGGCGGCAAGGAGGGGCGAGAGATCGAATATCGCATCCAGCGCGATTTCGATGGGCGCAGTTTTGCCAACCGCCGGGTCGTCGCCGCGCAGGAAGGCGAAGACGGATCATGCAGCCCGATCCTCAACCTGACCGCCAGCTTTCAGGTGCCCGAACAAGGCCTTGAACATATCGATGCACCCATGCCCGATGTTGACGGGCCGGAAAACCTCAAGCCTGACATGCAGATGCGGCGTGAGATGGCAGACAAGCTGGGCGACAGGCTGGACGAAACGCAGCGCCGCTTCATGCTGCGACCTCGCCCGATCGAGATGCGCACGATCGATCGGCTGCACTGGATGAACAGCGAGCCGAGGGAGCCGCGCGCGCATACCTGGTTCCGCACCGCTGCACCGCTGCCCGACGATCCAGCGCTGCACCGTGCGATCATCACCTATGCCAGCGACTACACGCTGCTGGGCACCAGCGCGCTGCCGCATGGACTTTCATGGATGCGCGGCGAGCTTGTCGGCGCGAGTCTCGACCATGCGATCTGGTTTCATCGGGAGGCGCGCGCCGATGAGTGGTTGCTCTACGCCACCGATGCGCCATGGTCTGGCGGAGGGCGCGGTTTCAATCGCGGTCGCATCTTCAACCGTGCAGGCGAGCTGGTCGCCAGCGTGGCTCAGGAAGGGATGATGCGAAAGCGAAAAAGTAAGGGCACTAGCTAGTTTGCCGGGCCACCCACTCCCTCCACCCTTCCACCCTTCCACCCGGATCGTGTCCGAAGATATTCCGGGCGGAAGGGTGGAGGGAGTGGGTGGCGACGGTACGCCGGCAGTCTGCCTTAGCCGCCTTTGCTGCGCGTCGCCGTGCTGGTCCCGCCATTGCGGTCCGCGAGGCTCCACGATGTGTTGCGCGATCCGAACCCGGCGGCCTTCGCCATTTTCGACGCTGGCTTCACCTTCGGAACGGACTTGGCCCGCTCCATCGCGCGGTTCGATGCATAATACTTTCCGGGCGCACCGGCGTAACCGAGACGCGAGCCGTTGGCGGACTGATATCCGCCCGCCTTCGAGTTGAAGAGCGGCGCGTTCTTGCCACCACTGCCACGTGAGAACCATGCAACGACGAAGGGAGAGAAGTGGGTGCGACCCGAACGGGCATGCTCTTCGACCGGTTGCTCGCTGGCTTGGTCCGCCTGCATGCACTGCCCGGCCCCATATTCCGCTTCGCAGTCCTCCAACGCGGCAAAGCGCGGTGCGTCCTGATGCGCGACGGCGATCGCCTCTTCCCGCATTTCGGCGCATTCTTCGGTGGTCTTTCCAGTCACCTTGGCGCAGGCGAAGACGTTCTCGAAAACCTGGACTTCTGCGTCGCTGGAATTGGCCACGTCGCCTGCGGGGCCCGCATTTTCGGCCGGATCGCTGCCGCATGCCGAAAGCATCGCGCCACCGGTCAACGCGGCCATGGTCGTCAAAGCGACCTTCGATGAGCGTTTGCGCTGCGCAAAACCGTTTTGATTCATTATCCTGCCCCTCCCGCAAGGTGTATGGCCGACGGGATAGCCGACAAAGGTTAGCGCAAGGTTTTCACGCTATCTGGTCGGCGATTGGGGGAATCTGCATGCAGCGCATAACGGTAAAGCCACGCGAAAATTGGCAGGCAATCGCGGAAGAAAACGGCTTTCTTTTCCATCATGTCGATGGTGAGATTTACTGGGACGAAAGCGCCTGCTGGCAGTTCACCTTGCGCGAGGTCGAAGACGAGATCGAAGACCCGACGACCGAGCTTTACGCCATGTGCCTTTCGCTGGTCGATGACGCCTGCGCCTCGCAAGAGATCATGGAGACGCTCGCGATCCCCGAATACGCATGGGACATGATTGCGGATAGCTGGCGCGGCGGCGACATGTCGCTCTATGGCCGATTCGATTTTGCCTATGCCGGCAGCGGCCCTGCCAAGATGCTGGAATTCAACGCGGATACGCCGACCAGCATCTACGAAACCGCGTTCTTCCAGTGGGGCTGGCTGGAAGACATGATCGCGGCAGGCGCGCTGCCTGATGGGACGGATCAATTCAATCGACTGCATGAGGCGTTGATCGAGCGGTTCGGAAAGATCGTGACGCCGGGCAGCCTGATGCATTTTGCAGCGGTGGCCGAAAGCGTTGAGGATCGCGCGACCGTCCGCTACCTAGAAGATCTGGCAAGTCAGGCAGGGATCGAGGCGAAGTTTGTCGCCGTCGACCAGATTGCGATCGACGATCAAGGCCGCTTCCTCGACCACGAAGGCTATCACATCGGCGCTCTGTTCAAGCTCTATCCGTGGGAGGATATGCTGCGCGAGGAATTCGGGCAGCATGCGGCCTCATCGGGCACGATCTTCGTCGAACCCGCGTGGAAGGCGATCCTTTCGAACAAGGCGATGCTGCCGCTGTTGTGGGAGCGGCATCGTGGGCATCGCAATCTGCTGCCCGCGTTCTTTGCCGGAAGCGAAGAGGCGACTGAGCTCGCGCGCCATCCGCATGTGACCAAGCCTTTCTTCAGCCGCGAGGGTGCCGACATCTCCCTGTTTGACGGGTCAGCAATGCATAGCGGCCCGCAGGAAGGCTATGGCGAGGAAGGCGGCATTGTGCAGGCCTATGCCCCAATCGCACGCTCAGGCGACAATCACGCGGTGATCGGCAGCTGGGTGGTTGGCGACGATGCCGTGGCGATGTCCGTGCGCGAGGATGCGAGCCCAATTACCCGCGACCTCGCGCGCTTCGTGCCGAACATTATCATAGACTAATGCGCCAGGAACATGGGCATTTGCGGATCGGTGAGCGAGCGGCGGGTGACCCCGCCCAGCAGCATTTCCGACAGCCGTGAATGGCCATAGGCACCCATCGCCAGCATGCCGCAATCACGCGCCTTTGCAGCTGAAAACAGCGTGTCCGAAACCTTGGCGCCCTCGCGTGGGATCTCGACGAGTTCCGCATTTATGCCATAGCGACTAAGGTATTGCGCACCCTCGATTGGCGGAAAGTCCAACCGCTGCTTTTCGGATTTTTCAGCAATGCTGGCGAGGAACACAGTGCTCGCGCAGGACAGCAGCGGGGTGGCCGTGCGCAAGGCCACGCAGGCTTCGGACGAACCATTCCACGCCACCAGCATGGGCGCGGTCACGTCGAGCCGCTTTGTATGGCCGGGCACAACCAGCACGGGCGTCGGCGCTTTCAGCACCAAGGCCCCGACCATGCGCGAGGCACTGCCGCCTTTCTCTCCAATATCGTTGGGGCCGACAATGATGAGATCGTGCAGCGCGGATTGTTCGAGCAGGCGCTGCTCTGCCATTCCGTATTGGAACCGCCATTCCCAGGAGACGTCCTCGTTCGAAAGATCAGTCTCGATCTTCTCGCGCAACTCCTCGGCGGCTTCCTTGATCTTCGGCACCGCAGCGGCAAGCGTCGATCCATAGAAGTCACCCGGCGCAAACACTTCGAAGCTCACCGCCTGGAGGCAGGTGATGTGCGCGCCGGTCGCGCGGGCGATGTCCAGCGCGACTTGCATGCGCGCCTCCATGCAATCGTCGCCGTCGATATGGAGCAATAGAGATTTCATAGTCGGTCTCCCTTTGATGCGCCCATTGTACCGATGCATGCGGGAGGAACATTGATCGGGATCAAATTTCGCGGACGCAGGAAAGGGACACCAATTGTTTGCAAGCCCGCCCTCACCCGCTACGCTGCGAAGCACGGGAGACGACCATGCAGATCACGCGCCATCCGCCGATCAAGACCAGCCTCGAAGCGAGCAACCATCCCTATCTTTCGGGTGCCTGGACGCCGCTTCACGAGGAAGTCGACGTGGATGAGCTGGATGTGATCGAAGGCGAACTTCCGACCGATATTGACGGGATTTATCTGCGCAACACCGAAAATCCGGTGCATCAGCCGCTCGGTCGTCATCACCCCTTCGATGGCGATGCGATGATCCATCAGGTCAGCATTTCAGGCGGCAAAGCGAGCTATCGCAATCGCTTCGTGCGCACGCAGTGCTTTGAGGCGGAGCAGATCGCGGGAGGCGCGTTGTGGGGCGGGTTGATGGACCCGCCAGCGCTGTCCAAGCGGCCCGGCTTTGGTGCGCATGGCTCGCTTAAGGATACTGGCAGCACCGACATTATCGTCCATTCAGGCGTGGCGCTCGCGACGCTCTATCAATGCGGCGAGGCGTGGCAGCTCGATCCGGTGACGCTGGAGAACCTCGGCAAGGCCAGCTGGGGACCGCTCGATGGCATCTCGGCGCATCCCAAGGTGGATGAGATGACAGGCGAGCTGATGTTCTTCAACTATTCCAAGCACCCACCCTACATGCATTACGGCGTGGTCGATCGCGCCGGGAAGATTGCGCATTATGTGCCGATTCCTCTGCCCGGCCCGCGCCTGCCCCACGATATGGCGATCACCAAAAACTGGTCGATCCTCAACGATATGCCGCTGTTCTGGGACGAAGAGCTGCTCAAGCGAGACATCCACGCCGCCCGAATTCACAATGGTGTGCCGACACGCTTCGCGCTGATCCCGCGCCATGGTCAGCCTGAAGACATCCGCTGGTTCGAGGCTTCGCCCACCTACGTGCTGCATTGGACCAATGCGTATGAAGAAGGCGACGAGGTGGTGCTCGAAGGGTATTATCAGGACAAGCCGATGCCCGATCCGATCGAGGAAGCAGGCGAATACAGCCACATGATGGCGTTTGTGGACGAACATTCATTCCTGCCGCGCCTGCACCGCTGGCGGTTCAACCTGACAACCGGCGAGACCACTGAAGAGAGGCTGTCCGACCGGATCGTCGAGTTCGGGATGATCAATCCGGACTACCTGATGAAGAAAAATCGCTACGTCTGGTCGACGACCACCCGACCCGGTTGGTTCCTGTTCAACGGCTATTGCCGCCATGACACCGAAACGGGCGAGGAACAGGTCTTTCAATTGCCCGATGGCGTCTATGCGAGCGAAAGCCCTGTCGTTCCCCGTAAGGGAGGGACGTCCTCAAGCAGCGAAGCGATCGGGCAAGAAAAACGCGAGGATGAAGCTTACCTCGTCACGTTCCTGATCGATGAGAACACGGGCACATCCGAGCTTGCGATCCTTGATGCAGGCGATGTGACCAAGGGGCCGATTTGCCGCCTTGCCCTGCCGCACAAGATTTCCAGCGGGGTGCATTCCACCTGGGTCGAGCACGCACAGCTCAGAGCGGATGCGGAATTCAAGCGCTCTCAACTCGCCGCTGCCTGACATACGCGGACGTTTGAAAGGTTTTTACCATGCCGCTTGCAACCTAAGCGCGTGCCGCGCATTGGGTTTGTGACGGACAAAAACTCCAACCAGAGAGGGACATCCCATGGCTTACAAACTCATCGACCTGCCCTACGCCAACACCGCACTTGAACCGGCCATCTCAGCTCAGACGCTGTCGTTCCATCATGGCAAGCATCACAACGCCTACATCACGAAAATGAACGACGCGATCGAAGGCACCGACCACGCGGACAAACCGATGGAAGCGATTGTCGCCGCTGCGCGCGACAGCAACCAGGGCCTGTTCAACAACGCCGCGCAAAGCTGGAACCATGCATTTTACTGGCATTCCATGGCTGCGGAGGAAACCGCACCGTCGGATGAACTAAAGGCGAAGATCGACGCGGCTTTCGGCTCGGTCGACGAACTGAAAGAACAGCTGAAATCGCGCGGCGCAGGGCACTTTGCCAGCGGCTGGGTATGGCTTGCGGAGAAGAATGGTGAGCTTTCCATTCAGGAAACCCACGATGGCGACACTCTGGCGGACAGCGATTTCAATCCGCTGCTGACGGTCGATGTGTGGGAGCACGCGTACTACCTCGATCACCAGAACGCACGGCCATCCTATCTCGACCACGTGGTCGGTTCGAAGCTCAACTGGGCTTTCGCCAGCGAGAACCTCGCTCGCGGTACAACCTGGACGTATCCGCAGTAACAGCGCCGTTTGGCGATATATCGAAATCACAAAGACCCGGTCCGCCAGCGCGGGCCGGGTCTTTTGTTGCTTGCGATAGGTGAACGTCAGACCGACAGCTTCGACGCCTCGCGAAAGCTCACCAGCTTGCGGCGATCTTCATCCCACAAAGTCAGCAGCAACGGCTTGATCGTCTGCCCCACGGTGTAGCGGTTCACATTGTAAAGAGCGGGATGCGCTCGCAGGACTTCAGGCAGCCGATAAAACGGAATCCGGCTCGCCAGGTGATGCACGTGATGGATGCCGATATTCGCCGTGAACCAGCGCAGCACCAGTGGCAGGTCAAGATGCGTGCTGCCATGCAAAGCCGCATCGTGGAACGACCATTCATCGGCGTAATCCCAATGTGCGTCTTCGAACTGATGCTGGATGTAAAACAGCCAAACGCCCATCGACGCCGCCATCAACAGCACGGGCAGGAACACGATCAAGGTGGTCGCCAATCCGAATTGCAGCACCAGCCCGATCAATATCGCCGCGGTGACCGCGTTGGTCACCATGGCGCTGACCCAATAGATCGATCCCGCCTTCATCAACCCGATCGGCAGCCGGTGACGGACAAGGAAAAGGTAGGCCGGGCCGATGCCAAGCAGCACGACAGGATGGCGATAGAGGCGGTAGAGAAACCGTTTGAACGCCCCACGCTCGCGGAATTCGCGCACCGTCAACGTATCGACATCGCCAAAGCCACGCGCGTCTAGATTGCCAGTGCCCGCGTGATGCAGCGCATGCGAACGGCGCCAAGTGTCGTACGGCGTCAGTGTGAAGACCCCGATCGCCCGGCCCAACCAGTCATTTCCCGCCCTGTTTGGCAGGAACGCTCCATGCCCGCAATCATGCTGGATAATGAACAGCCGCAACAGGAACAGCCCGGCGAGCGGGGTGAACAGCAGAGCAGCATAATACCCTGCCTGCACCGCGAACAGGAGGCCGGCGAACACACCTAAAAACGGGATCAGCGTGATCGCCAACTCCCACATGCTGCGCGCGACCTTCGGATCGCGGAATGCGATCAGATCGCGCATGAGCTGCTTGGGATCAGGCGATGCCTCGGTGGGGTTCGAGGTGGCCGGGGAGGAAGGTGGGTGCGCCGCTAGGCTGGCATCGGGCTGTTTCACGGTTGTCCTTGAAGAGGGGTTTGAACTCCTTGGGGATAAAGAGCAATTGTGTCGATGTCACGAAAGGCCTGCGAATTGCTCCAGATTGTCTGCGAATGACATGGCTTAGGGAGAAGCCCGAGGCCCCTTCGCCGTTCAACCCGCTACCGCTGCGAGCCAATAGAACTCGAACCGGTCGACGCCGCTGCCAAAATACTGACGACTATCGAGATATTCCTGCGATTGCTGGACTTGTGCAAAGCCGTCTGGATTGTCCCATTCGACAAACGTAAGCTGTCCCGGTGCCTCTGGCGAAGAGGCGTGGGTCTGGAGACTGGGATCGTTCATCTTGAAAATGAACCGCCCACCCGCACGCTTCACTGCTGGCTCAATGCCCGTGAGATAGCGCTGGTAATCATCGCCGTGGTCAGCATCGAGCCAGGCAATCACCACCGTGTAATATTTCGCCGGATCAAATTGCAGATCGAGATCCTCATCCAATTCTGCCGTGAAGACCTTCAATTCATTCCAGCCGTCCGGTCGCGCTGCTATGATCGCGGGGTGCCGTGGATTGCGTTTGAACTCGTCCTGCGCAGCCCGGTCTGGCCAAGTAAAGAACAGCATCGCTCCCGGATCGTAGTCGCTCACGACCTTTTGTCTGATGCCGAGCTGTCCCAAGCGGCGATATCCAAGGCCTTCGGCAATCGGGAATACAGTCTGATAATATTCCCGACGCGCATCGCCCGCATCCTCACGGCTTTCCGGCATGATGATCTGCAGAAGCTCGCCACGTTTGGCGCTTAGCAACACGCCGTCGGGTGCGCTGTTGGCGCTGGTCGCCAGCGGCTCCGTGGGTTCGGCATTTGCCCAACCGCCTCCGCTCGAAAGGAGCACGGTCGCCGCGAGAAGCGAGGACAGCGAAAGAAGCGTTGGTCGATTGATCATAGAAAGCCCTCATGACAGTATGGTTTGCAAACGCACCATTATCGCAAAAATCGGAGGATGATCGGCTAGTTTTCTCCTGTGGTTGGTGCAAAAGTGTTCCAATGAAAGACTGGGACGACTATCGCCTTATCCTTGCCGTGTCGCGATCGGGCAGCTTGCGCAGCGCCGCGACTAGCCTCGGCCTCACACACACAACTGTATCGCGTCGGCTCGCCATCGTTGAGCAAAACCGCGGCAAGCTGTTTGAAAAGCAACCGGGGGGCTACGTGCCAACGCGGGACGGAGCAGCGTTGATCGAAGTGGCGGAAGAAATCGAGCGCCTGGCCTTCGCTGGAACACGGTTTCAGAAAGCGACAACCGAAGAGATCACCGGAAAGGTCGAATTGTCGCTGCCGGAACCGATCGCGCAGTACCTTTTGCTGGAAGACCTCATCCGTTTCAGCGAGATCTATCCCGATGTCGAACTTGTGGTCGAAACCTCGTCGCGCTTCGTCGATCTGGACAAATGCGAAGCCGATATCGTCGTCCGCGGAGCGCAGGAGCCACCGGGGCATCTTGTAGGGCGCAGGCTCTATCCCAACCGCGTCACCTACTACGCCGACCGTGATTATCTCGCGCGCACCCGCAAAGAAGATCTTCGCTGGATCGCCCCGGTGGGCGACGGGTTATGGCCCGGCTGGCTTGAGAACTCGCCCTTTCCCGATGTGCCGGTGGCTGTGGCGATCGATGACATCACTGCACGTCATCTGGCTCTGGTAAAAGGGCTGGGGCTAGGTCGGGGCGCCTGCTTCATGGCGGATGCAGAACCCAATCTGGTGCGACTGTGCGATGATCCGCCAATCCTGCAACAGGATTTATGGGTGCTCACTCACCCCGATCTGCGTCAGACTCCGCGCATCCGTGCTGTAATGGATTTCATCATCGATGCGATGCTGGAAAAGGCAAACCTCGTATCGGGTGAGCTCGGCTCAGGCGATGTGCTTGATATCCGATGATCTCTTTCACCCACTCGCGTGATAGAAGTCATAGATCTGCCGCGCCACGGTCTCGCTCACACCCGGCGCTCGCTGTAGATCCTCCAGCGACGCGGCCCTCACCTTCGACGCGGTGCCGAAATGTAGCAGCAGCGCGCGCTTTCTGGCCGGACCGATGCCGGGAATCTCGTCGAGCGGCGATGCGGTGATTGCTTTCGAGCGTTTCGCCCGGTGTGCTCCGATGGCATAGCGGTGGACTTCATCGCGCAGGCGCTGGGCGTAGAACAGAATTTGCGAATTGGTCGGCAGCGTCTTTTCGCGGCCATCAGGGAAGTGAAACACTTCGCGCCCCTCTCGCCCGTGATGCGGGCCCTTGGCGATACCGATCACCGGCACATCGTCGATGCCCAACTCGCCCAGCACCTCCATCACGCTCGACAGCTGACCCTTGCCACCATCGACCAGCACGAGGTCGGGCCAGATGGTCCGGTGTCCCTTTTTCGATTCACGCGGAGACGCGGAGGCGCGGAGAGGTTGCACCTGCGACGAAGCCGCTTTCGAACTGCCATCGCCCTCCTCAGACGTGACGTTCGATCCTTTTGTGTCTGCGGCGCTGTCCTGGTCCCTCTGCGTCTCCGCGTCTCCGCGCGATTCCAACTCATTTTCGACCAGCGGACGAAAACGACGCTGCATCACCTCGCGCATCATCGCGAAATCGTCGTTGGTTTGCGCCTCCTTTATGTTGAACTTGCGATACTGCGATTTTTCGAAGCCTTCGGGACTGGCGACGATCATCGCCCCGACTGCCTTCGCGCCCTGGATGTGCGAGTTATCGTAAACCTCGATCCGCTCAGGCGGTGCGTCGAGTTCGAGGAACTCGGCCAGCTCGCGATTGACCTTTGCCTTGGTGCCTGTCTCCGCAAGTCGCCGTTCGAGCGCCTCCACGGCATTGCGCTGCGCCTGCTGGAGCAATTTGCGCCGGTCGCCGCGCTGGGGGATCGACAGCTTGACCTTCTTTTCGGCGACTTCGGACAGGGCTGCCTCGATCAGGTCGGCTTCGGGCAGATCGCGATCGACCAGAATTGTAGGCGGCGGCGGCACTTCTTCGTAGAATTGCAGCATGACATTGGCGAGCACCTGCGCCTCTTCCACATCCTTCGTGTGCGAAGGAAAGAACGCGCGGTGCCCCCAGTTTTGCCCGCCGCGAATGAAGAACGCCTGCACACCGACATGCCCGCCTTTTGAGGCCAGCGCGAACACATCGGCGTCCCCCACCCCGCTCGCATTGATCGCTTGTGAGCCTTGAATGAAAGTCGCGGCGCGCAGCCGGTCACGCAGGATCGCGGCGGTTTCGAAATCGAGTTCCTCCGCCGCCTTCGCCATCTGCTTTTCAAGGTCGGCCTGCACTTGCGACGATCGCCCGGCGAGAAAGTCCTTCGCCTGTTTCACCAGCGCGTCGTAATCATTCTCCGACACCCGCCCCACGCATGGCGCCGAGCAGCGTTTGATCTGATAGAGCAGGCAGGGTCGGTCGCGGTTGTTGAAGAAACTGTCGGTGCAGGATCGCAAGAGAAACAGCTTTTGCAGAGCGTTGAGCGTGGTGTTGACGCTGCCCGCACTCGCAAACGGTCCGTAGTAATTGCCCTTGGCCCGGCGCGCGCCGCGATGTTTGTGGATGCGGGGGAATTCATGGTCCGCGCGCAGCAGGATGAAGGGGAAGCTCTTGTCATCGCGCAGCAGCACGTTGAACGGCGGGCGAAACCGCTTGATCAATTGCGCTTCGAGCAGCAGCGCCTCGGCCTCCGAATTGGTGGTGATGATCTCCATGCCGCGACACTGGCTCACCATTCGCAGCAGGCGCCCCGACATGCCGTTGATCTGAGTGTAATTGGCCACACGGGCCTTCAACGATCGCGCCTTGCCGACATACAGCACATCACCGCGCGCATCGAGCATGCGGTACACTCCGGGCGTGGGCTTGAGCGTCTTGACCGTCTCACGGATCGCTTCGACCCCGGCCTCGAGGTTCGGCTGCGCGCGCGCGACAGTGTAGGCCGCGCGCTCTTCATTGAAGCGTTCGGCCCCGCGCGGATCATGGGGAGTGCCAGCCTTGGATCGGGACATGCCACTCGAAATAGTGTGCGGCGCGCGTGGATGGAAGGACATCCTAGGCGGCGTGGACAAATTCCGTGTGGATCACGGTTGGAGCCAAAATCCGCAACTCACAAGGCGCGGACGCGCAGGAAGTGCGACGCACTTTCAAGCGTTCGCAACGCCGTGAGGGCGGATTTTGGCCCAATCCCATCGGGACAAGTCGAGAAAGCTCCATTTCCACGTCGTTCGTCCTTGAATATGCCCTGCATGTCCTTCGTCCTCACTCCTCGAAATGGAGCTTTCTCGACTTGCCGTGACCACACGGAATTTGTCCGCGCCGCCCAGCCCCTCCCCACAGAGTCTTGCAGAAACAACATCCAGTGCTTCGTCGATAAAAATGCACAGTAAAGCGCAACCGGACTCATTTATCCCAAAATACAGGAGTACCGATGAATAATAATAAAAGGTGTGGGTTGCCTAAAACATAACAGGTGGGTTGCTTTCGGTTAACTAACGGAGGCAAGGCAATGACTAATTCAGATCATCATGGGATGAAACCGCTCGAGGGGCTTTCACCCTATTGTGTGCGCAGCGAATACGGAATTGAGCAGCGCGATGACCGTTTCGGGCGATTGTTCGGCGAACTAATGCCGGCTTACACCGATCCGCATATACTGATCGATATTGGCCGCGCGGGCGGCAATATGCAGGCCCCCAATGATCAGGAACGCACCGCAAGCGTGCCTGTTGGCATGGTTTTCTTCGGTCAGTTCGTCGATCACGACATCACGCTGGATGCGTCGACCACCTTTGACAGCGTCGTCGACAATCCGGGTGAGATCGCCAACGTCCGCACTCCGACGCTCGATCTCGACTGCATTTACGGACTCGGCCCGGAGGCTCAGCCTTACCTGTTCGAGCAGGGCGGCGCGTTCGGCGGGGTGAAGCTGCTGACCGGGGCAGACAATCCGGGCCAGACCGGCATCAGCGCGCACGATCTGCTACGCGCTCCCAACGATCGCGCGATCATCGGCGACCCGCGCAACGACGAAAACCGCATCATCAGCCAGATTCAGCTGGCGGTGATCCGGTTCCACAATCATGTCGCCGATACGATCCATGCCGAGGACGGGCTCGAGGGGCATGACCTCTATGAAGCTTCGCGCGTGCTCACGACATGGCACTATCAATGGGCGGTGGTGAACGACTTCCTCGTCGACATGTGCGGCAAGCCTGTCATCGAACGCATTCTCGGCTGCGGGCGCGAACATTATTGCGGCGATGTGCCATTCATCCCAATCGAGTTCTCGGTCGCGGCCTATCGCTTCGGGCACTCGATGGTTCCACTCAAGCTGCAAGTGCGCATGGGCCAGTCGCAACGCGCGCTGTTCGGGCAGACCCTTGGCTCCGGCTTCGACCCGGTCACCAGCAACGATGCCGTGTGCGACATGCATGAGCTGTTCTTCACGCCAGAAGGCCGCGCGGTGCAGCGCACGCAAAAGCTCGACACGCTGCTTTCCGAAGCATTGCTGGCGCTGCCCTTCGTCGATGGCAGTCCGGAAGAGAAATCGCTTGCGACCCGCAACCTGATGCGCGGCAACACCTTCCTGCTGCCCGCCGGTGAAAAGGTGGCCGCCCACCTTGGACGGCCGCAGGCAGAAATCGATCAGGTCATCGCCAAGGTCGCCGACGTAAATGGCGATCTCGGCGCGGAGGGCATCCCCCTGTGGCTGTATCTGCTGGCCGAAGCCGAAGTGATCGGGCGCGAAGAAACCGATGGCTCCTTCACTCCCGGCGAAGGGCTAGGCCCCGCAGGTGCAACCATCGTGGCGGAAGTCATTATCGGCCTGCTCGAACTCGATGAGCATTCCTTCCTCGGCGCCAACCGCAACTGGGTGCCGCGCGAAGAGTGGAACACGCTCGGCAAGCTGCTGAGCGTGGCACAACCGGCGCTTCCCTAACGCCGGAGCATGAGCGAAGCAGAACCGGCAACGCCCCCGCTGGTTCTGCTCCGCCTGTTTGCAGATGCTTGATCGTTGGCATTGCCATCCAGCGCGCCTATCGGCGTCAGCGTGAAACACTATGACGCGATAATCTTGGGTGCGGGAGCTGCGGGGCTGATGTGCGCGGCGAAGGCAGGGCAGCGCGGCCTGCGCGTCGCGGTGCTCGAAAAGGCTGAGAGACCGGGTAAGAAGATACTGATATCCGGCGGCGGACGCTGCAACTTCACCAATGTGAATGCTGGCCCCGGAAACTTCCTTTCGGCCAATCCGCACTTCGCCAAGTCGGCGCTCGCCCGGTACACCCCGCAAGACTTCATTGAATTGGTCGACCGCCACGGCATCGAATGGCACGAAAAGACGCTGGGTCAGCTGTTCTGCGACGGCTCGGCGAGGCAGATCGTGCAGATGCTGATCGACGAATGCCCTGACAAGAATGTCGATATCATCTGCGGCGCGGACGTTGGCGAAGTGGTAAAGGATGGTGATCTTTATGGGGTCAGCGCGCGCGGACAAAGCTACGCCGCCCGCAACCTCGTTATCGCAACCGGCGGTCCCTCGATCCCCAAGATGGGCGCAACCGGATTTGCCTATGATCTTGCGCGGCAATTCGGGCTAAAAGTAGTCGAGCCGCGCCCCGCCCTCGTCCCGCTTACGCTGGGCGGAGAGGATGTGCTGTTCCGCGAATTGTCGGGCGTCTCCGCTCCGGTTAAAGCTCGCGCGGGCAAGGGCAAATCGCGGGCAGAATTCGCCGAGGCCGCTCTTTTCACGCACAAGGGTCTGTCCGGCCCGGCGATCCTGCAAGTCTCGTCCTATTGGAAGCACGGCGAGGATATCGGCATCACCTTCGTGCCCGAAGCGGATGAGGATTGGCTGCTGGGTCTTAAGCGCGATCATCCGCGCGCCGAATTGCGCAGCGTCCTGCGCGAACATCTCCCGGACAGGCTCGCCGATGCGCTGGCGGAACGGCTCGGGATCGACCGGGAGCTTGGCAATGTCCCCGACAAGGAACTGCGTGCGGCTGCTGCGAAGCTCGCCGACTGGCGGTTCTCACCCAACGGCACGGAGGGCTTTGCCAAGGCAGAAGTCACAATCGGCGGGATAGCGACGAGCGAACTCTCATCGCGCACCATGGAGGCAAAGAACGTCGCCGGGCTGTATGCGATCGGAGAGGCTGTGGACGTGACCGGGTGGCTCGGCGGATACAATTTCCAATGGGCATGGGCTAGCGGAGTGGCCTGCAGCGAAGCTCTGGCTGCGCAATTTAATTGCGCATAACCCTTCCCCAACGGCAACACCTGCCGCTTGCGTGAGGTTGTCTTGTCAATCTTTTGTGCCTAGGTCTTTTGACAGAGCTCGAAAACGAGCCGAAGCCACCCGTGCTTGAGGTGGTCTGCGGGAGAAACCCTTGCGCCAATTGCAAGGCATGGATTCCTCGTTCGTAGCGTTGGAATCGCCGAATTCGCCGATGCATATCGGCAATCTGCTGATATACAATCCGGAGACCGCTCCGGGCAGGTTCGTGCGGTTCAAAGACATTTTGAACTTCTTCGAATCCCGGCTTCAGCTGTCCAAGACCATGCGTCAGCGCCTCGTGCGTGTGCCGTTCGATCTGGATTATCCTTACTGGATCGAAGACCCCGATTTCGACCTTGAATATCACGTCCGCCATGTTGCGCTGCCAAAGCCCGGCGATTGGCGGCAGCTGTGCATCCAGACCGCGCGCATTCATGCCAGACCGATGGATCTCAATCGCCCGCCATGGGAATTCACCGTGGTTGAGGGGCTGGACCAGGTCCGCGACTTCCCGCCGGGATGCTTCGCCTTCGTCACCAAGGTGCACCATTCCGCTATCGACGGGATGAGCGGGATCGACCTGATGGAGGCGATCCACACACTCGACCCGAACGCACCGCCCCCGAACGAGCCCGATGACTGGAAGCCGGAAAAGGTGCCAGGCCCGGTCGAATTGCTGGGCAAATCCTATCTCAATGCGCTGATGAATCCGCTGAAGCAGGCGCAGGTCGCCGCTCAAGCCGTCCCCGGTGTTGCGAGTGCGATCAAGGGGCTCCTCGCCAAAGACTTCAAGGTTTCCAGCGATCTGGTGCCGCCGCGCACGCGTTTTAACCGCTCGATTTCGCCGCATCGCGTGGTCGAAGGGCGCAGCTTCAAGCTCGCCGAGATCAAGGCAATCCGCGCTCTGCTGCCCGAAGCGAAGGTCAATGATGTCGCGCTCGCGATCATCGGCGGCGCGCTGCACAAATATCTCACATCGAAAGACGACCTTCCCAAGGGCACGATGACGGCGATGGCGCCGATCTCCGTCCGCGCAGAGGGCGAAAAAGGCGACATGGGCAATCAGGTCGCCGCCATGATCGCACCGCTCGGCACGCATATCGCCGACCCTGCCGAACGGCTCGAATACGTCTTCGGCCAAACCAGCAATTCGAAAGCGATGACCAACGCGCTGGGCGCGCGCACCATGACAGAGGTGAGCAAGGTCAATCCCGCCCTCTACATGGCGCTGGGCGCGCAGTTGTTCAACAGGATCAGTATCGCGCATCGCCTTGCCATGCCGTTCAACACGGTCGTGACCAATGTACCCGGCCCGCCTGTGCCGATCTATTCGGCTGGCGCGCGGATGGAGAGCATGGCGCTGTCGCTGATCTGCCTGACCGACGGTTTGGGTCTTGCTCATGTCGTGCAAAGCTATGTCGACGAGGCAATCATCAGCTTCACCGCCTGCCGCGACGTGATGCCTGACCCTGAATTCTACGCCGAGTGCTTGCAGGAAAGCTTCGACGAAATGCTGGTTGCTGCAACCAAAGCGGCAAAACCTGCGAAAACCACCCAAACACGAACACGAAAACAGCCCGCGAAGAAGGGTCGCACACGAAGCCCGCGTGGCACGAAGGAGAAAACCTGATGGCGAGCATTCCCGCCGACTTCAACATGGACGACGCGCCGCCAGCACCGCGTCCGCCAAATCGCTTCTTCACACTGTCTGAAGGTCGCGCGCTGATCGAATTCGGTGCGTTCTACGCGGCGCTGCCGATGCTAAGGTCGACGCTGCCGAGCGGCGATGGCCACGCCGTCATCACGATGCCGGGCTTCATGGCGTCGAACAGTTCGACCGGTCCGATGCGCAACCTGCTGACCGATCTGGGATACACCGCGCTCGGCTGGGATAGCGGTCGCAATGTGCGCGTGAACGAAGAGCTGATCGATCGTCTTGAGCAGCAGTTGCAGGAAGCAAACGAAACCAGCGGCGCAAAAGTCTCGCTGATCGGCTGGAGCCTCGGCGGTGTGCTGGCGCGTGAACTTGCCAAGCTGCATCCCGATCGCGTGCGGTCGGTCATCTCGCTGGGCAGCCCGATCTCCGATGATCGTAATCACACCAACGCGGCGCGCCTGTTCGAGTTCTTCAACGGCGATGAGCCTGACAAGATCCGGGGCGGTCAATTCAAGGGCCTCGACATCGCACCACCAGTGCCGACGACATCGATCCTGACGAAGACCGACGGCGTGGTCCACTGGCGCGGATCGGTGCAGGCCCCCGGCAAGCATCCGACCGAGAACATCGAAGTCTATGCCAGCCATTGCGGCCTGGGCGTAAACCCGTCGGTGATGGTCGCAATCGCGGACCGGCTGGCGCAGGCGGAGGGCGAGTGGAAACCATTCAAAGCGCGGCCGACCCAGCGCTGGATGTTCCCGAAGTTCAAGGGCTAGAGCCTTCACACCCACACTGGCACGAGATCAAAAAAGCTTTCGTAGGTCGATACCCAGATAACGTCCTACCGGATCGATTAGCAGAGGCTGAAAGTTGATCGGCGTATCGCCGTTTTCGTCGGTGACGCGGCGTTGGCCGTCGAACACATTGTCGATGCGCAGCGAAACACGGAAATTCTTCAGAATACCCTCGTTTCGACCGAACAGCTGGCCGATTTCGCTGAACAGACGGATGTCGAATACCGCCAGATCGTTGAAGAAGATGTCGCTGCTTCCCGGTAAGCCCGATCCGTTGATCCGGGTCTCGCCAGTGTAGCGACCTGACAGGCGCATCCCGATACCATTGCCGAATATCCCCGCCTCCAGCCTGCTGGTGTTGCGCGGGAAGCCGAATGCTCCGGTTCCATCTCCGTCGAGCTGATCGAGCACAGGCACGCCCGGTGCGATGAGGATTTCGTTGTTCAGCTCGATCGTGTGGTTGAGCGATACAAAATAGCGCCAGCCGGGCCGCGCTCCGCGAGCCAGCGGATTGAAACCGGCGGGCGGACCACCACGAGCCTGTTGGTCAGAGCCACCCGGCGGGCCGCCACGACCACCCGCGGCACCCGGCTCGACCGAGCACAGCCGCTCGCGGAATTGCGCGAGCCGTTCGTCGCTGATCTCGCCATTGTCATCGCGGACGCGTGATAGGATTCGTTCCAAACGCTGCGGATCGAAATCGGGAAGCTCCGCCGACAAGTCTTCGCCATTCTCGACCGCGCGCACCAGCCGGGTGACGAATTCAAGCCCGTCATCGGCACAGAGCCGCTCGCGAAACTGCATGAACCGCTCGCGCTGCTCAGCACTCGGAGGGCCGCCGCCGGGTCTTCCTGCGGGGCGCCCGCGCGGTGGACCGCCAGTCGCCGGTTGTGCGCCCGGTGGAGGACCACCCGAGCCACCGCGTGCGCCGCCAGGTCTGCCGCCTCGATCCCCGGCACCGATACTTCCACGCGTCGACAGGCCGAATTGCAGTCGGTCGGCGCGCGTCTCGGCAAAGGTCACCGACCGGCGATCAAGCGCCACAAGAGTGCCATCGGCGTCTCGCGTAATTCGATCACCGAAAGCGATCTCGACCTCGGGCGTAATCTGCGGAAAGGCAGCTGTCACATCTTCGGAACGATTGCGGATGTACTCGACCGTCAGCCGGATGTTGTCGACGAAGGGCAGCTGCCAGTTCAGCCCGAACTTCCAATCACGTTGCGTTTCAGCCAGCAGGTCCGGATTGCCACCCGTCGTCACCGCTGCGAGCACGGTCTCGCCATTGATGAAGTCGAATACCGGCGTGTTGAGGGTCACAACTTCGGGATTGCCGAGCGCTGCCAGGCCCGGTGCAACTTCGCGAACGATGTAAGTGGCCGAGAGATCAAACTTTTCGGTGACGCCCCAATTCAGGCCGATCGTATAGTCGCCCAGAGTTCCGAAGTCGGACAGATGGTTGACGCCGATCTGCCCATTGAGGCTGAAGCTGCCCAGCGCATCGGCGAACCCGGTGCGTCTGCTGGTGATCGGAATGACGATGTTGACCCCGGTCGACAGATCCCCGCGGGTCAACGCCACCTCGTCAAAGGTGCGCGTGTCCGAACTTTCGAGCCGAATCCAATCATAGCCGATATCGAACGTCGCCAGCACCTCCCCGCCCGGCAGGTTGGCAACCGGTCCGCGTAAGGTAGAAAGCGTGCTGCCTATGATGTTCCGCGATCGCGCAGTCTCGAAACCCGCATCGGCGCTGACAGGCAGATCACCATCCAGAGCCAGCAAACCCGACGCGGCATCTTCGATCAGCGTGCTCGTATCGAACAGGCTATCGATCCTTTGCTCGCTCTCGATCAGCGAAGCATCGAACGTACTGGTCAGGCGGAAGGCGTTGACCCGCCTCGTCAGCGAGCCTGAACTGGACAGCGTATCGGTCGATGAGCGTATCTCCAGCGGCGTCTGCTCGCCGAAAGTACGCAGCACGCTATCTCCATCAGGATCGGTCAGCGTGACGGTGTTGAGGCCTTGCAAAGTGCGAGTGTCGTCGCGCGCATAATTAATGTTCGCGCTCAGTGACGTGCCGGAATCGATGAATGCCTTGCCCCAGCTGAGGTTGGCATCGAACGAGCGGTTGTCGGCCACCAGGCTGCGGAACGGTGCCTGATCGGGATCGCCCGCGATGTCGGAGATGGAGCTTGGCGTTTGTTCGATGCCGCGCTCATCCTCGGTCAGCAGCGAGATATCGCGCGCGGTGAAGTTGGCATTTATCCGCCCGCCATCTGCGATCTGGAGGTAGCCCAACTCTTGTTCGGTGACGAAGTATCCGCCACGGTCGGGGCTTTCGAACTCCAGCTCGACCTCTGCGTTGCGATAGTTCTCTTTAAGGATCAGGTTCAGCACCCGCCGGTCGGGCGGGAAGCCGAAACGCTGCGCCACCTCTTCCGGAAACACCTCTACCCGTGCCAGCGCCTCGGGCGGATAGTTGCGGAATTCGCGGAAGGAACCGATGCGAATGCCGTTGATCAGGATAACTGGCCGCCCACCACTACCCCGCCCGCGGGCCGAGCCCGTCTGGTTGGTGATCTGCGTGACCAGGTCGGCGATGGAGGTCACACCTTCGGCGGCGATATCTTGCTCATCCAACTCCAGCAAAGGCGCCTGATCGACATCCAGCTGTCCACGCAGGCGTTGAGCCTGCACAATGATCTCGCCGCCGCCCACGCCGCTATCGACGTCACGCTCATCGCGTTCGTCTTGCTGCGTCTGTGCGGTTGCAGGTCGCGCATCTTGCGGCTCTTCCTGGGCCACAGCCGACGACGGTTGAGCCAGGAAGCCAGCCAGGCAGAACCCGGTTAGTAATCGTGTATCAAAAAGAGGCGGCAGGCTCATGATGCCCCTTTGGACAAAAGCGGATTGGCGACAAACACTTGAATTGTATCAACTTGCACCGAAATATACGGTGTGCACTCCAAAAGGGACGAGTTGTGCGGCACACGGCGCGCTCCGATGGCTAACGCACGAGGCTTCCCTTTTGTTCTCACCATCGCTAAATGCCGCGCCAAGAATGAACGGCGCATGGGCGCGCCGCTAAAAATTTGAAGGAATTACATGGCCAAAGAAGAACTCCTCGAAATGCGCGGGCGCGTGGTTGAACTGTTGCCCAATGCGATGTTCCGGGTCGAGCTTGAAAACGGTCATGAAGTGCTGGGGCACACTGCCGGCAAGATGCGCAAGAACCGTATTCGCGTTCTGGTGGGTGACGAGGTGCAGTGCGAACTGACGCCGTATGACCTTACCAAGGCGCGCATCACCTATCGCTTTATGCCGGGCCGTGGTGGTCCCGGCCCGTCGTAAGCCATTGCTGACGCTGCGCTGATGAGCGCGCTTCACCTGACTCTCGCTTCGGCCTCGCCAAGACGGCGCGATCTGCTCGCGCGTCTTGGGCTAGAGCCGGACGCGATCCAGCCCGCCGATATCGACGAAACGCCGCATAAAGCTGAGCTTCCGCGCGATTACGCGCTGCGCATGGGCGAGGAGAAGGCGGCAGCGGTGAAGGCCGATGGATATGTTCTTGCAGGCGACACGGTGGTCGCTGCAGGACGCAGGATATTGCCGAAGACCGAAGATGAAGCAGAGGCGCGCGCGTGCCTCGAACTGCTATCCGGACGGCGGCACACAGTGCTCTCCAGTGTAGTGCTGCGAGCACCCGATGGAAAAGCCCGGTCGCGCCTCTCGGAAAGCACGGTGCGCTTCAAGGTGCTTTGTGAAGAGGAAATCGCTGCCTATCTCGCAGGCGATGAATGGCGCGGCAAAGCGGGCGGCTACGCGATCCAGGGCTCCGCCGAAGGATTGATTCAGTGGATCAAGGGTAGCCATTCGGGGATCGTGGGCCTGCCCCTCTACGAAACGCGCGCATTGCTCAAATCGGCGGGTTTTCCGGTTGGCTGAGTGGCTGATCGAGCGAGGCATCGGCGAAACGCGAGCTTTGCTGGTGGAACGCGAGGAGGTGCTCGCAGCCAGACTATACTGGCCGGGCGAGCTGATTGCCGGTCAAGTGCATACGGCCAAGCTGACCTCAAAACCTTCCGGTGCAAGGCGAGGGGTTGCAGCTATGGAAGACGGCACCGAGATACTGGTCGATCACCTGCCTCCCGATTTGACTGAAGGCGCGCCATTCACGCTGCGTATCTCGCGGGCAGCGATTGCCGAACGCGGACGTTTCAAACACGCGCAAGGGCGGTTCGTGCCAAAAGGTGAAACAGGCGCAGAAGCATGGGCTGCCTTTGATGGGGACAGTTGCGAGGTGCGGCAATTTCCTGGTGGTCTTTGGGAAGAGGTATGGTCCGCAGCATCGTCCGCCAGCATCGATTTCCCCGGCGGTGAGATACTGATCAGCACCACCCCAGCGATGACCCTGATAGATATCGACGGGGACACCGCCCCACGCGAGCTCGCCCTTTCGGCAGTACCTGCGATCGCTCAGGCCTTGAACTGGTTCGATCTTGGCGGTTCGATCGGCATCGATTTTCCTACACTCCAAACCAAAGCAGACCGCCGGGCGGTGGACGATGCCCTCGCCCAAGCGCTCGCCGACTGGTCGCATGAACGCACCGCGATGAACGGGTTTGGCTTTGTCCAGCTGGTCGCGCGGCTCGAAGGGCCATCGCTGCTCCACCGCTTCGCCAGATCGCGTGTCGGCATGTGCGCCCGCGCGGCGCTGCGCCGTGGCGAAAGGGTCGAGGGGCCTGGAGCATTGCTGCTGACCGTGCATCCTGCGTTGAAGGCGAAGCTTAAGCCAGAATGGCTCGGAGAGCTTGCCCGGCGCACCGGGAAAGAGGTGCGGATCGAGATCGACCCCGGCCTTGCACTCGAAGCAGCGCATGCCCAAAATATTGCGATATGAGCACGAAGACCAAACCCTGCCCGATCTGCAAGAAACCTCGAATTGAGGATTTCACGCCCTTCTGCTCGCAGCGCTGCAAGGATCGCGATCTCGCCAACTGGTTTGGCGATGGCTATGCCGTGCCAAGCCGCCCCGCCAGTCCTGAAGAGATTGCTTCACAGGATTGGGATCAACAGGACTGATTCCCTCTTGCCAACCGGGCTCAGCTTCGCCATAGGCCCGCTCTCATTTGCTCGCCGGTTGGTTTGATTTTCATCGCAACCGTCGCCGCAGCGAATGCCCGGGTAGCTCAGGGGTAGAGCAGCGGATTGAAAATCCGCGTGTCGGTGGTTCAAATCCGCCCCCGGGCACCATTCGCTGAACAAGGGGTGCAAACCATGTCCCGTCGCCGCCAAATCTACGAAGGCAAGGCCAAGATCCTTTACGAAGGGCCTGAGCCGGGCACGATCATCCAGTATTTCAAGGATGATGCGACTGCCTTCAACGCGGAAAAAAAGGGCACTATCAACGGCAAGGGCGTGATCAACAATCGCATCAGCGAGCATGTCTTCACGCGCCTTTCGCATATCGGCATCCCGACGCACTTTATCCGCCGCCTCAACATGCGCGAGCAACTGGTGCGGCAGGTTGAAATCATCCCGATCGAAGTGGTGCTGCGCAATGTCGCGGCGGGTTCTATCTGCAAGCGACTTGGTCTGGAAGAAGGCGAACCGCTGCCGCACACGCTGATCGAATATTACTACAAGGACGATTCGCTCGGTGACCCCTTGATCGCCGAGGAACACATCGCCTGCTTCAACTGGGCCAGCCATGAAGAGATGCACGACATCTCCTCAATGGCGATCCGCATCAATGATTTTCTGTGCGGAATGTTTGCCGGGATCGACATCCGCCTGGTCGATTTCAAGCTTGAATTCGGACGCCTCTACGATGGCGATTACAGCCGCGTGATCCTGGCCGATGAAATCAGCCCCGATGGCTGCCGGTTGTGGGACATGAAATCGGGTGAAAAGCTCGACAAGGACCGCTTCCGCCGCGATCTGGGCGGCGAGGAGGAGGCCTATCGTGAGGTCGCAAGGCGGCTTGGGCTGTTGCAGGCAGAGGATACCGGTCCGGGTGAAGTGCTCGACCTGTCGAGCCATCGCTCGCGCCTGCGCGGTACGCCGCAGCCCAAGAAGTAGGCGCTGGCTCGTCGCGGCCATACGATCCGGCCTGTTTGATGTTTCCCGCTGGCGAATTACAAACGCTCTCATAGGAGGGCTGCGCATGACGCGATTGATACTTTTGCTCGTTCTGGTGTCCGGCGCGATATCTGCCCCGGCAGCGTATGCCCAGCGCGTCGCTCTGGTCATCGCCAATTCCGAATATGCAGCTGCGAGAGCTCTGACCAACCCTCCTTCCGACGCGCAATTGATCGCCGGTGCGCTCGAACAAGCGGGGTTCGAGACGGTGATGCTGGCCGACAATCTGGGTTTCGATGCCTTCGTTTCCGAACTGCGCGAGTTCCGCCAAATCGCCCAGGGAGCGGATACCGCGCTGGTCTATTATGCGGGGCATGGCATGGAGGGCAACGGACGCAACTGGCTGGTGCCGGTCGATGCGAGGCTTAGCGATGAGGCCGATCTGCCGTTCCAGGCGATCGAGCTGCAACTGGCCATGGAGGCACTTTCAGGCGCGCAGTTGAAGATCGCTCTGCTCGATGCGTGCCGCAACAATCCTTTTGCGAATAGATGGAAGGGATCGACGCGCAGCAGCGCGCAAGGCCTTGCCCCGGTTGAAGTGGACGATGTGCTGGTGATCTACGCAGCCGCACCGGGAGCCGTCGCTCTTGATGGCAAGGATGGCAATTCTCCTTTCGCGCGATCGCTCGCGCGGCGCATCATCCAACCCGGCCTGCCGGTTCAGATGCTCGGCGGGATGGTGCGCGATGACGTGCTTGCAGAGACAAGTGGCAGGCAGCGGCCCTTTATCTCAGCATCGATCACCGGGCGTCCGTTGTATCTCGTCGAGGGTCCGGGGCCGGACGCTCCGATCGCATCCGGCACACCCGGGCCGCTTGATAGCGAGGCTGATCGGGCCGCGTGGGAAGCAACCCTCAAGCTCGATACGATTTCGGGTTATCGAACCTATCTTCGCCAATGGCCTGCGGGATTATTTGCCGACTACGCAGCAGCCAACGTCGCGCAACTGCTCGACCCGACAGCCAATGGTGGCAAGGTGATGAGCGACAACGCAGGGCTGATCTCGACGCGCTCCCCACTCGCCGATCGCTATGACGTTGCCGCGAGTGAACCGCTCCCAATCGATGGAATCTACACTATCACTTCCATCGACAAGCGCGTTCGCATCGAGGGCGGACGTGCCTTCGCCGTGGATGGCTGGAACCATCTAGGCGTGCTACGCATCGAGCCGGATCAGGTAGTGATGACCGGCCTCGCTCGCGATTCCGACGGGACATTTGAAGGCTTCGACCAGGTGTTGCAGGCCAAGGCTACCTTGAAACTGCGCCAGGACGGGAATCTGGACTATCGCGCCGCAACCTTCCCGTTTCCAACGAACCTGGTCTTCGAACGTATCGGCCTGGACGATCCGGATGCGTTCGAAGCGTGGAAGCGTTGACGTGTTGATTGGGGGCGCTCGTATTTTGCGGGAAGAAAAGACCTGACACGTTGTGTTCAGGCTCTTACGTCCATCCTTTCAGAAAGGGGCCGGGGATAGAGAAAGCGCTGTCTGACCACATGAAGTCTATTGCACGTATTATTTCCGCCGGATTGCTTCTGGCGCTCCCTAATGTTGCCCTCACCACAGTTTTGGCCGCGCAGGAAACGCCCCCCGGCCCGACCGCAACCGAGCCGGTCTGGCCCTTCGAAAACAGCGATGTCGAACTCGATCCGGGCTATGTCTTCGGACGGCTCGACAATGGCATGCGTTACATCCTGCGCGAGAACGCAACGCCCGAAGGCACCGCTCTCGTCCGCATGCACATCGATTCCGGATCGCTGGAAGAAACCGACAGCGAGCGTGGCCTTTCGCATTTCCTTGAGCACATGGCTTTCAACGGATCGACCAATATTCCCGAAGGCGAGATGATCAAATTGCTTGAGCGCGAGGGGCTGGCTTTCGGGGCCGACACCAACGCATCGACCGGTTTTTCAGCGATCACATACATGCTGAACCTGCCGCGCAATGACGAGGAATTGCTCGACACCGCGCTGATGCTGATGCGCGAGACAGCAAGTGAATTGACGATTGCCGAAGACGCGGTGGAACGCGAGCGCGGCGTGATCCTTGCAGAGCGGCGCGATAGGCGTAATTTTGCCCAGCGCGCCAACGAAGACAGCATGAAATTCACCTCGCCCGGTGCGCGATATGCGGATCGTTTGCCGATCGGAACGCTGGACGTACTCCAGAACGCGACAGCGGCCGATCTGCGCGCGCTGTATGAGCGCACATACACCCCTTCAAACACGGTTCTGGTGATCGTCGGCGATTATCCGACCGAGGTCATGGAAGCGCATATCCGTGAGACATTCGCCGATTGGAGCGGCCCGTCTGCTCCGCCTGAACCGGCAACCGGCCCGATCGATATCGAACGGCAGGGGCTGACAGACATCCATCTCGACCCCGCGTTGTCGGAAAGCGTATCGATCTCGCGTTTCAGCGAGTGGATCGACGAACCGGACACCCTCGCCAATCGCGACAAACAAGCGCTGCGCGGGGTCGGCTTTGCCATCATCAACCGCCGCCTTGCGCGCCTTGCCCGCGGCGAGAACGCGCCGTTTCGAGGGGCAAGTTTCAGCAGCGGTGACATATTCGAGGATGCGCGCAGCACCGGCATCGGGATTTCCACCAGCGATGGGGACTGGCGAAAAGGCATGCTCGCCGCCGTGCGCGAGGTGAACGAGGCGATGACACACGGTTTCACTCAGGCCGAAGTGAACGAGCAATTGGCCAATTATCGCACCGCGCTCGAAAACAACGCGCAGGCCGCGAAAACGCGCAGCAACTCCGCTTTTGTCGGTGGTGCGTTGGGGTTGATTTCGAACGAACGCGTGCCGGTAACCCCCGCCTTCCGCCTCGCCAATTTTGAACGCTGGGCGACGTCAGTTACGCCTGAAAGCGTGCATCAGGCTGTGCTTGATGTCGCTGCACCGCTCGACAATCCGTTGATCCGGTTTCAGGGGCGCACCGCACCCGAAGGCGGCGAGGTTGCGCTGCGCAGCGCATTTGCCGAAGCGATGGCGTTGCCTATCTCTCCGCCTGTCGACAACGGCTTGATCGAGTTTGGGTACACCGATTTTGGCGAGCCGGGCGTGGTCGTCTCCGACACGGTCGATGAACGCCTGGGCATCCGCAAGCTGCGATTTGCGAACGGGGTCCGGCTCAACCTGAAGCAAACCGATATCCGCGAAGATCGTGTGCGCTGGCAGATGGCGGTGGACGGCGGCAGTTTGCTAAATACGCCCGATGACCCGCTGAAGACCTATCTGGTGGGCTCATTGACGTCCGGCGGGCTTGGGAAGCACAGCGCAGACGAATTGCAGACCGTGCTGGCCGGTCGCAGCGTTGGTGTGCGCGTTTCGAATGCGGTCGAAGTGTTCAGCTTCCGTGGCAGCACAACTCCGCGCGACCTCGAATTGCAGATGCAGTTGTTGGCTGCGTCATTGACCGATCCAGGCTATCGCGCTGAAGGCGTTGAACGCTTTCGCAAGAGCATCGACAACTTTTTCGAATCGCTGGATGCGACGCCTGGGCGAGCGCTCGGCAATGCGCGAGGCAGGATAATCTCGGATGGCGACCCGCGCTTCAGCCTCCAGTCAAAGGAGGCATTCCTTGCGCTCGATTTCGAACAGCTCGAAGCCTCGATTGGTGACCGGCTGACCCAGGGCGCAATAGAGATCGCGCTGGTGGGCGACATCGATGAGGACGCAGCCATTGCTGCAGTCGCGAGCACGATTGGCGCTCTGCCTGCCCGCGAGACCGAATTCAAACCGCGAGAGGAAGAGCGGCTTCGCACCTTCACCGATAAGCGCGGCATCACGACGCTGACCCATAGCGGCGAGGCGGATCAGGCCCTCGTCCGCATGACCTGGCCGACCACCGGCGATGATGACTTCGCCGAGGAGATGAAGCTCAACCTGCTCGGTCGGATTGTCCGGCTCGAGCTGACCGACAGGCTCAGAGAAGAGCTTGGCCAGGCCTATTCGCCTTCCGCGCGAAGCAATGTCAGCTCGACATATCCCGATTGGGGGCTGTTCGATATCTCTGCCTCGGTCGATGTCGCCGAGGTCGAACCGACCCGCAGCGCGATCATCGATCTGATCGAAGAATTGCGCACCAGGCCGGTGGATCAGGACCTGATCGAAAGAGCGCGCAAGCCGATCCTTGAAGGCTATGACAATTTGCTGAAGGGTCTGGGCGGTTGGATGCGGCTTACCGCCCGTGCGCAGGAGAAGCCTGAGCGCATCGACCGCTACTTCGCAGCGCCGGACGTTATCAAGGCAATCACACCAGCGGACATTCAGGCTTTGGCCGAACGATATCTCGATCCAGACGATAGGGTCGAGATCCAGGTGGTTCCGTCCGCCATGGCCGAAACGGTCGAAGAGCCGGCAACAATCGAGGCGGAATAAGAAAAGGCCGGCAGGTTGTCTCCTGCTGGCCTTTTCGCATTGGCCCACCCCTGCAGATCAAGGGTGATGATCGCTTACCAGTTGAAGCCAACTTCGACGCCCCAGATACGAGGCTCATTTACCATGGCCGTCAGGTTGTTGAAATCGATGCCACTCACGGCCGATTCGTCGTTGGTAATGTTGCGGACAAACGCTGCGACTTCGAAACTGTCGGTCTGATAGCCAACGCGAACGCCCCCTTCGAGCAGACTTTCGTCTTGAAATTCTACGGATTCATACAGGAAGAAGTTGATCTGCGAGCGATAGGCCCAGTCGGTGAAAACGTAGATTTCGCCATCGCCGACAGGCACGCCGTAACGCGCCGTCCAGTTTGCGATCCAGTCTGGCGATTGCGGCAGGCTGTTGCCATCAATGTTGACCAGCGCCGCTGAGAACGGAGCTGCTGGAGTGACGATCGGATCGAGGATCGTGCACAGGGACAGGTTGTCGAACGTATCAACCCTGACAGCACCGCAAGCGGCCGTCGTCAGGTCGTCATCCCTGATCTCGGTTTCGTTGTAGCTGAGACTTGCCGTCAGCAAGAGTTGCGGCGTCACCGCCAATTGCGCGTCAAGCTCAAACCCGTAGCCACGCACACTATCGGCATTGATCACCCGGTTCGCGTTGACGTCGCCGCCAACCGCGGTGAGCTGAGCATCATCGAGATCATAGAGAAAACCCGAAAGATTGACGCGCGCCCGGCCATCGAGAAACGTCGATTTGATCCCGGCTTCGTAGGACGTGATCGTTTCGGAATCGGCAACCGAAACGCCGTCTTCCAGCGGATCGTCGGTGGCTGGCGGGAACAGGATGCGCCCCTGAATGCTCGGCGCCCGGTAGCCGCGCGCAACACGCGCATAAAGGTTCACATCATCGGTAGCGGCATAGGTCGCGCTCGCATCCCAGGTAACCACTTCATCGCTGACTTCGCGGGTCACCGTACCGAGCGGGTTTTGCAGAAATTCGGGGAACTGGGTGTCGAGGCTGCGAACCACCACGAAATCGCGGTCATCCTCATTGTAGCGAACACCGCCGGTGACGCTGATCTGATCAGTCAGCTGGTAGGTCAGCGAGCCGAATATCCCGAATGCTTCGCTGTTCTGTTCCTGCGTCACCACAATGTTGGTGCCGCCCGGCGCGTTAAGCGGATCGCCGAGAGTCGATGCATTTTCCGAGAGGATCTCCAGATCTTCATCGAAGAAGAACACACCGGCCTGATAGCTCAGCGGCCCTTCCCCATTGCTGGCAACGCGAAACTCCTGCGTGAACTGCGACAGCTCAGGCACTGTATCACGCGTTTCTGCAGTGAACGGAATGACGCCAGGGCCGGTGAGTTCGGGTGGCAGGAAACTCGCCCCGAAACCACCATCGACGTCGCCGACAGAGGTTGCATCGCCACCCCAGATACTCGTCACCGAGATGAGCGAGACGGGTCCAATGTCCCAGTTGATCCGCGCAGAGGCGTTGTAAACGTTGAGTTCCTGATCATTGGTGCCATCGGTCGACACACTGAAACGATCAAAGTTCTCGTTCAGACCCTCTTCGCCACGGGTAAAATTGTTGGCGCGGAATATGCGCGCAGTGCCGGTGAGATCGCGAAGTTGACCGGTCAGCAGGATATCGAGGTTATCGGTTGGACGCGCCAGCGCCTGAAACCGCAGGGCGAAATCCTCAAATCCGCCCAGCGCGTCTTCTTCGGTGCCCGAGGGGAGCACATTGTCGACGAAATCGCTCTGCCGCTGATAAAGTGCAGAAACTCGGATCGCGAACTTGTCACCCATCGGCACGTTGATCGCGGCTTCGGCGTTCACGTTGTCAAATCGTCCATAGGATGCACGGGCATAGCCTTCGGCAAAGTCCTTTGGCGCTACGGTGTCGAACTTGACGATCCCGGCGGGCGTGTTGCGCCCGAACAGCGTACCCTGCGGCCCGCGCAAAACCTCGACCTGCTGCGTGTCGAATATCGGGAAACCCTTCAGAATGGGATTTTCGAGCACCTGATCATCGAGCACGAGGCTGACGGGTTGCGAGGCGTTGAAATCGAAATCGGTGTTGCCGAGGCCGCGAATGTAAAAGCGCGGGAAGGTTCGGCCAAATGAGGATTCCACGACAAGGCTCGGCACGCGGGCCGACAATGCGCGAATATCCTGACCGCCGCTGTTGATCGCCTGAAGCGTATCCTCGCTGAACGCTGTTACCGAGATCGGCACATCCTGAATGTTCTCTTCGCGGCGTTGAGCGGTGACGATGATCGTCGGGAGTTCACCGGCTTCGGCCTCCGCCGGAGCATCCTGATCCTGCGCCACAGCAGGAGCGGCAATGCCAAGCGCGGCAGCGGTGAAAATGGTTGAACTCGCCCAGACGGCGCGAGCGGAAGCAATTCGATGTGACATGAACAGGCCCCTTGAGCAGATCACTGAAACGGTAAATCGTCCTTCCGCTGGCAGGTCGGGCCGATTCTGACGAGTTCGCGCATGCAACATGGTGAGGGAAAGCGCCCGCTTACAGCAACTCTTCGGATGAATGTTGCAGAGGAGCTACACAATATGACGGTTTGGCGACCGTGGTTTGACACTGGACCTCTACACAGGAGGACTGATCCGATGATGCACGCATTGGTGGGCAAGCGCCGCGTGAGCGATTGCACCCGTTTTCATGCGCGCTATAGGTCCGCCTGACACGCGCTGCCCAAGGAAACCGCTCATGAAAGTTCGCATCCTCGTTCGCCTGAAACCCGGCGTGCTCGATCCGCAGGGCCGAGCGGTGCATCACGCGCTCGAAGGTATGAGCTTTTCGGGCGTCGAAGATGTCCGTGTCGGGCGGATGATCGAAATGGAGGTCGCCGACGGCACCAGCGATGAAACGCTGAACAGGATGTGCGAACAATTGCTCGCCAACATGGTGATCGAGGATTTCGCCATCGAGAAGCTGGACAGCGAGAAGGAACTGACCTGATGGCGACGCTCTCCAACCGGTTCCGGGCGGGCGTGATTACCTTCCCCGGTTCGAACTGCGATCGCGACATGGCGGTGGCGCTTGAGGCGGTCTCGGGTGAGCCGGCCATCCGCATCTGGCATGGCGATGCCGACCTGCCCGAAGGTCTCGACTTCATCGCCCTGCCCGGCGGCTTTTCCTATGGCGACTATCTGCGATCGGGAGCGATGGCTGCGAAGAGCCCGATCCTGCGCGCGGTCGTGGCAGCCGCTGGGCGCGGTGTTCCCGTTCTGGGCGTGTGCAACGGGTTCCAGGTGTTGACCGAAAGCGGGCTGTTACCGGGGGCACTCATGCGGAACGCACAGCAGACCTTCGTCTGCCGTACGGTTGCACTCGATGTCGCCAATACGAGTTCGGTTTTCACCCGCGGCTATTCCGAGGGTCAGCAAATCCGGATCCCGGTTGCGCATCACGATGGCAATTACTTTGCTGACGAGGCAACGCTTGATCGGATCGAAAGCGAAGGGCGCGTCGCGTTTCGATATGCGGACAACTGCAACGGTTCACGCCGCGACATCGCAGGGCTGCTTAACGAGGCAGGCAATGTGCTTGGCATGATGCCCCACCCCGAACGCGCGATCGAGCCTGCAGCTCATCCTTCACTGGGCGGCGCCGATGGCCGCACCCTGTTTGAAGGTGCTGTAAACGCCCTGATTACAGCTTGAAAGTTGGTCCTGAACGGACCCGAGTTCGCAACTGCACCCGACAGATACGTGCTAGGAAGGCCTAGGCTCGCTGGCGATTGACCAGCTTGAACAACGCCCGCGCGTCGTCTTCTTCCATCGGCCTGCCAAAGTAATAGCCTTGTATCTTGTCGCAGCCGAGGTTGCGGATCAGATCGGCTTCGTCGGAGTTCTCCACCCCTTCCGCGGTCGTGGTCATGTTCATGCTCTTGGCCATGGCGACCACCGCGTTGATGATCGCGAGACTTTCATTGCTGCCCTGCGCTGCACCCTGCACGAAAGTGCGGTCGACCTTGATCGTGGAGAAGCGCAGCGTGCGCAGATATCCAAGTGACGAATAGCCGGTGCCAAAGTCATCGAGCGCAACCGAGCATCCGAGCGCAAGCACCTTTTCCAGCGCAGCACGGGCGATGTCGGCATCGCGCACAAAGATGCTTTCGGTCACTTCGACTTCCAGCCGTTCTGGCCGCAGCCCACTGCTTGTGAGTGCGTCGACGACTTCCGCAGCGAAGTCCGGTTCGAGCAGCTGTTCCGGCGAGACATTGACATTGACCTTGATGTGCTCGGGCCAGTTGCGCGCTTCGAAACAGGCGCGGCGCAGCACCCATTGGCCGATCGGCACGATAAGGCGAGTGTCTTCGGCGAGCGGGATAAACTTGCCGGGGCTGACAAAGCCGTGCTCTTTGCTGTTCCAGCGGATCAGCGCCTCGAAACTGACAATGCTTTCGCTGCGGGCGTCGACCACCGGCTGATAGTGCAGCACCATTTCGTCGCGGTCCAAGGCCTTGCGCAGCGACTCTTCAAGCTGGCGGCGTTCTTCGGCGGATGCGTGCAACACGGGCTCGAACTGGCAATGCTCGCCCCCGCCCGCGTCCTTCGCGCGGTACAGGGCAAGGTCAGCGTTGCGCATCAGTTCCTCGACCGAATTGCCGTCACGCGGGCCGACCGCTGAACCGACGCTAGCACCGACGTAAAGCGTGTGATGATCGACCTGATACGGCTCGGACAGGGAGTCGATAACCTTCATCGCAACATTGCGCACAAGGTTGGGTGTGCTCGCATCGCGGATAACGATTGCAAACTCGTCTCCGCCCAGTCGCCCGCACAACTGGTTTTCGTCCATCAGCGCTTCGAGCCGCGCTGAAACCTGCGCCAACAGCTTGTCGCCTGTCATATGGCCAAGCGAATCGTTGACCGCCTTGAACCGATCGAGGTCGACCATCAGCAGCGCACAACGCGCCCGCCACTGCTGCGAGTAACGCAGCGCCTCTCCTAGCGCTTCGGTAAGCTGGAGGCGGTTAGGCAGCGCAGTAAGCGTGTCGTAACGCGCGAGATATTCGATCTTCTCGCTCGATTGACGTTGCTCGGTGACGTCGGACCCCACCCCGCGAAAGCCCACGAACTTGGCGTTTTCATCTCGCATTGGAGTGCCAGAAAGCTCCCACCAGCGCTGCTCACCCTTGATCGTAACCTGGACCAGCAGCGTGGAGAAGTTCTCACGGTTTTTGAGCCGCTCGGCCAGGTCGTGCAGGCTGGCGGGAAATTTGCCATCCTTCCAGTTCTGGCCAGCGATCATCTCAAGCACCGGCCTGCCCTCGGCCTCCTTTTGACCGCAACCCAATGCATAGGCAAAGCGCGGGCTGACATTGCGCAGACGGCGATTGGTGTCGACTTCCCAAAGCCAGTCGGCTTCGTTCTCTTCGAATTCACGGAGCAAGAGTGAGACGACCTGGTCCCTCTCCATCATGCCACTCTCGGCGATCCGGGCGGCGAAATGCGCTCTTGCAACGGCGATTGCCCCGAAAAGGGAGACGGCGAGGAACAGCGACGCGGCAATCGCGCCGGAATAAAAACCGTCCCGCATCAACTGTGCGACGGTCGCTGCACCCAGTATCGAGGTATAAAGCACGATGCCGAGCGGCGATGAGGTGTTGAAGAAAATGGCACCCGCAATGCAAAGCGCGACGATAGTCATGATCGCGATCAACTCGCCCGGCCCTGCCATGGGCGCGAACATCAGCAGCGGCACTGTCCACGTCAAGCCCGACAGCGCAGTGAGTAACGTACGCGAGTGCATTTCCCTGAATGTGATAACCCGCTTGTCTGCGTCGAGCATCGAGCGATCGACGATCACTGCGCGGATCTGCACGATGGCCACCAGAAGCACCCAGCCGCTCAACCAACTCAACGGCACGTGGTCCAGCAACAGGCGGAATACAAACAATGCAAGGACGAGATTGGCGTAGGCTCGGAAAAAGCTCATCCGCGAGAGGTCGGCATATTGAAGGCCGCGCAGCCGTGCCCAGTCGGTATCGCCCCGATCTGTAAGACCAAGAATCGCGGACACTGGAAGGTCGGACGATGACACGCCGGATTGGGGGACTGCTTCGCTCACCCACAGGGAATTACGGAGCAAAGGTTAGGGCGGGGTAAAGCATGATCGCTTTGATGGTAAATTTCGTCCTAATTTCATGCGGCTAATCGCAGACGCTCGTGATCGCCTCCGCCCAGTTTTTTCCGTCGAAATCGCTGATTTCGGGGTGCAATCCGTGCGGTTCGTCGAGACAGGCGAGGTGGACGCTCCAGCAGTCGGGATGCGATTTGGGCTGATAGAAGCTCTTGATCCCGCAAGTGCTGCAAAAGAGATGCTCTGCCTCACCGCTGCCGAACCGATAGGATGCAAGCGCGTCGTCGTCCGCAAACAGTTCAAACCGCTCATGCGGAATGAACAGATGCAAATAGCCCGAAGCCGCGCAAATCGAACAATTGCAGCGCAGCATTTTGGGTTCGGCATCAGCCTCGGCGCGAAAACGGACGGCGCCGCAATGGCAGCCGCCGGTAATCGTGACGAGCCCTTCGCCGCTCATTCAACGGTAACCGACTTTGCCAGATTGCGCGGTTGATCGACATCCGTGCCCTTCACCACCGCCACATGATAGGCGAGCAATTGCACCGGGATTGCGTAGACCAGCGGCGCGATCAACGGGTGAACGACCGGCATCTCAATCGTCGCAAGGCACCCTTCACCCGCCTGTTCGAGACCTTTCGCGTCGGAGATCAGCACCACCTGCCCACCCCGCGCACGGACCTCTTCCATGTTGGAGACGGTCTTTTCGAACAGCGGACCCGATGGCGCAATCACAACCACCGGCACATCATCGTCGATCAGCGCGATAGGGCCATGCTTCATCTCACCCGAAGCATAACCTTCGGCGTGGATATAGCTAATTTCCTTGAGTTTTAGCGCGCCCTCCAAAGCGAGCGGGTAATCCTGTCCGCGCCCCAGATACAGCACATCGCGCGCCGGAGCGATCAGGTGCGCCATCGCTGCGATGTCGTCATCGTGATCGAGCGCGGCGTTCAGCGCGGCAGGCGCTTCGAGCAGGTGCTTGACGATCTCTTCCTCGGCTGCGCGGTCGAGCAGGCCCTTTTTCACCGCCATATGCGCCGCGAGCGCGGCAAGCACTGCAAGCTGACAGGTGAATGCCTTCGTAGACGCCACGCCGATTTCCGGGCCAGCGTGGGTCGGCAATAGCAGATCGGCTTCGCGTGCCATCGTGCTGGTCGGCACATTGACGACCACGCCGATGGTCTGTCCGTTCGCTTTGCAATGACGCAGCGCCGCCAGCGTGTCAGCGGTCTCACCGCTCTGCGAGATGAAGAGCGCGAGGCCGCCTTCCTCCAGCACTGGTTCGCGATATCTGAACTCGGAAGCCACATCGATATCCACCGGCACGCGCGCAAACTGTTCAAACCAGTACTTCGCGACCATCCCCGCGTAGAACGAGGTGCCACACGCGACGATAGTCAGACGCCGCACGCTCGATATGTCGAAATCGAATTGCGGCAAAGCGATCGCATTCTCGGCGCGGTGCAGATAGCTCCCCAGCGTCTGTGCCACGACGGTGGGCTGATCGAAAATTTCCTTCTGCATGAAGTGGCGATAATTGCCCTTCTCCACCGCCGCCGCCGAAGCACCCGATGGCTGGACCGGACGGAACGTCTCGCGACCTTCGGCATCGAAGATCTGCGCGCGGTCATTCCGGATGATCACCCAGTCACCCTCTTCGAGATAGGTGATCCGCTGCGTTAGCGGCGCCAATGCGAGCGCGTCCGAGCCGAGATACATCTCTCCATCTCCATGCCCGACAACCAGAGGCGAACCGAGCCTCGCGCCGATCAGCAATCCGGGATGGTCGCGAAAGGCAATCGCGAGCGCGAATGCGCCGCGCAAACGGGGCAAAACAGTGCGCACGGCGTCTTCGGGGCTCTCACCCGCTTCGATCCGGCTCGACACCATGTGTGCGACCACTTCGCTGTCGGTCTCGCTCTGGAAGGTGCGCCCTTCGGCAGCGAGTTCGGCCCGCAGTTCCTTGAAATTCTCGATGATGCCGTTGTGAACGATGGCGACGTGATCGGTGGCATGCGGGTGGGCGTTTTCGGCGGTTGGCGCGCCGTGGGTGGCCCAGCGTGTGTGAGCGATGCCGACCGTACCGGGCGCAGGATCGTCCGCGAGCACGCTGACAAGGTTGGCGAGCTTTCCCTTGGCCCGGCGGCGCACCATCGCACCTTCGTGCAGGGTGCAGACCCCAGCGCTGTCATAGCCGCGATATTCCATGCGCCGCAGCCCGTCGACCAGCCGATCGGCCACAGGTTCCTTGCCTACGATTCCGATGATGCCGCACATGTCAGTGTCTGCCCCTGTTCTTGATCGCCGTCGCGGCGCTTAGCGCGCGATGAGTGAATATAGGATTGCGCTTTCGCCGCTTCCCTAGCCGTTACGCAGTTTGCCGCAAGCCATCGCGCCACAGGTAGAGGCCTGATGCGATAATCAGGCTCGCGCCTGCCAGCGTCAGCAGGTCAGGCCGATCGCCGAACCACCACCAGCCCATGATGATCGCGACAAGCATCTGTACATAGATCGCCGGGGCCACCTGCGCCGCGCCTGCTTTGGATGTTCCGATATAAGCCAGCCAATGGGCGCTACTGGCAGTGACCGCGACGAGCGCACAGCGCGCCACCACATCCCAACTCGGCCAGCCGAAATCGAGTTGGGGGATACCCGACAGTTTCGCTCCCGTCGCCAGCAGGATCAGGATCGGAGCGGCCACAGCGGCAATGAAGACCTGCATCGACAACGCGCTGCCCTGCCCGGAGCTGGCGCGGTTGGCGATCATCATCAGCGCAAAGAAAGTGGCCGAGATGAGCGGCAGAAATGCGCCCCATCCCAGCAGCGCAAGGTTGGGACGCAAGATAATCGCGACACCGGCCAACGCTATCAGGGAAACGACAAATACCGATTGGCGCACTTTTTCGCCCAGCAACGGCCCGGCGAGCAACTGCGTCAGAACCGGCGCAAGAAACCCGATCGCCATCGCTTCGGCGAGCGGCATTATATAGATTGCAGAGAAGAAACACGCAGAGGCCAGCGCCAGACAGGCTCCACGAGCGACTTGCAGCCATGGGTTTGTCGGCATGAATGCTGTCGGCCCCTCGCCGCGCAGGAGCAGAAACGACAGCCCGATCGCACCAATCGAGAACCGCAGCGCCGCAACGGCAAAGGCGGGCCAGGCACCGGTCATCGACTTGACCACGGCATCGCCGACCGAAAGGATCGCAAAACCCGCGACCGCATAAGCGAGACCTGCCCGCTCATCGCTCGTCATTGGTCGATTTTCCATGCCCTCATGACGCCGCCCGTGGGCTTTCGGATGGCAAAACGCAAGCTCGCGTCCGCACCGCACCTGTTCATGGTTTACGGTTGATTAAATCCCTCTCGGTAACACGGCTTCAGATCGCGTGGGCCTGTGCCTGCGCAACGGGGGCGAGCCGCATATAATGACCAAATTGATTATCCAGATTCCATGTCTCAACGAAGCCGAGGTGCTTCCTGAGACGCTGGCGAAGCTGCCGCGCAGCCTGCCGGGGATCGACATTATTGAATACCTCATCATCGATGATGGCAGCTGCGACGACACATCGGGCGTCGCACGCCGGTGGGGCGTGCATCATATCGTGCGTCACCGCCGCAATCGCGGGCTCGCTGAGGCATTTCGCAACGGGATCGACAGGTGCCTGGCCGAAGGTGCCGACATCATCGTCAACACCGATGCCGATGGGCAATATGCCGGAGAAGACATAGGCGCAATCGTCGCGCCCGTCGCAGCAGGCGAAGCCGACATCGTGATCGGAGACCGCTCGATCGCCGAGAACGCCCATTTCAGCCCTTTCAAGCGCTTGCTCCAGCGGCTCGGCAGCTATGTCGTGCGCGCACTGTCCTCGACCGACATTACCGACGCAGTGAGCGGGTTTCGCGCCATGACGCGCGACGCCGCGCAGCGGATCAATATCACCACCGAATTCAGCTACACCACCGACATGCTGATCCAGGCCGGACGCAAGCGTCTCGCGATCAAGTCGGTGCCGATCCGGACCAACAGCGCCACCCGCCCCTCCCGCCTGTTCAAGTCGATCCCGCGGTTCATCATGTCGCAGGCCATGACGATCACCCGCGCCTACACCACCTTCAACGCATTGCGCGTTTTTGTGCTGCTCGGCTCGGTTCTGACCGCGCTAGGCCTGTTCCCAATCGCACGGTTCCTTTGGTTCGTCCTGCAAGGTGACGGCAGCGGCCATATCCAGTCGCTCGTAATCGGCGGCGCGCTGCTGGTCGTCGGTGTGCTCGTCGCGACATTGGGCATCCTTGGAGATCTGATCGCTACCAATCGCAAGCTGCTGGAGGCGAGCATGCTGAAGCTGCGGCGGTTGGAGGAGAAGCTCGACACGAAACAGCCTGCTCCGGAGGGCAAAAACGACAAGTCGAATGCGACGCATGAAGCCATTCGCCGCGCAGCGTCATAAGCAATGAACGCTCTTTCGACACTGGCAGATACGCCCGCATCAAGCGGAGCGCAAAGCTCGGGCTTGACTGTCGCAAGAGCAGGTTCAGCCCGCTTGCTCTATGCCCTGCTCGGCCTGTTGTTCGCCATTCACGTCTCTATGGCGCTGGGCCGATCAATCAATTGGGATGAGTTCTGGTTTTACAACCAGATCCAAGTCGTCGCACGCCGCGAGTTCATCCAGCCCTTGCAAACGATCCACACCCGTTTCTTCGCACCTTGGCTTCCAAATCTGCCAGGCAGCGAAATCGACCATATCCTGATCGCCCGCTTTTTCATGCTTGCGTGCCTCGCAGTCACATCAGCTAGCATATACGCGATCGTTGTTGCCTTTTCGACCGGACGCACCGCGCTTCTGGTGACGGCGGCATATCTCGGCGCTGGCTTTGTCCTGCAGCACGGTACCTCTTTCAGAGTCGACCCAATCGTCACGGCGTTCCTGAGTGTTGGCCTTGCCATCGCGGCGCGCACACGCTTGTCGATTCCCGCAATAATCGCACTAGGCCTGACAATCGGTATCGCTGCGATGGTTACGATCAAGATGGTTTTGTGGGCTCCAGCGTTCGCGGGGATGGCACTCTGGCGTTGGCAGGATGAAGGGTGGGACTGGCGCTATCCGCTGCGCTGGCTTGGTGCCGGTGGGATCGCTCTGCTCGTTTTCGGCGGGCTCTACTTACTCCATGGGACCGGTGGCAACGAAGCGGCAGCGGCATCCGCATCAGGGACGTTGAACAGATCAGCCGGGAAAATGTTCGGCTTTCTGAGCAGCCCAAACCTCGACATGGCGCTCAAAGCTATAACTACAGGGCTGCCGCTAGCCATCATGGCAGCCTTGGTGCCGTGGAAAGCCCTAGCGATCGATGTCAATCGAACCCGTCGTATTGCCATCCTGGCGATGTGGCTGCCGGCGCTAACGCCCTTGTATTATTACAATTCCTATCCGTACTTCTTTGCCTTCATCTTACCGCCCGTTGCGATCACCTGCGCGTTCGTTCTTCCAATGTTTGTCGATCGCTATGGCCAGACACTTGTCGCCGCCGCAATCGCTGGCAGTGCACTGATGGTATGGACGGTTGATGCGCGAGGCATCACGCACCATCAGCGTCAGCTCAATACCGCAGTGCATCAGTCCTTTCCCGAGCCGGTGAGATATTTCGATTGCTGCGGAATGATTGCTACCTTCACGAAGGAGAACGATTTCCGCACCAGTTGGGGCATCGAGAAGTACCTCAGAGCAAATCGCCCGACTTTGCTCGAAAGGATGCGGGAGGTGCCGGTTCCCCTACTGCTCGACAATAAGCGCGAGTTCGCAGGAGCGGATGGGATTGTTAATGCACGCACCCTTCATCCCGAAGACGCGGCTGCGCTCGCCAACACCTACATTAGATTGTGGGGGGACATCTTTGTAGCTGGAAGAAAACTGCCACCTGCCGCCATGAGCGAATGGGAAGTGCTCGTCCCTGGCGCCTACAGGATCGACGGAATGATAACGATCAATGGTAATGTTCACGCCGACGGGACCGTTGTGGAACTCCCACGGGGCGATATACTGCTAGAAAATCGGGGCGATGTGGACGCGCGGATCATCTGGGGCGTGCATACACGTGAGCCGCAACTGGAAGAACCAGACCTTTACTGGACCTCGTTTTAGGTGCTGTGGTGACGATAGAACCCAACCACCCTTTGCCAATTCAAAACAATACAGAGGGCCCCAATGCGATGAGCCGCTTGCTGGGGCTCGCCAGCGCGATGAAGCAGGCAGTTCGTCGCTACCGCGGTTTCATCGTTGCACTCGCTGCAGTCCTGTTCGTGGTCGGTTTGGCGTTTTCGATCGATCGCCTCGAACTCGCGCTGTCAGACATCGACCCGTTCTATATCGCGATATCCGCTCTGATCATCATCCCGGTTGCATTCCTTTATGGAGCGCTCAACCTTACAGTGATGGCGCGCGGCGCGGGGATTGCTATCCCCTTTGCCAAGGCCTTCAAGGTATCATGCGTTGCGCAATTCGCGGAATTCCTGCCGATACCGGGCGGAGCGCTGGTGCGTGGCGGCGCGATGATGCAGCACGGCAGCGGAGCCCTCAGCGCGACCACCCATGTGGTGGTGAACGCGCTCCTCTGGGTTGCCTGCGCAGCGTTTGCCGCGGCTTTCGCGCTCGGTTGGAACGAGCCAGTTTCGGTCGCGATTGGTGTTGCCGGTATCTTTGGGGTCGTCACCTGTACTGCCTGGCTAGCGGCTCGAGCCGGTATCGCCATCGCTATAGTCGCGCTTGCGATGCGAATGGCAGGCTTGGTTATCGCTGGCGCGCGGATATTCGCCGGCTTTCTGGCCATCGGCGTCGCGGTGAAATATCTGGACCTTTACCCTTTTGTCTTTGCCGCGATCCTGGGCTCTGCAGCTGCAATTGCCCCCGGCGGTTTGGGGATCAGCGAGGCGGTGGCGGCGGCCATTGCGACGCTTTCAACCGTCCCACCCGAGGCTGCCTTCGTCGCCGTCGCGCTTAATCGCCTGATTGGATTTGGAGTAAGCGGTGTAGCAACTGGTATCATCTGGATGCTGGCACGCCGTGACGAGAATTCCGAGAGGATTGAGTAAAGCCAAGTGATCAAGCCAAAATCGTATTTCGATTTTGGAAAGGTTTTATGGTTAACACCGAATTGAAGAGGCTCTCCGGGCCGCACGACAGACAGGGATTGATCCACAGATGAAGTACGCCAACGAAATCCGCGCAGCCGTTGAAATGGTTCAATCGCGCGGCATTCAACCCACGCTTGAACGCACGGTCAACTTCACACGTGCGCGCTGGGAGGATCGCACGCGCAGGAAAGATTTCGCTCGAATGAGACTGTCTGGGCCTCAGATACGGACAGTCCTCGGTTCGAAGATGGAACTAATGCCGGACAAAGAAGGGCTGGATCGCGATTTGTTGCTCGATGCCATTCGCGAGCCCGTCGCCACCGGTCATATCATGTCGATCCTGCGCGAAGAAGATGTGGTTCTCGAGGTCGGAGCCAATATCGGGTATTACGCGTTGATGGAGGCGAGCCGCTGCCGCAAGATTTATGCGATCGAGCCGCACCCCGAGAATGTTGAACGCCTCAAACGCAACATCGACCTTAATGGCTACACGAATATCGAGGTTCAGCACGCCGGTTTTGGTGAAGAGGATGGCAAACTCAAACTGTACACATCCGAGCTTTCGAACTGGCACACAGCGAAAGAAAACCCCGGCTCGTCAGGCGAGTTTATCGAGGTTGACTGCCACCGTATCGATACATTCGCGACGGCAAACGAAGACCCGACCTTTATCAAAATGGACGTTGAAGGCTTCGAATTGCAAGTGCTTCGTGGTGCAACCGAAACTCTGAAGAAAATCCGCCATTTGTTCATCGAGCTTCACGGGAGTCTTCTGAGCGAAGACGAAATCCGCGAAGTCCTTTCGATGATCGAAGCGAGCGGTTTGAAACCTTCGCTGGTGATCCAATATGATCGACCTGGGATGTCGTTGATTCGCGAAACGTCTTTCCTCGAGCAAATCAAGCAGGGCGACCGAGGCACGTTCGAGCTATTCTTCGAACGCGTTTGACTATCGCACGTTTTGGTCGGCGAGCCGCTCAATCAACCGCGCAATCCCCGCATCGGGGCTGAGTTCGGCCAGAGCGTCTGCTTGGAGCGGCGCGAGAGATGTTCGATCCGAGATGGCCAATGCGACCGCGTCTGCCAGCGCCTTTGGATCGTCGGCGGGCACGGTCTGCAACGCTCCGGGGAAGCGTTGAGCGAGAGCGTCGACGGCTGGACTTGCGCGCGTAATGACCGATTTGCCAACCGCCAATTGCTGGAACAGCTTGTTGGGAATGACCCGCGCCGCTTTGTCCGATGCACCGAATACGCCGAGGCATATCTCCGCCCGCGCGATCACGTCGGGCAAGCGCTCGTATTCGACCCATTCAATCCATTCGACAGGACTGCCGGCCGGATGCGATGTGGCTTCGCGGAGCAGCGGCTCCAACTGGCCAAGCCCGATTACCACCCAGCGCGCTTCGGGCCCGTCATAATTTCGCGCCGCCTCAAGTATGGTTGGCACGCCGTGAAGCGGGATCAATTGGCCGTAAAACAGCACAATCGGTCGCCCATCGTCCTTACCCAATACATCGTCGACCGGCTCGCGATCGCCGTGCAAAGCAAATTGCTTTTCCGCGCCGACCAGGACCGTGCAGAAGCGTGAGGGCTCAATCCCGAATTCTTGTGCAAAGTAGTCGCCATGACTGTCAGTATCGACGAGAATGACATCCGCCAGCCGCAGCGCCAGCCGCTCGAACCACCAAATTATTCGGGCGATCGGTCCGCCTGGCTTCGCAAAGCCACGGTCGACGACGATCGTGTCGTAGATTGGCAGGAATGCATCGAGCACCAGCTTGCGGCGCATTATACGAGCCAGTGGCGCGATCAGGAATATTTCGACAATACCGGGATACGGCAGCAAGATCGACGCTCCGCGAGAACTGCGGATCAAGCTCCATAATGCTGCCGGATACGCAACCAGCATACGCAACAATACCTTCAGAACCGCCAGTTTCGATGGTACGTTTGTTTGAGAAACCTCGCCCCAACCGGCGATGTGAATCTCGCCTTCCAAAACACCGGCGCGCCGGATCGCATCAAGCAACAATCGCACGCGCGGCTTCCGCGTATCATAGGCTCCAAAGGCGATAATCCTGGCTCGCATAATTGTGCGATAGGACCGATTTTTCAGGCAAACCAGTATGGCATCCCTGCGAAGCGCCACCATTGTGCAAAACCACCTATCGTCCAAGTCACTGGTTATTCGCGAGTTGCTCCCTCGTCTTTGCGCCCGGCTTAGGGAAAAAATAAGGTTTCCCGAATATTCACCAATCTTCGAGAGGCACTGTTCGCCAAGCGGTGAGCATGTGCAGGTTATGGAATTTGGCCTTGGGGGCTTGGAATGAGCGCATTCGGCAAGAAGGGCGGAGCAGGCGGCGTAGGCGGAGGGCGACCTTCGTTCGGTGTCGCACGGCCGATGAAAAGCGGCTCCAAATCGTCTGATGACAAGGGGGGCGAACAGTTTCCACCCCTGCCTGATGGCGATGATTCTGCTGAAGCGGAAAGCGCGAGCCCGGCGCCTGCTGCGACCAAATCTTCAGGCAACGCCACCGCCGACGCTATGGACAGGTTGGCAGAGCGCGCCGCCGCAGTCAGCGAAGGCAATTCGGAAGTCGGCGGGTTCGAAGCCTCGGTACACAAGATCAAGGAACAGGTGCTCCCGCGCCTGCTCGAACGCGTAGATCCTGAAGCGGCTGCGACACTTTCCAAGGAAGAGCTTTCCGAGGAATTCCGCCCGATTATCATGGAAGTGCTGGCCGAACTTAAGGTCACGCTGAACCGCCGCGAGCAATTCGCGCTCGAAAAAGTCCTGATCGACGAGCTGCTGGGCTTCGGCCCGCTCGAAGAGCTGCTGAACGATCCGGACGTGTCCGACATCATGGTCAACGGCCCAGATCAGACCTATATCGAGAAGAAGGGTAAGCTGACCATCGCACCGATCCGGTTCCGCGATGAACAGCACCTCTTCCAGATCGCCCAGCGTATCGTGAACCAGGTCGGCCGCCGGGTCGACCAGACCACGCCGCTGGCCGATGCCCGCTTGAAAGACGGCTCGCGTGTGAACGTCATCGTTCCCCCGCTGTCGCTGCGCGGCACCGCGATCTCGATTCGTAAGTTCTCCGAGAAACCGATCACCTTGGACATGCTCAAGGAATTCGGCTCGATGAGCGACAAGATGTGCACCGCGCTGAAAATCGCGGGTGCATGCCGGATGAACGTCGTTATCTCCGGCGGTACGGGTTCGGGTAAAACGACCATGCTCAACGCGATGTCGAAAATGATCGACCCCGGTGAGCGCGTGCTGACGATCGAGGACGCCGCCGAACTTCGTCTGCAACAGCCACACTGGCTGCCGCTGGAAACGCGTCCGCCAAACCTTGAAGGGCAAGGCGCGATTACCATCGGTGACCTCGTGAAGAACGCTCTGCGTATGCGTCCTGACCGGATCATCCTGGGTGAGATTCGTGGCGCGGAATGTTTCGACCTTCTCGCCGCCATGAACACGGGCCACGATGGTTCGATGTGTACGCTTCACGCCAACTCGCCGCGCGAGTGCCTGGGCCGTATGGAAAACATGATTCTGATGGGCGACATCAAGATCCCGAAAGAAGCCATTTCCCGCCAAATTGCGGAATCGGTCGACCTGATCGTCCAGGTGAAACGTCTGCGCGACGGTTCGCGCCGCACCACCGACATCACCGAAGTGATCGGGATGGAAGGCGACGTGATCGTCACCCAGAACCTGTTCAAGTTCGAGTATCTCGACGAGAGCGACGACGGCAAAATCCTTGGCGAATTCCGCGCTTCGGGCCTGCGTCCCTACACGCTTGAAAAGGCGCGTCAGTACGGGTTCGATCAGGCTTATTTGGAGGCGTGCCTTTAAGGCACGTGACATCGGGTCACCCGACCTAATGTCTTCGGCCTGACCGGCCGACGCGCGGTCGCGCTTTGACTGCCATGACCGATTAGACGGCTGCGCAGCAGCCGCAAGGCCGACTGGCCGCCCGCAGCGATGCGGCCATCAGGCCGCGTGAGCGAGGAGATCGCAGCCCGGATGGGCTGCGCAAATCAAAGATTCCCCAGCACCACCGGCAGGCTCATCGCCAGCATGCCGCCGCCGATAATCGCGCAGCCGACGAACAGCGCGGTCCACGGCACCCAACCGACCTTCTCAAGTCGGTCGAGCGAGCGCGGCTTGCTGCGCCGTCGCTCCATCAGCGCGCATATCCCTGCCAGCACCCAGAACCCCGCGCCCGTCAGCGCCAGGATCATTGCATCGCTCGACAGCGCAATCTGAGTGATCAGTTCCATCGCGGGCATGCACATAAAGGCTCGGCACGCTTGCGCAATGTGCGCTGCTCCCTAAAGCGCAGCTCATGGACGGTTCCGTCGCCCGCCCCCGCCCCATGCTCGCGCTTGGTCTGCGGCTCGCCACCGCAGGGACACTGGCGACTATGGCGATGCTGGTGAAGCTGGCGGGCGAGCGCGGCGTGCATCTGGGCGAGATGATTTTCTGGCGGCAGGCGATCACCCTTGTTTGCGTAGTCGGATTGCTCGCCGCCTGGGGCAAGCTCGCTAGCGTCAAGACGCAGCGTTTCGGCGCGCACGCCCGGCGCGGTATTTATGGCATTATCGGCATGTGCTTCGTCTATGGTGCGGTCATTCTGTTGCCGCTGGCCGAAGCGACCGCGATCAGCTTCACCGCGCCGTTCTTCGCCGTGCTGCTGTCGGTTATCCTTTTCCGGGAAAAGGTCGGGCTCTACCGCTGGGGCGCGGTGGTGCTGGGTTTTGCCGGAGTGATCCCTCTGACCCAGCCTGACATCTTCAGGGCAGACGGGTCGGCAATCGATCCGCTGGGTGCAGCGGTCGGCCTGATTGCAGCGTTTCTGGTGGCGATGATCAGCTTCCAGATTCAGGATCTCAACACAACCGAGGCTCCGTGGAGCATCGTGTTCTGGTTCGTACTGTTGACGACACCGCTCGCCGCCCTCGCTTTGCCCTTCGTCATCGCGCCTCACGATGGTGAAACATGGGCGATCATCATCGCCATGGCGCTGTGCGGAGCGTTAGCGCAAATCCTGCTAACCAGCTCGCTGCGGTTCGGTTCTGCGGGCGTGATCCTGCTGATGGATTACACATCGTTGCTGTGGGCGACCTATTACGGCGCAACCATTTTTGACCGCAATCCACCGGCAAGCCTGTGGCTCGGTGCGCCGTTGATCATAGGTGCCGGTGTGTTGATTGGGTGGCGGGAGCGAGCACTCGCAAAAAGGCAACGGTAAAGCGACACGTTACTTCTGTTCGAAAGTCGCTCGCTCCACGCACATTTGCATGCACAAAACCTCTGTCGTATCTGCGCTCACTGGTATCAGCGATGGGCCAATATTCAGGTGTTTTCTATCGAATTACTGTGCTACCTTTTTGAAATTGCCGTAAAGGATCAGAGCATGAATCTCCTCGATAAGTTGTCTTTCGGAAGCTCTGCTTGGGTCCTTACAGCTCTGGTTTTCAGCGTTACACCGGTTCATGCTCAAGGCGATGACGACCAAATCACTGTCACCGGTACTCCAATCGAAGAATCGACTATCGCGCTTCAGAAATGCATCGACGAAGGCTGCCCTCCAGAGCAGGATATCGCGCTCTCGATTGCGCATGCCGAAAACCAGTTCATTGCAGGCCAGTATAAGAATAGCGAAGCGACTTTGAGCCGTTCGATCCGTCGCAACCGGCAGTTTAAGGCCAGCGTTCCGGTGCCGCTTTCCAACCTCTATCGCTCAAGTGGAGTTATCGCTGAACACTTGGGTGAGGCAAACGACTACAGGCGCGCGACACTTAACGTACGAGACGTGCTCAAAGACACTCTCGGCAAAAATGATCGCCGCGTTCTGCTTGCCGATGCCGAGGTGGGCGACAGCCGCGCCAAGCTTGGATTTCCAGACGAAGCTCAGCGTAAATATGAAAATGTCGAGAAGCGAGCGCTCGAACTCGGCCATACCAGGGTCGCTAGCTTTGCGAGGTTACGCCAAGCAATGGTGCGCAATGCGGAGTGGAATGCGAGTAAGAATAGCGTGTCTGCGCTGAGACGTCTGGAAGACGCGCTGTCCCAATTGATCAACGAGCCGTTGGAGGATTCGGAGGACTTTGTCTTGGTTGCTCGCGTCATGAAAGCGCGCGTTGATCGTGAACTGGGTCGTCCAGGGGCAACCGACGCCATAATCGAGAGCTTTCGTGCGATGGGTGGAACGGATATGCCCACCCTGCTGTTTCAAGAACCCTTCGCAAGGGTAAGCCGTGGCGGCTTTCCCATAAAGCCGGGACTGGGTATCTTTCAGAGCAATGATGTCGAAAGGGACACAACCCTCGCTCTCAACAAACCCCGCTTCGTCGATGTGGGGTTCTGGATTCGTAAAGATGGAACGACTGAAGAAGCAGAGATTTTGCGTTCACAGGGGCCCGAAGGCTGGCACGATGCCGTCATCTCCAATATTGCTTCGCGCCGCTATGCCCCGCTAAGTGTAGATGCGACCTCGCCTGGGATTTTTCAGGTGGAGCGCTACACAATGACCGCACGATTTGCCGCCCATACGACAGGCACTCGGATTCGTCGGCGCGAACCCGGTTTCCGGATAGAGAAGCTCGATTTGACGCCGGAGAATACGGAAGAGCTCATTTCGACGGAAGGTTGAACTGCCTTCGCCTCAAAGCACGAGCCCTAGTGGCCGGGTGCACCGTTGATGATCGGGGCCGGCCTCTTGATCGCGTGGCGTGAGCGGCAATTGGCCCGGATCAGGGTGCAGCCTGCCGCAAGAGGGGAACCAGAACCAATGTGACCGAGTTATCTGGCTAATCTTTCACACTCGGAGAAAACCATGATCCGCAAGACTTTCACAGCACTCGCTCTAGGCACGCTCGCCCTCACCGCCACGGCGTGCAACACCGTTCAGGGCGCAGGCCAGGATATCGAATCCGTCGGCAAGGCCGGTGAAGACGCTCTCGATTGAGTTTCTACACTCCAAACATATAAGGAGGCTCGCCAGTTCGGCGGGCCTTTTTTGTTGCATTGGGTGCGAAATTATCGCTTGCTTGGGGCCGCTTTTGACTAAGAGGTACCCCCTATGAAAAACCGCATCGTTCAAGCCGCGCTGATTGGCGCACTGATGATCACGTCCACCGCCTGCAACACTGTGCAGGGTCTGGGTCAGGACATCGAATCGGTCGGCCGGACTGGCGAAGAGGTCATCAACGAATAAAAGTCGCCGATCACGCGCTGCGATATACGAGCATCAGATTATTGGCGGGCATTTCGTGACGCGCCGTGCGGGTGAGGCCGTGACGCTGAGCGACCAGGTCAACATCCTCGATCCGGCGAATTCCCCAGCAGTGATCGCGCGACTTCAGGCTTCGGTCGAATTCGAGGTTCGAAGTTGCAGGATCCACGCTATCTTCGAAATACGGACCATACAGGATCAGCGGCTCGCCTTCGCCCAGCAATCCAGCCCCGTGCTCAATCAATCCCATAGTCGCAGCCCATGGGCTGATGTGGGCCATATTCGCACAAATGATCGCGTCGGCATGCGTGACCGGCCAGTCTGGTAACGCGGCATCGAGCAGCACCGGCTCGCGTAAGTTGACCCCGTTATATTCAGCTCGATAGGCATCAATCGACGCGACCGCTTCCGGATCAGGATCGCTCGGTTGCCATGCGAGTTGCGGCATTTGCTTGGCAAAATACACCGCATGTTCGCCCGATCCGCTCGCAACCTCCAGCACCGTGCCCCATTCAGGCAGTTCATGCCGCAGGATTGCGAGGATCGCATCGCGATTTCGCAAAGTTGCCGGAGCGTGCTTTTTCACGCCTAGCCGACCTGCCGGTCCTGCCCTTCCCAATAGGGATCACGCAGTTGGCGGCGGAGAATTTTTCCCGATGCGTTGCGCGGCATTTCCGGGATGACATCCACGCTCTTGGGCGCCTTGAACGCGGCGATCCGCTCGCGAGTGTAGGTGATGACCTCGCTTTCATCGATCTGGACGCCCGGCTTGCACACGACGCAGGCCTTCACTTCCTCGCCCCATTTCTCCGACGGGATACCGATGACTGCGACCTCGGCGATGGCCGGATGGCCGAAGATCGCATTCTCGACCTCGGCCGGATAGACGTTTTCGCCGCCAGAGATGATCATGTCCTTGATCCGGTCCTGGATGTAGACGTAGCCATCCTTGTCCATCACGCCGGCATCGCCCGTGTGGAGCCAGCCGTCGCTGTCGATGGTCTTGGCGGTCGCTTCGGGCAGGTTCCAATAGCCTGCGGTGTTCGAGGGCGACTTGATGCAGACCTCACCGATTTCGCCACGCGGAACCTCCGTGTTGTCGGCAGAGCGAACCTCGATCTCCACCCCCGGCATGGCTTTGCCTGCCGAGCGCATCCGTTCGTTGCCTTCGAGCACATGGTCCTGCGGCGGCAGCAATGAGATCGTGCCGCTGGTTTCGGTCATGCCATAGGCTTGCAGGAAGCTCGCATTGGGCATCGTCCGCACCGCCTCTTTCAGCAATTCAAGCGGCATCGGCGCTGCGCCATACATCAAATATTTGAGGTTCGAAAAATCGGTCTGAGCCGCGCGCGGATGCTGCACCACCATTTGCACGGCGGCGGGCACCAGGAACATGTGCGTCGCGCCGTTCTCGATCGCCTCAAGCACGCCGACGGGAGTAAACTCGGCCTGGATCAGGTTCCGGATACCGTTGGCAATGCCGATATTGATCAGCCCTGTCCCACCGATATGCGCGCAGGGCATGGCGACCAGCATGCAATCGTCAGGCTCGTAACTGTTCCACGCCAGACCCGCCTCGTTGCCCGGATTGCGCAGGCCCAGCAGGTTGGCGTTGGAAAGCACCGCCCCTTTGGGATTGCCGGTCGTGCCTGATGTGTAGAGTTGCAGCACCGGCTCGTCGGGATCAGGCGGCGTGTATTCGGCCGGGTCTTGCGCGGCGATCAGAGCGCGGGTCAGGTCCACATGAAGCACTTCTGGCCGGGCCGGCACATCGAGCGCGACCTTGTCCGCAACCTCCAGAAATTCCTCGCCGCAAAACAGCAGTTTGGCGCCTGTGTCTCGCAGAATGTAGGCAATTTCGGGCGGAGCGAGCCGCCAGCCGATCGGCACCATCACCGCGCCCATCCGCGCCGCGGCAAGGTAGATCAGGCAGTAGAGATCTTCGTTCTTGCCCAGCCACGCGATCCGATCACCCTTCTCGATCCCACGCTCCTGAAACAACGCGACCAATCGCCGCGTCTGATCGTCCAGCTCGGCATAGGTGGTCGAACGACCGTCCTGCTCCAACGCGAGGCCAACCGGGCGTTCCTTCGCCCAGAAGTTCAGGATTTCATCGAAGGTGAAAAAGTCGTGATGATAAGCGTTGTGCGCCATGGCCTATGTCTCTCCCACAAGGCGTTAGTTGGGAAAGGTCTAGGCGAAAGCATGTACGCGCTCAAAGCTCTTTTCCGTTAGGGATTGTTGGCGGCTCGACGGGCGGCGTTTCGAGGTCTTTTTCCTAGAGCCGACCGACGGCCCGCGCACGCCGTTCGCGCGCCAGCAGCCAGATGAACAGCCCCAGCGGACCTGCCATGAAGGTTGCAACCAGAACCGGTGCCTGGACCCAGCGCGAGAAGAACTTCGCGTCGGCATCGCGGGCGATCCACAGACCGACGAACAGGTCGAATGCAAGATAATGCGTCCAGCCGATCGTCACGCCAGCATCGCTAGCGAAAAACCCGCGCACGCCTTCGATCGAAAAATCAATCGCGCCCCCGCCTTCGTTCGGCAGCAGACCTGAGATGACGCCGATCAGACCGCCGGCGTAAATGAAGCAAAGCAAACCCACGCCGAGATACAGGACACTGGAAAGCATGCCCGGCGAACGCGGCAAGGCGATCAATGCAATCCAAGCAATGAGCGCGAGCGTATTGACCGCACTAAAAACAAAGTCCCAATCCATCCGTCGGGCCTAATCTTCCTTGGGTGCGTGGCGCTCGACCGCATTGCGCCATTCGCGCGCAGCCCGCTTCATCGCCTCGTTATTATGCGTGAAGCGGCCCGCAGCGCGGCGCATCCCGAGGCCAAGGGCAGCCTCCGCGACAAGATCCGCATCTATCGAGCGAAACTTCGTCCATTTATCGGGCATTAGCGGATCGACGACGGGGCTTGCGATCATCGCCATCTTCTCCACCAGACGGAAATCGTCTTGCCGCGCACCCCGCAGCAATCCCGGGCGCAGGATGTCGAACCGTTTGAACCCGATCTTCGATGCCAGATTTTCGGTTTCACCCTTAATCCTGAGGTAAAAATTCTTCGACCTCGGATCAGCTCCGGCTGCACTTATCAGCACCATATTGGGCACGCCCGCGTTCTTCGCAGCCTCTGCTGTGGCAAGGACAAGATCCTGATCGACCGCGCGAAATGCGTCTTCATCGCCGCCGACCTTTTTCATCGTGGTGCCGAGCGCGCAGATCAATGATCGCGGCTGCACCGCTTCGAGCACTTCGCCCCATTTCTGGGTCTCGGCAACGAACATCTCCATCCGCGCGCCGTCGGGAAGCCGTGCCTCTCGTCGTGCGATGCCGACAATCCGTGCTTCATCGCTCATGCTGGCGATTTCGATCACACGCGTCCCGATGAGCCCGGTCGCGCCGACCAACCCGATACGCGTCGGCCCGTGCTTCACGGGTGCGGCGGTCGGCTCCGCCTGCGTGCCACGACCATATGCAGGATTGTTGCGCCGAAAATCCGGCTTGCTCTTCCCGAAATCCAGCGCTCGCCGCCGATCAGACATTGACCAATCCTTCAGGAGCAGACCCGTAGATAGCCGCGCACGATTGCATCGCGAAACGATCGCTCATCCCGGCAATGAAATCGGCGATCATTCGCGAACGGTCAGGATCGTTGGCTGGCAAGCGCGCCTGCCAATCCTTCGGCATCAGCGTGTGATCCTGCGAATAGGCCGCGAACAGCCGCGCGACGACATCGCGCGCTCGCTTGGCTGCGGCGACCTGATCCGGGTGGTAATAAAGCTTGTCGTACATGAATTTCTTTAGAGCCCGCTCGTGTTCTGACATGGCGGGCGAAAAGCCTGCCAATTGTCGGCCCGCCGCGCGCACTTCAGCCACCGAGCCGAATTCTGCCGCCGCTTCGCGCGAGTGATCGAGCACATCGTTTACCATAAGCCCGATTTGATCGCGCACCAACTCGCGCAATTGGCGCTCAAGCGGGGCATTGGGGAAGCGTTTTTCGACCGCCCGCCACTGATCCGCGAGGAAATCCAGTTCCAGCAGGTCATCGAGGTCCAAAAAGCCCGCACGAAGGCCATCGTCGATGTCGTGATTGTCATACGCGATGTCGTCGGACACCGCTGCAATCTGCGCTTCAAGCGACGGCCAGGTGGCCAGATCGAGCGAGAATTGTGCGTCCAGTTCAGCCAACGCCCAATTCGGGTCGGTGACCGGCCCGTTATGCTTGGCCAGCCCCTCGAGCAGATCCCAGGTGAGGTTCAGCCCTTCATGTTCGGGATAGGGCGATTCCAGCCGCATGACCGTGCGCAGCGCCTGTGCGTTGTGGCAAAACCCGCCATGCCGCTCCATCGCGGCTGCAAGCGCGTCTTCGCCTGCATGACCGAAAGGCGGGTGCCCCAGATCATGCGCGAGGCACAGAGCCTCGGTCAGGTCTTCATCCAGCCCCAGCGCCCGTGCAAGCACACGGCCGATTTGTGCAACTTCCAGGCTGTGCGTCAGGCGAGTGCGGTAATGATCGCCGTCGGGCGCGATGAAAACCTGGGTTTTGGATTTGAGCCGCCGAAAGCTCATCGAATGGATGATCCGGTCGCGGTCTCTTTGGAAATCGCTGCGCGGTCCTCTGGTTTCCGGGCGCGCTTCGGGCATCGCGCCCCCGCGTTCCGTGCCAAATTCACGGCCACCATGGGCGGCGGGATCGGCGGCATAGGGTGCGCGGGTCATGCCTCGACCAGATAAATGAGCACCGCGAGCCTCTCAACAGGAACAGATTGGCAACTGAGCAGGATTGTGGTGGACAGAGCCTTTGCTGCACCATCGCATGCACCGACTGTTCCGGTTTGGAGAAAGATGGGGACCGCCCTTCTGGTGCAATTGGGAAGAACGGCCCCTGAGGCCTACGGTGCGACCCGAAGACCCGGAACTTGCGGACTGAGTCCCAAAACAAATTCCTTAAACCATAGCTACGCCAACAATCTTGCAAGCGCATGCATTTTCTTGTCCCAACGCGGCGGGTCGTTTTGCGTAAGAGGTGGAGCGGGATTTAGGCTACCAATTCCTGTTCCAGCACCCAATCCGCCGCTGCATTGCAGTGAATTCGGGTGGAATCGAACACCGGCAGCACGTTTGCGTCGATATCGACCACCAGTTCCAATTCGGTACAGGCGAGCACGATGGCGTCGGCCCCTTCCTGCGCTTTGTTGGTGATGATCGTTTTCATCGCGCGCTCGGCATCGCGTGTCACTTTGCCGACCATAAGTTCATTGTAGATGATCCGATCAAGCGTTTCGACATTGGTCATGTTCGGCGGCAGCAGATCGATCCCGTGCGCGACCAGCCGCCTTCGATAAAAGCTTTCGGTCATGACATTGCGCGTGCCGATCAACGCGACATTCTTATGCCCTGCATTTTTGAGCGCCTGCCCGACATATTCGGCGATGTGCAGGATCGGAATGTCGACCGCCGCAGCGACATCGTCGTAAAGCTTGTGCATCGAGTTTGCGCCGATAATGATACCTTCGGCCCCGGCTCCTTCGAGCCGTTTCGCACTCTCACTCAAAACATCGGCAGCGCGTTTCCAGTCATTCGCTTCTCTCAGCCCATGGAGCTGGCAGAAATCGAGGCTTTCGATCAGCATCGGCGCACTTGCCATCGGCGCACCACGCTTTTGCACGATGCGGTTGATCCGCTCGTAATACATGCCAGTCGATACCCAGCTCATTCCGCCAATCAGGCCCAATTTGCGCACAGAAGTCCCTCGAATCCCAAAGCGGTTCGGTAACAGGTGTAGCGACGAAGCCGAGCTTGCGTCCATAGGGTTTGGAAAATCGAGTGATTTAAGAAGCTTGGTTAGTTAACTTCAGGTTGAGAAGCCACTTTTTGAGGTCGGCCAGTGTCGGTTCGACGGCTTCTTCATGCGGCAGATGACCGATAGACGCGTACACCACCAATTGACTGTCCGGCAACGTCTGGTCGAGCCACTGCCCCGCCTCGACGGGGATCAGCCTGTCTTCTTCCCCCCAGATAATGAGCGTGGGAACAGCCACCTTCGCCACCTCCGCCTCGGTCAGCGGAGCATATTCGGTCGAAAAACGCGTCATCGTGGCCCGGCGGTTTCCCGGATAACGCAGCATTTCCCAATAGCGATCGACCATTTCTTCGGTGACGATCGCCTCGACGCTGACGCTCTGACGCAGGCTCTGCGCGATCAGGCTGCGCGGGGTGATCTGTTCGACCAGACGATTGATGCCGGGCGTCTGAGCGATAGCAAAGCCGATATTGCCGCTGTCCTCATCATCCTCGATCTCGATCCTGGGACCGCCGCTGCCGTCGACCAGAACAAGCCCATCGAGCCGATCGGGGTGGGCGACGGCAAAAGCGAGCGCGTGTTTGCCGCCCATCGAATTGCCGCCGAGAATGAAGCGATCCAGATCCAGTGCATCGGCCACCTGTCGGATGTCCTCAGTAAAGTTCGCTCGGCTGTAATCGTCGTTCGGATCGGCACCCGTCAGCCCGTGACCGACCTGATCGAAGCGGATGACGCGGTAAGTTTCCTTTAGCTGCTCGGCCCAAGGCTCCCAAGTGTGCAGATCGGCATTTGAGCCATGCAACAGCACAATTGGAACGCCGTCGCGTGGCCCCTCATCGCGTAAATGCACCGTGACACCATCGCCAATTTCCACAAATTGAGACGGCTCTCCGCCATATTTGGCGCGCATCTCCGCCACCTCGGTGTCCGGCGTACGGAATACGACGAACAGCACCACCAACACTGCGGCCAGCGTCACGACAATCCGCAAAAGCCACTTCATGAACTCGGCATTCCCTCAATCCATTCGCGCAAGACTGCGACGCCTTCTGCATCGACGGTTCCTTTGCCCAATTCAGGCATGGCCACGCCCGGTTCGGTCGAGCTCATCCGATAGATCATGATCGAAGCGTCGGGGTCGCCAGGCGCGATGGAGACCGCGTGCCCCCCTGCCCCGCGTCCAGCAGCCACCGGTGGCTTGCGAATGCCGATTGCGTGGGGGTCGTCCTGCTCCCAGCGCAGGTCGAGACCTGAATTCGACGCTCCACCGCCCGGTTGATGGCAATGTGCGCAGTTCACGTCGAGATAGGCCCGCGCGAGGCTGTCCGTGTCGGCACCGTCGCGGTTGCTCCAGTTCGGCAGCGTGTCAGCGCTTTCAGGCATGGCCGAGAGATGGCCCGCATCAACCATCTGCGCCAGCCACTCGCGCGAGAGGTTGCGCGCCTTTGGGCCAATCGGCACCACCTCGCCATCCTTGCTGTGGCAGGTCTTGCACTGATTCTTGTTCGGGATGCGGTAGCTGATTTCCTCACCCTGCGGCGTGGTGATCGGCAGTCGTCCACCCGCCAGCGCCAGTGTAGCTTCCGTCTGCTCCTCGTTCCAGCGATAGGGCAGCGCCAGCCAGCCATCGGCGCGGTGCAGCAGCACGCGGGTTTCGATCAGTCGACGCTCCGCTCCCTCGCCAAACGCGAATGTCTTGATCAGCGCGGTACCGACCGGAAGCGTGAGCAGGCCTTCTGCGTCATTGCCCTCACCGGGCTCAAACCGCGTTCCTGCGGCGCGATAGACAAATCGCAGCTTGTCCGCTCCGTCCGAATAGAGCGGCGTGTTGAGCTCATAGGGGTAAACATGCGGCACCGGTTTCTGGCTCGGCCCATCGGCGAAAAAACCGAAATCGGACAGCGTGCGCGGCATGCCCTCCAACACTGCGGTCTCGTTCACGTAACTGGGCGGAGGCGGCACTGCCTGCACGCCGATCGACGCAGCAAGCGCAATCGCTGCAAAGCTTAATATCACGGCAGATCGGATCAATTGAGCCGCGCCTCCATGCCTTCGGGCAGTTGCACTTTGGGGAGCAACTCAACTTCTCCGGCGATCACTGGCGAAAGCATTTGCGGTTGTGCCTCGGTCAGCGCCTGGCCAACCTCGGTCAAACCGAGTGACAGAACGGGTTCTGCGTCTTCAACCGCCAACCCCTGATGCAGGCCATCGGTCAGGATCGTGGGCAGCGCGCCGCCCATTGCCGCGACGAGGACGTCTCCACCCGCAAAATCAGGCGCCGTCCCGCCAGAGCCATACAGATTGCCGCTGATCACCACATCCACAGGACGCGGCTGATAGCGATCGTCATTATAATCCTGCGTGTAAGCGATCAGCATGATGTGCGATGTAGAATTGTTCACCAACGCATTCTCGCGCAGCTGAACATTGGTGTTCGCCATCACCATCACTCCCGTCCCGGCAGGGACGCTGGCGACGATATTGCCTTCGGGCGCGAAGTTATCGGTGTTGTTGTCGATCACCGCATTGCGCGCGACCAGCACCGATCCGCCGCCGACCTTGGGTAAGCTCGGCAGGTCGAACACGAGGATCCCGCCTGTATTCCGGGTCGCGAGATTCTCGGTCACCTCGGCGAAATTGCTGTTCTCGATCTCGATCCCGGCGACATTTTCAACCACGCGGTTGCGCTGAACGATGATGTTCTCCGACTGGCCGACATAGATGCCCGCATCCGATGCTCCGCGCACATAACTGTCCTGCACGAGGATATCGCGCGCCTCGACCGGGTAAATTCCGTAGGCTCCATTGGAAACGTCCGGGCCATTGGTCCATTCGACCCGCAGAGCGTGGTAGATAATCTGGTCCGCACCCTTCGACTTGATCCCGTCGCCCTTGGCATTCTCGACCGCAAAGTCACGCAAGGTCACGCCGTCAGATGTTACGAGCAGCCCCTCACCCGCGCCCGCCTGATTGGTGAAGTCGAGCACGCTTTCATTCATGCCCGCGCCGCGCAGCGTCACACCATCGACATCGAGGCTAAGGCCGTCGGTGAGGTCATAGCGCCCGGCTTCCAAAACGACCTCATCGCCGGGCTCGGCGAGGATCAACGCTTCCTGCAAGCGCTCCTGCGCGCCCTCGCCCGGCTCAATCGTGTGCGTTTCGGCAAGCACCGGTGCCGCCGATGCCAAGGCCAAAACTGCGAGCGAAATTCTGATCATCAAGTCCCTCCCAAGACGTCACCGACATAGTGGCGCAAGCGTGGGAGGCTTGGCAAGCGCGAAGGCTACAATCCCTGGATCAACAAGCCGACGCCGCAGCCGCCCGCAACCGTGACCACCGTTTCGACCGCTTGGGGATCGTCGATCCTGCGCAAACGCGCCATTGCCTCGCCGGTCGAGAGCGGGATGCGGTTTTCGCCATCTTGCGGAGCAAAGCGCTCAAGCTTTTTCAATTGTGCGATGCTGAGCCGGTCGGTCAGGCGCGGGGCCATGCATTCGGCCATGGGCGCGGGCACACGATTGGCGAGCAATGCCTCTTCCACCCGCGCTTCGGTGACCTGTTCAAGCACGCCACCATCGCGCAGGAACACCCACGCACCGATGCCGATGAGAAAAGCAAGCGCCAGAATGACAATGCTGCGCATTGCGCCGAAACCCTAGTCCAGCGCCTTGACGATCTCTTCGACCATCTTCTTGGCATCAGACAGCAGCATCATCGTCTGGTCCATGTAAAACACGTCGTTGTCGACCCCGGCATAGCCGACACCGCCCATCGACCGCTTGATGAAGAACACCTGCTTGGCCTTGTCGACATCGAACACCGGCATCCCGTAGATCGGCGAACTCTTGTCGGTCTTCGCCGCCGGGTTCACGACGTCGTTTGCGCCGATGATGAAGGCGACGTCAGCCTGAGCGAACTCGGAGTTGATATCCTCCAGCTCGAACACTTCGTCATACGGCACGTTGGCTTCAGCCAGCAGCACGTTCATGTGACCTGGCATACGGCCTGCGACAGGGTGGATCGCGTATTTCACGTCCACGCCCTTCTCTTTAAGAGCGTCGGCCATTTCGCGCAGGATATGCTGGGCCTGCGCCACCGCCATGCCGTATCCGGGAATAATGATGACCTTTTCGGCCTGTTCCAGCATGAACGCGGCATCGTCCGCGCTGCCCTGTTTGTACGGGCGCTGTTCGCGCGCTTCGCCGCTGCCGCCGCCGCTGTCATCCGCGCCGAAGCCGCCAGCAATCACGCTGATGAAGCTGCGATTCATTGCGCGGCACATGATGTAGCTGAGAATTGCGCCCGACGAGCCGACCAGCGCGCCGGTGATGATCATCGCTGTGTTACCCAGCGTGAAGCCCATCGCCGCCGCCGCCCAGCCGGAATATGAGTTCAGCATCGACACCACGACCGGCATATCCGCGCCGCCAATCGGGATGATCAGCAGGAAGCCGATGATGAAGGCGAGGATGGTGACGGCTATGATCAGCTGTCCCTCCCCCGCACCGGCCGCGCCAGACATTGCATAGGCGGCGATCAGACCAAGGATCGCGGCCAGCGTACCGAGATTGATGATGTGCCGTCCCGGCAGCATGATCGGCGATCCGCTCATCCGGCCCGACAGTTTCAGGAAGGCGATAACCGAGCCGGAGAAGGTGATCGCACCGATGGCGATACCGAGGCCAAGCTCGATCCGGCTGACGACGAGGATCTGCCCATCGGCATCGGTGATCCCGAAGCTAGCCGGGTCAAGCCATGCAGCCAGCCCCACCACCACGGCGGCGAGACCGACCAGCGAGTGAAAACCCGCGACCAGTTCGGGCATGGCCGTCATAGCGATCTTGCGCGCGACGGTGATGCCGATGATCCCGCCCAGGAACATCGCAACGCCGATCTCCGGCAGAGTAGCGATGCTGTGCGTGACGAGCGTCGTCACCACAGCGATCAGCATGCCGAGCATGCCGTAGCGGTTGCCTGCACGACTCGTCGCCGGGCTCGAAAGTCCACGGAGCGCGAGGATAAAGAACACGCCTGACGCGAGGTATGCGAGCATGGCCCAGGCAGGGGTGCTAGCGCCGTGCGTCAATGCAAGATCAGCGGCTGTATCTAACGCAAATTCCGGCTCTGCGTCTGATCTGAAGGCAGAAGCCATCCTCACTTCTCCTTCTTCTTGTACATCGCCAGCATCCGCTCGGTCACCGCGAAGCCACCAAAGATGTTGATGCTCGCCAGCACCACACCGAACAGCCCGAGATACTTCGCAACCGGGCTGCTCGCCTCGGCCGCCGCAATCAGCGCGCCGACGATAATCACCGATGAAATCGCATTGGTCACCGCCATCAAAGGCGTGTGCAGCGCCGGAGTGACCGACCACACTACGTAATAACCGACGAAACACGCCAGTACGAAGATCGACAGGATTGAGATGAAGTCCATGCCCTTATTGTCCTCCAAGCGCGACTTCAATTCGATCAAGCGCGCCTTTCCAGTCATGTGTGATTAGTTCGAATTGCACTTCCACGGAACAACGCTGACGAGGGCGGCGATCGATATATCGAATGCGAATAGCATCTTCACCGAGAAACTTTCTCACATATCGATCATTCAGTTCTCGTGCTCGAACCTGCAAAGCGGCGAAAACCTTTTCGCGCTCAGGATCACCGCATGTAGCGACATAGGCTTGCCGATCGAATTCGAGAGCGTCATTTAACGCTGCATCTGTCGCGGCAGCATCACTGGCAACCTGAGCAGCGGCAAGAACAAGTAGGATCGCGCTCACCCCTTCAGCCTCTCATTGACCACTTCCCCACCCTTGGTCAGGCGGATCGCGTCGCCGATTTCTTCGTCGAGTTCGGGTTTGCCCGCTTCCTTGTCCCAGAAGGCCGAGAGGAAGTTGAAGTGGTTGCGCGCGAACAGTGCGGATGCGTCGGCGGGCAATTGTGCGGGGGTGTTCGAGTAGCCGATTATTTTGACGCCGTGCCGTTCGACCATGTCGTCCGGGATCGAGCCTTCGACATTGCCGCCTTGTGCAACGGCGAGGTCGTAGATCACGCTGCCGCGCTTCATCGTTGCGATCTGTTCGTCGGTGATCAGTACCGGAGCCTTGCGTCCGGGGATTAGCGCGGTGGTGATGACGATGTCCTGCTTGGCGATGTGTTCGCTGACGAGCTTGGCCTGCGCGGCCTTGTATTCATCGCTCATCTCGGTCGCGTAGCCGCCCGAGCCTTCGCCTTCGATCCCCTCGACGTCCTCGACAAAAATCGCTTTCGCGCCAAGGCTTTCGATCTGTTCCTTGGTGGCCGATCTCACGTCGGTGGCGGAGACCTGCGCACCCAGTCGCCGCGCAGTAGCGATTGCCTGAAGCCCGGCCACACCGACGCCCATGATAAACGCTTTGGCTGCCTGCACCGTGCCGGCCGCCGTCATCATCATCGGGAACGCGCGGCCATAAGTGTCCGCTGCGGTCAGCACAGCCTTATACCCTGACAGGTTCGATTGGCTGGAGAGCACGTCCATGGATTGCGCGCGGGTGATGCGCGGCATGAATTCCATCGACAGCGCTTCGAGACCCGCTTTGGCATAGGCCTCGACGCGCGCCGTGTCGCCAAACGGATCGAACAAAGCCGCGACCCATGCGCCAGGCTTGGCCCCGGCCAACAGCGCGACATCCGGGGCTTGCACGCCCAGCACGATATCGGCGTCTTTCACCGTGGCCACAGCATCGCCGACACTCGCACCCGCTTCGGCAAAAGCGTCATCGGCGATCGAGGCGGTTTCGCCCGCCCCCGCTTCTACCGCTACATCAAGGCCGAGCCCTGCGAATTTCTTGACAGTTTCAGGCGTCGCGGCAACCCGCGTTTCGCCCTCGGCGCGTTCCTTGAGGATGGCGATTTTCACGATAAGCCGGTCCGTCCTAGTCTGCGATCAACGCGATGACCGCAAATGTGATCACGACGATCAGCGGCACGGTCCATTTGAGCGTGGCGATGAAACCGCCATACGTCTGTTCGGCCTTGTCGATGTCTTTGGATGCCATGGCGATGTGTCCCCCTTGTGAGGTGTGAAACGGTGAACTCGGCAGAAAGTTGCCGATTGGTCGGTTACACAGCCCGTATCGAAGCATGAAGGTTAGCTCAAGCCCGCACTATCGCCAGTTCCGGGGCCTTTGTTTGAGGGACAGGCCGACCCGTAAATGAGGTGAAGCCGCGAATAGCCTTAATCTGGTCTTTACCCCCTCTCTCTAAACGTGGGTGACGTTTCACCCTGGGACGAATTCTCCAGGGCGTTTGGAGGACGCGGCGACACCTATGTCAGAGCTGGACACTTGCCCTGATTCCCGGACCGAGACACGTCTGGTGATGCTGATCGACGATGAACCGGCGCAGAGCCGTCTCATCTCGGCCATCGCCGCACGCGACGGTTGGCGCACGGTCGTCGCGAGCGACGCGGAAAGCGCGATTGCAATGCTCGGCACGCGCGAAGGCATGCAGTTGTCAGCCATTCTGCTCGATCAATGGGTGCCGGGCGATGATGCCTGCTCGCTGATTGCAGAGCTGAAAGAGCGTCGCCCCGCTTTGCCGATCCTGATGCTGACCACCAGCGCCTCTCCGCTGCTTGCCGTCGAAGCTATGCGCGCAGGCGCGAGCGATTATCTGGTCAAACCGATTTCTCCCGAGCGGCTGATGGAGGCCTTGCGCAGCGTCACCACGCGCGAAACACCGCGCGATGAGCTTGCGCCGCTGACCGAGAAAATGTCGGCGAGCCTCGATTTCGATGCGATGATCGGCACCGCGCCCAAATTTCGCACCGCGCTGGCGCAGGCTGCAAAGGCTGCGCGTGGACATGGTCACGCATTGATCGCGGGTGAAAGCGGGACCGGCAAGGAAATGCTGATGCGCGCGATGCACGCTGCATCCCCGCGCAGCAAGGCACCCTTGCGGATCATAAATATCGGCAGCGTTCCGCCGAACTCCGCCGAATCGGTGCTATTCGGGCACGAGCCCAACGCCTTTCCAGGAGCCTTCGACCGTCAGATCGGCGCGTTGCAACATTGCGACGGCGGGACTCTGGTGCTCGACGAAGTCGATCGCCTTGCACAGCCGGTGCAGGATCGCCTGTCGGAAGCGCTCGAAACGGGCATCATCCGCCCGGTGGGCGCCAGCCACGGTTTCCGCGTCGATGTCCGCCTGCTGTCGGCCAGTAATGTCCCGCTCGATCAACTGGTGACGGCGGGTCAATTCGACGCAGACCTGGCGGAGAAGCTTGGCGCAACCCGCATCGGCCTTCCGCCGCTGCGCGAGCGCCCCGGCGATATTCCGGCCCTGACCCGGCATTTTCTCGGCCGGATCGGCGAACAGCCCGGACTGCGCCATCTGTCCGCCGCCGACAGCGCGCTGACCCTGCTTTCCGCCTATGACTGGCCCGGCAATGTCCGCCAGCTGCAATCGGTGCTGTTCCGCGCCGCTGTCTATTGCGAAGGCGAGACGCTGACAGCGGAAAGCTTCCCGCAATTGTCTGAGATGCTCGGCGAACAGGAAGAATCGAGCAATGCGAGCCTGCACGAAGGCGTTGGCATCATGCTCTACACCGATGACGGCAATCTGCGCCCGCTCGAAGAAATCGAAGCCGATGTAATACGCCTGGCTATCGGGCACTATCGTGGCCGCATGACCGAAGTTGCAAGGCGGCTCGGGATCGGGCGCTCGACGCTTTATCGCAAGCTCAGCGATCTCGGGATCGACAACGCGGCTTGACGCGGCGGCGTTCTTGCCGCTAGCCGAAAACCTCAATTCGAGGAGTAAGTCAGATGGATCAGCGTAACCGCTGAATAGCGACACAGTCGCGATCTTCGCTTTGGACCGCAATGGTCCGACGCCTATTCCTATCTGACCCTCGAGGTATCTCATGCAAAAATTGAACAACACGCGCTGCGTGGTCACCGGCGGTGCACGCGGTATCGGCCGCGCCATCTGCGAAGCCTTCAAAGCCGAAGGCGCCACAGTCCTCCTCACCGATATCGACGACGGATTGGGCCAAACCGCCGCTCAGGAAATCGGCTGCGACTACGCCCATCTGGACGTCCGCGAAGAATCGGACTGGAGCGCCCTCCAATCGCGATGGCCAAACATCGACGTAATGGTGAATAATGCCGGTGTTACTGGGTTCGAAGCAGGTGCCAGCCCGCACGATCCCGAAAACGCCTCTCTTGCAGACTGGCGCGCGGTCCATGCGGTCAACACCGATGGCACATTTCTTGGCTGTCGATACGCGTTGCGCGCAATGAAAGAGGCCGGAACAGGCTCGATCATCAACATCTCTTCGCGCTCGGGTCTCGTCGGTATTCCGGGTGCCGCAGCCTACGCCGCATCGAAAGCGGCCATTCGCAATCACAGCAAATCGGTGGCGCTCTATGCCGCTCAGCAGGGTTGGAAAATCCGCTGCAACTCCGTCCACCCCGCTGCGATCCTCACTCCGATGTGGGAACCGATGCTGGGTGACGGACCTGACCGCGAAGAACGCATAGCTGCGCTCGTCGCAGACACCCCGCTCAAACGGTTCGGCAGCGTCGAAGAGGTAGCCGCCATGTGCGTATTCCTGGCCAGCGATGATAGCGCCTATATGACCGGAACCGAGCTGACGCTTGATGGCGGTCTGCTGGCGGGTTCAGCCGCGTCGCCGGGCTGACGTCATCACCAGCTGACCGTGCGTGTCACGCGGGTTTCACCCTCGCTGCCACGCATGGTCATGGTGAAGCTTCGCGCATCCCAGTCGATCTCGACAAGACCGAAATTCTCTTCGGAGATGAAGTCTGTCAGGCGTTTGGGATCGGGCTCACGCTCGGTATTCCGCTCCGTGCTGCTGAAGGAATAGTTGAGCGAGGAGCTGGTCAGCTCCCAGATCCGCTCCCCGCCAGCAGCCTCTGGTGTATCGGAATAGATGCCGCCCGCATGGCGATCACCCGATAGCAGCACCATGCCGCTTTCCTCGCGCGCAGCCAGCAGCCCATAGAGTTTCCGACGCTCCAACGGCAGCGCTTCCCAGCTTTCGTAGTCATGCGCGTCGGTGATCACCTGGATCGACGAAGCGATTATGCGGAAGTCGGCGGGCTTGGCTAGTTCCTGTTCCAGCCATTGCCATTGTGCCTCGCCCAGCATGGTCTTGCTCGGATCGTCGCTCGGCACGTACGGCCCGAGCGGCGGGCGTTCGGGCGTGTATTCCATCCGGTCGAAATCCGAGCGGAAGAAGCGCGTGTCGAGTGCGATTACCTGTGTGCGCTTGCCCTCTTCACCGAAGATCCGGCTTTCATAGACGCCGGGGCGCGACTTGACTTCTTCGCTCGATCCCCAGAAGGTTTCGAAGATAGTTTCTGACCAGCGGCGATAGGCAAAACTAGCGCCTCCATCGTTGAAGCCGTAATCGTGATCGTCCCACGTGATCATCATCGGCACCTTAGTCCGGAAATCGGTTAGTTCAGGCGTCTCAGCCTGCTTGGCATAGGCGGCACGCAACGTCGCCAGTGAAGCATCGCCAGCCCACATCTGATCGCCGTAATTGTTGTCGCCGATGAACAGGAACAGCTGCGGATTGGTCGCCGCGATCTGCGCCCACATATGCTGCGAGCGCGACTGATGATTGCAGCTGCCGAAAGCGAGCGTCGTGATGACGGTGTCCGGCGCGATCGAAATGTTGGCAGGCGCCACCGGGAGCGCAGTCTGCTCCGCCAGTTTCGCATAATAGGGTACGAGCAAGTCTTCGGAGGACAATTCGACTGCATGTTCGGCACCCAGCGGGGCGGCGACCACAGCGGCAGCGGCGGCGAGCAAGGAAAGGCGGCGCATGGACGACTCCATAAATCAGCGTGTTCGATTCTTGTGTGCGCCCTCCATGACGAATTTGCGACAGACGCACAAACGCCAAGGCCCCTCCCCTACTGATGCAGAGGAGGGGCCTGTGTCTTTCTCGCCCTTGAGCGAGTTAGGTGAAGATCAGAAGTTGTAGCGAACGCCGGCAAAGGCGGAAAAAGTCTCGTAGCGACCGCCAAGGTCAGCGCTGAAATCGTTTCCGCCAGCGCCGATGAAACGGCGTTCGAGATCGATACCAGTGATCCGCTGGTACCGGACGCTCGTTTCCAGATCGACTTTATCGGTCACACGAACGCTCACGCCAATGGTGCTGTGCAGTACAAACCCCGTATCCTCTCCAGACAGAGCGAAGGTCGGCACAGTCGCCACGCCGTCATTGGGGAAAGAGGATATCTCGGCGTCGAACTCCGCAACCCCGATGCCGCCGCTCGTGTAAGGGATCACGCGCTGATTTTCCGACCAGCGGATGTCCGAGCGATAATTGATTGTGAAAGTGTTGATGTCGACTTCGCCGCTGAAGGTCTGATCGCCGCCATTGAACGAACCACCTGAAATGTCAGGACTGGCATAGGAATACTCGAACTCGAGCGAAGGCTGGAGGATGCCGAATATGCGCTTGTCGAACCGATAACCGACCGTCCCGGCGAACGTGAAGTCCTCGTCATATTCCAGATCGACCACCGCCGGGTCGCCTGCGACGCCTGGGGCCAGGCCTTCGGGTGCCTGTATCCCGTCGAAATCCTCATCGGTCGGCGATGTCACGCCGCCCTTGACGGCGACGTAAAAGCCTTCGTCGCGGGCATCTTGCGCAAAAGCTGTCGCGGGAAGCGCAGTTGCCAGGCCGGTGACAAGTACGGCCGACGAAATGCGGGCGGGCGTAAACATGGCTGGGGGGTTCTCCTATGCGACCCATTCTGTTTGGGGGGACTCGCGCCCTTTGGGGGGTCAGGGGGGGTGAGGGTCGGGCGCGAGTCACACAGGGTTTCGCGCCGACAGGCCCGCCGGTTACACAGTTTGAATTTTTTATTTTTGTCGGCTCAGAGCGGCGGCAACTGAGAAAAATCGGTCAGCGCCGCATCGCGCATTCCGCGCCACACATTGCGCGCCTGCACCGTTTCCGGAGCATCATGGACCCGCAGCATGTGGAAACCCGCATTCATCCCGGCAGTCGCCAGAGTGATCGATCCGCCCAGCCGCTTTTCCGCCGGTTCCTCGTTCGAAAGCGCGCCGATCATCCGCTTACGGCTGACACCCAGAAGCAGCGGCGATCCGAGTGCATGGAACAGAGGCAGCGCATTAATCAGCGCCAGATTGTCCGCCAGGGTCTTGCCAAAGCCGATGCCGGGATCGAGCATGATGCGATCTTCGGCGATGCCTGCAACGATCGCTTTTTCGCGGGCGAGCTTGAGAAAATCAAACACCTCGCTGACCACATCTGCATATTCGCCACCCTCATGCAGATCATCGCCGCTACCGGGAGCGTGCATCAGGATGACGGGGCATCCCGTATTGGCAACCAGTTCGGGCATGCGCTCATCATACCGCATCGCTGAGACATCGTTGGCGATATGCGCGCCTGCTTGCAGAGCCGCTTCGAGTACGCCTGCGCGGCGCGTATCGATGCTGATCGCTGCGCCCATCGCTGCACAATATTCAACCGCTGGCAGGACGCGGTCCTTTTCGTCCCCTTCCCACGTGGCCGCTGCGCCCGGCTGAGTGCTTTCGCCCCCGATATCGATGATCGCCGCGCCCGCTTCGAGCATCGCTGCGGCATGTTCTCGACCCGCATCCGGCTTGTCGAGAAATTCGCCACCATCCGAAAAGCTGTCGGGCGTTACATTGAGAACGCCCATGATCTGAGGCTGGTCGAACCGGATCGTGCGCTCGCCCAGTTGCACCGGCGCATGAGTTTTAGCGAGGTTGGTCCATTGCTGCGCGGCCTCGGTGGCGAGCACGCTGCCATAACTATCCGCCAATTCCGACAGGACAGCTTCTGCCTCACGAACTCCAAACAGATGCCGCGCTGCAACCGCACCATTCTCGCGCACCAGCAATGCGAAACGGCTGGCATACACCATCGATCCACCGAGACGGATCGCCGCGCCATCCTCTGCCTGCGGGCCGGAAGCAAAGGCGATCGGGTGAAGATAGGCGGAGGTTGTCATGGCGGGCCTTGGTTGGATGAATGCGAACGACTGCAAGCAGGATTGCCGTGTCGCTTCGAGCCCCGCAATGCAAATCGAGGACAACTCGACAGAAAAAGGGGCAGCGCGGATTTACCGAGCTACCCCAACTTTTGCGACCTTGATGACAGTTTCTGTTCAGCCAGCCAGCGGAACGACGGTGTAGGTCACGTGCAGCGGTTGCACATCCTCGCCTTCGTTGCCGCGGATGATCCGTGCGGATTCACCCGGCTTGATCTTCAGGATCGGACTGAAAGAGATCGTGCCCAGCGTGGGCGAGGACGCTTTCCAGTGCGAGCGGGTCTTGATCAGGCCCTTGTCGGCATCGGAGATGAAGAACTGCGCGCGATAAGAACTGCCGTCGCGGCTCTCGACATCAACGAAGGCTGGCTCGCCTTCGGTCGCAACCATGCTGCGCTGTGCGACGACTTCGCCATTGTCCGAAATGGTCATTTCCAGCGTGAAGCGATCCGGCTCGTCCGTGCTTGCTTGTGCCGAGTTGGCGAACATCAGCGGAACTGCCGCCAGTGCGATCAGTGCCTTGCCATGCATAACCGTTCTCCTCGTTCTTGCTCGCAGACAGCGAGCGCTGCCGAGCGTTAGCTACGGGAATTAACGGAGGCCGGTTAAGAAAACGCCAAATCGTCAGGTTAAGGCGCGGAAAGGTTTTGCGAGACCGGCAGTCGCGGGAACTCAGTCTTCGTTGGCCAGCAGATAGAGCTGCCGTGCGGCATCGACGGGATGGACCTCTCCGCCTTTTTCGTAATGCCAGAAAGTCCACCCATTGCAGCTGGGCGCGCCCTGCAGGTCTTTGCCAAGGCCGTGGATTGACCCAGTTTGGCCGTCCAGTTCCAGCGAGCCATCCGCTCGCACGGTCGCGATCCAGCGGCGTTTCTTGTCGAACACCTTGGTGCCCGGCGGGATCAGCGCATTCTCGACCAAAGTACCAAAGGCGACGCGCGGCGCAGCCTTCTTGCTCTGCATGGTCTTGAGTGCGCTTTCATCGAGCGGCAATTCCTTCTCGATGCGCTTCTCAGCGACGCCGCGATAAAAGCTTTCGCGCTCGCAACCGATCCATTGGCGTCCCAAGCGCTTGGCCACGGCGCCGGTCGTTCCAGTGCCGAAAAACGGATCGAGCACCACGTCGCCCGTCTCGGTTGTGGCCAACAGCACGCGGTACAACAGACTTTCAGGCTTTTGCGTCGGGTGCGCTTTCTTGCCGTTCTCCTTCAGCCGCTCCCCGCCCGAGCAGATCGGCAGCACCCAATCAGAACGCATCTGAAGTTCATCGTTCAACGTCTTCATTGCGCGATAATTAAAATGGTAGCGCGCCTTCTCCCCCATGCTCGCCCAGATCAGCGTTTCATGCGCATTGGTGAAGCGGGTGCCCTTGAAATTCGGCATCGGATTGGTCTTGCGCCAGACGATATCGTTCAAAATCCAGAAGCCGAGATCCTGGAGGATCGCGCCGACGCGGAAGATATTGTGGTAGCTGCCGATAACCCACAGCGCGCCATCAGGTTTCAAGACGCGGCGCGCCTCGGCCAGCCAGCCACGGGTGAATTCGTCGTAAGCGCGGAAACTGTCGAACTGGTCCCAGTGATCGGTGACGGCATCGACTTCGCTGCCATCGGGTCGGTTTAGGTCACCGCCAAGCTGCAAATTGTAAGGTGGGTCGGCGAAGACGCAATCGACGCTGTTGTCCGGAAGCGAGCGCATGGCCTCGATACAGTCGCCGGACAGGATCTGACCAATGGGCAGGGGTGCGCGCGGTTTTTCAATCGCTTTATCAGCGACCTTTGCCCGCATCTTCGCAGTTTCCATCACACCCACGTCACATCCCCAAAGCGTTCTCGACCAGACTTATCCACAGGCATGAGTCCTCGCGGACTCCGCGTCAAGGACGGAATTTTCGCGGATTATGGTTAGCGAACGGTAAACGCGCGGTTCACGCGAACGGAACGAAACGGGACCACTACAAGATGTTGAGTCCCGACCTTGAGGCTGGACTCGATATGGAGGGGTGTTGCCTGCAGGACTCAACTAACGCGCAAGCGTCGAAACGGAAATTCCGATCAGGCGAAAATGAGCACGACATTCCCGATAAAGGCAGCCAGCAACAGCGCGCCTAGAGGCCGTCCAATCGACTTTGCCTTCCACAACAGCGCCAACAGTGCCGCTGCACTCGCGGTAAGCAATGCCATCTGCACGCCCGCCAGGCTTATCGGAAGAGCGACCGGCGCGATGCCCATGGTGACGCCGCCGATCAGCAGGATGTTATAGATGTTCGATCCGACGACATTGCCCAGCGCCAGACCCGATTTCCCCCGCAATGCGGCGGCGATCGAGGCGGCAAGCTCTGGCAAGGACGTGCCGACGGCGACCACCGTGAGGCCGATAACGGTCTCGCTCACGCCAAGGATCGTCGCCAGTTCGATCGCGCCCGTCACCAGCGCGTTGCCCCCTGCGACGAGAATGCCGAGGCCCGCGACGAACAGCAATCCGGCGATCAAGCCGTTGACGGGCGCGTCCTCGCCCAATTCATCAGCGGCTCCGGAGCCCGGATGACGATAGCGCCAGACAATGTATGCGATGATCCCGGCCAGGAACGCGAAACCAATCCAGCGCGCACCCAGCTGCGACACGGCCAACGCCCATAGCAACAGGGTAAGGCCAAACGCCACGACCGCATCGCGTCTGCCCGTTCCGGTCAACGCAATCGGCATGACGAGCGCCGATACGCCCAAGATCAGCAGCGTGTTTGCAAGGTTGGAACCGACGATATTGCCCCACGCGATCTCGGGCGAACCTGCGAGCGCGGCTTGCACGCTCGCCACCATCTCCGGCATGGAAGTGGCAAAGCCGACGATCACCAAGCCAGTGAAAAGCGTCGACACGCCAAGCTTTTGCGCGATGCCAACGGCGCCGCGCACCAGCAGCTCACCGCCAATGGCAAGTCCGACAAGTCCGGCAAGGCTGAGGAGAATCGCTTCGGTCATTGGCTGGCGCGCTTAGGGCAAGGACGACCCAAGCCCAAGCGTTTACAGCAGGCTGGCTTGCGCTACAGGTGCAAAGCTTTGCCGGTGAAGGGATGTCGGGCCGTGAATGCGCAAGGCTTCTTTGTGTTCGGCGCTGGGATATCCCTTGTTCCGTTCCCAGCCATATTGCGGATGGGTCTGCGCCGCCTCGATCATGATCCGGTCGCGCCATTCCTTGGCGATGATCGACGCAGCGGAGATCGCCGGTTCGATCCCGTCCCCACCGACAATCGCACGCGCTGGCCAGCACCAATCGTCGCAGCGTCCGTGCGGAGTCATGTTGCCATCGATCAGCACCTCGTGCGGCGGCCTGCCGACTTGCCCGGCCAAATCGCCGACACAGCGCGTCATCCCCAGCATGGTCGCCATGAAGATGTTGACCCGGTCGATCTCCGCAGGCTCGACCACCGCAACCGCCCAGCGGCAGCTTGCGCGTATCTCTTTATCGAGCGCTTCACGCCGCTTGGCGGAAAGCTTCTTGGAATCGTCCAGTCCTGCGGGTACGTCCGCGCCCAGCACCACTGCCGCGGCCACCACCGGCCCGGCCAGCGGCCCGCGCCCCGCTTCGTCGACCCCCATGACGAAGCGCTCTTTTTCTGCCGCTGTTCCACCTTGTGGGGCACCGAATTCGAGATCGGGAGTTACCATAGTCATGACCAATCTTCCCAAACTTACCCTCGCACTCTCCCTCCCCGCCTTCGCACTCGCAAGCTGCGCCAATGCGAATTCGGGGGAAACCAGCTCAGCCGAAGCATCGGGCGACATGGCGTATTCCGTCACCGAAATGGGCGAATTCGATCAGCCATGGGCAATCGAGTTCGCGCCGGGAACGGACATGCTGTTCGTCACGGAAAAGGCCGGGACGCTGAAAATGATGGACACCGCCAGCGGTGCTATCGTCACGGTTGGTGGAGCGCCCACGGTCGATTACGGCGGCCAGGGCGGCTTTGGCGACATCGCCTTTCTGCCGTCCGAGGCTGATCAGGAGATCGCCGGACGCACCATCTATCTCAGCTGGGCCGAGGCAGGTGACGGCGATGCGCGCGGTGCCGTCGTCGGGCGTGGGACGATCGTGTGCGAGGACGGCTCCGATTGCATGATCGATGGGCTCGAAGTCATCTGGCGACAAGCGCCCAAAGTCAGCGGGCGCGGACATTATTCGCACCGCATCACCTTTTCTCCCGACGAGCAATACATGTTCGTCGCCAGCGGCGATCGGCAGAAGCTGGAGCCCGCGCAGGACCGCGCGAACACGCTCGGCAGCATCGTGCGCCTGAACCTCGACGGCACACCTGCGGCGGACAATCCGTTTGCTGACCAAGGCGGCGTCACCGCCGAAATCTGGTCTTACGGCCACCGTAACATCCTCGGTATCGATTGGGACGCGCAAGGTCGTCTGTGGGATATCGAACACGGCCCGGCAGGAGGTGACGAGCTGAACCTTGTCCAGCGCGAAGCCAATTACGGTTGGCCGACCCGATCTTACGGCGACCATTACAACGGCGATCCGATCACCGATCACAGCCCGGATGACGGCTTCACCAAGCCCGCCGCGCACTGGACCCCCGTTATCGCGCCCGGTGACATGATCATCTATTCGGGCGACATGTTCGCCCCGTGGAAAGGCGATGCCCTGATCGCCGGGCTCAGCAGTCAGGCGCTGGTGCGGGTCGATATCGATGGCGACACTGCCACCGAGGTTGCTCGTTATAAGATGGATGGCCGCCTGCGCTCCGTCGAGCAAGGCCCGGATGGCAGCATCTGGGTCGCAGAAGACGGCGAAGGCGGCCGGGTGCTTCGTCTGACAGTCGGATAATTTCTGATCGGCCCTGATTTTTATGGGCAGGGCGCGCCAAACCGCTTAAGCGCCCGCGCTTATGAGCGAGACGGCCACTCTTATCCCGCTTTCAGCGGTCGACCCGGCGATGATCGAGGAATTGCTCGATCTCGTTTTCGGCGAAGAACGCCATGCGCGCACCGCCTATCGCATGCGCGCCGGGATGGAGTGGCTCGAAGCGCTGAGCTTTGCTGCCCTGGATGAGGACGAGATGCTGGTCGGCACGATCCAGTGCTGGCCCATCGCTCTGGTCGATCCGGAAGAGCGCCCCGTGCCGCTGGTCATGGTCGGCCCCGTCGCGGTTCTGCCCGCACGACAGGGCGAAGGCTTTGGCCAGGGACTGATGGCGGCGATGCTGGATGCCGAAGCGAGGCTCGCCAGCGAGGGTGGACCAACCTTTGCGCAAGTCCTGATCGGTGATGCTGAATATTACGGACGCTGGGGCTTTTCAGCGGCCGCAACGAGCCACTGGCGCTGCCCCGGACCGTATGAACCCGAACGCCTGCTCGCGCGCGGCGCGGCGCTCGCCGCAATGCCACGCGAGGGCATCCTGGGACCGTGGGTCGTGAAATAGCGATAGCTTGGATGTGCCAAAACGGTTGCAAAGCAACCGAAAGGGCGGAGTCGAAGCCGAAGGCGCAGACGTGCGGAGCAGACCTGCAAGCCCGCCCGCAGATCCGAAAGGATCGAGGATTTCGCGCTCGCGGATGCGAGTGCGCAAAGAGTCTTCCCGGGAACCGCGTGTTCTGGCATCGCGTTTCCAAGCCATGCCATACGAACCCCCGCCCTATCTCGCTGAATTGACCCTCGCCCAGATCGCCGAGCAAGTCGCCGCGCGTAAGCTCCCCCCGGTCGAAGGGTGGGCACCTGAGAAAATCGGCGAGAGCCATATGCGGATCGCCGCCGATGGCAGCTGGTATCACGAAGGCGACCTGATCCGCCGCGATGCGATGGTGCGCGCTTTCTCTGGCCTGCTGACCCGCGATGACGCCGCACAGCACTGGCTCGTGACCCCGTTCGAAAAGCTCAGCATCGAAGTCGACGACGCAGCCTTCATCGCGACCGATTGCATATTGCGCGATGGTGAGATCGCATTCCGACTCAACACCGATGAGCTGGTCGTGGCCGGGCCAGACAATGCCCTGCGCGCGGCGGGCGATCCTGACACGCCTGCGATCTATCTGCATGTTCGCCGTGGCTGCGAAGCGCGGTTGAACCGGTCGACCTATGCACAGCTCGCCGAGATTGCGATCGAAACGAGCGGCGATGATCTCGCCAATGGTTTAATGGTGACCAGCCAGGGAGCGATCTTCTCGCTACGGCCCTGACGGTGCGAGGCGGGGGCGACGATTATGACCGACCTGTTTGATCAGCTTTCGGCCGCTTTCGAGGAAGGGCATCGTTCGGACATCCCCGATCTGCTGAGCGATGCCGAGTTCGCACAGGATGATCGCAGCACGCCCGCAGCCGTGCTGATCGCCGTGACAGAGCGGTCGAACCCCGGCGTTATTCTTACCCAACGCCCTCGCGGTATGCGCGATCACCCCGGACAGGTTGCGTTTCCCGGTGGCAAGATCGATCCGGGCGAGGACGCAATCACCGCCGCTTTGCGCGAGGCCGAAGAAGAGCTCGCATTGCCGCGCGAAGCCGTGCGTGTGATCGGCGCGAGCGACGAATACCAGACCGGCACAGGCTTTTGCGTCACCCCGGTGCTTGGAGTGGTCCCCGCCGATCTCGATCTCACGCCCAGCCCTGCCGAAGTCGAAGCATGGTTCGAAGCGCCGCTCGACCTGCTGCTCGATCCGGCGAACTGGACCACCAATGAAGTGTTCTGGCGCGGATCGAACAGGCGCTACCTCGAAATGGATTACGAAGGATTCCGCATCTGGGGCGTAACGGCGGCAATCATCGCAAACCTCGCACGTAGAATTTCGATCGATGGGCTCTACCGCGAGGGGACGACGAATGCCGCCTGACTTTCCGGGCCGTCTGGAAGCTGCAGAGTGGCCCCGTCGCTCTGGATTGGCGATGCTCACAGAGGCTTTGGGGTCGGACAATATTCGCTGGGTCGGCGGGGCGGTTCGCGATACGCTGCTTAAGGCGACCGTCGATGACATCGACTGCGCAACATTGCTCACACCCGACGCCGTGATCGATCGCTGCAAGGATGCGGGCATCCGTACCGTGCCGACAGGGATCGATCACGGTACAATCACCGCGATGCTCGAAGATGGCACGGTCGAGGTCACCACCCTTCGCCGCGACGTTGCCACCGATGGGCGGCGCGCCACCATCGCCTTCGCCACCGAATGGCGTGACGATGCGGCGCGGCGCGACTTCACCATCAACGCGCTTTACGCTCACCCCGAAACGCTGAACATCTCCGACTATTTCGGTGGGCTCGAAGACCTGGCCGCGCGGCGTGTGCGCTTCATCGGAGACGCTCGCCAACGGATTGCGGAGGACCATCTGCGCATCCTGCGCTATTACCGTTTTCAGGCGCGTTTCGGGGCTGATCTGGATCACGAAGCAGAAGAAGCCTGCGCCGATCTTGCCGACACGTTGAAAGGCCTGAGCCGGGAGCGTGTGGCCGATGAGTTGCTCAAGTTGCTGGCGTTGCCAAATCCGGGCGAAACGGTCGAGCGAATGCATGACCGGGCGGTACTGCGGGTTATCCTGCCCGAAGCCTCGCTGCATCATGTCGAACGATTGCGCGAACTGATCGACCGTGAGGCAGACCAGGGCTATGCGCCCGATCCCTTGCGAAGATTGGCAGCCTTGCTTCCACCCTCGCCCGATGTTGCAGAAGCCGTCGCCGCGCGGCTCAGGCTGTCCAAAAATCAGCGGGTGATGCTGGTCGGAACCGCCGAGAGATGGCCCAGTGACCCCGACGACATTCTCGCACTTGGCTATCGCCACGGCCGCGAGATCGCCACCAATCGGCTGTTGCTGCTGGGTGCGGACGCTCGCCCGCTTCTGGAATGGGAGGCACCGACATTCCCGCTTAAAGGGGGCGCAATCGTTGCACGCGGGGTCGCCGCCGGGCCGGACGTTGCAAGAATTTTGCAGGCTGTCGAGCGCCGCTGGATCGCCGAAGGTTTTCCCGATTCTGAACGGATCGAACAGATATTGACCGAAGAACTGCCCTGAAATTGCGCAAGATTTCGATAACGCAGGGTGACGTGTACGTTAAGCCCGTCTTCATTTGCGACACGCCACTATGATTGGGTTGTCACACAAGACTGTCCTATTTAGGGAACCGATCGCGCTGCTGGTACATTGTTGGGGTAACGCGTAGCCCAAGTCGTGTTGGCCCGAGCCCTTCGGATAATCGCCCTCGGCCAACAAATTCTAGCTGCCTATGGGACGGCAGTTGTGTGCCAGCCCGTGCTGCGCCGCTTCACTGCGGCAGCGGCGGCTCAACGATTTGAACACGGAGACTGAATTTCATGAAATTTGCAAAGCTGACTTTCCTGGCCGCTACCATTGCAGCAACCCCGATCGCGGCGAGTGCGCAGGACGTGGGCGCAACCGTTTACGGCAATGACGACGCCCCCATCGGCACGGTTGAAAGCAACGCCGACGGCGTTGTGATCGTCGACACCGGTGCGCACAAAGCCCCACTGCCCGCCAATCTGCTGGCTGAGCGCGAAATCGGCTGGACGGTAAACGCCACCAAAGCGCAGATCGACGGCATGATGGCCGCACAACAGGCCGAAGCAAACGCCAAACGCGATGCCGCGCTGGTCGAAGGCGCAACCGTTCTCAGCGCTGACGGCATGCCCGCAGGCACGATCTACACGGTCGACAGCGAAGACACCGCCATTGTGAAGAGCGATGCCGGGATCATCACGCTCAAGCGGGATTCGTTCGCAGTGAACGGCGATGGCGCTCTCATGGCGCTGTATTCGGCGCAGCAGCTTTCGGCGAACACCGTCGAAGTTCCCGAAGGCGCGGAAATCCTCACCCCGGCACAGGCAGCAGCGAAGCAGGCAGAGACCGCAACCGCCGCGACACAGTCGGACGGCACTACGGGCGCCAGCGACTAAGTCGAACGCTGTTTCCAAAGCTCAAAGAGCCGCGAATGTCTCGATGACATTCGCGGCTCTTTTATTTTGCCCTCAGTCGAAGCGATTGTTCTTGGGGAAGCCCTGCGGCGGCAAACGCCCGGCGGCACTGCGCGCTACCTTCCACAAATGGATGTCGGTCTCGGTCCGGGTGCGCTCGCCTGATCCGCCCATCTGCCAGCTCAGGCCATCGGCCAGCGTGAACGTGATCGCATCAGACAGACCGCCATCACGATAGCGTTGCAGCATGACGCCCTGCCCGCGCGCCATCACCGGCATTTCTTCCAGGTTGAATACGATCAATTTGCGGTTGTCGCCGACACATGCGACGTGATCGTGGCCTTTGCCAATCTCGCGCATCACGGCAAGTTTGGCATCGCCCTTGAGATTGACAACCTGACGGCCTTTGCGCGTTTCAGCGAGCAGTTCGGCGGTCTCGGCAACGAAGCCCTTGCCGTTGCTGGCGGCCAGCAGCAGGCGCCCGCCCGGCTTATGCACCAGCATCTTGGCAATCGACGTATCCGCCTCAAGGTCGATCATCGTCCGCACCGGCTCGCCAAAGCCGCGCGCACCCGGCAGCTTGTCGCAACCCAGCGTGTAGAAGCGGCCATTGGCGGCCGCGATGAGCAGTTTGTCGGTGGTCTGCGCGTGAAGGATAAACGCCAGCGCGTCGCCTTCCTTGTATTTGAACTCCTGATCGAGATCGACATGGCCCTTCGCTGCGCGGATCCAGCCTTTTTGGCTGAGGATCACCGTCACCGGCTCCTTTTCGATCATCGCGTCCATCGAGAACTCGACGGTCACCGCCGCCTCCTCGATCCGCGTCCGCCGCGCGCCGAGTCTGGTGTCTTCGGCATAATCCTTGCGCAGGGTCCGCAGGTCTTTCTTGAGCCTGGTGCGCTGGCGGGCCGGGCTGTCGAGCAACTTGTTGAGATCGTCCTGCTCGGCCAGCAGCTCATCCTTTTCGGTGCGCAGCTGCATTTCCTCAAGCTTGCGCAGGGACCGCAACCGCATGTTGAGGATCGCCTCGGTCTGCCGGTCGGTGAGGCCGAATTCCTTCATCATCACCGGTTTCGGCTCATCTTCCGTCCGGATGATCTCGATCACCCGGTCGAGATTGAGAAACGCGATGATGTAGCCTTCGACCAGCTCCAGCCGCCGCGCAATCTGTTCCAGACGATGCCGCGTGCGGCGTTGCAGGATCTCGATCTGCGCCGCGGTCCAATTCTGCAGCAGCTCCTTCAGGCCCATCACCATCGGCGTGCGGGTCGCATCGAGCACGTTCATGTTGAGCCCGAAGCGGGTTTCCATGTCGGTGAGCTTGAAGATGCTTTCCTTCAGCAGGTCGGGATCGACATTGCGGCTCTTGGGCACGAGCACGATGCGGATGGTCTCGTCGCTCTCGTCGCGAACATCCTCCAGGATCGGCAGCTTCTTGTCGGAAATCGCCTGCGCGATCTGTTCGATCAGTTTGCCCTTCTGCACCTGATACGGGATTTCCGATATGACAAGCTGCCATTGCCCGCCACCCAGCCGCTCGATTCCAGCTTCGACATCTTCCGCTTTGTCTGCCTCGGGCGCATGGAAGACACCGCGCACACGAAAGCTCCCGCGCCCGGTTTCATAGGCATGAGAGATTGCCTCGGCGCTATCGATGATCTGACCGCCGGTCGCAAAGTCGGGGCCGCGCATCAACTCCATCAGCCGCGCATGTTCGACATGCGGATTGTCGATCAGCTCCAGAGTCGCATCGATCACTTCCGCAACATTATGCGACGGGATATTGGTCGCCATACCCACCGCGATGCCGCTCGCGCCATTGGCCAGCAGGTTGGGGAACGGGCCCGGCATCAGCTCGGGCTCTTCTTCCTCGCCATTATAGGTCGGGATGAAGTCGACCGTGCCTGCGTCCAGCCCTTCCATCAGCTGCATCGCCGTCTTGGTCAGGCGCGCTTCGGTATAGCGATAGGCAGCCGCGTTATCGCCATCGATATTGCCGAAATTCCCCTGCCCTTCGACCAGCGGGTAGCGCAGCGAGAAATCCTGCGCGAGGCGCACCATCGCATCATAGGCTGCCGTGTCGCCATGCGGGTGATACTTGCCGATCACCTCGCCGACGACGCGGGCGCTTTTCTTGAACGTATTCGACGGGTCGAGCTTCAGCTGCCGCATCGTCCACAGCAACCGGCGGTGGACCGGCTTCAGCCCGTCGCGCAGATCGGGCAGCGAACGCGCGGTGATCGTCGAAAGTGCATAGACGAGATAGCGCTCTTCCAGCGCTGCATCGAACGGTGCATCGACAATCGCGTCGAACGGATCGGAATCGGTGTCTTCGGTGATTTCGGACATGCCAGTCGCTTAGCAACCGTGCGAACTGCGGGGGAGAGGCGTTTCCACAACATCTTCGACAAAGCTGCGCAGGATAGTGCAAAATCCGCAAGATTATGACAAGCCGCGAACTCCTCAAAGCGGCTACTGCTCCGTCAGGATTTTCTTGGCCATCCGCCTGATTTGGGCGGTGCGGCCCGCATAAAGGCGCGCAGAATGGCTCTAAGAGTTTTGATTATCGAAGACGAACGGCTGATAGCCAGGGATATAGAATACACAATCGAAGACGCGGGGCTTGTCGCTGTCGTAATCGAAAAAACGACCGATGAAGCGGCACAAATGATCAACGACCATTCACCCGATTGTGCGACATTGAATTTCACGCTCCTCGATGGTCCCAGCACCGCTGCTGCCGCCAACCTGCACGCAGTGGGTGTGCCCTTCGTGCTCCTGTCCAATGACAGCAAGAAAGCAAAGGCGTTGCTGCCCATGGCTCCCTGGCGCGTGATCGACAAGATCCGTCAGGACATCGCGCTTGGCCCGGCACTCAATGACCTTGAAGATGAACTCGCCAAGAGCCGTCAGGACAACACCCCCTCCTAAGCACTGGCTGCTTAATCGACGATCGACAAAGCACGCTTTGCGGCATGCTGCGATTCGCCTTGTCAACGCCACGGCCCATCTTTCGGCATGGAACGCGAACCGCCTCCAAGTCGTTAGATAAGCGCATAATTTACAAGGAGATACACAATGAAACGCATCCTCACCATCGCCACCGACGGGTTCGAACAATCGGAACTGTTGGGGCCAAAGTCCTTGCTTGAAGAAGCCGGCGCGCAAGTGACTGTCGCCAGCCTCGAAGATGGCGAGATCAAAGGATGGGACAACGGCAATTGGGGCAAAAGCGTTGCCGTAGACGTCACCGTCGATGAGGTCGCGAGCGCCGATTACGACGCACTGCTGTTGCCGGGCGGGCAAATCAATCCCGACATCCTGCGCATGAACGATACCGTGGTCGAGCTGGTCCAGGCATTCAACAGCGAGAACAAACCAATCGCCGCGATCTGCCACGCACCATGGTTGCTCGCCGAAGCGGATATTATTGCAGGCAAGACTGTCACCGGTTGGCCCTCAATCCGCACCGATTTGCGCAACGCTGGCGGTGAGGTGGTCAACAAAACCGTGGCAGTCGATGGCAATATCATTACCAGCCGTAACCCGGATGACATCCCGGCCTTCACGACTACCCTCATGAGCGCATTGGGAATGGCAAAAGTTACCGAGAACGCCTGATCCTCTATCATCGATAACGTCACCGCTGCCCCTAGCGTCGTTCCCAAATATTGGTGGCCGGTTGATAACATTTGCCCCGTTGCATCCATTCGGGTGTGGCGGGGTTTTTTCTTGCCTTGAGCATCACAGAACGATGTTCGCGAGCTGGTCGCGTTGACAATCGGGGTTCACAGGCGCAGCCTTATCGAAGCACCGCAATCCGAGGCATATCAAACAGTCAATTGGCAAGCGCAAACAGCGCATTGAATGTGCGAATCGGGCGAAATGCGGGACGGGCGCATGGGCTTTTGCCCTTAGTACAGCATGATGCGTACAAACGAGGTGCCCTATGGCTAGTAAGCCACCAAACCAGTCGATTTTTGGCTCGATGAATTTCCTTCCAAGAGTAAACGGAGTGGATCCCGAAACCGGCAGATTGCTCCCGCTTTCCAATCGAAGTATCCCGCAATTAAGGGGCGACAATCGCTCAGAAAAGGAGCGATTGCGTGCAAGCGTACGCCTTCACGAAAGTGAATATGTCAGAGCGTCAAATTTCCGCGACGATCAGCGCATGGCCGAAATCTTGATGCGGGTCGTTAATCTGATTCACGATTTTCTCGGTGATTATCTGGATGCGGTAAAAGGCCGGGCCGAACTGCATAACCGTATCAATGAGATGCTTAGGGGCGCGCCTAGACTTGCGGGCGCAGCGAGGCAGATAACGCTGGCAGAATGGTCGCAATTGTCCGGTGCTCGCCGCCTACGAGTAGGCTACGAGAACTTGCTTCGTCGGATTACCCGGCGAGTAGTCCGCACTCAACCGCGAAGGGCGGCGCGCCGCGCCAGCAAGTAGTACCTAAGCAAGTGTTTTACATCCGCCGCGCGTCGGCGCTTTCGGCGGGCACGCTGACGGTCAGCCCGTTCAACTCGTCTGTGAGGTCTATCTGGCATGACAAACGGCTCGTCCGCCGCGCCCCTGCGGCGAAATCGAGCATGTCTTCTTCTTCCTCGGCGGCGTCGGGAAGCTTGTCGAACCACTCAGCGGCGACGATCACGTGGCAGGTCGAACAGGCCATCTGGCCTTCGCATGTTCCCTCAAGCGGCAGCCCGGCGCCCTGCCCCACGCGCAGCAAATTTTCGCCCGGCTCGGCAGTAGCTTCAATGCTCTCGCCGCTTGGATCGATGAAGCGGACGGTTACGCTCATACACTTTGCTCCTCGGCCGCCTTGTTGATGGTTTCTGCCGCCTGTTCAAGCTCTTCCATCGTCGTATAGCGACCAAAGCCGAGCCGGATCGAGGATTTCGCCTGCTTGTCGGACAGTCCAATCGCCTTGAGCACATGGCTGGGCCTGCCCGATCCGCTGGCGCAAGCGCTGCCTGCCGAGAACATGATCGTCCTGCACTCGCTCATCAGACGGTTGACGTCCAATCCATCGCGACGAATGTTGAGGTTGCCGTGCCAGCGTGCGCCAATGCTCCCGTTGAGTTCCCAACCGGAAAACAGCTTGCGCGCCCGGGTCCACAACGCTTCGACATGCTCGGCATCCTGTACCATCCGCTCGGCTGCGACTTGCGCTGCCGCGCCAAAGCCAGCGATCAGCGCGGGGCTGAGTGTGCCGGAGCGCATGCCTGCTTCCTGTCCCCCTCCGGTGAGCTGTTCCTCAAGCTTGATCCCATCGCGCACCCACAGCGCGCCTATCCCCTTGGGACCGTGCAGTTTGTGCGCGGAGATGGCGATCATGTCGGCGCCGGTGACCTCGATCTTGCCGTAAGCCTGCACCGCGTCGATCAGGAACAAGGCGTTGTTTTCTTTCGCCTTGCGATGCCAATCGATCGTAGGCTGGATGGTCCCGATCTCGTTATTGACAGCCATCACCGCGATCAGACGGACATCGTTCGGAACATCCAGTGCGGTGTTGCACAAGCCCTCGTTCGTGACGTTGAGGACGTGCGCCTGACCGAGCGCTTGCGCCGTGTCGAGCACCGCCGCGTGCTCGATCGCCGATACCGAGACGCTGCCGCCCGTCCCGCTGCCGCGGATCGCCAGGTTGAGCGCTTCGGTCGCGCTGCCGGTGAAAATCACCTTACCACCCGCAGGAAGCAGCGCTGCGACCCGATCCCGCGCGAGTTCGACCGCCGCAGCAGCCTGCCGACCCATGCGATGCGGGCTGTGAGGATTTCCAAAACCCGTACCCTCAGGCCCGTCGAGCCACCGAAGCATCGCATCGCGCGCCTCGGGCGCAAGTGGGGTGGTCGCCTGATAATCGAGGTAGATCATGTCAGCGACTTCCACGCATCGGCGAATGTCTGCAACTCTAGTGGCGTGGTGTTCCACCCCATGCTGACCCGGATAGTCCGCGCTGCGATCTCATCTGACACACCGAAAGCGTCGAGTACCTTGCTCTTCTTGAGCGTCCCTGACGAGCACGCACTTCCAGCAGAAACCGCAAAGCCCGCCGCATCGAGCCGGATGAGCAGCGCCTGAGCGCTCATGCTCGGATGCGTAAGTGCGACGAGATAATCGACCTGATCACCAATGGTGAGCGCGTGGTCGGACAGCCCGCTAATAAACTCCTGTCGTTGTGCTGGTGTTGTCGACCACTCCCCGGCTTCCAGCGCCGCCGCCATCCCCATCGCGCCAGGCAGGTTTTCCGTCCCTTGCCGATATCCTCGCTCATGCCCGCCAATCGGATCGAGCATGTTGAAATCGCGCACAAGCAATGCGCCAATGCCGATCGGACCGCCGAACTTGTGCGCCGAGACGACGAGCATATCCGCATCGGGAAGTGGGAGCTTGCCCGCAGATTGGGAGCAGTCCGACAGGATCAGCACGCCGGTAGACTTTACCGTTTGCGCCATATCCCCGACAGGGTTGATCACGCCCGTTTCGGAATTGACGTGCTGGACGGCAAGGATCGTTCGATCATCGAAGGTACAATCGTCGGAGAAAATCTGCGCATCCGGGGCGGCGCGCAAAACCGCATCATGCTCCACCGCGCTGATGATCCGGCGGTCAACTTTCGCGCGTTGGAGCGCGATCGACAAAGCCTCGCTCGCGCCGCTGGTGAAGATCAACTCGCCGTCCCAGCCCAGCGACCGCTTGATCCGCTCGCGCACATCCTCCAACGCAGCGCGCGCCTTGCGCCCTTCGGCATGCGGGCTGGACGGGTTCGCCCATAGCCGAAAGCCCTCCTCCATCGCCGCTTTCGCTTCAGGGCGGAGCGGAGATGTGGCGGCATGGTCCAGATAGATGCGTTGTTTTGCCATTTGGGCGTGAACAAAAGAGCCTTAATGAGAACGATTCTTAAAAAATTGCAGAATGCAATGCGACTCGTATATAGGGCCGACAATCGTGGGGGCCAGCGGGCTCTTCGCGCACTCCAGTTTAACAAGGACACCGATGCCCTCAGTCATCTTTCCCGGCCCAGAAGGCCGTCTTGAAGGTCGCTTTTCTCCGCCACCGCGCCCGCGCGCGCCGGTTGCGATGATCCTCCATCCGCACCCCGAAGGCGGGGGTACAATGAACGACCGGATCGTCCAGCGGATGTACAAGACCTTCGTTGATCGCGGCTTTGCGGTGTTGCGCTTCAACTTTCGCGGCGTCGGGCGGAGCCAGGGCAGCTTCGACAGCGGGATCGGTGAATTGTCGGATGCGGCGAGCGCGCTCGACTGGGTGCAATCGATCCATCCCGAGGCGCAAACAACTTGGGTTGCAGGCTACAGTTTCGGCGCGTTGATCGGGATGCAATTGCTGATGCGCCGCCCGGAAGTGCGCGGTTTCATCTCGGTCGCGCCACCTGCGAACATGTACGATTTCAGCTTCCTTGCTCCCTGTCCCGCCAGTGGCATCTTTGTGCAGGGCGCGGCGGATACGGTGGTTCAGCCAAGCGCGGTGCAAAAGCTGGTCGACAAGCTGCGCACGCAAAAGCACATCACGATCCACCACGACGAAATCCCGCGCGCCAACCACTTCTTCGAAAACGAAATGGAAGACATGATGGCGTCGGTCGACAATTACCTCGATTTCCGCCTCTCGCCGGATTGTCCGATCAAGTGATCCTTCGGATCGCTTGATCGTTTCTTGTTTTCGCCCTCAAGCGCCGGGCGCGGACTCTTTGTTTCCGCACCCCATCCGGGGTGCGATATCCTCGCTCATGCGATCTGAAGATCGCATCGCTGCGGGCGGGCGGTCGCCCTTGCGGCTGCTACGCAGCCGTGCTCCGCGATTTGACCGAAGGGTTTGCTCTGATCCGAGCCCGATAGGGCTCGCAAGGCCGACCGGCCGTCGCGCCTTATGGCGCGGAAGCCAAGCAGCGCGGATGCGCTGCGCCCGGCGCCTGAGGGCCTGAACAAAAAGCATCCAAAACAACAAAATTTCACGAGTGATATACGTTGCGATCAAAGACGGGTCTTGAACCGCAACTCGAAACAATTTTACTTCGAAAATGATATGTTGCAACATCGCTAATGAGTGGGGCCAATCGGAACACTCGCGATGGCCGCCGCTCCCATGATGAATGGAAAGAGGAGCCTGGAACATGAACTATGTCGCAACCACCCGAAGGCCCAATCCCGCAGCAATGATCGGCGCGATCGGGGTGCCCGCAGCGTTTGGCGTGCTGCTGGTCGCTGGCCTCGCTGTGACTGGCGCGATTGCCGATAAGGATGGCCCGCTTGAAGGGGTCTTCATCACTCCCGAGCCGATTGAACCTCCGCCACCGCCAGAGCCATCACCTGCGACCGAACCAAGTTCGGCACCCACGACGCAAACTCCTCAGGTCGTTCCGACGCCTGACCAACCGTTCGATTTCGCGCCGGGATCGATCATCGAAGTCGGGCCGATCACCGATCCGAGCGATTTCGTCATCCCGACTGGCCCGATTGACTTTGAAGGAGCGGGTATCAAGCCGATGCCCGCCCTGCCCGATCCGATCGCAGCTTCTCCAAGCAACGAGCCGGGCCGGTGGGTCACCGATGGCGACTACAAATCGCGCTGGATACGCGAAGGTCGCGAAGGCAAAGCGCGCTTTCGGCTTGAGATCAGCGCATCCGGCCGCGTTACCGATTGCACGGTGACCGGATCGACCGGTCATGAGGCCCTTGATGTGGCGACATGCACCCTGATTACACGGCGCGCGCGTTTCGATCCGGCCAAGGACAGTTCGGGCAACCCGGTGATAGGCAGCTATACCAGCGCGGTGAACTGGCAGATCCCCGAGTAACATCGCAGGAGGCCGAAGCTTCAGTTCGCTTCGGCCTCTTGTAACGCGTTTTCTGCTTGATCGATCGGTGTATCGCCGCTGTCAGTTGGCACTGTCCAAATCAGAACATTGGCTAAAGCGACAATCGCGAGGACTACCATCAAGGCAGGCTTCTCCTTCGATCCTGTCCGGCGCCATGTAAAGAATGCAGCTACAACAAGACCGAACACGGCGAGCATAACGAACGCGAGAACCACGTTCACATTCGAAGTGAAGAATTCGACGAGTGCGTCGTACATCTTAATGGTCGCCCTGTGACTGAGTGCCAGGTTGATGATCATTGCGCTGGAATGTTCAACTCCTATCCCCTACACGCCAAATCTACAAAATTTGGAGGCACACAATGGGAATTTTCAGTTCGATCAAGAGCGCAATCTTCGGCGACGATGAGGAAAAACCGGCCGCGACCAAGGCGGAACCCACTGCGACATCCGGGCCGGTAGAGCGCACACCGATCAGTCAGGAAGAAGTAGAGCGCCGGATTGGCAACATTCCCGGTTCGGACAAGCTCAACTGGCAGGACTCGATCGTCGACCTGATGAAGCTGGTCAAAATCGATCCAAGCTACGAGAACCGCAAGGAGCTCGCGCAGGAGATGGGCAACCACGATTATTCGGGCACGGCCGAGGACAACATAGCTCTGCACAAGGCTGTGATGCGTCAGATCGGTGAGGCTGGCGGCGTCGTGCCGAGCGACCTCAAAAACTGATTTGACAGTCCTTGGGCGCGCGGTACATCCACGCGTCATGAGAGACACCACAACGAATTTCACGCGCCGTCAGGCCCTTAGCGGGCTTGGCGGCGTTTCTGCATTAGCGCTGCTGCCGGGCTGCGCGGCGAGTTATGCCGCGAGCGCCGAAACCGCGACACCCCTTCCATCGGCCGACGCCAAGCTCGACGAGATTGCCTATGCGATGCTCCGTCACGAGCCGGGCCGCGCGACCGGATTGGGCATCGATACCGGCGAATATTCCGACTGGCGCGGCACTTTCGGTGCGACCGGATCCGAGGGGCGCGCGGAATATCGGGCAACCTTGCAAAAGCTGCTCGAAGATGCCCGCGCCTATCCGAAAGACGGACTGACCGCCGATCAACAAGTCGGGTTCGACGTCGTGGAAAGTGCGTTTTCCAAGGCGCTGGAAGGGATGGCGCTGCCCTATGGCGATGTGGCGGTCGGCAGCTGGCGTAACGCGCCCTATCTGGTGATCCAGAATGTCGGCGGATACATCGACTTCCCGCGCTTCTTCGGCGCAACCCAGCCGCTGCGCGACCGGCAGGACGTTGAGTACTACCTTGGACGGATAAACGAAGTCAGCGCAGTGCTCGACGGAGAGACCGACCGCATCAGGCAAGCGCGCGGATCAGGCGTGGTGCCGCCTGACTTCCTGCTGGACAAGACGATCGCCCAGATGGAGACGAACATTGCCGACGCGTCGAGCAATGGCGGTGCCTATGTTGCTCCATTGCTCACGTCCGATCTCGAAGCCGCCACCACCGCCTCTCGCCAGGCTTTGGGGATTGTCAATGATCGCGTCATCCCCGCACTCCAGCGCCAGTTGGACGAGCTCAAGGCTCAACGTGCCGTGGCCCAATCGAGCGCGGGCATGTGGGCGCAGCCGCAGGGCGAGGAATGGTACAGCTGGGCAACCAGCGCTTCGACCACGACTTCGCTCAGCCCGGATGAAATCCACCAGCAAGGCCTCGACGAACTCGCTGAACTCCACGGCCGAATGGACCCGATCCTGAAGGAAATCGGCTACACCACAGGCACGGTCGGCGAGCGCATGCAGGCTCTGTCGCAAGACCCGCGCTACAAATTCGCGCCGGGCGATCCGGGCCGCGAGGAGATCTTCGACTTCATCTGGGAACGGATCAACTGGATCAAGGCGCAGATGCCGCGCGCCTTCAACCAGCTCGTCGATCCCAATATGGAAGTCCGGCGCATCCCGATCAACGAAGAGGCAGGTGCACCCGGTGCATATGGCGGGGCAGGCAGCAAGGATGGGCAAATTCCCGGACGCTTCTGGATCAACCTCAGAGACACCGATCTGCATCGCAAATACGATCTGCCCGATCTGACCTTTCACGAGGCTATTCCCGGCCATGTTTGGGAAGGCGAATACTCCAACCGCCTGCCGCTGATCCGCTCGGTGCTGGCCTTTGGCGCGTTTTCCGAAGGCTGGGCTCTCTATGGGGAACAGCTGGCGGACGAGCTGGGCGCCTACGACGATTTCAAGGTCGGACGGCTCGGATACCTCCAGAGCCTCGCCTTCCGCGCATGCAGACTGGTGGTCGATACCGGCCTCCATCACAAGCGCTGGACCCGCCAACAGGCGCGCAATTTCTTCATCGAGCGCAACGGCTCCAAACCCGAAGAGGTCGCCGGTGAAGTCGATCGTTATTGCAGCTGGCCGGGTCAGGCCTGCTCTTACAAGATCGGTCACAGCGAGATCGTGCGCCAGCGCGCGCGGGCCGAAGCCGAGCTTGGCAGCGACTACGGTTTCAAGGCGTTCAACACCGCCGTCATCCTTGGCGGCAACGCCCCGCTCGACGTGGTCGACAAAACCGTCGGTCGCTACATTGTAGATGCGCAGAGTTGACCCCATTTAGCGCTGACAAAGGCATTGAGGAGGCGCGAATGGAAGGACTTGGTCAGGAGCTCGAAACGATGCGCCGGGTGCCGTTGGCACAGTCGCACGTCGATGAGATTTGCAAGATCGGTGGAGAGCGCACCTACGACACGGGCGAGGTCGTTATGCAGGTTGGCAAGCCGATGGACACCTTCGTCTATGTGCTCGAAGGTGAGCTCGAAGTCGTCGACCCCTACACCGATGAGCGGATGTTCGAACACGGGCTCGGCCCGACCCAGTTCATGGGTGAGATCGGTTTTCTCAACGGCGCGACCGCCTATCTGAAGATGCGGGCATCGAAGCCGACCCGCGTGATCGAAGCGCCGCGCGAGGAAATGCTCGAGCTGATGAGCCGCATTCCGGAATTGAGCGACCACATCATCACGGTCTTTGCAGCGCGCCGTCGTAAACAGTTCGAAGACAGCAACGGCGCGGTAAAAATCATCGGTGCGGATCGCGATCCCGCCGTGCAGGAAGTCGAGCGGTTCCTATCGCGCAATCGCATACCATTCCAAAGCTTCGACATGGATGCCACCGATCAGGAAACCGCCCATGTCTGCGACCTTACAGGCCATGAGCCATCAGTCATTCTGGGCCAGGACCGAAAGCTGCAAAACCCCTCCCCGCGCAAGGTCGCACAATATCTCAACCTGGATATCGACGTCTGCCAACAACGGGTGTTCGACCTGCTCATCGTGGGCGGCGGCCCGGCAGGCGTCGCCGCAGGGGTCTATGCCGGGTCCGAGGGGCTCGATGCGATGGTGGTCGAGGATATGGCGATCGGCGGGCAGGCGGGCACGTCCAGCCGGATCGAAAACTATATGGGCTTTCCTACCGGCATCAGCGGAACGGATCTGACCTATCGCGGACAAATCCAGGCGCTCAAATTCGGCACTCGCTTTGCCATGCCGCGCCGGGTCGAAGCGCTGGAGAAACGCGACGACGGGACGTTCTGCGCGACCCTGGATGGCGAGGGAGACGATGCCAGTCAGGTCTGCGCCCGCGCGATCCTGGTCAGCACAGGCGTCCAATACCGCAGACTGCCGATCGATCGCCTGCGCGAATTCGAAGGCCACGGAATCTATTACGCCGCAACCGAGATGGAAGCGCGTTTTTGTCACAACACCGAAGTGGTGGTGATCGGCGGAGGCAATTCGGCGGGGCAGGCAGCGATGTTCCTGTCGCGCACTGCCAAGCATGTCCATCTGTTGGTCCGGTCGGACAGTCTTGCCGCCTCAATGTCGAGCTACCTTACCAGCCGGCTCGAAGCAGACCCTCGCATTACAATTCACTACCACACCGAAATGACCGAGCTTCACGGCGAGGACATTCTAGAGGCAGTCACGCTGAAAGGTCCGGATGGCGACCGGCGGCAGGATACTCGCGCGGTCTTCATCATGATCGGCGCGGCGCCCAACACCCAATGGCTTTCGGGTCTGGTGGAAACCGACGAAAAGGGTTTCGTTCTGACCGGCAAGGAAGTTGGCCGTGAGAGCCCGTTCGAAACCGGCACAGACGGGATTTTTGCGGTCGGCGACGTACGCGCAGGCTCTGTAAAACGCGTGGCCAGCGCGGTTGGCGAAGGGTCGGTGGTCGTCAGCCAGATCTGGCAATATCTCGACACAATCGGCGCTACGCATGCGGAGCCTGATCTGGAGCAGGAATCAGCCTGATTTAACCGGGAACCGGTGGTTTCGCATAGCGCCTAGCCTTACGCGCGAGCGACTGAGGTGGGCAACTGATCGGCATGCCTTGCTATGAGTACCTCGCCGCGTCACAACGCCGCGAGGCAAGGAGATGCGAGCCATGACCAACACGCTTTATTTCGGCGACAATCTGCATGTTCTGCGTGAGCATATCGCCGATGAGAGCGTGGACCTGATCTCTCCTGACTAGATTAGGTTCAATTGAGGCTCAGGATCCACTCGGATAACACCGTTGATGAGCCACTGCTCAAGCCGATATCGGTGTGTACCCATTGCTAACGCCATTCCCTTTCTGGGGTATTCCTGACCGAACTTTGCGAGCATCCAGTCTATTGCCGCAGTTTCGCTGGCCTGGTCGCGTAGGCGAGCAAAGAACGTTTGTTCGGTTTCCCAGTCCTGACAAGTTCCAACATGTTCGCCATCATCATCGCGATAGCGATAGTGGAAGCTGTAGGGACACGTTCGCAAAGGGATAAGGGCAGGGGCTGAGAACATATCGCGCTGTGATCGCAATGCTGTTAATACCTCTTCGCTTCTCCTTAGTTCCTCGTCAGTCCGCCGCTCTGCCCAAAAATCCAAAACCTCACATTTCAGTAGCGCTAGACTACGCCCTTCCGCTCTTTCGTGTTTTAGGCTTGTTACAATGCTACGCGTCACGAGCGGGTTACGGTGACTTGGGCTAAGGGGTCTTTTTATTTCTACGGAATGCGGATCAATCCTTCTCGACTCCACTCGCCGATCTTTCGATGCTTTTGGGCAAGACCAGCGGTATCGAATTATGTCCCAACGCCTGAATTTCTGGGCGTCTTCAAGCTGTCTGAATGATACAGGGTACAGGCGAACCCATCGCCCTTCCATGTCCAACCCTGCGCAGCAAACTGTCTCGCCAAAAGTCTGACTGCGGCGTGGCGCAGCTTTCACTAATACGACTGCGCCGTCCTCTACAAGTTCTAGCGTGCCCTCAGGCTGCTTCCTTGACCCCTGCATTCTTTGTCCGTTTTGCCGCGTCTTCGACGACGCCAAGATGTTGAATTGGTAAGGAACTTAACTCAGACAGCCGCTCCGCAACAATGGTGCGATGACAATCTTGGGGACGACGCTCGTAGCACATTAAAGCGGTCGGATTTGTAGTCACCTCTTCGGCAGCTTTAGCGAGTGCCACCTGGGTCTCAGGAAGGGACATGTGGGCCTCGAATATCTGGCGGAACAAATTCATATTGCCCGATCGCGCCGCATCACGGCCAGCTTTCGGATCGCCTAACTGCTTTGCATGGGAGTATTGGATGCCCGCCCGCTCCAGCACCTCCCTTAGGGCATTCTTGGAGAAACCCTTTCGGCGAGAAGCGGGTAATTCACGCACATCCATGAGATGTCTAACACCACTCATCCTGAGCGTTTCAATAAGATCTTCAAGCGATGCTTTTTCATAGCCGATTGTGAAAATCATGAATTGATCCCTTGCAGCACGACAGTGCATTTATGTCCCAAAAGAGTCAGAATTGAGTCACTGGCAGAAAATCCGAAAAGGCCATCGTCGAAGTGAAAGGCGGCGGCACCGGCGTGAAGGATATCGGTCGCCTCGCCCAGGTGATGGAGCGCGAAAAGGCACTGCTCGGCGTGTTCGTCACCGCGCAATCCCCGACCCGCGCGATGGAACGCGATGCTGCGGCGGTGGGCGTATGGGAGAACGAACTGACCGGACGCAAGCATCCACGTTTGCAAATTTTGACTCTGGCGGAGATGTTTCAGGGCAAACAGCCTGACATCCCGTGGGTCGATGCCAGCATGGTCAAGAAAGCGAAACGCGAGGATACCAGCAAACAGGGCAAACTGATCTAGATTTTCCTACCCTTGCTTGAAATGGCATGAAGCACGTATGAGATGCCCTGCCTGCCCCCGCTCAAAAGTCGTATTTTTCGCCCACCGGTGTCAATTTCGCGAATACGCATCCAATCGCCAAAGAAACAATGGCTTAACACCCATTTTCGAAGTTGACCCAGTGTCAAGTGTGTCAACTTCGCTGAGCGACCGGCTCCGTAATTCTCGTGCTACGAACCGCAGATCAGCGCGTCATCATTCCCGACACGATCGACCCGAGTATACCGCCGAGCGCGCCTCCACCGCTCGATTGCGCCGGGGTTGCTGCGCCACCACCGGTTGCCTGTTTCGCCATGTAGCCCGCTGCGGCCATCGCGAGGATCGGCAGCATCTTTTTCAGCAAGCCTTCGTCAAGCCCGGTCAGGCTGGCGACTTCGCCAGCAACCGAGCGGCTGACATCCTTGCTGCCGAAGATATTGCCGAGAATGTCGTTGCCCGGTTGCGTCGGGGTCGGATCGCTGCCCAGAACCGCATCCAGCAGTCCTCCGCCAAGACCGCCCGCCAACGCACCGCCGAGGCCGCCGCTCGAGCCGCTGCCACCGCCCAGGATGGCACCTGCCAGCCCGCCAAGACCACCCATCGGATCAGGAGTGGATGTACCGCCGGTCGCACTACGACCCATACCGGCCACGATTGCAGGAAGCAGCGCGCCCGCAGCCGTTCCAGCAGTCTGCTCATCGATCCCAAGCTCTTTTGCCATTGCCGAAATGGCACCGCTTTGTTGCAGCATTTTTCCAAGGCTCATTGACGTCCCTCCCTCGATTATAGTGTCGGTCTGCGCTCCGGGCGCATCACCTATTTCTTGCCGAACAGACCCGATGCCATGTCGGCAATATCGTCCAGCGGATTGCCATCGCCATCGCGGTCCAGCATCGAAGCAAAGTTGGTCAAAGATCCCTCGCCGCCGATCTGCTCGACGATCTGGCTCAGCACGCCTGTTTCCAGCCCAGTCTTTTCCGAAGCGAGTTCGACGGTGTCGCCTTGCATCTGGTGCGTTTGCCCCAGCGCCGCGATCGCCTTTTCAGCCATGGCCGGATCGATGCCGACCTTCTCTGCAAGGTTCGCCACATCGTCGGGCGCACCGCCGATATTTTTCAGGATTCCATCCAACAGGCTCATCGTGCCAACTCCTTTTTATGGTTCGACAATAGTGCGAATCTTCGAGCGCGAGTGTGCGCATGCGCTGCACAAAAGAAAAGGCCCCATTCCTGAAACGGAACAGGGCGATTCTTTTTTCCGGTCAAGATGCGCCTAGGCAGCGACCGCGATTGCCGGAGCCGCCTTGCGAACGCCTTCGTCAACATGCGCTTCGAATTCGGCGAAGTTGTCGATGAACAATTGCACAAGCTTCTGCGCGGTGGCGTCATACTCGCCCTTGTCACCCCAGGTGCTGCGTGGATCGAGGATCGATTGGTCGATGCCCTGCTCGGCCAGCACGGGCACATGCACCGGCACGTCGAAGCCGAAATTGGCGTCCTGGCGGTACTCCACATTATCGAGATTGCCATCGAGCGCGGCGTTCAACAGCGCGCGCGTTGCCTTGATCGGCATGCGATTGCCGACGCCGTACTTGCCGCCGGTCCAGCCGGTGTTGAGCAACCAGCACTGGACGGAACCCTTCGCGATCCGTTCTTTCAGAAGATTGCCGTACACGCTCGGATGGCGCGGCATGAAGGGTGCGCCGAAACAGGTGCTAAACGTCGCCTCCGGCTCCGTCACGCCGATCTCTGTGCCCGCAACCTTCGCGGTGTAGCCCGACAGGAAGTGGTACATGGCCTGCTCCGGCGTCAGCCGCGCGATCGGGGGCAGCACGCCGAACGCATCGGCGGTCAGCATCACCACATTTGCCGGAACCGGGCCAAGATTGTCGGCGCTGGTGTTGGGAATGTAGTCGATCGGATACGCGCCGCGGGTGTTCTCTGCCAGCGAGTTGTCGTCGAAGTCCAGCTCGCGCGTTTGCGGGTCCATCACCACGTTTTCGAGCACGGTGCCAAACCGCTTGGTCGTGGCGTAAATCTCAGGCTCGGCCTCTTCGGATAAGCGAATCATCTTGGCGTAGCAGCCGCCCTCGAAATTGAAGACCGCCGTGTCAGACCAGCCGTGCTCGTCATCGCCGATCAGCGTGCGCGAGGCGTCGGCAGACAGCGTGGTCTTGCCGGTTCCGGAAAGGCCAAAGAACACCGCCGTCTTGTTGTCCGGACCGATATTGGCCGAACAGTGCATCGGCATCACGCCCTTGGTCGGCAGCAGATAATTGAGGATGCCGAAGACGCTTTTCTTCATCTCGCCTGCATATTTCGTACCGCCGATCAGGATCAGCTTTTCCGAAAGATTGACCGCAATCACGGTTTCGGAATTGGTGCCATGACGCGCCGGATCCGCCTTGAAGCTCGGCAGGTCAATTATCGTGTATTCGGGATCAAAGTCGCTAAGCTCCTGCGCAGTCGGACGAACGAGGAGCGTGCGGATAAACAGGTTGTGCCAGGCCAATTCGTTGATAACACGGACATTCACGCGATGCTCAGGCTGAGAGCCCCCGAACAGGTCAGCGACGTACAGCGTTTCCTTGTCAGCCACCGCCCCAAGGAAATCCTCTTTCAGCGCGGCGAAATGCTCAGGCGTCATCGACGCGTTGACCTTGCCCCACCACACAGTGTCTTCGGTCGTCGCATCGCGCACGATGAACTTGTCTTTGGCACTGCGGCCGGTCTTGGCGCCTGTCTGCACCACCAGCGCGCCGTCTTTCGACAAGGCGCCCTCTCCAGCGGTTAGCGATGCCTCGACGAGGGCTGACGTGCCGAGGTTGGGGTGAATATCGGCACGGGTTTCGATACCCTTGTCAGAGAGCGAATGGGCAAGCGGGGTCAACGTGTGATCTCCTGAACAGGGATGCTTTCTAGCATGGAGGGAACGAGCGGATTCGCCCGGCTACGCATAGGTATGCATACAGAACCGCGATTGCCGCTGCAAACCACGTTCGATCCCATGTTCGTTCCGCATATCCAGCCGCTCAGGATGGGTCAAATGCAGCACGGCGGAATCATCTTGATAGTCGTTGGAAAGGCACCGATCGCGCCATCACCGCGTTGTTTCCGTGAGGCGATGGCGCTAGGCATCATGTCAGCCACGCATCACGCGCATGGGAGGAGCCAGGATGGTCGAAAACACGGGCGAAACACCGCAACGCGATGACGCAGTGGTGATCGCGCTGGTCGATGACGACCGCAACATCCTTACCACCGTGTCAATCGCGTTGCAGGCCGAAGGCTTCGTGACGCGCCTGTATTCCGATGGCGAGACCGCGCTCAAGGCATTGATCGAAAACCCACCCGATCTCGCCGTGTTCGATATCAAGATGCCCAAGATGGACGGGATGGAGCTGCTGCGCCGGGTCCGCGAACACGCGCCGCTGCCCGTGATCTTCCTTACTAGCAAGGATGACGAGGCTGACGAGGAAGCCGGGCTTGAGCTGGGCGCGGACGATTACATCGCCAAACCGTTCAGCCTGCGCCTGCTGACCGCTCGCATCCGCGCAATCCTGCGCCGTGCCGACCCGGACCGCGAGCTTGGCACCGAGATCGGCGAGCCTGAGCCGGTCCATCCCAGCATCGATCGCGGGCGGCTGTATATGGACCCTGCGCGCCATCATGTGACCTGGAATGACCGGCCGGTCAGCCTGACCGTCACCGAATTTCTGATTCTGGAAGCGCTCGCTGCGCGTCCCGGTGTCATCAAGAGCCGCAACCAGCTGATGGACGCAGCCTACCCGGACGATGTGTTCGTCGATGACCGCACCGTCGACAGCCACATCAAGCGGATGCGGCGCAAGTTCCGTGTGGTCGACCCGGAATTCGGGGCAATCGATACGCTGTACGGGGCTGGTTACAGTTTCAACGATGTCTGAAATGCAATCTTTGACAGGCGCATTGCCTGACGAGGGTAGCGATACTCCGGCGGTCGGACGCCTGGGCGAGAAATTGAGCCCGGTGGGCCGCTTTTCGCTCACCGCGCGGATATTGATCGTCAACATCCTCCCGCTTGCCCTTTTGGGCGGCGGGCTATTCTACCTCGACAGTTACCGCACCCAGCTGATCAACGAACGCTTCAAGCTTGCCCGGATCGAAGCCCAGATCACGGCGGAGGCGCTGGCCGGAGCGACCCGTGAACGGCAGGAGGCCTTGCTGGTCCAGATCGGCAAGGAACAAGGCATGCGGCTGCGAATGTTCGATGCCGAAGGCCTGTTGTGGGCCGACAGCTTCGCGCTCGATGAACCCGCCTTCGAATTCGACGATATCAGCGATGATACATGGGATCAGCAATTCGCCCGCTGGCTCGATCGCACGGTGGACACCATCGTCAGCGCGCAGGCGGTGCCCGATTATGTCGAGCCGGAGGCGCTGCAGGCCGACGCATGGCCCGAGCTTGTGCGGGCGCGCGAGCAACCACAAAGCCAGATCAGCCTGTATGATTGGCAGGACGGCACACCGGTCATCATCGCTGCCGCGCCTGTGGGATTGAACGGCGCGACGCTGCTGACCGTTCGCAATGCAGTCGACATTACTGAAAGCGTGCGGGCAGCGCGGACGACGCTCGGCCTGGGTGTGCTACTGGTGCTGTTCGCATCGGCGATGCTCTCGCTGTTTCTGGCCCGCACCATCGTCACACCCTTGAGGCAGCTGGCGCGTGCGGCCGTGAAAGTGCGCCAGGGCCGTGAACGCGAGGTCGAAGTCCCTCGCCTGCCCGATCGCGGCGACGAGATCGGTCTGCTAGCCCGTGCGGTTTCGGACATGACGGGCGCGCTGCGTCAACGGATCGACGCGGTCGACAGCTTTGCAGCCGATGTTGCGCACGAGATCAAGAACCCGCTTGCGTCGCTACGCAGCGCGGTCGAATCGCTGCCCAAGGTGCAAGAGGCAGATACCCGGCGCGAGCTCGAACAGATCATCACCCACGATGTGCGGCGCATCGACCGGCTGGTCAGCGAAATCTCCGATGCCAGTCGGATCGATGCGGAAATGTCGCGCGCGATCTTCGAGCGGATCGAACTTGCAGATCTTGTACGCGCCATCATCGGCAGTCGTGAGAATCGAGCGGAGAACCAGGATCACCGGATCGAGCTCCAAACGCGTGGCTTCGCCGCCAATGTATCAGGTGTCGGCGCGCGGTTGGAGCGCGTGGTCGAAAACCTGCTCGACAACGCGGTGTCGTTCTCCCCCTCCGAGGCGCCGATCGAGGTAATCATCGACAATGATGGTGAGTGCGTCACTTTGATGGTGTGCGATTCCGGTCCCGGTATTCCCGCGGATGCCCGCGAGAAGGTCTTCGATCGCTTTCACTCGATCCGCCCTGAGCAGGAGGATTTCGGCAACCACTCCGGGCTTGGCCTCGCAATCGCACGAGCAATAGCTGAGGCTCATGATGGCTCGCTGACCGCTGGCGAGCGCCCCGACGGGCGGCCAGGTGCCTGCCTGCGATTGAGGCTTCCCGCAGCGTGAGCGAGACGCCATCACCGACATTGTTACAGACCAGCGCGGTGGCGATCGATGGACGTGCGCTGATGATTGAAGGTGAGCCCGGCAGCGGCAAATCCAGCCTTGCGCTCGCGCTGATTGATCGAGGGGCGACATTGATCGGTGACGACGGCATTGAAGTGCGACGTGATGGAAATCGCGTGCTCGCCTGCCCGCCCCCGAATATCGCCGGGCTGGTCGAGATCCGCAATGTCGGGCTGGTCGAATTCGAGATAGCCCCACCCACTCCGATCGCGCTGATCCTGACACTGAGCGAAGAAGCTGAGCGACTGCCTGAAACCGCATCGCCCCGGCGCATTCTTGGTCTGGAAATACCGCAGCTGGCCTTCGCTCCAGGCTCGATTGCGCCGACGCCGCGAGCCGAATGGGCGCTGCGCCAGCACGGCCTATCCTTCGACTGATTTACATCGCTTCGGTGCGCAATACGACAGTTTGTACTTTCCTTCACGGCGAACTGGCGCAACAACGCGCAAATGGACGAACAGACTTCGACCGATCCAGCCGATGATCATTCCGAACGACCGCGCCTTTTGTTGGTGACCGGCCTATCCGGCGCAGGCAAATCGACTGCGCTCGACGTACTCGAAGACCTTGGCTGGGAGACCATCGACAATTTTCCGGTTCGACTGCTCAAGCGGCTGGTGACCAAGCCCGACCGCCAGCAGACACCGCTCGCCATCGGCTTTGATTCGCGCACCCGCGGGTTTGTACCCGCTACGATCATCGAACTGGTCAAAGACCTGGCGGGCCGCGACGACCTTTCAATCAGTTTCATGTTCATCGATTGCGCTGGAGGTGAGCTGGAGCGGCGGTACAACGAAACCCGCCGCCGGCACCCCATGGCACAGGACCGACCGTTGCGCGAGGGCATCGCTGCGGAGCGCGAATTGCTTGAGCCGCTGCGGCGCTGGGCCGATATCGTGATCGATACCAGCGCGCTCACATCCAACGAATTGCAAGGCCATGTGCGGGATCTGTTCGCGGATACCGATCGCCAGCCGATGACGCTCACCGTATCGAGCTTCGGCTTCGCGCGCGGCATGCCCCCGCTCGCCGATCTCGTTTTCGACATGCGGTTTCTGGACAATCCGCATTGGGTCGAGGGCTTACGCGAGCTAACCGGCCAGGATGATCCGGTCGCGCGCCATATCCAGCAAGACCCGGCCTTTGCCGCCAGTTTTGAGCGCATCCGCGACCTGTTGCTCACCCTCATTCCGCTGTATCAGACGCAAGGCAAAGCGTATGTCCACGTCGCATTCGGGTGTACCGGAGGGAGACACCGTTCGGTCTTTACCGCCGAACATATGGCCCAAGGCTTGCGTGAGGCCGGATTTTCGCCCACTGTCCGCCATCGCAATCTGGGTTCGCGCGCAGCCGATGAAATCGAACGCGAACGGCGCTGACACCGCCAACGGATCCAAGATCGCCTCGCATTTGGTGTCGCGAAGAACGAATAGCTAACGGACCAGAACTCACACATGATTGGCTTGATCCTGGTGACACATGGCCGCTTGGCGGACCAATTCGTGCAGGCGATGGAACACGTCGTCGGCCAGCAACAGGGCGTCGCAACCGTCTGCATCGGCCCGCATGACGATATGGAGCAACGCCGTGCAGAAATTGCCGACTCGATCAAAAAGGTCGAGGCGGGAAGCGGCGTTATTATCCTCACCGACCTGTTCGGCGGCACTCCTTCCAACCTTGCGATCTCCCTGCTTCAGGCAGGCCAGGTCGAAGTTATTGCGGGGATCAACCTGCCTATGCTGATCCGGCTGGCGGGCGCGCGCAAATCCATGACCGTGACCGAAGCGGTCGAGGCGGCGCAGACAGCCGGGCGAAACTACATTACAGTTGCCAGCGAATTGCTCGGGCGCGATGATGAGCCAAAGCCAAAGGCCGCCGGGGCCAAGGGCTGATGCGACACGCTAGAGCAATTCCGTGAGCGAACTTCGTCGACAGATCACGATCGTCAATCAGCGCGGCCTGCATGCGCGGGCCAGTGCAAAGTTTGTTGGCGCGGTTGCGGCGCTATCCGATGAAACAAAGGTCCGCGTGGCGAAGGACGGGAACGAGGCTGCTGGCGGATCGATCCTTGGGCTGATGATGCTGGGCGCGGCCAAGGGCGACACGATCGAGTTGATCGTCGGTGGCGAAAACGCCGAGGATGCTTTCACGCAACTCGGTGCGATGATCGAAGACGGGTTTGGCGAAGAGTGACGCCCGCTCTAAAGCGCTGATCATGCGCAAACACATTTCCGGCTTTTCCAATCCGACCGTCAAATATCTGCGGTCGCTGCGTGACAAGAAGCATCGCAAGCGGGCCGGGCAGTTTCTCGTCGAAGGTTTGCGCCTGCTCGAAGACGCTCGTGAAGGTGGAAGATTGCCGCGCCAATTGGTGATGGCCGACAGCCGAGAGCCGCACGAATTGCTCGTCCGGCTCGAAGCGGAAGTGAGCGCGGCTGGCGGCGAAGTTATCGAGACCACGCCCGACATCCTGTCAAAGATCACTGGCAAATCGAACCCGCAAAGCGTTGTCGGCGTATTCGATGAATGGGACACGACGCTTGATGGGCTCAACCGAGACGCCGCACCGATCTGGTTGGTCGCGCAGGCTTTGCGCGATCCCGGCAATCTCGGGACGATGCTGCGCACGGGCGATGCGGTCGGAGCGGGCGGGCTGATCCTGATCGACGACTGCGCCGATCCGTTCAGTGCAGAAGCAGTGCGGGCGAGCATGGGAGCGGTGTTCACCCAAGGCATCACACAGGCCCGGTGGGAAGAGTTTGTCGCTTGGCTTCGGGGCGGATCGGGGCAACTCGTCGCGGCGAGTCTGCGCGACGCGGTGCCCTATCGCGGCGCGCCTTACGCTGCGCCGTGCTTCATTCTGGTCGGCAACGAATCGCAAGGTTTGCCCGAAGCCTACGAGGCCGAATGCGACCTGCGGGTGACGATGCCGATGAGGGGGCGCGCCGACAGTTTGAATGCGGCAGTTGCCGGTGCCGTGCTGGCCTACGAAGTGCTGGCAGGGCTGGATTGAGCCTGCTCGGGCGAAGTTGACACAATTGACAGTGTGTCATGCAGGGACTTTTTCAGTTTCTCCTGATTTTAGAAGAGCCTATTTCGAAAAAGCGAAGTTGACACATAGGCGGGCAAATTTGAGCCCTCACCTGCTCATTGATACTTCTATGATGTCCGACGATGCGAAAGAGCCGTCATTCGTCTGCCAATCCTGAACTGAGTAGGAAAACTGTTTAGTGACGCGCTATCGCGCTTGTCGAGCGAGTTCAGCAGAGTGACAGACCGACCCTCTTAACGAGGAAAGATGAGTACTATTCGGGCATTCGTGACCATGATGTTGGCCGCATTTGCGGTAGGTGGTTGCGTCTACCCGAGACCCGACTACGCCCCCCTCACACCCAGTGTGGATCGACCACTCCTGATATCGGGGACGGATATGCCGTGGCATCTAACCCTCGATGACCAGCTCATACGTTTTACTTACCCTGCAGCTGAAGCTGAATTGACCACTGCCACGCCGAAACAAAGCGAGAGCTTCGCAGGATATAAATATGTGACGAGCGAAATAATCGTGCGTGTGGATTTCGGCTCAAACCGGTGTGAACCCGACCAGACCGGCTCGCCGCGACGGTTCGCCGCCCGAGTGGATTTTGCCGGAGAGACCCTTTTGGGTTGCGGCTACTCGGGTCGAATTCAGAGCGAGTAACGCGTCGGCAAACTTGGCCCCTAGAAGTGATCCGGAACGCTATGGAATGTCGGCGATTGTTCACTTGAGTGCTTCGGCCAATGTCCAGGCACCATGCTGGGAGAGATCAAAGATGTCCGATCACGTCTACAAAATTCTCGAAATCGTCGGAAGCTCGACCGAGTCGATAGAGGACGCCACCCGCGGCGCGATCGCCAAGGCGCACAAAACCGTACGGAACATGAACTGGTTCGAAATCGTCGACACGCGCGGGCATATCGAGAACGGGGAAGTGGCTCACTTCCAGGTAACCCTCAGGATCGGCTTCACGCTGGAGTGATGTCGATCGGCGCGGCCAGCACGAAGCAGCGGCGACATCGCGATAAAGCCTACTCCGCCGCATCGCGTTGATCTTCCAGCGCGTCCACGTCATCTGCATCTTTTGCGCTGTAGCGCGGTGCGCCTTCGACCAGCGGGACTTCGTCGATTTCCTTCGCGACCTCGATGCCTTTTTCCGCCATGCGGCGGCCTGAAGCCAGCACGTTGCGTTCGAAGCTGCCGACGAATTTGTTGTAGTTCGCAACCGCGGTTTCGAGCCCGCCGCCCACCCGTTTCATATGGTCGGCGGCGACGCGCAACCGGTCATAAAGCTCGGCCCCCATCCTGCCGATTTCCTGCGCTTCGGCGGCCATCTTGTCCTGTCGCCAGACCTGCGCCACCGTTCGCGCAATGGCGACCAGATTGGTCGGTGTGGCGAGCAGCACCTTGTTGCGGAATGCAAAATCCCAGAGCTCCGGATCGTGTTCGAGCGCTGCGGCAACGAAATGCTCTCCGGGCACGAACATCACTACATAATCGGGCGCATCGTCAAACTGGCTCTGGTAGCTCTTTGAACCCAGCGTCTGGACGTGATTGCGCATCGACTTGGTGTGCAGATCGAGATGGCGCGCGCGTTCATCGTCATTATCCGCCTCAAACGCCGCCTGATAGGCGTTGAGCGAGACCTTGGCATCGATCACCAGCTTCTTTTGCCCCGGCACATTGACGATCGCGTCGGGACGCTGGCGCCCAGCATCGGTCTCCATCGACTGTTCGAGATGGAAATCGGTATGTTCCGCCAACCCGCATTGCTCGAGCACATTCTGCAACGCCCGCTCGCCCCAGCGCCCTCGCGCCTTGGGCGCGTTGGTCAGTGAATTGCCGAGCCGCTGGGCTTCGCGCCGGACCTCTTCCTGCCCTTCGCGCATCGACTGAATCAGACCGTTCAGCTGCCCGAATGCATCGACCCGCTGCTTTTCCAGCGTTTCGACCTGCTGTTCATATCTGGCCAGTCGCTCACCCACCGGGTTCAGCAGCGCCTTGATCTTGGCCTCACCAGTTTCCTCGGATTGCTTGAACCGTTCCTCGGCACGTTTGAGAAACTCGTCCTGATTCTGTTTAAGCACTTCGGCCCCGGTCGCCTTGAACTGGCTTAGCAAAGCCTCGCGCGCTTCGGCCAACACGCGCTTCTGTTCTTCGAATGCCTTTTCCCGCTCTAGTGCGCTGCTCTCCATCGAAGCCAGTCGTTCGGCCAGCGCGGCGCGTTTTGTGCGCGTATCATCGAGCTCACGCGACAGCAGGTCAGCTCGCGCTGCCCGCTCATTCGCAGCCGAAAGCTCAACCCGCGCCTGTGATAAATCAGCCTCAGTCTGCGCAGCCTTGGCCTCATTCGCGCCGAGCCGTTCTTTCAAATCGGCCACCGGGCGCGAAGCAAAGAACCACGCCGCACCGCCGCCCAGAGCGAGGCCAGCGATAAGCGCGACGATTAAGAGAATCGGGTTATCCATGCCCAGCATTATACATGGAACAAAATAAGAACACTAGAGCTTTGTAGGATATCCCCGGAAAGAAGCTGGATCCCGGATCAAGTCCGGGATGACGAAAGGTCACGACAACGGCTGCATTGCAGCCGCAAGGGCGACTGCCCGCCCGCAGCGATGCGACCTTCAGGTCGCGTGAGCGAGGAAATCGCACGCCGGACGGCGTGCGGAAACGAACTACGCAGCCTGACGCAGTTTCTTCAGCTTCTTCAGCGCCATGTTGCGCTTCAGGCGTGAGAGGTGATCGATGAACAGGATGCCGTTCAGGTGATCCATCTCGTGCTGCAGGCAGGTCGCGAGCAGCCCTTCGAGGTTTTCCTCGTGGTCCTGCCCGTCGAGATCCTTGTAACGCACCGTGCAGGTCGCGGGGCGATCGACATCGGCGTAGATCTCCGGCACCGAGAGGCAGCCTTCCTGATAGGTCGATAATTCCTCCGCCGGATCGACGATCTGCGGGTTCACGAATACGCGCGGATCGTTGATGATCGGCTGACGCTCCACGCCGTCCTCGCCCTTCACTGGCTCGGCGTCTTCGTCGGGCGCTTGCAGGTCGATCACCAGCAGACGCTTGGGCACGCCGACCTGGATGGCTGCCAGGCCGATGCCGGGCGCATCATACATCGTTTCGAACATGTCCTCGGCGAGCGTTTTCAGCTCCGCGTCGAATTCAGTCACGGGTTCAGAGACGATCTTCAGTCGGGGATCGGGGACTTCAAGGATTTCGCGAATAGCCATAGTGGCGATTTAGGGGCTGGAGGCGCACCGATCAAGATTACTCCACCGGTCTTCTTGCTCTAAGCGCCTGCGCCAGTGTTCCCTCGTCGAGATAGTCCAGCTCCCCGCCAACAGGCAGGCCGTGCGCGAGTTGGGTGATGCGAACGCTGTGCTGTTCCAGCCGCTCGGCGAGATAGTGCGCGGTCGTTTGCCCGTCGAGCGTGGCGTTCATGGCCAGCACGACCTCGTCGACCGTCCCATCTTCTACTCGCGACAGCAAAGCGGCGATGTTGAGATCATCCGGGCCGATCCCGTCGAGCGCCGACAGCTTGCCTCCGAGAACATGATAGCGCCCCTGAAACAGCCGAGCCCGGTCCAGCGCCCAGACATCGGCGACATCCTCGACCACGCAAAGGGCCTTCGCATCGCGGCGCGGATCGACGCAGATGCCGCATGGATCGCTGGTGTCGACATTGCCGCAGGTCTGGCACTCGATCAGCGTTTCGGACACGGCATCCAGCGCCTCGAGCAAAGCGGGCAGAGCCTGTTCGCGGTTCTTCACCAGCCACAGCACCGCGCGCCGCGCCGAACGCGGGCCAAGCCCCGGAAGCCGCGCCAAAGCGCTGGATAGCTGTTCGATCTCTTGCGATGCCATGGGGAGAGAGATAGGGGCTGGCGCTCGGTTCACAAAGCTTGAGCAAGCCCCTTATGCGCATCATCTTTATGGGAACGCCCGATTTTGCGGTGCCTGCGCTGGCTGCGTTGCATGCGGCGGGGCATGATATTGCGTGCGTTTACACCCAGCCGCCGCGCCCTGCAGGACGAGGCAAGAAGCTGCGTCCGTCGCCGGTTCAGGCGAAAGCGGAGGAGCTTGGCTTGGAGGTCCGCTCGCCCAAATCGTTGCGAGGCGAGGAGGCTCAGGCTGAGTTTGCGGCACTTGATGCGGATGTCGCAGTCGTGGCAGCCTATGGCTTGATCCTGCCGCAGGCTGTGCTGGATGCGCCGACACATTGCTGCCTCAACATCCACGCCTCGATCCTGCCGCGCTGGCGCGGTGCCGCGCCGATTCATCGCGCGGTGATGGCGGGTGATGAGGTGACGGGCATCACGATCATGCAGATGGAGGCGGGGCTGGATACGGGTCCGATGCTGCACATCGTGCGCACGCCGATCGGGGCGAAGACCACGGGCGAGTTGACCGAAGAGCTGGCCGAATTAGGTGCGAGCGCGATGGTGGAGGTGCTGGCGAACCTCGACGGTTATTCGCCGCAGCCGCAAGACGACGCAGCATCGACCTATGCGCCGAAAATCGACAAGGCAGAGGCGCGGATCGACTGGGCGCGCCCTGGGACTGAACTGGTGCGGCATGTGCAGGGTTTGGCTCCGTTTCCTGGTGCCTGGTTCGAGCTTGAGGGTGAGCGGGTGAAGCTGCTGCGTGCAGAAACCTTGGCGAGTCCCCGCGAAGGCGGGGACCGCTCGCAAGCTGCGGAAGGCTCCCGCCTTCACGGGAGCGCGCAGGCGGGTGCTGTAATCGACGATGATTTCGCCATCGCCTGCGGGACGGGAGCGATTCGTCCGCTCCGCCTCCAGCGCGCGGGCAAGCCAGCGATGTCGCGCGAAGACTTTCTGCGCGGGCGGGCAATCGATGCGGGGACCAATCTGGCTTGACCCGGTTCGCGCTCACTCTCGAATTTGACGGCACGCCTTATCAGGGCCTTCAGCGGCAAAAGCACGGGCCCAGCGTCCAGCAGGCTGTCGAAGAGGCCCTGCACCGCATTACGGGTGAGGATGTTGCGCTCAACAGCGCAGGCCGCACGGATGCGGGCGTGCATGCACTGGCGATGCGCAGTCATGTCGATATCGAGAAAGACCTCTCACCGTTCCGACTATCCGAAGCGCTGAATGCGCAGCTTCGCCCCAACCCGATTGCGATCACGCATTGCGAGATCGTGCCCGATGATTGGCACGCGCGCTTTTCCTGTATCGGGCGGCGCTACATTTACCGCATCGCCAATCGCCGCGCCCCGCTCGCGCTGGCGAAGAACCAAGTGTGGCAGGTCGCGCCGACACTCGATGTCGAGGCCATGCAGCGCGCCGCGCAATTGCTGATCGGTCGGCACGATTTCACGACCTTCCGATCGGTCAAATGTCAGGCGAAAGACCCGGTAAAAACGCTCGATCAGCTAGATGTGGTCGAGGCACAAGGCCCGTTCGGACCGGAGATCCACATTCACGCCGCCGCGCGCAGCTTCCTCCACCATCAGGTGCGCTCAATGGTCGGCTGCCTCAAATTTGTCGGCGCGGGAACGTGGGAGGTGGATCGGGTCGCAAAGGCACTCGCCGCGCGCGACCGGCAGCAATTGGGGCTTAACGCCCCGCCCCACGGCCTCTACTTCGTCGAGGCAATCTATCCGCAGAGGGAGGAGTAGGCATGGCGAACTGGTACAAAATTCCGCCCGGTTTTCGCATCACGGAACGCGAGTATCGCGCGAATATCGAGGGCATGAACATCGTATTTGGCGCGGTCCTGGGCTTTGTCCTCGTCGGCGCGGAAAATGTGGCGGTCAGAGATTTTGTCGGGCTGCTGTTCTTGAGCGCCGCGATCGTGGTGATGATCCTCTATCTCGGGTCAAGCGAGTACAAGCTCTTCAACGCCACAATCGCTGCCGTGAGCATCGCGGGTCTGCCCTACGTTGCGGTCGATCTGTTTGACATTACCGAGGTTCCGAAGCTTCAGCCGACACTCGCCATCTGGGCATTAATGGTCCTAGGCGTCGAGCTGTTACCCCGCGAGAACAAGACCAACGAAATTCCACAGGAGACCGAATAATGACAACGACCGGCAAACAGCTTTTCACCACGCTGACAGCAGACGGCAAACTGACGCTCGAGATCAGCGAGGAGAGCTTCCCCGCACCGACCGGCAATCAAGTGCTGGTGCAGATGGAAGCGGCGCCGATCAATCCGTCGGACCTCGCGATCCTGACCAGCGCCGCCGATTTCGACAACGCCGAATACTCGCCGGGCAAGGTCGTCGCGACGATGCCCGAACCATTCCTGTCCGGCCAGCGCGCTCGCCACGGTCAGCGCCTTCCCGCCGGTAACGAAGGCGCAGGCACGGTCATCGCAACCGGTGACAGCGACATGGCCAAGGCGCTGATGGGTCAGCGCGTCGCCTGCGTCCCCGGCAACGCGTTCAGCCAATATGCCATCGCCGATGCAATGATGTGCCTGCCTCTGGGCGAGCACTCCAGTGAAGTGGGCGCGTCCAGCTTCGTGAACCCCATGACCGCGCTCGGCTTCGTCGAAACCGCCAAGATGGAAGGCCACGACGCGATCATTCACCTCGCGGCGGCTTCGAACCTTGGCCAGATGCTCAACAAGATCTGCCTCGAAGACGGCATGAAGCTGGTCAACATCGTGCGCAGGCAAGAGCATGTAGACCTGCTCAAGGGGCTTGGCGCGAAGTATGTCGTGAACTCGTCGGACGACGATTACATGAAACAGCTGCGCGCAGCGATCAGCGAGACTGGCGCGTTCCTTGGCTTCGATCCGATTGGCGGCGGGCAGAACACCGACACCGTTCTGAAAGCGATGGAGCAGGTCGCTGTTTCCCAGATGGACGAGTATTCGCGCTACGGCTCCAACCAGGACAAGAAAATGTATCAGTATGGTCGGCTCGACCTGCAAAACCCCACCATTCTGACGCCATCCTATGGTCTGCAATGGACGGTTTCGGGCTGGCTGCTGACACCATTCCTCGCAAAGGCCGGCATAGAAACCGTGGTCAAAATGCGCACCCGCGTGCAGCAGAACCTCACCACCACATTCGCCAGCCACTACAAGGCGAAGGTCAATCTGGAAGAGATGCTGACCAAGGAAGCGATCACCGATTACCGGCAGATGAAGACCGGCGAGAAGTATCTGGTGACGCCGCAGGGGTAGGAGTCTTTGGTTTTCGCACGCCATCCGGCGTGCGGTATCCTCGCTCATGCGATCGGAGATCGCGTCGCTGCGGGCGGGCGGTCGCCCTTGCGGCTGCTGCGCAGCCGTTGGTAATCCTTAACGCCCGTCATACTCACGCTGTATCGCGGCGGTGTCTGTCACCCCCGCCGCGATCAGCATTTGCAGCAATATCCGCGCCTTCGCAGGGCCGAGTGCCCGCGCGGCTACAAACCTGTTCTCGTCGTCTTCCGGCTCACGGTCGACCAGCCCTTCGTCGACGCGGCTCGCGCGGACTATCGGTATTCCCTTCGCCGCGAGTTCGACCAATTCCTGTCGCACCGGATCAGGCATGTTGCCCTCGCCCACTCCGGCAACGACCACACCCCGCGTCGCATCCGTTATCAGCCGTTCGACATAATCGGGCGTCATCCCGGCATGAATGAACAGGATCAGCACGTCGGGCAGATCGGTGCTGAATGCAAAGCGGGCACCCTCGCCCACCCGCCATGGCGCGCCGAACCATTCGAGCGCGCTGGGCGTCACCAGACCGACAGAAGCGCGCGGGAAACCCTCGAATGCGTCCGAACCGCGCGTGCGGGCCTTGCGAATGTCGCGCGCGGCAAACACGCGGTCGCCCATCACCACCAGAACGCCGCGCCCGGCAGCGTCCGGATCGCTCGCCACTCGCATGGCATTGGCGAAATTGCGCAAGCCGTCATAGCCGACCGCATCCGCTGGCCGCATCGCGCCGACCAGCACCACGGGTTTCGACGTGGGCAGTGTCAGGTCGAGCAAAAATGCGGTTTCCTCGACTGTGTCGGTGCCATGAGTGATGACAATTCCGTCGCAACCCGGATCGGCAATCGCATCTGAAATCGCGCCGTGAAGCTGCTCCCAGATCGCCGGGCCCATGTCTTCAGAGCCGATATTGGCGATCTGCGTGCCGGTGAGATTGGCCTCGATCTCCAGCTCATCGACCAGCCCGAGAAACTCCTCGATCCCGATCTGACCTGGCCGATAATCGTGGCGCGTCGCCTCTCCCGCCTTCCCGGCGATCGTGCCGCCGGTGGCGAGAACTGTGAGATTTGGAATGCTGGCCATCGTTCAATTGCTCGCGATCGGACCATCGAATTGCTCATAATGATGCAATGTGCAGGACTCGATATACGGCTCCATTCCGGGCGGAATAAATGCCTCGTTCCATCGGTCTCCTGCGAACTTCTTCAAGCTGCCGATGCCTTCCCAACGGGAGACCATCACATATTCGTCCGGTGCCCATTCGGTCGGTCGGCCCAAGCTGCAGTCAATCGAGCCCTCGGCTGCATCGACGACCGGTTTGGATATCGAAGAAAACTTCGCCTCGAATTCCTGATGGAGCTCTGTTCGAACTACAACCCTGAAAATACGTATGATTTTGCCGGACATTCAGGACACCTCCCACAATTGCCACGGTCATAGGTTCCAAGCGAGGAAGTCGGCAATTGATTTTGAACTTTTAGCCGCTAGATAGCCCTCACCGCAGCGCGAGACAGCGCTGATGACCGTGGGGCGATTAGCTCAGTTGGTAGAGCATCTCGTTTACACCGAGAGGGTCGGCAGTTCGAGCCTGTCATCGCCCACCATGGCACATTTTTCTAAACAGATCGCGCACCAAACGTACTTGGCCACCATCGGCCAATGCGTCAGAGCCTTTGCCCATGGGGCGAATCGATATTGCCATTGCGGGCTGCGGACCTGCCGGGCTGTGCGCGGCATTGCTGCTGGAAGAACAGGGCCATACGGTCACCATTTTCGATCAGTTTATCGAACCGGGTCCAGTCGGATCGGGGTTGATGGTCCAGCCAAGCGGAATGGCGGTGCTCCAGCAAATCGGGCTCGCCGGGAAAGTTGCTCGCCACGGGGCGCGGGTGGACGCGCTCAAGGGTCTTGAGGAGCATGGCAGGACTGTGCTCGATGCGCCTTATTCGAAGCTTGGACTGAAAGACGCGTTCGGCGTAGGCATTCACCGCGCGAGCCTGTTCCACGTGCTTTATGAAGCAGTTCGGGCCAGACCCATTTGCATCGAAACAGGCCGACAGGTGAGCGGAAGCGTTCTCTATCCCGGCGGGCGCAGCCTTACATTCACCGATGGTTCGACCTCGCCCCAATTCGATCTGGTGGTCGATGCAAGCGGGCGACAGAGCGTGTTCGACCCTTCGCCCGAAAGCCTGCTGGATTTCGGTGCGTTGTGGGCGAGCCTGCCGAGTGAACCCGGCGATCCGTTTGCAGGCAATTTGCTGGAACAGAGATACCGCCGCGCCGCGCAAATGGTTGGGGTGCTGCCGATCGGGACGCGTGCGGGAGAGACCTCTCCCGAAGTCGCATTCTTCTGGTCGCTCAAGCGCGATGATTATGCGGCGTGGCTGGAAACTCCGCTCGATACTTGGAAGGGCGACGTCCGTGCGCTCTGGCCGGAAACACAAGTTTTGCTCGACCGGATCACATCGCGCGATCAGCTGACCTTCGCGCGCTATTCGCATCGCACGCATAAGCGCCCGGTGGCCGATCGTCTGATCTCTATCGGCGATGCCTGGCACTCGGCCAGCCCGCAGCTGGGTCAGGGCGCGAATATGGCGCTGCTCGATGCATGGGGCCTTGCGCGAGGACTTGCCGAAGGGCGGACGCTGGATGAGAAGCTGCGGCTGGCGCTTTCGTGGCGACGCGATCATGTATGGCTGTATCAGTGGGTGACAGCTTTGTTCACCCCGCTCTACCAATCGGACACATCCTGGCATCCGGCGATCCGCGACAATTTGCTCGCGCCCATGTCCCGCATCTGGCCTGCATCGAAGATACAGGCGCAGCTTATGTCGGGTCTGTTCGGATTTCCGCTAGCACCGCTTGGCCTGGCGCTGCCGGATTACTCAGCGATAGCCTCTGAGATGGCCGCGACCGCGCCTTCGCTGTTCCATTCATAATCGCCCGCAACGCGAAACAGCTCGCGGCCTTCGGCATCGAACAGGATCGTCGTCGGCATCAACCCGCCTTCGCTGAACTGCGATGCGAGTTCGGCGTTGGGGTCGAGCCACGGCTCCAGGTTCTGAAAATCGCGCTCGGCAAAGAACGGTTCGACCACTTCGGCACCGCGCACGTCCTGACTGATCGTGAGCACTTTAACCTCGTCGCCCAACGTATCTGCCAGCTCATCGAGCAGCGGCATTTCGACCACACACGGCGCACACCACGTCGCCCACAGGTTCATCAGCACCGGCTTGCCCTTCAAGTCGGCCAGCGAAAGCGTCTGCCCCTGCGGGTCTTCGAAGGTCAGCTCGGGCATCTCGGTCCCGGCCTTGAAGCGCACGATCTGGCCCGGCAGCGGCGGCGGCCCTGCATCATCATTTGCAGACACGCCTTCGCTTGTGCGTTGCGTAGTCTCTTCGGTCGCCGTATCGCAGCCCGCCAAGAGAAGGACCGGTGCAAGACAGATGAGCAGTGAGCGGGACATAGACAACTCCGGAGATGGCTCCAACGCCATGTGGGGCGGCAGGTTCGCTGACGGGCCTAGCGCGATTATGCGCGAAATCAACGCCTCTATCCCCTTCGACAAGGCGCTGTGGCGGCAGGATATCGCCGCGAGCCAGGCGCATGTTGCCATGCTCGGCGCGCAGGGGATCGTCAGCGAGGACGACGCGCGCGCCATCGCAGAAGGCCTCGCCAACATTGCCGCCGAATACGAAGCCAACGGCGTGCCCGAGGATTGGGATCTTGAAGACATCCATATGACGACCGAGAGCAGGCTGGCCGAACTGATCGGTCCTGCGGCGGGTCGCCTCCACACCGCGCGCAGCCGCAACGATCAGGTCGCGACCGATTTCAAGCTGTGGGTGCGCGAGGCATTCGAGCAGATGGATGCGGGGTTGGCAGGCCTGCAACGCGCGCTCGTCACCCGCGCAGGCGAACACGCC
>JBCCBW010000007.1:0-142408 GCA_039033835.1 Pseudomonadota bacterium
CTTGGTCTCTTCGCGAATGATGTCGTTGCACAGCTCGACACATTCATCGCAAATGAACACGGTTGGTCCGGCGATAAGCTTGCGCACTTCGTGCTGCGATTTGCCGCAGAAGCTGCAATACAGTGTGCTCTTGCTGTCAGATCCGCTCACTTTGGTCATTCCTACTATCCTCGAATCCACACAGCGACGGTCACAGACAAGCCTGTGGGATTCGGCGACTCTATCTTGCGCGGCAGATGAATCAACACATGCCGCTTGTTTTTAGGTCCAGAGATGCAACCACATCACGGGTGTATACGGAGTTAAGCGCGATAATCATTTGGGCGGTCCCGCAATGGTGCGGTTCCGGCGCAAACCTTTCGATCGCTTATTCAGGAGCCCCGCCGGACCCATCTTTTTCATCCGATTCTTCGTTCTCCGGACGCGTTTCGAAGACCTTGTCGACCAGGCCGAAATCGCGCGCTTCCTCGGCTTCAAGGAAGGTGTCGCGGTCCATCGCTTCTTCGATTTCCTTGAGCGACTTGCCCGTGAACTTCACATAGAGGTCGTTCATCCGCGATTTGATACGCAAGATTTCACGCGCCTGGATTTCGATGTCGGAGGCCATACCGCGTGCACCGCCCGAAGGCTGGTGCACCATGATCCGCGCATTCGGCAGCGCCACGCGCATGCCGGGTTCGCCAGCGGCCAGCAGGAAGCTGCCCATCGATGCGGCCTGTCCCATGCAAACGGTTGAAACGCGCGGCTTGATGTACTGCATCGTGTCGTGGATCGCCATGCCAGCGGTCACCACGCCCCCGGGCGAGTTGATATACATGCTGATCGGCTTTGACGGGTTTTCGCTTTCGAGGAACAGCAGCTGCGCGGTGATCAGCGACGCCATGCCGTCTTCGACCTGGCCGGTCACGAAAACGATGCGTTCGCGCAGCAGGCGGCTGAAAATGTCGAAGCTGCGCTCGCCCCGGCTGGTTTGCTCAACCACCACAGGCACCAGTGCGCCGGTGAGCGGGTCGGTGGTGAACTGACCTTGTGAGCCGTAAGTTTCGCCGGAATTGCCGAGCAGATCGATCATGTGGGGAGTCCTTTTGCGTCTGGTCTCGCTATGTCGGACCGGGCCGCGCGGGATTCAAGGGTCTTAACCTTTACCCGGTGGATTGAGCGCGCAAATAGCGCTTGTGCAGTCTGCGCAAAACCGCAATTCAAGGGGTATGCATATGAAGAAAATCGCTTCGTTCGGGGTGCCGACTACCCTTGCCACCGTTCTTGCTTTCGCCGCTGGCAATGCGACCGCTGATGAAGGCGAAAGTTTTGATGCCGAGGCTGACATGGCAGAGCGCGTCGAGGCGATAAAGGCGCACAATGGCGGCCCCGACGGTATCAACGCCGTGATCGTCTATTCGCAAACCGCCGGGTTCAAAGCGCGCGAGATGGCCGATGTCGGCATCCTCAAAGGCCGCAGCGTGCTGGTGAAGGACAATATCGAGACCGAAGAATTCCCGACCACCGCCGGAAGCCTCGCGCTGAAGAACAACTTCACCCGCCGCGATGCGCCGATGATCGCCAATCTGCGCGAAGCGGGCGGCGTCGTCCTTGGCAAGGCGAACCTGTCCGAATGGGCGAATATCCGCTCGAACGATTCGACCAGCGGGTGGAGCGCGGTGGGCGGGCTGACGCGCAACCCGCACGCGACCGACCGCAATTCATGCGGCTCATCATCGGGCAGCGGTGCAGCCGTCGCGGCCGGTATGGCGTGGGGCGCGATCGGGACGGAGACCAATGGTTCGATCACCTGCCCTGCCGCGATCAACGGCGTCGTCGGGTTCAAGCCGAGCGTGGGCCTGGTAAGCCGCACGCACGTGGTGCCGATTTCCAGCACGCAGGACACCGCTGGTCCAATGACACAGAGCGTCCATGACGCGGCGTTGTTGCTCAGCGCGATTGCAGGCGAAGACCCTGCCGATGCGGCGACCGTCGGCGTACCGCGCGTGGCGGACTACACCAACGGATTGTCGGATTATTCGCTTGAAGGCGTCCGCATCGGAGTGATGCGCAATCAGGTCGGCGACCGCGAGGATGTCGAAGCGGTGTTCGGGGTCGCGCTGGAGGATCTGGAGCGTGCCGGTGCTGTGCTGGTCGATATCGAATTCGAAATGAACGATGCGATCTGGGGCGACAGCTTCACCATCCTGCTGTTCGAATTGCGCGAAGAGATGGGCAAGTATCTGCGCTCGATTCCCGCGATCGAGGGTACAGACACGCCTCGCAGCCTCGCCGATCTGATTGCATTCAACAAAGCCAACGCCGAAACCGAAATGCGCTGGTTCGAACAGGGCATTTTCCAGGCGGCCGAGGCGAACACCGACCGCGAAGCATATGAAACAGCGCGGGCAAACGCGCTGCGGATCGCTGGTCCCGAAACTCTCGATAAATTGCTGGCCGAGAACGACGTGCAATTCCTCGTCGCGCCAACGCGCGGCCCTGCGTGGATGAGCGATCTTGTGCTCGGCGACAATTTCAATGGCTCAATCGGGTTCGGCAGCCCCGCCGCGATTGCCGGTTATCCGCACCTGACCGTACCGATGGGGCATATCGAGGGGCTACCCGTGGGTATCAGTTTCTTCGGGGCAAAGTGGGAGGATCACGCGGTGCTGAAAGCGGGCGCCGCATACGAAAAGGCGCGGACAGCCGAGCTGCCCACGCCTTCGTTCAAACCTTGGGAACCGCCCAGCGCCGAATAGCGCCAGCCGGATCGGCTGATCAGTCCGCCTTTTTGGCCGGTGCCTTTTTGGCGGCTGGCTTCTTGGCTGGAGCCTTCTTCGCAGGCGCTTTCTTGGCGGCCGGCTTGGCCGCAGGTTTCGCTGCGGTTTTCGCCGGTGCCTTCTTCGCGGCTGGCTTTTTGGCCGGAGCTTTCTTTGCGGCGGGCTTCGCGCCCGCTTCGGCGTCGGTCTTCTTGGCGGGTGCCTTTTTCGCAGGAGCTTTCTTGGCCGCGGGCTTTTTCGCCGGAGCCTTTTTCTTCGCCGCCGGTTTGGCCTTGGCCTTCTCCGCCTCGACGTCTTCGTCGGCTTCGATCGCGGCCTGCAGCTCTTCTGCGGTCACTTCGCGCTCGGTCACCTCAGCCTTGTCAAACAGGAAGTCGACGACCTTGTCTTCGTAAAGCGGCGCGCGCAGCTGGGCTGCGGCCATCGGCTCTTGCTGGATGTATTGCATGAAGCGCTCGCGATCTTCCTCGCGATATTGCTGCGCCGCCTGCTGGACCAGCATCGACATTTCCTGCTGGGTCACTTCCACGCCATTGGCCTGGCCGATTTCCGACAGCAGCAGGCCGAGACGCACGCGACGCTCGGCGATTGCCTTGTAGTCGTCTTTCTCGTCTTCGATCTGCTTGAGAGCGTCTTCGGGATTCTCTTCCTTGGCCGCTTCCTGCTGAAGCTGCGCCCAGATTTGCTCGAACTCCGCCTCGACCATGGTCGCAGGCACTTCGAAATCGTGGCCAGCCGCCAGTTGATCGAGCAGCGAGCGCTTCATCTGCGTGCGGGTAAGACCAGCGGTCTGCTGTTCGAGCTGACCCTTCATGATCTCCTGCAGCTTTTCGAGGCTGTCGAGGCCAAGGTTCTTGGCGAACTCATCGTCGATCTTGGTCTCGGTCTCGACCTTCACCTGCTTCACAGTGATGTCGAAGGTTGCTTCCTTACCGGCGAGATTTTCCGCCTGATAATCTTCGGGGAAGGTCACGGTGATGGTCTTCTCGTCACCCGTCTTCGAACCGGTCAGCTGCTCTTCAAAGCCAGGAATGAACGCACCTGAACCGATCACCAGCGGCGCGTCTTCGGCCTTGCCGCCTTCGAACTCGATCCCGTCGAGCTTGCCGACGAAATCGATGATCAGCTGGTCGCCGTCGCCTGCCTTCTTGGTCTTGGCTGCATCCTTGTAGCTCTTGTTCTGGCCAGCGATACCGCCGATCGCCTCTTCGATCTGCTCGTCACTGACAGGCACGACCAGCTTTTCCAGCTTCAGCCCATCGGTGCTGGGCGCTTCGATAACCGGCAGCACTTCCAGCTCGACACCGATTTCGGCGTCCTTGCCTTCTTCGTAGCCCTCTTTCAGCTCGATCTTCGGCTGCATTGCCGGACGCAGTTCTTCGTCCTTGATCAATTGGTCGACCGAATCGCGGATCGCGTCGTTCACGACCTGCGCGTGGATCTGCTCGCCATGCATTTTCTTGACGAGGTTCGCCGGAACCTTGCCCGGACGGAAGCCCGGCATTTTAACCTGCGGCGCAACCTTTTTGATTTCGCCGTCGACCTTGGCCGTGATTTCATCGGCGGTGATCGTGATCAGGAAGGCGCGCTTTAGCCCTTCGTTCGTGGTCTGCTTGGTTTGCATGGGGATGTAACTGAAGCCTTCTTCAAAATTCGAAATGCCCGGACCGGCCCCGTGGCGAATTGGTGCGGGCGAAGGGACTCGAACCCCCACATCTTTCGATACTGGTACCTAAAACCAGCGCGTCTACCAATTCCGCCACGCCCGCTAGCCCGAACGAAGCCGCGCGGGAAACCGATAGGCTCCCGCGCGTATGAGCGGGCCTGTATCCCGCCCGGCACAAAAGGGCAAGCGTAACGCGCCTATGAACACAGTTGTCGTGCGGGCAAAGCGAGACTAGAGGCGCGGATATGACTGACGATACGAAAAACGACACCCCGCCCGATCACCTATCGGTCAATCCGCGCAGCCCGCACTTCGACAGCGATGCCCTGCAACGCGGCGTTGGCATCCGGTTCAAGGACCGGGTCCGCACCGATATCGAGGAATATTCGATTTCCGAAGGCTGGGTCCGCGTCCAAGCGGGCAAGACCGTGGACCGCAAGGGCCAACCGTTGCTGATCAAGCTGTCCGGCCCGGTTGAGGCGTGGTTCGAAGATCTCGGCGATGAACCGCCGGTCGCGAAGAAAGGTTAGTCAGCGCGCTCGCTTGCCAAGTGGCGAGTGAAGCGCCACCTCTCGTGCAAGCATGAAACCCGAAGTCATCATCATCGGCCGGCCCAATGTCGGCAAATCGACGCTGTTCAACCGGCTGGTCGGCAAGAAGCTCGCGCTGGTCGACGATCAGCCCGGCGTCACGCGCGACCGGCGGATGGGCGATGCCGAGATTGCGGGCCTGCAATTCAAGATCGTCGACACCGCCGGGTGGGAGGATGAAGACGAGCTGACCCTGCCGGGCCGGATGCGCAAGCAGACCGAGGCCAGCCTTGAAGGTGCGGACGTCGCGCTGTTCGTGATCGACGCGCGCGCAGGGCTGACACCGCTCGATGAGGAAATCGCCCGATATCTGCGCGAACACGACGTGCCGATCGTACTGGTCGCTAACAAGGCAGAGGGCGCGGCGGGCGAAAGCGGCGTGCTTGAAAGTTATTCGCTGGGGCTTGGCGACCCGGTGCCGCTGTCTGCCGAGCATGGCGAAGGGGTTGCGGACCTATTCGGTGCGCTATGGCCGCTTATCGGGGATGATGCCGAGGGAGCGGAAGCGGCCACCGATGATGAGGCGGAAGAAGACGAAGACGCGCCGCTCGGCCCGCTGAAGCTGGCGATTGTCGGACGGCCGAATGCGGGCAAGTCGACGCTCATCAACCGGCTGCTGGGTGAGGACCGTCTGCTGACCGGGCCGGAAGCGGGTATCACCCGCGATTCGATTGCGATCGACTGGCAGTGGACCGACCCGAAATCGGGTGACACGCGCGACATCCGCCTGATCGACACCGCCGGGATGCGCAAAAAGCGCAATGTCACCGAAAAGCTCGAAAAGCTCTCGGTCGCCGATGCCCGCCGCGCGGTCGATTTTGCCGAGGTCGTGGTGCTGCTGCTCGATGCGACACAAGGCCTTGAGCATCAGGATCTCAAGATCGCCAGCATGGTGCTTGAGGAAGGGCGCGCACTCATGATCGCTATCAACAAATGGGACATCGCGGAGGATGCGAGCCATTTGTTCAACGGGATACGCGGGGCGCTTGATGATGGGTTGGCGCAGGTGCGCGGGCTACCTCTGTTTGCCGTCAGCGCGAAGACCGGCAAAGGCCTCGACACGATGCTGGCGGGGGCATTCGATATACGCGAAAGCTGGTCGAAGCGCGTGCCCACCGCCGCGCTCAACCGCTGGTTCGACGATGCGCTCGACGCCAATCCTCCACCCGCGCCCGGCGGTCGGCGAATCAAGCTGCGCTACATCACACAGGTCGGCACCCGTCCGCCGCGCTTCGTGGTGTTCGGCACCCGGCTCGACGATCTGCCAAAGAGCTACGAGCGCTATCTGGTGAACGGCATCCGCGCGAAGCTCGGCTTTGACGCGGTGCCGGTGCGCGTGACGCTGAAAAGCCCGAAGAACCCCTACAACGCCAACAAGGGCGGAGGCGGCAATTACAGCGGGGGCAGCAGCAAGACGTGATCGCCGATCTGCTCTCTGCCGGTATCGCAACCGACCTGCTCGAACGCACCGCCAGCACGCCCGCCGTGCAGCAGGCGTTGCAATCGAGCCTCGCTCCAGCGTTTCTGCTGGTCGGCATCGGCAGCATCATGAACGTAATGATGGCGCGGCTGACATGGATCGCGGGGCGGATCGAGCGGCTTGAGGCAAGCTCCGACGAGGCGAACAAGAGCGACCGGAACAGAAGCGATCTCGATTGGCTGTGCGCGCGGCGACACCATGCCCGGCGCGCGATCATGTTTGCCTCCGCCGCTGCTATGGTCATCAGCGTCGTGATCGCGCTGTTGTTCGTGTCAACCTATATCGACGCGCGGATTGGCACCCTGATCGCAGTCCTGTGGGTGGCGACCATTGCTTTGCTGATCCTCGCATTGATCGTCTTTTTGCGAGAGACATTGCTGGCCGCGCGGATTTCCTGGCGAAAGCGAAAGTGACCTGAAAACAGAAGGGCGGAGCATCGCTGCCCCGCCCTCCCGATATCTTTTAGAGCATCTGGAGCGCTTATTCGCCCGCCGCCTTGCTTTGTATCTGCACGTAGTTTTGCAGGCCCATATTTTTGATCATGTCGAGCTGGGTTTCGAGGAAATCGACGTGCTCCTCCTCATTCGTGAGGATACCGGCAAACAGATCGCGGCTGACATAGTCGCGGACGCTCTCGCAATATTCCACCGCATCGCGCAGAAGCGGAATTGCATCCTCTTCCAGCGCCATATCGGCCTTGAGAACCTCTTCAACGGTCTCGCCCACGCGCAAATTGTGGATCGCCTGAAAATTGGGCAACCCGTCAAGGAACAACACACGCTCCGCCAGTTTGTCGGCGTGCTCCATCTCCTCGATCGATTCCTTGCGCTCGTATTCGGCGAGCTTCGCCATGCCCCAATTGTCGAGCACGCGGTAATGCAGCCAGTACTGGTTGATCGCGGTCAGCTCGTTGGTGAGCGCCTTGTTCAGAAACTCGATAACTTTCGGATCGCCCTTCATGGCGTCAATTCCCCTTTGGCTAAGCCTGCGCATCATCGGCCAGGCTCGAATTCAACCACTACAATATGGCCGAACCTGCCGGATACGGCAAGGGAGGGAATAGAATTTTTCCTTAGGAATCAGCGCTTTGCGATCCGTTCGCAGTAGCGCGACAGCAATTCAGACTGCGACGTTCTCGCAAGAAGCCAGATCACGTTCCTGCTGAAGAATTTTCGCCGCCTTTATAAGGCACTGACCGCAATTGGGTTTCTTGCCGAGCGTGGCATAGGTCGCTTCCGCGTCACCGCTGGAACTCAGCGCGGCCTCGCGCAGGTCGGCCTCACGGATTGCATTGCAGATGCAGATATACATGGCGCTTAGAATCACTCCTGCGAAGCGTTTGCAGGAGCAATATATGCGAGCAATTCTCAATAGCAAGCAGGATATGCGAATAATCGCACGTCTGTTTGTGCGATCTCTCGTTAGCGCTTCAGCGGAAACAGCTTTCCATAGGTGAGACAGCGCCAAAGCCATTCGAGCGGACCATAGCGATACCGCTCCAGCCAGGGCTTCGACCAGGCGAGCATCAGCATACAGGTCAGGGCGGTCACCACGTAAAGCAAGGGCCTGTTGAGTTCGCCAAACAGCCCCAGTGCCCAACCGTGAAACACGAATAGCATCACGATCGACGTCCCGAGGTAATTGGTAAATGCCGCGCGTCCAGCTGCAGATACCCTCTGCCCCAGCCACCCCGTCCATGCCGGTGAATATTCGACCAGCAGTGCAGCGATGCCGAGTGCCATCAGCAATCTGGGTATCGGGCTCCAGCCGACGAACACCGCGAGCATTCCGTAATAGGTGTAGTCGCCATCCTTCGCCCACAGGATCAATGCCAGATGCCATGCAGCACCCACGACTAACCCGATCCAGCCCCACATCCGCATCTTACTCGACGCGAATCCGCCGCTGAAAAAGCCCATCCGATACAGCGCGACGCCCAGCAGCATCAGCGGGAAGGATTCGAGCCCGAAGAACAGCGTGTTTGTAAGCGGCTCATACCAGTGCTCCGACAGACGATGGGCGACATAGCCGCCGTAATCGCCGGCCTGAATCAGCGCGGCTTCTTCATTGCTGGCACTTAGAGCTTCGGCCTTTCCACGCCCGAGATCGGCGCGCATTTCCGTCATCTCTTCGGCCTCGCCGATCGACGTATCGGCCACGGCAAACGGAACCGTCAGCATGAGCGCGTAGAGCAATGAGCCAAAGATATAGGCGATCAGGCCAGTCCAGAGCTGGGCCTTCACGCTCCATCTGAGGCAACCCGTCACCACGAAGCCGATCATTGCGTAGTAGAACAGAATGTCGCCGACCCAGATGAAGAACACATGGATCAACCCGAACATGGCGAGGAAGGCCAGCCTGCGCGCTTGTAACCATCGCGAAGCCCCGCGCGCCCAGGCACGCTCCATGAACAGATACAGCCCCGCGCCGAACAGCAGCGTGAACAGCGCCCGCATCTTGCCATCGATCAGAACGAATTGCGCGACCACCAGCCAATCGGATGCAGGGCCGTGTTCGGTCAGAAACGCTTGCGGGTACATATAGGCCTGGAACGGCTGACCGAAGGCGACGATGTTCGCCGCCAGAATGCCCATCACGGCGATGCCGCGAATCAGATCGAGGCTGCCGATCCGCTCGTCTTTCTTGGCAGGCGCCGGTGCTTGATCGACGCTCTCGGCGCTATCGAGAGGCGCTCCAACATCCGGAACGCTGCCCACTTGTCCTGTCGTACTCACCAGCCATCCCCCGAGTGCCGTCCTTACCTGAGGCGACACCGGTAGCATTGTGTCAGCAGAGCGGAAACGATTATCGCCCAGTTGCCTCGGCGGGTTTCCGTTTCGCGACTAAGGCTTGGCCACCATACAGGCTTGACCTTCACGCTTTAGTATCGCGCAAGCGCTCTGCGCCTCGGCGCGGCTGTTGAAGCCGACCGCCTGCAAGCGGGTGACGCGGCCTGCGGGGGCCAGAACCTTCGACGTGCCGGACAAGGCGCTGCTGCCTGCCAGTTTGGACCAGAGCCTGTCGGCGTTGGCCTTCACGCCAAACGCGCCCAGCTGAACTTTCCATTTCCCCGAGCGATTCGCCGGGGCCTGCGGTGTGGCTGAGACCGGAACCGGGCGAACCGGCTGCGGCGCGACTGCGACTGGCGTTGGAGCGGCGGCAACCGGAACCGGAGCGGCGGCAACCGGGCGTTGCCCGAGATCGACCGAAGCAAGGTCGGCGGCGCGGCGCTTGCCTGCTTCCGTTTCGATTTCGCGCGCCACCAGCTGAGCCTCCTGGCGCATATCGACCGGCACGTAATCGTCCATCTGCGCAAGCGCGGCGGACGCCTGCGGCAGACCCGCCGATTGAGACAGGGTCAACAACGCATAGGCACGCACCCAGTCCTTCTCCGCATAGTCCGCGTTGAAATGCGCCAGGCCCATCACGTATTGCGCGCGCGGGTCACCGCGTTCGGCGGCATCCTTGATCAGCGGCATCGCATCTTCCTGCTCGCCCTGCTGGAACAGCAGCAAGCCATAATTGTCGGCGGCTTTGATGTGCCCCTTTTGCGCGGCTTCGGCATACAGTTCACGAGCGCGCGAAATGTCGGCAGCAACCCCGCGCCCCAGCCGGTACGCCTGGGCAAGATTGAACAGCGCATCGGCATCGCCGTTTTGCGCCGGCATTTGCCATTCAGTCACCGCGCGGCTGAAATCGCCCTGGCTCCAGGCATCAACCCCGGCCTTCACATCGGCCGCAACCGGCCCGGCGGAGATCGCCAGCGCGATGGCGCCTGCGGCGGCGGCGAGGCGGGGCTTCAGGATAGTGTGAACTGCGATCATGGCTGCAACTCCTTGACGAAACCGGCGGGATAACAATGCCGATGATTTTTCGATCTGGATGCAACCATAGTGAACAGAGCGTTAGGATTTGGTTTCCAACCGCCCGTGCAGATCACTTGTGAACTTTACATAGCAGCGCTCCCAAAAGGCAGGTTGATCAAAGTCTCTCGACGCCTTTCCCCAATTCCTGCTTTTCAGATTAACTCAAAATTAGGGGTGTCCTGCGATTGAATGCTCATCCAGCCGCAATTGGGCGGCGCGAACGGGCTAATCCAGGGGGAACCAGGCGTTGCGTGTACTCGCTTTGGCATCGCAGAAAGGCGGATCGGGGAAAACGACCCTATCCGGACATCTGGCCGTCCAGGCCCAGCGCGCAGGCGCTGGCCCGGTCGTACTGATTGACATTGATCCACAGGGATCGCTGGCTGATTGGTGGAACGAGCGTGAGGCGGAATATCCCGCTTTCGCTCAAACCACTGTATCGCGGCTTGCGAATGACCTGGCGGTTCTTCGTCAGCAAGGTTTCAAACTCGCGGTGATCGACACTCCGCCTGCTATCACGATGGCTATTCAGTCCGTGATCGGCGTGGCCGAGCTGATTGTCGTTCCAACTCGCCCCAGCCCGCACGATCTGCGCGCCGTTGGTGCGACTGTTGATCTGTGCGAACGCGCTGGCAAGCCGCTGGTCTTCGTGGTGAACGCTGCGACGCCCAAGGCGAAAATCACATCGGAGGCCGCTGTCGCGCTGTCGCAGCACGGCACCGTTGCTCCGATCACCCTTCACCACCGCACCGACTTTGCAGCCTCGATGATCGATGGCCGTACGGTGATGGAAGTCGACCCGGAAAGCCGCAGCGCTGCTGAAATGACTGCACTGTGGAAGTATATTTCCGACCGGCTTGAAAAGAATTTCCGCCGCACCGTCTTTGCCACCCCCGGTGGCCAGGCAGCGAATGCGGCGGGTGGGCATCGTCCGGCAGGTGGTTTCGGCCGCCGGGTCGCGCAGTAAAAGGCGCGCACCACCATGTCCGAAGCCAGTTTCGCATCGCTTGGGCCCACATTGCTCGCTCGCAAGGGCGGTGCAAAGCCGGCCATGCGTCCGCAACTTGCACCTCTACCGGAGGACGTGGCGGATGATCAGCTTGAGGATCTCGGCTGGAACGACATGGGTCAGGATGACGGCGAAGGCGCAGAGGTCGTTCAGCTGAACGCAGCCGCCAACGAAGACGTGATCGAGGCCATCAGTCCGGTTGTCAAACGCCAGCAAAAAGATCTCGCTGACCGCGTTCTCGCCGATGCGGTGATGGACGGTTCGGAAGAACCCGACGAAGAAGATACCGAAGGCGAAATCGCCGAGGTCGAAATCGCAGAACCGACTCCGGTCGTAACGAAGCCGCGCAAGGCGAAGAAAAGAGTTGCCAGCAAGAGCGCCAAGAAAGGTCGCCGGGCTGCATTCACGCTGCGGCTCAACGCCGAGCGCCATCTCAAATTGCGCCTCGCCGCGACGATGGAAGGCAAAAGCGCTCAGGCCCTCGTGACCGAGGCACTGGACATGTTTCTCGCCGAATTTGACGATCTCGACGCGCTTGCCGAGCGCATGCAGCGCAGCTGACGACCCGAATTACCACTGACGCAAACGACCAGATGACACACGATATGACACAGGGGACAACGACAATGGTACGTAGCCAGAATGACCGCATCGGCGGTGGCATGACCGGCCCTAAGATCGGCCTCATCATGACTACGGCGCTCGCCAGCGTCGTACTCGCCGGGAGCCCGGCAGCCGCCGCTCCGCAAGCGGAAAAGTCGTTCAGCAAGGCACAGTCCGCGCTGGAAGACGGCAAGGTGGATAAAGCCGTCCGGCACGCGGAAGACGCCGTCCAGGCCGAACCGCGCAACTCATCCTATCGCGCACTGCTCGGCGCGGCCTATCTCGAAGATGGCCGGTTCGAAGCGGCCGCAACCAGCTTTGACGATGCGATCCAGCTGGGCGACACCGATCCGCGCAGCGTGCTCAGCTATGCGCTGGCGAAGACAGCCCTCGGCAACACCGGCGCGGCGCTAAAATCGCTCGACCAGTGGCAGAACGACATTGATCCGGCCGACCTCGGCCTCGCCTACGCCCTGGCCGGTAAGCCAGAGCGCGGCGTCCATATTCTCGCCAACGCGCTTCGCAGCGGTCACAACAGCGCCAAGGTTCGCCAGAACCTCGCCTACACCTATGCTCTGGCGGGCAATTGGCGCGGGGCGCGAGTCATGGCTGCCGAAGACGTGCCAGCCGATCAACTCGATCAGCGCCTCGGCCAGTGGGCCGCGACCGCGAAACCGGAAGACGTTCAGGTTCGTGTCGCCAACCTGCTCGGCGTGAGCCCGTCGAACGGTGCCGGCCTGCCGCAGCACCTCTCGCTCGACAACTTCCCAAGCGAGGCAGAGCAGCGGGCCGAAGCTGAAAAGCTCGCCGCCGCCAAGAAGCTCGCAGAAGCCGAAAAGCCGGTCGAAGCCAAGAAGGCACCGATCAAGATCGCGGCTATCCCTGCCGTCCCGAGCCAGAGCGAGAAGCTGGCAATGGGCGTCAAGACCGATCCGGTCAAACCTGCACCAGCATCTGCTCCCAAGGCAAAGGTGGCGAGCAAGGCGCCTGTGACCGTACCGGTCCCGGCAGCCAAGCCTGCCACAGCGCCTGCTCCGGTCGCCGCTTCCACGCCAGCGCCCGTCCGTACCGCATCGGCGCCTCGTTTCGTGTCAAACCCTGTGGTTCAGAAGATCCCGGTTGCGGCGCGCGAAGAGGTCAAGGCTCCTACGCCGACAGCCGCTCCCGAGCGCGTTGCCCGTGCTTCGTCGCAACGCCGCATGGCCGCAACCAGCTCGGCAGCTAGCGACAAGAAAGCCAACACGCACATGGTTCAGCTCGGCAGCTATAACAGCCGTGACGAAGCCAAGCGCGGCTGGGTCGTGCTGCAACGCACGTTCCCCGCGCTCAAGGATCACGACGTCGTGATCACCAAGGCAGAGGTGAACGGCCGCATCTTCTACCGCGTCGCGGCCTCCGGCTTCGGCGTCCGCAGCGCCCGCGCTATGTGCGGCACTGTCAAATCAGCCGGTCGCGGTTGCTTCGCCTATGTGAAGACCAGCCCGCCCAAGGGCGCAATCGAAAGCGGTGTGCGCATCGCTGCGCGCTCACGCTAAGATCAGGCAAACCTGTCTCAACGAGAACACCCTCGAAGCTTCGGCTTCGGGGGCGTTTTATTTTGCGCTCTCAAACGCCGGGCGGCGGACATCCGTCCGCCTTGGCTACGCGCCATAAGGCGCGACGGGCGGTCGCCCTTGCGAACCCTGGCGGGTTCGAACCAGCGCGAGTTATGGAAGGTGTCGCGGAGCACGGGCGCGTCAGCGATCGCAAGCGCGACTGCGCGCCCGCAGCGACGCGATCTATAATCGCATGAGCGAGGACATCGCACCCCGGATGGGGTGCGCAAATCAAATGTACACTCCACCCTTGATCAGCCCACGCACCCTCCCTTGGGTGCCTTGGCGATCGAAGGGTGTGTTGTCGCCGGTCGCTTCCATTTTGGTGCGGTCTACGACCCATGGGGCGTCCGGATCGACTATCGCGATATCGGCTTCCAGCCCCGGCTTGAGCGCACCGGCAGGCACGCCAAGCAAATTTGCGGGTGCCTCGGCAAGCATTGCGAATACGCGGGCCATGTCGATCACGCCATCACGCACCAGGCTGAGCGTCATGGCGAGCAGCGTTTCGGCTCCAGCCATTCCGGGTGCGGCATCCGCGAATGGCAGGCGCTTGTCCTCCGGACCACGTGGATCGTGACCGCTGGCGATCACGTCGACCACGCCCTCGCCAATCGCGGCGCGCGCAGCCTGCCGATCGGCTTCGCACCGCAATGGCGGCGACAATCGCATGAAGGTGCGGAAATCGGCGGTGTCCATGTCCGACAGCATGAAATGCGCCGGGGTAATCCCGCAGGTGACGTTGACCCCGCGCGCTTTGGCAGCGCGGACCAGTTCGAAACCCTTCGCGGTCGTCACCTGGCGGAAATGCACCCGCGCGCCGCTCAATTCAGCAAGGCCGATATCGCGCGCCACTGCCAGCGCCTCAGCCTCGGCAGGCGCGCTCGGCAATCCCAGTCGCGTGGCGATCTCGCCTGCGGTCGCAGCAGCCTCACCCGTCAGGCCGCCGTCTTCCGCATGAACCACCACGACAAGATTGAGCATCGCGGCATATTGCAGCAGCCGCAGCATCACGCCCGAATCCGCGATCCAGCTGCGCCCGGTGGCGATGCCTCTCGCGCCAGCATCGCGCATCAAGGCGACCTCTGCCAGCTCTTGCCCTTCAAGCCCGCGCGTTGCCGCTGCCAATGGATGAACCCACAGATCGGGCTTCCCGCTCTTCGCGATGTAATTGACGCGGCTGGGGTAATCGAGCGGCGGCGATTGGTCGGGCATCAAAGCAGCGCGCGTGATCCCGCCGAAATGAAACGCGGGCTTGTCCACGGCGAAGACGCCCAGATCGACCAGACCCGGCACCACCAGCTTGCCCTTTGCATCGATGATGTCGTCGCCATCTTTCGCCGATACATCGGCCCCGAGCGCGGATATCAATCCGCCATCGAGCCGGATCGCGCCGCCTACCAGACCTTCGGGCGTGACCAGCGTTCCATTGATGATTGTGAGGGGCTGCGTCTGCTTCATGCCGCCCACCCCTCTTCACCGCGCGCGGATCGCGTCAGGATATCGAGGCATGCCATCCGGATCGCGACCCCCATTTCGACTTGCTGCGTGATGATTGAGCGGTCGATCATGTCCGCGACTTCGCTGTCTATCTCGACCCCGCGATTCATCGGCCCCGGATGCATCACCAGCGCATCGGGTGCGGCGCGATCCAGCCGGGCCTTGGTAAGGCCGTAAAGGTGGTGATATTCGCGCGCCGAAGGGATGAACTGCCCCGCCATCCGCTCCGACTGAAGGCGCAGCATCATCACGACATCGGTTCCGGCAAGCGCCGCGTCGAAATCATGGAAAGGCTCCACCCCCATCGCTTCGATCCCTGAAGGCATCAGGGCAGGCGGCGCGCAGGCCCTAACGCTGGCTCCCATCGCTTGCAGGCAGAGAATGTTCGAACGCGCGACGCGGCTGTGCAGGATATCGCCGCAGATCGTGACGGCCAGCCCGGTGAAATCCTCGACCTCGCCATCGCGCTCACGCAGCTTCTCCCGCAAGGCCAAGGCGTCGAGCAGCCCCTGCGTCGGGTGCTCGTGCGAGCCATCGCCCGCGTTCAGAACGGGGCAGTCAACCTTGTCGGCGATAAGGCGGGTCGCGCCCGATGACCCATGGCGGATCACAATCGCATCGGCGCGCATCGCGTTCAGCGTGATCGCGGTGTCGATCAGCGTCTCACCCTTCTTCACCGAGCTTTGCGCGGCGTGCATATTGACAACATCCGCTCCCAGTCGCTTGCCCGCAATCTCGAAGCTGAGCAGCGTACGGGTGGAGTTTTCGAAGAAGGCGTTGATGATGGTGAGGCCCGCGAGCAAGTCGGCATGTTTGGTGCTCTGACGGTTCAGCTCCACCCATTGTTCGGCCTGCGCCAATAGGTAGAGAATTTCGTGCCGTTCCAACTGGCCAATGCCAATCAGATCGCGATGCGGGAACGCCAGACGACCCGCCGGAAAGCGGGCCATGGCGTGTGTTTTGTCCGAACCTGTCATTAAAGCCACGCCTTTAGTCGAGGGTTGTTCGACGCTCAACAGTTTTGCGGCGAAGCTTTCCATGGAAGTTTAACTGCGTAGGCCCTAGATGAGTTGAACATGGTTGTTTCAGCCCACCTGCGCGCGGGCACGTACGAAGAAAGCACACACGCATGAGTTTTGCAGGCAAGGTTTGGAAATTGCTGGTCGGCATCAAGGATGCCTTGGTCCTCATCTTCATGCTGTTGTTCTTTATCGCGCTGTTCAGTGTGCTGTCCGCGCGGCCCAGCCCCGGTCAGGTTCGCGATGGTGCGCTGCTGATCGATCTCGATGGCTTTGTGGTCGAAGAGCGATCGCGGGTCGATCCGTTCGCCGCGCTGATCAGCGGGCAGGCTCCGCTCACCGAATATCCGGTTCACGATCTCGTCCGCGCGCTCGATGCGGCGGCTGGCGACGACCGGATCAAGGCGGTGGTGCTCGACATGACCGGCTTTCTCGGCGGGGGTCAGGTCCATATTCAAGCCATCGGCGAAGCGATGGACCGGGTGCGCAAGACCGAAAAGCCGGTGTTGACCTATGCGTTGGCCTATGGCGACGATCACATGCACCTCGCCGCTCATGCGAGCGAGGTCTGGATAGACCCGCTCGGCGGCGCGATGATCGCCGGACCGGGTGGCAGCAACCTGTATTACGGAGACCTGCTCGACCGGCTGAATATCAACGCGCGGGTGTATCGCGTGGGCGAGTTCAAGTCGGCGGTGGAGCCGTATCTGCGCAATTCGATGTCCGAAGAGGCACGCGAAAACCTCGCCAGTCTCTATGGCGCTTTGTGGGAAGAATGGCAGGCCAACGTCAAAAAGGCACGCCCGTCACTCCAACTGGACCTCGTGACGAAAGATCCGGTGAACTGGGTGCAGGCCGCCAATGGCGACATCGCACAGGCCGCGCTGGCAGCAGGCCTCGTCGATAAGCTCGCCAGCCCGGCCGAATTCGGTGCGCACGTTGCGAAAATCGCCGGCAAAGACACCTGGAGCAAGACTCCGGGCAGCTATGCCAAGACCGATCTTGCACCCTTCCTCGCGGCAAATCCGGTTGAAACCAGCGGCAAATCCATCGGCGTGGTGACCGTTGCCGGGACCATCGTGGATGGCGATGCAGGTCCGGGCACGGCTGGCGGAGCGCGGATTGCAAAATTGCTCGACGAAGCGCTGGACGATGAACTGGCAGGGCTGGTCGTGCGGGTGAATTCGCCCGGCGGATCAGTGACCGCGTCGGAGGAAATTCGCCGCGCAATCGACCGGTTCCGCGAAAAGGACATTCCGGTGGCGATCTCGTTCGGCAACGTCGCTGCGAGCGGCGGCTATTGGGTAGCGACAGCGGGTGACCGGATATTTGCGCAGCCTGAAACCGTCACGGGCTCGATCGGAGTGTTTGCTGTGTTGCCGACCTTCGAAGATGCGGCAGCCGAGATCGGCGTGAACGCCGATGGTTTCCGCACCACGCCTCTATCGGGACAGCCCGACGTAATCGACGGCCTCAGCCCTGAAATCGACGCCATCTTGCAGGCATCGATCGGCGACACCTACAGCGATTTCGTGTCGCTGGTCGGCAAAGCGCGCGGGCTCGAAACGGCACGGGTCGATCAAATCGCTCAGGGACGCGTCTGGGACGGTGGCTCTGCGCGCCAGCTGGGCCTCGTCGATCAGTTCGGCGGGCTTGAAGATGCGCTGGCATGGGTCGCGGGAGAAGCGGGTCTGGAAGAGGACGGTTATCATCCCAAATTCCTCGGCTCGTCGGCCGGGCAATATGACTCGCTGATCCGGCAATTGCTCAGCAATTCGCGCGGTGGCCAGCAGCAAGGCGCACATGGCGTCGATCTGTTCGCGATGGCCGCGCAGCAACGCATGCAGCTTATCAGCCGGATCGGAAGCGACCTGGAACTGCTGAGCGGCGCGCGCGGCGTGCAGGCCTATTGCCTGGAATGCCCGCCCGAGCAACACGCCGTCGTCGGCGGAGACAAGACGTTGCTCGAGATGCTGTCGGTCGTGTTCGCGCGGCAGTAAACTCGGCAGATGAAGCTTGGAAGCGATTTGACAAGGCAGGCGCAGACAAGTCTAACTCGGTTCATCGGCTGCAAAGGGTCTCAGGATGCGCTCGCCCGGAAACATCGTCTGCTTCGCAGCATTGGCTCTGATCGGCTGCGGTGAGCAGGTCGGCAACCCGCAACTGCCCGATGCTACGTCTGGAACCCGGAACATCGAGGCGTTGCTCGTCAAACATGACATACCCGGCCTCGCCGTCGGATATATCGACGATTGCAAGGCCGTGCGCACCGAAGTCTTCGGATTGACCGGAGATGATGGGGCAAGCCCGGTTACACAGCGCACCGCGTTCGAAGCCGGATCGGTCACCAAACCTGTCTTCGCGCATCTGGTGATGGAACAGGTCGAGCGCGGCCTTATCGATCTCGATGCACCGCTGGCCGACACATTTGCGTATCCGAGGCTGTCGGATCAAGGGGCCTATCGGACCTTGACCCTGCGCCAAATCCTCTCGCATCGATCCGGCTTGCCGAACTGGGCCGGCAACAGCGGCGATCCGGATCGGCAGGACCCAATCCCTTCCCTCGCGCCGCCAGACCAGGGCTTTCACTATTCAGGCGAAGCCTATTGGCTTGCCGAACAATATGTCGAGGCGACAACCGGCCAAAGCTTTGCCGACCTGTTCCAAACTTCGCTTGGCGAAGTCATGCCACTCTCAACCCCGATCGACGCGCCCGCGCCGGGTGCCGAGATGAGCCGGGGCCACTTCAAGAATGGTCGTTCGCGACGATTGGCCGCTCGCGCGTCGTCGAATGCGGCGTTCAGCTTGCAGACGGTCATCACCGACTTCGCGAATTACGCGGCGCTGATATGCGATGGCGGGAAGCTCAAATCGGCAACTTACGAAGAGATGCTGACGCCCGTGACGCGCGTAAAGGGCGATGAATATGGCGGCGACCCTTCGACAATGAACGGGGAGATATCCTACGGGCTCGGCTGGTCGATCCTGGAAAACGATGGCCGGCGCGTCTATTTCCACGGAGGCACCACTGGCGCGTATGAGGCGTTCGCAGCGTTCGATCCGACGACGCGCAATGGCTATGTGTTTCTGGCCAATAGCGGGCACGGGCTTGATCTTGTCGAGGAACTCGCCCCGGACAATCTCGGCGACCTGTCCGCGATCGAAATCTGGTTCAACTGAGCCGGTCAGATAGCGCTGAGGACGCTGGCCACCACGAGCCTGTTTTCCAGGCAGCATCGGATCGGCGAAAGCGCTTCCTTTCGATCCATCTCACCGCTTGCCAATCTGCGGTACGCGCAGTAGATGCCCGCCCCTGCCCACAGCAGCCATTGCTGCCTTGTATAAGGGCGGGCGCGTAGCTCAGTGGTAGAGCACACCCTTCACACGGGTGGGGTCGCAAGTTCAATCCTTGCCGCGCCCACCATAATCATAACGATTGGGAGCCTTGATGAGCTTGGTTCATTGTCCCGTTCGAAGCGAATGGTGTGTTCGGCAACCGGATATTCTCCGCCATCAACTCCCGGACCCTTTCGGAACTCGCATTGATATCGATCTTGTAACTCGCAAGCGGCGTTAGCGTTCTATTTGTCCGATGATCCGGCGAAGTGCTCTCGATAGCAGCTCAGGCCCTTCGCGCGATCAAGCCGCTCAGCGCTGTTCGATCAGGTCGAACACAGGTTGTGCATCCATCACGAAACTGAAGCCGGCATCTCCTTTGTGAAGCTCGCTTTGTCCCATCGCCCCCGATGCGAAGGGAGCACCGACTTTACCGATCAGTTCGCCTCGTCCGATATCGGCAGCATCTCCTCGCCGGGTGCCAGGCCGATCATTCGCCTGACCTCGTCGGATTCAAGGTTCGAGACTTCGCGGACGCTGTGCGTGATGGAATGGACGAAGCGGGCGATACGCCTCAGGAAAGCTTCGTCGTCACCGAACTGTTCAGCCGCCGCATCCATCATCAGGTTCGCCCAGCGTGCGCGTTGCGCTTCGCTGATGCCCAGCCCCATATGCTTGTACATGACGAAACCAAGATCGCCGCGCTCGCGCAAGTAATCGCGCGATCCGCCGAAGACGACCGAGAGCCAGGATGCGAGGTGCGCGGCATGGTCAGTGGCTGCCTTCGAGAACATCTCTCCGATCACCTCGTCTTCGACCGCGCGCTCATAGAAGGCGGCGGTCATCTCAAGCAGTTTGTCGGGATTTGGCGATCGGTCGGTCATGGGATGGCCTGTTCCTCCTTTCAGAATCTGAACCGGAGCGTGACTTCAAAAAAGTCGATCGCTTCGCCGGGGGATGTGTCTTCCAGAACGGAGCCCGGTTCGAAATGTGTGTAAATACCCGTGAGGAGTACGTTGCGGCTGAACTCGTACTCAGCATTCAGGGAGAAGGATGAACCGACGAAACGCGCGTCACTGCCGTCCCCTGGGGCGATCAGAAAGCCAGCGGGCGCGTAGACGCCGTCATCGGTGTCCAGACGAAAGAAGCTGTTCACGTCGGTTGTAACGGTCAATTTCTCCGATGGGTGGACTGTGAGAAATAGGTGCGCGTTGTAGAAATTCCTCGGTCCGAGGATTGCCGCTTCGGAGAAGTAATTGCCGCGTGGAAAGAGTGGATTGAAAGTCTGGAGATCCGCATCGTTCGGATCATTGTCTCCGCTGGCGATATTGGCGTTGAACGCGATGCGCGGCTGCCACGGCGTGTCGATAAAAGTGTAGCCGGTATCGGTCGCAAGCGTCCATGCGAAGATGTCGCCTTGGCCGAACGAGCCGACCTGAACCATCGCCTCCCAATTCCAGTCCCATCGTCCTTCGCGCCCATGGAATCTCGTGCCGAATGTGTGGCGTGTCTCGTCGGCGACACCCTGGTCGAAGATGGCGGCGTCCTCATCGAAACCGAGGTAGAAAAAATCCGCGCTTCCAGGCAGGAGCGGAGCGTCACCCAGCGTCGCATAGACGCCCCATAGCGCCTCGTCTTCGAAGATCCTGTCATCGAAGCTGCCTCTCTCGTCGCCGCGCACGCCAAAACCGAAACCTTCGACAGACCAGTCGCCACGAGCCAGCCCGAGCCTCACGCCATCGAAGGTGCGCCGGACATTCGGCCCGTCGCGGATGCTGACCAGGCGGCCGGAACCGATGTTGAGTTCCTGCCGTCCGATGCGGGTATAGGCCTCGAGGCCCGGGCCGATCTCACCGCGCAGCTCCACGAACAGGTTCTGGAATTCCAGTGTATTTTCGTCGACCGGCCCCGGACCTTCCAATTGACCCTCGGCAAACGCGCTGGCGAGTTCGCCGTAGAAACGAACATTGCGCCCGATCTGAAGGTCGGTGGAGAGTGCATAGCGATGCAGGAATGCTCCATCCCCGTCCTCTTCGCCAGCGCCGAAGCCGGGATTGGTGTCGATTTCGTAACGGGCCCGCGCTTCGCCGCCGATTGAAAGAAAGACCTCCCCGTCCTGCGAGATAGGAATGACCTTCAGATCGCTCAACGGCCTTGGGTCGCACTCGACGTCCCGCAGATCTCTTGGATCCAGCTCATAGGGAATCATCGGCAGAGGAGGGCAACCCTCCTCTGCCCTGGCAGGATCGGCGGCTGACACGCCTATCGCCAGGATGAGCATTGCAGTTGCGCCCGACGCAACACGGGCATTCTTCATTGCAGTTCGAGAAGCGATCGCCTCGTCCAAAGTTGGCGCACGTGGAGAAGGCCCGCCTGGGGCATGCAGGCCTGGAACGAGGCGATGCAGCGGACCTTCTCGCGCGCGTCGATGCTTGAGTGAGGATAGCTCAGCATCGCGGCCTTACCCCTCGACGAGGGGCTTCAGGATCTCTTCGTACATCACGCCCTGGATCGCCTGGCCTGTGGGGCTTGCCCAATCGGTGGCGAGTTCGGCCATGACCTGGTTGGTGGAGGTTATCGTGACACCGGCGCTCCGCATCCGTTCGACCGAAATGTCGTCCGCCGCCTGCGTGGGCGAGCCGCCGCCATCGACAACGACCTGAACCTCAAAGCCGTCCTCAAGCGCACTGATCGATGGATAGACGGTGCAGACATCGTTCGTGAGCCCGGCCATGATCAGCTTCTTGCGACCAGTTGCTTCGACGGCCGATTTGAAGGGCTCATAGGTCCAGGCGTCAACCACACCGGGCCTTTTCACGCGGGCCGCATGGGCATCTGGTGCGAGCTCGGCGAGATCATCATAAAGCGGGCCTTGGAAATGGTCTTCCTGGCTGGTCGTCAATACGAGCGGCATGTTCGCCGCCACCGCAGTTCGTGCGAGCGCACGGACATTGGCGAGCAGATGCGCCGCATCGATATTGCGTGCAAGTTTGGCGGTGCCGACCTGATGGTCGATCAGCAGCATGGCGGCGTTTTCGGTGGTGAACAGGTTTTTCATGCGGGCAACACTCTCTCTTTTTAGGATTTAACGCTGAAGCCGTCGCCCGATGGGTAGTCGGAGCTCGTTTCGGCTCGATAGGCGGGATTGGCATCGGCGGGCGGCACGCTTTCGGCGGTTTCCATGGTGCTTAAGCCCGACTTGAACGCTGCGAGAAGCTCGGGTGTCGGGGTCACATTCCCGCTCGCAAACAGAGGGGCCTGCGCAGCCTTGATGGCGGCCGCCACGCGCGCGACATTTGCGCCGTGGTGATAGGCGCAATCGAGCGCCGAGGCGGTCGGCCAGATCGCTTCCAGTTTCGGGCCGCCGGTGCGGACTGCCGGGCCCCAATGCAGACAGGCGTGATCGCCGCCCGGCGTCGATTTCGGCAGAGGGACCAGGATCAGGCCATTGGCGGCCATCGCGGCGGACATGCTGAGCTGGCAGAGCTCGGCACCGGCTCCGGCATCTCCGTGCCCGCCGCCAACGGAAAAGGTCGCGCCGACCATGCCAACCATCGCGTCGTCGAGCCATAACTGCTCCAGAACCTGCTCGACGAAGACCTTCAATCGGTGGTGCATGCTGCGGTGGCGCACGGGCGTACCCATAATCAGCGCATCGCATGCGAGGATATTCTCATGCGACACCTCATGCCCCGTCACGAGCAAGCGAGCGTCAGCTTCTCCAACCGAATTTACCCCCGCAATGACCCGCTCTGCGACCCGGCGGGTCGTGTTTGTATCCGTTGTATAGACGACCATGACGCGCGGCCTAGGTGTGTCGGGGGGCTCATCGGTGCTTTGGGCTTTCGCAGAGGACACCACGCCAAGACCCGCGAGCCCGGCCGCTCCAGCAACGGCTCCGCCGAGAAAACGTCGCCGTGTGCGGTCTACGAGCGCGCGCTTGACCTCGTCATCCCCGGCGGCAATGACTTCCTGCTCAAGGATTTCGATCATCCGCTCGGGCGAAAGGTCAGGGTCGTTTGAAAGCCGGTTGGTCATGTCTCACCCGCAAGTTGGTTATTGCGAAGATACGCTAGGCCAGCATTGTCTGATCGTATTCCGACCGGCCGGTGCGTTCGGAATTCTTGCTCCAAAGCCCAGCGTCAGATCGGCGGTTGATCGCGAACAATTTCATAAAGAGCCGGATCAAAGGTGCAGACTTTGGCGTAAGCCTTGCCAAGCCGACGGACCTCCGGATTAGCGAGCGCTTCGCTGTAAAGCTCCGTGCTCTCCCATTCGGCGACGTTAATATGCGTGAAGGGCGCGCGCTGACCGGGTGGCTGTTCGCGCGATGCTTTGCACAGCCGCGCGCTGATGTAGCCTTCGGAGCGGCGGAAGATGGCACCGGTCTGATCCCAGAGGTCCAGAAATTCCGTTTCCCGACCGTCGAACACGCGAAAGGGATTGATCAAAAGGATCATCCGTTGATCTGCGTGCGATACCTGCCGGGCGTCGTGCCAACCTTTTCGCGGAATACGTCGGTCATGTGGCTCTGTGAGGAAAAACCTGCGGCGGCGGCGATCTCCGCGATGGACAGGGCCGTCTTCTGCAGGAGATCTTTCCCCCTCGCGATGCGGCGGCGCAGTACGAACTGATGCGGGCTAAGGCCGGTCGCATCCTTGAAAGCGCGGGCGAAATGCCAGTCCGACAGGGAGGTGACACGGGCAAGGTCGGCGATGGTGAGATTGTCCTCTAGCCTGTCCTCAATGATCCCCGCGACTTTGGCGATATCCTGGTCGGTCAATGGGCCAGCTGGCTCGATCTCCGCGTGCATCGCCCCACTGCGACAGAGCAGGCTTGTAAGGATTGTGTTGGTAGCATGATCCAGAAAGAGATCGCTGGTCGGATGATCCATCATCGCCTGTTCCAGCATGCGCAGGATCAGCGTTTCCACGATCGGATCGTGGAATTTCTGCTCGTGCAGTTTGCCGAAATCTGAAGGCAATTCGAACTCAGCCTGTTCGCGAAACCGGTCCATGGCGTCGGTGTTGACGGCCAATGAGAGAACTCTGTGGGGGCCTTCGACTTCATAGTTTGCCTGTGTGTCAGCAGGGGCAACAATGATCGATCCCGGGGAGAGATCGCTGCGAAACGTCGTGCCTCCAAAAGTCGTTGTTATCGGGACGGTCCCCTTGGTCAGCAGCTGTATATGGAATTCCGGCATGGCCGGATCGGGATATGCACCCTCCGGCTGCTCAAAAACCGCCAATGTATGAGGCTTGTTTTCTCCGGGATGCAACGTTTCGACAAACTCGGACCATTCACCCTCGGCCCAGAACTCGGCGAAGGAAGAAAATTTTCGATCTTGAACTGTCATGTCTTTTCCTCCTTCCATTCTTCTGGTGCAGAAATTCTTGGAGTTTCAGCCAATTGAACGCCTGCTGCATTCAAAAAGCGATGCGGTTCTTCACAGCATTGTGCGCGAAGCCTGCCGCGTCAGGGCGCGAATGATAGAGACGGCTTCGTCCGACAGTTCAGGATACCAACGAACCAACTGCCTGGTTGTTTCCGAAGAGAAGTGCTGGTTCATAGTGAGTGGTCCAGCGAACGGCCCGAAAAGGCCAGCCTCCTCATCCGAGCAGACAGGCCGTGAAGGCACGCCGAGCACTTGTCCGATAATGTCTGCGACGGGTTTGAGCTGCACGGCGCGCCCCGCTGCGAACAGGCAGATGTTTTCGGGAGCTTCACTTTCGACCGCGTCCACCAGCAGTGTGCTGAAGTCGCTGACATGAGCGGTAGACCAGACTTGTTCACCCTGATCGAAGAATAGCGCGCTGCCCGTCTTCATGGCGGTACGGATCATTACCGAAGGGATCGCCGCACCTTCTCCGCCGTAAATAAAAGAGCCGTAGACGACACGTGTGTAAATATCCGTCCGGCCAGGCTTCAAGACGTGCTGATCGAAAGCCGTTTTCTCCTTTAGGGGAGGAGGGGGAGAAAAAGCCGGATTGGCCTCAGCCTCCGGCCCCGTATCCCCAAAGACGACGCTGCCGCTATGCATCGCAAGCCGCCCGCCCGGCGGCAATCCCTTGATGAAGGCGTCGATGGCGGCTTGTGAGATTGGCAGGAACGCAGGGTCATCACTCGCCGCGCAATGGATGACGGCATCGACGCGCGAGGCGAGCTCGGACAAGCAATCCGCATCCTCGAGATCAGCGCAGATATCTTCCGAGCCTTGCTTGCCGGAGCCGGGTCGCAAGATACGGATCAGCTTGTGACCTCGTTCACTCGCGCAACGCGCCGCCGCGCTTCCAACGAACCCGGTCGCCCCGCTGATCGCTATTTTCATGTCACGACCTCCCGTAATTCTCCGCCTGAAGAGTACGCCTGCCCTTACGATCAATTTCCGTCACAGAACTTTACAGGCAGTCGGGCAAGTCGGTCTTCTGTATGAGACTGGGATTCTGAATTCTGGTGCGTCTCCCCGGAAATCCAGAATCGCAAGACCGCTCGGAAGACCCCCGACAAAGCCTCGTGCGATCACGCCGAAGACGCACAATCTTGTGCAGGGAAGGCAGCCCGTCAAAGGAGATACCTTATGTTCCGATTTCAAACGATGCTATCGGCATTGCTGATTGCGTTTGCGGCGATTGTCGCTCCGGCGCAGGCCCAAGACACGCCGAATGCGCAGCCCACCCCGTCAGAGGCGTTGCTGACGCCGGATAACCACACGCTGATCCTGATCGACCACCAGCCGCAGATGGCGTTCGCGGCGAATTCGATCCCGACCGACCAGCTTATCAACAATGTGACGCTGGTGGCGAAATCGGCCGACCTTTTCCAAGTGCCGACAATCCTGACCACCGTGGCGGAGTCGACCTTCTCCGGCCCGCTTTTTCCGAGCGTTCAGGCAGTCTTCCCTGAGCAGACACCGATCGACCGGACCTCGATGAACACATGGGAAGATGGTCGCGTCACCGACCGCGTCAACGAAATCGGCAAGAAGAAGCTCGTGATCGCGGCATTGTGGACCGAAGTTTGCGGCGTCTACCCTACACTCTCGGCGCTAGCTCAGGGGTTCGAAGTTTACTTCATCACGGACGCTTCTGGCGGCATGACCAAGCAGATCCATGATGATGCCGTGCAACGGATGGTCGATGCCGGAGCCATTCCGATCACCTCGATGCAGTACCTGCTGGAGCTGCAACGTGACTGGGCGCGCAGCGAAACCTATGTCGCAACCAACCAGATCGTCATGGATCATGGCGGCGCCTATGGTCTCGGCGTGCTCTACGCCAAGGACATGTTTGGCGGCGGCGAAGGCGGCAACTGAGAAACCTGAGAGAAGGAGGCGAGCGTCATGCTTGCGACCCCCGTGCGACATACGAAAACGGCGGCGTTCGGCGTCGCAATGATGCTGAGCGCGCTCGCTTCCCCCGGCCTCGCGGAAGATGAGGACGCAATAGACACGATAATCGTCAATGGCGACGTCATCACCCTCGACCCGCTCAAACCAAGCGCCACGGCGATTGCCATCGAGGATGGGATCATCGTCGCGACCGGCGACGATGCCGAAATCCTCGCGCTGGGCGGCGCGGATACGGATGTCATCGATGTGGAAGGCCGCAGCGTCATCCCTGGCCTCAACGACAGCCATCTGCACGCCACACGCGGCGGCCGGTTCTTCAACACGGAACTGCGTTGGGATGGCGTGAAATCGCTTGAACGCGGTCTTGAGATGATCGGTGAGCAGGCCGCGCGCACGCCAGAAGGCCAGTGGGTCCGCGTGATCGGCGGCTGGTCTCCTTATCAGTTTGCGGAACGGCGATTGCCGACCCCTGCCGAGCTGACCGAGGCTTCTCCCGATGTGCCGGTCTTCGTCCTTTTTCTCTACAGTCAGGGGTATCTGAATGCCGCCGGGGTAAAGGCGCTCGGCATCACGGCGGAGACGGAAGCACCTCCAGGCGGGCGTTATGAGCTGACCGAGGATGGTGGCGCGATCCTCCATGCCGAACCGAACCCGACGATCCTCTACCAAACCATCGGTGCGCTTCCGAGTCTGAGCGAAGTCGATCAGGTCAATTCCACCAGGCATTTTTATCGCGAACTGAACCGCTTCGGCGTCACCAGCGCGATTGACGCCGGCGGCGGCGGACACACTTACGCTAAAGACTATGTTGGCACTCGCATCTTAGCGGAGCGCGGCGAGCTCGACATTCGGGTGTCCAACTATCTCTTCCCTCAAAAGTCGGGCGAGGAGCTGGCGTCTTTCGAGCAATGGAACAGCGAGGTCGCGCTCAATGCCAATCTCGCCGAGCATCTCACCCATGGCTTCGTCGTCGAAGGTGGTGGAGAATTCCTGACCTGGTCGGCGGGCGATTTCGAGAACTTCATGGCCGATCGCCCCTCTTTGGAAGAGCGCGATGGCTACAAATCGCAGCTGACAGAGGTGACCCGCTATCTGGTCCGGAATGGCTGGCCCATTCGTATCCACGCGACCTACGATCAGTCCATCGGTCTCATCATGGATGTGTTCGAAGAAGTTCACGAAACGGAACGCGCAGCAGGCCGCCCGGGCTTTCACGGCGTCCGTTGGGCTGTAGACCACGCTGAAACCGTAAGCCGTGAAAATCTCGCCCGCATCCGAGCGCTGGGCGGAGGCGTGGCGATCCAGTCGCGCATGGCCTATGCGGGCGAGTTCTTCGTCGATCGCTACGGCGCTGAGGTTGCTGCCTCAGCCCCTCCGCTCCGCGACATTATCGAGATGGGCATCCCCTTGGGTGCAGGCACTGACGGAACTCGAGTTGGAAGCTATAACCCCTGGCCTGCGATCGAGTGGCTAATGACCGGAAAGACAGTTGGCGGCCTAGAGACCCGTGGCCCCAGACACCGCCTGACTCGTATGGAAGCGTTGCGGCTTTATACAGTCGGCAGCGCGTGGTTCTCTGGAGAAGAATCTCTGAAGGGCCGCATCGCGCCGGGTCAATTCGCTGATCTCGCGGTTCTATCCGTAGACTATCTGTCGGTTCCCGACGACGCTATCAGCGACATTGAAAGCGTTCTGACGGTCACCGATGGCCGGATTGTTCATGGCTCAGGCGCGTTCTCACAGTTCGCGCCAACCCTTCCCGCACGCTCGCCCAGTTGGTCCCCTCGGTGACGATCTTTGGCGGGCCGTATCAAGTCCTCAAAGCGAAGGCAGTCGGCGAAGCGGTTCTCCATGGTCTCAGCTTCGTCTCGTGACAAAGCGATGAGGCTAAACTCGCGGTCATCTGAGGCGAATATGCTACCCACCGCCGGGATGAGCCAAACTGCATCGCGAAAGTCATCGCTCTACAGTACACGAGATTCTCACTATGTTTGGGCTGCCGAGCCACGCAATCGCGTCATAGACGAATGCAAGCTCCAGCGAGCGGGGAGATATCCGCTCTCAACGTCTTGGGAAGGCGAGAGCATTGTCGGCCTCAGGGTGTGAAGCCGTTCAGGCCCTTTGACTTCTCGTCGACAGTAACACCATGATAATAGTCGCAAGCCATATGCCGGCAGCCACTGCGAAGACGAGTAAGGCCCATGGGACAGTGTTAAGAATGGCGCAAACGGCGAATGCTGCGGCGTAGAAATCACGAGATGTGACTGCTGCCAATGCCCGTCCAATACGTGATGGCTTTGCGCGGAATTCATTCTTTACCGCATCAAAGGTGAACGCCCCTCCCTGGGCAATCGAGCGTAACCCGAGTGCGGCCAAACCTATCGTCAGCAGGGCGAGCCCAATCGCGCCGAAAACCGCCGCCATACGCTCATCCTGCCACCACAGATTGAGCGACGTCAGGCAAAGAAAGGCGATATTGGTGATGCCGTCCGTGACAGTATCCAGCTTGGCGCCAAACTCCGAGCTGCTCATGGTCGCGCGGGCGATCTCTCCATCGACCCCATCGATTACCGAAGCCGCGTGAAACAAGATAGCGCCGAGCACCAGTCCGTCCTGACCGCCCCATATCAGACTCGCCGCCATAGCGAGGGCAGTGATCGCCGTTAGCAATGTACCGTGTATCGGCCTCACCCGAGGTATTCTCAACAGCCATCCCGAAATGAACCTCGAGACCGGACGATTGAGGTAGCGCGAGACAAATCCGTCGGCACCTTTGCCAGTCGACTTGAGGATAAACTTGCTCAGCGCGGCAAGGCGCGCCCGCTGATCAAGTTCTCCCAACTCGGCGCTCGGCGACGATCGGACATGTTCGGATGTAAAGCCCGCTTCGGTATAGTATTCCGTCAGAACAGTCGCGCCATCGCGGAAAGACAGGCCAGCACACGCATCTTGATCGCCGGAATCGACCGCCAGTAACCTTGGCGTGATGACCAATCGCGACCATTCCTCATGGCACAACGGCGACGGCTCCCAGCCACCGGGCACCGCAATCGCCATGGTAGAGATTTGGCTAGCATCGCCTTTTTTTGTCAGCGCATACGCGGCGCGCACAGCCGCCGGAATACCGGCGACCAGACGATTTGCATTTCTGTCGTTAGCAAAGGACAGCGCGGCACTTGCCATTCGTCCTGATCTCCGGGAAAGCTGCGAAACTGACCAACGCCTTACCCCATTGGATCAGGCTTACAAGGAGCTGCAGGGACTGATGGAAGATGAGGGCCATGGAAAAGCAGGCAACTCTCATGGAAAGGCTTCCGCAAGGCCTCGAGAACTTGAAGACTGGCTGAATTACAACCTTTATCATCCGCTCTCCCGGAAGCTTGCGCAGGCGCTTGTCGGATCGCGCGTGACACCGGATATGGTTTCGATCGCGGGTGGGCTTGCGATTATTCTGGCCGCTCTTTCCTATTTGCATATCGATCCATGGATGGGCATCGGGCTGGGACTTCTGCTCCATATGGGCTGGCATGTGTTGGATGGTGCAGACGGCGATCTGGCCCGCCTCACCTCGCGTACGAGCAGCACCGGAGAAGTCGTCGATGGGATCTGCGATTATGCCGGGCACATTGTGCTGTATGTCGCGCTGGGAACGATGCTTGTCGACGAAATCGGCTCGTCGGCATGGTACTATATGTGGGCGGCCGGGTTAAGCCGGATTGTCCAGGCGATGCATTACGAAGTGCAGCGAAGGCAGTATCAATTCTGGGTTTACAATACACCTTGGCTGCGATCGTCAGCGACAACGGGCCAGCCTTCGATAGCGATAATGCGAATGCTCGGTGCGGGATATCTCCATATCGCCAAGACGCTGGCGCCCGGAGCGCTTGCGGTCGATGGTTTGATCGACCGTTCGACGGACCAGCAGCTCGAAAGTCTGCAAGGCATGATCCGGAGCAAGATGAAGCCGGTTCTGAACTCGACCCACCTCCTCAGCGCGAACTACCGAACTCTGGCGCTCGGCGCATCGATGTTTACTGGATCTCCGATTTATTTCTTCGTTTTCGAGGCGCTTCTGCTCAACATCATTCTTTTCGTATCGATTGTCATCTCCAGACGGACGACCAAAGACATAATCGCTCAGGCGCCTTCGGCAACTTCGCGATAGATATCGACATGACGTTGAGCGAAGTCTTTCCAAGACAATTGCTCTGCCCGGGCCTTGCCGGCCCGGCGCATCTGCTCTGCCAACTCGCGATCGTCGACAACTTGTTCGAGCGCGGCGGAGATATCATCAACCTGATCGGGGGAGACGAGCTGTGCCGCGCCATTCGTCACCTCGGGCATCGCACTGCGATTACTGGTAATTACGGGACAGCCGCATGCCATAGCCTCCGCCAGCGGGTTGCCGAAACCTTCGCATAATGAAGGATGCAGCAGCGCGCTCGCCCCAGAGTAGAGCTGGACAAGCGTCGCTTCGGACACGGGCCCGGTAAAAAGAATCCGTCGCGCAATACCTAGATCCTCGGCCAGTCTCACCAGTTTCTCGACACCGTGCCCTTGGCGTTGGACCATGACGAGATCGATACCGCTGCGTTGGCCAAAAGCTTTCGCAAAGGCCGCGATGGCCTGCTCATGATTTTTGTACGGCGCGTATTGCCCGACCACCAGAACGAACCGCCGACCTTCCCTTATTCCTAGTGCGCAGAGCGCTTGTCGATCCACCGCTATCGGGTGAAAGCGCGTCGATACGCCCGAAAGGACTGCAGTAACTTTCGGCGACAGCTCTGGCGCACGCTCGATGATCGCTTGCCGGGTCGCTTCACTGACTGTCGTGATATGGCTCGAATGCTTAAGAGCGCGGCGGATGCCGTGCGCATAGAACTGGCGCTCGATCTTTCCGTACATTCGAGCATTGCACCAATGTGGATGAGACAGCCACATTATATCGTGTATCGTCGTGACAGTCCGCGATTTTAGACCTGCGGGCAGGATATTCGACGGGGCATGGAAAACGTTGATTTTGCTAAGGTCGACAAGCCTTGGCAGCAACCACATTGAGCGAGGCCCGTTCGCGGCGCTTTTGATGCGCAGTTCCGTTACATTTTCAGCCGCACTGAGTTTCCCCGCGATCTCAGCGTTGCGTAAAAAAGTGAACTCACAATCTGGTGCCAGGCCAGGAGCAAACCGGACCAGGGCCTGAACCATTTCGCCAATCCCACTTGGACGGGAGCCGATATAGCGGCAATCGATGCAGATTCTGATCATTGCACCACTTCTTCCGCAGCCAAGCCTTTTGGAGTGATTTGTAGGACGTGTTGACTTGGATGCTCTTGAAGGTCGATTCAAGTGCGCATATACGGTTCTGATTCGACCGGTTTGGTATAGGCTTGAAGGTTGCGCATTCGTGCATCTGTTCAATTCCTGCCGGTTGCAACTGTTGGTTACAAAGCTGGGAAGTGATCTGGATCGCGTGCTCTCTTGGATTTAAGAGAAAAGCTAGGTTATTGACTGGTGTTGATTTTCGAAACGTTGGTACAAGCAGAGAGCGGGCAGACAGAGTTTTTTTTGGAAGCGTGCCCGAGCGGATTCTTCACATGCGAAATCGTCGGAAGGCTAATCTCATCTCTGCCTGCGTGAGTTGATTAGAAAATAAGTTAGAAAGAGCTCATGCCATTAATTAGGGTTGCAATAGTTGGCGTAGGCAACTGTTCTAGTTCGCTAGTACAGGGCATCTCATTTTACAGGTCTACAGACTCGAAGAGCGGTATAATCAGGGAAACTATCGGCGGTTATGGCGTCGAAGATCTTGAATTTGTGCTTGGCATAGACGTGGATGCCAGAAAAGTTGGCAAAGACCTGTCGGAAGCTGTCTTCGCCGAGCCGAATAACACGATGGTGTTCACTCCTGATCTCAAGCCGAGCGGGGCTCCAGTCATCCGCGGCCCCGTGATGGATGGTGTTGCGCCGCACATGACCTCTGCTGGCGAGCGGGGCTTTATTCTCTCCGACGATCCCGAGCCTTCAAAATCCGAAGTGGTCAAGGCTTTGCGTGATTCTCGCGCTGAGGTCTTGGTCAATTTCCTCCCAGTCGGCTCACGGTTGGCGACAGAATTCTATATGGAATGCGCGCTCGAAGCCGGTGTCGCGGTCGTTAATTGCATCCCGGTATTCATTGCGAGCGATCCGAAGTGGGAAGCTCGATTTCGTGCGCGCGGTCTCCCGATTGTCGGTGATGATATCAAGGCGCAAGTTGGCGCGACGATCGTGCATCGCGGACTTTCGCAACTGTTCTCCGCACGGGGCGCGGCGATCGAGCGAACTTATCAGCTCAACACCGGTGGCAATACGGACTTCATGAACATGCTCGATCGAGAGCGGTTGGTGGACAAGAAAGAATCGAAGACGCAGGCCGTGCAGTCTGCGCTAGCTGAACGTCTTGAAGACGAAAACATCCTCATCGGACCTTCGGAATACGTGGCTTGGCAGAAGGACAACAAAGTGTGCTTCCTCCGTATCGAAGGAAAGCAATGGGGTGATGTGCCGGTGAATCTTGAGCTCAGGCTATCGGTAGAGGACAGCCCCAATTCAGCCTCTTGCGTGGTCGATGCAATCCGCTTCTGTAAGCTGGCCCTCGATCGACGCGAAGCTGGTGTATTGTCCTTGCCATCTGCATATTATTGCAAGCATCCGCCCGAGCAAATGAACGAAGACCTCGTCGATAGATTGCTTGACCAGTATGCTCTCGAGCCTTCCGAGGCTGCGGAATGACGGGCTACGTGGTTCACATTCGCGGCTGAGGCAACGAGCCGACAATGGATGCGCTGATACTTGCTGCAGGCTTTGGATCCCGGTTGGCTGAGGCTTTTCCGTCGAAGCCGCTCGCGACAGTGCGTGGGGTCTCTTTGCTGGAGTTGTCCGTCAGACAACTGGTTCAAGCTGGTGTGAGGCGCATCGTGGTCGCCACCGGCCATCGCGCGCAAGAAGTAGAAGCTGCGATCGAGGATATCGCACAGCGCTGGAGCGTCGAGATTCTGGCGCGAAGAGTGGATGATTGGTCTAAGCCCAATGGCTTTTCCGTCCTTGCTGGCGCTGCCGAGCTGCGTGACCATTTCTATCTGGTGATGTGCGACCATATTCTGTCCACCTCAATCCTCTGCGGCTTGAGAGAGGCCAAGGGCAAAGATCATGATGTCACATTGGCGGTCGATAGGCGGACTTCGAGTCCGTTGATAGACCCTGACGATGCGACGTGGGTGGGTTTGCGCGATAATGGCTTTATCGAGCGCATTGGAAAGCACATTTCAGAGCGTCATGCCGTAGACTGTGGCGCTTTCGTCGCTACGCCCGCTCTTGCGAAAGCCATTGAAAAGGCGATCGAAAAAGGTCTTCCCGGATCATTGTCCGATGGGATGCAAATCCTGGCGGATCTTGGGCGAGCCAGTACGTTCGACATCGGCGATGCCTGGTGGATCGACGTCGATGACCCCGCAGCACACTCCCTCGCCGAAGCGCAGATCGAAGATCATATCGACATTGCACAACGCACTTGCAGCGCTGCGGAGCAGGTCGACCTTACGATGCGTCGACCATGAAGCAGGAGTACGAATCCATCTTGCTTGACGTCACGCGGCTTGTCTCGCGGACATGGACCAGACGTAGTTCGACCGGCATCGACCGCGTCTGCGAGGCCTATTGTCGCCATCTTCGCTCAAGATCGAGAGCTGTGGTTCAGTTCCGCGGCGTGGTGAAGGTACTCAGCGCTCGCGATTCGCAGCACCTGTTCGACGTCCTGCTCGACCCAACAGAATTCTCGCGCAGAGGCATCGTTCGCTTTGCACTGGGTGCGCTTGCGCGGGCTCCGTCGCGGATCGAAGGGGCTGGACGGCTATATATCAATACCAGCCACACCGATTTCGACCTGCAGGTCCATCACGATTGGATAGAATCTAACGATCTTCGGCCGGTCTATTTCGTCCACGACCTGATACCGATCAATAATCCCAACCTTTCCAGCCAGCGGGCGGTCGAACGCCACCTTGGTCGCGTTTTGGGCGCCTTGAGCAGCGCGGCTGGCGTGATAGTGAACAGCGCTGCTACGAAACAGGACCTGATGGAGTTTGCAGCGCAGCATCGCCTCTCCCCGCCGCCTATCTTGACCGCTACTTTGGCGGGGCAGAACCTAAGCGCGCAAGTGAATAGCGATCAGGGACACGTGTCGGACGCCAATGAGGCCATTCCAGACGGTAACACTGCATATTTCGTGTGCGTGGGCACGATAGAGCGGCGAAAGAATTACGAATTGCTTTTGCGCGTATGGAGCAGACTCAAGGCAAGGTTGGGTCAAGCCTGCCCGATGCTCATCATCATCGGTCAACTCGGACCACAAAGTGGTCACGTCATGAAGGCCTACCGAGCCAAACCGGAGCTTAAAGACCTCGTCCGGTTCGTTACAGACGCGCCCGATGCCCAGCTGGGCAAGCTAGTCGCTGGCGCGAGAGGGTTGCTGATGCCGACGCTGGCCGAAGGTTTCGGCCTGCCGATGCTCGAAGCCTTGCAGCTAGGCACGCCTGTAATCGCAAGTGATATCCCAAGCTTGCGGGAGATTGGTCAAGGAATCCCACTGTTCATCGAACGATCGAATGACAAGGGTTGGGAACAGGCTATAGAGACCTTCTCCGATCCCGGATCGGACCGAGATAGACAACTTGGGCTCATGCCAGAGTTCGTCAATCCGACTTGGGATTCGCACTTTTCGACAGTCGATCATTGGCTAAACTCACTCGGGCGCTCAACTGCGTCACCTGATGAAAGCTTGATAAACTCGTGTTTGCACGCCTGAAATTCATCAATCCCCTGTTCCTGCTGACTGTCATATTACCGACAAGCCTGGCAGCGCTATATTATGGCCTGTTGGCAGAGGACATCTATATCTCCGAAGCGAGATTCGTGATCAACTCGCCAGCCCAGGCCCCGGCGTCACCTCTGAGCGCCGTTCTCAACCAAACAGGGTTTGGTGGAGGCGGCGGGTTCGAAGGCAACGACACGGTCTCTGAGTATCTTCTATCTCGCCGCGCGATCGAGGATGTCAATGAAGACGGCTTTATTGTCGAGGCATATGGCGCTTCCGACATCTTCGTCCTCGATCGTTTTGGCGGGTTGTGGGGCACCACCAAGGAACACCTCTACAATTATTTCCTCGGGAAGGTCGCGGTTGCACAAGGGGCCTCCAGCCAGGTCATGACGATCAGGGTTAGCGCCTTTGATCCGGATGACGCACAGGAGATCAATTCGCGGCTGCTCAAGCAGTCGGAACAGTTGGTCAACAATTTGTCCGAACGCGCCCGTGCCGACACCCTCGATGTGGCACGCGAGGAAGTCGAACAAGCGACGGCAAATGCACGCGATGCCGCGATCGAACTCGCCAAGTTTCGGGAAAGCGAAGGCGTAGTCGATCCGGAACTTCAGGCCCAGGCGGGACTGCAGATGCTAGGCAAACTGCAGGATGAACTGATCGCCGCGCGAACGCAGCTGCGTCAATTGCGCACCTACACTCCGCGCGCCTCGCAAATCCCATTTCTTGAGACTCAGATCCGAGCGCTCCAGACTGAAGTCGAACAGACCCGCCGCTCGCTATCCGGCGGCAGAGGCTCGCTTTCGACGGCAATGGTCCGGTTCCAGGAGCTCAGCGTCACATCGGAATTCGCCGAACAGCGGCTTGCTGTCGCGTTAGCATCCCTTCAGGAAGCTCAGGCAGAGGCGCAGCGCAAACGCGCCTACGTTGAACGAATCTCCGATCCGAGCCTGCCCGATTACGCAGAGGAACCGCGGCGCATTCGCAGCATTCTTGCAGCGCTTGTGATGGGTTTGCTCGCCTGGGGTGTGCTTTCGATGCTTCTCATTGGTGTGCGGGAGCACCGCGACTGATGGCGACCAAAGCTCCAGAGCATCATTCGCTCCGTGAAAGCCTGTTCGCTCAGAGCAGGGTGATCGGCGCGCTGCTTATACGTGAGATGCTGACCCGGTATGGCAGACACAATATCGGCTTTCTCTGGTTATTCGTAGAGCCGATGATCTTCACGCTTGGCGTTACGGCCTTGTGGACCGCGACAAAGTCGGTTCATGGAAGCGAGCTGCCGATCGTCGCTTTTGCTTTGACCGGGTATTCGAGCGTTCTTCTGTGGCGCAACATGCCTGGCCGATGCATCGGCGCGCTGATGGCGAACTCAACGCTCATGTATCACCGCAACATCAAGGCGTTGGACATCTACATCGCGCGCATCTTGCTGGAATTCGGCGGGGCGACGATTTCGTTCGTGGTGCTTTCGATCGCCTTTATCAGCATCGGCTGGATCGCCCCGCCTGAGGATTTCCTGACGGTTGTAGGTGGCTGGCTTCTTATCGCCTGGTTCGGCGCCGCCCTTGCAATCACTTTGGGCGCGATGTCGTACCTAAACGAGCTGGTCGACAAGTTCTGGCACCCGGCCTCCTATCTCTTGTTTCCGCTTTCAGGCGCTGCATTCCTCGTCGCGGCGCTGCCGCCTTTTGCGCAGGAGATCGTGCTCTGGATCCCCATGGTCCACGGGGTCGAAATGGTCCGCGACGGCTATTTTGGGTCGCAGGCGAGAGCGATTTACGATCTGTCCTATCTCATCCCGGTCAGCCTTCTTTTGACCGCAGTTTCGCTCATGATGGTTCGATATGTATCGAGGCGTGTGGTTCCGGGATGATAAGCGTTCAAAACGTCTCGAAGGTATATCCCACGCGTTTTGGAGAGAAGCTGATCCTCGACGAGATCAGCTTCGCACTCCAGAAGGGTGAGAAGCTCGGAATTCTGGGGCGAAACGGCGCAGGCAAATCAACCCTTGTCCGCCTGATCAGCGGTGCCGAGTTGCCGACCGCGGGCCACATACAGTCGACAATGAGCGTTTCATGGCCGCTCGCCTTTGGCGGCGCGTTTCAGGATACCCTGACCGGGGTGGACAACGTGCGCTTCATCAGCCGGATCTACAAGCAGGATTTCGAGAAGAACCTTGAATTCGTGGAGGATTTCGCCGAACTGGGACCGTATTTGCGCGAGGAGGTCCGCACCTATTCGTCGGGCATGCGCGCACGTCTCGCATTCGCGATTTCGATGATCATCGAATTCGACTGTTTCCTCATCGACGAAGTCGGCGCGGTCGGGGATGCTCGTTTTCACAGCCGATGCAATGTCGAACTGTTTCAGAAACGCAGCGATCGCGCGATGGTCATTATCTCACATGATGCGTCCTATGTTCGCGATCACTGTACCCGTTTCGGGGTCTTGCATGATGGCAGGCTCGAGGAATTCGACGATTTCGAAATCGCGTATGGCAACTTTCGCGAGAAGATCGGCCTTTCCAGCGCCAAGCTCCCCGCGGTCGAGCGCCTGCCGCTCGATCGCAAACAGCTCGTTGAGACCACGCACACGGTTGCGGTCAAAGACGACGCCTTCCAACTCCTTGTGCAGGAGGCAGACTGGCAGCGCGACGCGAAGAGATGGGCCGAGGCGGAGTCCAGCTATAGCGACGCGTTGCGGCTGTACCCTTACCAACGATCATACTGGGTCCAGAAGGGGCACTGCGCCAAAGAAGCCGGTGCTTACGAGCGCGCTGAGGCTGCGTATCGAACCGCCTGCGCCCTTGGTGAACCTCTGCCGGATGTCCGGCAGCACCTGCTTTACACGATGAAGCAGCTGTCTGCCTCGCTCAAAACCTACCCGGCGCATGTCTATGCCTCGCGCGCAGGTAAGGACCAACCTCCCGGAATACCCGATATCGAACTGTTCTCGCGCTCTGCCTGGCACGTCGAGGATTTAGCAGATGGCGAAATTCTATCGCTGATCCGGGAGAATTCGACCTGTGATGAGCTTCTCGCAACTATGATCGGTGATCCCCGGTTTGGACAAGCGCATGGCGAGAGAGATGCACGGGACGCGTCTTCGCATGATCAAAAATCGGATACGGCGAAGAAGCGCCTCGATCTTGCAGATATTCCGGTTTGGGCGCGCAATCTGGTGAGTGTAGCGCAACTGAAGGAAACCAACGGCGACTATGCGAGCGTCGCCAGTCAGATCCGCGTCACGCAGGATGCGTGGCCTGTGCTGATGAAATCTGGAGGTTTCTCCACATGGCCAAAAACGCAAGCCGCACTTGAAAAGCGGCAATCGCCATGACCAGGTTCGAACGCATTATCATCCGATCCGATCGCTGTCGTCGGCTCGATAGGACCGTCTTTGCCCTCACGCTAAGGGGTCAGTCTGTTGGCTGAGATCCTGATCGACGGCTACAATCTGGGCATGACGAAAGGCACGGGCATAGCCACCTATGCACGCAACCTGAGTAAGGCTGTGACCCAAATCGGGCACGAAGTGTCCGTCCTTTACGGGCAGTCCTTCGCCGACAAGGACGATCCACTCCTGCGCGAAATCTCTTTTTTTGACCCGATCGACAAGAAGCCGAAGAAAGTTCGCAAAGCGCTCGACGTCGCCGGCAAGGCGCTGCGCAGCCCCTTCGTTCAGTATCCGCAAGAGCTGAAACTTACAGGTGCTGTCGTTTCGGACTCGTTTGCCTCACGTCTGCCCGAATGCGCTCATATCTATAATGGAGAGGATCTGTTCCATCGAAGCTCGGTCGGATTCACTATAGGGCGCGGATTTTCCCGCATCCAGCTCCCCAACACCGTCGATCTTGCGCATTGGACTTATCCATTGCCGACAACGGTCAAAGATGCGGCGAACATCTACACGCTGCACGATTTGGTGCCGTTGAAACTGCCCTACACCACGCTGGACAACAAACGATACTATCTCAAACTGATGAAAGAGATTGTTCAGCGAGCGGACCATATCGTTACTGTTTCGGAGTCTTCGCGGCGCGACATAATTGAGATGCTCGGCGTCCCCGAAGACCGGATCACGAACACCTATCAATCGGTCCAGCTACCGAAATCGGCGCTCCGGTACGACGAGACCGAAGTGGCGCGTATTTTGGAGCGCGGCGTGGGCGTCGCCTACAAGAGCTATTACCTGTTCTGGGGATCGATCGAGCCGAAGAAGAACATCCACCGCCTGGTTGAAGCCTATCTGGCAAGCGGGGTTGAAGCACCTTTGGTGATAGTCGGCGCGCAAGCTTGGAAATCTGAAGACGAATTGCGCCTTGTTCGTGAACAGAATGCAGCGGGCAAGAACAGCATCATCCAGCTCTCCTATGCACCGCAAGACCTGCTCATCCACCTAATCCGGGGAGCTAAGGCTGCGCTTTTTCCATCGCTTTACGAGGGGTTCGGCCTGCCCGCACTCGAAGCTATGATATTGGGCACACCAGTCATATGCTCGAACACCGCCTCGCTACCTGAAGTCGTCGGTGATGCAGCGCTCACGACGGACCCATATAACTCACACGATATCGCAAAAGCCTTTCGTGAAATGGACGGTGATTCCGATTTGCGCGCGGAACTGAGTAAGAGAGGTATCGATCAGGCCGAGAAATTCTCGCCCGAACAATATCGCAGGCGGCTCAGCGAGCTTTACGAGCGATTGCTATGAAGCCGAATAACAACAGGACGATAGAAATGGTCTTTGAACCCAAAGCGGTTCGCGTCGAGAATAGATGGCAACGGTTGCTCAAGTGTCTGTTTGTGACCGGAATGGCAGTCAGTGTAACCGCCTGCTCTACCCTCGGGGCGAGCGGCCCGTCCGCAGGCGACGTGCTCGATGCCGATAAAGCAAGCTACCAGGCGAACGGAATTCAGATCGTTGAGCTCGACGGCGCTATGCTCGACCAACTTGCGCGGCACGATCAGTCATCGACTTTCTCCGAAGTCTTCGGCGAGAGCGAACCCTCGCAGCTTTTGATCGGACGCGGGGACATACTCGACATTGCAATCTGGGAAGCGCCCCCGGCTGTTCTTTTCGGTGCGACGGCGACCGACTTGCAATTCTCGGCGAACCCGCAGGCGGCGCGCAGCGCTTCGATCCCCCAGCAAATCGTTGGGGATGAAGGTGAGATCACAGTTCCGTTCGTCGGACCGATTTCCGTGGTCGAGCGTCGTCCTGCCGAGGTCGAAAAAGCCATCGTAGAGGCTCTTCGCGGTAGAGCCCATGATCCGCAAGTTGTGGTCAGGCTCGTACAGAACGAGGCACGGACCGTTACCGTTCTTGGCGAGGTTGCACAAAGCGCCCGCGTTCCGCTTACAGCGCGGGGCGAGAGGCTGTTGGATGCTCTCGCTACAGCTGGCGGAACTCGCGAGCCCGTCGACAGGTCCATCATACAGTTGACACGAGGCGCCGATGTCAGTGCCATGCCCCTGTTAAGTGTCATAAAAAATCCCACGCAAAACGTTCGCTTACGGCCCGATGACGTTGTCACGATACTGCACGAACCGTTCAGTTTCGTGGCGCTGGGCGCGATCCGAAACAGCGCCGAAATTCCTTTTGACGGTGCGGGCCTGACGTTGGCTCAAGCGCTTGGACGGGCCGGGGGACTTAACGACAACAGGGCGAACATCCGCGGGGTCTTTGTTTTCCGATTGGAAGACCCTGAAGCCTTGAATGACCCAACCTTGGTCGACATGACCGCCACTGCGGATGGCCGTGTCCCGGTCATTTACCGGCTCGACCTTTCAGATCCTGCCAGCCTCTTCGCAATGCAGGATTTCGCGATCCGCGATGACGACGTGCTCTATGTCTCCACTGCCCCAGGTGCCGACCTTCAACGGTTCGTATCGACCATTTCGAGCGCTGCATTCTCAGTTATCGGCATCACCAATGCAATTCAGTCTAGCAACTGATCGTCGAGGCCGACTTCTGCTCAAGTATACACCAAAGCTTTGAGCTTCGAAGAAAACTCACAAGCGATTATGGACAATTACGAATGAGCCTCTGTGGCTTGATCTACGTGATGGAAAACTGATGACAATGATGTCCCGCCTCGGCGCAATAATCTCTGGCAAAGAAAGCGCCTCGCGTACCAAGCTATCGAGCGACCCTATGCAGCGCGAGATTCATCTAGCTGACCGCGCACGCGACGAAGAAGAATGGCACCTCGCGGAGAAACATTACGAGGCCGCGCTTTCGCAGCAGTCGAGCCTATCGCATATCTGGGTGCAACTGGGCCACATGCTGAAGGAGCAGGACAAGCTGGCGCGCTCCTCCGAAGCCTATATGCGCGCTCTTGAAATCGATCCTTCCGACACAGAAACCCGACTGCATCTTGCGCATATTTTCAAGCGGCTGGGACGCAGGATGCTCGCCATTCGTCACTTTTTGCTCGCGCTGCGCGGAGGTGTCCACGACCCAAAAGAACAGCAGGAATTGCTCACCCTCATAGCTGGTGAGGTTCAGAATGGCAGCTTCGACAAGCTCGCTGGCCTGGTGGCCGAACTTGATCAAGAACCCCTGATCGGCGAGGAGGCTCCATTCCTCGCTCGCCTTCGCTCAATCTTGGCGCAGATCTCAGAGGAAACTGGCGCCGACCGAGAGCCGGATGGTGTCGATTCGGCAATTGTCTTTGACGTGTCTGACCTGATTGCATTTTGGCAAAGTGCACGGCTGCCAACAGGTATTCAGAGAGTTCAAATCGAAACCATAACGGCCGAATTCAACTCCAAGAGCAGCTCTGATGTCCTGCTTTGCTGCTTCACGAGCGGCCGAGACAATTGGCTTGAGGTCCCTACCGACCGTTTCCGGGAGCTGGTCAAGCTGGCCACCAGCGGCGGCGATACAGACGACGACGCCTGGCAGCAGGCGATTTCAGATCTGAAACTCTATTTGATGCTGGCCAAACCATTTGTCTTTCCGATGGGTTCGACGCTGATTAATCTGGGAACCAGCTGGTGGTTGCAGAACTATTTCCTCTACGTTCGCGATGCGAAGATGACCCGCGGCGTTCGGTATATCCCCTTCGTGCATGACATGATCCCGATCATGGCCCCCGAACACTGCACGCGTGCACTGACACAAGATTTCATCAGCTGGGCGCTAGGAGTGTTCGATCACGCCGACCATTTTCTGGCCAATTCCGAGGCGACGCGACGCGATCTGATCGCAGTAGCGAGCGAGCTGGGCCATACGGTCGACCCGTCCAATGTCGCGGTAATTCCGTTAAACAGCGATTTTCGCAAAGAGGGGGTTCCCGCCCTTGCGCAAGACGAACTCAATGAATGGAAAATCGAGCCGGGAAATTTCGTCCTATTCGTTTCGACCATCGAATCGCGAAAGGGGCACTTGCTGGCATTCGAAGCCTGGGCCAACCTGATCGAGAAGCACGGGGTCGACAAGATCCCGAAACTCGTCTGCGTCGGCAATCGCGGATGGTTGAACGATCGTATCTACGAGCGGCTCTACAACGACCCCGTATTGTCAAAGCACGTCGTCATGCTTTCGCGGCTGTCCGATGCGGAACTCGCCCTCCTCTATCGCACATGCCGCTTCACCATTTATCCGAGCCTGTATGAAGGCTGGGGTCTGCCGGTCACCGAGTCTCTTTGCTATTCCAAGGTGCCCTTGATCTCCGACGCAGCGTCCCTGCCAGAAGCCGGTGGAGAATTCGCTGTCTACGCTGCGGCAGGTTCAATCGAGGAACTGACGCTCGGAGCCGAGCGGCTCATTCTAGAAGACGATTATCGAGAGAGCTTGGAGGCGCGCATCGAAGCGGATTTCGCGCCGCGGACCTGGTCGGATGTGGCCGAGCAGATCCTCGCCGAGCTCGATGCCTTTACACGGCGCGACAAACTGAACGCTGAAAACGAGACATCAGCGAGCCAGCCATCGGTTGCCTTCGTCGGGCGTTGGCACGAGATGACTCGAAACACTGCCACCAGCATTTGGCCCGGCATGAGCTCGGGAGAGAAGTACCGTGCTAGCCTCGGGTGGTTCTGGCCTGAAGACCGTGGTTGCCGGGTCAAAGGGGAGCACGGCGACCTGCTGTTCAGGGTCAATCGCGCCCACTCGGGTATGCGCATTGCAATCAATCTTCGTGCGGATGAGAACGAGCCATGTGAATTTGAAATCCATTGCGGTGCAGTTCGAACCGCTGGGACCATTTCGCGCGATCAGGAGCTGTGGGCATGGCTGGACTTGCCGGCGGCATCTGAAGCGACCGAATATCGACTACAGTGCTTTGCGCTACGTCAAGCCGCGGGAAATCTGCCGACCTATTTTGTTAAGGGGTTTTATCTTCGCGAACTCGAAGATCACGATGCTCGCGTCGAGTTTCTCGAAGCCGTGACGCTCGGCCGGTTGGATCTGCTTGACGCTTTTGGAGAAGGTCAGTCGGACGGCGCCTCGAGGGAGGCAAACGATGGCTAATCGAAAGGCAATTGCGATCGTAGCATACGACCGCAGTCACTATTTCCGATTCGTTGTTCCTTCTATTCTCGAGCAGAGATTGAATGGAGGACCACTGACTGACGAATACGATATCTATATCTTTCAGGATGGACTGTGTGTCACCGACGAACGCTGTGACCATGTCAGTCATGCGCGCCTGACACGAATGGCGAGAGATTTTGTATCAAAAAATCAATGCTTTATTCAGAATAACAATCTCGGTGTCGCGCTGCATTTCGATTTTGTCGAGAGAAAGCTGTTTCAAGAAAAGGCCTATGAGTTTGTGCTCTTTTGCGAGGATGATCTCGTCCTCGCGCCGGGCTATGTAGAAATCATTGACCGGATGGCGCGCAAGTTTGCAGGCGATCAACGGGTGGGAATGGTATCCGCCAATCCGTCTGATGTCACAGTAAGCGCGGACAAACAGGCAAGCCGTCTCAATGAATATGCGCCTATGGCGCATAATTGGGCGTTCGGTCTTTCTCGTGAATTCTGGCTGAAGCGGCAACCGATGGTCGACGAGTACCTTGAGCTGGTACGGCCTCAGAACTATCGCGCGCGTCCGCAAAAGGCTATTTCAAGCTGGCTCGAATCAAAGGGCTTTAACGCGCTCGCGACAAGTCAGGATTATGTGAAACAATGCGCGACTCTTCGACTGGGTGCGGCGAGAATCTCTACCAGCTTCAATCTCGGATTGCCGATTGGGCGGGTTGGTCTGCACTGCAAGCCTGAAGACTTTGAGCGAATGGGTTTCGGGAGAACCGTTATTACGCCGGTTATTCCAAGCGAACTGGCGGATCTTACCCAAGAGCGTTTCAAGCAGATTTATGAGAATCAGGCCGGCCCGATACGCGAGCGACCAGCACACCTTCCCAATGGGCCCGGAGAAGCGAGTAATCCAAAACCAACAACAGCAACGCCCGAAACCCCGATGCCCGAGGCTTCAGCATCCACCTCAACCGATGACGAGGAAGAGCGCGAAGACGCCTACGATCGGTTGAAGGAGCGTTTTCCGGCTATCGATGATCTGCCAGCAATGGAGGTTGTCGGTATCGAGAGGCTGGTAGAACGATTGAGAGATGCCGGATCTTATCTCGAATACGGCTCCGGCGGCAGCACGGCGCTGGCCGCAGAGCTAGGCGTGCCACAAATTGTCTCGGTCGAATCCGACAAGGCTTTGCTGGACAAAAGCATCGATACCGCCCGATCACTCAATGGCGACGTCAATCTAACGCCACACCCAGTTAATATCGGTCCCACCGGTGACTGGGGGCGTCCGATTGACAAGACTGCATCGACGAATTGGCCTGCCTATTGCTCCACCGCATGGACGCATTACCGGGACGATAGCCTGCCTACGCCAGACGTTATCCTGATTAAGGGCAGGTTTCGTGTGGCGTGCTTCCTCGTATCGATGGCGTTTGCCAAGCCAGGCGCGGGAATTTTGTTCGATGACTATTTCGACAGACCACATTACCATATTGTAGAGAAACACTTTTCGCCTGTCGACAAGGCAGGCCGCATGGCTGAATTCACTGTACCAACAGATGTTTGCGCCACCGATCTCCTCGTTGATGTACTCCTTTTTTCCACCAACGCTGATTGAGCACTCGGATGACAAGCAGCCAAAAAAAGGTTTCCGAAGTACCATTGGACAGCGAAGTCTCTGCAACCGCCAAGCAGCTTTTGCCCCTGGTTGTCGAACGGCTTGATAGCGATCCGGCGTGGGCCCTCGGAATGCTTCAAGCTTTGACTAGCGAGCTTGGTGGAGAAACAGAACACGGAAAACGAGCGTCCGCAGTGACCGCGTCGGCCTTGGTCGAGCTATCGCCTGCGAGCGCGCTCGCCATTGCGCACGACCTTGCACAAGGGAACGAACTGGCGCGGGCATCGGCCATGGCGAAGTTCGCGCTGAGTGAGCCAAATGCGCTTGGAGACAAAGTGACAAATGCGCGCGTCCTTTACTCGAGCCTTTTGGAACGTCAGGGACTTTTCTCCGAGGCAGCCAGAGCAATTGGTGACGCCGTAAGGTGTGCGCCAGATGATGAAAGTGTCCAGTCTGACCGCAGCCGCATCCTTGATGCCACGCGCAAAGAACTCCGTGACAGGCCGCCTGCCAATAATCTCGAGCGGATAGCTATGCTTGCTACGCTTGTTCAGGAGGCGGGGTGGAACCGAGCAGATGTAATGCTGCTGGTTCGCCTTTCGGCGGGGCTCTTAATTCGAAAGAGTTGAGCAACGCGAGAGCTCGCTGCTCGTTTCACAACTACCCGGTGCCTAGGCCTTGGCGATCGAGCCGACTTACAAGCGCTCAACAGTGGTTCGAAAATTGCCCGCGACTGATACTTCTCTTCTCAACCACCTAACGACGAGCCAAGCCTCTAGGGTTTCTGCGGGGTTTATAGTTGCTTCGGCAGAGCAAGAGGAGAACAAATGGTGCCAGAAGAGGACTCGAGAGAGACAATCAATCTTCTGATTTAAAGATATTTTCTGAACACCGATATGGATTTGGCCCCCAAAATGGCCCCCGCAACCACATTGTTCCAGTTCCCGCTTGGCCGTCCGGCCCAACAACTGCGGGTCCTTTCTCGAATCATACGGTCCGTCTGCGGTAGCGGACCCCAGTTTCAGCGGCTCTCGAAGTCAGGAGCAATGCTATTAACGGCAACGATCGAATTGTGACTTCTGGTTAACCTGCTGCCATTTGATGAAATCAGGTCTGCTTTAGGGTATCGCGTGTTCACCCCGCAGGTCACAATCATTTCAAATTTTTGCGGTTCACCGGAGGCTCTTTCATGAGCGAGCAACTAAAGTCCATTTCTTCAACTAGGCCAATCAGGGTGGCTTACTTGATTGATCCAGACAATACTCCTGCAGAGTTGCTCGATGCCATCTTCGCAGATTGTTATGGTAGATGGGGAGGTCGTTGGTCGCTGATTATCCCATGCGAAGCAGGAAAGCCAAAGGTTGGCTATCAGGCGTTGCTAGAATGCTGGGATCCAGATTTGATCTATTCCTATGTCGAATTGGATCTCGGCTGCCACGATTTACTCCATGAAAAGCTCTACCCTTCCTCTGTCCAGGTCCATCAGTCTTCTGAAGGTGAATCGCGAAGAGATTGGCGTCCATCCATACGTTTCCGATCCGTCTCGTCGCTCAGCGTTTTACCTTGGATAGCTGCACGCCAAAATTCCCTGCGCGGGGGCACGCCAACACTCCTAGATGCCTACTGGTCCGAACCGGACCCTCCACGTTGGATTTGCGACAGCTTTGGAATGCCTCGAATTTCCGAGGGGACTACAGACGTTGTCGAGGCAGCTTCAACGGTCGCTCCGACCAACACATTAATCAGCAGAGACCGTCTAGAGAACCAAACGGTCGCCAAGTCTCCCACCGCCAATTACGTGGTTGGTCAGTCCGCATGGCTAGAGAAATACGCAAACAATTCGTCAGCATTGTCATTGGCTGACGCGGCTAGCTTCGTTTCTCAAAGGCTAGACATACGCTCTAAGTTTGGCCTCACTGACCTAAATCTAGTCGTCGGCGACACAGTCGATGATCGGCTTCTTTTTTGGAACAGTTACCATTCAAATCCGATACGTGCTCCAGGTGTCTATTCCCTCAGGGTAGACGCGTCCATATTCGAGGACGAGGATGAGTTTGAAACGCTGGTGAGTCTGGTTTCAAAGCGAAATCAGCACTGGGAAGGAGGAAGGCACCGAACCATAATCCGAAGCTGCTCCATTAGAAATGACGCGTTGGAAGAGTTCGCCGAGAAACTGAGGCAGTCTCTGAAGTACCACTACGTCACGTACGAAGCCCTAAGTTCCTCTGAAGAGTTAATTCCTGACGTATCGCCACATCGATACGGGAACACTGTTCAACATGTCTGGAACCACAAGACCACGGGTTTGAACGAAACAGGATGGTTTTCCGGTCACAAGATCCAGTGCCGAAAGCCACTACCTCCTCAATTCCAAGACATCTCTAATGTGCCGCTCCCTCTTCGAGGTGGGCTTTGGATGATGGACCTCCGCGTTGATCGTAGAGACAACCATAGCCAGTACTCAAACATATCTCATTGGTGGCGACTGCCGCGACGGCTGCGCTTGGCGTTCTCCTTTATCCAACGCGGATCCGTATCAGCATACAGCAGTGCCGGCTTCATCGACCTGCTTCCTAGAGTGACAATTCTTGGCGAATTGTCGGTGCCTACATCCTTGGTCACGGATGCCCCCCAACTTTCGGTTCCCAAAGACGATGAAGTTCTAAGATACGCCCTCTACAGTGCGAAGGATTGGATCTCGCACCAAGGCTTGAGTGAGTCCGCAACCGACACTGATCTTTGGCAAGGCTTTCGAGACACTGAAACATCTGACAAAGGCCGTTACCTGATTGGGACACTCCAGCTACTTGGCGGACTGGCTAAGTCGTTTGAGATTCTCACTGATCGATTCTGGCTCGAGCTATTTGATCGTCTTGGCGGGGGTGATGCGGGAGCAATAGATCGGAGCCTGGACGATCTTCTAACTAAGCTTAAGAAAAAGGAACAATTCAAATCCTTCCCGCTGGAGATTGAGAACGAAACTGACTTGCGTAGCCTGCTTGAGAATGCATCGACCGTTTCTCGCAAAGGAGATCAGAGAAGGCCATCTCTACCTTTCAGCAAAGTGATTTCACAATGGGAATCGACACAAAACGAAGATGGCTTGGACCATCTGGATGAGACTGAGAAAGCCGATTGGGCTTCTTGGGAGCGCGAGCGTATAACAAACACTATACGATACCTGTCTAAGAAAGGGGTGCTTCGCCAAGGGCAAAGATGGCGTTGCGGGAATTGCTTTAGTCAAAACTGGCTTGGCATAGATGAACTAACGCCAACCTGGCATTGCCCAGTTTGCGGGCATTCCAAGGCAGCTAACGTCGATGGTGAATGGGAATTCCAACTTAACGACTTCCTCAAGGCAGCAATCAGGGATCACGGTATTCTAGCAACGATCTGGTGCTTACACGCGCTTCGAGATCGTAGTCGAAGCAGCTTCTACTTTTTGCCGTCTACTAATCTGTTCTTGCAGTCGCCTACATCAGCACGAGTCGCCCCCAATGCGGAGATTGACCTGTTGGCGGTCGTCGATGGTCAGACATATCTTTGCGAAGTGAAGAGTTCGCAACGCGTTAGTGACAAAGAGCTTGGCGCATTCGCCGCTGTAGCCAACAAGATCAGGCCAAATGTTGCCATGCTAGCTATTCTGAATTGTGACACCAAAAGGCGGAGTGCGCTCAAAACAAAGCTAGAGGGGCTTTTGGACGCGGGCATTGCAGTCGAAGTGATCTCACAAGATCATCATTAGTTATCCGGTTCAATGGATGGCTTGTCAGCCTAGAATATCGGCAGTGAGTTCCTCCAAACCCCCTAAATCAAGCCGCGCACACAAGGCATCCTCTTGCAGTAAATTATGCGGTAGGTAGGGGTGAAACTTCTCGAACAGGAGGTTTGGTGAGTGAGCGAAAAGATCGGTTTCTACTCCACCTGCTAAATTCGAAAGCACATCGATGAGAGGCGGTGTCTCATCCTTGGCAAAAACCTCAAGAAACCCGTCATGGGTTTGAACAGAGAAGCCCTCTGCGCGCAGTGCGAGCGCCAACGTGGTGGTCCTTATCGACCCTACTTTTGTCGCTATGATGGCCGTGTCATCGCTTAGTTGCGCAATCCGGCCCGGCGCAAACCGAAGTCGAGCGTAGCTCGTCCGCGCTTCGTCAAGTAACTCCAGCGCCGCCTTATCCAGATAGACTGGGCGCTTTAGCCCTTCGAGAATATCGAACATCCTTTCGATGACGCGGTCATGTATGTTGCCGGGGTCGCCACCAAAGACCGGCGGAACTCCTGCCTGGGCAGGCGCAACCATGATTACGCGGTCCCGGTCGTGAACCTCTTGAACCAGCCAGCGCCTCCCTGAAAATATAAGAAGCATCCCTGGCGCTATCATGTTGTCGACAGGGAGCGTTCCAAGCTCTCTGCCGCCAGCGATTAATCGGTATTCCTCGGGTGTCTGAAAAACGGCATAGAAGCTGTAGTGTTCGACAAGCTTTTCGCCATTGGCACCCAGAAGCAGCAGCCCGTCGCTTGCTTGCTCAATAAGTTCTACATCAGGTTGCCCAAGCGCTCTTAAGACATCCAAAAAAAGTTGAGTGTCGACTTGCCGAAATGGCCCAGCGTGACAAAGAATTCCAAATAGTTTTCGCGCTTGGATCCCTCCCCGCTCGGCAATGACGGAAAGAACTTGGTGAACTAGAGTTGAGAGGTGAAGAGCTTCGTGTCGAGGTGGTTCGCACCAGCCCTCAAGAAGCAATTCAATCATTGCAATCGCCCGCACCATACCAAGGCGAAGGCGGTCTGAGAAATTGCTGGTAGGGGTCAGTTTCGTCTCGACCGCATATTGACGGAGGACGGCTGGCTGGCCCGCTCGTCGTCCTGATCGACCAAGCCGTTGGCGAAGCGACGCCACGCTAAAGGGCGCGCCGATTTGTCCTACGCAGGTCACATCACCAATATCGATTCCCAACTCTAGTGTGGATGTACACACAGCGGTTGTCGGCACATCGCCATCCTTTAAGCGACGTTCAACAAAATCTCGATGCTCTCGGGACAGGCTCGCATGGTGCGGGTAGAATTCTTGCGGTAGATGTTCCTTTTCGCAAAGCGCTCGCAAACGGTCCGAGTAAATTTCGACTGCCTGTCGAGCACCTGCGAAGACAAGATTGTCACTTCCCCTAAGGTGATCAAAAAGATGATTGGCGATGGCGTCAGTAGCCGAGGGTCCTTCATCATCTTTGTCGCCAGCTACGTAGCCTCTTAGTTGTAGTCGCAATTCGGCCGACCCGCCCTCGGCAACAACTTGCGCAACTTCGTTGGGGCTGTCTGGTCGAAGGTAGGCCTTTGCCAACTCTATGTCCCCCAATGTGGCTGACAAGCCCACCCGACGAATTGGTCGCTTTAGGGCCAGTTCAAGACGGGTAAGTAGCGAGCGCATCTGGATCCCGCGTTCAGAATCTAGGACGGAGTGCAATTCATCGAGAATGACAGCGCGGGTTGCACCAAATAGCCTTGGTATCTCCAAGCCACGGCGAATGAAGAGTGCTTCGAGTGACTCAGGCGTGATTAGCAGGACGCCCCTAGGTCGTTTGACGGCTTTAGCCTTAACCGATGAGGAAACATCGCCATGCCATGGCGTTACCGGGAGGTCTGCATAACGACAGACCTCTTCCAGCCGCCTTGCCTGGTCAGTGATAAGTGCCTTGAGTGGCGCGACATAGAGGATGTCGAAGCCGGGTTCCTGATTGGCTTCGTCGATCACCTGGGAAAGTAAGGGAAGGAAGGCCGCTTCTGTCTTGCCCCCCGCGGTGCTGGCAGAAACAATTAAGTCGCGACTCTCGTCCAAAAGAATATGCGTTGCGCGGGTCTGTATGTCGTGCAGTTCTGTCCAGCCTTCCTGCCGTATCCACTTCTGGATTGGTCGCGCCAGCTTGTCGAACGCGGTGCTCACAGTCTGAAGCTTGTAAGCTCGTCACTTTCTGGAACGGCGCCCACACTTTCATCAATGTCGCTCATGTCATCGCCAGAATCTTCAGCCAGATCGACTTCCTCAATCAGGTCAGACCATTCGACGCCAGGGTTTTGTTCGAGCACTGCCAGGAGATTCACGAAAGCTGTCACTGTGTTGCGAGGGGTCCTGAAATAGGCCTCCCCAATTCGCTCTGAGCAATGAGCCATGAACGCTTCAAGCGCACTATCTGGCAGGCCTGTTTCGTTGCCCTGCATTACGGTGCGAATATTAGACAAGAGAACAAACAGGTCTTCAGGAGTAAGGCTCGCCAGCCGAACGACTGGCCCAGACAAATCGACTAGTCCATCGCGAGCAAACGTGTTCTCGGCAAGACGCGACTGGAGTGCCTCATAGCTGTAGAGTCCTCGCCGCGTATTCATAAGGAACTCGGGAGTTCCGCCCATCAGAAATCCAAGGTTCTCCGCGCTCCCCTGGAGTACGTCGTTAAGAATTCGCAGAATCTGCTCGTAGTTGGCGTTCCGAGCCTGCGACGAGGTCAGTTTGTAGAGATTGACCATCTCATCTAGGCCTACAAGAAGCCCTTTGTACCCAGCTTCGCACACGAAGGCCGACATTAGCTTCAGATGATCGTACACACTCGCGTCGCTCACAATTGTGCGGACACCCAGAGCTTTTCGTGCATCTGTCTTCGTAGAAAACTCGCCGCGGAGCCAACGGATCGCCGCAGACATAAGTTCATGATCACCAGTTTCGTGACCTTCCCAATACCGGCGGATCACTTGGGCGAAATCATAGCCTCCAGTCAGTTCTTCAAAATGAGCCAGTCGCTGACTAATGACTTCATCAGTGGCTTTCTCGGCTGCTTCGGCCTCATTGTGCGCTTGACTAACAAACCTCTCAACTACGTTAGACAAGGCGCCGCCATCAGGCTTGGTTCGCGTAGCGAGATTGCGGGCCATCTCCGCGTAAAGACCGCGCGCTTGTCCTCCCGTCGCATGTATTCGCCGATCTGGAGCAAGATCAGCGAACATGACCACCAGACCCTTCTCGAGAGCCACCAGCCTGATCAGGTTCATAAAGAATGTTTTGCCAGAACCGTATTCGCCGATGACAAAACGGATTGCGGCACCGCCATCGGCGATCCGGTCCATGTCTTTGACTAGCTCTTCGATCTCTCGGGCGCGTCCAACCTGGATGTGCCTAAGCCCTAGCTTGGGCACAACGCCAGCCCTTAGCGCCTGCACGATGGCATCACGTTCGCGCGGTTTGAGTCTCGACATAATGAGCTAGTCCCCTTTGATCATCTCAGCCTTCAACGCGTTGGCAACTTCTGACGACACGTCATATCCATCATACTCGTCGAGCAAAGCCTCATCGAACTTCTCGAAGGCCCATTCGTTGATTGTCTCCAGCGCCCCGGACAACATTACCCCGTGCTTCTCGGCAACTTCGCTAAACGCTTGGTCAGTCCAGTGTTCGCGTTGAATGATCTCCTCCACGAGCATTGCGTATCTAGTTTCCAAGCCAGCTATCAATGTAGTTGGAACAGTCTGGTCGTTAGAAGCCTCCGGCGAATCATCGCTCGAGAATATCTCGCCGAGCACGCTTGAAACTCGCTCGGTGTCGTCACGGATTGCTGCAATTCGCGCTGAGTCGAGTGCTGCGGCCTTTGGTTCACTTGGGATCTGCTCGCCGGGCGCTTCGGGTTCAGCCGCTTTGACATGGACGGGGCCATCTGAAGTGACGCCTGCGTGAAGGTCAGCGTAAACTAGATCAGAATCGATCCCGAGTGCTTTGTAGACCTTTTCAATCAAGGCCACTTCTTCGGGCTGAATGATACCATCCGCATGAGCGGCAGAAACAAGCGCTGCACGAAGTGCTATGTGGTGTTCCACTCCAGCATTCTTGAGCCTACTCCTAAGCCAAGATAAGTCAGGGGGGACGCTCAAGTACCAATCAAGATTTGCCGATAGTCGCCTTCTTTCGATCTCAGATAATCCTTTGGCGGCTGCCACTTTTTCACGTAACGCGCGTCGCTCTGCCTCGACAATCTCGCCGTCCGCGTGCGCTATCAAACTGGCCAGCGCTAATTGGATTAACTCGGCTTGGAACGAAGCCGACACATTCTCCAAACGTTCAACCGGCGCGCCCAAATCGAACAAAACGACTGGCTCATCAGACCTTGGCCCACGCAACGAAAAACGAGGATCAGGCGCCATTCCGAAACCAATACGAGCGAGTGCGTCTGCTGCGTCCGTCAGCGACCGCTTACTCACTTTTTCAGGTGCACTGCCCTCAAGTCTAGAAATCAGATCGATCGCAGAAACGTCGCCTCCAGCCTCGACCTGTTCCGCAGCCCAATCCTTCAGCGCATCCAGCTCGTCAGATGGAAACAAAGACCAAAGCTCGGCTGGCAACAGCGCCAAAGCCTCAATCGACCCTCTACCTTCAGGGTTGCGACCAAGATAACGGCTGAACTTATCTAAGTCTTCTGTCGCTTCGTCAGCAATATCCTGCACCTTGTTAACGGGCGCGCGGAGATCTGAGATGTCAGGAACAGATAGCTCTCCGGATTCTCCACTTGATGGTGAGAAGTTCCCAGTAAACTCACCTGAGGCGGCACGATATTGAAACTCCAGCTTTCGTTTGGGTTTTCGAACCTTCAGTCCCTCAGGAAATTGCTTATCAAACCTTATCTTGAACAAGGCTTGAAACTCATCACCGCACCGTTTTGCAGGCGTTCGCAAGCGGGTTTCTGGGTGGCATACGAACCAGAGATACATCCAATCGGCATCAATCGGACTATCATTGGCAACGAGGGTCCCGATCACGATTTTGAGCGCCACAGGAAGGTCCCAACTACGGTTCCTTAAGACCAGGGCTTTGAGTTTTTCGTCATCGGTGGATACGCCGCGCATAGTGGCAGCACTTGCGAGGTCCAGAAACTCTCCAAGGTAGCGCTGCGCCGAATGGCTATGGGCAAATAGCTTCTTTAGGCGTTGGACTTCTGCGATGATTGCTTGCTTTTCGCTGTCCGGTGGATCGTCTAAGAGAAAGCGTCGTTCTAGGCCGTAGAAGAACATGAACATGTAGCCGGGATTTATCGAGCCGTCTGAACGGCCGTCGCTTAGCCAATCTAGATAAGTAGCTCGGCATACGGCTGGAATCGTCGAATACCCAGGCCAGTACGACATCTGCTTGCCACTGTGGTCTTGTCCGAACTTAGCAACAGAAAGTGCGGGATCGATATACGCACGGCATGGCTCGCGGTAATATGACTGACCTACCTTCGGTGGCACCCCGACGTAGACCATCCCATTGATTTCACGCCCTGCAACACGCACTCGATCTCCGGATGGTATCCAACCTTGCCCATGGCTTCTGCGACTAGACGGACTAGCGTTGCCCTCGGTTAACCTTGCTTCCTTTTCAGAAAGTCGCCGCGTCGCGGCTTCCTCAAGGGCGGACCTGGCCTTTCGACCGACCTTGATAAGTTCGGCATTGTCTTGTTTCGGCTGGTAGCTCTTCGTTCTGGAAGTAGTTTCTTCAATAATCTCCGTACTTGGTAAGAGCGCATCGTGGGCAACCTGTAGCTTCTCTGACCTGCGCTTTTCATACCACCAGACAAACCCGACAGGAGCGAGCAGTATTGCGATCACATGAAAGTCGCCAAGCTCGCCGTCTATAGTAATCGCCGCAATTACTATGCAGGCAAAAAACGCTGCAACATAAAGCGCAATGACTCTGATGATCTTAGCGAAAAGTGACATCGAGACTTCCTGCCATTTGTTTCTTCGGCCGTCACGATGTTTGTTCAAGCTTGCTCTGTTGGCAAATCGAGTGAGCTTCACTTGCTCAGACTTCGGCGAAACACAGGCTAGCAAGCTCTCCTACCACTTCAGCCCTTTCTTACGGCGCTCCTCCCGCTGCTTCTGAGCGCGTTTGATCCGCGCCTTGAGTTCCTTGTCGCGCCAGGCCTTCTCCGGGTCGTATTGCTGCACAAGGAGGCCGATCATGATGAATAGGGCAGCGCCTCCAACCCAGACCCACCAGAACCCGTCTTCGCCAAAGACTGCAATTACAGTCAGCATGAGGCCCGCGAGCAGGCCGATGCCTAGGACCGCGCCAAGCGCATTCTTGAGCCAACCTTTTACGACCCCTGCGCCGAACAGGAGAATTAGGGCGATCAGGAGCAAGAGAATGATAGTCATGCGTCTTCTCCCAGCCGATTGATTAGCCGACGGTCTCCGCAGCGCTCAGCTACGCGTTCAATAAGTGGACGAAGGCCGGTGGTGTCGTAGGTGACGTCGATAGGACCACGTGTGCCATCAACGCGGATGACTACCCGCTCACTGTCTGCCAGCCGCTGGGCGAATGCGCGACCCTCTGCTCCATCGAGAAACGCCCTGTCGATGTGTGTGTATTCCGCCGAAGCTCGATGCACCGAACCGCGATCCACCCGATACTGAAATGTCCTGAGTTCGCGAAAAAGAGACGACGCAAGTGGCGCCAAAACGTCGCGAGTGTCGAGTGTCACATATACTGTACGCGACCTTGAGTGATCACAGGCAATCGAAAGCTTGGCCTCCGGCTGTTCAGCCACAACGCCAACTAACAGCGCATCGTCAATTGGGTCCAAGCGTTCGTGATATGTGAAGTCACCGGCGTTTGTGGTCACGCCTTGTAGCGCCGTCAGGACGACGGCGTAGATTGCAGTATTCATCTCGTGCTCCGTGCTCAGCCCGGCTGGTGCCGGGCGGTTCAAAACGCGCGAGCACGAGGCAGCACGCCTCCCTTATTCGCCGAGAGGCTGTTGTATTCCGGGAGCCACCCGACATAGGCGGCTCGTGCTCAGCGCGTCATGCGCACCGCGAATGCTTTTGACGACATAACGCGGTGAACACCGTTTAACGCCTGTTTGTGAATTGGACTAGGTGTCACGTGACTCTTGAAAGCGCCACTTGGAGGGGGGTGGCCGTTTCTTGCGACTAGAAACGAAACGGTGTTAACGGTCCGAAAAATTCGACGGCGGTCGCACCAGTGTTAGGGTGGCGCGGGGTGACTTTCAGGCAGGGGGGAATGGAAAAGTCTGGGGCGCGCGATCAGTGCTACCTATTAAGCTTGTCCCTAGTCTCATTTTTTCTTGTCCTGAACCCCAACCCATCTGGCTTTTGTTGGGGCCTGTTGGACTCAGGCATAGCGGTCCCCCCTTCACCAGAAAGGCGAAGGAGGGACCGCTGCCTAGTGAAGATCTTACCTGGCTTCCGTCGCCGGCCGTCATCACAGGCCCACTCGTGAGGGCACGCGCCTCCGAGTGGTCGTCAGTTTTTCTATCGACACTAATGCAATGCGTGTCGGAGGTCCCTAGGCATCTGACTTTCGCGGTGCCCTTCCGGTGTATGACCTCGCTCCCACGGTACCGGAATACACAGGCTGGGCCACCGTATTGAGCCGACCCCAGCCTGCGTTTCGTTTTGGTTCTTAATCGTCAGACCATGGTGGCTTCGTGTCATCTCCTTCGAACAAGGCTCTTAGGCTGGCAGCTACAATCAGCCTCCGCTTTCCGACCTTTCGGGCCTCAATTTTGCCCTCGCTCATGAGCTTGTAGAGAGTGGTCCGCCCTATCCTGGAAACTTGGCATGCTTCTCTGACCGAATAGACAAGGGGTTCGACGGGCAATGGCTCTTTCAGTTTTGAACTCATTTGAATCACCTTGAACGACTATGAATGGTCATTGGGTAGAGGTGATTCGAGGTCGAAAACAGGGACAGCACTAGAAACGGTCTACGCGATCAAATCTCTCATTTATCGTGCTTTTTCGGCCTTCCACCCGCAGCGGGCAAATTGGGAAGTCTTGCTGACCTTGCATCCTGAACCCTAAATCTCTCTTCGGCTTCATCGAATGTGATCAAGTAATGGTCTCGCAAAACACGCTTGTAGCGCTTGTACGATTGCATGACCGCACCTGTAGGATCTTCGTTGTCATTCTGCTCTAGCAAGCCCACCAATTCAGCCGCCTTCTGGAGGGTATACTCGCCTTCACCTTCCCGTAGACCAATCTTCTCTCGATAGAAGATATTGAGCATACTTGAGCGCTCTTCATCCAATGCGACGCTTCGACGGCCATCCGGCAGCATACGCTTTCGAAGGATTTCGACAAACTTCGGCCTAATCTCTTCTCCGTTGATGAGCAGATAAAGTCTATCGCACTTCTGCAAGACTAGCAGTGCCTCATTCAGCAACCACTCCAGGACCTTTTCTGGTCTTTCTTCCTCCGAAATCTCCGTGCTCTCTGGCAGCGAGACCGACGACAACGATGCGATCAATTGTAAGATCTCTGCATCGTTCTGGCTTGGCTTCTCAGCCACTTTGCGATGCCTCGCTACGGAAGGGAACTACATCTCCACCAGCCTTCAACTTATCGAGATAGTCGCTCCACCATTGGGCCATCGCCACACGCTCATCCCAGTGCGATCCGCGATGATAAATGCCGCGAACGGCGTTCGCATCCTTGTGAGCCAAGGCCCTCTCAATGGCATCGGGAGACCATTTGCCGCTTTCATTCAGTAAAGTGCTTGCCATCGCCCTGAAGCCGTGAGCAGTCATTTCTTCGCCGCTGTATCCCAGCCGTTTCAAAGCGGAGTTGATGGTATTCTCTGACATCGGTCTATTGCCGGGGTAGAGCGACGAGAAGATGTATCTCTGACCTGCGCTTATCGCCCAGGCTGAATCCAGCAATGCTAAGGCCTGAGCGGACAACGGGACAAAGTGTGGATCGCCCATCTTCATTTTTTCGGCCGGGATAGTCCAAACCGCATTATCGAGATCAAACTCGTTCCATTCTGCCCTCCGCAATTCCCCGGGCCTCACAAACACGTGAGGCGTAAGCTTCAAAGCTAGTTGAGTGAGCGGCTGGCCTGAAAAGCCGTCAATAGAGCGCAATAGCTCACCTACCTTTGAGGGTTCGAGGATTGCACTGTGATGCTTCACCGTGGGCGTGACCAACGCGCCTCTGAGTAGGGCTGAGGGGTCCGATGTGCCGCGGGAGGTTGCGACAGCAAATCGGAATACACGTCCAGAAAGCGAACGCATTCTCCGGGCCGTTTCAAGATGCCCTTTGCTTTCGACTTTCTGAAGCGTTGTGAGCAATTCGGCTGGTGTGATTTCCGTGATCGGGCGCCCGCCCAGATCACGTTCCAACAACGAGAGGAGCCAACGCGTCTTCTTGATAGTGACTGCCGCCCTCCCTTCCCGTTCAATTTTGGCAATGTACTCATTTGCTATCGCGGAAAACGTATTGGAAGCAGCTTCGCGGCGCTCGTTGGCCAATGCGGCTTTCACACTGGCAGGGTCCGTTCCATTCGCGAGTAAAGTGCGAGCTTCATCACGCCTTTCACGCGCGACCTTGAGCGAAACGTCGGGGTAGCGACCGAGTGAGAGCTTCTTTTCTTTGCCGAGATAGCGGTATTTTAGACGCCATAGTTTGCCCCCCGACGGCTGGACGAGGAGAAACAGACCTCGCTCGTCGAACATCTTCTTGGGCTTCTCGCCCGGCTTAGCATTTCGAATCGCGGTATCGGTCAAAGCCATAACTGGGGGCCACTTTCATCCAAAACTTGAATGTGGCCCCCAACATGGCCCCAACCAGACTGCGATTGCAGGCAAGCAAAGGCGAACGCCAACGGCCAGAAAACCGCGTATTCTTGGCAGTTTCCCTAGGCCTTAGCAACCATCAGCGAACAATGATGAATGAGTAAATGGTGCCCAGAAGAGGACTCGAACCTCCACGGGGTTGCCCCCACCGCCACCTGAAGACGGCGCGTCTACCAATTCCGCCATCTGGGCTCACCACAGGCGGCGGGCCTTAGGGCTAAGCATCGAAACATGTCAACCGGCATCTCTTTGATTAGGCCGATTTTCGACCTCCAGCTGCGTCGATACAGAATAGCGAGCGGTCTTAGCGTTCGCAGGCTTGCCTGTCTCGACGAGGCGATCAACCAAAAGCTCCATGCATCACAGCTCTGACACAACCCTAGGAACACACTTCGCCTTGCTCGACGACGAAGTCGATCAAAGCATCGTTCGCCGCATCGGGATCCTGAAATGGCGTCCAATGACCGACGCCGTCCAATTCCACCACAGTTAGCGCATTCGCACCCGATCGCGCTTTGGCTGCCATCTGCTTCACGAAAGTGCGATCGTCCTTGCCTCTCACCAGCAGTATCGGAATGTCGGTCGTGACCTTCCCTTGGGGCCAATACAATTGCGCCGGGTCCAGATCGTCGAATTCCGGAATATTGGCTTTGTACCATTGAATGCCGGCATACAGCGCGCCTTCACGGGCGAGCGCGTTGCGGAAGAGCGTCCCTTCACGCTCGTCGAGCACCTGCGTGTCGATCATCCGCCTATAGGCGAGATCATAGAACGAGGTTGCGAAAGCTTCGGTTGCCGCCGTTTCACGATCGATCCGAAGAAGCCTGGGCATATAGCTCGATACCTCGCGCTGTTCCGGGTCGTTTGCGAGAAGGTCGAGCAGCAGATTGTATGACGGCGCGCTGAAGACCGCCAATCGATCCAGTCTGCTCGAATCCCACTGGGCGTAGCTCCATGCGAGCGCGCCGCCCCAATCGTGGCCGACCAGAGCGACCTTCTCACCCGGAGCGAGTTCCTCGATCAGGCGATGAAGGCGCTGTGCGAGGTGTTCGACCTTGTAGGCTTCGTCAGCCACAGGTTTCGCCGAAAGACCGGCGCCTGGCGCATCGATTGCGATCACGCGGCGGCAATGGCGCAACGCCTCCATCTGGTCGCGCCAGACATACCAGAAGCTGGGAAAGCCGTGGATGAAGATAATTGTCGGGCCGCTACCCGCCTCGACATAGTGGATGCGATCGTCGCCCTCGCCGCTAAAGCCTTGGCTGTAGGGAGTGCCCGGCCCCGCGAGCTCGTTTGCGTAATCGACCGCCGGATCATCAGGGATGGATTGCTCAAGGGCGGCTGGAGCTGCCATGTCCTCGCCTGGCATCGCCGGAGCCACGCAACTGGCCAGCAGCCAACACACGCACATCAATCCAAGCGCTCTCATTGACAGCCAACCCCTCTATTGTATGATTAGTCAATAACGGATGGGGTGAGAAATGAAAAGCGGCTTTGCGATACTCGGCCCACTGGCTGTTGCGCTCGCCGCCTGTTCATCGCCCGATGCCGAGGAAGCCAGTGAACTGCCTCCCAGCGGCAAAGCGGCCTTGGCGGAGCGGCTCTACCAACAGAACTGCGCATCGTGCCATGATGGCGCTGTCAATGGCGCGCCGACACGGACCGCGCTGGAGCTACGCAGCCAGGCGCAAGTGCTCGAATCGATGAATGGCGGGGTTATGGAGGCCCAGGCCGCTGCCCTCAGCCCGATCGACCGTGTTGTGCTGGCCGAATATCTGGGCAAAGGGCAATCCGCGACAGAAGCCACCGGACCACGCTGCGAGGACGAATTGCAGTTCTCGGGCGCGCCCTTGTGGAACCGCTGGGGCAACGGCACCGCCAACACGCGCTTTCAGACGAGCGACAATGCGGGCCTGACGGAAGGCGATGTCGAGCAACTGGAGCTCGCTTGGGCCTTCGGCTTTCCGGGTGCGCAGAGAGCGCGTTCACAGCCCGCAGTCACTCGCGAAGCTCTGTTCACCGGGAGCCAGTCAGGACACGTCTATGCGCTCGACCCGCAAACGGGGTGCATCTGGTGGAGCTATGATGCAGGTGCCGAGGTGCGAAATGCGCCGGTGATCGAAACCGGGGCCGATGGTCGACCCGAGGCACTGTATTTCGGCGATGTCGATGCGGTGGTTCATGCGGTCGATCCGCGCACTGGCGAAAAGCGCTGGTCCAGATCGGTAAGAGACCATCCCGACGGCACAATCACGGGCAGCATCGCCCTGCATGGTGGATCTCTGTTTGTGCCGATGTCTTCACTTGAAGTCGTGTCGGCCTATGATGACGAGTATGCCTGCTGCACTTTCCGCGGCGGCATTACTGCACTCGACGCCGACAATGGAACGCAAAAGTGGCGCTGGTTCTCGGTCGATGAGCCGAAAAAGGTCGGGAAGACCAGTGTGGGCACCGACATCTTTGCGCCCAGCGGCGCGCCGGTCTGGTCGACGCCGACCGTCGATCCCGAGCGCGGCCTGCTCTATGTCGGCACGGGTGAAAACTACACGTCGCCAGCCAATGGCAACAGCGATGCCATCGTCGCGCTGTCGCTCACCGATGGACGCAGACGCTGGGTTTCCCAAACGATCGCAGGCGATGCCTGGAATGCCTCGTGCGGGCGCGATCCGAAAGCAAACTGCCCTCAGGAAGACGGACCCGACTTCGATTTCGGCGCTGCGCCCATTCTCGTCGAACTGCCGTCCGGAAAGGACATCATCCTCGCAGGCCAGAAATCTGGCGAGATATTCGGGATGGACCCCGACGATAACGGACGCATCATTTGGCGCGAGCGTGCCGGGATGGGCGGCTTCAACGGCGGAATCCACTGGGGCATGGCAAGCGACGGCGAGACGCTGTGGGTGCCGATAGCGGATACGCCCGGCAATCGTTTCACGGTCGGCCCTGCGCGTCCAGGTATTCATGCGTTCGAGGCGGCGACTGGGCGCAAAATCTGGTCGAGGATCGAAGATCCGACCTGCGATGAGCCCGGCTATGCCTGCCAGACGGCGCTATCCGCTCCGCTGACGGCGATCCCCGGCGTCATTTTTGCCGGAGCACACAATGGCCGCGTGCTCGCTTACTCGGCACGTGATGGTCGCGTCCTGTGGATGGACGAAACCAATCGCAGCTTCCAGACCGTGAACGGCGCCGAGGCAAAAGGCGGATCGATCGACAGCGCCGGCGTAGTGGTCGCGGGCGGGATGGTCTTCGTGAACTCGGGATATGACAAATTCGGCGAGATCGGCGGGAATGTCCTGCTGGCCTATCGCCCTGTGAGGAAGCCGAAATGATCCGCTCGAGTATAATCGCGATAGCCCTTGTTTCGTTGGCTGGCTGCATGACGCTGGACGACGAGCCGGTTGCGACCGCGCCTGCCTCGCCCGAAGCCATTCTCGGCGTGCATCATGTCGGCGTCACCGTTTCCGATATCGACGACACGGTCGCGTTTTACAGCACCGTAGTCGACTTCGAAGTCGTCGAACGAGAGATGGTCGATGCGTCCGCTTTCCCCGCGGAGATCCTGAACAAACGCGATGGGCAGATCGAAATGGCGCTCATCAGAACGCCGACCGTGTTTCTGGTGCTGACCGACATAGAACCGGGGGTGGAAGCGGAACCAGACCGACGCCCTGTGATCGGGCCGGGCTATACGCATATCTGTTGGCAGACCCATGCCGACAATTCGGGCTACAAACGCTTCCGTGAAGCCGGGCTGAAGATGCTTTCGCGCGGCGACGATGCGGTCGATCTGGGCGGGTACGGAGTGACCTATGCCTATGGCTTTGATCCCGATGGCATCATGATCGAAATGGAGCAGTTGGAGCGGCCCCGGCGACAAGACGACGCCTGGCTCACACACATCGCCAACGTGCCGAGTGACAAGGCCGCGATGGTCGACTTCTACACCAAGATCCTCGGTTACGGCCCGCATCGTGAGCTGCCACAGACGCGGCTGGAAACGATTGACGACGTGGTCGATATCGACGGCACGGTCGTCACTGCCAGCTGGTTCGCCACGTGGAATTTCGAGCTGGAATTCTGGAACTACGAAAACCCGGTAACGCCGCTATCGCCGACCGACTGGACGCTGGAACGGATCGGTTACAACAGCCTCTCCTTCGAAGTGACCGATCTCGCCGGAACGATTGCCCGCCTCGAACCGCAGGGGATAGAGTTCGCTGGTCCCGCATTCGAACTCGGCGGCTGGCAAGTCCGCTACGCACGCGATCCGGAGGGCAATCTGCTCGCCTTCCAGCAGAACATAAGCGCCGGGAACGATCGCTCGATCCACGAGATGCGCTGGCATGATCCCGCCTCTTATCCTCTGCCACCATTGTAGATACGCAGGTCTCGGCTCCAGCCCCTAGATTCTCTGCCAGCCTTTGCTACTACTTCGACAATGGCATCCACCGCCCGTAAAGTTCGCACCAGGCTCGATCCGGCAGAACGTCGCAAACTGATCCTCGACCATGCGGCCGAGATGGTTGGTCGTGACGGGGTGGCCGCGATCTCGATGGACTCGATCGCGCAGGCAGCCGACGTCAGCAAATCGCTGGTCTACAATTACTTCCCCAATCTCAACGAGCTGCTGAGCGAATTGCTGGAACGCGAATTGCGCATGCTTAGGCGTGAACAGAGCCAGGCGGCGCAGGGGGCCAAGACATTCGAAGGTCTCGTGCGCGGGATCACCCACGCCTACATCAAATATATCGACGAGCGCGGCCTGATCATCGATCGCTTGCAAGCCGAACCCAGCCTCAGCGCCGTGCACGATCCGACCGAATATGGCCGCGATGCCGCGGTCGATTATCTCGCGGAGATTATCGGCAAGCACCTCGACCTGCCGCCGGACGTTGCACAAGCTGGCGTCGATATCAGCTTCGGCCTTCCCGCATCGGCGGGCATGTATCTGCTGCGGGACAAAAGCCGCCATACGATGAGCTGGCAACAGGTCGAGGATATTACGGTCACGATGATCGTCGGCGCCATTCTTGCGCTGAAGGACGACTATATCCGCAACCAGCAATCGCTGCCCTCCGACTAGACGCGCCCGATCACATCGGGAAAATTGACTGCCCTCCGTCGATCACAAGCGAATGGCCCGTGACCAGATTGCTTCGCTGAGAGGCGAGGAAGACTGCAACGCCCTCCATGTCTTCAAGCGTGCCGAGTTTGCCCGAAGCGGTGCGCCGCAGGCACGCATCGCGGAAAGCCTGAGGTGTCTTCAGCGACATCTCGGTCTCGATAAAGCCGGGCAGGATTGCATTCGCCTGTATGCCAGCCGGGGCGAGTTCGATGGCAAGACTGCGGATCAGTCCTGACACCGCCGCCTTGGTCGCCGAATAGCCACCGCCGGGAATACCCATCAATCCGGCGATGGACGAAGACACGATCAACTTCCCGCCCTCTCCCTGCGCAAGGAACTGTTTCGTCGCGGCCTGCATGGTCGAAACCACGCTGTTTAGGTTGAGGTCGACCGTCGATTGCCATTCTTCAGGCGTATGCTCAATGAAGGGTTTGCGAACACCCGATCCGCCGGCATTGGCAAAGCAGCTATCCAGCCTACCGAACCGATCGACGGTGGCCTGCATCGCGCTGCTGACCGCGTCTAGATCGGTCACATCGCAAACGAAGCCCGCCGCTTCCACGCCAAGCTCGGCGATTTGCTCGGCAGCGGCAGAGTTCCGTTCGGAGTTCCGGCCCCAGATCGCGATATTGGCTCCAGCTTTCGCAAGTCCCCGTGCCATTCCCAATCCGAGTCCGGTATTGCCCCCGGTGACGAGCGCAACATGCCCCCGCAAATCGAACAATCCACTCATCACCTGCGTCCCCTGTGATTGTTGAAGTCCATTAAAACCCGACGCGCAGCGCAACGCCGTAGATGCGCGGATCGATCAGGAAGGCGCTGCGGAAGCTTCCAACCAGATTGGAGTTCACCTCAAGGAAGGTGATCTCGTCATTGTTGGTCACATTCTTCACGAACGCCGTGAGGCTCCAGTCACGATCTTCGAGCGCGAATTGCAGCGACAGATCGAGCTGTTCCCAGCCATCGACACGGTCCGCGGGCACATTGAATTCCCGGCTGAAGAAGCCTGTCTGGCTGTAGAAATCCACGCGCGGGCGAACCGTCCAATTGTCGCCGCCGATAAAGGTGTATTCCGCCGCAAGCTTCAGCGTGCGCTCGGGAGCATTGGGCAAGGTGTTGCCCTGCAACTGGAAGAACGCACCGCCGCGCGAAGGATCGGACGACAGGAAGTCGCTGCGGACTTCAGTGTCCAGTAGACCCAGCGCCCCCTCCAGCCGCAGCCCGTCGAGCGGCTCGGCCACCGCCTCCAGCTCGAAACCTTCGATGCGCGAGGACGGAATGTTCACGTTGGTGGCAAGAGTGCCGACGATATTGCCGACGATGAGATCTGAGTAATCATACCGGAAGATCGCCGCGTTCACCGTGACCCGGCCATTCATGAACTGATTCTTCGTGCCCAGCTCATACGAGTCGATCGTTTCGGAATCGAAGGTCGGCGTGCCAAGATTGCCGGGGTTGAACCCGCCTGATTTGAAGCCGCGCGAATAGGTGAAGTAGAAGTTGTTATCAGGCGTCGGCTGCCAGCTGATGCTCGCACGTCCGGTCACCGCGTCGAAATCTGCTTCACCCACGAATGGAGGGCCAAGCGCCACGAAACCACTGGCGGTGGTGATCGACTTCTCGTCGAACGTGTATCGCAGGCCCCCGAGAATGCTGAGCTCTGGGGTGATATCGTAATAGGCCTCGCCGAACACGGCGATGCTGCTGACGTCGGCATCGGCGGTGTTGCCACTGGTGGTGAAGCCCAGTGTCCGCGTGACCGGCAGATAGGTCGTGACTTCGCCCGAGCTTTCGGCCCACAGATAATAGGCCCCGACGAGGAAATCGAACGGCCCGTCGAAGTTGGAACCCAGACGCAATTCCTGGCTGAATTGCTCGCGCCTGCCGAACGCCTCCTGCGTGGTCCGATAGTCGGTCGTCGTGACCGGCTGGCCGCCATCACGGGTATTGTATGTCAAGATGCCATCGCCATTCCCCGCATCGGCAACGGTCAACGGGCCGAAAGCGGTGGTAAAGTCGCCGGGTTCGAACGCACCGGGGCGCGTGCCCTGGTCGAAATCGCGAAACGACGCGTTGTCGCCGACACGATAGCCGGTGACCGACGTCAATGTGAGCGCGCCGAACTGCTGCTCGATTTGCAAGGTCGCGAGGAAATCCTCGATGTCCTGCTCAGGCTCGACATCGATCCGCACTTCGCGAAGGTCGGTGGGATTGTCCGAGAATGTTCCCGGTCGAACCGTGCCGCCAAGCAGACCATCGATCCCGAACGCATCCGGGAAATCGAAGTCGACTGTTTCCGATGAACAGCCGAATGTCGGATCGGGCGTGCACAGGCTCTTAACCGCATTGGCGCGGTTGGAATCTTCGCGGAAATAATTGAGCACCAGATCGACAGTGGTCGTGTCCGTCGGTTCGAACCGCGTGCTCGAACGCAGGCTATACTGGTCGCGTCCGTCGATTGGCTGGTCGGTCTCCAGATTGAGCGTGTAGCCATCGCGGTTCAGCACATGGGCGGCGAAGCGCTGCGATAGCCCTTCGAAGATCGGGATATTGATCGCTGCCTCGGCGCGGGTTCCATCGAAGTTCTCACGCTGGACCATCACATAGCCCTCGAACTCGTCGGTCGGGCGTTTGTTGACGATATTGACCACGCCGCCTGTCGTGTTGCGGCCGAACAGAGTGCCTTGCGGGCCGCGCAAGACCTCGATCCGTTCAAGATCGAAGAACTCACCGAACGTGCTGCCCTGTTGCAGGAACACGCCGTTGATGAGGATGCCGATATTCGTATCGGCGCTGCCGCCGAAGCTCTGCGATCCGACCCCGCGAATTGTCAGGTTGCGGTTGGCGGACAGCAGGACGTTCGGCGCGTTGAATTGCAGATCTTGCGCGTCCTCGATCCGGGCGGCGAGCAGCGTCTCCGACGTTATCGCGGTGATCGAGATCGGGACGTCCTGAACATCCTCCTCTCGCAACTGCGCCGTCACGATGATGACATTGCCGGTTTCTTCCGATGCAGTGTTGAGCTCCTGATCCTGCGCCACCGCTGGCGTTGCAGCGATTGTGACTGCCAACGCAGAAAGCGAGCAAAGCGATGCCTTGCGATTGTGTTTCATGGTTCCTCTCCCCTCAGGGATCGAGAAATGCCACTTATTGTATAATTAGTCAATAAAGAGGCAGATAAGGCCTTCCATAGGGTGTTTGAGCCTGATTATCCTAGATTAATTGGCAATTGCGTCAGTACGAGTCTCGAGAGGTCTGTCCGTCATGTGGAAAATCTGACGCAACGAACACGCTGGGAACGCGGACTGCTTTTACCTCAGCGGATCAGCTGTTGATGGCGCGCAACAGATCCGTGTTGCCCTCGGTCAGCCTACGCTGTGCATCGAGCTCTCGCGCAATGCGGCCCTCCAGCTTCAGCCCCTCGCTCGACGCCATCAAGGTGCCGAGAAACGGCGATTGCTTGAGCCAGTTGATGTCGCGCCAACCCAGATTGACCGCCTGCGCAAGAAGCCTGATTGCCTGACTGTCCCTGCCGCAAGCGGCGGCCACTTCGGCGAGCACAATGCGAAACTCGGGGTCAGAGTCAGAATCAAGGTCGGCCAGCTTTGCGGGAGTGAAAAGTTCGTTCGCGAGATCGGGGGCGCCAGCAATCGCCTCAAGCGCAGCCAGATCGTATTGGCCCCGCCATCCAGCTGCTTTCAGATCGCGTTTCGCCTCCCCGATCCGACCGAGCGCGATGTTGGCCCTGCCCCGCAATTGCAGAATGGATGGCGCGATTGCATCCTCCCCCTGCGCCTCGGCAAGTGTTTCGAGCGCGGCGTCGGGGCTGCCCCGCCTGAGATGCGACTTGGCGATCTCGCTCAGGATCACGACTTGGCCGGGATTAAGGGAAAGCGCCTTCGCATGCCATTTTTCCGCCGCCGGATGGCCGATCAGGTCCAGGCTCTGCGCAATCTGGATTTCGGCGTACCGCGACCTTCCGCCTGCCCGCAGCACCTCGAATTCCAGACCAAGCGCCTGATACAACTGCCCCCGAAGCAGATGGACATGAGCCGCGCTTGAGGCTGCTGGAGCGTTGTCCGGATTCAACTGATAGGCGTATTGCAGTGCCGAGAGGCTTTCATCCAAGCGGCCTTGCGAACCAAGCGAATAGCCGAGCGCCGACCACGCATTGCTGTTGTCATGCTCTTCCTCGATGAGCTCGCGGGCCAGCGCCTCGGCCTCTTGCTTATGCGTGTAATCACCACCGAATTTCGTGGCCTTGGTGGAAAGCGCGAAGCTTAAGGTCAGGCGTGCATCGTAGCTACGTGGATCGTTCGCCAAAGCCTCGCGCAGCATGGAAATCGCCCGATCGGTCTCAACCGACTGATGCATTCCTAGTTGTTGCTTCGCCCGCATGATCAGGTCCGCACCGGTCGATGGCAGAGCCGTTTTGGTCGACAACTCTGCCGCTGGTTGGTCGACATTGCGCGGCGCTAAAGCCAGCCCTCCGAGAAACAGCAGAGCGGCAACGCCTGTAACAACGGCCATCATCCGACGGGGCGTAAACACTGGCTCGCCATTCACCCGCTCGACCGGACCAGCGATTGCATATCCCGAACCGCGCACCGTGCGAATGTACTTTGGCTCTCTTGGATCATCGCCGAGCGCTTTTCGCAAAAGAGCAATCCGCTGCGCGACCGTTTCATCGCTCACATGCTCGGCTCGCCAAACCGCGTGAGACAATTCGGCAGTGCTCAATGGCTGCGGTGCCACCTCAATCAGGCTGACCAGCCCATCAAAGCTTAGATCGGGCAACCTGATATCGTCCGCGCCGCGCCGGACCGTGCGGGTTGTTGTGTCGATCAGCAGATCATTCAAAGCGTAAAGCACGCGGCCCAGTTTAGTCCTGTTTCAAATGAGATGCTTCAAGAATTTTCAAGTTTCTTCAAGTGACGCGGCGACGTGCCGAAGCCATCCCGTCTCAAACGAAATGGGAGAGGAACTTCACATGACTAAACGCTCGCCACGAAACGCACTGTTCGCAGGATTGCTACTGACTTGCACTGTCGGACCGGCATGCGCTCAGGACGGCACACAACTGCAAAGCGCGCCTCTGGGCCTATGGTCATGGAGCGCGGAAGAGAACGACCACGAGCTGCTTTTGTCGCTGGAGATAGTGAATGGATCGTGGAACGCGACAGTTGACGGCGCCACCGCCGCGACCATGATCAGCGACGGCGAAATCTCGGTGTCACTGCCCGATGGACAGAAATTCGTCGGCGAATTGAACGACGACCGATCCGAAATCCACGGCCATTGGTTCCAGCCGCCATCCCCGCTCGATTATCAGTATATGGCGACACCCGTGGTACTGCCAGCGGCGGCAAACGATCGCTGGCAGGCCGAGATCAAGGCCCAACCTCGCCCCTTTCGGTTGATCCTCGACGTTTTCCAGGACGAGGAAAATCAGACGGCCGCGGTGCTCAGAAATCCAAGCGGCAACAACACGCTCGGTGCGAGCCGATTCCGGGTCGAAGCTGAAGCGTCGGGTGGTTGGAGCCTCGTTAGCGGATCAGGTGGCCGGGAACGGCGGCATCGCCTCTATTCATCGAGCGATGGCGAAGTCCTGCTTCAATATGATCGTTTTGATGAACCCATCTCCCTTGCACCCGCGAGTGATACGGCGAAATCGGCCTATTACAGTCGGCTCGAAGATGAAGGCGCGGCACGCTTCAATCCGCCGCCGCAGCTCGATGATGGTTGGCTGGTCGCCACACCGGAAGAGGCTGGGTTCGATGGCGCTGCGCTTGAGGCTTTGACGGGGAGAATTGCGACGCTCGATCCGAGAAGGGAATACCCGCACCTGATCCATTCGCTACTCGTCGCCCGCGGTGGCAAGCTCGCCTATGAAGAGTACTTCTATGGTCATGATCGCGAAAAACGTCACGATGTCCGCTCGTTGGGCAAGTCTTTCGGTTCGGTGATGGTCGGCGCACTGCAAGCAAAGGGGCACGCGATAACAGCCGATCACCGGCCGGTTGCCAGCCTGCTGCAAAGCACCGGTCTCCCGGTCGACGATCAGAGGAAGGCCGACATCACGCTTGGAAACCTGATGACATTCACCAGCGGGCTCGATTGCGACGTCAATTCGGATTCAGCCGGCTCCGAAGGGCGCATGTGGGAGCAGCAGGAAGAGCGGAACTACTGGCTCTACACCGCGAAGCTCGACATGCTGCATGATCCGGGGACGCGCTATGCCTATTGCTCGGGCAGCGCCAATCTTGTGGGGGCTAGTCTGAGCGCGTTCGGCAAGGCCCCGGTCTATGAGCTATTCGACGAACTGATCGCCAAGCCGCTCGATTTTGGCCCTTATCATTTCACGCTGGCGCCGAATGGCGAGGGGTATCTGGGTGGCGGCGCCTACATGCGCCCCCGTGATATTCTGAAGATCGGGGCGATGTTCGCAGCTGGCGGCGTGTGGAACGGGAAGCGGATTGTCAGTGAGGGCTGGGTCGAGGAGTCCACCACACCAAGGGTCGAGGTCACTCCCGAAACGACGGGCATGACCCAAGAGGTCTTCCAAAACAGCTATTTCGGCGGATCGCAGGCCTATATCTGGGGTGTCGATTTCATCGAAGTGGGCGAGCGTCGCTATGCTTCGTATCAGGCGAGCGGAAATGGAGGGCAGTTGCTGATCGTAGTGCCGGAGCTCAATCTCGTGGTTGGCTTTACCGGTGGGAACTACCGGATGGGCGGCGTCTGGGGGCGCTGGCGCGACTTCGTCGTCGGTCGCTACATCATTCCGGCCATCACCGATCTGCCCTGATGCAGCAGAGGGCGGGATCGCTATCAGGCGTTTGATGCGGCCTTCTTGATGGCCCGTCGGATGCTCATATAGGTGGCGCAGCGGCAGATATTTCCGCTCATCGCTGCGTCGATGTCCTCGTCGCTCGGATTGGAATTGTCGGCCAGCAGCGCGGATGCCGCCATGATCTGTCCCGATTGGCAGTAACCGCATTGCGGCACGTCGTCTTCGACCCATGCGTCGCGGATAGCGTCGGCAGCCCCACCTTCGATGCCTTCGATCGTCGTGATGGCTGATCCATCGAGAGAATCGTGCGGCAATACGCAGGATCGCGTCGGCGTGCCGTCAATATGCACCGTGCAGGCCCCGCATTGCGCGACCCCGCATCCGAATTTGGTGCCGGTCATCTTCAGATGGTCGCGCAGCACCCAGAGCAAGGGCGTGCCCGGCGCAGCGTCGACTGTCTCTTGTTTTCCGTTGATGTTCAGCGTTGTCGCCACGTCAGCTCTCCCGGCTCAGGCGGTTTGGGTCTCGGGCAGCGAAAGGCGGCTACCCCTCGCGCCGATGATCGGCAGCGTGCGGATGCGGTGTCCCGTCGCATTGAAGATGGCGTTGGCGAGCGCGGGCGCGGCTGGCGGCGTTGCTGGTTCTCCGATCCCGGCGGGCCGGGTGTTGGACTGCACGATCTCGACCTCGAACGCACGCGGTGCCTCGCCCATTCGCATCACCCGCCATGACGGGAAGTTGTCCTGCACCACCGCGCCGTTCTTCGCTGTGATTTCGCCGAACAGCGCGTTCGACAGACCGTAAATCGTGCCGCCTTCCATCTGCGCACGAGCGTGGCGGGGGTTGACCACCGTTCCGGCATCGACGGCCAGCCAGATGCCAGGAATTCTCAACGTACCGTCAGGACTGACCGAAACCTCGATCACGGTCGCGATATAGGACAGAAAGGATCGGTGAACCGCAATGCCAAGCCCATGTCCATCGGGCAAATCGCGGCCCCATCGGGCCATGTCAGCCGCCTTTTCAACCACGTTGGCAAGCCGCCCCGTCTCGATCGGGTAGTCCTCGATAGACGCGTCGTAATTCGGATAGGTCGCGCCTTCATCGGCGGGATCGAATGTCCGCGCAGGTCCGATCAATTCGAGCAGATAGTCTTTTTGATCGCGGCCCGCGGCGTGAGCCATTTCAGCGGCAAAGCTCTGCACCGCGAATGCATGATAGATGTTCGAGACTGACCGCAGCCAACCAATCCGCAGATGCCCTTTCGCATCGCCGGATTCGACACGCAGATTGGGCATCGCAAACGGAACATCGGTCGCCCCCAATCCCATTTCGCCATCAGTAGGGGTGGCCATGCCATCGACGAAGGTCGATGCGATCGGCGGGAAGACTGTGCGATGGAGATAGCTGGTGCATTTGCCGTTTTCATCAAGGCCCGCCTCCAGCCTTTGCGCGCTGGCGGAGTGATAAAAGCCGTGACGAACTTCGTCTTCGCGCGTCCATGTCACCTTGACGGGCTTGCCGACCTCCTTGGCGATCAACGCCGCTTCGACCACGAAGTCAGGTTTCGACTTGCGCCCGAAAGCACCGCCGAGCCAGGTCGCGTTGACTGTGATGTTTTCCTTGTCGATCTCAAGCAAGTCGGCGAGCGTCTGCCGCGTTGTCTGAGGATCCTGCACGCAGGCCCAGCATTCCAGCTTGTCGCCGGTCCATTGAGCCGTCGCGCAGGGCGGCTCCATCGGAGACTGCGACAGGTGCGGCGCGTAATACTCGGCCTCGACGCGCTGCGTGGCCGACGCCAGACCCGACCGAACATTCCCGCGCTCGCGGCGGACGGTTCCGGAGCGCCGCGCGGTCTGTTTCATGGCCTCGGCAAAATTCTCTGAATCGTAGGCCGCATTCGGCCCATCGCGCCAGTCGATCTCCAGCGCGTTGCGCCCCTGGATCGCGGCCCATGTATCACGGGCCACGACCGCGACACCGCCCATCGGCTGAAACAGAGCAGGCGGTCTGGCATCGGGCAGTCTTACCGTCTGTAGCACGCCGGGGATGGTCAACGCTGCCTCGTCATCGACACTGCCCACCCGGCCAAAAACCTGTGGCGGGCGAGCCACAACCGCATAGACCATGTCCGGCCTGTCGACGTCTATTCCGAAAGTGCCCTCGCCGCGCGTGATCAGCGGGATCGTGAGCGACGGGATCTCTTTGTTGATGAACCGCCAATCACCCGGCTCTTTCAGTGTAATCTCGTCCTCAGCCGGGATCTGAAGCCGCGCGGCCAGCTCTGCCAAGTTGCCGTAGGACAGCGTATCGCTGTTCCGGGAGTTGCTCACGAGACCCTCGGACGCGGTGCATTCGCTCGCGTCCATCTCCCAGTAGAGCGCGGCAGCTTCGGTCAGCATCTTGCGCATCGCGGCCCCTGCTACGCGCAGGCGATGGAAGTTGTACCTTACCGATCGCGATCCATCCGTGTTCTGGTCGCCATACCGTTCATGCCCTTCGGCCTGCACGATTTCGACCTTGTCCCAGTCGGCCTCAAGCTCGTCCGCGACAATCTGCGCCATCGACGTCCAGACTTGCTGACCCATCTCGGATCGGTGGCATGTTATCTTGACCGCACCATCTTCATCGATCGCGATCCACAGCGCTGGCGTGGCGTCTCCACCTGCGACCTCCGTTAGCGGGCTCGGCCCGGCAGCTGGCAGATCGAACGCACCCGCATCGACGTCCGGTTCTTCGTAATTGGAGCATCCAGCCAGCGTGACGCCGAGCACGAACAGACCCGAACCGGCGACGAAGCCACGTCGGCTCAGATTGATAATCGAAGCGTTTTCGCCTTCGGCAGAGGTGCTGGGCGATCCGCCGGGAATGATGCCAATATTGCGCAGAAACATCGTGGTCTCCTGGATATCGCGGCGATGCTAACGCCGTTTCAACCGTAAGGATAGCGAGCATTCGCATGATGCGTGATCTGTGTTGCGAAGATCAGGGTCGACGTCTGTCACTGTGCCCTGGGTTTAAGGCTCTTCACCAGTTTCTTCGGGCGTCGCAGAAACGGCATCGACGGATGGCGGAGCCTCTTCTGCCGCCGCTGTGGATTGCCACCCCCCGCCCAGCGCTTTGTAGATGGCGATAAGCTGGGTGAAGGTTTCGGTCTGACTCACCACGTGCAGCGTTTCGTTCTCCAGCGCTACACGCTCGGCATCCAGCACTTCTAGGAAATCGTCGACGCCATTCTGATAGCGCAGCCGGGCAAGTCTGGCCGCTTCGCCAGAGGCCACGGCTGAATCGCGCAGCAGCTCTTCGCGCTGCAATTCGTTGCCGTAGGCGGACAGGGAGGCCTCGGCCTCCTCCAGCGCCAGCAACACCGTCTGTTCATAACGCGCTGCAGCCGCGACCGACAGCTCGTCCGCCTGATCGACCCGTGCGCGCACCCGCCCGAAATCCAGGATATTCCAGATGAGCTGCGGGCCGATCCCGAGGGTGAAGGATTTGGGATCGATCAGATTGCCCGGCGTCCGCGTCTGATATCCGCCAGACCCGACAATGCTGACGGTCGGAAACAGATCGGCGGCAATCACGCCGACTTCGGCAGTCGCCGCGGCCAATTCGCGCTCGGCGCGGCGGATGTCAGGGCGACGACGCAGCAGGCCAGAAGCATCGCCGACTGCAATCAGCTCGGGCATCGAAGGCAATTCACCTGTCTCGCTCAGTTCATCCAGCAAGGCGGCGGGCGGTTGTCCGGTCAGAACCGAAAGTCGGAAGATGTTCTGATCGACCGCCGTGCGCAATGTCGGGATCGTCGCGAGTGTCAGGTCAAGCTGCGCGCGCGCTCTTTCGGTATCGAGCCGCGTGCCCCGCCCTCCTTCCAGCAGGATTTCTGTAAGGCGGCGGGATTCGCGCTGGTTCTCGGCATTGCGCTCGGCGACCGCGAGTTGCTGCTGCGCCCCGCGAAGCGCGACATAGGCGGAGGCGGTTTCTGCAGCGAGCGAGACCAGCAGGTCGTCACGATCGGCGATGGTAGCCTGGAAATCCGCACGGGCTGCATCACGACCGCTCGAAATTCGCCCGAACAGGTCGAATTCCCAGACCGCATCGAACCCGACATCATAGAGGTCGAAGTCGGGTATGGCTCCGCCCCCACCGAAAATCTGCGCGTTCTCGGCAATTACCTGCCGGGTGTATGCGGCGGTGACATCGCCATCGGGGAAGAAACCGCGGCGTGCCTCGCGCAAGGCGGCGCGGGCGGCGCGAAGGTTCGCCTCGGCTGCGGCGCGGTCGCGATTGTTGACGAAAGCGTTTTCGATAAGCGTGTTCAGCTGCTCATCACCGAGCTGACGCCACCATTCGATAACCGGTTCCTCGCGCGCAAACCGATCACCCTCTGCGCGCATCAGTTCGCTGCCTTCGTCGATCGGATCGGCGGGAGGCCCCTCATAGTCGCGCACAGAGATGCAGCCTGAAAGAGCAAGGCTCAGCGCGAGCGTGCTAACCAGACGCCGCATCATGCCGGCTCTCCTCGCGGCGAACCATCGGAATCCCGGCTTCCGTCACCGGGATCATCGTCGGCTTGCTCATGCTCGTCATCCGCATCATCAGCTACCGTGCTCTCTTTGCGGTCGGCAAACCACTCACCCAGGTTTCGTGAGATGATGTAAAATGCCGGGGTGAAAAACAGGCCGAAGACAGTCACGCCGATCATCCCGGCGAACACTGCCGTCCCCAACGATTGCCGCATTTCAAAGCCCGCGCCGCTGGCGATCACCAGTGGCACCACGCCCAGGATAAACGCGAAACTCGTCATGAGGATCGGACGAAGCCTCAGTCGCGCCGCTTCGATGGTCGCCTCGTACCGATCAAGTCCGGCATCCTCGCGTTGGCGTGCAAATTCGACGATCAGGATCGCGTTCTTCGATGCCAGCCCGATCAGGACGACCAGCCCAATCTGAGTGAGAATATTGTTGTCGATTCCGCGCAGATTGACGCCGATTATGGCCGACAGCAGACACATCGGCACGATCAGAATGATCGACAGCGGCAGCAGCCAGCTTTCATATTGCGCAGCGAGCAGCAGGAAAATCACGATCACCGCGAAAACGAACACCAGGCTGGCGGTGGAGCCTGCATTGGTCTCCTGATAGGCGAGCCCGGTCCATTCGAAGTCGAAGCCATCTGGCAGCGTCTCTGCTGCGAGATTTTCCATCGCCGCCAATGCTTCGCCCGAACTGTAGCCCGCTGACGGACTGCCATCGACCTCTGCCGCTGCGTACAAATTGTAACGTGGCTGACGCGATGGACCGGTTATGTCGCGGAAATTCACCACGCTTCCGATCGGCACCATCTCACCTGTGGTCGCATTGCGAGTGTAGAGGCGCGAAATGTCGCTCTCGGTCATCCTGAACGGCGCATCGGCCTGCGCCGTCACGCGATAGGTCCGCCCCAGAAGATTGAAATCATTCACGAAAGCTGATCCGAGATACACCTCAAGCGTCCCGAACAGGTCGGATACCGGCACACCCAGTTGCTGTGCCTTCACCCGGTCGATGTCGAGATAGAGCTGCGGAGTGCCGTTTTCATAAACGCTGAAGACGTTGGAGAGCCGGGGGTCCGCATTGGCCGCCGCGATCAATTCCTGAGTCGCTCCGTTGAGCGCGTCGGCTCCGCGTCCTCCGCGATCCTGGACCATCATCCTGAAACCACCGGCATTGCCGATACCGCGCACCGGAGGCGGTGCGATCACGATGATGAACGCCTCATCAATGGCGGCCAGGTTCTGATTGAGCGTCGCCAACAACTCGGGCGCGGGTGGCCGGTCGGCAAAAGGTTCCATGACCGAGAAGATCGCAGCCGCATTCGGCGAATTGGTAAAGGTGGCTCCGTTGAACCCGGCAAATCCGGCAGTGTTCGCAAAGCCCGGCGTGGATAGGATCACGTCGGTGGCCTCTTGCAGCACAGCGTCGGTACGGTCGAGCGAGGCACCCGGCGGCAACTGGATCGCGACGATCAGGTAACCTTGGTCCTGTTCGGGGATGAAGCCGGTGGGCGTATCGTTGAACCGCCAGACCGTCGCTCCGATCAGCAAGGCATAGACCACCATGACGATCCCGGTCCGCTTGATGATCGTGCCGGTAGCGTCGCCATATTGGTTGCTGAGCTTGTCGAAATTGCGATTGAACCAATCGAAGAAGCGCTGAACGGCGGCTTTGACCTTGAGCCCGATCACCGCAAGTCGCCCCTTGGCCCCGCTGCCCGAGGCTTCGTCGCTGTCGCCCGCAAGCCGCTCGGCCCTCGCCGCCAGCTCATCGGCGTCCTCTTCTTCATGACGCAGCAAGATTGCGGCTAGCGCCGGCGAAAGCGTCAGTGAGTTGAATGCGGAGAATATGGTGGCCGTCGCGATTGTCAGAGCAAACTGCTGGTAGAACTGGCCTTGAATACCGCTGATGAAGGCGGTCGGAATGAACACCGCCGACAGGACGAGTGCGATCGCAATAAGCGCACCGCCAACCTCGTCCATCGTCGCGTGCGCGGCTTCCTTGGGCGTCTTCCCGTTTCGCAGCTCGCGTTCGACATTTTCGACCACGACGATGGCGTCGTCCACCACGATACCGATGGCCAGCACCATGCCGAACAGGGTGAGGTTGTTGATCGAAAACCCCAGGCCCGCCATCACCGAGAACGTGCCGATCAGCGACACAGGAATTGCCAGGATCGGAATGACGGCAGCGCGCCAGCTTTGCAGGAATATGAAGACCACGATCGAAACCAGGATCACCGCCTCGATGATGGTGACGTAGACCTCGTTCACCCCTTCGGCGATAAACTCGGTCGGGTTGTAGATGATGCTGTATTCAAGACCGGGCGGGAAACGCTCGCTCAGCTGCTCGATGGTCTCCTCGATCCCCGCAGCCGTATCGAGCGCGTTCGATCCGGGGCGCTGGAAGATCGCGATGGCCACAGCCGGGCTATCGTCGAGATAGGCATTGGTGGAGTAATCCTGCGCGCCCAACTCGACCCGGCCGATGTCGCTGACGCGAACCTGCCGTCCCTCGGCACCGGTTCGCACCACGACATCCTCGAACTGATCGGGACTCTCCAGCCGTCCCAAGGTTCGCACCGCTATCTGCCGGGCAGCGGTTCCCTCCACCGGCGGCTGCCCGAGCGTGCCCGACGCGACCTGCACGTTCTGCGCCTGAAGCGCGCCAACCACGTCCTGCGGAGTGATGCTCAGAGCGGTCATCCGCTCGGGATCGAGCCATATCCGCATCGAATATTCGCGCGCACCAAATATCGTGATGTTCCCGACACCATCGAGCCGGGCGAGCGTGTCGCGTATCTGCAGCAAAGCGTAGTTGGAGATATAGAGCTGGTCGCGGCTCTCATCAGGCGAATAGAGGTGCACGACGGTCAGCAGGTCGGGCGAACTCTTTTGCGTTATCACTCCCAGACGCCGCACGGGTTCGGGCAATCGCGGCTCCGCAATCGAAACCCGGTTCTGCACCAGCACCTGTGCTTCGTCGAGATCCGTTCCCAGCGCAAAAGTGATGGTGATCGTCAACCGGCCATCGTCGGTCGCCTGGCTGGACAGATAGAGCATATTCTCAACGCCGTTGAGTTCCTGCTCGATCGGAGTGGCTACTGTATCTGCGACGACGTCCGCGCCCGCGCCGGGATAGGTCGCCGTTACGGTGATCGTCGGCGGGGCTATCTCGGGGTATTGCGCGACCGGCAGACTAAAATAGCTGACAGCCCCGAACAGGACGATGAGGATCGAAACGACCGCTGCGAAGATCGGGCGTTCGATGAAAAAGTGCGGAAACTTCATTGTGCGGACGCCTGATCGGCGCTGTCCTCGGCGTTCTCACCAGCTTCTTCTGTCGGCGGTCCATCCCCGGCGATCGTCACCGGATTACCCGGTCTCGCTCGCATCAATCCGCCCACGATCACGCGATCGTTCTTATCAAGTCCTGAGCGGATGACGCGCATTCCGTCATCCTGCACTGGCCCCAGTTCGACCACCCTTTGCTGAACCATGTTCTCGGCATCGACGATCAGGACGATCTTTTCCGACTGATCCGACAGGATGGCCTCGTCTGGAACCAGAATCGCTTCATATTCACCGGAACCCAGCAAGCGGAGGCGACCAAACATGCCCGGAATGAACAGGCCATCGGGGTTCGAGAAGAGCGCGCGCCCTTCGACGGTGCCGGTCTGCGTATCAATGGCGTTGTCGACAAAACTCATCTCGCCGCTGTGAACGAACTCGGTTTCGTCCTGAAGCCGCAGCATCACCGGGTTTGCAATGTCGCGTGACGATGGTCTGCTGCCCTCACGCGCCTGACGGCGATATTTGAGATAGGCAGCCTCGTCAGCTGTGAAGATGAACTCGATCGGGTCGAGCGCGAAGACGGTCGTGAGCAAAGTGGCCTGCCCACCGCTGCCGGAAACCAAATTGCCGCGGGTCACTTCGCGCGATCCGACGCGGCCGGAAATTGGGGCGGTTACCCGCGTAAATTCCAGATCAAGGCGCGCCTGTCGAAGCGTAGCCTCGGATGCAGCCACGGACGCAAGGCTCTCGCGCCGTGCCTGTGTGCGGGAGTCGAACTCCTCTTTGCTGATCGCCTGCTCTTCGAGGAGAAATTCGGCGCGACCGAGATCCGCCTGAGCCAGATCGCGGCGCGTCAATGCGGCTTGTAAATCGGCCTCAGCCCGCGCGACTGCGGCCTGAAATGGTCGTGGGTCGATGGTGAACAGCAACTGCCCGCGACGTACGAGCGAACCTTCGGCGAAATGGGATTGGACCAGATATCCGCTGACCCTTGCACGAACCTCCACGCCTTCGACAGCATCGAATTGGCCGGTGTATTCGTCCCAATCGGTGATCGAGCGAACGGTTGGTGCCGCCACGGTGACTTCGGGGGGTGGTGGCGCTTCAGCTTCGCTGCCGCTGCACGCAGACAGCAACGCGAGCATAGTCAGCAATACCCCGCCAACTCCAAGAGAGTCCGAGCGGATCGCACGAAATAGCATAGCACCCAAAATCAAACCTCCACCCGCGATCCGCAGTCATGCCGCTATCAGCGAAAATGTCCGAGAACAGCCCAGGTTCCTGAATGCTGGAACACAAAATTGTAATCTTTCATATTTTTGGCATTCCTTGGCACGATTAGAAAGTTTTTCGCGCGTGACCGACAAAAATTGGCAGATTTGCGATGGGATGGGTGTATGTCAGGCGCACAGCCGACCACCACAGGCTCGAAGAGGGACAGGAGCACTGTGATGGTCGGGAAGGTCACCGACCAATTGTTGTCGCACCCCGGACGGGTTTGGGGGAAAATCGGTCGAAGATGCGATATGGCCAGACCTTCAAGCTTGCCATGTCATTTGCGATATCAGGATGCGCGGCCCGTTCTTGGACGAAACGATCAAGTTTTGACCTGATCGGCTCAGATCTGCAGTTTTTGAAGACCGCTTACACGTCAGCGGCGATACGCAATCGATCTGCGACACTGATTGCAAACCGGCTATCGAACAGGGCGATCAATACGCAGCTTCGCGCCTGAACGCGGCCGGTGTGAACCCGGTCAATTCCCGAAAGTTGCGTGTGAGATGCGACTGGCCCGAAAAGCCGCTAACGAACGCGATCTCCGCCACGGATAGCTCTCCGGTGGCCAGAAGAAGCTTCGCACGTGCCACACGCCGGATCGTGACATACCGCGCCGGCCCCACTCCGATCGAAAGCTTGAATGCACGGGCAAAGTTGGAAACCGACATGCCTGAAATAGCGGCAAGATCAGACACCAATATACGCCCACCGAGATTCGCCTCGATATATTCGGTCACGATGCGAAGCCGCGATCGGGCGAGCGCTGTACTGGTAGGTCTTCCTGAGCGGATTGATCGATCGTCTTCCAACCTCGCCGCGACCCGACCGATCAGGCCAAGCGCGATCCCTTCAAGCGCGAGGGCATCCGCAGTTTCGCCACCGCGTTGATCTTCGATCAAAAGACGTATGCCCGCCCGCCCCAGTTCCGCTGCGACAGGATCATGCTCATAAGTCAGAAAGCCAACCTTGTCGGGTGAGATATCGAATTCCTCACGCATGCTTTCCGACCAGTAGGAAGGGTCGATCTCAACGACGAGTCCGGGCAAGACGTTGCGAGCTGATATCCGAAACTCTCCGCCAAACGGCACGAAACTGAAGGAATCGGCAGGCACCTGAACGGTTTGCAATTCGTCCGAGTTGAACGAAAAAAGATGCTCGATCGGATTGAGGTTGACGTCGATGAACGACACTTCAGCCTTGAGAAACATCGAAATTTTTCCCGGCGGCAGCAGAATGAACCTCAAACCACGGCCCGAGATTTCCCTTTCGATATCAGGAAAACGCGGCACCCCCTCACCAGTTAGGGGCATGTCGAATACCGTGTCTGCCATATTGCCTCCGTCGGATCAGCAGACTGCCTAACTCTGCGGCGCCAACATAAGGGGATCATGACAAGAATCCAGCGGATCATCCAAGACGCGGCGGCGACGCGCCCGAGATGCGCTGTCAAACTTGCGGAAAAGCGACGCAACAGCTGCTTGATGAGCTGTTCCCTTTCGCGGCTTTCGTGGCTGCGCAATTGAATGTAGAACCGCGCGATGCATCTCTTCGAAACCCTCATCGCGCTGCATGTTCTGGCCGGGGCGACCGGGCTTATCGCGTTTTGGGTTCCGATCATGACGCGCAAGGGTGCCAAATCTCATCGCAAGTGGGGCCGGATAGCCTGTTACGGGTTCATGATCGCAGGAGCGCTGGCGATCGCGATGGCCCTGCTGTCGCTCTACGGGTCGGAAATGCGCATCCCTTCGGTGACAGATCGTGAGCTGTTTGCCGGTCTGTTCGGCTGGATGATGCTCTATCTCGGGATGCTCACCATCGGCTTTGCGGATTACGGGCTGGCGGTTGTCAAGCATAGTCGGAAACGCGAGGCTCTGCGCCGCCCAAGGTATCAGGTCGTGATGATGGCGGTGGTCGTGTCGGCCCTGTGGTGCGGCTGGTACGGCTTCACCATTGGTGAGGTGCTGATGATGGCCGTCGCTGTTCTCGGCGTGGTTGCGATGACGCTGCAACAGGGGTTCGTCTGGCGCGCCAACCCGCCCTCCCCGACTGCCTATGTCGGCGAGCATTTTCGCGCATTGCTGGGCATGGGGATATCGGCTTACACCGCGTTCCTGTCAGTCGGTCTGATACGCTGGGTGCCTGAACATGTGTTCAACCCGATGATCTGGGCCGTGCCGAGCATGATCGGGGTCGGTCTGATCATCTATTTCACGCACCAAGCCAACAGAAAACGCCGCACCAGAACTGCACTCACCAATAACATGGCACCTGATCATGGACCCAGAGCAGGATAGAGACTGCTTTTGGAGCAAGAGGATAATCCGGAGCTCAAGAATGCTGGAAAGACCGCAATGACAGTGGAATTTAGGAAATGGGCCTGTCTGGGCCTCGCGACAGCACTGGCAGGTGCAGGGCTTTCGGGATGCGCCGGTGACGCTGGAGAGGGCGGCGAAGCCGACACGGGCTCGCCCACTGCGCAATCCGGCGAAGCAGGCGAAGGGGAAGGCGTAGAAAGCGGCGGCGATGTCGGCGCCCTGCCCGCGCCGCAACGTGTGGCCTTTATGTCCGGCCACGTGGCTGCGGGCCTGGCGCTCTACCGCTCGGGTCGGAGCGAGGAGGCAGCGCCTCATCTGATGCACCCCGTTTCCGAAACCCACGAGGCGGAGCGCGCAGGCCTCGCAGAACTGGGCTTCGACGCGGCCCCATTCGAAGCGGTTTCGAAGGCGCTCGAGGCTGGTAAGCCCGCCGAGGACGTCGAACCGCAGATCGAAGCCGCGCAGGCGAATCTGGTCACTGTCCGTAACGCCGCAGGTGGGAACACTGCTGAGATCATCCGCTTCCTGATGGATACAGCCGTCGAGGAGTATGCGATCGCCGTTCCGGACGACACCGTCACCGATGCGGGCGAATATCATGATGCCTGGGGTTTTGTGACGGTCGCCCGGCAGATGGCCGACGATCTCGACGGACCGAAAGTCGATGCGGTCAAAGCCAATCTCGACGAAATGATTGCGCTGTGGCCTGGCGATGCCCCGATCACGCCGGAAACTCCTGCTCCCAAGGAGCAGATCTCGACGCTCGCATCGCGAGTGATCCTCGACCTGCCGCAATAGGCTCAGTCGCTGCGCGCTATGCCTCGTGCCAGCAAATCGTTGACCGCTTTCGCGACCTCTTCGGGAGAACGATGCCCGGCTCCGTCCTCGCCCCACACGACGTAACGCAGGCCGACGAACACGTTCATCCCCATCATCGCCCAGGCTTCCAGTTCACCCAGCCCCTCGCGAAGTTCGCCATTGGCCGTGCCCTTCGCCAGCCGCTGTTCGATCCGCCCGGCAATCGTTTCATAATGGGCGCGATAGCTGGCCGGATCGACAAACTCGGCCTCATCGATGATGCGGTAGATTTCCTTGTGATCGCGCGCAAATTCCAGAAAGGCGGCCAGCGCTGCTTCCTCGGTTTCGAGTGCGCTCATATTGTCTGACAATGCGGAACGGGCGCTGCTACGAACATTGCCGCTCATGTCGGCGACCAGCGCGCGGAACAGCGCGTCTTTGCTGTCGAAATAGGTGTAGAAGCTTCCCAGCGCGACGCCCGCCCGGCGGGTGATCGAACTGACCGAGGCTTCGTGAAAGCCTTTCTCGCCGAATTCGATAGCCGATGCGTCAAGCAGTTTGCGCAAGGTGCGTCGACCACGTTCCGTGCGCGGCACCTTGGTCGACCCCGTGTCCGTTTCCGAGACGTTCGCCCCACCGCTCAACGGTGTCTCCATGCCCTACTCCCTCACCGGTTGATTAGGGCGGATGGGGATCATGCACAAGTCTAAACTTGAAAGTTGGTTCAACTTTCAATATTGAGGCGGGTACGAAGGGGTTTGGAGAGGAACCAATCATGAAAAATGTGCTTTGCAGCCGTGGGCTGCTGCTGGCTGGGTGCGCGGGATTTGCAGTGTTTTCGGCACCGGCGCTGGCTCAGGATGAGCCGGTTAGCGACGATGATGCGCCTGCCGATGTTGCGACTGGTCAGGCCTATGACATGGAAATGGTCGTCACCGCCCGGCGGCGAGAGGAACGCCTCATCGATGTGCCGCTTTCGATCACGGCGCTTTCTGGTGAAGAGCTGGAACAGCAGGGCATTCTGGAACTGGTGCAGATCGCTCAGCAAGTGCCGAACATCACGCTTGAGGTCAGCCGCGGTACGAACACTACGCTCACCGCCTTTATCCGCGGTGTCGGCCAGCAAGATCCGGTCGCCGGTTTCGAAGCGGGCGTCGGCCTGTATATCGACGACGTTTATCTCAACCGCCCGCAGGCGGCCGTGCTCGACATCTACGACGTCGAGCGGATCGAGGTGCTGCGCGGACCGCAGGGCACGCTTTACGGACGCAACACGATCGGCGGCGCGATCAAATATGTGACGGCGGCGCTGCCTGACGAGACCAGCGTATCGCTACGCGGCACGTATGGCTCGTTCGACCAGGCCGATCTGATCGTTACCGCATCGACACCGGTGTCCGACAGTCTCAAGATCGGCGCCAGCGGCGCGCGGCTTTCACGCGGCGGGTTCGGCGACAATCTCAATCTCGGCAAGGAGAACTACAACAAGGATGTGTGGGCCGCGCGCGGTACCATCGAGTTCGACAATGGCCCGCTGTTCGTGCGCTTGTCGGGCGATTACGTCCTCGATGAAAGCGAAGCGCGGCAAGGCAGTCGATTGATCCCCGGCCTGCTGACCGGAGCGCCGGTGCTCGACGATGTGTTCGACACCCGCGCCGGGCTGAATGTGGTCGATCAGGAGGTTGAGGCCTATGGCGGCGCGCTTAACATTGCGCTGGAGTTGACCGACACACTCACACTGAAATCGATCACCGGCTACCGCGAGGATAAATCGACGACGCCGATCGACTTCGACAGCCTTCCTGCCGCCGACCTCGACGTGCCGGCGATCTACGAGAACGATCAGTTCAGCCAGGAATTGCAGCTGCTTTACGAAGGCGACCGGCTGTCGGGCATGCTCGGGTTCTACTATCTCGATGCCAACGCCTTCACCGCCTTCGACGTGGCATTGTTCACCACAGGCGACCTCATCGCGCTGCCAGGCCTCAATGCACAGACATTGGGCGATGTCGATACCGAAACATGGTCGGTTTTCGGAGACTTTACCTTCGACATCACCGATACGATCAGCGTGTCGCTGGGCGGGCGCTACACCAACGACCAACGGACAAGTCGGGTGCTTCGCACGACCTTTATCGGCGGATTCTCGGACCTGTTCGATCCCAACAGCGCCGCCATCCCGATCGCCGTCACCAGCGATTTCGAGGGCAGCGAGACGTTCGAAGACTTCAACCCGCGCGCTTCGATCAGCTGGCAGCCGACGCCCGATCACAATGTGTATTTCACCTACTCGCAAGGCTTCAAAGGCGGCGGCTTCGATCCTCGCGGGCAAACAACCGCAGCTCCCGATCTGGATGGCGATGGCGACATCGATTTTGACGATCAGTTCGAATTCCTGCGCTTTGCACCGGAAACTGTCGACAGCTTCGAGTTGGGCTGGAAGGCTTCGCTGCTCGACAACCGCCTGAACATCAGCCTCGCCGGGTTTCTTGGCCAGTACGACAACGTGCAAATCCCCGGCTCAGTTGGCCTCGACACCACCGGCGACGGGGTGAATGACAGCTTTATCGGCATCACGTCCAACGCGGCAAGCGCCGATATCAACGGCTTCGAATTCGAAGGTAACGCGCTCGTCGGCACCAACTTTGCAGGCGATGGCAGCCGGTTCAGCGTGAATTGGTCACTTGGCATAATCGATGCCGAGTTCAACACTTTTATCGACGCTTTCGGCAATGATGTCGCAGATCAGCGCGTATTCCAGAACACGCCCGACATCACCGGCCATATGGGATTCAACCTCGGTATTCCGGCGGCGGATGGGATTGTCGATTTCATCGGGCTCGCCTCGCTGCGATCCGATGCAAGCCAGTTCGAAACACCCAACCCGGTCCTCGATCAGGATGGCTTCGTGCTGGTCGATGCGAGCATCGTCTACACCGCCGACAGCGGGCTTTTCTCGATCGGCGGACACGTGAAGAACCTGCTTGACAAGGAATACATTGTCGCCGGGTACAACTTCGTCGCGGGCGGTACGCCTCCAGGCACGCCGTTCATCCCGACGCTGGGTCTCGAGGGGACGCTGACGGGCTTTTATGGCGATCCGCGGCGGTTCTACGTCACGGCGCAGATCAACTTCTGATCGTCTCTCCAGCGCGCGGAAAGCGGGGGCTGAAATTCCGCGCGCAAAAGAAAAGCCCGGTCACCGCGAGGTGGCCGGGCTTTTCATAGGTTGATTGTTGGTGCCGCGCTTATTGCATTGTCGGGCTAGGCAAGCTGCTGCCGTTGGTCGCACCAGCGGGCGGCGGATTGATCACATTGCCCGTGCCAGCACTTTTTTTGGCTTTCTTGGTGGGAGCCGACTTTGCGGTTTCCTGCTCGGTCTCCGTGTTCTTCTTGTCGAAATAGCGCTTGGCGACGTAGCCTCCAACGCCGAGTGCGAGCATGCCTGGGATGCTCAACCGTGACAGAACAAACGGCACAGCGGTCGCAATAGCCGCACCGGTCGCGCCTCCAACGGCGGGTGAATTCTTGGCGAATTTCGAGCCGATCGCGGCTCCAATGATATTCCTCAGCATGGCTTTAATCTCCTTCGAATTATCAATGATTTGAGGGAAAAATTTGTTCCGCTACCGATCTTTCATAAGGCACGCTTGGTCGACGCCTACCTCGTATCAGGGCAGGCTCGATCCCCCTTCCAATCCCACAGCGAAGCGGGCATAGGCCGGGCCATGCACGATATCCGGCTTATCCGAGACGATCCCGAGGCTTTCGATGCGGTGCTTGCGCGGCGCGGTATGGAGCCTGTCGCCAAAATGATTCTCACGCTCGATGAAGAGCGTCGCTCGCTCACCACACAGCTTCAGGAGATGCAAAGCCGTCGCAACGAAGCCTCGAAAGCGATCGGTCAGGCGATGGGCCAGGGCGACACCGAAAAGGCCGAAGCGCTTAAGGCCGAGGTCGCCGAGCTAAAACAGTCGATGCCCGAGCTTGAGGAGCGTGACCGGCGGGTGGCGGATGAGCTCAAGGCCGCGCTGCTCGCGCTTCCGAACCTGCTCGATCCGGCGGTGCCAGATGGTGCGAACGAGGACGACAACGTCTTCCTGCGAGAATGGGGTGACAAGCCGAGCTTTGATTTCGAGCCTAAAGAACATGCCGATATTGCGCCTGCGCTGGGTATGGATTTCGAAACCGGAGCCCGGATTTCGGGCGCGCGCTTCACCTTCCTGCGTGGCGATATAGCTCGGCTTCATCGCGCGCTCGGCCAGTTCATGCTCGACACCAATACGCGCGACCACGGCTATACAGAATGCAATCCGCCGCTGCTCATCAATGAAGAGGCCGGATTCGGGACGGGACAACTGCCCAAGTTTGCCGAAGACCTGTTTCGGACAACGGATGACCGCCTGCTGATCTCCACCTCGGAAATGACACTGGGCAATTCGTTCCGCGAACAGATTTTTGCGCAGAGCGACTTCCCGATGCGGATCACCGCACTCACCCCGTGCTTCCGCTCCGAAGCCGGTGCAGCAGGACGCGATACGCGCGGTTTTATCCGTCAACACCAATTTGAAAAGGTCGAGCTGATCAGCGCCGTCCTGCCCGAACAGGCCGAAGCGGAGCACGCCCGCATAACCGCCATCGCCGAGGGGCTGCTGCAAGCGCTCGGCCTGCATTACCGCGTCATGGCTTTGTGTGCGGGCGACATGGGTGCGACCATGATGAAAACCTATGATCTGGAGGTCTGGCTGCCGGGGCAGAGTGCCTATCGCGAGATCAGCTCCTGCTCCAACGGCGGCACCTATCAGCCGCGCCGGATGAACGCGCGCTACCGCCCCGAAGGCGAGAAGAAGAAAACCGAATTCTTCCACCTGCTCAACGGCTCCGGCCTCGCGGTTGGCCGCACGCTGGTTGCGATTATCGAAAATTACCAACAGGCCGATGGCAGCGTCATCGTGCCAGAGGTGCTGCATCCCTATATGGGCGGAGTGACCAAGCTGGAGCCTGCCGTCTGATGCGTATCCTTCTGACCAACGACGACGGCTATCACGCCCCCGGTTTCGAGGTGCTCGAAGACATTGCGCGCCAATTCTCCGACGATATCTGGGTGTGCGCCCCATCGGAAGAGCAATCGGGTGCAGGTCACTCGCTGACGCTCAATCGTCCCGTGCGTTTGCAGAAATTTGCCGAACGGCGTTTCGCCGTGACCGGCACTCCGACAGACAGCGTGATGATGGCCTTGCGCGAAGTCATGGATGGCCCTCCCGACCTGATCCTGTCCGGCGTCAATCGCGGGGCGAACCTCGGGGACGACATTACCTATTCGGGCACCGTTTCCGCCGCTATCGAAGGCGCGCTGGCAGGCATCCGCTCGATTGCTTTGAGCCAGGTCTACAGCCGTGAGACCAATGGCGCCGATCACGAATTCGCCGCCGCGCGCGAATGGGGACCGAAGGTGATCGCGCCGCTGCTGGACGCGCCTTTCGCCGAGCGCACACTGGTCAACGTCAATTTCCCTCCTCGCGCGCCCGTTGAAGTCAAAGGTATTCGCGTCGTGCGCCAGGGCTTCCACGATTATTCGCGTGGCTCCATAGTCGAAGGACGCGATCCGCGCGGGCATCGCTATTTCTGGTTCGGTCTGCATGCGATCGAGCACACACTCGACCACGGCACCGATCTGGAAGCGATCGATGACGGCTATGTCGCCGTCACTCCGCTACAGCTCGACCTGACGCATTATTCGACGATCGATACGCTCGCCGGGCGGTTCGAGAGTTAAGGCGCGCAGAGGCAGACAGAATGGCGAAGCGCGACACGGACCGCATATTCTCCAAAAGGGAGCCGACTCCGCGCAAAAAGCGGTTTCAACCGCTGCGACGCGCTGTGCGACTGCCGGTCTGGGGTGATCTCAGCATTCGGTTGGGCCTGGCGCTGATCCTGATCTTTATCGTTATCATGATCCACTGGTTCGACCGTGAAGGACTGGTCGACAATCTCGATGGAGAGGTCAGCTTCCTCGACGTCGTCTATTTCACCATGATCTCAATCACGACGACTGGCTTTGGCGACATCGCCCCGATTAGCGACCGCGCGCGGCTTGTAGAGGCGGTGATCGTAACCCCAATTCGGTTTGCGGTGTTTTTCATCTTTGTAGGCACCGCGTACAACTTCATTATCAAGCGCAGCTGGGAGAAGTGGCGCATGGCCAAGATTCAGGAAAAACTCAGCGGCCACGTGGTGGTGCTCGGCTATGGCGTGTCGGGATCGCAAAGCGTCGAGGAACTGATCGAACGCGGCAGAAACCCTAGCGAAATCGTCGTAGTCGATCCGAGCGAGGAGCGGCTGCACGAGGCGGAGAAGCTGGGTGCCAACGTGATGGCTGCCGATGCGACCCGCGATGAAACCCTGAAAGCGGTGCGCATCCATGAGGCGGAAAGCGTGCTGGTTTCGGCTGGCCGCGATGACACCTCGATCCTGATCGTGCTGACCGTGCGGCATCTTGCGCCCAATGTCCCGATCAGCGTCGTGGTGCGCGCCAATGACAATGAACTGCTGGCGCGGCAAGCGGGGGCGAACAACGTCATCAATCCTGTGCGCTTTACCGGCCTTCTACTCGCCGGGTCAGCTCAAGGTGCGCATATCGCGGATTACCTGGCCGATCTGGCGTCGGTCACGGGCCGGGTTCAACTGGTCGAGCGCGTGGTCACCGAAACCGAATGCGGTTGCTCGATCCAGGAACTCGAGACCGGCGGACGGGGCCTGCGCGTCTATCGCAACGGCCGCGCGATCGGTTTTTGGGAGGATGAGTGTCAGAGCCTCCAACCCGGTGACATCGTAGTCGAGATCGTCCCGACCGAGAATGGCAACACCCGCGGAGACGGGCATGCGAATGGTGATCGCAAGACCGAAGAGCTAGCGGAAGAGTAAGAACACTCCGCCCATCGCCGCCATGCCTGTGATCATGTGCCCGGCATCGATGAGGAAATGCGTGAAGGTCTTGCGCAAATACAGGTAGTGCACGCCGACCGCCGGGATCATTACGCCTACGGCGAAACCAACCGCCATCATCATCACAACGTGCGGTTCTGGATTGGTGCGAGCGAGCAGGTGCCACAGCACCATCGCGATCAGCATTTCGAACAGAAATGTCAGCCCGAAAATCAGCGCCATATTGCCGCCTTGCACGTCCTCATCGGACATGCCCGCCGCTTTTTGCCAAGCCTTGCCGAAGATCACGCCGTACCAGATCGCTCCGACGACAAAAAACGCCGCCGCGCCGGCCAACACCGGCCAAAGTGCAAAATCGTTCATCTGAATACCCTCCCAATGGCGACCCTGCACCAAAGCTAGCGCAATCGGCCCCGTGCGTGTAGAGGCCCGCGCAATATGTCCTCCAACGCAACCACCCTTCCCGACCAGAAAAAGGTCGGCATGGTTTCGCTCGGCTGTCCGAAGGCACTGGTCGATTCCGAACGTATCCTCACGCGCCTGCGCGCCGATGGCTATGCGATGAGCCCCGATTACGAGGGCGCGGACGTCGTGCTGGTGAACACTTGCGGGTTCCTCGACAGCGCGAAGGAGGAGAGCCTGGCTGCAATCGGCGAAGCTATAGCCGAGAATGGCCGGGTGATCGTGACGGGTTGCTATGGTGAGGAAGCGGACGCCATCCGTGCCGCGCATCCACAGGTGCTGGCGGTAACCGGGGCGCACCAATACGAGGCGGTGGTTGAAGCGGTGCATGAGCACGCACCGCCATCGCAGGGGCCTTTTGTCGACCTGATCCCTCAACCCGACATTAAGCTGACCCCGCGCCATTACAGCTATCTGAAGATTTCCGAGGGCTGCAATCATTCCTGCTCGTTCTGCATCATCCCGGATCTGCGCGGTAAGCTCGCGAGCAGACGGATAGACGCAGTGCTGCGCGAAGCGGAAAAGCTGGTCGCGGCAGGCACCAAGGAACTGCTGGTTATCAGCCAGGACACCTCAGCCTATGGCGTCGACACCCGCCACGAAGAGCGCGATTGGAAAGGCAATCCGGTTCGCGCGCACATGACCGACCTCGCCCGCGAACTCGGCCAGTTGCAGACAGCAGATGGAACCCCGCCATGGGTGCGGCTGCACTACGTCTACCCCTACCCGCATGTCGACAAGGTCATCCCGCTGATGGCCGAGGGGCTGCTGACGCCGTATCTCGACATCCCGTTCCAGCACGCCTCGCCCAAGGTGCTCAAATCCATGCGCCGCCCGGCGAACGAGGCGAAGGTGCTCGACCGACTGAAAAGCTGGCGCGACATCTGCCCCGAGATTGCAGTCCGCTCCAGCTTCGTGGTCGGCTTTCCCGGAGAGACCGAAGACGATTTCCGCTACCTGCTCAACTGGCTCGAGGAAGCGCAGCTCGACCGGGTTGGCGGTTTCCGGTTCGAGCCGGTCGAAGGCGCGGCGGCCAATGCCCTGCCCGATCCCGTGCCCGAAGAGATCAAGGAAGAGCGCTACCAGCGTCTAATGGAAGCCACTTCGCGCATCTCCGTGGCAAAGCTGGCAGCGAAAGTCGGTCGCACGCTGCCCGTCATCATCGACGAGGTGGGCGAGCCTGACGAGGATGGCGATATCGGCGCGACCGGTCGATCACAGGCCGATGCACCGGAGATCGATGGCGCGGTTTATCTGCGCAACGTATCGGACACGCTGGCAACAGGCGATATCGTCGAGGTGTCTATCGAGGATGCCGACGCTCATGACCTGTTCGGCGTGATTGCCTGATTGCGGCCCTATCGGTCGGCCAGTTCGCGAATCCGGGCGAATATGAAGTCAGTCCGATCGTGCAATAAGAAGCTCCCCGCCTCGGGCACGAATTCCGGCGATTGAAAGCCGAATCTGGCAGATACCCTTTCGGCCTCGGCGCGGCTGACGGTCGAATCCTCAGCTCCGTAGATCAGGTGCACCGGAACCTCGATGCCGTGACAAAGCTGGCTCCAGTCCGCCGCCCAGGTGATCATCGTCTCTGCCGTGCCGACAAATCTCCCGCGCACCACATACGTCGCGGCGCTTCGCAGCATCCGGACCATTGCGGGCTTCTGGATCGCAGCCAACTCGCGCGCGCAATCGCGGTAAAACTCTTCGACGAAACGGTGAAAATCGCCGGTCCCGATCGTGGCGAGCATCGCCCGCTGATAGATCTTCGCAAATGTCGGGGCTAAGCGGACCAGCCTGATCTGACGGCGATGCGCGGGACGATAGGATGCAAGCCCCTCGGCATCGTAGATCGGCAGGAAACTTCCCGCGCCGATTGCCGCGCGTACAAGCGTGGGGTGTTTCTGCAGAAACGCGAACATGTAAGGCGCACCAGCCTGGGTCGCGAGCGTAAAACACTCTTCGATCCCAAGATGATCGAGAAAAGCAGGCAGGCGATCGGCGAACTCGCCTACGGTTTGCATCCCATGTGTTTTCGCTGTGGTCTCCCCGTGATGCGGTCGCCAAGGGGCGATGATCCGCAGCCGATGACGACGCGCGGCGTTGGCAATTTCGGGTGTCAGCAAAGCACCTTCAATCGGGTGGAAATACAAGATCGGCGTCCCGTTGGGGTCGCCGAATTCCTCCCATGCGATGCATTCGTCGACTGCCGGACAGAAGTGATTTTTGCAGCGATGTTCCTCCACCGTGAGCCGGTCAGCCGGCATCTCCAGCGAATGCAGGAAGCCTGCATAGAGAAGCAGCACCTCTTCTTTCGAGTTGACCGATAACTTTCGCTGCAGCGCCTTCATCTGGTTGCGCGCGGTTCCCAGAGAACGGCCTCTGCTTTCGGCGAATTCACGGAGGGAGCGCCCTGACACGACATGTCGGACTAGCGCATTTTCGGTATCGGTCAGGCGAAGAGCCTCACTGAATGCCTCGCCGCTTCGGTCGCTCCAGCGGAGCCGTACTGCGTCGAACCCGATAAGCGTATCGCTCTCGCGGTGCTGCAAGCGCGCGATAAACCATGATCCCTTCTCATCGCTCTCGCTTACATAGAACCGAAAAAAGCCGCCAAAACCGTCCTCTTCGTCCAAAGCCGGGCCATTGCGCAGCAGATTGGAAAGCCTTTGCCGGTCCGCTGCTTCGCTGGCGGGTTCGAACAACCAGTCCGGCAATTCGCGGTCCGGGGATATCTGCTCGCTGGCGAAGATAGCGTTGTTGCAATACGCGACCCGGAATTGCCGATCGATAGCCAGATCGCACCTGATACGATCGGTCTTTTGCGTGTCCAGATTGCTGTGATCGAGCTGATCGTTAGGGAAGACATTTTCGAGAATTTCGGTAGCATTCGCGAAATGCAGCTCGACCGTGTCGCCAAGCGTTTCCGCTGACGTTTCGAAATCGCTCAAATCCTGAAGAAGATCGACGAGCACGCCCGGTCGCGTCACGGCGGTATAGGCGCGCGCAACAATCGCTTCCAGGTCTGCTTTTTCGTCGGCCACGATGGGTTTTCTGTTTCCGTATGCCCGCGCCTTGCGATATCCGAAGCAAGTCTCGCCTATCTAGATTAGCGCGCGAGGACTGCAAAAGCTTAAACGAGTGCGCGCCTTAACAACGCGCACCCGGATAAACGAAGCGTTTGCTTATCGAGCCAGCAGCGTCATTTCACGCAATACTTGCCCGATGCCTTGAGGCCCGCCGAACACGATCCGCTGCGCACTTCGGCATATTCGTCGCTGTCGCCGACGCAGTAATTGGCCGATGCCTTGAAACCGGTTGGGCATGAGCCAAGCTTGACGATCGCGACCTGGCTGGAGGATTTGCAGCTCGATCCGCTGGCTTTGAAGCCCTTGGGGCAAGAGCCATCCTTGGCCACCTCCGAAGAACTCGATTGCGCAGCCGCCGGTGTGATGATCATGGGAGCCGTGCCCAGAGCGATGGCTACGGAGAGAAGAGCGATACGAATACGCATGATGATTTCCTTTCATTTTCAGATTGGTAATGCGGTGGTCTGACCCTTGCTTGTCGGAGCGACAGGGTCAGACCACCGCACGCGCCGAGGCCGGGGATCGCTATCCGGAGCTCGAACGCGAAGGGTTACAGGTCCACGATTAGCTGCCCGGCCCGCGCCTGAATGTGAAAGCAAGGGCGATCTGGCCGGTATCTTTATTGTAGTGCTGGCAAAAGAAATCGGTGCCCGGATCGGTATGCAGCGAAGGCATGTGGAATGTCAGCATGGATCGCCCCCGGCCATCCAGATACTTTTCATAGGCACCCGAACGGCTCGAATTGCTGCCTGCAGCCGTCGGCGTGTAACCGAGCGAATGCCCGGTATGGAGCATCACATCCTTACCATTATATCCATCGGCAGGGGGCCGCGTCCCGCGGTCAAGCTGCTCGCTTCCGTCATAGGACACGCACTGCAAATCATAGTCGTATTTGTTGCTTTCGTACTTCGCCTTGTCGAGCTCCACATAAAGCACATCGCCTACCCCCATCGCTGGGAAAAGGCATCCATTGCCCGGTTTGAGCGGCTGGCGATTGATCAGACCCGAACGTTCTTCGGTGTTGAGACCCTGACTGAATGTGTATGTGCCACCTTCAGCGACGAATGCATTACCAAGGCCCAGATTGGCACAATTCAGTTGCTGGACGTACTTCGCCGGGGCGGGACCCGCTTTGCCCTTGTGCCCTTTGTAACGCGAGGACGGGCGCAACCGAGCTTCACGCTCTGCGCGAATACCGCTGATCGTGTTGGGACCTCCAGAGCGGGCGGAGCCACTTACTACCGCATCCACGGTGTCGGCGACCTGATCCACCTCCTGCTTCTTCTTTTTGACTTTCTTCATGCCCTTCTTGATCTTGTCGAACGGTCCGGCAGCTTCGGCAGCAGCGGGCGCCACAATGCTGGTGGTGACAAGTCCGGTGGCAAGCGCGCTTCCCGCAAGCGCAATCATCATTTTGTTCATCGATACGATCCTCGAAAAATGGCCGCTGCCTGATTGCAAGCGGCGCGTTAATGAGGATTTCCGGCTAGAAGAACAGCGAGTTGGTCTGAATGTCCCAGATGGGACAAAACGCGCGTTTTATTGCTTTTTGTGAAGAGCGCGCAAAGGCAGCGGCGCACATTTGCAAATTGGCAGGAACGTCCACGTCCGCCAAGGCTTGGTCAATCATATGGCAATTCGCATCACCTCCAACTTCGTCTTCGAACTCGACCAGCCGACCGACGTGCTGCTGCAATTCGAAGCGGCGGCCATGCCCGAACAGGAAATTCTGTCCGCCAGCACGGACCTGACCGATCCGCTGCATATGGCGCGGGTGGCGGCGCAGGACGATATCGGTGAGCGTATCTGGCTGCGGGCCGATGGGCGCTATGAGGTGCGATACGAGGCGGAGATCGAACTGCATCGCCAGCAGGTAAACCTTGCCGATCTGCCGGCACTCGCACCGCACCTGCTTCCGGGGGAGGCGGTGCAATACCTGCTCGATTCCCGATACTGCCCCGCCGATCGCTTTCAGAGCTTTGTCGAATCCGAATTCGAAGGCACATCGGGCGGCGCGCGGCTGGAAGCGATCCGCCAATGGGTCTCCGATCATTTCGCTTATGTGCCCGGAGCAAGCGGCCCGTACACCGACGCCGCCGAGAGTTTCATCATGCGCAAGGGCATCTGCCGCGATTACGCGCATGTCGTCGTTACCATGGCGCGAGCGTCGACGATCCCGGCACGTTATGTTGCCTGCTACGCCCCCGGCGTAGACCCGCAGGATTTTCATGCGGTGGCCGAGGTGTTTCTCGCCGATCCGGAGCGCAAGGACGGGGGCACCTGGCAGTTGGTCGATGCGACCGGAATGGCCGATCCAGCCCAGACCGTGAAGATCGGGGTCGGGCGCGATGCTGCCGATGTCAGTTTCCTGACCAGCTTCGGCCCCAACACTTTTCTTTGCTCGACCGTGGAAGTGCGAGAGAGCTAACTGCTGCCGCGTGTCAGCAATCGCACCGGAACACGGCGCACGCTGGGATGCGGCCCGGCACCGGTCACCGCTTCGACCAGCAATCGCCCGGCCTGATCGAGATCGGGCTCGATTGTGCTGAGCGGAGGTTGCGTCATTTCGCTCGCCGGGATTCCGTCGAAGCCGACCAACCTTACATCGTCCGGAATGGCGTTACCGGCGTCCTGCAACGCCTCCATCACCCCGAACGCCAGCGCATCGCACACTGCGAAGATGCCGTCGCATTCAGCTTTGCTCGCCAGTAATTTCTCGACCGCCAGCCGCCCTTGCTCGCGCCGCGCCTCGCCCGGTTCGATCTCGATCAAGTCGGCTGACACGCCCAACTCGCGCGCCCTATTCAGAAACGCGTCCGCCCGCTCGGCGAACTGGCGCTGCGGGCTACCGTGCGACCCGACGCAAACGAGATTGGTGCAGCCGCGCTCGACCAGATGCTCTGCCGCCAACCGCGCGCCCGCTTCATTGTCGGACGATACCCAGTCGAGATCGCCCAGCGGCGAACCCCAATAGGCCACCGGCTCGGTCGTCTCGCCAACCTTGCGGAAGTAATCCCATGCCGCGCGATTGGCGGTCGTGCCGATAACGATCAATCCCTCGGCCTGACCACGCTCGACGAAATGGCCGAACAGCTTGTCCTCTTCGGATTGCAGCGAGACCAGCACTTCAAGCCCACGTTCGGCTGCGGCTGCGCAAATCCCGCCGAGCAGGGCGTAGGAGAACGGATTGACGTCGCGCGCCCCGCCTCCCGGTTTGCAGATCACGACCGTCGCCAGCGTGCCCGTATGTCCGCGCCGCAGCCGCGCGGCTCGCTCATCGATGAAATAGCCGAGCTCTTTCGCAGCGATCAGCACCTTTTCGCGCGTTGCTTCGCTGATCACCGAAGAACCGGACAGCGCGCGCGAAACGGTCGGCTGGCTGACACCAGCGCGTTCGGCCACTTCGAAACTGGTCACCCGTGCGGGTTTGCGTCCGGTATCGATTTTGGGCGCGTCCAAACCTTGATCCCTTGGCTCTAGCAAACTTGAATACCTATGCAGAACTATGGCCGAGAATTGCGCAGCGCGCTAGGACGCGTGAGCGCTGTTCACAAAGCTCTGCCAGTGGGAGACCCGATTAATGCCCGCACCCGTGATTTCTGCGGATCGTTTGCTGCTCTTTGGAGCCACCGGCGATCTGTCGCGGCGGATGTTGCTGCCATCGCTGTGCGCGCTGGATGCCGACGGGCTGCTGCCTGAAAATCTCTCGATCATAGGCACAGCCCGCAGCGCAATGAGCGATCAGGAATTCCGCGCAATGGCGCGCGAGGCGCTGGAGACATTCCTGCCCGACGAACGGCGCGGCGGGATGGCAGAGTTTCTCAACAAGCTGCATTATCAGGCCCTTGATGCGACGACGCTGGACGGCTTCGAAGCGCTGGCCGAGAAAGTCGGTCCTTCGACGCGTGAAGATGGCGAAGGCGGATTGGCGATCTTCCTGTCGACCGCGCCGAGCCTGTTCGGCCCCACTATTGCCGGATTGCAGCATGCCGGGCTGACCGGAGACCACGTGCGGATCGGGCTGGAAAAACCGCTCGGCACCGATCTTGAGAGCAGCTGCGCGATCAACGATGCGGTAGCCGAGGCGTTCAGCGAAGACCGGATTTTCCGGATAGATCATTATCTTGGCAAGGAGACGGTTCAGAACCTGCTGGCGCTGCGCTTTGCCAATGTGTTGTTCGAGCCGATCTGGAACTCGAACTATATCGAGCACGTCCAGATCACCGTCGCCGAAACGGTCGGCCTCGAAGGGCGCGTGGCGTTCTATGATGACGCGGGTGCGCTGCGCGACATGGTGCAGAACCATATGCTGCAATTGCTGGCGCTCGTCGCGATGGAACCTCCGACCAGCTTCGATGCGACCGCTGTCCGTGACGAAAAGGTCAAAGCACTTCGGGCGCTGCGCGAGGTCGAGGCCAGCGAAACCGTAACCGGTCAGTACCGCGCGGGCGCGATCAGCGGAGACGCCGTACCAGGCTATGATGATGAGCTGGGCAAGGATTCCGACACGGAAACCTTCGTCGCGATCAAGGCACACGTCGATAATTGGCGCTGGAAAGGCGTGCCGTTCTACCTGCGCACCGGCAAGCGCCTGCCCGAGCGGGTGACCGAGATCGTGGTCCAGTTCCGCTGCGTGCCGCACTCGATTTTCGAAGGGACAGGTGTCGGGATGCAGCCCAACAAGCTGCTGATCGGGATCCAGCCGGAAGAGAACATCACGCTTTCGCTGATGGCCAAGGTTCCCGGTCTCGGTACCGATGGCGTGCGGCTGCGCGAGGTGCCGCTTGAGATCACCATGCCCGATGCCTTTGTCGGCGCGCACCGCCGTATCGCCTATGAGCGCCTGCTGCTCGACCTGATCAGTGGCGATCAGACGCTGTTCGTGCGCCGCGACGAAGTGGAGGCACAATGGCAATGGGTCGATGCAATCCGCGCCGTCTGGGAAGAAGCAGAGATCACTCCCAAAACCTATGGCGCTGGCACGTGGGGGCCGAGCGCGGCGATTGCCCTTGCCGAACGCGATGGGGTGAGCTGGCATGAGTAGCGCACTTTTTGGACGTACCGCTCGCCCTGAGCTTGTCGAAGGGCTGTCCTTCACTTCAAACGCGGCCCCAGCAGGAAAAGCAATCCTTCGACAAGCTCAGGATGAGCGGAGGGATAGGTGGAAAGAGAAAATCCGATGACTCTGAATGACACCATCCACCGCGTCACCAAACGCGTGATCGAAAACTCGCGCACCAGCCGCTCCGCCTATCTCGACCTGATGAAGCGCGAAGGCGATCGCAAGCCCGAACATAAGGACATCGCCTGCTCCAACCTAGCCCATGCCTTTGCCGGGGCGCTGGAGGATCAGGAGGCGATGAAAAACCGGCGCGGGCCGAATATCGGCATCGTCACCGCATACAACGATATGCTGTCCGCCCATCAGCCCTATGGCCGTTATCCTGACCGGATGAAGATCTACGCCCGCGAAGTCGGTGCCACGGCCCAGGTCGCAGGCGGCACTCCGGCGATGTGCGACGGGGTAACCCAGGGCGAGGATGGCATGGAGCTGTCGCTGCTGAGTCGTGACATTATCGCGCTTTCAACCGGCGTGGCGCTTTCGCATCAGATGTATGATGGCATCGCTGCGTTGGGCATCTGCGACAAGATCGTGCCGGGCCTTCTTATCGGCGCGCTTCGGTTCGGGCATCTGCCAGCAGTGTTCGTCCCTTCCGGCCCCATGCCGAGCGGTATTTCGAACAGTCAGAAACAGGAAACCCGCCAGAAATACGCGGCGGGAGAGATCGGGCGCAATGCTTTGCTCGAAAGCGAGCTGGGCAGCTATCATTCGCCGGGCACCTGCACGTTCTATGGCACCGCCAATTCGAACCAGATGATGATGGAGATGATGGGGCTCCACATTCCCAGCGCTGCCTTCGTCACGCCGGGTACAAAGCTGCGTCAAGCGCTGGACCGTGCGGCGGTGCATCGGCTGGCGGAATTGTCCGGAACGACCGAGCGCACGCTGGCTCACGTCATCGACGAGAAAGCGATCATCAATGCGGTGATCGGGCTGCTTGCGACTGGTGGATCGACCAACCACGCCATCCACATCCCGGCCATGGCACGCGCCGCAGGGATCGTGATCGACTGGACCGACATGGCCGAGCTTTCGAGCGTCGTGCCGCTGCTCGCGCGGGTCTATCCCAACGGTTCGGGCGATGTGAACCACTTCCACGCGGCGGGCGGGATGGCCTATGTGATACGCGAACTGCTCGACGCCGGACTGGCGCATCGCGACATTCTGACCGTGAGCGACGGCGGTATGGACGCCTATATGTCCGAGCCGGCTATGGACGGCGACGCACTCACATGGTCACCGGTCGGCGAAAGCCGTGATGACACCATGCTTCGCCCGGTCGGCGACGCGTTCCAACCCGATGGGGGAATGAAGCTTGTCACGGGCAATCTGGGCCGAGCGTGCTTCAAGTCTTCTGCCGTCGCGAAAGAGCGCTGGACAGTCGAAGCACCCTGCCGCGTGTTCGAAACGCAGCATGACGTGGTCGCCGCCTTTAAAGCAGGTGAGCTCGACAAGGATGTGGTCGTCGTCGTCCGCTTTCAGGGACCGCGCGCGAACGGCATGCCGGAACTACACGCGCTCACACCATCGCTGGCGGTGCTGCAGGATCGCGGGCACAAGGTCGCGCTCGTGACCGATGGCCGCATGTCGGGCGCGAGCGGCAAGGTACCCGCCGCGATCCACTGCACACCCGAAGCCAAAGGAGGAGGGCCGCTGTCCCTGCTGCAAGATGGCGATGTGATCCGCGTTTGCGCGGAGACTGGCGAGCTTTCCTGCAAGGCCGATCTGTCGGCCCGCATCCCTGCCCCCGATCCGGACGTCGAATGGGGCGTGGGGCGCGAGCTGTTCCGCATGATGCAGACCAACGCCGACGGCGCGGAAAAAGGCGCGTCCGCCATGCTCGCGAGTGCGGGGCTATGATTTTGATTCACGCGGAGACGCAGAGACGCGAAGAGGAGGGTGCTCGACCAGCCATTGCAGCGCAGCCGCACCATCATTCCAAAACAGCAAGGCCGTCGAGGTTTGATGGGCCTTCGGCGCGATCTCTGTTCCTCTGCGTCTCTGCGTCTCTGCGTGACAACCAAAAAAGCATGCCATGACCCAGATAGTCGCCGTCGATATCGGAGGAACGCACGCGCGGTTTGCGATTGCGACGATCGCTGACGATGGCACAGTCTCTTTGGACGAACCCGTCACTCTCCAGACCGAAACACACGCGAGCTTTCAGACCGCGTGGGAAGATTATCGCGAACGAATGGGCGGCAGCTTGCCCAACGCGCTGGCAATGGCGATTGCTGGCCCTATCGATGACGACATCATTCGCTTCACCAACAATCCGTGGATCATTCGTCCGCCGCTGATTGAAGAAAAGCTGGGCTGTGCGCGCTACAGCATCGTCAACGATTTCGAAGCTGTCGCCCACGCCGCTGCTCGCGCGCCGGATGAACAATTCCTCCACCTCGCAGGGCCGGACACCCCTCTGCCCGCAACCGGCACGATCAGCGTGTTAGGCCCCGGCACCGGCCTTGGCGTCGCGCATTTCTGGCGCGGAGAGGCTGGAGACTATCGGGTGCAGGCCACCGAAGGCGGCCATGGCGACTTTGCGCCAGTCGATGCGATCGAGGATGCGATCCTTGCGCGCCTGCGCAAACGGCACAACCGGGTCTCGGACGAGAGGGTCGTTTCCGGCCCGGCCATCGTCGACATCTATCACACACTCGCCGCGATGGAGGGCCGCGCGGTGATGGAGCAGGACGATGTCGCCATCTGGACTGCAGGCATCGCGGGTGAAGACAGTCTTGCCGCAGCAGCCGTCGACCGGTTCTGTCTCGCACTCGGCTCGGTCGCGGGCAATATCGCATTGGTTCAAGGGGCAAGCGGGGTCGTGATTGCAGGCGGGCTCGGTTATCGCATGCGCGAAACGCTGTTGACGTCAGGCTTCGCTTCGCGCTTCACCGCGAAAGGCCGGTTTGCAAACCTGATGGCGTCGCTGCCGGTTAAGCTGATCGTCCATCCACAACCCGGCCTCTATGGCGCGGCCGCAGCCTTTGCGAGGGAGCATTGCCAGTGAGTATTGGACCAGTGACCGAGACGCCAGCACTCAACACCGTCCCCGATCTGCTGGATCGCCTTCAGCAATTGCATGTCCGCACCCGCGAGACGCCGCTGTTCAACCCGGTGTTCCAGCTAGGGCTGGACCTCTCACGCGCGCTCGAAGGGGACGAGCTCGATCTCGATGCGCTGGAGGCGCTGGTCGAAGAGTTGGAATGCGCAAGTCTTCAGGCACGGGCGACGCGGTTGCAAAAGAACCTCGCCCCGGTTGTGCCCGCATCCAATCGTGAAGCGCTTGCCGGCGCTCTGGCGGAGACGAGCGACTTCGATGCGTTTCGCGCGCGGTGGGAAACGCCGTTCCTGCATGCAGTGTTCACCGCTCATCCCACCTTCCTGCTGACGCCCGAGCAATCCGCAGCTGTGGCCGAGGCCGCGAGCAGCGATGCCGAAGTCACCAGCGCGGTGTGCAGCGCCACCCGAGAGCGCCCGGCGGTCACACTCGATTATGAGCACGGCGAAGTCGTCCGCGCGCTCGCCAATGCGCAGGATGCGCGATCAGCGATCGTCAGGCAAATGCTGGAGCATGCAAGCCAGCAATGGCCTGATAGATATCACGAATTGCAGCCGCTGCCGTTCCGCTTCGCAAGCTGGGTCGGATACGACATGGACGGGCGGACCGACATCAAATGGTACACTTCGATCCGCTTCCGCCTCGCCGAAAAGGCAGAGCGGCTGGCGCGCTACGTAGCCGACCTTAAGGTGATCGATCCTGCGCATGCATTGTTGGCGACGCTGCGAGATGGTGCCGATCATGCCGCGGCAAGCGCGCGGGACTTCGCCGCCGACTTGACGGCCGCGCCAGACTTGTCCGCTGCCGCCAACCGCCTGACCGCCGATGATCCGGCCAAGCTTACATCGCTGGAGCCGCTGATCGCAGCGTTGGAAGAAGACGCGCGAGGTGCAGACACTGAAAAGGCCATCGCGCTAAAGACCCTCGCCGCTGCCATGCGTGCTGACGGTCTGGGCATGGGCCACATCCATTTCCGCGTGAACGCCAAGCAACTGCACAACGCGATCCGCAGCCAATTGCACGAAACACCGACCCTCGACCTTGCCAGCAAGGGCGCGATGGCAACCTTGCGCCGGATGCTCGCCGAGGTGAAACCGCTGCGCACCAACTTCGCCAGCCTCGCCATCGAAAGCTCCACCGCGATCCGGCAATTCCTCGCGATGGCGCAGATCCTCGAGCATATCGATGCTGACACCCCGATCCGCATGCTGATTGCCGAATGCGAGCAGCCTTCGACCATCCTTGCCTCGCTCTATTTCGCGAAGCTGTTCGGGATCGAAGACAAGGTTGATGTCTCCCCGCTGTTCGAGACCGAAAGCGCGCTGGAACACGGCGGTCGTTTCCTCGAAGCCTTGTGCGCCGAACAGCAATATCAGGACTATGTCCGCACACGCGGTCGCGCCTGCATCCAAACCGGTTTCTCCGACGCCGGACGGTTCGTCGGGCAAATTCCCGCCAGTCTGGCGATCGAGCGGCTGCATGGGCGAATGGCGCAGGCAATGGCCAGGAACGGCCTTGATGACGTCGCGGCCCTGATCTTCAACACTCACGGGGAAAGCATGGGGCGCGGCGCGCATCCTGCCGGGTTCGATGATCGCCTGACATGGCCGATGAGCCACTGGGCGCGGCATCGCTTCGCCAGCAAAGACATCGCACTCGAACCCGAAGTCAGCTTTCAAGGTGGTGACGGTTATCTGCATTTCTCGCGGTCCGAACTCGCACTCGCGACCCTCACGCGGATCGCCTGCGCGCCTGTCCGTAATGCGAAAGCCGCCGAAGATCCGTTCTACACCCGCACCGATATCAGCCTGGATTTCTACCGTGCCATCCGCGCGCATCAGCGGCGGCATCTGCGCAGCGCGACCTATTCGCGCGCGGTGACCGCATTCGGGCTTGGGCTGCTCAATTCGACCGGCAGCCGGGTATCACGCCGCCAGTCCGACATCTCCGCTGATCGCGACATGAATCTGCGGCAAATCCGCGCGATCCCGCACAATTCCATCCTGCAACAGCTGGGCTATCCGGTGAACGTGATCGCCGGGATTGGCAGCGCAGCGGACGGCAATTATGAAGAGCTTGCCGCGCTGATCGAAGAAAGCCCACGCGGCCAGCAATTGCTGCGGCTGGTTCATGCCTCGAATGAGCTGGCGAGTATCAAGACCGTCGCCGCCTATGGCGAGCTGTTCAACTCGGCCTATTGGGCTAGCCGCCCCTATCGCGGGACCGAAGAGCACCTGTCCGGTGCCTGCGAGACGTTAGCCGAATACCTGACCAAGGATGACCGCACCGGCGTGTTCCGTCGCCTCGCCTCACGCCTGCGGGTGGATGCGTTGAAATTTCACCGCCTGCTCGATCTGCTGCCCGCCGAAGAGCGCGATCCGAACCGAGAGAACACGCGGCGGATGATCGGCGCGGCGCAATCGCTACGGCTGGCGCTGATGCAGCACATTTTCCTCAAGGCGGTGTCGGTCCCCGTGTTCAGCCGGGCGAACGACATCAGCCGCGAAGACGTGCTTGAAATGGTGTTCAGCTTGCGGATCGAGGATGCGCTCGAACAGATGCGCCGTGCCTTCCCGACGCACTTCCCGCAAGCGGGCGACTTTGCGCTGGATGCTCCGGCGGATTACCCAGACAGCGAAAGCGAAGGCTATGCCCAGATCGGGCGCGAATTGATCGACCCGATCGAACGCGCATACGAACTGACCTTGCGGATCTCGACCACGATCGCCAATCACTTTGGCGCCCACGGGTAGATTGGACCGTTAACGAATGGTGCGACCACGTCCCTCGCAGGGACGCCGCTGCGTTAGTCTCTGGCGATTTTGCGACTAACACGGCATAATGCAAGGCATGACACAGGGACTCATACCGCGACTCACTCCGCTCCGCCTGGCCGTCGCAATGGCGCTGGCCGCTGCGACCGGAACCGCGACCGTCGCCATCGGCCAATCCTTGACCGACACCACCGCTGACGCTGCTGAACAGGTTGCCGAGGAAGCGGAGAACGCGATCCGCGCGATCGATCCGACCAATGGCGGCCCTTCCCCGGTTCTCGATCCAAGCCTGCCGCAGCCCTATGGTGCGAGCGTCGCTCCGACCGATGCGCCCGAGCGGTTCGAGCCGGGATTGCCGCCGATCGAAGGCGATGTGCCCGCAGTCGGCGCACCGGCAGCGGACGCGTCCGCGACCACCGAACCTGTCCCCACCGCGCCCAACCTAGCCCGCACTCCGGCTGCGCGGACAATCTCGAACCCGCAGGTGCAAAGCCTGCCCACGCCGCAGCCAAGTGCTCGGGTGCCCGCTCAGACCCGTGAGATCGCCAACAACGATCCGTTTGTGATCAAGAGCATCCTGCCGATCGAAGGCACGATAAGGTACGGCGAGTGGTATTGGGATGAATCCCGCGCGCCCAAAGACGGCAAGATGGTCGTCACCGTCGATCTCGATGCGCGCGTGATCAGCGTGTTCCGCGATGGCCATGAAATCGGCACCGCCGTTGCGCTGCTCGGCACGCGCTCACACCCCACGCCGCTTGGCACGTTCCCGATCCTGACGAAGGAAAAGGACAACATCTCCGAAAAGTACAACAACGCTCCGATGCCATGGACGCTGCGGCTGACATGGGACGGGATTGCGATCCACGGCTCGCCCGTGCTCAATGGCTATGCCAGCCACGGATGCATCGGTGTGCCCGATCCATTTGCGGAGAAGCTTTTCGCAATTGCCAAACGCGGCGACAAGGTCGTGATCACGCGTGGTGAAATGATCGGCGTCGGCGACAAGATCACCAGCTAGTTACAGTTCGAGGCGGGGCCGACTGGTCCTCTGCGCTCCGCCTCCAACACCTGTCCGTCAGTGCACCGCCCGGGGTGGCTCGGGCGCAAATCGCCAGACGCGCAGATCCACGCCGATCTTCTCGACCCGCTCGATACCCGGCACGATAAGCACTCCGCTCAATGAGGCGTTTTCTCCGCGCCACAGACGGTCGAACGCGCGCCCGGCTTCCGATCGGGTGGCGATACCGCCCAGTTCGCCGATAATTCGGCAAATTGTCTCGATCGCGATCACACGCGGGACGTTGGCGCCGTATTTGAACGCAGGGCCTTGCGCGTCATCATCGCGCTCGACCATCTCTTCCCAATCGATCTCCGCATACCACTCGATCGCACGCCATGCTTCGGCGAGATGTTCGGCGCTGGATGCGAGCGCATCGGCAGGCAGCCAGTCGGCATGCTCGGCGAGCTGCTGGCGCACTCGCACCCGATCGAAAGCGATGTTGGCATTCGAAGGATCACGCACCGGCGTGATGCCCGCTTGCGCCACCACATCCTCCAGTTGTTCCTTGCGCCAATCGAGCAGCGGGCGAAGCAGCAATGTCGCTTTCTCCGTCTCGCCATCTTCCAGCAAAGCCGCCGCGCGCACCCCGGCAAGGCCGGAAAGCCCGCTCCCCCGCGCCAGTCGCATCAGCAACGTTTCAGCCTGATCGTCGGCATGATGCGCGGTGGCAATGGCGCCAAGTTGGCTGTCGCGCGCCCATTTCACCAAGGCCGCATATCTCGCTTCGCGCGCCTTGGCCTGAAGATTGCCGGAAGCGACGCGGATGGTGATCGCGGTGAACGGGATGTCGAGCGCGTCGCAAACCCTTTCGACCAGCGCGACCTCCTGCGCTGACTCGGACCGTAGTCCGTGGTCGATACTGGCAACCGCGATTTCGGCGGGAAAAGCCGCATGCGCGAGCAACAGCAGCGCGAGACTGTCTGGACCGCCGGAGACCGCAAGGCCCAGTTTCCCGGTCCGCTGTTCCTCGGGCCAGAGATAATCGACCCGCGCGGCAAAACGCCGGGCTAAAGCAGGATCGACATCCTCGATTGCGTTCGGCGTATCAATCAGCGCCCCCTGGGCTTTGAGGGCGTTCTACTCACACGTCACCCTACTGCGGTTGAGCTCGTACTGGCTGGCCAGTCGCCCACTCGCCACCGCAGGATAGGTCTCGCCAAATTCCGCCAGCGCGATGCAGGCACGGCGCGTATCTTCCATCTCGATCATCGCCTGCGCAAGATAGAGCAGACTGTCGGGCGCACGTTCTGCCTGCCTGTCGGCCTGATAGTTGCGCAGGAACCACCGCGCGGCGCCCTCTGCCATACCGTCATCGAGGAAAGCCCGGCCCAGCAGGTTGCGACCATAGGTAGCGCGCCAGTGGTTTGGGTACTGCTCGACAAAGCTAGACAATTGCTGACGCGCCTCGGGAAAGAAGCCCGCATTCCACAGTCGGTAGCCATAGGAATATTCATCATCGGCGGCGTCGTCGGTCTGTGGCTTGGTGATTTGCTGAACGGCTGCGAGCCGCTCTGGCGTCGGGGCAGTGGTCTGCCGCCCGGCCTCGTCGCTCTCATCCTGCCTCGCATCTGCCGAAGACGCACCGCCCGTCATCGCCGCCAGATTTGTGTCGGTCGCGGGTCTCTCGTCGCTAACCGTGTCTTCCGTGGCTTCTTCGCTCGCTGAGAGGGCGGTGCTGGTGCCTGCGCTAATGCCGGAGCTGCCAGTGCCTTCGAGCGCGGCGAGGCGCGTTTCCATTTCGCTCAGCGAATTGGCGTTCTCTTCCGATGCCGCCGTCAGTCGCTGGAGCTGAGTTTCCATCGCATCCAGCCTTGCCAGGATATCGGTAACAGCCGTGGTCGAAGGGCGGCTGGTCGCAGCCGATGAGCCGGAGGATTCTCCCGGTGCGATCTGCGGCTCGAAAAAGCGTCCATCACCGCCGGGAAAGACGTTGCGTTGGAGCGCGCGGATTTCCGCTTCGATCTTGCGCAACCGCGCGTCGGATAGATCTTCCTGCGCAATGGCGGGCACGGGGCTGGTTGCTATGGTGGCCGCAGCCAGCGCCCTGCAGATGAAACGGCCAAGGGTGGTCCGAATTATAGCTGTTTCAGCGATACTCTTCATGTCTCGTCTGGCTCCCTCTCAGATGCCGCCTTTATCACTCATCGGATGGAGGATCGGCGGCGTCGCGCAATCTCGATCATAAGCTTGCAGCGCAGTGCATGAACACAGACCGAATCTGTGCCGATGGAAGGCACTCAAGTCGAGGGTGAGATGCAACGAAAACGGTGGGAAAGGTCGGCCTTCACAAGCCTCGAAAGGCGCGACCTCAGTTTGGCGTGGGCGCGGCGCCGTTCGAAGGCGCGCCAGGGCGCGAACTCATGGCGTCTGCACGCGCCAGCAAAGCGGCTGCCGACACGGGCGCTCCGCCAATGGTCACCGGCTCTTCGGAAAGCTTGGGCACAGTCTGGCCGTCGATTGTGATCGCGAATGCATCCGGTCGCCCGGTATTGATCCGCGGCTCACTTGCGCCGACCGGCAGTTCGAAACGGTCTCCTGTAGCCATCTGGCTTTCAAACAGACGCTCGCCGCCATCTTCGTAAAAACGCACCCAAATACCGTCTTCAAGAGCGGTGAAAACAACCTGTCCCGACGACGTCGGCATGGCGGCGACCGATGCCCCGCCATTCGCTGAGCCATCTTCGCCCAAAGCGAGTTCACTAGTGCCCGCCTCAGCTCTGTCAGCTTCGGCAACCAGCGGAGCCGGGCCAGTGCCCGCCGCGAAATAGTCAGTGAAGAACGCAACCAGCCCGACCGCAAGGATCAGAGCGGCAAAGCCGCCGAACCATGCAAGACCTGCCGAGGGAAGCTTTGCCGGATCGCCCGGTTCCATCTCTCCGGCCATGACCGCGCGGTATGTCCGCGATTCCGCCATATCGGTGCGAACCAGATCGACAACTTCATCGGCATCCAGCCCCATCGCTGTGGCATAGGTCCGCGAAAACCCGATCGCATAAGCGCGCGAGGGCAGCGAGTCGAAATCGCCAGCCTCGATCACCTCAAGATGGCGGATCGGGATCCGCGTTTGTGCGGAGACATGCTCCAGCTCAAGTTTCTGCTCTTCGCGGGCTGCGCGCAGATGATCGCCCGCACCCATCAGGGGCAGCTCTTGCACTGCGCCTTCTTGCTCGTTTTCCATGACCCATCCACGCGTTAAAGTGGCTTATGTTTATATACGCACAAAATCCGCGTCCGTGCCACCTGTCAACGATTCAGTAGGCATGTTGCGTTGATGAGTGGTCGAGCCGCCCCACAGCTTCGCCCAACCGAATTTCGCGTGCCGAGCCGCTCTTCACGAGCGTCTGGCCGTGCAGCGTTAATCGACTTCGATCGAGCGCGCCTCGGCCCAGGCGCTCAGCTCGGTGCGCAGATCAAGGTTCGGATCAGCCAACCATCCCGTCATCGCCTCGGTCAATTCGCCAAGGTCGACCTTGCGGACCAGCTCCTTGATCGGGCCGACAGCCGCCGGCGTGATCGACAGCCGTCGAAAGCCGATGCCGAGCAAGGCAAGCGCCTCCAGACGGCGACCACCCATCTCGCCGCACACGCCGAGATCGACATTGCTACCCACGCTGGTCTGCACCACACGGCGGAGAAAGCGGATGATCGAAGGACTCAGCCAATCATATCTCTGGGCGAGTTTCGGATTGGCGCGATCAGCTGCAAAGAGGAATTGCGTCAGGTCATTGGTGCCAACCGAAAGAAAGCTGAGCTTGGGCAGAAGCAAATCGAGCACTTCGGCGAGCGCTGGCACCTCAAGCATCGCGCCATAATAGATCGCTTCGGGTAACAGCTTCTTTTTGGAGCGCAGGAAGGCGAGCTGCTCTTCGAACACCGCCTTCGCCGCGTCGAATTCCCACGGCTCGGACACCATCGGAAACATGACGTAAAGCGATCGGCCTGCGGCTCCTTCCAGCAGTGAGCGGGCCTGAATCTTCATCAATCCGCCGCGCTCCAGCGCAAGTCGCAATGCTCGCCAGCCCATCGCGGGGTTCTCGTCGTTTTCCGCTACTTCCGATGCGAGATACGGCACAGCCTTGTCGCCGCCGATATCGACCGTGCGGAAGATCACCGGCTTGTCACCCGCCGCATCCAGCACATCGCGATAAAGCCTGGTCTGCTTTTCGCGCTGCGGCAAGGTGGCGGACACAAGGAACTGAAACTCCGTGCGGAACAACCCGACACCATCGGCCCCGGTCATCGCCAGCGCACTGATATCGTCGCGCAGGCCAGCATTCATCATGACCTGAATGCGCGTGCCACATCGCGTGAAAGGCTCGACATCACGCAATTCGGCATAGGCCGCCTGGCGCTCGCGCGATTTGGCGAAGCGCGCCTCGAACGCTTCGGCGACCTGATTTGAAGGACGCACCGTAGCGGTCGCCTCGGTCGCATCGAGCAGGACTTCATCGCCGTCACGGATAATTCCGCGAATACCGGTCGCCCGGCCCAGCACCGGCACTCCCATGGCGCGCGCGACGATAACGACGTGGGCGGTGAGCGACCCTTCTTCGAGGATGACGCCCTTCAAGCGACGCTTGTCGTATTCGAGCAGTTCAGCCGGGCCAAGATTGCGGGCTATCAGGATCGTATCGCGGCGCAGGCCTTGCGATGCTGCGGTGCCCAGCTGTCCGGAGACGATGCGCAACAGCCGGTTCGCGAGATCCTCTAGATCGTGCATCCGGTCCGCCAGCAGCGGATCGTCGATCTCGCGCATCCGCATGCGCGTGTGTTGCTGGACGCGTTCGATCGCTGCCTCGGCGGTCAGGCCGCTGTCGATCGCTTCGTTGATGCGGCGCGACCAGCCTTCGTCGTAAGCGAACATCTTGTAAGTTTCGAGCACCTCTTCATGCTCACCACCGACGCGAAACTCTGCCTGGCCTGCAAGATTGTCGATCTGCTCGCGCATCTTGTCGAAGGCGCGATAGACCCGTTGCCGCTCTGCTTCGGTATCGTCGGCGACGACCTGCATGATCTGCACACGCGGCTGATGATAGACCGCATGTCCCACGCCAAGACCCGCCACCAACGTCAATCCGCTGACTGTCTGCGCGCCGGTCTGCCCGGTGCTCAGGCTCAGTGCCTCTTCTTCGTCGACCAGTTCGGCATTGGTGATAAGCTCGGACAACACCATGGCAGTGGTCTGCAAGGCCTCGATTTCGACGTCGGCATAGCGGCGCGGCTCGACATGCTGGACACACAATGCTCCCACGGCCCGCTCGCGATAGACGATCGGAACCCCGGCGAAAGAGTGGAACTTTTCCTCGCCCGTTTCCGGGCGATACTGGAAGTCCGGATGCGCCTTTGCCTCGGCGAGGTTCAGCGTCTCGACATTGGCAGCGATCATGCCGGTCAGGCCTTCACCGATGGCCATGCGCGTCACGTGAACCGCGGTCTTTTTAAGCCCGCGAGTCGCGAACAGCTCCAGCATCCCTTCGCGCAACAGATAAATCGAGCACACTTCGCTCGACAGGCATTCGCCGACGATTTCGACCACGCGATCAAGTTTGGCCTGCGCATGGAGGCGTGAGGCCATCACCTCATGCAGTCGCGTGAGAATCTGGCGAGCGGAAGCAGCGGCGGTCATTGTGCAACCGGCCTAGAGAAACCGCACGCCAAAATCAAAGCATGCCGGAAAGGATGAAAGTGCTGCTGCGGGTCAGCAGCACGCGCGGCAATTAGCCTAGGCGCGTTCGATCTCTTCCTTCAATCGCAGCTTTTGCTTCTTGAGAGCCTGTATCGTCGCAGTATCGGGCGCGGGCCGTGCCATTTCTTCGCGCAAGCGCTCCTCCAGCCCGGCATGCTTCGATTGAAGCGCATTGATATGCGCCGCCTGGGAAGATGGGGCTTGGGAAGATTGTGCGGATGAAACTGCGGACGATGCCATAAAGGTTCTCCTGTAAAGCGGGGGGATGCCCCCGGGGAGCGACTCGTCCTTGGCGGACGAACCGCGCAAAGTGATCAAACCATAAGATGATTGACTTGCAAACCTCTTCATTCGGGTGAATCGGTAACCTATCGGGCGCACGCGGCGAAACGTTCTCGGATTCGTTTCCGAGACTCTCGCCGCTTTGGCTTCGAATCAGGGGATTCCGCGTACCGGGCGCGGCGTTTTTTTAGCGCGAAGGGACAGGTTGGCCGCATGAACGAGGCTGAGCTTCAGAAACGGCTCGAAATGCTCAAGACCGAGCATAGCGATCTTGATGCAGCCATCGCGGCGCTGACCGAGGCGGGGTCGACAGACCAGTTGCAGATCGCCCGCCTGAAAAAGCGCAAACTGCGCCTGAAGGACCAGATTGCGATCATCCAGGACACGCTGCTGCCCGACATAATCGCGTGAAATCGGCGTGCGAACAGGCGCTTGATCGCGGTCATCGCACGCCTCGTCAGGTTAACGCAGCGCATGATGTGTTCCGACACGGGACGGTTTGCCGATTTACCGGGAAAATAACCATGCGCGGCTGGCAGCATGTCTATTGCAGGCCTAGCGAACCCGACAGTCATGGTTGAAACAAGCAATCTTTCCCGCCCGATTATAGAGGCTTTGTACAGCGAAGCGCTCGTGCTGGCTGACGATGTTCGCGCCGTGTTCGCGATGGGTACGAAGGAACCCGCTGTGGGCGATGATGCGATGCTGCGGCTCGCGCTGTCTACCGAAGGGCTGAAGACCACCACGCGGGTGATGCATGTGCTCGCATGGTTGCTCAATCAGCGGGCGTATTTCTCCGGTGAGCTTAGCGAAAGCCAGGTCCGCAACCATGGCGCGCTGCCGCCCGACCGTCGGTCCGATGCCAGTCAGCTCGACTTGCTCGAACCGGAAACCCGGGAACTGATCCGTGAAACCGAGCAATTGCACAGCCGCATCGCACGGCTCGATGCCGCGATCCAGCGCAATTACGAACGGCAATCGCCGGTGCGGGCATTTCAGGACCGGATCGGCCGCGAGTTCGCGCGGGGTTCTTGAACGGGGTTCAAGCCGCGGTGAGGGCCTTGCGCCATCGCGCCAGCCGCTCTTCGCGAACCGTCGCATCCATATTCGGCTCGAACCGCCTCAGCTCGCCGCGCATTGCTTCGGCAGCGCCAGCGAGATCCGGATAGAGCCCGGCTCCTGCTGCTGCGAGCATCGCCGCACCCAGCGCGGTGGATTCGACGAAGCCGGGCCGCTCGACTGGGATATTCAGCACATCGGCCATATCCTGCGCCATCCAGTCATTCGCGGCCATCCCGCCATCGATCCGCAAAGTTCCCCAAGATGTACCATCGGCAGCAAAGGCTTCGGCCAGGTCATTGGTCTGGTGCGCCATCGCCTCCAGTGCAGCGCGCGCCAGCTCCGCCTTGCCGCTCGCAAAGCTGAGGCCGGTGATCACACCGCGCGCTTCTGCCCGCCAATGCGGCGCGCCCAGCCCGGTGAGTGCAGGTACGATCGTCACACCGCCGCAATCGGGAATGGAGCGCGCCAGTTCCTCGGTCTGACTGGCAACTTCGACAATCCCGAGCGAGTCACGCAGCCATTGCACCAGGCTGCCTGCGACGAACACAGAGCCTTCGATCGCATAGGTCCGCTCGCCTCCGATCTGCATCAGTACCGTGCCAAGCAGGCGATTCTCCGAACGCGGGATCATGCTTCCTTGATTGGTGAGCACGAATGCCCCGGTGCCAAAAGTCGCCTTGGTCTCGCCCGGCGAGAGGCAGGCCTGCCCGATAGTCGCCGCTTGCTGGTCACCAACCAGACCGGTGATCGGGATCGCGCGTCCGAACAGGTCCGGCGCGGTTTCGGCGAGCGCGCCCGACATATCGACGACCTTCGGCAGCGCCGCGTGCGGCACGCCGAGCAGATCGCACAATCCCTCATCGAATTGCGCGCCAGCCAGCTCGAGCAATTGCGTGCGGCTGGCATTGCTCGCATCGGAAATATGATCGCCCTCAGTCAGCTTGTAGACGAGCCAGCTTTCGACCGTTCCGAAGGCCAGCGTCCCGGCATCCGCCGCCGCGCGCACTTGCGCCACATTGTCGAGCATCCAGCGCATCTTGGTGCCAGAGAAATACGGATCGAGCAGCAGACCGGTCTTGCGCTGCACCTCGGCCTCGTGTCCAGCTTTGCGCAGCTCAATGCAAAACGGTTCGGTGCGCCGATCCTGCCACACGATTGCGCGGGTCAACGGCTGCCCGGTGGACTTGTCCCAGGCCACCACAGTTTCGCGCTGATTGGTGATGCCGATGGCCGCTATGCAGGCCGCCCCGCCCGCTTTAGGGATGACCTCATACGCGCAGGCAAGGCTTGTCTCCCATATCTCGTTCGCATCATGCTCGACCCAGCCGCTTTGCGGATAATGCTGGATCAACTCCTTCTGCGCGCTCGCAACCAACGCACCGTCACTCGCAAACAGCATCGCCCGAGTGGAAGTTGTGCCTTCATCCAAAACGAGAATGTAGTCGCTCATCGTTTCGTTCTCTCCCGTGTTGGGCGTGACATGCACTCGAGCACGCGCCATATGCAAGGTCATGGTAGCAATACCCCCAAGACCATGGCCCACTGGCGAGGCCGAACGGCTCGATCCGCTTATCCGGCGTGTTCTCGCGGCGAACCCCTCACCCTATACCTACACCGGCACTCAGACCTATGTGGTGGGCACCAATGTCGACGTTGCGGTGATCGATCCCGGTCCGGACGAGCCTGCGCATATCGATGCGATCATGGCAGCTGTCGGCGAAGCCAAAATCGTCGCGATCATGTGCACGCACACGCACCGCGACCATTCGCCTGCTGCCGCCCCTCTGGCCAAGCGCACCGGCGCGCCTGTCGTCGGCTGCGCGCCGCTGGTGCTCAAGACCGATCTCCCGCGCGCCGATGAAGCTTTCGACACGACCTATGCACCCGACCGGGTGCTGGAAGATGGCGAGCAGATGCGCGGCACCGGTTGGACTCTGACCGCCGTCGCAACACCGGGGCATACGTCGAACCATCTGTGCTTCGCGTTAGAAGAATCCGCCGCGCTCTTCACCGGCGATCATGTGATGGGCTGGTCCACCAGCGTCGTCATCCCGCCCGACGGCGATATGGGCGATTACATGGCCAGCCTAACCAAGCTGATGGAGCGCGAAGACAAGGTCTATCATTCGGCGCACGGCGCGGCGATCGCCAAGCCGCAGCAACTGGTGCGCGGCATGATCGGCCATCGGCGACAGCGTGAGAACCAGATTTTGCGATTGCTGGGCGAACAGGCGCGCGTCGTCTCTGCTTTCATCCCGCACATGTACAAGGGGCTGGACGAGCGCCTGATCCCCGCCGCCGAGATGAGCGTTACCGCGCATCTGATCGATCTGGAAAAACGCGGACTTGTCGCGAAAGACGGCGAAATCTGGAGCACGCTCGCAGCTTAGACGCGGCCAGCGCCAGACGCGATTTCGCTCGAAAAGCGCGTCATATTCCCTATATCGGACGAAACAAAGTTAGCGGGATCAGACCAATGAGCATCGAAACCAAAGTTCCCACCGGCGACGATCTGCTCGCTGAAATCAACCGACTGCGCAAAGAGCGCAACGCCGTGATCCTCGCGCATTATTACCAAACGCCCGATATTCAGGACATTGCGGACTTTGTCGGCGACAGCCTCGAACTCTCGCGCAAGGCGGCGGAAACAGATGCCGACGTTATCCTGTTCTGCGGTGTGAAGTTTATGGCCGATACGGCCAAGATCCTCTCTCCCGACAAGACCGTGATCCTGCCGGACATGGACGCCGGCTGCTCGCTTGAGGATTCCTGCCCGCCGGAAAAGTTCAAGGCGTTCCGTGAAGCGCATCCCGATCACATCGCGCTGACCTACATCAACTGCTCGACCGAGGTGAAGGCGCTGTCCGACATCATCGTCACAAGCTCCAGCGCGGAAACGATCCTTGAACAGATCCCGGCCGATCAGAAGATTATCTTCGGCCCGGACCGTCACCTTGGCGGGTGGCTCAGCCGCAAGTTCGATCGCGAAATGCTGCTGTGGCCGGGCGTCTGCATCGTCCACGAAGCCTTCAGCGAGACCGAGCTGCTCAAGCTGAAAGAACAGCACCCGGACGCGCCCGTCGCTGCGCACCCCGAATGCCCGCCGACGATCATCGATCATGCCGATCACGTCGGCTCGACCAGTTCGATCCTGAAATTCGCGAAGAATTTCGAAGGTAACACGCTGATCGTCGCGACCGAGCCGCACATCATGCACCAGATGGAAAAGGCGCTGCCCGAAAAGACCTTCATCGGCGCACCGGGCGCAGACGGAAACTGCTCGTGCAACATCTGCCCCTACATGGCGCTGAACACGATGGAGAAGATGTACACGGCTCTGCGCGATCTGGAGCCCCAGATCGAGATCGAGGAAGGCATGCGGCTGAAGGCGAAGGAAAGCCTCGACCGGATGCTCGGCATGGCTGGCGGGACTGTTGGCCTTGGCGATTTGGGCAAGGTGCCGTTCAAGGCAGATTGACCGTCGCACCCATTTCGCGGTTTCGAGCGTTCATTTTCCGATGACAGCCGAAATCCGCTTTTTCTGGGTGCGCCTTAACGCGAATTACTGGTTTTACCCGGCAACCTTTGCGGTGTTTGCGGCAGCCTTGGCCTTCGTCACGGTCTATCTGGATCGCACCGGTTTTGCCGAGTTCCTGAGCGATTACGAATGGCTCGTGCCTGTCCGACCAAAAGGTGCCGCCGATATTCTGACGGTCATGGCAGGCACCATGATCGGTGTGGCCTCCACGGTTTTCTCGATCACGCTCGTCGCGGTCACCTATGCCAGCGGGACGTATGGCCCGCGGCTTCTGACCAATTTTCTGGAGGACAAGGGAAACCAGATCAGCCTGGCGACCTTCATCGGAACCTTCGTCTATGCGCTGATGGTGCTGCGATCGGTAAGAGCCGAAGACGAATCCGCCAGCACCGCGACCGACGCCGCCGCCACGGCGCTGCCCGGTTTCGCGCCGCAATTATCCTTGCTCGTCGCTTATGCGCTGGTGGCCGCCTGTGTCGTCGTGCTGGTATTCTTCCTGCACCACGTCCCATCATCCATCCGGATCAACAAGGTTCTGGAGATGATCGGCCAGCGCCTGATCTCCGCTGTGCGAAAGACCTATCCGGTCGAAGATGATTTTTCCGACGCGCGCGAGCCTGCTGGCGGAGAAGAGTTGACTGCTTGGGACACCGGCTACGTGCAGATGATCGACTTCGAAGATCTGGAAAAGGCCGCGCGCGATTGTGACTGCACCTTCTCGCTAAAAGTGCGCACAGGAGATTTCGTCCATCGCGGGCTACCGCTGATGGATGTAAAAGGATGCAAGCCGGAAGAGATCAAAGACCGCGTGCGCGAAGACTTCACGCTCGGCGCGTTCCGTACGCCCGAACAGGATCCGCAATTTCTGATCGACGAGCTGGTCGAAATCGCGCTGCGCGCCCTGTCGCCTGGTATCAACGATCCATTCACCGCCATAACAGCGATGCACTGGCTGGGGGCAGCAACATCCGAAATCGGGCGCCGCGATCTCCGCAAGGATGTGTGCGGAGAGGACGCAGAAGATTGCCCGGTGATCCCATGCCCCGATGACTTTGCGCATTATCTGAAGCGTGGGTTTGGATCGATGCGCAGTGCGGTGGCCACAAACCCGAATGCCGCGCTGGTAATGCTCGGTGTCGTCAGCAACGCGGCGACACCTATCGAGAACGATGCGCGCCGCGATGCGCTGCACGAACAGGGTCGCCTGTTGATCGAACAAGCGCGCAAGAGGCTGAAAGGGCCGGACCTGGATGCGGTTGAAGATCGATACCGCACCTTCGATCAATGGTTTGCGGATCAGCGTCGGGTTGGCTGAGCGGCCCGCGACACCACCAGCGCGCTTCCCAGCAACAGCATTCCAATAACATCCAGCGGCATCAGCACCTCGCCAAACCGCGCATAGCCAATTGCCGCCGCGACTGCAGGCTGGGTCAGCAGCGCCAGGCCAATCAACAGAGGCGGGAAGTGGCCGAGCGAGAAAACCAACAGTCCCTGACCGATCAGCTGGCTGGTCACGAACAGGATCAGGATCGGGGTCCAGTCGGCTGGCCAGACCGGCTCGCCCAGCGCCAGAGCCAGTGCCAGCAATACCGGGCAGGCGAAAATGCTCACCCATGCCAGCAGGCTCCACGATCCAAACCGCGCGCGTTCGCCTTGCAGGGTCAGCAGATAAACGGCGTAGAGCACACCGGCGGTCAGGCAGAACAGGTCGCCGACAAAGGTCTCGGTCGAAATCTCTAGGCTGCGGCCAAGCAAGATCGCCGCCCCGCCCAGCGCGCATACGATGGCGAGCCATTCCAGCCCGCGCGGGAGCATTCGGGCGATAATGAAGCCCCAGAACAACAGGATGATCGAACCGGCATTGCCAAACAGCGTCGCGTTGCCGAGCCGCGTCAGGCCGATCCCGACATGCCAGCTGGCAAGGTCCAGCGCGAAGGCGGTTGCACCAACAGCGACCAATGCCAACGTCTTGCGCGGCATCCCTCCGATCGGCTGACCGGCGACCCGTGCGAACACCAGCAGGAACGGGAGCGCGAGAAACAGCCGCCAGAACGCCGCGCTAACCGGGCCTGTATCGGCTTCGCGCACGAACCACGGGCCAAGCGCGAGTGCGACATTGCCCCCGAGCAGCGCCGCCAGCAGCAACCATCCGCTTGGGTCGGATAGTTTTGCTTCGGGGTTTTCTTCTTTGGCCCCAACATTTTCCATGGTTGCGCCCTAGCCCCATCGTCTCCAAGTGAACAGTCAAGCCAATCACAGGAGGAAATCCCGTATGCACGACGTTCTGTTCCAGCCCCTGAAAATGGGTGCGCTTACCGCGAAGAACCGCATTTTCATGGCACCCCTGACACGTGGCCGCGCTGCCGAACCGATGTTCGTACCCAACGCAATGATGGGCACCTATTATCGCCAGCGCGCAGGCGCAGGGATGATCCTGACCGAAGCGACCGGGATCAGCCGCGAAGGGCTGGGCTGGCCATCGGCGCCGGGCATCTGGAGCGATGAACAGACCGAAGCATGGAAGCCGATTGTGCAGGGGGTGCACGATGAAGGCGGGCTGATCGTGATGCAGCTGTGGCATATGGGACGGATCGTACATCCCTACTTCCTCGACGGTCAGCCGCCGTTTTCGGCCAGCGCGACAAAGGCTCCCGGTGAAGCGCATACGCCCGAGGGCAAGCAGGAATACGTCACCGCGCGCGAGATGACGCTTGAGGACATTCAGCGGACCATTGGCGATTATCGCCGCGCCGCCGAAAACGCCAAGAAGGCCGGTTTCGATGGCGTCCAGCTTCACGGCGCCAATGGCTATCTGGTCGACCAGTTCCTGCGCGACAAGACCAACCATCGCACCGACGAATATGGCGGCTCACCCGAGAACCGCACCCGCTTCATGCGCGAAGTGCTCGAAGTGCTGATCGATGTCTGGGGCGCAGACCGCGTCGGCATTCGCCTCTCACCCAATGGCGATTCCCAAGGCACCGATGACAGCAATCCGCCAGCAACCTTTGGCGCGGCGGCCAAGGTTATCGAGAAGCTGGGGCTTGCCTTCCTCGAACTGCGCGAACCCGGCCCCGATGGCACGTTCGGCAGCACCGATGTGCCCAAGCAAAGCCCGATGATCCGCGACATCTACTCCGGCCCGCTGATCCTCAATTCGGATTACAGCGCGCAAGAGGCAGATGACGATGTGAGCAGCGGCAAATGCGATGCGGTGACGTTCGGACGTCCCTATATCTCGAACCCCGACCTCGCAGAACGCATTCGCGTGGGTGCGGAATTCAACCCGAACAAGGATGTGCCCAAAAGCTGGTACTTCCCGATCCCGCAGGGCTACGTCGACTATCCGACGATGGAAGAAGAGAAGGCTGCGGCCACCGCTGCTTGATCACTCTTCAACCGGAGCTTCGACGGGGGTCGGGTCAGCTTGCGCTGGCTCGGCCTCTTGCTGTGGAGCCTCGGGCGTCTGGGGTTCAGCTTGACTCGCGCTGGCTTGCGAGCCTGCCGCTTCTGTCACCGCGCGCTCGGCAGGCGGTGATTGCGAACGCAGTTCCTCTAGGGGCAGCATATCGTCGCTGATCGTTCCGCCCAACACATCGCCAGCGACTTCGCCGCCCTGTTCGGCGGCGCGGTCCGCGTCGGGTTCGGCGTCATCGCCACAAGCAGCGAGCGAGACAGCCAAGGGGGCGATCAGGATAATTGCCGGTTTCATCCGCACGCCTTTCGCCCAGCTGCGTCGAGCGCGTCAAGGAAATCGTCGGCGCGCGCGATCAAAGCTTCGTCCCACTGCTGCGGCATCACCGACTTGCCAAGCCGCGCCAGACTGGTGACGCCGAACTCGTCGATCCCGCACGGGACGATTCCGCCGAAATGCGTGAGGTCCGGGTCGAGATTGATGGAAAAGCCATGCATCGTGACCCAGCGCCGCACCCGCACGCCGATTGCGCCGATCTTGGCTTCCCGACCGTCAACATCCTTCGTCCAGATGCCCACGCGACCCTCGGCCCGCCAGCTATCGACCCCGAAATCGGCGAGCGTCGCGATCACCCATCCCTCGATTGCGTGAACGAAACAGCGCACATCCTTGCCGCGCCTGTTCAGGTCCAGCATCAGGTAGCCAACCCGCTGCCCCGGCCCGTGATAGGTGTAGCGTCCGCCCCGCCCGGCTTTGACCACATCGAACCGTCGATCGACCAGTTCGGCCGGGTCGGCGCTGGTTCCTGCAGTGTAGACAGGCGGGTGTTCGAGCAGCCAGATCAGCTCGCTCGCATCGCCAGCCGCAATTGCACGGTTGCGCGCTTCCATTGCTTCGAGAGCGTCGCGGTAGGGCACAACCGTATCGTCGCGACGCCACTCTATCGCGGCCAAATGGTCAGATCGCTGTGCATTGCTTGCCATCACAATTGCGTGGGGGCATTGAGCGCGGTTATCAAGGGTCGAATAGTGCAGACCGGTATACATCAATGCCGAGAAATTTCACCAATCGGGGGATCAACGACGTGAAACTCAATATGGGCAAAGCCTGGAGCGATGCCACCGGGCTGTTCGGGGCAAACCGCGACACCATCTTTGCCGTGGCGGGCCTGTTCTTCTTCCTTCCGTACCTCGCACTTGCGATATTCGCGCCAGAGGCCGTCAATCCGACACCGGTGGACGCACCTCCGGGCACCGATCCTGATGTGGTGATGCAAGCAGCGATGGACGCGTTTACGCAGCAATATGCGGATAACTGGCCGTATTTCCTGATCGTGACGATCGTGCAGTTCATCGGCACACTCAGCCTGCTGGCGCTGTTGACCGATCGCGGACGCCCGACTGTGGGCGAAGCATTGCAGCAGGGAGTGCGCTCGGTCCTTCCTTACATAGCCGCACAGCTCCTGATCGTGCTGGCCATCGCTCTTATCATAGCGGTGCCAGTTGGAATTCTGTCCGCCATTTCCCCTCCGGTGGCTGGGCTGGTCGGCTTTCTGATGGTTATCGTTGCGATCTACATCTTCGTGAAATTCGCTCTCGTTTCACCGGTTATCGCGATCGAAGGCGAGCTTAATCCGATCAAAGCGATGCGTCGGTCATGGGGGTTGACCAAGGGCAATTCGCTCCGGCTGTTCGGCTTCATGGCGTTGTTGGTGATCGCCATCGGTGTCGTGTCGCTGCTTGTTACGCTCGTATTGGGAACTGTTTTCGCAGCCTTCAACGCATCAATCGCAGCGATAGGAAATGGGGTAGTCTCAGCGATCATCAACGCTGTCATAGCTGTCCTGTTCCTATGCGTGCTGGCTGCGGTGCATCGGCAGTTGGCCGGCCCCTCGAACGAGGCGACGGCGGAAACTTTCGAATAGATCAGGTCGCTTTGGCGCTCGCCTTCCAGGCCCAATAAAGCTTGCACGGCAGGATATTGAGCCATTCGAACCCGGCATCGATCCGTTCGAACAAAGGCGCGGATTCGTCGCGTACCGCCGATGTAAACTGATAGGCGAGGAAGCCGCCGCCGGGCTTCAGAACCGAATGCGTCCCCTTGACGATCGCGGGGGCGACGCCAGGTGGCAGGGTCGAGAACGGCAGGCCTGAAAGCACATAGTCCGCCTGGGCGATCCCGCGCTCGCTCAAGATTTCCTCAACGTTCTCTGCCGAGCCAAGCACGGCATGAAAACGCGGATCGCGGATCGTGCGGGACAGGTAATCGATATAGAGCGGGTTGGTGTCGATCACGATCAGCACTGCATCACCGCGCAACCGTTCCAGCACAGGACGGCAGAACGTGCCGATGCCGGGGCCGTATTCGACGAAGACCTCGCAACTGCCCCAATCAACCGGTTCGAGCATGTGGCGGACGGTGAAGCGTGAGGACGGTATGATCGAACCGACCATCCGGGGATGCTCCATGAAACCCTGGAAAAATACGGCCCACTGCGCAGCGTAGTCGCGCCAGCGCGCGCGCCAACCACTCTGCCGCCGCAGAGCCACATCGTTGGAATTCATCGGTTTCTCCAGATTTGGTCAGGATGCTTGGTCCGTTACCACTTAGCCGCAGAGCGTGCAGGCTGGCAATCCGATTGCAAGCGACTGATCGACCGCCTAGCGCTGACGGACGATGGCTGACGTCGACTCAAACCTCGAAACCGGGCAGCCAGCCCAGGCAGAGCGCGCAGACAGCGCGTTTCGGCCCGTGTCCAGCGGTCGGATGGCGCTGCTGTTTACGGTGATGCTGGTCACGGCGGCAGGCAACACCGCGATGCAATCGGTGATGCCTTCGATCGGCACCGCGCTGGAAATCGACGATGTCTGGATCAGCCTCGCCTATAGCTGGTCGGCGCTGCTGTGGGTCGTCTGCGCTCCGATTTGGGCGCGGCGATCGGACAAGCGTGGGCGCAAGTCGATGATGGCGCTGGGGCTGGTCGGCTTCGTTGTGTCGATGGCCCTGTGCGGCGCGGTGCTGTGGGCGGGCCTCGCCGGATGGATCACCGCATTCTGGGCCTTGATCGCCTTTGCCGCCGCGCGCAGCCTGTATGGCGGGTTCGGCAGCGCCGCCCCGCCAGCGGTGCAAGCCTATGTCGCCTCCCGTACACCTCGGGCGGAACGGACGCAGGCGCTGTCGCTGATCGCGTCCAGCTTTGGCCTTGGCACGGTCATAGGCCCCGCCCTTGCCCCATTGATGGTCCTGCCGTTCATCGGGATGGGGCTGATCGGCCCGTTCATCTGTTTCGCCGCCCTGGGCCTGGGCGCACTGATCCTGCTTCGCTGGCGGCTGCCGAATGATGAGCCGCAATTCGCCGCGCGCGGGCAGGCCGTGGCGTATTCGAGCGGGTCTGGCGCGCCGAGCGACGATGCCTCCGATTACGAGCCTGGAGACGAGATTGAACCAAGACGCCTGTCATGGTTCGAACCGCGCCTGCGACCATGGGTCGCCGCCGGACTGGTCGGCGGTCATGCGCAAGCGATGATCCTCGGCATTTCGGGCTTTCTGGTGCTCGACAGACTGGGGCTGCGCGATACGCCGATGGAGGGGGCCGGGCCGGTCGGGATCGTCCTGATGTGCGGCGCGATCGCGACCCTGCTGGCGCAATGGGGACTGATCCCGCGCTTCAACTTGGGTCCGCGCGCGGCGACGCTTTCGGGCATAATCGTGGCCGCGTTCGGCACCGCTCTGCTCGGCGCGGCAGCGGACCTGCATACCATTGCACTCGGTTACGGCATCGCCTCGCTGGGTTTCGGGCTGTTCCGGCCGGGGACCACGGCAGGCACCTCGCTGGCCGTCAGCCGCGCCGAGCAGGGCCAAGCGTCGGGCGTTGTCGCTTCGGTAGCAGGGGCAAGCTTCATCTACGCACCCGCACTTGGCGTATGGCTCTACACGATCAGCGACTGGCTGGGCTTCGGCCTCATCATCGTTCTGTGCCTGACCGTAGCGATATTCGGCTGGCGCGGATTGCAAGCCGACAGCGAGCTTACCGGGGAGACCGGCTAGAGAATTTCGAACACCACATCCTGCGGACGGCACAGGCGCACCCCTTTGTCCGTTTCGACCAGCGGGCGTTCGATCAGGATCGGTTCGGCAGCCATGGCATCCAGCACCGTATCAGCGTCAGCATCGGGCAGGCCGCGTTCCTTCGCATCGGTGCCACGGATGCGCAGACCCTGTTCCGGGGTGATGCCAGCATCGCGATAGAGCTGTGCCAGCTTGTCGCGGCTCGGCGGGTTCTTGAGGTACTCGACCACCGTCACATCGACACCGTCACGCTCTTCCAGAATAGCCAGCGTCTTGCGCGATGTGCCGCATTTCGGATTGTGCCAGATGGTTGCCTTCATTGCCTGATCTCCCGGTGACAGAGCGCATGTTTCATGCGCCGCTGGCTATCCGAAACGCGATATGAAAGCCACACATTCCGCAGTTGCAACGAATTCGCAAGAACCAGCTTGCGGCTGCGAGTAAGTTGCAATAGCGGTGATTCGGAGGAGGGGTTTGACGATCAAGCCCTTGGACCAAAGGAATTCCCGTGAACCATCGCCTATCGCGTGCAGCGCTCTTGTTCAGCTGTGCGGTCTTCGCTGCCCCTCTCTCAGCTGAGACGAGCGAGAATGTAGCCGATGACACCGCGACCGAAGGCGAACCGATCATGGTGCGCGGCGATGTGCTGTTTTCCAGCGAGATCAACGCGGTCAAGACACCGACGCCGATTATCGACGTCCCACAATCGCTCTCCATCACCACCGCAGATCAGATCATCCAGCAGGGTTTCGACAGCATCGGCGACATCGTGCTCTACACGCCCGGTGTCACCAATTCGCAAGGTGAAGGCCACCGCGACGCCGTGGTATTCCGCGGCGTACGCTCGACCGCCGATTTCTTCATCGATGGCGTGCGCGACGACGTTCAATATTATCGCGGCCTCTACAACCTCGAACAGGTCGAGATCCTGCGCGGACCCAACGCGCTGCTGTTTGGCCGTGGCGGCACTGGCGGTATCCTCAACCGGGTGACCAAGAAAGGCCAGATCGGCGATCAGTTCGTCGGCTATCTCGCCTCGGTCGATACATTCGGCGCCTACGATCTGTGGCTCGATGTGAATATCGACACCGGCGAAAACACCGCGCTGCGGGTCAATGCGTCCTACGAAGAGCTGAACAACCACCGCGATTTCTTCGATGGCGAACGGATCGGCATCAACCCGACCTTCCGCGCAGAAATCGGCCCCGATACGCTGATCGACCTGTCTTACGAATATATCGATCACGAACGCTTTATCGACCGCGGCATCCCCTCGGATGACAATGGCGACCCCGCGCGGGCATTGCAGGACATCACCTTCGGCGATCCGTTAAACAATTTCACCACACTCGAAGCGCACGTGTTTCGCGGCACGATCCAGCACGAATTTTCCGAAAACGTGAAAGGCAATTTCAGCGGGTCTTATGGGGATTATGACAAGGTCTATTCGAACTTTTTCCCTGTAGGTTTCGACCCCGCGACCAATGTGGTGGACCTCGACGGGTATATCGACACGACCGATCGACAGAACCTGATCCTGCAGGGCAATCTGATCAGCGAATTTGCCACCGGCAGCATCAATCACACCCTGCTGATCGGAGGTGAGTTCATCGACACGGTCAACAACAATGACCGGTTCAACAGCTTCTTCGATACTTCGCAGGACGATGTTGAATCCTTCCTCGCCACCCGCCCACTCGCTTTGCGCGGGAATGTCGGGATCAACGCGGCAGGTGTGCCGACCACCAACAGCTTTAGCGATCTCAACGACGACACCGAAGCGGACGTCACGGTCTTCTCGTTCTACATTCAGGACGAGATCGAACTGACGGACTGGCTGAATGTCGTGCTCGGCGCGCGTTTCGACAGTTTCGACATCACCGTCGACAATGTCGCGGACCTGATCGAAACCGGCACGCTCACCACCCTTTCGCGCACAGATTCGGAAATCTCCCCGCGCGTTGGTCTGATTATCAAGCCACAGGAAAATATCTCGATCTACGGCAGCTTTTCGGAAAGCTTTCTGCCTCGGTCCGGAGAGCAGTTCGCTAACATCAATCCGCCTAATGACGTGCTTGACCCCAACACGTTCTCGAACCTCGAATTGGGCATCAAATGGGATCTCAATCCGCTGCTAAGCTTCACCGCCGCGATTTTCGAGGTCGAGCAAAGCTCTCCAGTGGTTTCCGATCTGGATGCCGGTACGTTCGATATCATAGACACCCGCGTGCAGGGTTTCGAGGCGCAATTGCAGGGGCAGGTCACCGATTGGTGGTTCCTGTCCGCAGGCTACAGCTATCTTGATGGTGAGCAGGAAGACCCGACCCTGCGCCCGCGCGAATTGCCGGAAAACACTTTCTCGATCTGGAACAACTTCCAGGCGACCGACCGTCTCGGATTTGGTCTTGGCCTGACCGCGCAGGATGAGAGTTTTGCCGACAACGCCAACACCGTAACCCTACCCGATTATGCGCGGGTTGATCTCGCAGCATTCTACAACGTATCGGATAACGTGCGCGTGCAGGTGAATATCGAAAACCTGTTTGACGAACTGTATTTCCCGGACTCGCACACCGCCGACAACATCACGGTTGCACCGCCGCTCAACGCACGGTTCACGATTACCGGGCGGTTTTAGGCGTTATTCCCCCTCGGGCGCTTCGGCGTCCGGGGGAGCGCGCAGGGCAGGCACGATGGCCGCTGCATCCTCTGCGCTGATACCCGGCGCAGGGGCTGCGCTGATACTCTCGCGGCGCTGAGCCACGCGCCCTGCCCGCTCGATGGCGCGGACCAGCCGGGGATAGACCCCGCAGCGGCACATATTTGGAATTGCAGCTTCGATATCGTCCTTGCTGGGCGCGGGATTGCGCTGGATCAGCGCGGCTCCGGCGATCACAATGCCGGGCGTGCAATATCCGCACTGGATCGCTTGCTCCGCCACCATCGCCTGCTGCACCGGGTGCGAACGATCCGCGCTTAACCCCTCGATCGTGGTGATAAAGCGCCCCTCGGCCTCGGCGATCGTGATCCGGCAGGATCGCAGCGCCGTTCCATCGACCAGCACCATGCACGCGCCAACGCAGTCGCCCCCGCCGCAGCTTTTGGTGCCGGTAAGGTTCGCCGCCTCACGCAACGCGTAAAGCAGCGGCATGTCCGGATCGAGGTCGAACTCGATCGGCCGATCGTTGACGGTCATGCGCGGCATCAGCGCATCCTAGCTCGCGATGATCTAAAGCTTACGAGCGCCAGTTGTCGTCGATCTTGTCGACCTTGCGCTTCCACGCTTCGAAATCGAACACGCCCGCGCCGCCCTGCGACTGCATGACTGAGAGATCGCGTTGATGCACATCGACGACTTCCTGCGATACGACATTGGGATCGCCCATGCCGAGCGTCGCGACCTGAATTTCGCAGGCCCGTTGCAGCGCCCACATCTTCACGAACATCCCCTGGATACCCTTGTCCATCACGACAGGGCCATGATTGCGCAGCATCAGGATCGTATGGTCGCCGAGATTTTCGACCAACCGCTCGCCCTCTTCGGCGCGAACAGTCACACCTTCGAAATCGTGGTAGCCGATCTGGTTCTGGAAATTGCAGGCGTAGAAATTGGTCGGCAACAGGCCGCCCTTGTGGCTGCACACCGCCATCGTCGCAGTCGTATGGACGTGGCAGATCGCATTCGCCCGCTCGCCCAGATGCTTGTGGAAATAGGCGTGCTGAGTGAAGCCGGCCTTGTTCACCATATAGGGCGATCCGCCGACATTGTTGCCCTCGACATCGATCTTCACGAGGTTCGATGCGGTCACCTCGTCATAGAGCAGCCCGAACGGGTTGATGAGAAACGCGTCCTCCTCGCCCGGAACCTTAAGCGAGATGTGGTTGTAGATCGATTCCGACCAGCCCAGATGATCGAAGATGCGATAGCACGCCGCCAGATCGAGCCGCGCCTGCCATTCTTCCTTGCTGCATTCGATGTTCGGTTTGAGCTGCGTGGCCATCGGGCTGTTCCTCTTCGGCAGAATGTGATCGCACGCTTTATCGCATGATCGGGTGCCGATGCACAAGCATTCCTGCGCGCGACTAAAGCTGTTTCGCTTTGCCAAGCCGCACACGCGCAGCTAGTCGCGCTGAACCGATGAGCGATACCGACGACAGCCCAGCCAAGCTGGTGAAGGGAAGCATTCCCGGCCACCTGGTGGGCCAGACGCTGCCGATGATCATCGGTGTGGCGGCAATCATGTCGATCGGGTTGGTCGATGCCTATTTCATCGGGCAACTGGGCAGCGATCCGCTGGCCGCGATCTCGTTCATCTTCCCGATTTCGGTTGCGCTCTCCAGCCTGGGCGTCGGCGTGATGGTCGGCATCAATTCGGTGGTTGCGCGGGCGCTTGGCGAAGGGGATCGCGAGAAAGCTGCACGCAGGGCCAATTTCGGCATCGTCTTCGCGCTGGCGTGCGGCGCGATCATGGCGCTGGGCACGTACCTGCTGCTGAACCCGGTTTTTGCGCTGATGAATGCGCAGGACAATCTGATGCCGCTGATCCGCACTTACATGGTGCCGTTTGCGTTCGGATTCCCGCTGCTGCTGATGATCATGGGATTGAACGGAGTGCTGCGCGGTCAGGGCGAGGCGCGCAAAACGAGCTATGTCTCGCTATCCTACGCCGCGGCCAACTGGGTGCTCGATCCGCTGTTGATTACCGGCGCATTCGGCTTTGAAGGTCTCGGTGTTCTGGGGGCGGCTTACGCGACCATCATCGGCTGGGTGGTGGGCGTGATCACCGCACTGTTTTTGGTACGCAAAACCGAACTGCCGATCGACCTTTCGCTGCTGACGGAAAGCAATCTGGTCGATCCGGCCAAGGCGATCATGAATGTCGGCCTGCCAGCCGCATTTTCGAATGCCATCAATCCGATCGGCCTGTCGATCCTCACCGCGCTCATCGCGGCGCAGGGCCAGGATGCGGTCGCAGGCTTTGGAGCAGCCGGTCGGTTGCAGAGCTTTGCCACGGTGCCATTGCTCGGGCTGTCGGGGTCGATCGGCGCCATCGTGGGCCAGAACTGGGGCGCACGCGAATATGGGCGGGCGCGCGAGGCATCGCTTTACGCGTTCGGATTCTGTGTCGTGTGGGGCCTGTCGATAGCGGTCGCGCTGTTCGCTGCCGGTGAATGGTTCGCCGCGTTTTTCACCGAGGATGAGGCGGTGATCGAAGAGTTCGCGCTTTACCTCAGGATCGCCGCATGGGGCTATGCCGGGTTCGGCGTGCTGATCGTCGCGAACGGCATCTTGAACGCGGTCGACAAGGCAAAATTCGCGCTGCTCCAGTCCATTGGCCGCGTGTTCCTCGTTATGGTTCCGGTGGCATGGCTGCTTCAAGCGAGTTGGGGGAGCGAAGCGATCTACACCGCAGAACTGGCCGCCAATGTGTTCGGCGCGCTGACAGGGGCGCTGCTGATCTATTGGGTGCTGTGGCGGCGTCCACCAGGCTGAAATTTGCAGCGCGAGGGGCGTATCGAACCCGCACAGTAGCCCTTCGTTAACCATCGCCCGGCATAGAGAGCGTTGCTACTTAAGAGGGGCGCGCGCGACATGGATGATCTGCTGGCGGATTTTGTCGCCGAGACGCGGGAAATGCTGGAGGCCAGCGAGGGCGAGATTATCGCCTGGGAAGCTGATCCGGCCGACACTTCGCGCCTCGATTCCATTTTCCGCTTCGTCCACACTGTTAAAGGCAATTGCGGCTTTTTCGACTTTCCCCGACTGGCCAATCTCAGCCACGCCGCAGAGGATGCGCTGGCAGACGTGCGCGCCGGACGCCGCAACCCTGACAGTGCGATGGTTTCGGCAGTGCTCGCGATCATCGATCGGATTGCCGAGATGGTCGATGCGATCGAAGCGGGAGAGGAATTCTCCGCTGACGGTGACGAAGTTTTGATCGCGGCGCTCAATGCTTCGTCAGAGCTTGGCGCGGAGCCTGTGACCGCGCCGACCACGACTTCTCCCGACAACACTTCGATTGAGGACGATGCGGACCAATCGTCCGCCGCCAGGAAATCCGATACCGCGATTACGGCACAACGAACGATCCGCCTGCCGGTCGATCTGCTCGACCGCGTGATGAGCGGCGTTTCCGACATGGTTCTGGCCCGCAACGATCTTGCGCACAGATTGCGTCAGGCAGGAACCCAGCCGACCATCGACGGGCCATTCGAAAGGCTGACAACGATCCTGTCGGATGTTCGCGACGCGATCACTCGGATGCGGATGCAGCGGATCGAGACGCTGTTCGGCGCACTCCCCCGGCTCGTCCGCGACCTCTCTGCCGATCTGGGCAAGCAGGTGACGATCGATCTTGAAGGCGGCGACGTCGAACTCGATCGCGAAATGATCGAGATGGTCCGCGATCCGCTCACCCACATCATTCGCAATTCGATCGACCACGGGATCGAAGCGCCAGAAGATCGCAAGATGGCTGGCAAAAGCGAGACCGGCGTGGTGTCGATCGCCGCCCGCCAATCCGGCAACAAGATATCGATCGTCATCACAGATGATGGTCGTGGGCTCGATGAAGAGCGCATCGTGGCCAAGGCGATCTCGAAGAACATCATCACCCGTGAACAGAGCGAGGTGATGAGCCGCGAGGAAAGACTGCAATTGGTGTTCGAGCCTGGCCTCTCGACCGCCGAACAGGTCAGTTCCGTTTCCGGGCGCGGTGTCGGGCTCGATGTGGTCCGCGATAATCTGGAAAAAGTCGGCGGCTCCATCAAGGTAACGAGCACGCCGGGGCATGGCTCTCTGTTCTACCTACAGATCCCCCTCACCCTCGCAATCATCGCAGGATTAACGGTCGAGGTCGGCGAGCAGCGGTTTGCCATACCGCAAAGCTATGTCGAGGAAGTCGTCCACCTTGGTGCAGGCGCAGTCGAATACACCAAAGTCGGAGAAACGGCGCTGGTGACCTTCCGTGACCGCCGCACACCATGCCTTTCACTCGCCCATGTTCTCGGCATCGAGCCTGCCAGGCCGGATGACGATGCGACGTTGGTGCTGCTGCGGCTTGCGAGCGGCGATCTGTTCGCGCTCGCGGTCGACGGCATCCACAATCTCAGCGATCTGGTGGTCAAGCCGCTGCCGCGCAGCATCATGAAGACCGAATTGTACGGCGGCTCAACCCTTCTGGACGACGGGCAGCCGATCCTGGTGCTCGACATGCCGCAGATCGCGCTGAATTGCGGTCTCGTTTCCGAGACGCGGTCTACAGGCGGCAGAAGAGGCGACAGCGTCGCTGGCGCAGACGCGAAGGACGTCGCTCGGGCAATGCTGTTCACGGACTATGCGGGCCGTCGCAGTGCGATACGGCTGGAGCTGGTCCAACGGATCGAGACAATCTCCGCCGATCTGATCGAAGAGACTGCCGGGGCCGCGCGCGCTGTGATCGACGGGGTGATCCTGCCACTGATCGGATTGCCCGACGGCATGCTGCCAGCCGGTCGTATCCGCCTGCTCCGCCTGACCGATGGTGCCAGCGAGTTGCTGCATGCGGTGCGCGACATCGACGATGCGGTCGAGCTTTCGGACGCGCTCAAGCCAGTGAGCGATGATCCGCTGGTCGAGGCGCTGACATTGGTGGACGGCAAGACGGTGACGCTGATCGATGGTCACGAATTGTTCGCGCGCCATGGCGAAGCACCCGACGTCACCGACAAACCCGTATGCCATCTGCCCGATAGCGAATGGGCGCGCACCATCCTTGGCCCACTGGTCAGCGCTGCGGGATATGAGCCAGCGATCGGCGGGACCGCGTCTCCTGGCGACATAGCGATCGCCTTTGAAGACGAGCCCGACGAGACGCTGGACGCCGCCAACGTCAGCCAGATCATTCGCCTGCGCGACCAACCCGATGCCGCCGATGGCGATGGGTCGATCTACCGCTACGACCGTGACAGTCTGATCGCTGCGCTCCAGACGGCCAAACGCAGCGCCCGCGCCGGAGGGACACACTGATGACCGATCTTCTCGTCATGACCCAGATCGCCGGTCGACGGTGCGCTCTGCACGCCTCCGATGTCCAATCGGTGATCGAGGTCGGGACTATCACACCGGTTCCCGGCACACCCGGCTTCATTACGGGCCTTACCGCTCTGCGCAGTCAGGCGCTGACAGTCATCGATTGCCGCCACGCGCTGGGTTTCGACACAATCGAATGGTCGACCGACACACGCGCAGCAGTCGTCCGCATTGCCGGGCATTCCTACGCGCTGATCGTCGACTCGATCGAAGATATCACTTCCAGCGTCACCGAACCTGAACAGGTCGCTGGCGGCTTTGGCCCCGAATGGTCTGCGGTCGCCACTGGCATGATCGAAACCGCCATCGGCCCTGCTCTGATGCTTGATCTCGAGGCTCTGATTGCGGGTCCGGAGGGGAAATGCGGTGAATTCGGCGCTGCGGCTTAATCCAATATATACGGCTGCGGCCTACTTTGCTCCGAAAACAAAACAGGGGTTCCCATGAAAACGTGTCTGATCGTCGACGACTCGCGTGTTATCCGCAAGGTCTCGCGGCACATTCTCGAGACGCTCGGCTTCTCGGTCGAAGAGGCCGACAACGGTCAGACGGGTCTGGACGCCTGCGACCGGGAAATGCCCGACGTTGTCCTGCTCGACTGGAACATGCCCGTGATGACCGGCATCGAGTTCATGGTGCAACTGCGCCAGCGTCCCGGCGGGGACAAGCCAAAGGTTGTGTTCTGCACCACTGAAAACGACGTCGCGCATATCCGCGAAGCGATCCAGGCAGGCGCGGACGAATATGTGATGAAACCGTTCGATCACGAAACCCTTCAGATCAAACTGCAGTTGGTCGGCTTCGCGTGAACGCTCCCACTTCCTCTCCCGGAAGGCTCCTGAAAGCCAACACTGCGATTGCTGAGCAACCCGCTCAGGATGCCCAACGCGAAGGCGCAATCCGCGTGATGATTGTCGACGATTCGCTTACAGTCCGGACGATTTTCAAACGCATGGTCGAAGGCGATCAGAGCATGGATGTGGTCGCCACCGCTTCCAGTGCGGAACGAGCGATTGCCCAGCTCAAGAACCTGAGCGTCGATGTGGTCCTGCTCGATTTGGAAATGCCGGGCATGGGCGGTCTTGATGCCCTCCCCGCCTTGCTGGAAACGGGCGGCGATGCACAGGTTCTGGTGGTCTCATCGCTGACAGATGTCGGCGCAGAACATACGATGGCGGCGCTGTCGATGGGCGCAGCCGATACGATGCTGAAGCCACGGCCGGGCGGTTTTACCGACGACTATCGCAGCCAGCTGCTCGGCAAGATCCGGGCGCTTGGCGGCCAGGATAGCGACGAAAGCGACGACGACTGCACGTCCGTCAAGGAGACGGTCGCAGGCTTTTCCTCGGCCAGCAGCAAGCGCCCTGAAGTGATCGCCATCGGCGCTTCGACCGGCGGCATTCATGCGCTCAACCTCATGCTGCGCAGCCTGCCACCGACTGTCGATCTGCCTATCCTGATCACTCAGCACCTACCCCAATCCTTCATGTCCGTTTTCGCCCGCCAAATCGAAATGGCGAGCGCGCGGCGGACCCATATTGCCTGCGATGGAACCGAGATTCGCCCCGGAGAGATCGTGATTGCTCCGGGCCATGGACACATGATGGTGCGCAGGATCGGCGACAGGCTGGTCACGCGCATCTCGGCCGAACCTTCGCGCAGCGGCTGTATGCCGTCCGTCGACCCGATGCTCAGCAGCCTCACCAAAGCATGCAACGGCCAGGTTCTGGCGGTGATACTTTCAGGCATGGGGCGCGACGGATTGGAAGGCGCAAAGAAACTGGCCGAGAACGGCGGAACGATCCTCGCGCAGGACGCCGATTCGAGCGCCGTTTGGGGAATGCCCGGTGCGGTAACCAAAGCAGGTCTATCGAGCCTGGTCGCGCCGCCTGAAAAATTGAGCGAAGCGGTCATTTCCCTAGCGGGAGCGCCACGGCGCAAGTAACCCCGTGGAAGTCAGCCAAGCATCCCATCAGATCATTGCCGACCTGCTCGCCGCGCGAACAGGACAGCACCTGACCGAAAGCCGCCGCTGGCGGGTTGGTACGGCTCTGTCCGGCATCTTCCGCGAACATGGCATCAGCAATGTCGATCAGCTGGTATGTTTGCTCGCACAGCCGGACGAGCGCGGAGCCGGGCACGATCTGTCGCGTGAAGTCGTCGAAGCGCTGCTTAATAACGAAACCTATTTCTTCCGCGACAAGCCGACCTTCGACCAGTTACCCGACGACATTCTTCCCGAGATCGCAGAGCGACGTAAGGGCGTCAAACGTCTGTCGATTTGGTGCGCGGGCTGTTCAACCGGGCAGGAAGTCTACTCGCTCGCAATGTCGATCGCCGATCAGGGCGCGCGCTGGGACGGCTGGGACATCGACATTCTCGGCACCGACGTCTCGCATCAGGCGATCAATGCTGCGCGCAGCGGGCTTTACAGCCAGTTCGAGGTTCAGCGCGGGCTTGGAGTGGCGCAGATGCTGCGGCATTTTGAGGAGACGCGCCGGGGCTGGCAAATCCGTGACAACAGCCGGACCAACACTCGCTTTCAACAGCACAATATGCTCAGCGGAGCGCCTTCGCGCCAGGTCTTCGATCTGATCCTCTGCCGAAATGTGCTGCTCTATTTCGATCCCGCCACCCGGCACACCGCCTTCAGTCGCTTGAGCGTCGCACTGGCCGAAGACGGCTACCTGATGCTGGGCGCGGGCGAGACGGTCGTCGGCCAGACGACAGCCTTCGCCCCATCTGGTCGGCGGGCGAGCATTTACCGTCCCGAAGCGCATGGATCGACGATCAAACTTGCGGCAAACGCCTAATTTACGGTCAGTTTGCTCAACTCCCGGAATATAGGGTTTACGCTTCATTAGCCACCATCCGTTAGACCGCTTGGTCTAGCAGAGACGCGCAATCAACGCGACGTTCGGGGATTTATTGGTGTCAGTTAAAAGCAGACCCTTGCGATTGACACCGGCCGGGCTGGTGTTGGTTCCGCTGGCAGTTCTTTCACTTGTTCTTGCGTTGATATTAATGGTTGTCATCGCGACCGACCAAATCGAGATCCTGTCGCCCGCGCCGCTGCTGATCGCAGGCGCGCTCGTCTACGCATCGACCATATTCTTGCTCGGCTTCAAGGGTGTCGCCAATGTCCGCGAATTGGAAAGTCTAAGCGTCACCGACAGCCTAAGCAACTTGCCCAATCGCCGCGCCCTGCACGCCGATATCGAAGACCTCTCCGAAGGCGACGTCGAGATTGCTATCGCGCTGATTGACCTCGACAGCTTCAAGCAGATCAACGATCATTATGGCCACGCTGTCGGCGATCAGGTGATACAGCAATGCGCCAAATTGCTGCGCGAGGCCTGCGGGCCAGAGGCGCGTTGCTACCGCTTGGGGGCGGATGAATTTGCGGCAGTCATGGCAGGGCCGGCGGCAGGCACGATCCTCGAAGGAATTTGCCGATCATTGCTCGAACAGCTGGCGACGCCAATCGCCGTTGGGGATCGCCAGATCGCGATGGGCGCGAGCATCGGGCTGGCTCGGAGCGTCGCAGACCATCGCCTTCCATCCTCCGAAATGCTGCGGCGTTCGGATGTCGCGATGTTCATGTCGAAGCGCGGCGGCAAGATGCGCTGCACATGGTTCAACGAGACCTTCGACCAGCGCCGGGAAGCTGTGCGAGAGCTGGACGATGAAATGCGTGCGAGCCTCGCCAACGGTGAATTCGCGCTAGCTTATCAGCCGCTTGTCAACGCCGACACGGGCCGCATCGTGGCAGTTGAATCGCTGTTGCGCTGGAACAGGCCGGATGGCCAGAGCGTAGGCCCGAACGTGTTCATTCCAGTCGCCGAGGAATCGGGCCTCATAAATGCCATGGGCCTATGGGTGCTGCGCCAGGCGGTCAGCGACGCCTTGCGCTGGGGCGACATCACGCTGTCGGTCAACATTTCCGCCGCACAATTGCGCAATCCCGAATTTCCGATCCATCTGGGCGAGATACTGGAGGAAACCGGTTTTCCGCCTGGCCAGCTCGAACTCGAGATCACCGAGACCTGTCTGGTCCTTGACCCTGTAGTGGCCGAACGCACGCTCGCGCTGATCCGGGGCTTTGGCGTCAATGTCGCGCTGGATGATTTTGGCACCGGCTATGCCTCTATCGGCTTCCTGCGGCAGTTCCGGTTCGAAAAACTCAAGCTTGATCGGAGTCTGGTGGTCCAGGCGGGTGAAGACGAAGGCAGCCGGGCGATGATGCTCTCCAGTATCGCCGTCGCGCGCGCGCTCAAGATGGCTGTCACCGCCGAGGGCGTCGAAACCACTGAGCAGGCGGACATGGTGCGGGCTGCCGGATGCGATCAAATTCAGGGATGGCTGTATCACAAAGCGATGCCCGCCGAAGAAATCGATCACCTGATCGCCAAACAGAACGCGGCCGACAATGCGCCGATCGCCAATCAAAAGGACGGGAAGGCAGCATGAGCGCCTTACAGGAAATTGCCGTAGATATCGCAGCGGAACGCGCCAGCGAGCAGGCCGAAGCGGCCGCATCTGCTCGCTCGGGCGGGTTTTCCCGCTGGTTTGGCGAACTTACGATCGGCCAGAAAATCCGCTGGTTCTTCCTGACTAACTTTTCCATCGCTCTGCTCGCTGCGGCGTTTGTGATCCTCGGCTTTCTCGAACTCGGATCGCGGGCCGAGCGCATCAACCAGAGCCATGACGACGCGCTCGCAGCGGAGCGGCTGCTGGTCGATCTGAGCGAAGCGCAACGCCACACGGAAATGCTAGTCACCCAGCGCGATCCGTCGCGCGCGCGCTCTGCACTTGATCGGCTGGCACGGGCGGAAGCCAAGATCGAACCGCTGCGGTCCATGGTTGTCGACAGCAACACCGCGGCGCACGAACGCCTTGGCGTTATCGGCGAAGGCATCGCCGATTTCCGGCGACAGATTTCGGACTTCGATCCTTCCAACAGTGATGCCGCTCAGACCAGAGCAGAAGCCGAACAGGTAACCGCCATCGGAGAAATCGTGCTTGATGCCGGGCTCGAAGTGGCCGCACTGGTCGGCCGCGATTCCGACGCTGTATCGGAGGCCGGAACGTCGCTGATCTGGACATTGCTGTTCGTATGGATCGGGCTCACCGGTGTTCTTGCGGTATTGTCGCTTTTCGCAGAGCGCTTCTTCAGCCGCACCGTCAGCCACGCACTTACGGAAATGACCGGGCAAATGAGCAAGCTGGCGAGCGGTGACAAGGATGTGGCCATCCCTGGCAAAGAGCGATCCGATGAAATCGGGCAGATGGCCCGTGCATTGGAGGTGTTTCATCGCGCCGGGGTGCGGCTCGAACGGTTGAGCCGTGAGAGGGCCGAAAAAGCCAACGCGCATATCGAAGAACAGGCCGTATTGCAGAAGGAACGGGAAGACGCTCGATGCGAACGCGAACGGATGCTGCGCGACGTTGCGGACCAGTTCGAAAGCACGGTCGGCGATTTCGTCAGTGGGGTCGCTGCCGCCTCGACTCAATTGCAAACCACATCGCAGGGCATGGCACAGTCTGCGGAAGAATCGAGCCGCGGGACGAGCGACGCAGCTGCCTTCGTCGCTGAAGCTAATCGCGGCGCAACCGCCGCCGCCGCCGCCAGCGACGAATTTGCTATGTCGATCGGAGAAATCAGTCGGCAGGCCGCGTCGTCGGCAGAGCTTGCTCGTCAGGCCACCAATTCCGCCAACGAAGCAGACGAGACGATTTCCGCTCTGTCGAGCTCGGCAGAGGAAGTCGGACAAATCGTCGAACTGATCCAGACGATCGCCCAACGCACCAACCTGCTGGCGCTCAACGCCTCGATCGAGGCCGCGCGCGGCGGTGAGGCGGGACGCGGCTTTGCCGTCGTGGCCAGCGAGGTCAAGGAACTGGCGATGCAGACCAGCCGCGCGACCGAACAGATCGCCGACCAGATCAGCGCCATGCAGGATACAACGGGGGCAAGCGTCTCCGCGCTCCGCTCCATCGCAACGCAGGTTCAACAGCTCGAAACGACCGCAGTATCGATCGCAACCGCAGTCGACCAGCAATCAGTTGCAGGTCAAGACCTTGCCCGAAGCATAGATCTCGCCGCGCGCGGTACGGAGAAAGTGGCGAACCATATCGAAGACGTGCGCGAGTTGTCGCTATCGACCGGCTCGGCGGCGGGTCAGGTGCTCGCCAGCGCAACGGAGCTTGAGACGCAGTCGTCTTCCTTGCGGGCGCAGGTTGACGGTTTCCTCAAGAAAATTCGCGCAGGTTAACCGACCACCCCGTACGTCCACGGCTTCAGTCAAGACAATATAAAGGATTTTCGTTCAGAAATTGCGCGAAACCGGTCTTGAGGGGGATTTCGACGTGAACATGATGACGCGCCAGGACGATCTCGAAGAGCAGGCCGTCCCCGATATGGCGCGCGATCTTCTGCAGGACTTCGAAAACGAACGTCAGGCCCTGGCGGACGAAAATCCAGAACAGGCCAGGCCCGAAACCATGCTCGAACGCATCGGCTGGTTTCGTGATCTGAATCTTTCGAGCAAGATCCACACGATCTTCGGCACCTTCTTCGGTGTCGGGTTTGCAATGGCTCTGGTACTGGGCCTTGGCCTTACCGAGCTGTGGTTCCGGTATCAGGCCTCCGCTCAGGTTCAGGGTGCCGTGCTGGCATCTGCTGAATTGCGCGGAGCAACGGGCGAACTGCGATACAACGCAACCCGTTTTCTGATCGAACGAGAGCCCGCCCTGCTCGAAGGCCAGCGGCAAAGCTACACCGCCGCAATTGGACATATCGACCAGATCGACGCGGTTGTTCGGGAACATGTTCCTCAGCTGGAACCCCGCATCGACCAGGCACGTGCCGGTCTGGTCGATTACAACGAGACATTCACTCAGACCGCAGCCGCAATACAGAGCAACAGCCGCTCGCAGGGCTCCGAGACCCTGATCGGCGAGATGTCGGATCGCGGTGAGGCTGTGCTGGAACAGTCGCGCGCCTTGTCCGAAGAACTTGATCTCTACAGCGCCGAGCTCGAACGCACCGGCATCGAATATTTCTTCACGATGATCGCCATAGTCTTTGGCCTTGGAGTGCTGGCGACTATCATTCTGTTGATCGGCCTCGCCTATCTCTCCCGTGATTTCTCCCGCAAGATCAGCGAAGTGACCGACGGAATGAACAAACTCGCCAAGGGCGATCGACATTTTCATATCACGGGTCGTGGACGCAAGGACGAGATCGGCCAGATGGTGTCTGCGCTCGAACTGTTCAAAGGCGCGAACCGTCGGCTCGAAGTGTGGGCGCGCGAGCGGGCGGAACATGCCGAGGCCGAAGTTCAAATTCAGCAGGAGCGCCAGCGTGAGCGCGAAGAGGCCGATGCCCGCAAGGCTCGCCTGCTTTCCGAACTGGCGACGCAATTCGAACAGACGGTCGGCGATGTCGTCCACAAGGTTGCGGCGGCCTCGAGCGAGCTTCACTCGACCGCCGGCAAGATGGCATCCGCTGCCGAGGAGACCAGCGAGCGCACCACTCTCGTTGCGCAGAACATGGCCGAAGCCAATTCGGGCGCGACATCGGCAGCGGCAGCCAGTGACGAGTTTGCCCTGTCGATCGGCGAAATCAGCCAGCAGGCGGCATCCTCCAGCGAGCTGGCCCGCCTTGCCACCGATGCGACCAACGAAGCAGACTCGACTATTTCCGCGCTTGCGGATTCAGCCGAGCAAGTCGGCCAGATCGTCGAGCTGATCCAGACCATCGCCCAGCGCACCAATTTGCTCGCGCTCAACGCGTCGATCGAAGCCGCGCGCGGCGGCGAAGCGGGGCGCGGCTTTGCGGTGGTCGCCAGCGAAGTCAAAGAGCTGGCCATGCAGACGAGCCGTGCGACCGAACAGGTCGCAGAGCAAATCCGCGACATGCAGGATACGACCGGCGCCAGCGTAAACGCATTGCGCGCTATCGCAGGTCAAGTGAACAAGCTTGAGACTACCGCCGTTTCGATCGCCACGGCTGTCGACCAGCAATCGGTCGCCGGACAGGATCTCGCCCGCAGCATCGATCTTGCCGCACGGGGAACCGAGCAGGTCTCTGGCCACCTCGATGAAGTCCGCGAGCTTTCGCTCTCCACAGGCGCCGCGGCGAGCCAGGTGCTGACCAGCGCCAACGAGCTGGAGGTGCAGGCATCCACGCTAGGCGATCAGGTGAAGGTTTTCCTCACCCGCGTGCGTGAGGGGTGATCGCTGCGCAGGCCGTATTCTGATAATTGAGTGAGTGCTGCATTTCGGATCGTGAGCGGGAATCTAGCAGGTTGTCGCGACTAACGGAGCGCGCCCTATCGATGGTTCCAGCTCGACAACACTGGGCGCTTCAACCAGTGTCCCTTTCATGAAGTCCTTGCCACAAGATCAGCCTCTTACTTGGCCCTTTCTGGCCTGGTTGTCCGTGGCGTTGGCAGGGATTGTAGCCCCCGCCAGCGCTATGCTGGTGCTTGCGAATACACCTGCTCCCACGCCGCTGGCCACGGCTGGCGGTCCGATACTGGCGATAGGTCTGATGGGGACAGGCATGATTGCGGCGGCCGCTGCCGGACGTTTCTGGATCGGCGTCCTTTTGGCTCTCGTCACCGGCGCAGGGCTTATGTTGTTTGCGCGCGCGTTCGGTATGCCAAGCCTGCCACACCCGCTTTCGACTGGACTGGCCGTGTTCATCGCCAGTGTCAGTTCCGCCGCGCGGGGTACCCTGTTCGCCCGTAGCGCCCTGGGCAAGGGCTGGTGGATTGCCGTATTCGTGGTCGTTGGCGAGGCAGCTGTTGTGCTAACAGCTTGGGCGCAGCCGGGCGCGTTGCCGAATTGGTTGCTGGCCCTGCTGCCAGCACAATGGGCTAACATGGCAATCCAGACGGCGCTGACCGGCACTGGCACTCGCGCTGCAAGCTCGGCCTTGATTGCACTCGGCGGCACTGCGGCGGCTACCCTGTTGGTGGCATGGCTGTGGCCACGCCGCTGGCCTTACGTGATCATTTTCACTGTGTGGTTAGGGCTTTCCGCGCTGGTCTACCACCGTCCCGGCCCGCCCATGCCTCGCGCCGATCTCGCTATCGCCGCAGCCTCAATAGACCGGATCGGTTGGATCGCCGTTGCGCCCGGTACTTACGATATCGAACAGCTGGAATCCCATTGCCACCGTCAGCCGCGGCTGGTGACGTCCAAGACTTCGTAATCCCGAGCCGAGTTGATCCCACTCGTCACTTGGGCACGCGACAATACGCTCGACTTGTTGATGAGTGGGTGGCGGCTACCTTCAGACCGAGATCACCGAGGTCGAGGTCGATGCAACGATTGACCCAACCCGGATAAGCGTACCCAGCGACCCTGGCCTGCAAGACATCGTCGTTGGCGGCGGTACCCGGTGAACAAGCCGACGATGCTGCGATTTAGGCAAAGAGTTTGAAAATAGCTGAATGTCCGCTTTCGGACGTCAGAAAAGTTGTCCGCGATGTCGGAGATCGGAGCGCAAAGCACTGCGTAGGTGTTCGGGGTCCTAGCCATTAGAGGGCGAAATTTGCTTCCTATATGCTTCCAGTTCCAACGACAAAAGGCCCCGCTGAAAACAGCGAGGCCTTTTGTTGAGTTTGTTCAACGTAATGCTGGTTGCGGGAGTAGGATTTGAACCTACGACCTTCAGGTTATGAGCCTGACGAGCTACCGGACTGCTCCATCCCGCGATACCTAGCTTTGGCGCTGCAGAGAATTACTCCAGAGACGCCAAAAGGGCCAACCTGTAAGGTCAGCCCTTTGACTTATGAATGGGTTTTCGAACCACACAGCCCACAAGCTGCAATGCCTGGCGGCGACCTACTCTTCCATGCCTTAAGACATAGTACCATCGGCGCGGTCTGGTTTCACGGCCGAGTTCGAGATGGGATCGGGTGGGTCACAGACGCTATAACCACCAAGCAATGAAGCTTGTGGGATGCGGGTTTAAATCGATGCACTTTGTTAAGGGTGTGTTGGGCGTATCTGGCTGGAGGTTCCTCCGCCAACGCAATCCACACAGGACTGTCGTTGATAGTGCGAACTCTCAAGCGCGAACAGAACTATTAGGACCAGTTAGCTTCACACATTACTGCGCTTCCACACCTGGCCTATCAACGTCATGGTCTATGACGGTTCGATGATACCTTATCTCAAGGGAGGCTTCCCGCTTAGATGCTTTCAGCGGTTATCCCGTCCATACATAGCTACCCAGCGGCACGCCTGGCGGCATGACTGGTACACCAGAGGTATGTTCACC
>JBCCBW010000008.1:0-119182 GCA_039033835.1 Pseudomonadota bacterium
GGTCCCACGGCGCCCCCCCGACGCGCCCTCTCCCTGTCTAAACCGCCCGGGCCCCCGCTCCCCCCCCCCTGCCCCCGCGCCGCCTCGGGGAACCCCACGGTGTGGTCTGGGGGGTGGTAGGGGGTGGCCCGGCCAAGGATCAAGCGGATGCCTGATCCGCACCCTGCTGAAGAATCCTTAATAGTCGCGGCTGACTTCGGCCGCCACGCTGTCGCGCCCGATGGTCGTCACCGTCCCGAGCAGCGCCAGCCAGCGTGTAATGCGGTATTCGATCTGGGTGGCGCTGTAACCCTGCCCGTCGGTTATGAGTTCGATGTAAATCTTGCGGCCCAGATACTTGCCGAGCGCGACCCCGGTGCTCTGACCGATTGCCGGATCGGCGCTGACGATGCGAAGCTGGTCCAGCCCGATCGACCTGCGCAGATCACCGATTGGATCGACCCCGCCACCGCCTTGAAGTGCAGCAAGCGCGGCGCCGAGCTGCAAGGCATCGGTGGCCGAAAGCGTCGTCACCGAACCGCCGAACAGCAGCTGCGCGAGAATTTCTTCCTCGGGCAGTTCGGGATTTGAAGACAGGGCAATGTTCGGCGCTTGCGAGCGGCCGGTGATCGTCACAGTGACATCGGTGCCGTTGCGATTGGTTTCAGCGGCAATGTCGAGCAAGGGATCGATCGGCTCGTTAAGGTTGAAATTGATCCGCCCTCGGGTCAACTCGAACCGGGCACCTGCAAAGGTGTAATCGCCGCGCACCAGCCGCGCCGCGCCTCCAAGCCGCGGATCGTCGACCGTCCCGCGCAAGGCGATGTCGGCGGCCCACTCGCTGTCCAGGCCCAGGCCATCGACCTCGATCCGATTGCGAGCGCGCGCATCGACCAGATACCGCCATGGCGAAGCGGTGCCGCTGCGCTCGGTCGATCCGAATTGATCTGTCCTGCCGATCTCGCGAGTGGCGATGCGCGGCAGGCTCATATCCTCCGCCGCCGTGCCCAGCTCCCAGCTCGCCCGGTCGATCTCGATCTTTCCGGCGATGGTCCCGCCCGCGCCGTTCGATACGATGCGCAGCGGCCCGGTGATCGTCGCGTCGAGCCCGGCGGTATCGAGAATGCGCGCATTGTCGACCGCCGCGCGCAAATCGATCTGCGGACCGCGATCCGCGCTCATTTGTGCAAGGTCGATGGTGCCGCTGCCGCTGATCGAGCCGCCGCCGCGCGGTGTGCCCGAAAAGCGTGTCAGCTCCAACCGCGAACCTGCGAACCGACCCCGCGCAGTGATCTGTTCGATATCGGTGCCCGTGATCGCGCTTTGCAACCGGAGCTTGTCACTGGCCAGTGTCCCATCGAGGCGTGGACTTTCCAACGTTCCGGTGGCGCGGGCACTCACGGAGAGCGGTCCGGTGAGGTCGAAAGTCTGGATCGCCGCGAGCCGCCACAAAGCCTCGGCAGTGCCGTCATAGCTAAGCTGCGCGTTCAACCGCCCGCGCATCAATCGGCTGGTCAGGTCAGCACCGCGACCGAGCCCGGTGATGCGCGCATCCAGCCGGCCCACTCTGGTGTCGTCATCGGACAATCGGGCGGCGGCGGTCAGTTGATCGGGGCCGAGCTCCACCACACCCAGCACATCGATCGGCTGCGACGACAGGATCAGACCCGCGCGGGTGAAATTGTTGATCCTGAGCCGTGCATTGCCCGTTGGTGGTCCAGCCGAAGCCTGCCGGTAAGTGAGGATGCCGGAGATGTCTCCCCCAAGCCCGAGGTCGCCGGAAGCCAGATCCGCAAGCCGGAGCGGCAAATTGGCGAGCCGTGCTTCAATCGCAGTCTCATCGCCGCCCAGCGTCCCTTCGAGAATGGCGAAGCCGCGCCCGAAGCCGATCTGCGCTTCGCGAAAGCGATAGCCGCCATCCTCCAACGGAGTGAGGACTGCGCGGCGCGGCATCGTGATGGGTCGTCCCGCAAATTCGCCGCGTGCTAGCACTGCGATACGATCAGGCGTGAAGTCGCCATCGAATTTGAGCGCGAACCGGTCTGTCCGGCGTCCCGCGATGGTTCCTGTCACGCTGCCGGTGCCATCTTCGATCGCAGCATTGGCGGCAAAGCGCGCAATCCGCAGTCCGCCATATTCCAGGCCCGACCCGTTGATATCGGCGGTTATCTGCGTGGTGTCGCCGCCAAAGGTGCCGCGTGCGAGGATTTCGGCATCGGCGAGGCCGATCTCCGTCACGCCGCCAAAACGCGCGCGGGTTGCGCTCACGGCCAGATCGAAGCCCTGCACTCCGGCACTGTCTGGAGCGAGCGACAAGACCCCGTCCAGACCGCCGCCCGACAAGGCCAATCCGCCGGATATGGCGTCCTCGCCCAGGGTCAGCGATCCTTCGACATTCGTGCGATAGACCCGCATGCGCTCCATATCGATCCGCGCCGCCCCATCGCCGGGCAAGGCCAGACCCAAGAGGCCTTCGAATTCGCCGAGCAGCGAACCGCCTGCAACTTCGAAGGCAAACCCATCGTCGCTCGGGGCCAGAGCCACACTCACATCCTTGAGCCCTGCTGCGGGATAAGGATCGGCAAACACCAATTGCGCACGCGGACCGTCGACCATGATGTCGGCATCGACCGTGAAGGGGCCGAACCGGGTGTGCCGACCACCGCCGGTAACTTTGGTAGCACCATCGCTGATCCGGCTGTCAAAACGCGCTGTGAGCGCATCACTGGCAAGCTCGACATCGTCGAACACGATCGGCTGCGATGCACCCATGGCAAAGCCGCCCTTGAATCGCAGTGCCGATCCCGCGACGGTCGCCACAACGCTCTCGTCGGGCGGATCCAGCAGCCCGGTAACATCGGCGTCCACCGTCCATGGAATGCCGCTGCCAAACCGCGCCGTCAGCTGAGCATTGCCGTTGGCGACGCCGATCCCTTCCAATGCGAGATCGCGCGCGGTCAGCGGACCTGTGAGCGTGTAGTTGTTCGTTGCGAGATCGCCGCGCAGGCCCAGATCCGCTGCTATGTCGGGAAAGGTGACGCGCGCATCGTCGGAAGCCAGCTGACCATCGGCCAAGCGAAGCGTCCCGACTAGCCCGCCATCCACCAGCAGCGCATCGATCCGCTCGATACCGGTCACGATCCGGTCGGCCCCGACCTCCAGAGGCAACGAGAACACGCCGTCTTCAAACGTCGCAGTGCCGTCTTGCGACAGCCCCTCGATCGCCAGAGTGCCCAGCGCCAGCTCAGACGCCGTGAAGCTGTGAGCAATGTCGAGATCGCGAAAGGCACCATCCAGCTCACCTTCGAGCCGTGCATTGGCAAGGCTCACGCCAGCGCCGAGCAGTTCCGGATCGCGCAGCACCGCCGTAACGTCGAACTCGTCGAAGCTGTTGCCAGCAAGGTCAACCGCGCCATCCCCGCGCGTTTCAAGCGCATCGGTGATCGCGACGAGGCCGCCGTCGAATACACTGTCCTCCAGTGTCCCGCTGATCGCCAGCGACACCGTTTCACCAAGAGCCCGGTCGATCAACCCGCCATCGTCGAGCATCGGACTGGCCTGGCCAAGCAGACCATACGTCCCTGCCCGATTGGTCAGCTGAAACGCAGCCACCTGCCTCCGGCGGTCTCGTTCTCCGTCGGGCGCGATCCGGGTCACGGCCAGATTGCCGAGCCAACGCTGCCACGTGCCGTCACCCACAAGGCGCGCTTCGTACCCCGCATCCAGCCCGGCCATTCCGGCGATTACGCCATCGGCTGGGGCAACGTAATCCAGCGATACCTCGAACACGTCGCCATCCGGTTCGGCATCCAGCAACAATGCGATCCGATCTTCGTCGCCCAACGTCCCGTCCGCTTCGAGCAACACCCGACCCGAACGAATATCGGCCTTTGCGGTGAGGTTGACGCGCTGCGCCTCTTCGGTCGCGAGGCCCGGTGCCAGCACCAGATCTTCGATCGCGAACTTGTCGATACGAATATCGAAATCGGGCAGTAACGGCGCATCTGGATCGCCCGGCAACAATTCCGGCAAGCGCTCTAGCCGCCCGCGCCGGGCGCTGAGCTCTCGCACGTCAATCCCGCTCCACAGCCAAGCCAGCGGACGCCAGCTCAACTCGACTTCGGGTATGCTGAGGAACTCGCCCTTGGGATCGAGCAGCACGACGTCGCGCAGCACCGCCTGCCCGTAAATGTCGCCCTCGATCCGCCCTACCTCGAACCTGAGGCCCGACGCCGGGGCGACCTGCGCGATCTGGTCCGCGATAAATCTCTTGCCGATGGGTGAGCTGAGAAAGGCGGCCAACAGCACGATCGGCAGCAGGATGATTGCCAAGGCCCAGCCAAGCCGCTTGGCCCAGCGACGCTTGCGCTTGCGCGGTCGTTCAACTTCGGCTGCGTCGCCAGCCACGCGGATCTCGTCCTGCTCGGCCATCAGAACGCCTGCCCCAGGCTGACATAGACCGCGACCGGACTGTCGAACTCGTCGGGATTGAGCGGAACGCCAACATCGACGCGGATAGGCCCGAAGCTGGTTTTGTAGCGAACACCGATGCCTGCACCCACGCGGATGACGTCGAGATCGGGCGTTGTGCTGGTCGACACCGATCCCGCATCAACGAACGGGACCACCTCGATCGCGCCATCGAACAGGCCAGTTTCGATGCGCGCTTCGACCGACAGTTCAAGCAGCGAACGCCCTCCGATTGGCTCTCCAGCTGCGTCGCGCGGGCCGATCGCCTGAAACGCAAAACCGCGAACCGATCCACCACCACCAGCGTATAGCCTGCGCGATGGTGCAATATCGAAAACGCCCGCGCCCTGTATGGTCGAAACATTCGCACGCCCTGCCAGAACGGTGCTGCCGACCGACTGGTAGTACCGCGCATCCAACGCACTGCGCAGGTAGAAACTGGTAACCCCGCTGGAGCGCGAAACATCGGGGGCCAGCGTGCCGGTGATGCGAAAGCCTCTGGTCGGATCGAGCAGATCGTCACTGCCATCGAACGTCGCACGCGCGAACAGTCCGCCGATCAGATATTCCTCACGCGGGGCTTCTTCGGCGACGAAGGTGGAATTGCGTTCGTCGCTGAATAGGACTTCGGCACCGACAGCCCAGCTCAACGGCTTTTGAAACAGCAGGTTGGATATCCGTTCAAAGGTGCCGCGCAACGCAAATGTGCGCGCTTCGATCGCCTCGGTGTCGATATCGCTGGCAAAGGTTTCGACTGTCAGCACCTGGTCGCGATCGAGGAAGTTGTTGCGCCGGTAGGTCACGCTGCCGAGCGCTTCGCGTGTGCCCAGAATACCGCGCAACCGCAGCGCGCCCTCGGGCGGGAAGAGATTGCGATGCTCCCAACTCGCCTCGATCCGCGGGCCTTCCTCCGTGCCGAAACCGATTGCCCCTGCAATCGTGCGTTGCGGAGCCTTTTCCATGGTCACGTCGAGCACGACTTCGCCCGGCTCATCGCCTTGTGGCGGCTTAACCTCGCGCGGTTCGATCCCGATCGAGGATACCAGCCCGGTTGCCTGAATGGCCCGGCGCAAATCAACCTGGAGACTGCGCTGATACGTATCGCCCGGCTCGAACCGGGCAATACGCGCCAGATGCTTGCCAGAGAGAAATTCCGGGCGGCTGCTCACCACGTCACTGAAGACATAGCGGCCACCTGGATCGACCGGCATGGCGAGGTCGCCTTCGTTGCGGGAATGGTCGATCAGCAATGCCGGTTCGTCGAGCGTTGCAAAGGGAAACCCGGTTTCGCCCAATCGCTCGTTCAATTGCACGCGTCCGCTCACGATCCGGTCGGCGTAGAGGGGATCGCCCGATTTGATCCCGAATGCCGCACGCAGATCTTCGCTGGTCGGCTCCGGTAGATTATCGAGTTCGCCAAGGTCGATCTCGCCGAAGGAGAAGCGCGGGCCGGGAAAAACATCGAACAGGACACGCGGCTTCTGGTCCGCTTGCGAACTTTCGCCATTGCGGCGCCCGCCCGACAGCTCCCGCACCACTTCGGAGCTATAATATCCGTAGGTGCGCAGCGTTTCGATAAGCAGGTCTTCATCGGCGCGTGCCCTGGCAGCGAGCTGCGGGGTCGTGTCTTCGTCCGATTCCAGCGCCTCGATTGTCGAAAGCGCGGCAAATCGACGGATCAATTCCGCGCGTTCGGGAAATCCCCGGCGATCCGCCGGGAAGGCCAGTGCCAGCTCGTCGCTGATCTCGTACTCTCGCAATTCGGTGAGTTCGACCAGATCAGGCGCATCGATCTCCACTTGAGCGGTGACTTCGGGATCAGGTTCAAGCGGCTCCGGCTCAGGAATTTCGACCGAATCCAGCGTGATACTCGGCGGAGAGCCAGCTGGCGTCGGCGCTGGGATCAATCCCGGCTCATCAAGCTCGATCGCAGGTGGCGGTGGGGTTTCTTCAGCAGGGGTTGGAGTGGCAGCACCCTCTTCAACGCCTTCACCGGCCCAGTCTTCCGGGTTTTCGACGGCGCTGTCCGGGATGAGGTCGTCCAGATTACGCGGCGGCTCCTGCGCGAAAGCCAGCGCATTATGTGCGGCGAAGCATGCCGCGATACCAAGACTTATTTTCCGCAATGAACCCGAACTAGCTAGCAGGAAATTTTATAGGCTGTCCGTCTTTACCCCTAGCACCACCAGAAGTTCCAGCTTTATCGGCGCGTGGCGCTGTCGCTGCGGCGATCAGAGCGCTCTGTTCCTCGTTATCCATCCGCTGCCACCCCTCACGGGTCAACCGCTCAAGCGGGCGATAACGGACTTTGTATTGCATCCGCGGCGAACCTTCGACCCAATACCCCAGATAGACGTAAGGTAATCCGTCGCCGGCAGCGCGCTGAATGTGGTCGAGGATAATGTAATTGCCGAGACCCGCTCGTTCTTCATGCATCGGATCATAGAACGAATAGATCATCGACAGGCCATCGCCCTGACGATCGGTCAGGCAGGCTCCGACCAGCTTTCCGGTCGATCCATCAGCGGTCGGCTCACGATATTCCACCAGCGTGCTGGTCACCGGCGTGTGCTCGACCATATCGGCATAATCGAGCTCATCCATCGCCGACATACCGCCATCCGGGTGGCGCACGCTCAAATACTTGGTTAGCAATTCGAATTGTTCATCTGTCGCCCACGGGCGGCATTCGGTGATGACGAGATCGGAATTCCGCTTGATATCGCGCTTTTGCGTGTTCGATGGCTTGAATTCGTCAGCCACCACCCTCACCGATACGCATGCCTGGCAATCGAGGCAGCTGGGCCGATACGCAACCGTCTGACTGCGGCGAAATCCGATCCGGCCAAGCGCTTCGTTCAGCTGGTCGGCATGCGCGCCTTTCAGCTCGGTGAAGACCTTGCGCTCGCTCCTGCCCGGCAGATACGGGCACGGCGCAGGGCTCGTCACAAAGAAACGGGGAAAGCGGATCGGTGCCGTCACGGGTTTGACCAGAGTCCTCTCGGCTGCGGGAATCGGGATTGCGCTGTTAAGAGAATCTTATGCCTGCTCCGGTCCGGCGGTAAAAGACCCTTAACTATGAAACAGGGTAAATAATGGCTTACTTTGCACAAACTGGCGCATGTGACTGAGCCATATTCGAGCAAAGTACCGGGGCAGGCCGAAGGCAATGCACACCGATCGAGAACGGCAAGCAAACGATTCGCGACCGGAACCGGGTCTTATCCATACAGCTCAATTCAGCTCGACGACCTGCACCTGATATTGCGCTTCACGCAGGGCCGTAACGAGCCGTTCGACCTGATCCGCATCGCGCGCTTCGCATTCGATATCGGTGATCAGGCCCTTGGCTGGCAGGGTGGTAAAGATGCGCTGGTGGTAGATCTCGATAATGTTGACATTGTGCTGGTCGAACAGGCGCATGACCTTGAACAGCGCGCCGGGGCGATCCTGCAAGGTCACCCGCAGACGCGCGAGGCGACCCTGACGTGCGAGATCGCGCAACAGCACGTTGGCGAGCAGGCGTGTATCGATATTGCCGCCGCATAGCACGAGCCCGATGGTCTTGCCCTTGAAGCGGTCCGGATTGCTTAGGACCGCTGCCAGTCCTGCCGAACCAGCCCCCTCGACCACGGTCTTTTCGATCTGAAGCAGCAGCGACACCGCCTTTTCCAAAGCAGGTTCATCGACCAGCAGAATGTCATCGACCTTCTCGGCGATGACCTTGCTGGTGAATGCGCCCGGTTTCTTGACCGCGATCCCTTCTGCCAGCGTATCGCCGCCGCAATCGCGCTGTTCGCCTTTGATATGGGCGAACATGCTGGGAAAAAGCCCGGCCTGCACGCCGACCACTTCGATATCGGGCTTCACCGCCCGCGCCACAGTCGCCATCCCCGAAATCAATCCGCCACCGCCAATCGGCGTGACAAGGCAATCGAGATCGGGCTTCACTTCGAGCATTTCGAGCGCAACCGTCCCTTGCCCGGCGGCCACATGCGGATCGTCGAACGGGTGGATGAAGGTCAGCCCGCGTTCGGCTTCGAGTTCGCGCGCATGGGCGTGGGCTTCGTCGAAGGTCTCGCCGTGGAGCACCACATTGCCGCCGACGCTTTCGGTCTGCATGACCTTAACCGTGGGCGTCGTCTTGGGCATGACGATCGTCACTGGCACACCAAGCCGGGTGCCGTGATAGGAAAGGCCCTGGCTGTGATTGCCCGCCGAGGCAGCAATCACGCCGCGCTGTCTCTGCTCTTCGGTCAGGTGCAACAGGGCATTGAGCGCCCCGCGTTCCTTGTAGGCTGCGGTGAATTGCAGGTTTTCGAACTTGAGCCAGATTTCCGCACCCGTAATCTCGGACAGGGTAATCGAGTGCATCATCGGTGTTTTGACCACCGCGCCTTCAATCCGTTTCGCGGCGGCGCGAACATCTTCGATCGTGAGGTCGGCCGGGCTGGCTGTCGACTCGCCTGAGACGGCGAGAGAGGCGGGTTTGGTGCTCATGCCGGGCGGATTAGGCGCTGCTGCCGACAAGAGCAACGTCTTCTCCCGGTTCATATCGGCGAGCGCGTTGGCAAGCATCGGATTACGCATTAGGCACACGTTTCATGAGCTCTACGAAAACCATCGCCTTTATCGGCCTTGGCGTGATGGGTGGCCCGATGACCGGGCATCTCGCCCGCGCCGGGCACCGCGTGACCGCCTATAATCGTTCGCCCGAACGTGCGCAGAAATGGGGCGAAAGATGGGAGGCCGAGGGGCTGGACGTCGCTTTCGCATCGACACCCGCTGCGGCAGCGTCAGGTGCCGATGTCGTTTTCGCATGTGTCGGTAACGATGAAGATCTTGAGGCCGTTACTCTGGGCGAGAGCGGCGTCCTTTCTGCAATGGCAGCAGGCGCCTTGCTGGTCGATCACACCACCGTTTCAGCGGATATGGCGCGCAAGCTCGCTGCCGCGGCTGAAAAGCGCGGTATCGCAGCAATAGACGCTCCGGTGAGCGGCGGACAGGCAGGTGCGGAAAACGGTCAGCTCGCCATAATGTGCGGCGGCACCGCCGATGCGATGGCGCGCGCGACGCCGGTGATGCAATGCTACGCCAAGTCGATCGTTCATGTCGGGCCAGCCGGAGCAGGCCAGACAGCGAAGATGGCAAACCAGATGTGCATCGCAGGCGTGCTTGGCGGATTGTCCGAAGCGATCCGATTGGCCGAAGCAGCAGGTCTCGATCTGGACAAGACCTATGAGGCGATTTCAGGCGGCGCGGCGCAAAGCTGGCAGATGGATAATCGCTGGGCGACCATGACCGCAGGCGAGTTCGACTTCGGCTTTGCGATCGACTGGATGCGCAAGGATCTGGGCTATGCGCTAGACGAGGCAAAGCGGCTGGGGCTCTCTTCGCCGGTCACCGCGCTGGTCGATCAATTCTACGCCGATGTGCAGGCATCCGGCGGCGGGCGGCGCGACACCAGCGCGCTGATCACCCGCCTGCCACAGAACACCAAGTAACGGGGAACACCATGATCCGCTCTTTCACTCGCGCACTGGCAGCGCTGGCAGCCATCGCAGCCATGCCCGCCGCGGCTGACACTCTGGTCGACAATGTCGACGGTATCACGATCGACAAGGACGGCGACATACTGCGTTTCACAGGCATTGTATTCGACGACGAAGGCCGCGTCACCCAAGTGCTCGAACGCGGCGATGATCGTCCGAGCAATCTCGACTATGCGCTTGATGGCGAAGGCAAGATCATGCTGCCGGGCCTGATCGATGCGCATGTGCATGTCATGGGTATCGGATTCGGCGCGCTGACGCTCGATCTGTCGGACACCACCTCGCTGGAGGATGCGCTGGCGAAGATCGCGCAATTTGCCGAGGAAAACCCCGGTCGCCCGTGGATTCTCGGACGTGGCTGGAATCAGGAGAAATGGGGTCTCGGCCGCTTTCCCACCGCTGCCGAACTGGATGCGATCGTTCCTGATCGCCCGGTCTGGCTGAGCCGCGTCGATGGCCATGCGAGCTGGGCCAACACCGAGGCGATCACGCGGGCAAATGTCACCGCCGACACGCCAGACCCGACCGGTGGCCGGATCATCCGGATAGCCGGATCGCGCGAGCCGACGGGCGTGTTCGTGGATGCTGCCGAAGCGCTGGTGAATGCCGTCGTCCCCGCCCCTCGTCCGGAAGATCGCGATGCAGCACTGGCAGAGGCGCAGCAAATCCTGCTCAAGAACGGGATCACCGCCGTCGCCGATATGGGCACGTCTATCGAGGACTGGCAGACTTTCCGTCGCGCAGGTGATTTGGGCCAGCTCAACATCCGCATCATGTCATACGCTACCGATCCCGATACGATGGATCTGATCGGCGGCCCCGGCCCGACGCCCTGGCTGTATGAAGACCGGCTGCGGCTGAACGGGATCAAGCTGTATCTCGACGGTGCGCTGGGATCGCGTGGGGCGACGTTGAAGGAGCCGTATGAAGATGAACCGTCGACACAGGGCCTCCCGTTGCTGACACCGGCGCAGTTGCGCAATCTGATGAGCCGTGCGGCGCTCGACAATTTTCAGACCGCAATCCACGCAATCGGCGATGCGGCCAATGCCGATGTGCTCGCAGCGATCTCGGAACTGTCCGAAACCTATGAAGGCGATCGCCGCTGGCGGATCGAACACGCGCAGATTGTGGACCCGGCAGACCTCGCCGCATTCGGCAAGCATGGCATGATCGCTTCGATGCAGCCGCTGCATCAGACCTCCGACAGGACGATGGCGGAGGCTCGGTTGGGTGAAGACCGACTCGGCGGTGCCTATGCGTGGCGCAGCGTGCTCAATGTCGGCGGTCGGTTGGCGTTCGGATCGGACGCTCCAGTCGAGCCGGCCGATGTCTTTGCGGGGATCGCAGCGGCTATCAGCAGGACCGATGAAAATGGCAATCCATTCGGCGGTTGGCGAGCCGAAGAAACGATCAGCCGGGAGGCCGCGCTCAACGCCTTCACCGCCGACGCGGCATTTGCGGGGTTTGCCGATGGCCGTTTCGGACGACTCGTTCCCGGAGAGCGCGCGGACTTCGTGCTGGTCGACCGCGATCCCTTGCTCGCTTCGCCAGCCGATATTCGCGCGACTCGGATCGAGCAGGTGTGGATCGGCGGGGAACGCGTCTTCAGCCAATAAGGCGCGCGAATGCAATCAAACGCGATGAGGCAGGCTTAGCGAACTTTGACCACCACCTAAGAAGCTTTGCGTATCTGGGTTTTCGACGGTTGCATTTTCATCAATTGGTCATGGAAGTTGGGCACTTCACCCATTACTCGGGTGGCAGAGGTCGATCAAATATGTACTACGGTCGTCGACTGAGAATGCCGGAAAACTGTGCATCAGCACATGCGATCGGTGGCACAGTCAGAGTAGATTAGGTGCATAATGGACACATCTGCGTAAATATTGATCTGAAACGGTTCGATTTGAAGCGTTTAGCGCGGTTTGATACAAATTAACCCTTGTCACGGTTGGTCGGCTCCCCTAATCCGGGATCGGTCTTTTTATAAAAGAGCTCATAGGAGACAAATCAATGAAGTTCCGTAACGTCGCTCTGGCGACTGCAGCAGTTTCGCTCGCTGCAAGCCCGGCTATCGCAGAAGCCGCATTTGAGCGTTCGGCAGCCCCGGTTGAGGGTGAGAACATCGAAGGCAGTTCGGGCATCATCATCGCGGTGCTCGCGGCCGCTGCGATCATTGCAGGCATTATCATCGCTGCAGACGGCGACGATGACGACGCAGTCAGCCCCTGAGGTTGATCAAAACGAATTTTTGAAGGGGTCCCTTTCGGGGCCCCTTTTTTTGTGGGTGAAGGTGTTGGACTCACTCGCACATGTACTCGAGGTGGGTCTGCCGCTCGACGCTTTGACAACTTCTGGGTGATCAACCACTGATTCGACCTCTAAGGCCCTTTGGACTCTTCTCACATCGGGCAGCAGCGTCCTCGCACTCCGGAGCGACTACTCACCCGGTTCGGCGACATCGGCAGTATCTGGCCTGCTTTCGGAAAGCTCGCCCTCGCCCGTATCAACCTTGCTCTCCTGAAACCGCATCAGCAGCAACGATCCCTCGAACAGCAGCAGCAATGGGATCGCCAGGATAAGCTGTGAGCCCGGATCGGGCGGAGTGACGATCGCCGCCAGCGCAACCACGCCAACAATTACATAACGCCGCGCGCCTGCAAGCTGCTCACGAGTGACGATCCCGGCCCTGTGCAGCAACATCAGCAGCACCGGCAGCAGGAACGTCACCCCGAATGCCAGAACAAACTGCATCACCAGATTGAGATAGTCGCCCGCAGCGGGCAACGCCTCGACCGCCAGCCCGCCAGCATCCCCACCAAAGCCAAGGAAGAAGCGGAACGCGGTCGGCATCACGACGAAATAGGCCAGCGATGCGCCAGCGGTGAACAATATGGGAGTTGCCAGCAGGAAGGGCAGAAACGCTTTCTTTTCCTTCGCGTAGAGGCCCGGCGCGACGAAGGCCCAGAGCTGGTTCGCAATGATCGGGAAACTGACCATAAACCCTGCGAACAGCGCGACTTTGAGATCGACGAAAAACAGCTCCGGCAGCTTGGTGAAGATCAGCTGACCTTCGCCGGCAGGGAAAGCGTCCCTCAACGGCTGGACCAGAAACGCGAGGATCGGATCAGCAAAATAAAGGCAGACCCCGAAGCCAATCGCAAGCGCCAGCACAGACCGCATCAATCGTGCGCGAAGCTCGATCAGATGATCGAGCAACGGAGCGCGGGTCTCGTCGATATCCTTGATCTCGAATGCCATGGCCTCGCCTATTTGCCCGACTTCCGCGATGACTTGGGAGGCGACTGGGGCGCGTTGGCTCGTGGAGCAAGCGGTAATTCCGGAGACTCGCTTGGCGGCTTTTTCACAGAGCTTGGAGCAGGCATCGGAGCCGGATCGTCCGCCGCCGGATCAGGCGCGCCAAGATCGTCGGGGCCTGGGGCGCTGCTGTCCCCAGAGACGCTGGCCGAAGTCCCACCGGCAATCGGTGGCGGTCCGGTCATCACCAGCTCGCCCGCGTCACCTTCTGCCGAGGTAGCGCTGCGCTTCATGATCGCTTCGTTCTGGGCCTTCCACTTCTTTTCCATATCCTCCAGCTCGGCCTCGCGCACCATCGCGTCGATCCCGGTGCGGAAATGGCCGGAGACGCGGCGAACCTGACCGATCCAGCGGCCTGCTGTGCGCATGGCGCGCGGCATGTCCTTCGGTCCGATCACAAGGATCGCAACGATCACAATGACCAGAAGTTCAGCTACACCGATATCGAACATGCATCGCCTTTGGCGCGGTCGTGGAAGCGGTAATGGATGCTCTCATACACCCGCACATTGCAAAATCAGCTGGCGGTATCGCTCGGTTCGCTGGTCTTGCTTTCGCTCGGGCTCACATCTTTGGCAGGCGCTTCGATCTGGGCCTTCGATGCGGGAGTGTCGTCGACTTCCTCGCTCATACCTTTCTTGAAGCTCGAAATGCCCTTGCCGAAATCGCCCATCATTTCCGCGATGCGCCCTCGCCCGAACAGCACCAGCACTACCAGTGCGATAATCAACAGCTGCGGCCAACCGATACCCATGAGGAACTCTCTCTTGTCTGCTTGGCCCCAATATAGGTGCGATCTGCGCCAAGCGCCAGTCGCAGCGCGTATCAGGTCGCCGGTTCGCAGTCTTCGGGGGCGTCATCCGCTGATTCAGGCTCGTTTTGTCCGGCATTCTCCAGCGAGTCGTCGAGCGCTTCTTCGAAAGCTTCATCAACCGGATCGAGCAATCCGGCGGCGCGCAATTCGTCCATCCCCGGCAGATCGCGCCGCGCCTCCAGCCCGAAATGGTCGAGAAATTCGGGTGTGGTCGCATAAATCACCGGGCGGCCAGGCACTTCGCGGCGGCCGGCCAGCTTGATCCAGCCCGCCTCGAGCAGCACGTCGAGTGTACCCTTGGCCGTCTGAACCCCGCGAATCGATTCGATATCCGCACGGCTTACCGGCTCATGATAGGCGATGATCGCCAGCACTTCGGTCGCGGCGCGGCTGAGGTGGCGGACCTGCTCGCGCTCGCGGCGGAGTAGATGCGCAAGATCGGGCGCGGTTTCGAAATGCCAGCGCTTTCCGCGCTCGACCAATTGCACCCCGCGCGAGGAATAGTGCTCGCCGAGCATTTTGAGCCCGGCTCGCACCGATGCATTGTCCAGATCGCCGAGATGCCTGGCGAGCTGCTCAACCGACAGCGGCTCTTCCGAGGCAAACAGGGTCGCTTCCAGCGCGCGTTCCACCGCATCCGGTGACTGCTTCGTGTGATCGGCGGGTGCTGTATCGATCGCGGCGTCTTCGCTCACACCCGCTCCCCTTCTTTGAGGCGTCGGATACGAAGCGGCGAATACGCCTCCTCCTGCGCGATTTCGGCCTTGCCAAGCCGGGCAAGTTCGAGCGCTGCGACGAAACTGGAAGCAAGCGCCGACTTGCGCAAAGCTGGCTCGGCTCGCGGCGGCAGAAAATCGCGAATTTCCATCCAGTCGAGCGTGACGCCCAGCATCGCCGAAACCCGGTCTAGCGCGCTGTCGAGCGTCATCACCGGGCGATCGGCGACATGATAGATGCGCGGCGCGGTGCGCACCTTCACCTGCCCATAGGCCTGGATCAGCGAGTAGGTGTCGCTCTTCCACTTGGTCTTGCGGTCGATTCGAAGACCCTCGGGAGCGCCGCGCAAAAAGATGTCACGCCCGATCCGGTCGCGCCCCATCAATCGCGCCGCCGCTTCGCGCATCGCGCCGAGCCGCTGAAGCCGCAATTGCAGGCGCAGCGCGAGCTCTTCCGGGCTTGGGTCTTCCTGCTCCTCCTTGGGCAGCAGCATCGAGGATTTGAGGTAAGCGAGCCACGCAGCCATCACGAGATAATCGGCTGCAAGCTCAAGCCGCAGCGCCTCGGCTTGCTCGATATAGGTCAGATACTGGTCGACCAGTGCGAGGATCGAAATCTGTCGCAGATCGACCTTTTGTCGCCGCGCCAGATCGAGCAGCAGATCGAGCGGGCCTTCCCAGCCATCAAGCTCCAGATAAAGCGCCTTATCACCCGACTTCGCGCCCTGCGACGCGACCTCATCGGCGGGCCATGCCTCCGGCGTGTCCGCGGTCGGCTCAACCGTCCCAGCCATATCGCCGCCGAGCATGAAGCCATCGTCCGCGCTCGCGGTCATGCCGCTTCCCCGGTCAGCGCCAGCAACGCATCGCGTTTCGCCAGCAATTGCGGCTGCTCTTCGGCGATGCTCGATGCGATCCGTGTGCCTTCGAGCGCGCGATCGATCCGTGCAGCGGTTTTCTCGGACATTGCGGGCAGTGCCTCGCAAATGCCCTGCATGTCGTCCATCTTCGCCCAGCAATTGAGCACAATATCGCATCCCGCCGCATGGGCGCGTGCCGAGCGCTCGGGGATCGTGCCGTCGAGCGCCTCCATATCGATATCGTCGGTGAGCAGCAGGCCATCGAAGCCGATTTCGCCGCGGATGACGTCGCGAATGATCGTGGGCGAGAGCGTCGCCGGGTTGTCCGCGTCCCACACCGGGAACAGCAGGTGCGCGGTCATCCCGATCGGCGCGGAATTGAGCGTACGGAACGGGGCAAGGTCGCTTTCCAGCTCCTCGGCGCTCGCATCGACCCGGGGCATCTCCTTGTGCGAATCCACCGTCGCGCGGCCATGACCGGGCATGTGCTTGATGCAGCCGGTCACTCCGCCTTGTGCAAGCCCATCGAGCGTCGCGCGGCCGAGTGCGGCGACCTGCATCGGATCGCTGCCGAGCGAACGATCGCCGATTGCATCGGTCGTTCCCGGCTGACGCACATCGAGCGGGGGGTGATAGGTGACCGTGATCCCCATCGCCGACAGTTCGAGCCCCATCGCGGTGGCATTGGCGCGCGCGGCTTCGATCGCGCTGGCAGGCGCAAGGTCATACAGCTGGTCGAAAGCCTCGCCAGCGGGATAGGGCGACCAGTGCGGCGGGCGCAGCCGAGCGACCCTGCCGCCCTCCTGATCGATCGATACCAGCAGGCGATCTCGCCCGTGAATGCTGCGCAAATCATCGGTCAGCGCACGCAATTGCTCTGGCGTCTCGCAATTGCGACCAAACAGGATGTAGCCCGCAGGATCAGCCTCGCGGAAGAAGGCGCGCTCATCGGCCGTCAGTTTGGGGCCGGAACATCCGAAAATCGCCGGAATCATGGGCGGAGCCTTGCAGGCGTTCCCCTGTCAGGCAAGCGCGCTAACGATCCGTTATGGGGAAAACGGGACTGTGAGAGGCCGGTTTGCCACATCTCACCCCACGACGAGGAGGATCGATCAGGGCTTTACCTGGCAGGCGAGGCCATCGGCCTTGAGCGCGCTGCATAGCCGATCGGCTGCCGCACGGTCGCCTGCTACGGCCTGCAAACGATAGACGGTGCCGATATCGGCCTCACCCTTCACGATGCGGTGACGCACGCCTGACAGTGCTTCGCTGTTTCGGGTGAGTGTGGTCCAGCCTTCTTCGGCGCGCGCACGGCTACCATAGGCGCCGACCTGCACACCGACGCCAGAGGTCGAGGCTGCGCCGCTTGCCGCCGCTTCTGCCCCCGCACTCGATGTATCATCGGAGGAAGCCGCCGCCGCATCGCTGCCATCGGCCATCACGCCTTCGCGCGTTTCGCCCTCGCCAACGGCAGGAGCGACATTACCGGTCCCGGCGAATTCCTTACCACCTGCATCTTCGGGCTTTTCCTTATAGGGGCCTTCGGGAGCCTCGATCGTGCTGCCATCGGCAACCAGTGTCGCATCGCCAGACCGATTGGAGAAGTACCACACTCCGCCGACCACACCCGCCAGCAAAGCCAGCAGGATTGCGACGAAGCCGATTATCTGCGCGGTATCGAAACCGCCAGCCGCTTCATCTTCCTCATCGGATTCGAGCCAAGGCAAGCTGTCGTCGTCCGACAAGTCGAGCTCGCTCTCATCCGCTTCGATTTCCTCGAACTCGGCGTCGATAACCACTGATCCGCACCCTTCCATTCCAACCGCTCCTAGCAAACGGGAGGCGGTCGGTCACATCGATTCGACAGCCTCGACGCCTAACACGCGAAGCCCATTACGGATCACTTGCCCGATCGAGTCCGCCAGGAAAAGTCTGGCTCCGGATAAACCCTTATCCTGTTCCACGATGAAGCGCTTTTGCGGCGAATCGTTTCCGAGGTTCCAGAAAGCGTGGAGTTCTGCGGCTAAATCGTAGAGATAGAACGCAATCCGATGCGGTTCGCGCGCCTTTGCGGCGGCTTCGATCTCACGCGGGAACTGCGCCGCACGCTTGATCAGCGCGAGTTCTTCCTCGCCCAACTTGTTAATCTCGTCAGTTGACGGTGACAAACCCAGATCGGCTGCCTTGCGCAAAGTCGAGCGGATTCGCGCATGGGCATACTGGACGTAGAAAACCGGGTTATCCTTCGACGCTTCGACCACCTTGGCGAAGTCGAATTCCATCTGCGCTTCGGGTTTGCGGGTCAGCATGGTGAAGCGCACCACATCCTTGCCCACTTCGTCGATCATGTCGGCGATGGTGATGAAATTGCCCGAACGCTTGGACATTTTCACCGGTTCGCCCGCCCGCATCAGCTGGACCATCTGCACCAGCTTCACATCGAACGGCATGGCCGCGCCCTGCCCCTCTGACAGGGCGGAGACCGCTGCCTTGATCCGCTTGACCGTGCCCGCATGATCCGCGCCCCAGATGTTGATCAGCGCATCGGCATGCTCGGCCTTCTGCATATGATAAGCGAGGTCCGCACCGAAATAGGTCCACGCGCCGTTCGACTTCTTGATCGGGCGATCCTGATCGTCGCCGAATTTGGTCGAGCGGAACAGCGGAAGTTCGACCGGTTCCCAGTCTTCGGGCGGAGCCTTGCCTTTGGGCGCTTCGAGCACGCCGTCATAGACAAAGTCATGCTCGCGCAGCCACTTTTCAGCCTCGTCGGGTTTGCCCGCGAGATGCAGCGCGGCTTCCGAGGCGAAGACGTCATGATGGATGCCGAGCAGCGCGAGGTCGCTTTTGACCAGCTCCATCATCCGCGTGACCGCTTCGGCGCGGAAGATCGGAAGCCATTCGTCTTCGGATTGGTCCGCGTGCTTGTCGCCAAATTCTTGTGCGAGCGCCTCACCGACTGGAACAAGATAGTCGCCGGGATAAAGCCCTTCAGGGATTGCTCCGATATTGTCTCCAAGGGCTTCGCGATAGCGCAGGTGGACGGAGCGGGCGAGCACGTCGACCTGACCCCCCGCATCGTTGATGTAATATTCGCGCGTGACATCGTGCCCGGCAAATTCGAGCAGGCTGGACAGGGCATCGCCCACCACCGCACCGCGGCAATGGCCCATATGCATCGGGCCGGTGGGATTGGCCGAAACATACTCGACATTTACGCGGGTGCCGGTGCCCATGCTCGACCGGCCATATTCGTCGCCCATCTGCGCAATCGCAGCGAGTTCGGCCAGCCACGCCGCCGGGTCGAGCCGCAGGTTGATGAAGCCCGGCCCTGCGATCTCGGCGCTGGAAATGCCATTGTCCGCTTCCAGCTTGGCAGAGATCTGCTCGGCCAGAGCGCGCGGATTGGTCTTCGCAGGCTTGGCCAGCACCATCGCCGCGTTGGTCGCGAGATCGCCATGCGAAGGATCGCGCGGTGGCTCGACCGTGACATTGGCAAGCGACGTGCCATCGGGCAGCGCGCCTTCGGCAACGAGCTCGTGCAAAACGGCGTCGATCTTTGCCGCGTAAGCTGCATAAAGCGTAGTGTTATCTGACATAGTAAGTACCTGTGCGCACCGGCGCTGTTTCGGGTGCTAAGAAAAGGAAGCTGGGTCCCGGGTCAAGCCCGGGAAGACGTCGCCGCAAAACGAGCTGAAGGCTCGCAAGTCCGACTGGCCGCCCGCAGCGACGCGCCCGGAGGGTGCGTGAGCAAGGAAATCGCACCCCGGATGGGGTGCGCAACAATTCAACGCGTTGCGTTATACGCCAACTGGTCCTCGGACAGCTGGAACCCGACCAGCATTTCGAACCGCGTGCGGGCAATCGCTGCCTTCACTTCGGGTGCGGCCAGCGGATCCAGAGCGGCTTCGGGATCGCCTGCTCGTCGCTTGCGCGTGATGCGTTCGCGGATGTCTTCGGGCAACGAGGATGCTGCGCGATCGACGAAAGACCCGGCCTTGGCGCTCGTGCTTGCACGCTCCTGACCATCGGCGAAATTCAGGGTTACCTGCCCGATCCGCTTCGTCACGACCGCGCTGCCACCTTGGAGCACCGTTACGAAATACGGAAGCGTGACGGTGCGAGCGCCGCGCACGTCGGCGCGGCGTGCGTGCACATCGAAGCTCGCTTCGCTGTAGACCTTTTCGCCGCTGTCATCACAGGTTGAGCGCAGATTGGTCATGGCGGCGGACACGTCGAGATTGCCTAGCGTGGGCGTGTCCGCTGCACGGAACATGGTCACGTCGCCGGTGTAGTCAGGGATGCCGACAGCAGGGCATGACGAGAGAACGGCGGTGATGCCGACACCTTGATCGACCACCAGATCACCTTCCCCGGCACATCCGGCCAGACCAGCGGCCAAGGCGACAATGGGCAGGACACGTGTACGAAACGTCATGAAAAAAACCGTCCTCAATATTCGATCCAGCGCCTGTTTCAGCGCATGCGTCCCGCCCTAGCGATACGCGCCGCAAAGCGCTAGAGGGGGCAGTATGAACGCGCCCTTTCCCACGTCAGACGCCGCATCCGGCGAATCGCCGACCGCTGAACAGCCACCGCTCAACCTGCTGATAGCCGCACCGCGCGGTTTCTGCGCCGGAGTGGATCGGGCGATCGAAATCGTCGAAAAGTCGCTCGAACGGTACGGTGCCCCGGTCTATGTCCGGCACGAAATCGTCCACAACAAATATGTCGTCGAGGGGCTGAAGGCCAAAGGCGCGATTTTCGTCAAGGAACTGGACGAAGTGCCCGGCGACGCGCCGGTCGTGTTCAGCGCGCATGGAGTGCCCAAGGCTGTTCCCGCAGAGGCCGAACGGCGCAACATGGTCTATCTCGATGCGACCTGCCCGCTGGTTTCCAAGGTGCACCGGCAAGCGGAACGCCAGCTCGAGAAGGGGCGGCACATCATCTTTATCGGGCACGAAGGTCACCCGGAAGTGATCGGTACGATGGGCCAGGTCGAACCGGGCCAGATGACTCTGGTCGAAACCATCGAAGACGTGGACAAGCTGCCTTTCGATAGTGACGAACCTCTCGCATACCTCACTCAGACGACCCTTTCGGTCGATGACACCGCCGAAGTCATCAGCGCGCTCGAATGGCGCTATCCCAATATTCGCGGTCCCAAGGCAGAGGACATTTGCTACGCGACGTCCAACCGCCAGGCGGCGGTCAAGGAACTGGCGCGCGATTGTGATCTCGTGCTGGTTGTCGGTGCGCCCAATTCGTCCAACTCGCTGCGGCTGGTCGAAGTGGCCGAGCGGCTGGGCACACCGGCAAAACTGATCCAGCGGGCGGACGAGATTGATCCAGTCTGGCTGGATGGCGTAGAAACCATGGGGCTTACCGCTGGCGCTTCTGCCCCCGAAGTGTTGGTGCGCGAAGTGGTGGTGGAGCTGGCAAAGCTGCGTCCGATCAAGGAACGCACCATCACCGCTGCCGAAGAGAAGATGGTCTTCAAACTGCCGCGCCAGCTGACCGAATAACACGCTGCCCCGGTAATGGCGGTCTATACGCATCTTGGCGCAGAAGAATTGGGCGAGTTGATCGCTCATTACGATGTCGGCGATCTGGTCTCGGCCAAGGGCATTGCCGAAGGCGTTTCCAATTCCAACTGGCTGATCGAGACGACCGGCAGCGCGGATAGCAGCCCCGCCCGCTTCATCCTGACCATGTATGAACGGCGGATCGAGCTTGCGGATCTGCCCTATTTTCTAGGTCTGCTCGATCATCTGGCGGAACGCGATTGCCCGGTGCCGCGAACGATCCACGACCGTGATGGCGCTGCGTTTCGCATGATCGATGGCAAGGCAGTTGCGTTGATCGAATTTCTGCCCGGCATCTCCCCGACCCAGCCCACCCCCGTTCAAGCCCGCGCAGTTGGCCAAGTTCTCGCGCGCATGCATCTGGCCAGTGGCGACTTTGATCGAACTCGCGCCAACACGATGGGCTTTGCCGACAACCTCGCAGTGCTGGAGCAATGCGGCGAGCACGGCCTCGCCTCGATCCATCCCGACTTGCCTGCAATGCTCGAACCGGCTCGCGCTGCGGCGGCGCTGGACCTGTCGGCGCTCCCGCGCACCAATGTCCATGCCGACCTTTTTCCCGACAATGTCCTGATGCTGGGCGATCGAGTTACCGGGTTGATCGATTTCTACTTCGCCTGCACCGATTGCATGACGCTCGACCTTGCCGTGACACACGCCGCATGGAGCTTTGCCGCCGATACCAATTCCTACGATCGCAGATGCGGCGCGGCGATCCTCCAGGGTTACGAATCGATCCGATCCTTGGAGTCAGCCGAGCGCGCCCTGTTTGCCGACATCGCCAAAGGTGCGTGCCTGCGATTCGTCGCAAGCCGCGCCGAAGACTGGCTCGACACCCCCGATGACGCGCTCGTCACCCGCAAAGACCCGATGCAATTCGTCGCCCGCTGGCGGTTTTATGACGAACACGGCGCAAAGCTGTTTGCGTAAATCGCGATTCTAGGCAAAATACCTAAGTCATGAAACGCGTAGAGATTTTCACCGATGGCTCCTGCAAAGGCAACCCTGGTCCCGGTGGGTGGGGCGTGTTGCTGCGTTTGGGCAAGCACGAAAAAGAGCTGTCTGGCGGCGACCCCGACACCACCAACAACCGGATGGAGCTGATGGCAGCGATCAAGGGATTGTCGGCCTTGATCGAGCCATGTGCGGTCGACCTCTATTCGGACAGCAAATATGTGCTCGATGGTATGACCAAGTGGGTCGAGGGCTGGCAACGGCGCGGCTGGGTCAACGCCAGCAAGAAACCCGTGCGCAATGCCGACCTGTGGCATGAACTGATCGACGTTTCAGCGAAGCACGAGGTCGAATGGCATTGGGTAAAGGGTCACAATGGCCATCCCGAAAACGAACGAGTGGATCAGCTCGCGAGCGCAGAGGCCGATCGAGCCGCGCTTGGCGAAGACGAAGAAGTCTGACGCCCGAATCGAAACGCAAAACGGGCGCGCCGTCACCGACACGCCCGCATGCTTATTCAGCTGAGCCTGAAGCCTAGCTGTTGTCTTCGATCTCGGCACCGGGGCCGTTCTTTTGAATCGATTCGATCGCGTTCTTGGCGCTAGTCTTGCTCGAATAACCTTCGGTCGAGAACATGATCTCGGAATTGTATTTGAAGCGGACGCGGAATTCGCCCTTCTTGTCTTTGTAGATTTCAAACTTGTGAGCCAAAGGTTTTCTCCCCTTATATTCGAGCCAGATACTCGGCGGTCAGCATACAGATTGCGCAAGCGTTGGCTAGCCGCTCTGCGCTGCCAAAACCGTGTAAAATCTGTCGGGTGCATAAGCGGTGCGATCGATCTTTTCCGTGATCGCGTCTGAACCGCTTCCCAGCGCGATTTGCGAAGCCAGTCGTGCCGCAGCTGGCGCGGTCTGGATGCCGAACCCGCCCTGCCCCGCAAACCAGAAGAACCCATCGACCAGCGGATCGGGGCCATAGACCGGCAGGCGGTCGGGGGCGAAACTTCGAAGGCCCGCCCAGCGCCGTTCGACATGCTCGATCTGCCAGTCGGTCACCTGCTGAAATCGATCGATGGCGAGCGCCACGTCGATTTCTTCCGGCGCGGCATCACACGGGGCGGTCGGAACTTCGTCATGCGGGCTTAGCCACAATCGGCCATTGTCGGACTTGAAATAGAAGCCGCCATTGATGTCGAGCACCAGCGGCAGGTCGGCAGGGGCTCCAGGGCTGACGCGCAATTGCGCAACGGTGCGCCGCTTGGGATCGATGCCAAGCGGTTTGGCACCTGCGAGCCGAGCGACTGGGTCGGCCCATGCGCCAGCCGCGTTGATCACCGTCGCTGCACTGAATGTCCCGCCCGCTTCGATGGTGATCTGCCAGATGCCGTTATCGTGGCTGAAATCAGCGACTCGTGCCCGGCAGATGAGCTCCGCCCCGCCGTGCTTGAATGCCTTGAGATAATGCTGATGCAGCCCGGCAACATCGATATCGGCACAGGCTGGCTCCCAGATCGCATCGCACCATTCGTCGCGGACATGCGGTATTCTCGCAGCCACACCTTCGCGTCCAAGCCGTTCAATCGTGACGCCGGTGCCAGCGAAGCGTTCGACAAAGCCGTCGATCTCGGCCTTGTCGCGCTCACGACCAAGATAGAGCGCTCCGCGTCCTCGCAGAAAGCCATGCTCGCGCAGGTAAGTGCCCGAAGCGAGCGTGAGCGGCACTATCCCCGGCCCGCCATAGCACTCTTCCCAGAACGCAGCCGAGCGTCCGGTCGAATGGTACCCCGGCGCATCTTCGGCTTCGAGCACAAGCACCCGCGCATGCGGAGCGAGCTCGGCGGCGATACTCGCGCCTGCCATCCCGGCACCGATCACGGCGAAATCGTAGACACTCTTTGACATCAGGCGGCGGTTTTGGGTGCGGTGCGGTCGAGGAATTCGGCGATCGCAGCCATCGCCCGGTCACGCACCGCGTCAACTTCGCGCAATATCTCGTGATGAGCTTCCTCGCCGAACGCGACCAACTCGCCATGCGGCAGGCGCTCAGCTGCCCGCTTGTTCGCGGCATGGCTTACCAGCTTGTCAGACGTGGTCGATACGATCAGCACCGGCGTATTGACCGCTTCCATGGCGCCCGGTGCCTCAAGCAGTCGCCACGAAGCATAGGCCCGCTCGACCCAGCCCCAGCTTGCCGGGCCCATCACCAGTTCAGGACGATGATCACGCCACCAGCTTTCGTCTGCGTACCGGTCCGGATCGTGGGTCAGAAGGTTCGCACGGGCCGCAGGCAACTCACCCGGCTTCTCGGACCATTTCCAGGCCTGACGGGTGCGGTCACCCACCATCGTCATGATTCCCGCCACCCCATGCAGCATCGGGAGCGGCAGCGGCGGCCCGTTCATGCCCAACATCGGGGCGCTCAGCACCACAGCGATCGGATCGACCCGCTTTTCTATCAGAGCGCGCACCGCCAGATGCCCACCCATCGAGTGCGCGGCGAGCACATGCGGCCCGGGTGTATCGGCGGTCCAAGCGTCCCACAGATGCGCCAGATCATCGATCCAGGTCGCAAAATCATCGATGTGCCCGGTGACTTCATCTTTACCAAGCCGTCCGGACCCGGCCTGTCCGCGCCAATCGGCACCGGTCACACGCCAGCCAGCGCGGTGCCATTCTTCCAGGCTCTCCAGATATTTTTCGTAATTGTCGCCTCGTCCCGGAAGAAACAGGATCGATCCGCGGGGGTCAGCAGCCTCAGGCCAGTCGATCCGGCGCAGTTTGTGGCCATCTTCGGCTTCCCAGATCGTCTCTGTCGCAGCTGCGGGAATGGCCCTGCGGTCAATGGGTTCGTCGATCACCGCGTTACCGCTCATTACACGTTTGCTCTCTTGCCTAATATCTAACCGCTGGTGTTGGTTACTTTTTGGTAAGCCATACCCTGTAGCAAGACCCTCAAGAGGACCGAACGGATCGTCCGGACGGAAACCTTTGGGGGCCAGATGTCTACTGAGTATCTTCACTACGGGCTGCTTATTGCCTTGGCAATTGCACTGGTCTTTGCCGCGTTCACCGACATTCGTCGACGCCAGATCGACAATTGGCTCAACATCGCCGTTGCGCTGGGCGCACCGGTGTTTTGGTGGACCAGCGGGCTCGACCTGTGGCCGGACGTTGCCATGCAGCTTGGCGTTGCGTTGCTTGCATTCGGCGTTCTGTGCGGCCTGTTCGCGCTGAACATGATGGGCGGCGGCGACGTGAAGCTGTTGACCGCACTCGCGCTGTGGATCGAACCGCTCGCCTTTCTCCAACTGATCATCATCATGGCGCTCGCCGGCGGTCTGCTAACCATCGTGATGGGCGGCTGGCACTTCCTCATGAACCAGAAAGAACGGCTCGCGATTCCTTACGGAGTGGCGATCGCTTTCGGGGGCCTGTGGGTGCTCGCCGCAAATTATTTTCCTGATGCAGCTCGCACCGCAAGCTTCGGATGAACCTGATTTTAACCAGTTCGGACGTACGCATCGCAACCATACCTGCCCGATAACCAATTTAGGGCCGACACAAGGGGGCTTGATTAGCCATGGATAGGAAGAAGCTGGTTCTGCTGCTGGGAGCGCTGATCATTGCGGTCGGCACCGCCTTTGCAGCTCGGACAATGTTCGCAGGGGCCGCCGCGCCCGAGGCCGAGGCGGCTGCGCCCGTCGGGCCAAAGGTACTCGTTGCCAACCGTGCGTTGCCTGCGGGCACGATCATCACGGCTGATGCGATGGGTTATCAGCAATGGCCGGACGAGCTCGTTCAGGACGCCTATTTCATCGATGGCGAATCCGACATCAATCAACTGCTCGGCACTGTCGTGCGTCATCAGATCACCGCCGGTGAGCCTGTAACGCAAGGCTCGCTCGTCAGCCCTGGCGATCGCGGGTTCCTTGCTGCCGCGCTTGGCGCAGGCATGCGCGCTGTTACCGTTCCTGTTTCGGCACGCACCGGTGTGGGCGGATTTATTTTCCCGGGCGACCGGGTCGATATGGTCCTGACCCAGACGATCTCGGGCGAAGGCGCAGACTTGAAGGCGGCCGAGACGGTGATGCGCAATCTGCGCGTCCTCGCGACCGACCAGTCGACCGAAGCTGTTAAAAACGAAACCACTGGCAAGACCGAAGTCCGCGCCTTCCGCACCGTTACGATCGAAGTGACGCCGAAGATCGCCGAGAAGGTCGCTGTGGCTCAAACGATCGGCACGATCAGCCTCGTCCTGCGCTCGATCGCGGACAACCAGGCCGAACTCGAACGCGCCATCGCATCGGGGGATCTCAGCATCCCTGACGACGCGACACCTGAAGAAGAAGAACGCTTCCTGCGCGCGGCAATGGGCCGTCCGATTGACAAGGGTTCGACTTTCGCAACCGGTGGAGACGTCTCACGCTTCCAGCGCAAATCAGTCCCGCCACAAAGCGGCGGCGCGAACACCAGGGCTGCCTCGCCAGGCGTTTCCGCCACACGCGGCGGCGCTCCGGTCAACACCGGCCCGAGTGTGCGGGTAACCCGCGGCAAAGCCACGACCGAGGTGCCGGTATCCGGCGCCAACAGCACCCGCAACCTGGTGCAACAGCCAGGCGGTGCGACCGGCGCGGTTGAGATCCGCTGAGGGGGCCAGGATGAATATCAAGATCACACGACGTTTGCGAACCGCGAAAGCGGACAATTGGAAACCCACGGGGGGCCAGACCATGAAACGCCTTAATGCAAAACTGCTGCTGGCAAGCATTGCTGCCGCACCGCTTGCTGCCATGCCAGCTACGACGGCAACAGCTCAGCAAGTCGCCAGCCCGGCCCAGGACATCGTCCTGTCGATCGGCCGCGGTGAACTCGTCACAGTGCCTGGCTCGATGGCCGACGTATTCGTCGCCAACGAAGGCGTCGCCGACGTTCAGGTGAAATCGCAGCGCCAGCTTTACGTCTTCGGACGCTCAGGTGGTGAGACCACGATCTATGCCAGCAATGCTGCAGGTACCGTGATCTGGTCGGCCAACGTCCGCGTCGGCTCGAACATCGACAGCATCGATCAGATGCTGGAATTGGCTATGCCGGGTGCCGAAATCGGTATTGCGACGATGGGCACCAACACGGTGCTGTTGACAGGTACCGTCGGTGCACCCGAAGACGCCGCCGAGGCTGAGCGTCTCGTCCAGGCATTTCTCGGCGATGATACCAACGTCATTACCCGCCTGAAGACTGCGACCCCGCTGCAGGTAAACCTGCAAGTGAAGTTCGCTGAAGTCAGCCGTAGCTTGGTGCGCGAAATTAACGGCAACGTCACTACGTTCGATGCAGGGACAGGTGGGTTTCGCGGCGTAGTGGGCACCGGTCGCAATTTCACCAATGGCGGCATCCAATTCGATGGTCCGCTCGCTGGGGGCAATGGTGTTACAAGCCCGTCGCTTACTGGAAGGATACCGCTTCTCCGCCCGGATGGTACTCAAGCAGTGGATCCGACCACCGGTGCCGCTCTTTTTCAAGACGTTACTGTCCCGGGCACTGCTGTGGACAGCAACGGCGGGACAACACTCGCAGGCCTCGGGCGGCTGTTCGGTCTCGACGTGCTCGGTGCGCTCGACGTCACCGAACGTCTGGGCCTCGTGACGACCTTGTCACAGCCCAACCTGACCGCGCTTTCGGGTGAAACCGCCACATTCCTCGCCGGGGGCGAATTCCCGATCCCGATCAGCCAGGGCCTTGGCAACGTCGCTATCGAATATCGCGATTTCGGGGTCAGCCTGTCCTATACGCCGACCGTTCTGGCCAATGGCCGCATTTCCCTCAGGGTTCGCCCGGAAGTTTCCGAACTCTCGAGCCAAGGCGCGGTTACGCTTAACGGTTTCCAGGTGCCGGGTCTTACGATTCGCCGCACTGAAACGACCATCGAGCTTGGCTCTGGCCAGAGCTTCATGATCGCAGGTCTGTTGAGCAACAACTCACAGAACGCACTGGACAAGGCCCCAGGTCTTGGTGACGTGCCGATCCTTGGCAACCTGTTCCGCTCGCGTTCTTATAACAAAGGCGAAACAGAACTCGTGATCATCGTCACTCCATTCCTGGTCAAGCCGGTGAACGCGAGCGACATCAAGCTGCCGACCGATGGCTATCATTCGGCCAACGAATTCGAACAGCTGATCACCTATCAGAACAATTCGGGCAAATCCGGCGAACAACGCCCTGGTCCGACTGCGGCTGGTGATGGTGAAGCACCCTCACCCGACGTCAGCAGCGCCGATCCAGCGGCAATCGTTCCCAACAACGCTCCGACCGAGCGTCGGACGGACAAGAAACGCCGCAAGAAGGACCGTCAGGCAGATGCCGCCGCTCCTGGCTTCAGCCTCTAATCGAGAAAGGTGAATACGATGACCTTTGCAAAATACAGCAAGCTGTCTGGCGCTATCGCCCTCTCGCTTGGCCTCGCGGTCGCGGGTTGTGCCGGAATGCCGACCAACACATCGCTTTACAGCGAAAAGCAGCCAGTGATCGAACGTACGAACTACACGTTCGACGTACAGACCAATGGCGGTGGCCTTCCCATCTCGGAGAAGCAGCGCCTTAACGGATGGTTCGAAACGATGGAACTCGCTTACGGCGACCGCATCACGGTTGATGATCCGTCGAGCAATCCGGCCGTCACCGAAGCCGTTAACGAATTGGCTGGACGCTATGGTCTGATCGTTGGCGAAACCGCTCCGACGACAGAGGGTTTTGTTAATCCGGGCCAGGCCCGAGTGGTCATCACCCGCTCGACTGCTTCGGTTCCGGGATGCCCGGATTGGTCCGCGCAGGCGGACAGCAACTATCTGAATGCAACAAGCCCCGGATATGGTTGCGCCGTCAATAGCAACATGGCCGCGATGGTCGCCGACCCTGAAGATTTGCTCCAAGGCAAAACCGGTTCAGGTGAAACCGTCATAGCCACATCGAACAAAGCGATCACGACATATCGTGAGACTGAGCCGACCGGTGCGGCTGGTCTGCAGAACGCTGACGCGGGAGGAAACTAAGATGAACGCGCCCTGGAAATCCGGACTACCCGGAAACCGTGATCCGTTCGCAGCCTATATCTGCGATGACAACGCTCTGGACGTTCTGCGTCCGGTAGTCATCGAGATGGGCTGGCAGCCGGAAAAGTGCAACAAAGGCGGCCTGCGCAATGCGATCCAGTCGCTGTCAGTCAGCGCCAGCCCGGCGATCCTCGTGGTCGACCTGTCGGAAAGCGGCGATCCGCTGAACGATATCAACGCGCTGGCAGAAGTCTGCGAGCCGGGCACGGTGGTTATCGCCATCGGGCAGGTCAACGATGTGCGTCTCTATCGCGATCTGCTTTCGAGCGGCATTCACGATTATCTGCTCAAGCCACTTTCGGCTCAAGCGGTGCACGATTCGCTCAACGCAGCGCTCGCTGTGTTCACCTCGCCCAAGGCGGGCGAAGGCGAAGCGGTCAAGCGTCACATCTCGACCGCAGTGGTCGGAACACGTGGCGGGGTTGGTGCCTCGACACTGGCAACGTCGCTTGCATGGCTGTTCAGCCAGCAGCACGATGCTCCGACCGCCCTGCTCGATCTGGATGTTCATTTCGGCACCGGCGCGCTGGCGCTCGATCTCGAACCGGGCCGCGGCCTGACCGACGCGATCGACAATCCCAGCCGTATCGACGGTCTGTTCATTGAGCGGGCGATGATCCGCGCCAATGACAATCTGTCGATCCTGTCGGCGGAAGCTCCAATCAGCCAGCCGCTGATGACCGATGGTGCGGCCTTCGTCCAACTGGAGGAAGAGTTCCGCCAAGCGTTCGAAATGACCGTCATCGATCTTCCGCGCAATATGCTGATCAATTTCCCGCACCTGCTCGCAGATGTGAATCTGGTGGTTGTCGGATGCGAACTGACGCTGGCTTCGGCTCGCGACACGATCCGCATCCTGTCATGGCTCAAGGCCAATGCAGCGCACGCTCATCCGATGATCGTCGCCAACAAGGTCCAGGCCAATATGGCAGAGATCAGCAAGGCCGATTTCGAAGCTTCGATCGAACGCAAGATCGACTTCGTTGTGCCTTACGACATCAAGGCTGCGTCCAACGCTGCCAAACTTGGCCAAGTCTTCGTCGAAGCGAACAACTCAAGCAAGGCGACCGCTGCGATCAAGCAGATCGCAGAGCGCGTGATGGGCGCAAGTGAAGAAGATCTCGCTTCGGTGACCCAAGAGAAGAAATCGCTGCTTGGCGGTTTCGATCTGAAGTCGCTGCTGGCGAAGAAGGACAAGACCGAGGCGGAACCGGCTGAATAAGGGTTTCGAGAGTGGGCGAGCGGCGCGTTCAATCGCGGCCCTCGCCTCCTCCCGCGACACGAACTCGGCACGCAGGACAATTTACAGGCAGGACCACCGCACATGGATATCATCCAGACCTTAGTTATCACGATAGTGATCTTTGCCGCGCTGGTCGCGCTGTACCTTCTGTTCGACAGCTCGGGCGCAGGAAAGGCGCAAAAGCGCCGAATTGAAACGCTGCGTCACCGGCATTCGGAAAGCACGGACGCGAAGGTTGAATCGCAGTTCAAAAAGGCGATCGCCGCGCGCAAACCGAAAGCGCACAAGGTCGCAGGGTCCAGCTCACGGTTGGAAGCGCTGGAAATGCGCCTTGATCGGACAGGCAAGCCCTGGACGGTCTCGCAATACGCTTACACCTCGCTGGGTATCGCCCTGGTCATCGCTGTGCTCATCTATATCCAGTCAAGCGCATTGATGCTGGCGCTCGGCGTCGGTCTGCTGGTCGGTGCAGGCATCCCGCACATGGTCGTCGGCTTTTTCATCAAAAAGCGCACCAACGACTTCAACAACAAGTTCCCCGATGCGATCGAATTGCTGGTTCGCGGCCTGCGTTCAGGCCTGCCGGTGACAGAAACGCTGGGCGTCGTGGCACAGGAAGTGCCCGGCCCGGTCGGTATCGAATTCAAAGGCATCGTGGAGCGTATCAAGATCGGTAAGACGATGGAGGACTCGCTCCAGGAAACCGCCGATCGCCTTGGCATTCCGGAATTCAACTTCTTCTGCATCACTCTGGCGATCCAGCGCGAGACCGGTGGTAACCTGGCAGAGACGCTGTCGAACCTTGCCGACGTGCTGCGCAAGCGCGGCCAGATGAAGCTCAAGATCAAGGCGATGAGTTCGGAATCGAAAGCGTCCGCGTATATCGTCGGGGCACTGCCATTCATCGTCTTCGCGATGATCTGGTGGATCAACCCCAGCTATATCGGCGGGTTCTTCACTGATGATCGCCTGATTGTCACGGGGCTTGGCGGCCTCACCTGGATGGGCATTGGCGTGTTCATCATGGCCAAAATGGTCAGCTTCGAAATCTAAGCCGGGACGGAGAAAAGTCATGACTGTACAACCCCCCGGACCCACGCTCCTTGGCTTTGACCTTGTCGTCGTCGGCACGGTCCTGGCAGGCCTTGCAGCCTTCGCCGTGTGTTTCGCGATCTACACCGCGATCACCATCCGCGATCCGATGGCCAAGCGCGTGCAATCGCTTAATGAGCGCCGCGAACAGCTGAAAGCCGGTATCATCACCGGCGCGACGAAAAAGCGCGCGAGCCTCGTGCGCAAATCCGACACCACCGACAGGGTGAAGGATCAGCTGGGCAAGATGAAGGTTCTCCAAGAGAGCCAGATCGAAGCCGTCCAGCAAAAGCTCGCCCATGCCGGCTACCGCAACAAGGAACTCGCGGTCGTCATCATCGGCCTGCGCGCGATCCTGCCCGTCATCTTCGGAGTCATCGGCGTCACCATGATCTATGTGGTGAACTTCTTCCCCGATTGGGGACCGATGACAAGGCTCGGTGCCACCGCTGGCCTGCTGTTTGCAGGCTATAAGGGGCCAGAACTGTTCCTCAGCAACAAGGCGGCCAAGCGCACGGTCGAAATCCAGAAAGGTCTGCCAGATGCGCTGGACTTGCTGGTGATCTGCGCCGAAGCCGGTCTGACCGTGGATGCCGCGTTCAACCGCGTCGCCAAGGAACTGGGTCGGGCATATCCGGAACTGGGTGACGAATTTGCGCTGACCGCGATTGAGCTGTCGTTCCTCAATGAGCGTAAGCAGGCATTCGACAACCTGGCCTATCGCGTCAATCTCGAAGCGGTCAAAGGCGTGGTGACGACGATGGTCCAGACCGAGCGTTACGGTACGCCGCTCGCCAGCGCCTTGCGTGTGCTGTCGGCCGAATTCCGTAACGAGCGGATGATGCGCGCCGAAGAAAAGGCCGCCCGTCTGCCGGCAATCATGACCGTTCCGCTGATCCTGTTCATTCTGCCGGTTCTGTTCATCGTTATCCTTGGCCCAGCGGCCTGTTCGATCAACGATGCACTGCTAAGCGACTAAGGCAGACTACACTTTTTCACCTTGGACGGGGCACACTACCAAGGTGAGGAAAAGAACGCGCGGCTGGCCAGGGCCTAACACCCGGCTGGTCGCGCGTTTTGCTTTTGCGGGGGATTTAGCTCTCGGCGAGTTCGCCTGCTCGTGCTCGCATCCGCTCCAGCAATGCGCGAAACTGCGTCTGTTCTTCGGCGCTGAAACCTTCGAACAGATCATGCTCGGTCGCGAGCGCCAAGGGCATCACCTCCTGATGGATCGCCCGGCCATCATCGGTAAGCTCAAGCAAATGCGAACGGCCATCGCGCTGGTTTGGCGCGCGCGCGACCAGCCCGCGATCCTCCAGCACCTTGCACGCGCGATTGACCGCAACCTTGTCCATCAGCGTCGCCGCCGTCAGCGCCCGCTGGGTCAGCGCACCGCTGTCGCCCAGCATCGCGATAATCCGCCATTCAGGAATCTTGAGCGCGAACCGCTTGCGATACCGCTCTGAAATCAGACTGCTGACCGCGTTCGACGCAACGGACAGCTGGTAAGGCAGGAAACCGGCGAGATAGCCCTTGCCCGCACTTTTGCCCGCCGCTTTCGTACTATTCCCGCTGTTGCTCATCGAAGTGGTTTCCCATGAAACCATCTCGGTTTGCAAGACCCCCCACGCTGCACGCGTCACTCGTAAGTGGCTTTTTCCCACCACGGATAGAAATCCGGCATGTCTTCGCTGACTTTACCGGGGTAGACCGGCTTGCGCTTGTCAAGGAAGCTGGCGATCCCCTCTTTGGCATCGGCTCCGCGCGACAAGCGATAGATCGCGCGGCTATCGATCTTGTGCGCTTCCATCGGATGATCGGCGCTCATCAACCGCCACATCATCGCCCGCGTCATCGCCACCGAAATGGCCGAGGTGTTTTCCGCGATTTCACTCGCGAGTTCCTGGGCTGCGGGCACGAGGTCACCGGGCGCATGGATCGATCGCACCAGCCCGCCCACTTTCGCTTCAGAGGCGTCGAACACGCGGCCGGAGTAACACCATTCGAGTGCCTGGCTGATGCCGACGATGCGCGGCAGAAACCAGCTCGACGCCGCCTCTGGCACGATCCCGCGCCGGGCAAACACAAAACCATAGCGCGCCGTGTCGCTCGCCAGCCGGATATCCATCGCCAGCTGCATCGTCGCGCCTACGCCAACGGCGACCCCGTTGCAGGCAGAGATAAGCGGTTTTGTGCTTTCGAACAGGCGCAGCGTCAGCAGCCCTCCTCCGTCTCGCACGCGCTCATCGGAAAGGTCATCGACCTGCGTCGGATCGGAGAACACCTGCCCTCCGCCTTCCGGTGTCAGATCAGCGCCTGCGCAAAACGCGCGATCACCGCTGCCAGTGAAGATCACGGCGCGCACCGCATCATCAGCGTCAATGTCGTCCATCGCCGCGATGATCTCGGCACCCATGGTACGGGTGTAGGCGTTCATCTTGTCCGGGCGATTGAGCGTGATCGTCGCGATGCCATCGGCCTTGTCGACGAGTATCTGGGTGTAATCGGTCATGGTCGTATCTCCCTTATCCGGCGCTGTAGGAGACACATGAGACACTGTCCAAGAGATGAAAACCTCCCCGCCCCCGATGCTCCCGATTTCGCTGGAGAATAAGAAGATAATGGGGACATTCTCATCACCTTTTTTGGTAGGCGATTGGTGGTGTAGGAAAGGGCGAGAGGCGTTTCATCACTGGCGCTTAAGCGTGCTTTCATTCGCCATCGCCGCCGCGAAACGGTCAGAGAACTCCCTCACTTTCGCCGGGACATAGCTTGATGCCAGTCGGACCACATGAACCGGGAAGGCGGGCGTATGCCAATCCGGCAAAGCGATCAGCACCCGTCCCGCCGCGATATCTTCTTCAAGCGCCCAAAGCGGCCCGTGATGCAGTCCTGCGCCACCCAGAACGAGTTGGCGAATGGCGGTTACGCTGTTCGCCGCCACCCGCCCCGTCGCTTCGGCACGCTTCTTCCGGCCATTACATTGCAGATCGAGCGCGAGCCGGCGCTGCCCTCCCTTATAAAAAACGAAGGGATGGTCGGACAGATCGGCGGGGGTCGCCGGCATGCCGTGCTTTTCGAAATAGGATGCCGCTCCCACGATCACCCTCGGCACGACCGCAACTTTTCGCGCAACGAGGCTGGAATCGGTGAGCGTGCCGATCCGCACAACTGCGTCGAGCCCGCCCTGCGTCAGGTCATCGAACCCGCTGCCTAGGACCAGCTCGACATCAAGATCGGGCGCATCGCGCATCAGATCTGCGATGACCGGGGCAACAAAGCGCGCTCCGAAATCGACGGGTGCGCCGATCCGCAGGCGTCCACGCGGTTCATCGATCAGCCCAGCCACATCTGCTTCAAGCGCGGCCCGCTCGTCTAGAAGACGCCGGACGCCTTCGCAATAGCGCAGACCGGCTTCGGTGGGCACGCTGCGCTTGGTCGATCGGCGGAGCAGCTTGGCTTGCAAGCGGTCCTCCAGCGCAGAGACCTTCCGACTGACCGATGATGGATCGACGCCCATCTCTTCAGCGACCGCGCGCAGGCTGCCCGCTTCCACTACGCGGATGAATATCTGATCGGGCGCGGTTAGTTCGTGCATTATATGCATTTAACAGATGTAGATAATGTGTCTACGATCATCATGTTGAAACTGCCATTTCTCTTTTCGTCGCCAGCGAGACTGGCTTTTTGAAAAGGAGAAGAACGATGACCAACCCAACGAACGCAGCCCCGACAGCACGCAACGACGCACATAACGATGCAGGCAAGACTGCGCTCATCACGGGGGCGAGCCGCGGGCTCGGACGCGCCATGGCGCTCGCTCTTTCCGCAAACGGTTGGAACGTGATCGGCACCTATCGCAGCCGCGCAGCAGAGGCCGAGACGGTTGCACAGGAAGTCAGCGAACGCGGTGGCCGCGCGATCATGCTGCCATTCGATGCCGAAGAAACAGATCCAGGCGAATTTATCGCCAAGGTTCGCGAAGCCCTCTCCGATATCGGAAGCGAGACAATCGACGCGCTGGTCAACAATGCAGGCGCTGCGCATTATGCGCCAATCGCCGACACGGACCTAGCCGATCTCGACGCGATGTACCGGCTTCACGTTCGCGCCCCGCTTGCACTGACACAGGCCGCCCTCCCGCTGCTCACCGATGGAGGACGGGTGCTGTTACTCTCCACCGGTCTCGCCCGCTTCGCCCTCCCCGGATACGGGGCCTATGCCGCGATGAAGGGCGCCGTAGAAGTCATGGCGCGCTACGCAGCCAAGGAACTGGGCGAGCGCGGCATCCGCGTGAACACCATTGCACCCGGAGCAATCGAAACCGACTTTGGCGGAGGCGCGGTGCGCGACAACCCGGAAGTCAACGCGCATGTTTCCGCGATGACTGCCCTTGGTCGTCCGGGATTGCCGCAGGAGATCGGCGATGCGGTCGCAGCGATCCTGTCGAGCGATATGCGCTGGATGTCGGGCGAACGGATCGAGATTTCCGGTGGTCAGGGCCTCTAAACTGACGCCTGCTACTCACTCGACACGAAGAAGCCCCGCAGCGAAAGCATCGCCGCGGGGCTTTTGATTGGTTGGACCTGAAAGGCTGCTTACGCTCGAGCCATGCGGATCGCACCATCGAGGCGCACGTCTTCACCATTGAAATAGCCGGTTTCGAACCATTTCGTAGCGATGGGCTGGAGTGGAAACGCAGCTGTGACGTCTCGCCAATCACCCCCTCGCTACATCACGTCGACATCGCCTGTGATCAGGAATTGCTCGAGCGCAGCACCTGCCAGCTGATCGCCTGTATTTCCATTGGTGAAGAGGATGAAGCCGACACCAAGGTCGGTGTACAATTTCATCTCGCATTTGAAGTCGCCATTGTTTCCGCCATGACCGATGGCGAGCCCGAACGGCGTGTCCTCCATGTGAATACCAAGACCGAAATAGCTCTTCCAATCGTCACCTCCGACGGTTTCATACTTGTCGGTGACCGTGTGTCGCTTCAGCATGTCGGCGTATGTGGCAGGCTTCAGCCCTTCCCTGGCCATGAGAGCCTCGGCAAAGCGGGAAAACGACTTCGCTTCCGTGTGCATGCTCCACGCTGCGCCCGTCTTGTTCGGCAGCGAGACCTTGTGCGGATAGTGATCGTCATGCCCATGAGCGACCAGGCCAAAGAGACGGTCGCTTTTGGCGAAATACGTATTCTCAAGTCTAAGCGGTTGCAGAACTTCTTCCTCAAGGATGTCTGCCATGTCCCTTCCGGTGACATGCTCGACGACGCGCTGAAGGTACTGAAACCCCTCGCCCGAATAGCCAAAGCCGGTTCCGGGTGCAGACAGCATTTCCAGCTTGCCCGAACGCCAGTTCGGCAGACCGGTCTGATGGCTGAGAACGTGCCGTGCCGTCATCAGCTTTGAACGGTCATCATCGGCGATTTCGTCAAACGGCAGATAGGTGTGGAGCGGCCGGTCGAGATCAATCACGCCGCGCTCGGCCAGCCGCAGGACAGCAAATGCGAATACGGGCTTAGTGATCGAAGCGGCTTCGAAGATCGTGTCGCCGGTGACCGCGTCTCCGCTGAACGTGTTACTCACCCCATAAGTCCGATGGTAGGTGAGAGCACCGTTCTCGATAATCGCGAGCGACGCCCCGGGGATGTCAAAGTGGCGCATATGTGCGTCGATAAACGCATCAATCTGCGCGTATCGATCCGCTTCCTGTTTCAGCAGGATGCCCTGAGCCGGTAGCATATCGAGCGGCTCGGCAACCCGCACAGCCAGATCCGGCGCTGTGATCTGGCTTTCCGGCGAGACAACTATTTCGACCCCCTCGTCGATCACTTTGTGCTTGATATCTCCGCCATTGTAGATGCCCCATTCAGGCGTGACACGATACGTGCCTTCGGGCAGGTTCAGGCGATACCGACCATCCTCGCCCACCGGTTGTCTGACCCACGATTGATCATGCTCGGTCGATGCAACTCGGATCATGTTGATCGGCCCGCCAATATCCTCTTCGGCCCAGACCAGTTGGCCGTTGACGGAGCCTGTCCGGGCACTCTCCCCAACCAGAAAAACATGACCCAGTTTGAACGGAACATTGATCTTTCCATCGGTGTCCCGCCACGATGCGCGCGCGACGCTGTCCTGCGGTTCGGGGCTGTCGGCATCATAGATCATGAAATCGAGACCGATGGCGTTCCCCGCTTCGACCGCATCGTCGAAGGAGAGAGCGATCTCGTAGATCGTCTGGTCATCGTGCCGTCGGACAGCGGCCTGAATATCCTCGCCATCGGGCTGGCGGGCATTGGGGTCCCAGCTTGTGCTGGTATCGTCGAACTCCTGATAAAGAGCGTTCATCCCCAGAACGATCGCACCGCTTCCCTTTGGGTCATGCGCCTTGTCGAGATAGAGCAGCAGTTGATCCTGCTCGTCGCTCAATCCGTTTGCGGCAGAGTCTTCGACATGTTCATCGTCGTGGACGCGAATGATCATATAGATGGATCGAGCATCGGACGAATAGCCGATCTGGAACTCGGCCTTGTCGACAACCGCGCCCTGCGGCCCTTTCTCCAGGACCGAGGAGATAGCGAAGCGCTCCATTCCGTCCGGCCAATCATCTAGATCACCATCGACCACGATGGGCGACATGGGACGAGCCAGAGCCATCGGCTCCTGCGGTGGGTTCTCATGGTCGGCCTCGGTCGCAATCGCTTCCGGCACGCACGCCGACAGGACCGAAATCGCGCAGAAGAGTATGGCAATCTTCTGGACCAATGAAACCGGTCGGAAACGCGTCTCTTGGTCGTGTCGCTTACCGATTGCCCATACAGAATCATCGCTCATCGACTTGGCGCCCTTCAGAAAGAACATCGGCCAACGAAGCGAGGCCGACCAATGACTTGTCCCTGATTGGTGCGCAGATCGCAAGGCTGGATGTGCGCAGTCATCTGGACCGATACCCGGCGACCATCGCGATGACCGCGTCAGCCCGGATTTCGGTCAGCGAGAACTCAGAGGCGGCCGCTTGGAGCTCACCCGCTGGCACGCACCTGTCCGATTGTCGCCGCCCGTACGTCAGGCTCGGGCGGCGACAATCTTATCAGTTTACCGCGGTGCCATGCGGATTGCACCGTCGAGGCGCACGTCCTCGCCGTTGAAATAGCCGGTTTCGATCATCGTCATTGCCAGCTTGGCGTATTCTTCCGGCATGCCCAGACGCTTCGGGAACGGGACCGATGCGGCCAGCGCTTCCTTCACTTGTGGCGGGGCTGCGTTCATCAGCGGAGTTTCGAAGATGCCCGGCAGAATGGTGTTCACACGAATGCCTTCGCGCATCAGGTCGCGCGCGATCGGCAAGGTCATGCCGACAACGCCGCCCTTGGATGCGGAGTAAGCGGCCTGACCCATCTGACCGTCTTCGGCGGCGACCGATGCGGTGTTGACCATCGCGCCACGCGCGCCGTCGTCATTGATCGGATCGAGCGTCATCATGCCGGCTGCTGATTTAGCGATGCAGCGGAAGGTGCCGATCAGGTTGACCTGAATGACGAAGTCGAATGCGCTTATCGGGAAGTGCTTGATCTCGCCCGATTGCTTGTCGCGGCTGGCGGTCTTGATCGCGTTGCCGATACCGGCGCAGTTGACGAGGATGCGCTCCTGGCCGTGCGCCTCACGTGCTTTGGCAAACCCGGCATCGACATCTTCATCGCTGGTCACGTTGACCTTGCAGAAGATGCCGCCGATCTCGGCAGCCATAGCCTCGCCCTTTTCTTCGTTCATGTCGAAGATGGCGACCTTCGCCCCCTTGGCAGCCAATGCGCGAGCGGTTGCCGCGCCGAGGCCGGACGCGCCACCAGTGACGACGGCGGGGGTGTTTGCAGATACTTCCATTATTCTCTCCTAGGATACGTCATCCCGGACTTGGTCCGGGATCGGTCAATTTTGTGTGGTTGCTTATGGCAATCGATCCCGTATCAAGTCCGGGACGACGCCAGATTTCAAACGCTCTCAATAATCGTGACGTTGGCGACACCGCCACCTTCGCACATCGTTTGCAGGCCGTATTTCTTGCCATGACGCTTCAATGCGTGAACCAAAGTCGCCATCAGCTTGGTGCCAGATGCGCCGAGCGGGTGGCCAAGCGCAATCGCGCCGCCATGGACGTTGAGCTTGTCCGGGTCTGCGCCGGTGTGCTTGAGCCATGCGAGCGGCACTGGGGCGAAGGCTTCGTTCACCTCGTACAGGTCGATATCGGCGATTGTCATTCCGGCCCGCTCCAGCGCACGGTCGGTCGCGAACAGCGGCTCTTCGAGCATGATGACCGGATCGCCAGCCGTCACAGTCAGGTTGTGGATGCGCGCCATCGGGGTGAGATTGTGGCGCTTCAATGCGTCTTCGCTGACGACCATCACCGCTGAGGAACCGTCGCAAATCTGGCTCGCAGACGCGGCAGTGATCTTGCCATCGGGCGCAAGCAGTTTGACGCCAGCAATCCCTTCCAGCGTTGCATCGAAACGAATGCCTTCATCGACGGTGTGCATCTCCGTGCCCTCGGGCGTCTCGATCTCGACCGGAACGATCTCGCTCTCAAATGCGCCCGCTTCGGTCGCGGCGATCGCACGCTTGTGACTTTCAAGCGCGAACTCATCGAGCTGCTCTTTAGAGAAATCGTGTTTATCGGCGATCATCTGCGCGCCCATGAACTGGCTGAACTGGACGTTCGGATACTTTTCCATGACGCCCGGCGACATGTAATTGCCCAGCCCTTCCTTCATGTGCAGCGTCATATTCGTGCCCATCGGCACGCGGGTCATGCTTTCGACACCGCTGGCGATGACAACGTCCTGCGTGCCGCTCATCACGGCTTGTGCTGCAAACTGGATCGCCTGCTGCGAGGAACCGCACTGGCGATCGATCGAAACGGCGGGGGTGGATTGTGGCAAAAGCTTTGAAGCCAGCACGCCCATACGACCGATCTGCCCGGCCTGCTCGCCGACCTGACTGACGCAGCCGGTCACCACGTCATCGACAGCCTTGGGATCGATCCCGCTGCGCTCCACGACCGCGTCGAGGCTTTTCGCGAGAAGATCGACCGGGTGAACTCCAGCGAGACGACCGCCGCGGCGTCCTCCTGCTGTACGGACTGCATCGACTATATAGGCTGTGGCCCCAGAACTGGACATGGCGGGTGATCCTCTCGTTTACGTAAACGTTGCTATTTGCCACTCGCCTATGGGAGCGTGCGTTCCAAATCAATGGCCAAATCAATGGTCAAATCAAGCGTGCAAAGTGCGAGCCGTATACGGATTGGTTTGGTCGCCAGAGGCAAGGCTACTTATGCTTGGCTCCTGGTACCACGTTGTTCGATCAAGGATATACATAGCACCGCAGATACACCCCCGCGATCCGTGCCTGCCCCACGGCCCCGCCCCGTCAGTTGATCCGCCGCACACGCACGGCGCGCTTGCCATTGACCTTGGCTTTGAAGCTGCCCAGCGCGGCGCGCTCGATCACAATCGTATCGCCCGCCTTGTATCGGCGAAAACCCGGAGGACTCTCCGTTTCCACCCAGCGTGCGCCGTTTTCCAGTTCGAAGACATAGCGACCGTTCCCCTGCCGGTCTGCTCGGGTCAGCGTAGCAGTAATTTCATTGATAGTGTCTTCTTCGCCACCGCCGAACAGCTTGATGTCGGGTAATTTCAGACCGAACAAGCCGCGTTTCGCCTCATCGACTTCCGTACGCTCGGCAATCACGATTTCCTGCGATTCCTGAGCCTCATAGACCTTACCTACTTCCCGGTCGAAGCAAGCGAGCCGTGCGTCGGGCTCTTCAATATTGCGGCATTCGAACATCTGGTTGATCATCTCGGGCGTCTTCAACTCAGCGTCCGGATCGGTTTGGGCCGCCGCCGGGGTCGCCAACGCGGCAGCCACGCACAAAGTGCCAAGCCTCCCTGAAATCCCCAAAACTCTCGATCGCATCGCCTGTTCTCCCGGATAAGCGGTGCGGCGAATATGCCAGACCAGCCATCCCGGACGTGTTACCGGCTACGACAGTTCGATTTCAAGCGTTGGCGGAAATTCTTGGCTTTCCATGGTTAATCTGGGCGATTCCCGAGTGTTGCGTCAGTGTTACACCATGACCTCAATTTAGCGAAAACGCATGTAATCGCTTTTCCATTGCATCCCAAGAGGCCTAATCCGACAAACAGGTAATGGGAGGAAACGGCCTGCGCAATTTTCTTGCGCGCTTGTCGTCTCCGACCGTCGCCGAATGAATGGCGGAGTATCGACAGCCCGGGAGGGTTAATAGGGCTTCGCAATTGGAATGTCTTTCGCCCCCTAGTGGAAGACATCAGGCATGAGGGTAGAAACCATATGAAATTTTCCAAGCAGCTCCGACTGAGCGCCGGATCACTGGCGGTTGGCCTGGTTCTGTCGTCGGCTCCGGCCTTCGCGCAGGACGCTGACATCACCTCGGATGGTGATGATGCAGAAACCACCGAAGACAATCAGATTCTTGTCACCGGCTCGCGTCTCAATGTGAACCCCAATCTTCAAGCAGCGAACCCGGTGCTGAGTGTCTCATCGGAGTTGATCAAGTCGCAGGGCACCGTCCGGATTGAGGACATCGTCAACCAGCTGCCGCAGATTTTCGCAGGACAAGCCGGCGAAGTTTCGAACTCGGCCACGGGTACAGCCACACTCGACCTTCGCGGTCTCGGCTCGACCCGTACTCTCACGCTGATCGATGGCCGCCGTCTACCCTATGGTAGTTCCGCAGCGGGCGCTTCAGCCGCAAACCTTGACTTGATCCCAGCCCAGTTGATCGAGCGTATTGACGTCCTGACCGGCGGTGCTTCGGCTGTGTATGGTTCGGATGCTGTTGCTGGTGTCGCAAACTTCGTGCTCAAGCGCGATTTTGAAGGCGTTGAGCTCGACATCCAGGGCGGTTTTCAGCAGCATGGCAACGGCATCGACTTCTTCGACAACGTTCTAGAAGGTGCGCAGCAGCCAATCCCGGGCTCTACGACCGATGGTGAGGAATACAGCTTTACCGGCATTATCGGCGCCAACACTGCCGATGGACGCGGTAACGTTACCCTCTTTGCCAACTATGAACGTCGTGAATCGGTTGTTCAGGCAGATCGCTCATTCTCCGCATGTACGCTTGGTTCATCGACCAGTGCGACGGCCTTTGAAGGCGTAGGTTGTGTAGGCTCGGCCAACTTCCGTGCCTTTTTCAACAATTTGGGCCTCGCTCCTTCATTGATCCTCGATGATGACGGTGATCCGATCAATGCGGCTTTCCAACAGCTCGACGGAACCATTACGCCGTTTCAGGGCGGCCCGGCTGAAACGTTCAACTTTGGTGCTCAGAACTTCTTCCAGCGCCCATCCGAACGCTTCTCAATCTACGCGAGAGGTCATTACGAGATCAGCGACAACGTCGAGATTTTCGCGGACCTCTCCTACACCGACAACATCTCCGACGCGCAGATTGCGCCGACCGCATCATTCGGCGCGTTTACGATCAATTGCGACAACCCCTTCATCCAGGGCACGCCCGGTCTTGATCTCGCGTCTTTGTACGGCTGTACGGCGGACGATATCGCCAACGGGACACTGATCCCATCGGCAACGGCCACGCACCGTAACGTCGAAGGCGGTCCGCGTAACTCACGACTGGAGAACTCTGCATTCCGGATCGTCAGCGGCCTGCGCGGAGACTTTGGTGATGGCGTTTGGTCTTACGAAGTCTTCGGCCAGTACTCCGAGACGTCTGACACCTCGATTTCGACCAATGACTTTATCGTCGCCAACCTTCAGCAAGCGTTTCTTGCGGTTGACGATGGTACGGGCAACGTTGTCTGCACAAACCCTGCGGGCGGATGTGTGCCTTACAACCCATTCCAGCGGACCGCGGATGGCGGCACTCTGATCACTCAGGATCAGCTTGACTTCATCCAGGGCGTCGGAATCGTCACCGGTGAAACGACTCAGTTGGTTGCCGGTGCAAACGTACAGGCCGACCTTGGCGAGTATGGCTTCAGTTCGCCGTTCTCCGAAGAGGGGATCGCGTTCCTGGTTGGTGTTGAGTATCGCGAAGACACGCTTGAGCGGATTCCTGACGAAATCAGCCAGGTTCCTGGCGGTGGTTTCACCGGCGTTGGTGGCCCGACGCTGCCAGTAGCTGGTTCGATCGATGTCTATGAAGTGTTCGCCGAACTTCAGGTTCCGCTCGTAACCGATCGTCCGTTCTTTGAGGAACTGACGCTTTCGGGTCAGTATCGCTATTCGGACTACAGCACCGATGGCAACGGAACGACCGGCAGCTTCAGCACCGATTCTTTCGGCATTCAGCTGGTTTGGGCTCCGGTCGAGGACATTCGCTTCCGCGGCCAGTTCCAACGCTCGGTGCGTGCTCCGAATGTGATCGAACTGTTCACTGGCGTTGGCACTAACCTGCCAAACCTCAACTCCGGTACGAACGCCGATGGTGACACGATCTTCGATCCATGTGCCACATCTGCACCGACCGCCACGTTCGAGCAGTGCGCCAACACTGGTGTCACAGAAGCCCAGTTCGGCAACATCCTCGATGTGATTTCTGGTCAGACCCAGTCGATCACCAGCGGTAACCCCGACCTCATTCCCGAGAGTTCGGATACGTATACTTTTGGCGTCGTGTTCGAGCCAAGCTTCGCTCCTGGTTTGCAGATCACGGTTGATTACTTCGACATCGAAGTCGAAGATTTCATCAATGCAGGCATCGCGGCTCAGCTCTCGCTGGACAATTGCTTGGAATCGGGCGATCCGCTCTTCTGTGACCTGATCACCCGCGGACCTGGTGGTACGCTGGCATCAGGCTTCGCAGGTACGGGCTTCAACCAGACGAACATCAACATTGCTGAACTCAGCACGTCGGGTTTCGATGTACAGGTCACCTACAACACCGATATCGGTAGCCTTGGTGGGTTGAACATCCTCTACGCTGCGACCTTCCTCGATGACTTCGACTTCGCACCATTCCCGGATGCTCCGATCGTCGAATGCGCTGGGTTCTCGGACAACGCCTGCCTGAACCCGGTGAACTCGGAATATCGTCACCGCATCGCCGCCACCTGGCAGTCTAACTTCAATCTCGACACAACGCTGACGTGGCGTCACTTCTCTTCGGTGGATGCTTTCCCAGACGCCGCAGTGCTGGCGCCGCAGATCGACAACAATCTGCAGGCGGTGCACTACTTCGACCTCGCATTCATCTATAGTGCGACTGACGAGGTTACCCTGCGGTTGGGCGTCAACAACATCCTAAACGAGAACCCGCCTATTGCAGCTGCAGGTGGACCACCGCTCGGCAACGGGAACACCTACCCGACCGTGTACGACACTGGTCGTCAGTTCTTTGCGGGGATTAACTTCCGCTTCTGATCCTAACGATCAGCACGCGAACAAGGAAAGCCGCGGTCTTCGGATCGCGGCTTTTTCTTTATCCAGTCAACAGCCCCCGGCTGCGAACTGCTCAAACATACGGTTCACTAGCTTCAGGATGCCGGTCTGGACGATACGCGAAGCGAGTGAAAACCAGGCGACACAAGTGTTGCAAAACTGAAACAACCGCTGCGGCAATTTCGTTTCCGGCTCCGTATCGCTTTCAATCGGAGAACGAACCGCTCTACCTGTAGTGATAGGGACTCGGTTGAATTCCATCCGCCGGAGGAGCGGGTGTTTTTCGATTATTACGGCCTGTTGCGCAAAAATGGATAGGCGTCACCGCGAAGGCTAGCGGTGCGGTCATTCCACTTAGAATGTGCAAGTCGCAGTACACGTGCATAGGGTTGCACGATTCATAGGGGTATGAAACCAAATGAGAATTTCCACACAACTCCGGCTTAGTGCCGGCTCTTTGGCTGTTGGCTTGGCGCTTGCGTCAACGCCGACCTGGGCACAGGATACCGAGGTCGCAGAAGATGCCAACGTCGCCGATGACAGCATCGCCGACGATGGGGCTGCCGAATCAGAAGGTAACATCATCACCGTTACCGGTTCTCGCATTCAGCGTCCGAACCAACAGAGCACGAGCCCGATCGTGTCGCTGTCGCTCGACGAAATTCAGTCGACCGGTGAAATCAACCTGGGTGACGCGCTTAACGATCTCCCTTCGCTGCGTTCGACCTTCAGCCAGTCGAACTCGACACGATTCATCGGCACCGCTGGTTTGAACCTGCTTGACCTTCGCGGTCTTGGCACGAACCGCACACTCGTGCTGGTCAACGGTCGCCGCCACATTACGTCGCAGCCCGGCGTGCCAACCAGTGTTGACATCAACACTATCCCCAACTCCCTCCTCGAACGGATCGATATCACAACTGGTGGTAACAGCGCGATCTACGGCGCTGACGCGGTCGCCGGTGTCGTGAACTTCATTACGAAGCGTGACTTCGAGGGTATCGAAGGCAATGTTCAAGGTGGTTTGACGGACACGGGCGAACGCGGAACCATTTTCGCTTCGCTGACTGCTGGTAAGAACTTTTCCGATGGTCGCGGCAATATTGCGATTGCTGGTGAATACAGCCGCCAACGTGCAATCTTCAACACCGACCGAGACGTAATTTCCGGTGCATTCAGCGGTCGTAACCAGCTCCAGCTGGTCGAAAACACCATCGGCGAGCCGGCTGGCGGCAATGGCGTTCCTGACCGCGTTTTCCTGCGCGGCATCCGTAACAACAACATTTCGGAAGGCGGTCTCTTTACCGCTACCTGCCCGGGTCTCCCGGCTGCCGGTTCGACTGATCCGATCCCGTTTTCGTGTACGGGAGAGCTTGGCCCAACGGGTAACCCGCTCGGCCAGACCTTTGTGTTCCAGCCCGGTGGTAATCTGATCGTCAACCCTGTTCTTCAGGATCTGCGGACTGTGGGTTCGGGCAACGCTGTTGGCGGCCTCGGCTCGACTCTCCGCCTGACTGGCCAACTCGCGCCTGAACTTGAGCGTGGCATCGTTAACATCCTCGCCAGCTACGAAGTGTCGGAAGCTTTCCGTCCCTTCATCGAGGCTAAATACGTGCGCATTGATGCGATTCAGGAGGGGCAGCCGACCTTTAACTTCAACCCGTTCTCGATCGACAACCCGTTCCTGACCGATCAGGCACGCCAAACGCTGACCGACGCGGGCGTAACCGGTGGCTTCGCTGCATTCCGCTTTAACGTTGATTTCGGCGGACGTGGTGAGAACCACGATCGCGAGATTTATCGGGTCGTTGCCGGTTTCGATGGTACTTTCAACGACGATTGGACCTATGAAGTCGCCTTCAACTATGGACGTTTGGAAACGTTCTATCAGACCGAAGGCAACGTCCTGACTGCGAACTTCGCCAATGCTCGTAACGCAGTTCTCGACACTGGAGGTAATATCGTTTGCGGCATCAACGCAGACACCGATCCCGATAACGATGATCCTGCTTGTGTGCCGGTCAACCTCTTTGGTAACGGCTCGCCGTCGGCCGCAGCGCTCGACTACTTCGTCGTTCAGTCAAGCCGTGAACAGGAAGCCGAACAGTTTCAGGTTACCGCTTTCGTATCAGGCGACACGTCAGACTTCTTTGAGCTTCCCGGTGGCCCGGTTCAGTTCGCACTTGGTGGTGAATATCGCGAAGAAACTGCGTTTTCGGCGTTTGATGAGGTGACCCGTTCCGGTGCCACCTTCCTCAACGCAATTCCGATTTTCGATCCGCCTAACCTTGAAGTTTATGAAGCGTATGGCGAGCTTCGTGTTCCAATCATCTCGGACACTCCGTTCTTCGAAGAGCTGTCGCTTGAAGGCGCTTTCCGTCTTTCCGATTACAACATCGGTAACGTCGGCACGACTTCGACTTACAACGCCGGGATTATCTGGTCGCCCCACGAGAGCATTCGCTTCCGCGGCAGCTACGCCCGGTCTGTTCGTATTCCGACGCAGAGCGACTTGTTTGCTGAGCCGAGCCAGACATTCCTTAATGGTCTGGTCGACCCATGCGATCAGCGCTTCATCAACGACAACCCTAACCGGACCGCAAACTGCGCTGCAGACGGCGTTCCGACCACGGTTACCGTTGGTGGTATTGCGGAGCCATTCACGAACATCCCTGCTTCGGGCATTCGTGGTCTGAATGGAAGCAACCCGAACCTCGACGCAGAGGTTTCGGACAGCTTTACCGCTGGATTTATCTTCCAGCCGTCATTCATTCCGGGCTTGTCGCTTTCGGTAGACTACTACAACATCGAGATCGAGAATGTGATCTTCTCGCTCCTGCCTCAGACGATTATCAACCAGTGCTACGACAGTCCGTCGGGCATCGACAATCAGTTCTGCGCAGCAATTTTCCGTCGCGCTGACGGAACGTTTGCAGGGCAGAATGATCGTCAACTCGGCGGGACAACCATCAACTTGCCGGTTGGTCCAGATGATACCTCGTTCATCTCAGGTCCGTTCAACTTCGCGAACCAGATCACATCGGGTATCGATGTTGACCTGAACTATGCTCGCGATCTTGGCGGAGTGGAACTCACGGTGCGTGGCTTGCTCGCTTACGTGATCGAACGGGACAATTTCACCGACATTGATGATCCGGATTTCATCAACCAGGCTCTTAATGAGCTCGGCGATCCGGAATTCTCAGGTAGCCTGATCGTCGGTCTGGACTTCGGTCTACCACGAGTGACGTACAACATGCGTTACATCGGCGAGACGTTCGTGAACTCGTTTGAGACGTTCAACAGTCTGCAAGGGCGTGATCCGGAAAACCCGGACTTCTCGTTCCCATCGCAGTATCCGGAAACGTTCTATCACAGCTTCCGCCTCGACTTTGAACCCGAAGATGCGAACTTCTCGTTCTATGTCGGTGTAGATAACCTGCTCGATACTCTTCCGCCACTCGGCCTCACTGGCACGGGAGCGGGTAGCGGTGCCTTCGATAACTTCGGCCGCTTCCTGTACGCGGGTGCTAACTTCAATTTCTGATTGAATTGACTAACGAAAAAAGAAAGGCCCCGGGAAACCGGGGCCTTTTTTGTTGGAGCAGTGACTGAAAGTTCAGCGCTCAAAAAGCGAGAGCGAGTCTAACCGGTTGCAACAGTCATCGACAGCTCGCCATCACCCTCATCGACCTTCAGCGTAGCGCCATCCGTCAGCGTCCCTTCGAGCAGCATTTCGGCCAGCGGATCCTGCAGATAACGCTGCACCGCACGCTTTAGCGGACGCGCGCCATAGACAGGGTCATAGCCGACCCGTCCCAGCCAGCGCAGAGCTGCGTCGGTCAGGTCGAGCGTGATCTTGCGATCGTCGAGCAGTTTCTGAACCCGCTTGACCTGGATCGCGACGATCGGAGCCATGTGCTCCATCGCGAGGCGGTGGAACAGGATGATCTCATCCAGCCGGTTGAGGAATTCGGGGCGGAAATGTCCGCGCACCACATCCATCACCTGATCCTCGACATCGGCGACCTTCTGATCGTCACCCAGGTTCGAGAGGAACTGGCTCCCGAGGTTCGATGTCAGGATAATCAGCGTGTTCGAGAAATCGACCACCCTGCCCTGCCCGTCGGTCAGCCGCCCATCGTCGAGCACCTGCAACAGCACATTGAACACATCGCTGTGTGCCTTTTCTACTTCGTCGAATAGCACCACCTGATACGGGCGGCGGCGCACGCTTTCGGTCAGCACCCCGCCCTCATCATAGCCGACATAGCCCGGAGGCGCGCCGATCAGCCGGGCGACCGAATGCTTCTCCATGAATTCGCTCATGTCGATGCGGACCATCGCCTGATCATCGTCGAACAGGAATTCGGCGAGTGCTTTGGTCAGCTCGGTCTTGCCGACGCCGGTCGGGCCGAGGAACAGGAAGCTGCCCAGCGGACGGTTCGGGTCTTGCAGGCCAGCGCGCGCGCGGCGAACGGCTTTCGACACCGCTTCGATCGCATCGCTCTGCCCGATCACCCGCTTGCCGATGATGTCTTCCATTTCGAGCAGCTTTTCACGCTCGCCTTCCATCATCCGCTCCATCGGGATGCCGGTCCAGCGGGCGACCACACCAGCGATATCTTCTTCGGTCACCTCCTCGCGCAGCAATGCATCGTCGCTCAGTTCTTCGGCCGCTTCGAGCCGCTTTTCCAGATCGGGAATGGTGCCGTAAGACAGCTCCCCGGCCTTGGCGAGGTCACCTTCGCGCTGCGCCTGCTCCAGCTCCAGCCGCGCATGGTCCAGCTCTTCCTTGATCTTGCCCTCGGCTTCGATCTTGTCGCGCTCATTCTGCCAGCGCGTCGTCAGCGCAGAGCTTTCCTGTTCGAGGTTCGCCAGTTCCTCGCGCAAAGCCTTCAGGCGGTCGCGGGAGGCGGAATCATCCTCTTTCTCAAGCGCGGATTCCTCGATCTTGAGCTGAATAATCCGGCGATCAAGTTCGTCGATTTCCTCGGGCTTGGATTCGACTTCCATGCGGATGCGGCTCGCGGCCTCGTCCATCAGGTCGATCGCCTTGTCCGGCAGAAAGCGGTTCTGGATATAGCGGTCGGAAAGCTTCGCCGCCGCAACAATCGCGGTGTCGGTGATCCGCACGCCATGGTGCAGTTCATACTTGTCCTTGATCCCGCGCAGGATGCTGATCGTATCGGGGACGCTCGGCTCTTCGATATAGACCGGCTGGAACCGCCGCTGAAGCGCCGGGTCTTTCTCGACATACTTTTGGTATTCGTCGAGCGTCGTCGCACCGATACAGTGCAGCTCCCCGCGGGAAAGCGCCGGTTTCAGCAGGTTGGAGGCATCCATAGAGCCTTCGCTCGCCCCGGCTCCGATCAGCGTGTGCATCTCGTCGATGAACAGGATGATCTGTCCATCGGCGTTCTTGACCTCGTCGAGCACCGATTTCAGCCGCTCTTCGAACTCACCGCGATATTTCGCACCAGCGATCAGCGAGCCCATATCGAGGCTCATCAATGTGCGGCCCTTCAGGCTGTCGGGCACGTCGCCATTGGCGATCCGCAGGGCGAGCCCTTCGGCAATCGCGGTCTTACCCGTGCCCGGCTCACCAATCATGGCGGGGTTGTTCTTGGTCCGCCGGGCGAGGATCTGGATCGTGCGCCTGATTTCCTCGTCGCGACCGATGACCGGATCGAGCTTCCCGTCGCGCGCCGCCTGCGTCAGGTCGCGGGCGAACTTCTCCATCGCATCGTAAGCGCTTTCGGCATTGGCACTGTCGGCCTTGCGACCGCCCCGCAGCTGATCGATCGCGGAATTGAGGCTTTGCGGAGTGACGCTGGCGGCTTTCATCGCTTCGCCGGTGGCTCCCGGAGCAAGCGCCAGCGCGACTAGCAGCATTTCGACGGTCACATAGGAATCGCCCGCTTTCTCGGCGATGGTTTCCGCCTGATCAAGCACCCGGACCGCGTCGTTGTCGAGGCCCGGCGTCTGTTGCGCCCCGCCACCTGTGACCACGGGGATCTTGCCAAGCGCGGCGTCAACCGCGCTCACGGCCAGCGTCGCTTCGCCACCTGCGCGCTGGATCAGGCCAGCGGCCATGCCCTCTTCGTCTTCGAGCAGTGCTTTCAGCAAATGCAGCGGCGTGATCCGCTGATGGCTCATGCGGATCGCAACGGTTTGCGCGCTTTGCAGGAAACCCTTGGCGCGATCGGTGAATTTTTCGAGATTCATCTAGAGACCCCTCATCGTGTTACCCGCATGACATAGTGTTGTATAATTACCACACAAGCCCTCTTGTCCAGATTTCGACACAGAAGCATCGCCTGAGCTTTCCATACGGACTTAAGGTCTGTTGCGATTTCTACAATCCATCACCCCGACCACGCGCTAACAAGGGCAAGAGCTCCCCGGTCAGTTGGTCGATCCTGCGTGGATTTCTCCGCCCGTCATGATGAGAGTACGGTCCGCTGCGGCGATCGTTTCTTGTCGGTGCGCGATGATGATCCGGGTGATCCCCATCTCCGCGATCGCCGAATTGACAGCGGCCTCGTGCTGAGCATCCAGATGCGCGGTGCCTTCATCCATCAGCAGAATCTTGGGTTGCCGGTACAAAGCGCGGGCCAGCAGTACGCGTTGTTTCTGCCCACCCGACAAGGTCGATCCCATATCGCCGATCAATGTTTCGTACTGCATCGGCATTTGTGCGATGTCGTCATGGATCGACGCGGCCACCGCTGCTGCCAACACTCGCTGCATATCGACCTCATCATCGAACAACGCGATGTTATCAGCCAGAGAACCTGCGAACAGGCTGTCTTCCTGCAACACGGCGGCGATCTGGCGGTGGAAGCTCTTGTAGCCGAACCGGTGCAGCGGAATGCCGTCGATCAAAACCTCTCCAGCCTCAGGCTCGACCAGGCCGAGCATGATCTTTAGCAGCGTAGACTTGCCCCCGCCGGACGGGCCGGTGATCGCGACATGGTCCCCTGCCTCGACAGTCAGATTGACGCCGCTCAAGACCATCGGATCGCTGGGCGAGTAGCGGTAATGGATATCGCGCAGCTCAATCTTGCCTACCAGCTCGGTCGCGGCGTCGGGGCCGATCAGGAAGCTGCGATCCTCGTCCGACAGCGCGATGTCCGACAGGCGCTCAAGGTGCAGGCCAAGCATCTTGAACTGGATCGCCTGATCGATCAGCGCGGCTGATTTGGTGATGAACTGGTTCTTGTACGCGATGTAGGCGAACACCATGCCGACGCTGAACCCGGCGCCTTCAATCACAAAGCCCACCGCCAGCCAGATCGTCACGATATTCTCGATACCGAAGATCAGCAGGTTAGCGGTCGTTTGCCAGATGTTGATGCGCGAAAGCCGAATGTTGGCGTTGACGGAATCAGTAAGGCGCGTCTGCCACAGCGCATGGCGCAAAGTCTCGCGACCGAACAGCCGCAGCGTCACCATACCGCGCAGCGTTTCGATCATGGTTGTCTGCTCTTTGCCCGCCGTGATGATCGAGGCTTCCTGCGCCTCACGCTGGAACGAGAAGCTGACAAACCGCGCCACCCCGTAAAGCAGGAACGCGATGATCGCGATGAACGCCAGCAGCGCGCTGTAATAGAACATCACCGCCAGTGTGAAGAGCGCCATCACGCCGTCGACCAATGCCGCGACCGCCCCCTGGGTGAGCAGGTTCTGGATCGGCAGGATCGATTGGAACCGCGACAGGATATCGCCTGTATGCCGCTTCTCGAACCATTCGATCGGCAGGCGGAACAATCGCCGCGCGATGTTGGTTGCAAGCCCATACCCGACGCTCGTTCCCGCATTGAGCAACACGAAGGATCGCAGCAGGCTGGCGATCACATTGATGAGGGTAAACAGGCCAAAGCCGAGCGCGAGCACCGTCAGCAAATCGTTATCGAGCGCAGGCAGCGCGTTGTCGATCGCGATCTGTATGTAATACGGCGAGGCGAGCACGAAGGCCTGAAGCACGATGCTGAGCAGGAGCACTTGCACGAGCGCCCGCTTCAGCCCGGTCATGCTCTGCCACAACTGCGACATTCGCAGTTTTTCACGCAAAGATTGCCGATCGAAATCGTTGCTCGGCCGCAATTCCAGCGCGACGCCGGTGAAGTGATCCGACACTTCGGACAGCGGCATCCAGATGGAGCGGCCATCGGGGTTATGGATCAGCGCCTTGCCGCCCTTCACCGCCTCGATCACAACATAGTGGTTCAAATCCCAGTGGAGGACCGCCGGCAGGTGCAGATTGCCTAGCTCTTCCAGCGGCAGTTTGACTGCGCGCGGGGTCAGCCCAATCTGGTCGGCCAGATTGATCAGTGCCCGCAATGGCGCCCCACGAAGGGACGGAGAATAGCGCCGCCGCATCGTGCCGAGGTCAATGTCGAAACCATGGTAGTTGGCCACCATCGTCAGGCTGGCCAGCCCGCATTCCGCCACTTCCGTTTGCCGCACCAACCGCACCCGGCTGCGGGTCAGAAAACCAAGATCCAGTTCCATATTATCGTTTCTGCACAGCAAAGAGGGGTTCAAACAGCCATTCGATCAGCGATTGTTCTTCGGTGACGATCCGCGCGGTCAGGCTCATGCCCGGAACCAGCTTTTCCTGCCTTCCGAAGGCAGAGATTTCGGCTTCGTCGAGCTCGACGACGACGGGATAGGACGATACGACAGTCCCGGTCGCGGTGGTCTGGGTGAGCGCGCTGCTGGCGACGGTGCGGACGGTTCCGGTGACTGTGCCGAACCGTTGATAAGGAAATGCATCGATGGCCAGGCGCACGGTCTGCCCGGCTTTCACAAAGCCGATCGCCTGACTTGGCACATTCAGCTCGGCGCGCAGTTTTGCGCCTTCGGGAATGATCGTCATCACCTGGGTTTGCGGATTTACCCGCTGCCCGCTGCGCATGGTCAGGGCCGTCACCGTCCCGGCAGTCGGCGCGCTCAACGCGTAGACGCGCGCGCCTTCATTGCCAGCAGCCTGCTGTGCCACTTGCGCGCGGGTCGCGGCGATATTGGCGGCATCGCTTTGCGCCTGCGCCGAGATCGTCGCCGTCCGATTGCTCAGTTCCGCTAGACTGGCCCGGCGCGAGGTCAATGACTGCTGCAATTGCGAAAGCTGCTGCTGGCGGGACAGCAACGTATCCTCGCGCTCGCGAAGATCCTGTTGACTGATAAACCCCCGCTCCGCGACGCCCTGAGCGCGATCGAGATTGTCCTGCGCCGATTTTACTAGATTTTGCTGCAGCGTAATCTGTGAGGCAAGCTGGTCGATTTCCGAACGAAGCCCGGCCGCCTGCACCGCGATCTGGCTCTGCTGCGCCGAAGCCGAGGCTTGAGACGCGGTCAGTTGAGCCACAAGGCTGGCGTCCTGCTGCACGATGGCCTGCTGCGTCAGCGCGGCGGCAGACGGCCCAGAAACACCGGCTTCCTCAGCGCGGATGCTGACCAGCGTATCGCCTTCATCCACGCGGTCTCCATCATCGACCATGATTTCGGAGATGGTGCCGCTGCGGGTGGGGATGATCGCGGCGATCCCTTTGTCCGGGACGACCGATCCCGTGACGGTCTCGACCCGCGAATAGCTCGCCAGCGAAAGAAAGATGATCGCGACAACAACGCCGCCAAAGATCAGATACCCAATAAGCTGCCAGGGCATCGGAACCGCGATCGAAACCTCGCCCGACAGCCGATCCTTCTTTTGCGTCAGTACCTCAGATCGAAAAAGCGACGACATGCGAGCTAATGCTCCTCCGCTCGTGCACAACAGACATTATGCTGCCATCTATCCGGAGTCAGTCGGAAAGAGGAATAGCGCAAATGAGTTAGGGTTTGAGCATTGCTTACGCCAGCGGCGACGATTGATCCGATACGATCAGAGTGGTCACACTACAATTCTTCATCGCTCAATCAAGAACGTAGTCAGAATAACAGCGTAATTGAAGTAGGTGATGGCATCGCGAAGGAAACGCAATTCTCATTTTCCGCACGATGCCATCAATTATTCTGCTAGTGAAAAATCGAGACATTCCGGGTGAATAATGGTCAACCAAGCCAACTCAGATCTCTAAATTGCAGAATCCCCACGCTATTTACGTCAAATACTCAGTGGTAAGATAAATACCTGCTCCAACAGCAACCCCAGCTGTCAACGGATTAAACAAGAGAAACAGCAGACCTCCATCCACTTGATTCACTTCGCATATCGTCAATTCAGCAATGTCATTGCCTAGGCGCTCACTCATCGGCTGAGCATGAGTCAAGTCAAATACTCGGTAGCAAGATAAATAGCCGCGCCGGCTACCACTCCGGCACCCAAACAGACTGGACCAAAGCCACCATGAACATGTTCGATTTCGGAAGCGGACAATTCGGAAAGTTGTGCAGCCTCTGAAGTTATCTCAATTTGCATGTAATAAACTCACTCTATATGTGAAAAGATAAATAAATTGAAGAACCAACAATTACACCGCATGCCAACCATAAAGCACGCTTTAGCTCGCCTGCCTGGTCCCTATGCAATTTAATCATTGAATCCACCGTTCAAGTAGTCTGCTAATGCAGCAGCGGCGAAACCAGCACCGGCGCCTACTGCAAACAGGCAGGCACCGCCGCAGACGATTGCGTCACCAACATTATAAATTTCAAGTGAGTCCAGTTCATTCAGACCAACATTAACGTCACATTTATGATAATTCACTACTTTAGTATCCTACTTCTAGATTGCTAAGCCTGACGCTTGGTTCATTATCTTGCATAAATATTTTTTCGATTCCTCTTTATCAAAAATGGGGAAATTTTTTCGATAAATAGTCAGGCCGTATTCATGTGACGTTAGATTTCTCGAACTTTTCGTGCACAACGGACATTATACTGCAACCTATCCGGGATCAGCTATAAAGAGGAAAGGCTCGTGCGGGTTATGGGCGCGTAATCGGTCAGACCGCCCGAAGATTGGTTGAAAGGCGCCTTTTCGGGTAGAAGAGGCGCCTTTCAACCTACTAGATCTTACGATCCAGCCGCATCATCCAATGCACCGGCGGCCTCGTCGACGCCTAGCGCAATCGTCGCAAGTCCACCCAAGGCGGATGCGACAACGAGAGCGGTTCCGCCAGTCGCCACGCCAGCCGCGATGATCGCGACGCCTGCGGCGATTTTTCCAGCGCCCCCGAGGTAGCTGTCCCCTTCACCTCCACCTACGGTCTGGTCGATTTCAGCGAAGCTGAGTTCTTGGATCTTCTTCATGAGTTTTCTCCTTCATATTTGTTGTGATGGCCAAACCGTCGCCACAGCGTGAGAGACAACAACACCCCTAGAGCGCCCAGCATTACTACCCCGTAATCAGCTGCGATTACCCCGATCGCGAGCACGCTCATCATCGTGGTCATCCCGAAAACGAACAAAGGGAGTTTTGCGATATCCACTTTACTGCGAAGGTAGACGCCGAAACTGAGAGCGTTGACACTCAAGACTAGAGCCGCTGCGAGAATTTGGTGATCCATGGAATTTCTCAATCGCTTCCCAGGGACTCGATGACTTGAGCACCGCCCAAGACCATAGCAGTACTTCCTGCGACCATGGCGATGTATCCTGGCGCGGCGGCAAGACCGCTTGTTCCAACCGTCGCAGCAGCACCTGCCACAACGGCCGTAGCTCCTGCCGCAGCAGTAGCGACGCCTTCGGCCACGCCCATCCAGTCAACAGCGCCACCGACAAGGTCGATGTCGTTAAAGGTTATTTCCTGAATACCGCCGACTTGATCGAAAGCGGCTTGGTTCATGCAAGACATTGTTCATTCTCCTTTCACTTCGCCGGCGCGGGTAACCGGCACGAGTGTTCCCGCCTCCGAAAACGCATGGTCGCGTGTCCGAAATCTCCTCGCCAGTGGCAGCACGGGCGCGCTAACCACTGACCTGAATTGTTTGGTGGAAGAGGCTGTTAGGGCGCTATTCGCCCTTCAGAGCGTCCTCTGCCGCACTCGCGAGGACGCCGACTGCGATAGCCTGTATCTCATTGGCACCAAGCGCTTTTGCGGCCTTGTACCCTGCGTCGAAACCTTCACGTCCAGCTCCGGAAACAGCGGCGATTTCGCGTAGCTCGAGCGCTTTCACTGCGGCGCTCACCACGTTGGCCTCTCGCTCGGAACCGGCTCGTCGCTCGGCTCCGGATGCGGGCGTGCAAGCACCGCGACAAGCGCGGGCATGGCGAGGAAAGGTACGCCGCCGGCGACAGTCTCGAGTTCGACTTCATTCAAGTTTTTCATAGTATTTCTCCAAAGTTCAGTTGTGTTGAGTGCGAGTTTACCCGCATCCGAAAGCGCGGTTTCGCGTTCGGAATTCCAGTCATGCGCGGCACGATGATTGCCGCGCTGGCTAGAGGTTTGGAGAGGTCGGAACTGGCGAAGCGTTTCGCTTTGACATTTCCGACCTCATGCGCAGTCGAGAAGGACCTTGCAGCCCTGGACTAGGTTGGGTGATTGGTCCGTCCGGGTGAAAGATCCCGGTCTGCGACCCGCAGGCAAAGTCCGTTCCCATCGGCGCAACCTGGCATCAGATGCTCGCGTCGATTTCGATTGTCGGGCCAACCGGCCCGAGATCGACCGGACCACCCAGGTCGCCTGGGCCGTCATGATCGGTGCAACCCTTGCCATCCGGTCCTTCGGTCACACCACCGCAGATCAGCGCGAACTCGCGCGTGTTCAGGGTCTTGATTGAATTGGTCATTTCAGTTCTCCGATCATTCGAATGTGAAACAGCTAAAGACTCAGTCTTCGATGCCCAGGCGCCAGCGCGTCACCTCGTCTGCCCGGTCGGCCAGATCGATCAGATCCTGGATCGTCGGCTCCGAAGGAAGGCCGCCGACACCGCCGGTCACGCATTCGATTTCGGTAAGGTCAATTGCGACCATATTTGCGTTTTTCATTTCTAGTCTCCTTGTTGGACTACCAGCCGTTTGCTGATGTTCGAAAGTTCGCTGATCGAGAAATTTAAACAATAGATACAGTGTTCTAGATGCTTTTTCCTAATCGCATCGAGCTAGCTTTTCGGGGTTAGAACGTCCGTCTTAGAACCGCCGAGCTAGGGCAGATGAACTGTGCGCGAAGGTTAGTGTGTATGTGCTATGGATGGCGCGGCGCGGACGGTGCAGGGTCACGCCAGTCTTAGGAGTTTCATGGATTGAGAGTTCAGCGCCAAAACACGACGTCTCAGCCCAGAATGCTGGTGGCGGATGATCATCCGATCTTTCGTGAAGGGATCGCGACGATCCTGAACGAGATCGATGCCGAGATACTGGTCGAGCATGCCAGCACATATGACGAGCTGATCGAGGTCGCGCGCGCTGGCAGCGATCCTCAGCTGTTTCTGCTCGATCTGCGGTTTCCAGGAATGGACATCGAAAGGGCGGTGCCGCATTTGCGGAGTAAATATCCGCTCGCGTCGATCGTCATAATATCGATGGCGGATGACCGCCGCTCTACCGATCATATCATGTCGACCGGCGTTGATGGTTTCATCAGCAAGGCCGCCAGCCAGGATCAAATCCGCGATGGCATCGCGGCGGTGATGGAAGGCGAATTTGTCAATGTAAGCGTGTCGGGAGGTCTGGAAGGAGCGACATCGGTGTCGCAGTTTTCGCGCCTTACCCCGCGCCAGCTCGATGTGCTGCGGGGCATCGCTGAAGGGCATTCGAACAAGCAGATCGCGAAAGACCTCGGCATCTCGCCATTCACCGTAAGAATTCACGTATCGGCACTTTTACGCGAGTTGAAGGTGGAATCCCGGACAGCGGCTGCGGCGATGGCGATCAAATACGGGGTCTAAAGAAAAGGGGCCGCGAAACGCGGCCCCCTTATTGGATTACAGATTGTCAAACTGAGGTTTGTCCATCGGGCCCCACCACGGGATGTCATCTTCCCAAAACCAGATCGGCTCAGTCCCCGAAGAGCTGGCTGCGGTCACATAGGCGATTTCACGATCGCTCAGGGCCACAATCTTTTTGCTGTCTTCCATCTTTTCCTCCTAGTCCAGCGTATCAGCCTTGCGTCTCAGCGCGAAGCCAACCTGAAGACTATGCAAGATCGTAATCGAGAGAGCACTAGCTAAGTTGCACTAGGTGCCGGAGCGGTCAGATTTCCGATTTGAAGTGATCAGCCGATCCGCGCGGACATGAGGGCAGAGCGCAGCTCAGCAGGCCGGAGCGGCTTCGAAAGAATCAAGTCGGTGATGCCGGGAAGGCTATGCCGGATAGCGTCCGGGTGATGACCGGACAGGATGATCACACATACGCCGCGATCTGCGATGGCTCTCAACGTCTGCGCTCTGCCAGATAGCACATCACCACCACCGAAATCGAAATCCGTCAGCAGAATGTCGTGGTCGAAGTGATCTTCGGGGAAGTGATCGAAAGAGGTCACATCACAACCCCATTGCTCCAGCAGCCTCTCGGTCGACCTGAGCGTTTCCTGATCGTCATCGGCAAGCGCGACTTTCAGTCCTGAGAGCGGCAGTCTTTTGGCGGCGCGTTTCGAATCCGACGCGACCGGATCGTCAATGCGCAGCAAGCCTCCGATGACCGCCGACGTCCCTTCCCCTTCTCGCGAGCTCAGCGCGAAGCTCAGTTTAAGCAACACAGACAGACGATTGACTATTGCCAGTCCAAGCCCCTTGTTTTCCGAGCGAAGGATTGATTTGTCGGATGACCGGTAAAACTCCTTCGCAACGTGCTTGAGTTCCGCCGAAGAGATACCACGCCCATTATCGACCACGTTGATCGCAACACGGGCGCCGCGTCTGCGGCAACCGACAACGACTTTGCCGCCAGGCGCGTATTTTACCGCATTCGAGACAAGGTTCTGCAACATGGTACCGACGAGAACACGATCGGTTTTCACGATCAGGCTCGATGGTACGAGGTGCAGATCAACGCCTGCCTGTTCCGCTGCGAGCGCGTTCTGACTGTCGATTTCTGCCAGAAGCTCGTTGATCGACACGGGCGCGATGTCCGTCTGCAAGGTGCCACTTTCAATAGCAGCGATATCAAGCAATGCGCGGAACATCCGACTGGCATTGTCGACCGACCAGGATATCTTCTTCACCAGTTCGGATTGTTCTGTCGACAGGTCGGTTTGTGACAGGCGTTCGGACAACAATCCAATGGCATGGATCGGCTGGCGCAAGTCATGGCTGGCCTGCGCAAGAAAGCGCGACTTGGTTTCGGCAGCACTGCGATAAGTTTGGACCGCTTCACGGCCTCGCACCCAAACCTTACCAACCGCCAGCACAAGGATCAGAAAAACGCCTTGGGAGGTCGACTGGAAGATCAATTCTCGTTCCAGCAGCACTGTACTCGCAAGGATGAGAACAAGCATCGTCAGGGCGGCCAACCGCCCCCATGGCCGTGCTAAAAATACCCAAGCCAACGCGCCAAGGATACTGGCGACCAATGCCGGAACCCATCCAATTCTAACAGGCGGTCCTCGGCTCAAGGATTGCGCGCCCATAAGGGTCGCGGCCCCGCGCGATGTATACGCTCCGCCATTGGGGGTTGAGAAAAAGTCGCGAGCGAGATTATTGGCGTTGGCTATGACGATCCGCTTATTTCGCAGATCGGCGATTTGGGCCGCACCATTTAGTAAAGCCGCCGCATCCACTGTGGGAATGGTCGCAGGGTCATAGGCAAGATCAATGTCGAACACGTTGCTTCGTGGCGGAGCTCCATCGGACAGCGCCTGAGCGGTCGAAGGAAAATCGCCGGAGAGCGTAACAACCGTATACGGAGCCTTTAGCGGAGCAGACACAGGGTACCGCCGCAGCGTCATGGCCGTCGGCGTGACGAGGCCGCGCACTGAGGGATCAAGCTTGGTTGAATTTGATCCTGCGAGGCTTTCACGCGGTGGGGCAACGTTGCCGCGAAGACTAACGACATCTTCGGGTGCAAGGTTCACTTCCCAAAAGACCGGCGTTTCCAACGATGAAAGCGCATCCCGCAGTTGATCGGTGCCACGCTGGTCGTCACCTGAAAAGTATTGGCGCGAGACTACGATTTGGGTGGGGTCGGCCTGGCCGACAATTGTCAGCAGCTCGGCGAGCTCTGCTCTCGTCCATCGGGTGCGACCCAATGTAGTGAAAGTCTCCTCAGTAATGGAGACGAGCACGCCATCCCCATCGTAAGGTCTTTCGTTGATCTGCGCCACCGTCCGTTGTTGAAGCCAGTCGAAAGGCGCGAACAAAAGGCTGTTGCCGACACTGCCTGTGCCACCGAAAAGCAGAACCAGCACCGCGAGAAACACCAACTCGCCGCGCGATGGTCTCCGAAAGATCGATTTTCTGGCGACGATATTCTTCATCTGATTTCCACACTGCGCGCGGGTTGCGCATTTCCCGCATGGGACCCGCGCGGCTTGGCCATGTCTCAAGCACAATCAGGGATTTGGCAAATCGCGCACCAACGCAAGACGGTGTAGCGGCGCAATAGTCGATAGCTCTGATGTGCTATTGCGGTTGATCGACGGCGAGGGCAGCGCTCGCCCCGCTGGCTGGCTTGCCAATCCGCGCTCCGCGCGGCATCTATCGATGCGAGAGAGATTTGGAGAGATCGTAGATGAAATGGTTTAAGCGAGGCGTCATCTTTTTGGTGGTGGCGTTGATCGTCGGCTTCGTGGCTCTGGCCACCTGGGAACCGTTCTTCGCGCACAGAACCGCCGCTCCACCCGAACGGCAATACACTGCCGAGATTATCCGCGACGAATTCGGCGTGCCGCATATCTACGGCAAGACCGACGCCGACGTCGCATTCGGCGTCGCCATCGCTCATTCGGAAGATGATTTCTTCACGTTGCAGGACGTCATTGCCATGTCGCGCGGGCGCTATGGCGCGATTGCAGGCGAGGAAGGCGCGACCTTCGATTACGTTTACCACCTGCTCGATGCGCGCGGGACGGCGGAGCGCAAATATCACGGGCTTCCCGACGATACGCGCGCGCTGTTCGAAGCCTATGCCGCGGGGCTCAACCAGTATGCGAAGGATCATCCGGACGAGATCAAGCTGGGCAACACATTCCCTGTCGATGGCGAGGATGTCGCCGCCGGCTTCGTGCTGCGGCAGCCGTTCTTTTATGGGCTTGCCAATGTGATCCAGCCTCTGGTCGCGGGCGAGCCGCTGCGCCGTGAATTCGGGCCGGATATTCCCGGCTTCCCGCGCGATAATCCGGTTGAGGATAACGCTGGCGGAGAGGTTGCGCATACGGGCACTCATCCGCTGCCATGGGGCGAGGATGCGGCGCTGCTCGGCTCGAACGCATGGGCCGTATCGCCCGAGCGGTCCGGCGGACCGACCACATTGATTTCAAACTCGCATCAGCCGCTCCGCGGGGGCGTCGCGTGGTATGAATTCAGCGTCGAAAGCGAAGAGGGTTGGCACTTTACCGGCGCGAACTTCCCCGGATCGCCCTTCCCGTTCCTCGGCCATAACCGTCACCTCGGTTGGACCAACACCGTCAACCGGCCTGACATGACCGATGTCTACCAGCTCGAAATGAACGAAGCGGGCACGCAATACCGGCTGGACGGCGAATGGCGCGATCTTGAGACCAGGACGGTGACACTGCCAGTGAAGCTCGGCCCCCTCACTTTGCCGATCCGCCGCGAAATTCATCGCAGCGCGCACGGCCCTGTGATCAAGAACGACAAGGGCTATTTCGCCATCCGTTACGGCGGGATGGATACGGTCGACCAACTCGATGCCTATTACCGCATCAACAAGGCGACGAACCTTGAAGAATGGCAGGCGCAAATGGCGCGCATGGCGATCCCCAGCACCAATTTCATCTACGCCGATGAGGCCGGGAACATCGCTTATGTCTACAACGCCGCCATTCCCGACCGGCCCGAAGACGTGAAGGCAAACTGGCGAGGTATCCTACCGGGTGATCGGTCCGATCTGATCTGGGAAGGACCGGTCGAATATGAAGAAATCCCAAAGCTCGTCAATCCGGACAGCGGATGGATCTACAACGCCAATAACGAACCCTACACCGCAGCGGGCGAAGGCAGCGATCTCCTGCCCAAAGATTTCTCTCCGGTGCTCGGCGTGGAACGCAAGCAGACCAATCGCTCGCGACGCGCATATAAACTGTTGTCCGAGGCAGGAACGCTCGATCGCGCGGCTCTGGAGCGTATCAAATATGATACGGTCTACGAGCGCGAGGGTTACGTAGATCGGCTGTTCGATGAATTGGAAACAATTTCAATCTTTACGACGGAGGATCCAATAATCGAGCCAGCGGCCGAGTTACTGAGGACATGGGACTTCACTGCGGACAACAAAGGCCGCGCCGATGCTATTGCTTATTTGATAATCCGCGATTTCATGTCGGCCGAGTATCAGAACCGGGATTGGCCCGATCTTAACGACAAACTGGCCGCCGCTGGGAATCACCTGATGGAGCATTTCGGGCGGCTCGATCCGCCGATGTCCGATCTTGTCCGCCTGCGTCAGGGCGATGTCGATCTGCCGCTGACCGGCGGGTCCGACACTTTGCGCGCGGCGACCACCTGGCAGGTCGATGATGATGGGCGTTTAAGGCTGGTTCATGGTGACAGTTTTATCCAATGGGTCGAATGGCCGAGTGACGGCGGCAAGGTGCGATCGGAATCGATCCAGCCGTTCGGCGCGGCCATCACCCGCCCGGACAGTGCGCATCATACCGATCAGATGCAGTTGTTCGTCGATCACAAATTGAAGCCGGTTTATTTCTGGCGCGACGATGTTGTGGCGAATGCCAGGCGTCGATATATGGTTACCAACGCCAAATAGCGAAATACGCTGGCTTTTCTAATTCTGGCCATCGGCACCGTATGTCGCACGGTGCCGTGGCTTTCACTTATTTCTCGCGGAGTAAATTCATGTCCTTACGTCTCGCCACAAGCAGCCTTGCTGCGCTGAGCATCGCTCTCGCCGTGCCGGCCACACCGGTCTTGGCCGATCAGCACTCGGCCAGCGAAGCAGTCGCCAGCGGCGACCTGTCGTCACTCGTCGAACAGGTCGCAATTCCCTACGAGGAATTTCAGCTCGAAAACGGTCTGACCGTGATTGTGCACGAAGATCGCAAGGCTCCGATCGTAGGCCTCGCAGTGTGGTACAATGTCGGCTCCAAGGACGAACCTGAAGGCAAGACCGGATTTGCCCACCTGTTCGAACATCTGATGTTTAACGGGTCGGAAAACGCCCCCAACGACTATTTCCAGTATCTTCAGGAAATGGGCGCGACCGATTACAACGGCACGACCAATTTCGACCGCACCAACTACTTCCAGACCATCCCCCGCCCCGCGCTTGAACGCGCGCTGTGGCTGGAAAGCGACCGGATGGGTTACCTGCTCGGCGCGGTGACCCAGCAGAAGCTCGATAACCAGCGCGGCGTGGTGCAGAATGAGAAACGTCAGGGCGACAATCAGCCCGGCGGTCTCGTGTTCTATGAGATCCTCGACAAGATGTTCCCCGAAGGCCACCCCTACGGCCATTCGGTGATCGGCTCGATGGCCGATCTCGACAGTGCCTCCATGGACGATGTGCGCAACTGGTTCCGCGACAAATATGGCCCCAACAATGCCACGATCGTGCTGGCGGGCGATGTCTCTGCGGCGGAAGCGCGTCCGATGGTCGAGAAATATTTTGGCCCGATCGCGCGCGGCCCGGTCAACAACCCGGCCGAGGCAGCAATCCCGGTGCTGAGCGAGGACGTGCGCACCGTGATGAAGGATCAGGTCGCCGCAACCACCGTCAGCAAGTACTGGGCCGTCCCCGGCATCACCTCGGAAGAACTGACCGCGCTCAATATCGGTGCGAACGTGTTCGGCGGGCTTGCATCAAGCCGCCTCGATGAAGTGCTGGTGCGTGACGAGCAATTGGCTGTGGGCGTTTCTGCAGGCAATTTCGATTTCCAGCGCGTCGGCATCCTCACCGTCAGCGCCACATTGCGCCCAGGTGTCGAGCTGGCCACGCTTGAAGCGCGGCTCGACGAGCTGATCGCCGAATATATTGCCGAAGGTCCGACCGCCGACGAAGTGCGCCGGGCCGCGACCAGCCAGCTTGCAAGCACCATTCGCGGGCTTGAGCAGGTGGGCGGCTTCGGCGGCAAGGCCGTAACGCTGGCGCGCGGCGAAGTGCTCGCGGGCGACCCGGGCTTTTACAAGAAGCAACTGGACGTTCTCGCAACGCTTACACCTGATCAGGTGAAGGCGGCGATGCAACGCTGGATGACGCGCCCGGCCTTCACTCTGGTGCTCGAACCCGGTGAGCGTGACGCACAATATGAAGAAGCCGCCGCAGTTGCAGCTGACACCAGCACGGCTGATGCAGTGTCGGCTAACGATACGCTGACCGTTTCGGTAGAGCGCCCCGCTCCGGCGATCGATACGGTCGCGGAGCTCGATTTCCCGGCGGTCGAGCGTGCGACGCTCGCCAACGGAATGCAGGTAACCTACGCCCAGCGCGATGCCGTCCCGGCGACCTACATCACAATGTCGTTCGATGCCGGAACAGCCGCGGATCCGGATGGCAAAGATGGTCTCGCCGCACTCACTCTCGGCCTGTTCGACGAAGGCACGGCAGAGCTGTCCTCACAGGACATCGCCGAGGAAAGCGAGCGTCTGGGCGTCAACATCTCCAGCAACACCACCTCCGACCGTTCGACGTTCACTCTGTCGGCACTGTCGACAAACCTCTCGCCTTCGCTCGATCTGATGTCGTCGATCATCCGCGAACCGGCCTTCGATGCGGGCGAGCTTGAGCGTGTTCGCGCGCAGACGATTACCGGGATCAAGCAGCAGATGACATCGCCGCAAGGTGTCGCTTTGCGTGCGATCGGTCCCGAAGTGTTCGGCACGACCAATCCTTATGGAAACGTCAGCACGGTCGAAAGCGTCGCTTCGATCACCCGCGACGATCTGCTTTCGTTCAAGGATAACTGGATTCGTCCGGACAATGGCGAAGTGTTCGTCATCTCCGACAAGCCACTCGGCGAAATCGTCGAAGCGCTGAATGCGACCTTTGGCGATTGGCCGGCCCCTGGAATCCCGGCGGGCACCAAGGAGTTCGGCGACGTCGCAGAGAACGAAGGCAACCGGATTATCCTGATCAACCGCCCCAATTCGCCGCAGAGCTTCATCCTCGGCGCGCAGCTGACGCCGCTGGATGCCAGCGACCCGGCTTATGTCGATTTCACCAACGCCAACAATTCGCTCGGCGGCAACTTCCTCGCCCGGCTCAACTACAACCTGCGCGAAACCAAGGGTTGGAGCTATGGCGTGCGCGGCAGCTCGCAGGCGCGTGAAAACGCAGTCGTCTATGCAATCTCCGGCGGTGTTCAGGCCGACAAGACCGGCGAATCCGTTGCCGAGATGATCCGCGAGACGAACGAATTCCTCTCGACCAATGGCGTCACGGAGGAAGAGCTTGCTCGCAATGTTGCATCGGAAATCGGCGAATTGCCCGGGCGTTTCGAAACGTCGAGCGCGGTGCTGAGTGCCTTGCAGTCCAATGCGCAATATGACCGCCCCGACGATTACTACGAGACGCTGGTCGAACGCTATCGCAGCCAGACGCGCGAGAGTCTGGATGCAGCGGCCCGCGCAGCGATCGATACAGACCGCTTCGTTTGGGTCGTGGTCGGCGATGCGAGCCAGGTTCAAAGCCAGCTCGAAGCGCTGAACATGCCGCTGGAGGTGCGCGAATTGCCGACGGCGGAGTAACCAACGCTACGGCATGCGCGTACTCTATCGTGTCTGATCAATATCGGTTGAAGCGAGCTGACACACGTGTAAACAACGCATGAGTTCGCAAGGCCGGTCATACCAGCCGCGCTCAAAAAATAACCGGGCCAACCCGCGGCCCGAGAATGAATTAAGGAGACGAAGAATGTCTGTTTCAGGTACTTACAACACCACCGTCAAAAGCCCGATGGGCGACCAGAGCGGTAACTTCACCGTAGTCGACAATGGCGACGGCACCTTCTCGGGCAAGATGGAAGGCGGCATGGGTTCGATGGATGTCGAAGACGGCAAGGTCGACGGCAACACTCTGACCTGGAAGATGAACATGACCGTTCCGATGCCGATGACGCTGGAATGCGAGGCGACCGTCGATGGCGGCACGCTGGCTGGCAATGTCAATGCAGGCGCGTTCGGCGCGATGCCGCTGACCGGCGAAAAAGCCGCCTAAGCGACATTCTCTCAAGACAAGATAGGCCGCTGGAGCGTCACGCTCCGGCGGCCTTTTGTTCGCGCAGCTTTGGCGCAGCACGCCTGCGCATGATAAGCCAGCTTGCGCAGAACAGGATACCCGGCATGAAACAGTTGATCTATCGCTCACAGCCATTCGGGTTCGACAACGCCATGTTGGCGGGCATCCTGATGCAGGCCCGCCGCAACAACAAACAGGGCGGCATCACCGGCGCACTTATCTGTCGTCAGGACCTCTATCTCCAGCTGATCGAAGGCCCCGACCCGGCGATCGACACGCTGTATGCGAAGATCTGCGAGGATGATCGCCACGCAAACGTCCAGACCGCCTTGGCCGAACAGGTCGATGAGCGCATGTTTCCGGAGTGGGACATGCTCGACGATGAAATGCCGACACTCACATGGTCTCGCGAAGAGATTGCAGCGGGCGCGATCGAACAGTCATCGCCCGACACACTGCGCGCCGTGTTTGCGCGAATAGCCGACAAAGCCCGCACGCAGGGAGCCCCGACATAGAGAGTTAGCCGGTTTGACTTACAGAACTTCAAGCAAAGTCAGGCACTTTACTGCACACCATTGTTGAAGCAGTTTGGCGCTGACGCCCGCACCTGCTAAACATTCACCAATAATGACATCCGGGTCGCGACCATGGAGATGTCAGAATGAACGGCTTTCTCAAATTCGCGTATAGTGTCGCATCGGTGCTTTCGGGTCTGTCGCCCCGCCTCGCGCGCTGGATCAACCGCTTCGCCATCGGCAGGCTGGCGAATGCCACACGCTCTCGCCCGCATCCGTGGAGCACGCTCTCCGACCATATCAGTTGGCGTGGGCTGACCGATCGCAGTTACAGCGCGAGGCACCTGCCAGCCGCCGAGATCCCGGACCTGCCGGAAACGAGCAAAGTCGGCGATCTTTTCCGCGTACCAAATGGCAAGGATCAACGGCTTTGCCCCAAATCGACCTGCCTGTTTCCCGCCTTCGCGCAATACCTCACCGACGGGTTCATTCGCACGATGATCTCCAACGATTTCGCCACCGGAGAGACGATCGAGGATCGGCGGCGCAACACCTCCAATCACGAAATCGATCTGTGCCCGCTTTACGGGCGGACTGTCGAACAGGTTCACGCGCTGCGCACCCTTTCGGAAGTGCCGGGCGAAAAGGGGCGGCTCAAGTCGGAGATCGTCAATGGGGAAGAGCACCCGCTGCGGCTGTTCCTGCCCGGCGGGACCGAGTTCAATCCCGAGTTCACCGACCACGATGGCAAACCGCTGCTCGATACGCCGCTCGGCATCGACCACACCACTGCCGAAATGCGCGAGACGCTGTTCGCGGTGGGCGGCGACCGCGCCAATGCTGCACCGCAGGTGACGATGCTGAACACGCTGTTCCTGCGCGAGCATAACCGGTTGGCTGACCTCATCTCGGACGCGAATGACGATTGGGACGATCAGCGCGTGTTCGATGCAGCGCGCGCCTGCGTGGTGGTGATGTTCATCAAAATCGTGGTCGAAGAATACATCAACCACATCAACTCCACCCCCTTGAGGCTGGTCGCCGATCCTTCAGGCGCTTGGAAATCCAACTGGAACAGACCCAACTGGATCACCGCCGAATTCAGCCTGTTGTACCGCTGGCATTCGCTGATCCCGCAGATGATGGTGTGGGGCGGCGAACCACTTCCCGGCGGCGTCCTGCGGCTCAACAACGCGGTGCTGCTGGAACGCGGACTGGCCGAAGCCTTCGTGGATATCAGCGGCAACCGCGCGACCGAGCTGGGCCTGCACAACACCGCGACCTTCCTGATCGAAGTCGAGACCGCAGCGGTCGATCAGGCGCGGCTGAACCGCATCGCGCCCTTCGTGAAGTACCAGAAGGCCTTCGGGCACAAACCGGCGCGAAGCTGGGCGGACATCACGCCCGATCGCGCGATGCAGAGCGAGCTTGCCGCGCTGTATGGCGATGTCGAGCGGCTGGAGTTTTACACCGGCCTGTTTGCACAGCCTCGCACCGAGAACGGCCCCCTGCCCCCGCTCTTGCAGACAATGGTCGCGGTCGATGCGTTCTCACAGGCGCTCACCAACCCGCTGCTGTCAGAGCATGTCTGGGGCGATCCGCGCATACAGGCGGAGACCTTCACGCATCAGGGCCTCGCCGCCATCGAAGCGACGACATGCCTGCGCGACGTCCTGGCACGGAATTCAACCGGTCTGGGCGACCGCTTCGTCGGCATGACCCGCGAAGGCTGGCGGAGAGGAATGGAGTAGGTGAGCTTACTCAGCCTCGGGCAGCACTTCGAACTTCATCAGCAAGGTGCGCTGGTTTGACGAAAAATTATCGTCGCTGACGATGTAGAGGAAGGTGCGTTTCCCTTCCTCACGCACCGCAAGCCCTTCGAAATTGTCGACCGTAAGCGGCGGACGCAGGGTCATGAGCTCGCGGCGGGTTCCGTCTGGCGCGTAGGCGACAATGGCAGCGCCGTTGCCATCCCCGCGCGACCAGCTGCGGAAAAGAATAAGCGCCGTACCATCGGCCAACATATCAGCATCGGTGGGCACGCCGCCAAGACGATCTATCGATACGGGTGGCTTCACCGGAAAGTCCTCTGCGTCCTCGCCATTGCGCGACCGGACACAATTGGCTTGATCAGGCACCGCCTGTCGTTCGGCGCAAAGAATTTGGACGCGATCATTCGCTGCCATGGTTTCGAGACCCTGATTGGCTTCGAGCGCGCCGAGGAACTCAACTGGGTCAAGACCGGAAAGCTGCGCTGCCTGAGCCTGATCGTCATAGCGCCAGATGCGGTGGTCGCGTTCGAAACCGATCATCCAGCCGCCAGACAAGAACCGGGTCAGGCTTTCGGAATCGCCCTGTTCCTTGCTGGTGAGCACCTTGCCATCGACCCCGTACATTGGGCCAACCTCAACGCCCGCTAAGCCAGTCAATTGTTGGTCATCTTCGGTCGGTGACATCCACACCCACCGCGCATCGTCGGTAATCGCTAAAAGGCGTCCACTCTTTGCGTCCCAGCGCAGGCCCGAAAGACCGCCGATATTCTGACCCATCGGCGGTATGTCGAGACCGCCCATATAAACGAGGGCGCCCACACGTTTCCGTTCGGGATCGCTTTCGTTCAGCGCCACCGTGGCGATTGTGGTGTCGTTCTGCTCGCGACTGTGCGCGAGCATGGCGATGCCGAATATGAGCGCGGCAATCGTAATCGCCACCAGAGTGGCGCGAGTGGTCCGCGCCCCGAAGAGCCCACGGGCCATGCTTAGCCCAGCTTGTCCTTCAAAATCTGGTTCACCACCGCCGGGTTAGCCTTGCCCTGCATCGCCTTCATCGTCTGGCCGACGAAGAAGCCGAACAGCTTGTCCTTGCCGCCCTTGTACTGTTCGACCTTGTCATCGTTATTGGCGAGGATTTCGTCGATGGCGGATTCGATCGCGCCGGTATCGCTGACCTGTTTGAGGCCTTTTTCATCTGCAATCTTCGCCGGATCGCCGCCTTCGCGCAGGACAATCTCGTAGATCTCCTTGGCCTGACCGCCGCTGATCTCGCCCTTGTCCTGCATCGCGAGGATGCTGGCTTGCGCCTCGGCGGTGGCGTTGGCCGGATCGGCGTCATCTCCGGCGGCATTCATTACGCCGGGAGCAACCGATAGCGCCCAGTTGGCGACCTGCGTTGCGACCTTGGTTTCGGGTTTGCCGATGGCACTGGCAGTGGCCGCCAACAGAGTTTCAAACCGCGCGAAAGTCTCGACTTCGGCAGTAAGTTCGCGGGCATTGTAAGGCGTGAGGCCCAGCTCGTTTTCATACCGCGCGCGCTTGGCATCGGGCAGTTCGGGCAGGCTTTCGCGGCATTCGGCTAGAAAATCATCCTCCAGCACCACAGGCAGCAGATCGGGGTCGGGGAAGTAGCGATAATCGTGCGCGTCTTCCTTGCTCCGCATGGTGCGCGTGGTGCCGGTCGCGACGTCGAACAGGCGCGTTTCCTGATCCACCGTGCCGCCGCTTTCGAGCACGTCGACCTGACGGTTCGCCTCGTACTCGATGACCTGCATCACGAAGCGCACCGAGTTCACATTCTTGGTCTCGGTCCGCGTGCCCAGCTCATCGCCGGGCTTGCGCACGGACACATTAACGTCGGCGCGCATCGAGCCTTCTTCCATGTTGCCGTCGCAGCTGCCGACATAACGCAGGATGCTGCGCAGCTTGCGGACATAGGCGCCCGCCTCGGCAGGCGAGGTCATATCGGGCCGCGAGACGATTTCCATCAGCGCAACGCCGCTGCGGTTCAGATCGACATAGGACATGGTCGGGTGCTGATCGTGCATAAGCTTGCCCGCATCCTGCTCGACATGGATGCGCTCGATCCCGATGACCTTGTCCTCGGGAATGCCAGCCTTCTCATCAGCGTCGATGGTCAGCTGTCCCTCGCCCACTATCGGGTGGTAGAGCTGACTGATCTGATAGCCCTGCGGCAAATCGGCGTAGAAGTAATTCTTGCGGTCGAACCGGCTCCACGCATTGATCTGCGCCTCGATCGCCATACCAGTGCGCACGGCCTGCCGGATGCATTCGCGGTTGGGTACGGGCAGCATACCCGGCATCGCCGCATCGACGAGGCTGACCTGCGAGTTCGGCTCCGCGCCGAACGTGGTCGAGGCGCCGCTGAACAGCTTGGAATTGGAGGTGACCTGCGCATGGACCTCTAGGCCGATCACGACCTCCCATTCGCCGGTCTGTCCGTGGATGCGGTAAGTGCTCATGCTTTATCGCCTGTGTTTTCGTCGTTGTTCTGGAGCCGCTGCGCTGGGCGTGCGGGGCCATCATGCGTGGCTTCGGAATCCTCGATCGGCTTGCCTGTATCGCTGTCGAACCGCGCTTCGCCGTGCTCGATGGTCTGCGAGAGATACATCACGACGCCGCCGATAATGACAAAGACGCACAGGAAGATGGTTGCCGCGATCATCCTACCACCACTTCTCCGGCGCGTGGGTAAACCCCGCGCGTTGCTGGATCGCGAGGCCTGCGTCGAGCACCGTCTGCTCATCGAACGCCTTACCGACCACTTGCAGCCCTAGCGGCAGGCCATCCGGGTTCAGCGTCGCGGGCACACTCATCGCGGGCAGTCCTGCCAGCGAGGCAGGCACGGCGAACACATCGTTCAGATACATCGTCAGCGGATCGGCATCGAGGCTGCCGAGCGGGAAGCTCGCGGTTGGCGTTGTCGGCGCGAGGATCAGGTCGCATTGCGCCCAGGCCTGTTCGAAATCGCGCGCGACCAGTGCGCGCACTTTCTGCGCCTGATTGTAATAGGCATCGTAAAAGCCGGCCGACAGCACATAGGTGCCGATCAGCACGCGGCGCTTCACTTCGTCGCCAAAGCCTGCTGCGCGGGTTTCGGCGTACATATCTTGCAAGCCTGCCCCATCCGGCAGGTCGCGCAAGCCGTACCGCACGCCGTCATAGCGTGCGAGGTTGGAGGACGCTTCCGCGGGGGCGATGATGTAATAGGCTGGCAGCGCGTATTTGGTGTGCGGCAGCGAGACATCGACGATCTGAGCGCCCGCATCCTTTAGCCATTCCTTGCCCTGCTCCCAGCTGTCGAGGATCGCCTGATCGGTGCCCTCCATGCGGTATTCCTTCGGAATGCCGACTTTCTTGCCCTTGAGGTCGGCGTTCAATGCGCCTTCCCAGTCGGGCACGTCCATTTGCAGCGAGGTCGCATCCTTGGGATCGAAGCCTGCCATCGCGCCGAGCATGATTGCGCAATCCTCGACCGAGCGTGCCATCGGTCCAGCCTGGTCCAGCGACGACGCAAACGCGACCACGCCCCAGCGCGAACAGCGACCATAGGTCGGCTTGATCCCGCAAATCCCGGCAAAGGCGGCAGGCTGGCGGATCGAGCCGCCCGTGTCGGTGCCGGTCGCCGCCGGAGCGATGCGCGCGGAGACCGCGCTGGACGAGCCACCCGAAGACCCGCCGGGGCTCATCGGCGCGTTGGTCCCGGCCTTCTGCCATGGCGAAGAGACGTTGCCGAAATACGAGGTCTCGTTTGAGCTGCCCATCGCGAACTGATCGAGGTTGAGCTTACCCAGCATCCCCGCGCCCGCATCCCACAGGTTCTGCGAGACGGTGCTTTCGTATTGCGGTGTGAACCCTTCGAGGATGTGGCTCGCAGCGGTGGTCTGCACGCCTTGGGTGGCGAACAAATCCTTCATGCCAATCGGCACGCCCGCCATTGCGCCGAGTTCCTTGCCATCGGTACGCGCACTGTCGGCAGCATCGGCTGCGGCCAGCGCATGCTCGGGCGTAGTAACAATAAAGGCGTTGAGCGCGGCGGCTTCGGCCACGGCAGCGTTGAAGCTTTCTGCCACTTCTCGCGCGGTGAAATCGCCATTGGCAACCCCGTCGCGGATCGCCTTTACGCCGAGTTTGGTTAGGTCAGTCATTTAGTCTCCCCTCCCGCTTGGGGGCGGGGCCGGGGGTGGGCCTTTCCACGCGCAGGGGTTGCATATTCGCGCCCACCCCTAACCCCTCCCGCAAGCGGGAGGGGAACGAGAAGCGCAATCCGTCTTCCAATCACTCGATCACCTTGGGCACGCCGAAAAATCCGTGCTCGGCAGCAGGCGCATTGGCGAGCACATCGTCGCGGCGGCCGCCAGCGGTCTTCGGATCGGCATCGATCACATCGTCGCGCAGGCGCAGCGTGTTGGGGATCACCGCGCTCATCGGCTCGATCCCGGTCACGTCGACTTCGCCAAGCTGCTCGACCCATTCGAGGATATTGTTGAGTTCGGGCACCATGCGATCAAGCTCTTCGTCGGTCATGTTGATCCGCGCGAGCTTTGAAATCTTGGCGACCGTCTGTTTGTCTACGGACATCGCGAGGGGCCTTTCGAAGAGTTAACGTGGGGCGCCCGGCTGGGTGCCTGACGGGATATCGGGCGCGCCCTGTGGCTGACCCTGGGGCTGCCCCTGCGGAGCGCCTGACGGGGGAGGTCCACCCAGACCGCCCGGCCCGAGCTGCTGCATAGCCTGCTGCAGGATCGCCAGATTGCGGTCGAATTCGTCGCGGGTCATAAAATCGACCAGCTCCATTTCGAAAATCAGATCGGAATTGGCCGGGATACGCACCTCGCCGGTCTGCGGATCTTCGCGCTGTTCATCGCCATACGCCTCTGCGGCCGGGATGTAGAGTTCGTACTTCCCGCCCTTCTGCATCTGTTGCAGACCTTTGAAAAAACCGGGAATGGTCGCGCCCTCTTCCACCGGGAAGGGCGAACCTTCGGGGAAGATATCGGGGATCGGCAGGGGCAAATCCTGATATTCGTCGAACACTTCGCCGGTGTCCGCCAGCTTGCCCGTGTATTTCACGAACACCATGTCACCGATCTGCGGGTTGGGGCCTTCACCGGCGGTGATAGTTTCGATCGAAAGCGTCTTGGGCAACGCCGCCCATGCAAGGCTGCCGCCCAGCAGGATAGCGAAGATCACGCCCAGCCACAATTTGGTGAGCGATCCCTTGGCAATCGGCTGGATCGGAACGCGGGTGACTTCGGTCATTATGGAATCCTGATCGAAAAAGCGGCTTTTGCCGGAGACTGATAGCAAAAGGGCGCGGGATGAACCGCGCCCTGATGGCTTATCCATGGATGGGTTTCAAGCGCTTCGACACGCCCGAAACTGCATTAGCTGACGCCGTCGCGTTCCATACGCTTGCGCTCAAGCTTACGAGCGCGGCGAACGGCAGCTGCCTTTTCACGGGCACGCTTTTCGCTCGGCTTTTCATAGTGGCGACGCAGTTTCATTTCGCGATAGACGCCCTCACGCTGCAGCTTCTTCTTGAGCGCGCGCAGAGCTTGATCGACATTGTTATCGCGAACCATGATTTGCATAGATAACCACTACCTTATCTCAAAAGCACAGAGCCCGCTAAATGCACGGGAATGCGCGAAAAATTGACGCTAAAAGCGGCGCGAATCCTGTCGGATCGCGCTCGAACCGCACGCCGTATAACCCTGGCGGGCAAAATTGGCAAGGTTCTGCGTGCGTTGCCGTGTGTGGTCTGCGTAGTATTTGGGCCACACACCCTTGGAGCCGATGGGAAACCCCGCGCTATGCAGCGCGCTGCGGCCTCGCTAAAGGGCCTGCTTGATGTCTGCAACACTCTCTCCCCTGTCCGCATCCGCCTGTGTCGCCGCCGGCGGCGCTATGGGTGCGCTTGGCCGGTACCATTTGGGCCGGGCAATAACGCATTTCGCTGGCCCGAATTCAGGCTTCCCCTGGGGGACGCTGTCGGTGAACGTGATCGGCAGTCTGGCGATGGGGTTGCTGGTCGGTTGGCTCGCGCGCTTTTCCGATAGCAACGAATTGCTTCGGCTGTTGCTAGGCGTGGGCCTGCTCGGCGGCTTTACCACATTCAGCGCATTCAGTGCGGAGATGGTTTTGCTGATCCAGCGCGGCCAATGGACGCTTTCATTCGCTTACGGGTTTGTTTCGATTATCGCCGGGCTGACGGCCATGCTGATCGGGCTGATGGCCATGCGAGCTGCCTCATGAGCGGCGCTGCATCCAACAAAGTCCGTCAATTCACTGTCGGTGATGACGATGACGGCGTGCGTCTGGACCGATGGTTCAAGCGCAATCTGCCGCAGATCGGGTTCGCGACGATTTCGCGCTGGGCGCGCACGGGTCAGATCAGGGTCGATGGCAAGCGCACCAAGCCCGAGGACCGCCTTGCCGCCGGACAAGTGCTGCGCGTACCGCCGGGTGGAGACAGCCCTGGCGGGAAGAAACCGCGCGAACGCCGCGAATTGAGCGGAGAGGACATTGCCGAAGCGCGCGCCATGGTGATCCGCGAAACCGCGACCGCCATCGTGCTCAACAAACCTCCGGGTCTGGCGACGCAGGGCGGCAGCAAGACCAACCGCCACGTCGACGGCCTGCTAGACGCGTTTGTCGAAGACGATGAGACGCCGCGCCCGCGCCTGGTTCACAGGCTCGACAAGGATACGTCCGGCGTGCTGCTGATCGCCCGCACTCCGGGCAGCGCTGCCGCCTATTCAAAGCGTTTCGCCGGGCGCACCGCCCGCAAGGTATACTGGGCGCTGGTGGTCGGCGTGCCTGAAGTGCGCGAGGGTACGATCGACGCTCCGCTCGCCAAGCAGCCTGGAACCGGCGGCGAGAAAATGCATGTAGACGAGGAAGCCGGCCAACCGGCAAAGACCCGCTATCGCGTGGTGGAGCGCGCGGGCAACAGCGCGGCGTGGGTCGAGCTCGAGCCGCTCACCGGGCGCACTCACCAATTGCGCGTACACATGGCCGCGATCGGGCATCCTATCGTGGGCGATGGCAAGTATGGCGGACAGGATGCGTTTCTGACCGGCAGTGTCAGCCGCAAGATGCACCTGCACGCGCGCCGCCTGATCATCTCCGAACCGGGCCGCAAGACGACTGGCGCAAAGACCGGCGGTGGCAAGCTGGACGTGACCGCCGACCTGCCCGAACATTTCGCTGCGAGCATGGAGCAGTTGGGCTTCGACCTGAGCCTCTCCGATGCTTCCCCCATGCGCGACGAAGCGCCCGAGCGCACCCCTGCCGAGAAGAAGCAGGCGGCACGCCAGCATGCCAAGCAATACCGCAAGGATCGCCGCGGCGAGCGCAAGAGCCGGACAAAAGGCACCCGCGGCGGACCAAGCGCCAAGGGTGGCAAGCCCGGCGGCGGGAAACCGCGCAAGCCATCATCAAAGGGCAAACGCTGATGACCGCCCGCCTCGCCGTGTTCGATTGCGATGGGACGCTGGTCGATGGCCAGGCCGATATCTGCGACACGATGGTCCATGCTTTCGAGCGCGCGTCGCTGCATGTTCCCGACCGCAATGATGTACGTAGGATCGTGGGGCTGAGCCTGCCGGTGGCGATACGCCGCCTAGATCCCGGCATCAGCGACAATGACGCAAAGAACGTCGTCGAATTCTACAAAAGCGGATATTTCGCCCGGCGCGAGGAAGGCCTGCTGCGAGAGCCGCTTTATGAAGGCATCGCGGAACTGCTTTCGAACCTCCAAGCCGATGGCTGGCAGTTGGCGGTCGCCACCGGCAAATCGGATCGCGGGTTGGCAGCGGTGCTTGCCGCGCATGGCCTGACCGACCTGTTCGTTTCGCTCCAGACCGCCGACCGGCACCCCTCCAAACCGCATCCCGCGATGCTGGAAGCCGCCCTGTTCGAAGCGGGCGCCGCGCCGAACGATGCGGTGATGATCGGCGATACGACGTTCGACATGCAGATGGCGGTTGCCGCCGGGGTGCGCGCTGTGGGCGTCGCATGGGGCTATCACGAACCGAGCGAACTGTCCGAAACCGGAGCGCAAGCGGTCGCGCAGCAGGTTGCCGATCTGGAGCACTTGCTGTGAGCGACCCGGTCGCTCCGAGCGACGAAGAGGCGATCGCGGCCCGGCGCTTCATGGTGATGGGCGCAGTGCGCATAAGTTCGCTCGCGGCGGTTATCCTCGGCATCGCCATCGCCAACGCGGCGATCGAGCTGCCTTATCTGCTCGGCGTCGTGCTCGCGGTTGCCGGGATGCTGGCGTTTTTCTTCGGCCCGCCTCTGCTGGCCAAAAGATGGAAAGCAGGCGACCGGGGCGAGCGATGATGAAGCGGTTCTATGAAAGCGTCGGCACACAATCCGTCGACGCCATGTGGCAGGTCACGCTTGATGGGCGCGGGCTGAAGACGGTCAAAGGCACGCCGCAAATGGTGCCGAACAGGCCGCTTGCGCAGGCGCTGGCGCGCGAATGGGAGCAGCAGGGCGAGAAGCTTGATCCTGCAAGCTTTCCAATGCGCGATATGGCCGATTACGCAATCGACATCGTCGCTGCCGATCTTGGCGGCGTCGCGGACAAGCTGGTCACCTATGGCGACACGGACACGCTGTGCTACCGCGCCGATCCGGACGAGCCTCTGTTTGCTCATCAACAAAAGGTGTGGGAGCCGCTGGTAAAAGCGTTCGAGGCGCGCGAAAGCGTGGAAATGACCAGAGTGAGCGGCATCGTCCACCACCCGCAACCCGATGCGACCATGGCGACATTGCGGGCACGACTGAGCACTGCCAATCCGTTTGCACTGGCCGGGATCGAAGCCATGTCATCGCTCGCCGCTTCGCTCGTGATTGGCCTCACCGCAGCGAGGCCCGATACCGAGCCAACCGAGTTGTGGCGCGCCGCCAGCCTTGAAGAAGAATGGCAGGCGGACCTGTGGGGACGCGATCCGGAGGCGGAAGAACGACGCGCGAAACGCGAGGCCGACTTTCTCCGCGCGTGCGAGTTCACCCGGTTGGCGCAGGGATAGGCCGTGCGCCGCGAACACGCAATTTAGCTCGCTTCGGCAATCCAGTCGGCGACTTCGCCCGCCACCGTGTTGGCCGCACGATTCAGCGCCGGGCCGACCGATGCAGCCTCTGGCAACACGCCATCTTCGCTTGCTTCGAACCGGCGGGTCTGGACAAGCCCGTCCGAATTGGTTCGCAAAGCGTCGTAACGCACCAGCACCGAAGAACTGGTCGCATCATAGCCCATTTCGAGCAGCGTCCCGCGCAAGGTCTGTTCAGCAAATGTTGGCGTGTCGTCGCTGTCGAGCACCAGCGCGTTCCCGCGTGCTCTCAACGTCTCACCCAGCAGACGACGGAACAACCGCGCTGGCTTTTCCACCCAGAACGCCTCTTGCAGATAGGCGATTTCGGTTTCGTTGACGGCCACGGGAACACGGAGCACGTCAAGCTTGGCTGGGGTTTCAGGCGTGAACACCCTGATCGGCCCGGCGGAGTTTTCCGTTCCCGCCTGCGCGCCCGGTCCAACCGGTGCGCTCGCGCTGGAATTGAGGGTTATAAGGCTTTCAGGCGGTTCCCCGCCCAGACTGATGCAACCGGCCAGCGCCGCCGCCATCGTCCCGGCGACGCCAATCCGCCCGGCCCGTTTCATAATGCTAGACCGATCCATTATCGGCGCCCCCTTCATGGTTCATAATCGGGCAGCGCATTGCCGCCCACCAACGCACCGACGCCTTCGCTTTCCAACTTCTCGCTGATTGCACGCAGGGAACGGCTGGTTGCGCGCAGATCCTGTAAAGTGGCCTCTGCCGCCGGCAAAGTAGTCTCGTTGATCGCACGCGCAGCCGGGCGAACATCTTCCAGCGTCGCAGCAAGCGAAGCCGCAGCGGCATTGGCCGATTGCAGTGTGCCACGCAGTTCAGCCGAGATGGCCGGGCCTTCCTCATTGATCAGCCGGTCGGTGCTTTCGCTGGCCCGTTCGAACGCGTCGAGCGCTTCAGCCGCTTCTTTCAAGGCCAATTGCAAATCGGTGAATGTCCCGTCCAGTCGCGGCGCAACGGAGGCCAGCTCTTCGCTGAGACGATTGGTGTTTCTGAGGATGCCTGAGATTTCCTGCTGGTTACGCGGGCCGAGCAACAGATTGAGGTTCTCTGTCAGCGTCGACAGCCGCTCCAGCAGCAGCGGCGCATTGTTGAGCAATGCGTTGATACCGCCATCCTTGGGCGGAATGACCGGACGGCCCTCTGGGCAGGCGGTGGTTTCGCAAGTGATCGGCGGTGCGTCCTTGCGCGCACCGTCCAGCAGAATGGTCGAAACGCCTGTGAAGCTGGCCTGGATCGTAGCGGTGGTGCCGACCAGGATCGGGACGTCCTCTCTAACCCTGATCCGTACCCGGACGTATTCGGGATTGTCATCCCACAATGAGATATCGCTGACCTGACCCACCGGCACACCAGCAAAGGAAACCTGACTGCCTTTGGCCAGGCCGCTGACCGCTTGTTGGTAAAGGATGTCATATTCGTTCTGCTGGCCCTGCCCCAACCGGGCGATCCAGACGATGAACGCCGCCAGTGCCGCCAGCAGCAGCAGTGTGATCAAGCCGACCCAAAGGTGATTTGCCCTTGTTTCCATTACCGGTTCCTATGAACGCCCCGAAGCATACTTGTCCATGGCCTGCATGCGTCTGATTATTGATATCGCCGCTTTAGCCATTGGCATTCTGCTCCCCGCGCAAATGCGCTTGGCTGGCGGAACGTCCGCGCGGGCCGTTGAAATATTCATCGATCCAAGGGTGATCGCTTTTGAGCAGTTCGGGAATTGTGCCAATCGCGATGACGCGCTTATCCGCCAGTACAGCGACCCGATCGCAGCTCTCGTAAAGTGTATCGAGATCGTGCGTGATGAGGAAAACCGTGAGGCCCAACGTAGCCTGCAACTCCCTTACCTGCGCATCGAATGCCGCGGCCCCGATCGGGTCCAGACCGGCGGTCGGCTCGTCGAGGAACAGCAGTTCGGGATCGAGCGCCAGCGCGCGCGCCAGACCAGCGCGCTTCTTCATTCCGCCCGATAGCTCGGATGGGTATTTGGAAATCGCGTCTTCGGGCAGGCCCGACAGCATAACTTTGTAACGCGCGATTTCGCGCCGCAATCGCGGATCGATGTCCGGGTAGAACTGTTTCAGCGGGACTTCGACATTCTCGCCCACTGTCAGTGTCGAAAACAGCGCGCCACCCTGAAACAATACGCCCCAGCGGCAACGCACGCCGATATTCTCGTCAGGATCGATGCCGGTGATGGTGCGGCCCAGAACATCGATCCGCCCCTCGGTCGGCGTTTGCAGACCGATGATCGAGCGCATCAGCACCGACTTTCCGGTGCCCGACCCGCCGACCACGCCGAGGATTTCTCCGCGCCTGACTGTCAGGTCCAGATCGTCATGCACCGTGAAATCGCCGAACTTGTTGACGAGCCCGCTCACCACAATCGGCGAATTGTCGTCAAACTTGTCGTGATGCCCAATCTCGTCCTCGCACTCGACGCGGTCTTCGATGGGGGCTTGGTCGTTCATCGCTTACCCCCAACCGACTTCGGTGAAGAACACCGCGAAAAACGCATCGAGTACGATCACGGCGAAGATCGCAGAGACCACCGCCCAGGTGGTGCGAATGCCGACCTCTTCCGAATTCCCCTGAACCTGCATCCCGTGATAGCAGCCAGCCAGCGCAACGATCAGACCGAAAATCGGGGCCTTGATCAGGCCGACCCAAAGATCATGCAGCGGCACGACATCCTGGATGCGTTCAAGGAAGTTGAAGAACGGGATGCCCAGCGCAAACTGCCCGACCACTGCGCCGCCGACAATTCCGACGAGCGACGAATAGAAGCCCAGCAGGACCATCATGAAGGTGCAGGCGAGAATGCGCGGGATCACCAGCATTTCTACCGGCGAGATGCCGATCGTGCGCATCGCGTCGATTTCTTCGGTCAATTTCATGGTGCCGATCTGCGCGGCAAAGGCGCTGCCCGACCGGCCCGCCACCATGATCGCGGTCATCAACACGCCCAGCTCTCGCAGGGTGATCCGCCCGACGAGGTTTACCGTCAGCGCCTCGGCCCCGAACTGCTTTAGCTGGACCGAGCCCTGCTGCGCGATGACGATGCCGATCAGAAAGCTCATCAGGCCGATAATCGGCAGGGCAGAGACGCCCACTAACTCCATCTGCCTGACAAGCGCCTTCATCGGGAAGCGCGAAGGATGCCGAGCAAGGCTGCCAAAGCCGACGATAACCCGCCCGAGAAACCCGATAACGCCGAGAATCCCGTGGCGCGTGTTGTAAATCTGCTGGCCCAGCGCCAGTGGAACACGCTTCCATACGGGCACCCGCGGCGGGGTCATTGCCGCGTTGTTCCCGGCGCCTTCGACCGCGTCGAGCAGGCGCTTGGCCCGTGGGCTGGCTCCGACGATTTCGGCATGATGCTGAGCGGCCAAACGGCAGGTTACCCAGGCACCGACCGTATCGATCGCATCCACATCGGAAATATCGATCGTGCTCAGCCGATCATCCAGCCGTTGCAGATCGTGATCGACCGGCCCGATGGTCGAAACCAGCAGCGGGCCAGACAGGGCAAGGCGAGCGCCACCGCCCTCTTCATGCCACAGCGCGAATGTCGCAGACGCATCCATCTGAGCCGCTATGCGTGCAATTTCAGCTCACCACAAGTCATCTGTCTCAGACGTTGCGTCGCACACTCGGCGCTGTATGGGTTTGCGTTCGATTTTTATCGGTGCCGGGGCCACCCGCTCCCTCCGCGTTTTTTTCGCCCTACCGCTTCGCTGCTTAACGGCAGTCCACCCGAACCAGATTTTTGAGCGCATAAAACAATGATCAAATCTGCACTGCCGACCACTTTCGACCCGGCCTCAATCGAGGCGCGATGGTACCAACATTGGGAAGAGAAAGGCTGTTTCCGGCCCGAACGTCCGGATGCCGAACCCTTCACCATTGTGAACCCGCCGCCGAATGTGACCGGCAGCCTGCATATCGGCCACGCGCTCGACAACACCTTGCAGGATATCGTCATCCGGTATGAGCGGCTGCGCGGCAAGGATGCGCTGTGGGTGGTCGGCACCGACCATGCGGGCATCGCAACGCAGATGGTGGTCGAGCGCCAGATGGAGGAGCGGCAGGACAAGCGCACCAACTACTCGCGCGAAGAGTTCGTCGAGAAGGTCTGGGAATGGAAGCGCGAAAGCGGCGGCACCATTACCAATCAGCTGCGTCGGCTCGGCTGCTCGATGGACTGGTCACGCGAACAGTTCACGATGGACGAACACTTCACCAAGGCGGTGCTCAAGACCTTTGTCGACCTTTACAATGACGGCCTGATCTACCGCGACAAGCGGTTGGTGAATTGGGATCCGAAGCTCAAGACCGCGATCAGCGATCTTGAGGTTGAGCAGCAGACGATTGCGGGCCATTTCTGGCACTTCAAGTATCCACTCGCGGACGGTGTGAAGCTCGATGACGGCCGCGACTACATCGAAGTCGCGACCACCCGGCCCGAGACGATGCTCGCCGATATGGCCGTGGCGGTGCATCCGAGCGACGAGCGCTACAAGTCGGTCGTCGGCAAGGAGGTCGTGCTGCCGATCACCGGTCGGCGCATTCCCATTGTTGCGGACGAACACGCCGATCCCGAGCTGGGATCGGGCGCGGTGAAGATCACGCCGGGGCACGACTTCAACGATTTCGAAGTCGGCAAGCGTGCAGGCATCGCGGCGGGAGACATGTTCAACATGCTCGATGGTGACGCCAATGTCTGCCAGACGGCAGACGGCTTGGTGCCCGAGGAATTCCTCGGCCTGCACCGTTTCAAGCGCGACGGCGTCGACGGCGCGCGCGAGGCTGTTGTCGAGCGCTTGAAAGCGGACGGCTACCTGATCCCGCACATCGCCAAGACCAAGAAAGGCGAGGAAGTCGAACACGACGCCGAACCGCGACAGATCGCAACGCCCTTCGGCGACCGCGGCGGCGTGGTGATCGAGCCGTGGCTGACCGATCAGTGGTATGTCGATGCGGAAAAACTCGCAAAAAAACCGATTCAGGACGTGCGCGACGGCACGATCGAGATTGTTCCGAAGAGCTGGGAGAAGACCTTCTTCAACTGGATGGAGAACATCCAGCCGTGGTGTGTCTCTCGCCAGCTGTGGTGGGGGCACCGGATTCCGGCTTGGTTTGGAGCCACGGTCGAAAATTTAGCAGCTACCGACGCCGGTGATGATGCCAAGGCAGCCGCAACATCCAAGGACAACAAGGTATTTGTGGCCGCCAATCGCGACGAGGCAATGCGAGAAGCCTGCGCCTATTATCCAGCCGACTATGATATCGTTTTCGATTTACCGGACGGGCAAATCGAAGGCGGGGTTACGGCACGCGATAACGGAAACCAGAAAACTGTCTATGTAAGACAAGACCCCGACGTCCTAGACACGTGGTTCTCCTCGGCGCTTTGGCCCTTCGCCACGCTCGGGTGGCCCGAAGATACAGCGGACACCTCCCCACCCGCTCATGCTGAGCCTGTCGAAGCATCGTCCTTCACTTCATCCCACGCCGCAAAAAAGAAAGACAGTCCTTCGGAGTCGAAGACGGCGCGCAGCGCCACCAGCTCAGGACGAGCGGATACGGATGACTGTGGGTCTGCGGGTTCCCTCCTCCACAAACACTTCCCCAACAACCTGCTAATCTCCGGCTTCGACATCCTGTTCTTCTGGGATGCGCGGATGATGATGATGGGGCAGTACAATATGGGTGAGGCCCCGTGGCCCAAGCTCTATCTGCACGGCCTTGTGCGCGCGGCAGACGGCGCGAAGATGTCAAAGTCGAAGGGCAATGTCGTCGATCCGCTCGGCCTGATCGACCAGTATGGCGCCGATGCGCTGCGGTTCTTCATGGCGGCGATGGAAAGCCAGGGCCGCGACATAAAGATGGATGAAAAGCGGGTCGAGGGATACCGCAACTTCGCCACCAAGCTGTGGAACGCGACGCGGTTTTGCCAGTCCAACGGCATCGGCGCCTCAACCACGTTGAAGGCCCCGACTGCGCGGCTTGCGGTAAATCAGTGGATTATTGATGAGGTTGAAACAACCTGCGCCACGCTAGAAAAGGCCATGGATGAGCTGCGCTTCGACGCTGCAGCCAATGCGATTTATCAATTCACTTGGTCGCGGTTCTGCGACTGGTATTTAGAGTTGATTAAACCTCAGCTTGAGTACGATCCAGCAAGCGATTTGTCGAAGGATGAACAGGCCGCGCGCGCTGAAGAGACCAGGCTTGTAGCAGGGTGGACCCTCGACCAGATTTTTGTGATGCTACACCCGTTCATGCCCTTCATCACCGAAGAGTTGTGGCATGCGCAGGGCAAGCGGTCATACGACATTATCACCGCCGCATGGCCCGATCCTCGAGCGCAAATCGATGCCGAGGCATCGCGAGACATCAAATGGGTGATCGACCTAGTCAGTGGCGTGAGATCTGCGAGAAACGAACTCAACATCCCTGCATCTGCCAAGATAAACTGGACGATCACTCAACTCAATGATTGGACGATTGAAGCTTACTTCAACAACCAACAGGCAATTAGGCGTCTGGCAAGGATTGATCGAACCTTTGTGAGCAGAAACACCCAGGGTCTCAACGACAGCGCGGGGGGACTGAACAAGCTGTTCGCCTACTTTGATGAACGCGAGCGCGCTCAAGGTGCAACGATGCAAGTCGTCGAAGAGGGTTTCTTAGCATTCGCTGATCTCGAAGGGATCATCGACATAGCCGAGGAGAAGGCGCGACTTGAGAAGGCGTTGGCGGCGTCAGAGAAGGAAGCGAAATCGCTCGAAGGTCGGCTCTCCAACGCCAACTTCGTCGAACGCGCCAAGCCCGAAGCGGTGGAGAAAGCCAAAGCCGACTTCGCGCATCACTCAAGTGAGTCAAAGAGACTTCGAAACGCGATAGAGCGCCTTGGTTAATATTGCACACCCCTGTTTCACATAGTATACAATATTTGCGATCGCATATTTACAATAGAAGTTTTACAAACCCTAACGGAGTTTGACATGAAACAACTTAAAATCTTAAGTGCGCTTGCTTTTTCTTTTTCCGTCTTATTGGTGAGTCCTGCAACAGCGCAACCTGCGCCAAACATTGAAATACAGGCGGAAGCTTTCGACCTTTGCTATGCTGATGATGATTTTTTGGGCCTTCCAAGTCTAGGTGAGTGCGTCAATCAAGTTGTCCTGCTTTTAACCTACGGTCCGAACGGTGATTTTGATGGTTCTAATATTGTTGACATTCAGCCTCTTTGCCCCAGAGATCCTTACGGATGGACTACTGACTGCGGAAAATAGTCGAGGCCAAAAACATTATCTATTTTCGAGATAATACCCTTTCGGTCTTTAGCTGAAATCACTGATCAGAGAATTACAGCGTTCCGCGTCTTTACGATGTGGAACGCTGTTTCGTTTGAGATGAGCCTTGGTCATTGCGAGCCGAAGGCGCGGCAATCCACTTACAGAGCTGGATCGCCTTGCCGCGCTCGCCATGACGGAGAAAGGCCGGAGTTTCCTACCTGCGCCATTCATGGCATGGCGCTCGCATGGTTATTGCTGCGCATCGCGTTTCAGGTTGGAGAAGTGTCAACTTTCCTAGAGGGCAAATTTCTGTTGCCCTTTCAGGTGCCTACATGCGTTTCAGGCAGGGTGACACGGTGTCAAATATGTCAACTTCGTTGGAAATAAAATGTCCCTAGTCCTCGCCACCGACGATACCGGTGGACCGGAAATTTTCGCCAGCCTCCAAGGCGAAGGACCAAGCGCAGGTACACCGGTTGCGTTCGTGCGGCTGTCGCGATGCAATCTGGCCTGCACATGGTGCGACACGGCCTACACCTGGCATTTCGAAGGCGACAATCGCCCGCACCGCGATGAGACGACGTTCGAGCGCAAGGCCAACCAAGTGACATTGCCCGAGGCAGAGGTTGCCGAACGGATAGCAGCGCTCGGGCAGAAACGCCTCGTCATCACCGGGGGCGAACCGTTGATGCAGGGCGGCGCGATCGCCGATATGCTCGCCCATCTGCCGGACATCGAAGTCGAGATCGAAACCAACGGCACGACAAAGGCTCCGGCGCATGTCGATATCCGGGTCGATCAGTACAACGTGAGTCCCAAGCTGGCGCATTCGGGCAACGAGGCGGAGCTGGCGCTGATCCCGGAGCGGCTCGACTTTTACGCCAGCGACCCGCGGGCTTTCTTCAAATTCGTGATCGCCGCGCCGGAGGATGTGCAGGAGGTGCTGGAACTACAGCGCCGCCACCGAATCAAATCGAACCACATCTTCCTCATGCCCGAAGGCACGACGAGCGAGGCGTTGCGTGACAAGCAGATCTGGCTATCGGACCTGTGCCTGCAACACGGTTTCCGCATGAGCGACCGGCTCCATATCCATTTGTATGGGGACGAGAGAGGAACCTAGCCTATGACAACAATCGGCTGCCCAGCAGCCGCAAGCGCGACTGCGCGTCCGCAGCGACGCGATCTGTGATCGCATGAGCGAGGAAGTCGCACCCCGGATGGGGTGCGGACCACAAAGACTCTCATCCCTGGCTACGCCAGCGCAGCACGACGCGCTCGACGATCTCGTCTTCGCCGCCGCCGGTGTTCCACAGTTCGGAGAAGCTCGGGTCTTCGGATGCTGGGCGCTTGTGCTCTTCGAGAGTGTCGAAATTCACGCGGATCGGAATGGCGACACCCTCGCCGCAGACAATGCATTCGCGGTTGCGCAGGGCGGGGATCGAATCGAGGAACCCGCGAGAGCCTTCGGGCATGGCAGACCGGACAAAAGCCTGGTCGCGATCGTTGTTGAGACGCATCGAGATGATCGTGCCGCACTGCGACAGCACGCCTTCGGCCAGGTCGGACGGGCGCTGCGTGATGAGGCCCAGCGAGATGCCGTATTTACGGCCCTCCTTGGCGATCCGACTGAGGATGCGGCCGACCGAGGAACCGTCGGAGTTCTTCTCGTTCGGGACATACCGGTGCGCTTCTTCGCAAACGAGCAGGATCGGACGCTGCGCTTCTTCGCGGCCCCAGATAGCAAAGTCGAAGACGAGGCGCGAAAGCACGGCCACCACGGTCGAAGTGATGTCGGACGGAACGCCCGACACGTCGATGATCGAGATGGGTTTGCCATCACCGGGCATGCGGAACACCTTGCCGATGAAGTCAGCCATGGTGTCGCCCACAAGCATCCCGGAGAACATGAACTGATAGCGCGGATCGGCCTTGATCTCCTCAAGCTTGGACTTGATCCGCATGTAAGGCGCGCTTGAGGTCGCCTTGTCGAGCTTGCCCATCTCGTCCTGCAGCTTGGCCGAGAGGTCGGACAGCAGATAGGGAATGGGCGAATCAACGGTGATCTTGCCCATCGTTTCGGCAAGTCGGTTCTTGGACCGGGCGTGGAGCACGCATTTGGCGAGGATGTCTTCGTCGACCTGGCGTTCGTTGCCGGCGCTGGTCAGCAGAACTTCGCAATGCTCTTCGAAGTTCATCAGCCAGTACGGCATCTGCAGGTTCGACACGTCGAGGATCTGGCCGGTCTGGCGGAACGCGGCGGAGTATTCGCCGTGCGGATCGACCATGACGATATGACCGTTCGGCGCGGCCTCGCAAATGCGGTGAAGGATCAGCGCGGCGCTGGTCGATTTACCCGTACCGGTCGATCCGAGCAGCGCGAAGTGCTTGCCCAGCATCGCGTCGATGTAGAGGCCGGCACGGATATCTTTGGTCGGGAAAACCTTGCCGATGGTGATGTTGGCGCGGCCATCGCTGGCGTAAATCTGTTCCAGATCCTTGGTCGTCGCGGGATAGACCATCGCACCCGGAGACGGATACCGGGTCACACCGCGCTTGAAGCCATGGATGCGGCCTGTCAGCTTCTCTTCGTTGCCCTCACCCAGAAAGTCGATATTGGCGATAATCCCGTCCGCGGTGCGGCGGTCCTTCCGCTGATCGCGCACGTTGGCGAGCAGCCAGGAATTGCCGACGCGGATCTTGATCTGGCTGCCGACCTGCCCTGCGAGCTGGATCGAGGGGTCGGCATCCTCCATGCATTCATTGATGCGCGGGAGGTCGAAAGCGACTTGCGATCCAGCGCCCGAAATTTCGAGCACCACGCCGATCGGCATGCGCGAATTGTCATGTTCGGCGTCGGCCTGCGCAGGAGCTGGTTCGGGCGCATTGCCAACCTGATCTGGTCCGGTGAACCGTTCGAAATTCTGGTTTCCCATATCGGTCATGCGCCGTCTCTGTCCCTCGTTTGTCACGCCAATGCAGCCAGGGGCGCGCCCCTGATGATCGGATTGGCCAAAGCGATAGCGAGATCGGGGTTAAAATCGCGTCAACATTACTTCGAAGGCGATCGAACGACGACGATGTCAGAGCCGAGCAAAGAACCGTCCGGCAAGCCATCCCATGCCGAGCGACAACATGATTGCGCCCAACCCGTAGAACAGCGACCAGCGCTCGGCTGCGTTGACGACCTGGCCTTCGAGGCCGACCTTCATCACTTCAATCTCGGCTGTCGCACTGGCCAGCACCCGGCCATCGGCGATGGCGAATGTTTCGGCGGTGTACTGCCCGGTCGTAACATTCGAAGGCAGCGCGATGCGCGCCTGATAGAGCACCTGCTCCTTGATCCGCACACCGTCGGAGTCCTCCTTGTACAGACCGAGCCGCTGGCGCATGTCGACCAGACCACGCGCATACCGAGACTGCGCCTGAGGATCGATCTCACCACTCGGGCTCAGCTGAATGAACTCGGTGCCGAGCTCGTAAATCGCAGCCGTTCGGGCATCGACAATCTCGTCGATCGGACTGGACGAAGCCACGGCGAAGAAAGACGGCGCAGAGCGAAAATCGCTCGACCCGGCGTTCATCCAGATACCGGCGATGCGCTCTTTTTCGCGCAGACGGATCGGTTCGGTCGGGCCTTTGAGCACGACTACGATATCGTACTCGGTCCCGCCACGCGCGCGGCGCGGATCGACGATCGCACCGTAAAGCAGCAGGTTTGCGCCGGTAAAGCCTTGCCGCACTTCAATCCGCGACTGGCTGACTTCGGGCACCAGGATCGGCTCGCTCTGGCCGGACAGAAATGCCGCTGCGATCAGCAGAAAGGCGAGGCGCAATGACGCGCTCACAACGGGCTGACCGTGTAGACCTCGTCCGGCTGAACACCGAGGCCGTAGAGCATCCGCAAGGCGACTGCGATGACAATCACGGCGAGCACGATGCGCAACACTTCTGGTCGGGCCTTAAGTGCGATCTGCGTGCCGAACTGCGCCCCCATCACCGATCCGAGCAGCAGCAGTCCTGCAAGCACAATATCGACAGCCTTGGTGGTCAGCGCGTGGGTCATGGTGGTGACCATGGTGACGAACAGGATCTGATAGAGCGACGTCCCGACTACGACATTGCCGCTCATCCCCAACAGATACAGCATCGCGGGAACGAGAATGAAGCCGCCACCGACTCCCATCAGCATGGTAAGAATGCCGACAATCACGCCGAGGATCAGCGGCGCGAGCGGCGAGATGTAGAGGCCGGAGCGATAGAACCGCCAGCGGAACGGCAATCCGGCGATCAGCGGGTGGTGGCGACGTTTGCGAGCGGGCTTAGCGCTCGTCGCCTTGCGGGCTTGCAGTGTCTCGAGCGCTTCGCGCAGCATCAGCGACCCGATCGTTCCGAGCATCACCACATACAGAATGTTGATCACCACATCGATCTGACCCACTGCCTGCAGCAATCGGAACAGCAATGCCCCGATCAGCGCTCCGACAACGCCGCCGCCAACCATCACAAGGCCCATGCGGTAGTCGACGCCGTTGCGCTTCGAATGCGCGAGCACGCCAGACACGCTCGCGCCGGTCACCTGCGTTGCTGCGGACGCTGCCGCCACTGTCGGCGGAACGCCGTAGAATATCAGCAACGGCGTGGTCAGAAACCCGCCGCCCACGCCGAACAAGCCAGAAAGGATGCCCGTCAATCCGCCCAGCAGCACGATGAACAGACCGTTCACCGACAGATTCGCTATGGGAAGATAAACATCCATACCATTGCGACTAGCTCACCCGCGCAGGGGTTTGAACCCGCAGAATTGCAGGATTCGCCTGCGCCTGACGCTTTGTCCGGACAAGTGCCTTTTGAGGCACTTGTCAAAGTTCACGAACCGCTGCGATCAGAACCGCGTGGAAAGCGTCACTGCAGCGCCCGAACCGGGCGAGGCATCGCCCGCCACCTGCTCGCGCCAATCGAGCGACAACCGTGCAGGAACTTCACCGATGGTCATGTCGATCCGCATGGTCGGGCCGACATCGATCCTTGCCGCGTCATCCTGCGCACCGCCCCATGCACCTGCGCCGACGCTGAGCCGTGCGACATTCGTCGAAGAGAGATCGAAACGGGTGACTTCACGGGTCACGGCCAGCTGACCGTCTGCGAAAGGCGTGGCCAGATCGCCGCCGACATAACCGGCCTGCCCATAGGCCTCCGCCATGACACCCAGCGGCAGTCGCACCGGCGGCAGTTCGGTTACAGCAAAGGCAGCGGGGCGAACTTCGGTGTCGAAGGCATTATCGGTCACCCGCGCCTCGGCAAACGCACGGATCGGCAGCGCTGCGACAGGGCGCGCGGACACGCCCGCTGCGACTTCGGTTTCGCCGTTGCTCACCAACGCGCGATATGCGCGGACATAGGCTCGCGGATCGCGGGAAGATGTGGGCGCGAGACGATATTGCAGGCTCGCACCGACCTGGCTCGCGCCATAAATCGGCACCCGGCCCTGAGATATCGCCGTCGAATTCGAACCCTGTCGCCAGAACGCCCACGCGTCGAGCGACCAGCGATCGGCCTTTGCGCGTTCCGCAACCGGCGCAGGCGGGGCGAACGGTGGAGACTGAGCGAAGCCGGAATTGGGCGCGGCTTGATCGATAACCGACTGGATCGAGCGCGGGAGCGGCACATGGCTGAGCGCAGCCGCCCAAAGCAATTGGTGCCCGGCAGCAACTCGTATTCGCCCACCATAGGCGTCTGACACGGCACCACCGGCAAAGCCCGCGTCGCCGCTGCTCATCGATGCGAAAGTGGCGGTCCTGCTATTGGGCGCAATTGCGCCGATCTGCTCGCCAAGCGTAGCTTGCGCCATACGATTGCCATTTGCGGCGCGGTCTCTCTGCTCACTGTTGTCGACAATCAGCGATGGAAGTTCGGGAAGGACCATCGCGCCGACGGGGAACGGGTTTTCCCAAAGCATCACGCGTCCGCCGACCCATGCCGCGACTAACAGGCCTATCAGCGCGAGCGGACTGCCCCGCCTTTTATTCATCTGCGAACCGATCATGCTGTCTGCGCCTCGACGAGATCGGCGCGAGCGGGGTGCGCGCTGTGCGGGGTTTTGTCCCACTCGACATCGCGGCCCATCAAGGTGCGCGTGTAGGCAGCGATGGCACGCCGCCCGGCCATGATCGCGACCACATTGGTCAGCGGAATGCGCAGCACTGCGCGCAGCCCCTCGGCAATGCCGTAATTCCTCGCGGTAAACGCGAACCGCCACACAGCGCGCCAGCCGAATGCGATCAGATTGGCGATCAACAGCGCCTTCAGCATCTGTGACAGCGCCATCGGCTCCCCAAACCCAAGTTCGATGGCGAGCCAGCTCAGCAGGGTCAGCGCCAGCAGCGTGTAGCCGATCAGCAGAACGAGCGCGGTCAGCGGCCCCTTGCGATCGCGCGCGCGCATCCAGGTTTCGACCAGTCCGCTCGACCAGCCGACCCGGTCCCATCCTTGCAAAGCGATGCCATGGACCCAGCGCGTTTTCTGGCGCACCACATGATCGAGCTGCGCCGGGAAATAGGCACGTGTGGCGATCAGGCGGCCATCCTCCCCGCGCACCCGCACGAAGCGCGATTTCCCGCCGATCGCGGCAATGCCGAGCCCAAGCTCGTAATCTTCCGTGAGAGACTCGGCCGAGAACGGGCGCAAGTCGTAACGCTGTCGACAAAGCTGCTGGAGAGCGCCGCGCGCAACGGCGCAGCCGACACCGGCTCCGGGCAAAGCTGCGCCCAGCGCATCGCGCACAACCATCGCCTTTCCATGCGCCTCGGCGAATTCCTCGCAGTAATGACTGCCAATCCATCTACTATGCTTTTGCGGCAGCGGCTCGACCGGCAGTTGCGCGAAATCTGCGCCATCGGCGATCGCAGCGTCCAACAGCCCAAGCGCGCCCGGATCGACCATATCTTCCGCATCCTGAAACATCACGCCGGCAAACAGTCGCCCCATGCGCCGCTCGTCATCGCGCATCGCTTCGTACAGTCGGTTGAGACAATCGGCCTTGGTACTCGGCCCTTCGCAGTTGTGGATCACGATCCTGAGGCGCGGATCGCCATTTGCGGCCCGAGCTGCGGCGGCGATGGTGGCCGGATCATTGCGGTAACAGCCGACATACAGGCGCAGCTCCTGCTGGGGCCAAGCGCCAAGCGCGTGCGCGATGGTGTCGCCGATAACCTCATCCTCGTTCCAGGCAGGGATGAAAACTGCCATAGGGCCATTCAAAGGTGCCTGCTGCAATTGCGCCCTATCAACCGTTTGTGTTTTCACCTTTCCCGTGAGCCTGAACCACAGCCACGTGAAATCGGTCGCAAGGTCATCGACCGCGCCGATCAGGAAAAACACACCTGCAAACAACAACAATTCATGCTGGAACAACGCCAGCAATTGCCAAAGATTCAAACCCCCGAATGCCAAGGCGACCCCTCCCCTGCAAAAAATCAACCTATCGCGCCCGGATTGAGCTTGCAACGGGAGAAACTTTTCTCAAAGGAGGCGGCCAGTATGTCTGATACCCAACCTACGCTGGCAAAGCCTCTTCGTTCGATTTTTGCACCAGTTCGCTCGCTGTTCGTCGGCGATGCTTCTGCCGGGGTGTTGCTGATCCTTGTGGCGGCCGCTGCGATGCTGGCGGCAAACTCATCGTTCGCGGGCGAGTATCGCGAGCTTTTCTACGGCGAGCTGGCCTGGACCCCGATCAAAAAGCTCGATGACCTCCATCTGTGGATCAACGATGGTCTGATGGCGATTTTCTTCTTCGTCGTCGGGTTGGAAGTGAAACGCGAACTGGTCAGCGGGCAGTTGGCTGATCCTGCCGCGCGGCGCTTACCAATGGTCGCTGCGGCGGCCGGTATGCTGGTGCCTGCGGGCGTTTTCATGCTGGTTTCGGGCGGCGGCGAGTATACCCGCGGCTGGGCCATTCCGGCGGCGACCGACATCGCCTTCGCCATGGGCGTTCTCGGACTGCTCGGCAGCCGCGTTCCCGCTTCGCTCAGGCTGTTTCTGCTGACAGTTGCAATTGTCGACGATATCGGCGCGGTGATGGTGATCGCGGTGTTCTACACCCCTTCGATCAAGCTGATCTGGCTGGTCGCATCCATTGTCGTTGTCGGCCTGATGATTGGGCTGAACCGTTTCAAAGTCAGCGTGTTCTGGCCGTACATCATCATGGCTCTGGTGCTGTGGTTTTGCGTGCTCAACACCGGCGTCCACGCAACCATTGCTGGCGTGGTGGCCGCGCTGACCATTCCAATGCGAAGGGCCGATGGCAATTCGATGCTCGAACGGCTTGAGCACGGGCTCGCTCCGTGGAGCGCCTATCTCGTGGTGCCGGTCTTCGGCTTTGCCAACGCGGGCGTTTCGTTTGCCGGTATGGGCGTTGAGGCGCTGCTCGATCCGCTGCCCTATGCCATTGCGGCAGGCCTCGTCATCGGTAAGCAGGTCGGCATATTCTCGACCGTGTTCATCCTCGATAAGACCGGCTTCGCCTCGCGCCCGGCCGGTGCGAGCTGGCCTGAGATCTGGGGTATTTCGATCCTGTGCGGGATCGGCTTCACGATGAGTTTGTTTATCGGCGGCCTCGCCTTCCCCGACACGCCACTGCTGATCGAGGAAGCGAAGATCGGCATCCTGACAGGCTCGGCAATCTCGGCAATTCTCGGCTTCATCGTTCTGCGGCTGACGACAACGCACACTCCTGAGGAATGCGACGATCAGGGCGTCCAGCCCAGCAAGACCTGATAGCGGTCAGACGCCCAGACCAACGGGCATTACCAGCTGCCGGTGTTTTCCATACTCGCCCAGGGCTCTTGCGGTTCGAGCCGCCCGTCCTGAAGCAGCTCGATCGAGATCCCGTCAGGTGATTTGACGAACGCCATATGCCCGTCGCGCGGCGGGCGGTGGATCACATGCCCGGCATCAGCGATCCGCTGACACGTCTCGTAAATGTTCTCGACGCGGTAGGCGAGGTGGCCAAAATTGCGCCCGCCATCATATTCTTCCGGCTCACTGCCATCTTCGGGTGGCCAGTTATAAGTCAACTCTACCTCGGCGACGCCCTCCTGCCCCGGCGCGGCGAGAAAGATGAGCGTGAAGCGGCCTGCCTCGACATCGAAGCGGCGCACCTCTTCCAATCCGATCAGCTTGAAGAAATCCACCGTCGCATCGGGATCGGTAATGCGGATCATGGAGTGGAGGTATTTGGGCATGTTCATCTCACCTCAATTCAAAAACGGTTCATCGACGATGAAGCACAACTCATCGCAGGCATAACATAATGAGGAGGATGCGATGAACGAGGAAACGACACAAGGCGAAAACGGGCAAGCGACCAAGGCGGGGCTTTCTGCCTCAACCACCTCGCGCTGGTTCGGTACGGCGGCTATAGCGTCAATCGGGATGATCCTCGGCGGATATCTGCTTGGCGATGGATTGCTGCGCGCAAAGGAAGCCGAACGCTCGGTCACCGTGCGCGGCCTGGCCGAGCGTGATGTGACCGCCGATCTGGCAACATGGACGATTTCCTATTCAGCCAGTTCAGGCAGCCTTGCCGAGGCGCAGGCCAAAGTCAGAGGCGACACCGAATCGATCGAAGCGTTCTTCGCTGATCTCGGTTTTCCTGCCGACGCCTTGCAGCCGACCGGCGCGAACGTTTCCAGCTACACCAATCGCGGGGCGACCACTTACACCGTGCGCCAACGGCTTTCACTGCGAACCGACGATATCGAGCGCGCGCAAAAAGCGGTGGCGCAGCAATTCGATCTGGTCGGGCGCGGTGTGTTTCTCGAAGAAGGTTCCGGCATGAGCTACACCTTCACCGGGCTCAACGACATCAAGCCGGAGATGGTGGCCGAAGCGACCCGCGACGCACGCGCATCTGCCCAGCAATTCGCCGAGGATTCAGGCGCAGGCGTGGGCGCGATCAAGGATGCCACGCAAGGCTATTTCTCGATCGAAGCGCGCGACGGCGATGGTGGTGGATGGGGTAAGTCGGACAGCCCTTACAAAAAGGTGCGCGTGGTCACGACGGTGAATTTCAGCCTCGATTGACGCCCCTTCAGTGCTGCGAGTCGCTGCGCGGCGGATGGCGTCAGGGCGAAGAAAAAGACGCAGGACTTCCCCAAGCCCCGCGCCCCCTCATTGTGTCCCAATTGCAATTGAATTCAATCGCAAGCTTGCGGCTTCCCGGCCTCAGAAGCTCGCACTGACGGTGCCGACGACCGTATCCTTGGTGAAGTCGAACAGGCCGAATGCCGGGCTGATCAACGATGGCGATCCCTGAATTCCGACATAGGCAACCCCGACTGTGATCGGACCAAATATGGTCGCCTCTGCCCCAATCGACCAATCGAAAGCGTTGTTGTCATTGGTGAAGGTTAGCGAACCATCGGTGTAGCCCAGATGTGCATTGATGGTGATCGGCGTCTCCGGAATGCCGACACTCAGATCGGTGTAGAGATACAGGTTGTCATCGGTGGTGCCGCCGAAATCCAGACCATCCTGGCTCGGCGCGTAGGCGACGCCGCCCGTTGTCGACACCGGGCCGAGCGAGAAGCTGAGCGAGCCGTATAGCTCGTAATAATCGAAATCGCCCGCCGGCGCGTCGGGATAGGTGTAGGCGATAAAGCCGACATCGGTGGAAAGGCCTTCAGTCAGATTGCCGCTCCAACCGCCGTAAAGATCAAGTTCGAGCGAACCGTATCCAACGGTGTCCTCATCCAGGCTCGATGCCCATGTCCCGGCGTAGAAACCGGACGAATGGCTCACATCGAAGCCGCCCTGAATGGCGATTTCGCTGCCTGACAGATCGACACCGCGGAACCGGTATTCGGTCACCAGGGCAACGTTGGCGGAAAACGTAAAGCCGCTTTCACCGTCGATGGAATTGGCCTGTTCACCGTCGACCGGTTCGCTGGCCCGTTCGGCGCTGGAGGCAAGCACGATCTCGTCTTCGGCACTGACCGTGTCGCTGAGAATCGCGTCGACAGCGAGCAGTTCGCTGCTGATTGCGGATATATCCTGACCGCCTTCTAAAACGGTTTCGGATGCGAAAGCGGGCGCTGCTGAGAGGAGAAGGCCCGCAGATAAAGTAGCAGCCGTGAGGCCACGGATGGACGTGAGCATTACAACTTCCTTGTGTTGTGTTGTTGCTTCGTCCCACCTGCACATTTGCGCGGTTGCCTCTTGTTGGGCAATCTCAGCGAAATGCGACACAATCGTGCACAGAAATGCTGCATAGCACAAGAGAAATTGCGCATCTGTCCCAAACATCACACTGGTGTGGGTAATCTGCATCACCTGAGTCCGAGCAGACTGGCTCAGTTGCCGTTAAGGGCGCGCATGACTATGGCGCTGATCCGCCGGGATCAAAAACCAAACCATGTTCGACGCACTCCGAAATATCTTCCGCCCCAAACCTAAAGGTCGACTTCCTTCGGTCCCCGATGGAACGCGGCATTATGTGATCGGTGACATTCACGGGCGGCTCGACCTGTTCGATGCGCTGATCGCCGCGATCGAGGCAGATGATGCGCAGCTGGGCGAGGCGGACACGCACATCGTGCTGCTCGGCGATCTGGTTGATCGCGGACCCGACAGCGCCGGTGTGATCGCTCGTACGCGTGAATGGCAGGCGCGCGCCAATGTCCGCGTGCTGGCAGGCAATCACGAAGAGATGTTCCTCGAAGCGTTCGAGAAGCCCGATGTGCTCAGGCATTTTCTGAAACATGGCGGGCGCGAAACGATCATGAGTTACGGCCTTTCCAAGAAGCAGTTCAACGCGATGACGCTGGACGAATTGTTCGCGATGCTCCCCCGGCTCATCTCGCAATCGGAGCGCGATTATATTGCCAGTTTCGAAGAGATGATCATCGCAGGCGATTATCTGTTCGTTCATGCCGGCATCGATCCGACCGTGCCGATCGACGCGCAGAAACGCAGCGACATGTTGTGGATTCGCGACCGCTTCCTGAGCCACGAAGGGCCGCTGGAAAAGGTGGTGGTCCACGGCCACACCATCTTTGACCAAGTGATGGATTGCGGGAATCGGATCGGCATAGACACTGGCGCTTTTCGTTCAGGTGTGCTTACCGCACTCGTGCTCGAAGCCGAACAGCGGCGGATCCTTCAGGCCTGCGACACCGGCGGCAAGATTGAGATTTTCCACGGCGACCGGGCACGATAGGCCGCCTCAGCGGCTTCGTTGAAGCTTCCGGCAGGGACAGCTTCGTCAACGAATAGACACTCTGGAGGGAAGTCGATGAAAATCGCGATGGTGGGTTCTGGGTATGTCGGTCTTGTATCCGGGGCATGCTTTGCCGATTTCGGTCATGACGTCGTCTGCATAGACAAGGATGAAAGCAAGATCGCGCGTCTGAAAGACGGGATCATGCCGATTTACGAGCCAGGTTTGGATTCGCTGGTCGAAAGCAATGCGAAGGCTGGTCGCCTGTCATTCACCACAAGTCTTACCGAAGGGATCAAAGGCGCGAGCGCGATCTTTATCGCGGTCGGCACGCCGAGCCGCCGCGGTGATGGCCATGCGGACCTTACATTTGTTTATGAGGTCGCGCGCGAGGTTGGCGAAAGCCTGGTCAACGACGCCGTCGTCGTCACCAAATCGACCGTGCCTGTCGGCACCGGCGATGAGGTTGAGCGCATTCTGAAAGAGAGCTGCAAGGCGCACAAAGTGGCGGTCGTTTCCAACCCGGAATTCCTGCGCGAAGGCGCGGCGATTGGTGATTTCAAGCGCCCGGACCGCATCGTGATCGGCGCGGAGGAAGAATTTGGCCGCGAGATCATGCGCGAAGTTTATCGCCCGCTGTTTCTCAACGAATCGCCGATCCTGTTTACCGAGCGCCGCACCAGTGAGCTGATAAAGTACGCCGCCAACGCCTTTCTCGCGACCAAGATCACCTTCATCAACGAGATGGCCGATCTGTGCGAGAAAGTCGGTGCGAATGTGCAGGATGTCGCGCGTGGGATCGGCATGGACAACCGCATCGGTTCAAAATTCCTGCATGCAGGCCCCGGCTATGGTGGGTCGTGCTTCCCCAAAGACACGCTCGCTCTGCTCAAGACGGCAGAGGACTATGACAGCCCCACCCGAATCGTAGAAGCAGTGGTCAAAACGAATGACAGCCGTAAGCGCGCGATGGGGCGCAAGGTTATTGACGCGCTGGGCGGCGCAGACGAAGCGCGTGGCAAGAAGGTCGCTTTGCTCGGCCTGACCTTCAAGCCCAACACCGACGACATGCGCGATTCCCCCGCGATCGCAATCGCGCAAACGCTGTCCGATGCCGGGGTTGCGATCACCGCTTACGATCCTGAAGGCATGGAAATCGCAGCGCCGATGCTGCCTCAGGTGACGATGTGCGATAATCCCTACACCGCAATCAGAGGTGTCGATGCGACCGTTATCGTTACCGAATGGGACGCGTTTCGCGCGCTCGATCTGTCGCGGGTGAAGGAACTGGCGAACGCGCCAGTGCTGGTCGACTTGCGCAATATATATAGCCCTGAAGACGTCCGCTCCGCCGGCTTCAACTACACGAGCGTAGGTCGGGTCTGAAACCAGAACGCGAACCCGATTCGCTCGCGGAACATCGCGCGTCCTGCACGGGCGATCTTGCTCGGCAGTGATGCATAGAGTGCAAGAATTGACACTCAATAACGCAAATTTGTTGCGCGCGGCTCAACTTACGGATGTTTACCGATTGTCAAAGGCATTTCGGCACGCAATTTCCCAAAACGAAACAGCGATATTCCCATAATTGGATTCGTATTTACAAAAAATTCATAGTAGCCTCGATTCGTCGTCGGGGGGCGCATCCATCAAGTCTTTTGCCTCCCGGATTACCTATATCTCAGGGGCAACACATGATCAGAACACGTATTCTTTCCAGCGTCGGCATCATCGGGATCGCGACTGGGCTGGCGGCAACGCCTGCTTTCGCATCCGACGGATCGGAAGGCGAAGCAGAATCCACCTCGGTAACGCTCGACGCACGCGGCGATTTCCAAGGTTTTCGGGAAAACCGTCGCAACCGTCCGATCGCATTGCCAGACGCTGCTCGACTCCCTGATTTCACCAACCAGAGCACAGGCGCCACCCGTGGCACCGCTCCAGATCCGCAGCCTTCGGTGTCTGAACCGGTCTTTGGCCCAACCGCGCCATCCTCTGCTGCCCCGACTGTAAATGCCAGCGCCTCAAGCAGTGCTGCGTTTCGGGCCTCTCCAGACGGCGCATTCAATTTTGCGCTGCCTCGCAACAGCACCAATCTTGCCTCGCTGACCCGTCCGGACCCGCAAATCATCGCGCGCGACGATGTCGGCTCCGAAGGCACGATCGATGTCAACGACACCCAACCCTCTGTCGTGCAGATGTTCCGTCAGGACAATCTTACTGGCGGCATCTTCTTCAACTGCACCGGCTCAGTCATCAACCCGCGCACGATTTTGACAGCCGCGCACTGCGTCAATGCGAGCCCATCTGAGTCGTACGGTCTTCCCGGCGAAGCGGACCAGGCGATCCTGATTTCGAGCGGCGTCGATAGCTCAATCCGCTTCTTCAACTATCTTGAAACGGGCGCGAACTACGCCCAAGGCGGCGTGGCGACCAGCACCGACGTGGTCATCCACGCATCGTCCAATCAGGAAAATGGCGGCCTTCAGTTCCCATGGGCGGATATCGCGCTGATCGCAGTAGATACTCCGATCCTCGATGCGCCTGCGCTTCCGCTTCTTCTATCGCCGTTGAGCGAACTTACCCACGTGGTCCATGTCGGGTACGGCACGTTCGGGACTGCTAATGGCGTCGACGGTGGCGGCAGCGAAGGCATCGGATTCTTGCGCCGCGTCGGCGAAAACATGCTCGGTGCGATCGCGTCCCCATCCGACCTTGGTGACAGTATCTTCCCCGATTTTGCGCCTACTTCGGCGTTCGGTTTCGAAACGCAGGCATTCTACTTCACCGACTTCGACAATCCTGATCGCACTCAGGAAGAGATCGACGGATGCGAATTTACAGGAGGTGGCGTCAGCTGCCCCGGCGGCCTGCCAGCCGTTCGCGCGATCGATTATTTTGAGGGCGATGCGCTGCCGAACGAAGTCGCCACTGCGCCAGGCGATAGCGGTTCGCCGCTGATCGTGGACGAGCTTTACGACTTCCCGATTGCGGTCGGCGTTCTTTCAGGTGGTTTCGATTTCTTCGGCGTGGAAGAAGGCTATGGCGACATCAGCTTTTACAACCCGCTGTTTCCATTTTTTGAATTCATTACCGAGAACACCGCCTATAAGTATGTCTCTGCCAATGCGGGCGGCGGCAATTGGTCGGATCCGACCTACTGGACGCAGGATCTCGATCCGGGTTTCTTTATCATCGATGAAAACGGGGGGCTCGTGAACGGCACCCCAGGCGGTTCGGAGCCGGGCGTATATGAGGCTGGTCCGAAACTGGGCACGATCGTTGGCATCGATATCTCGGGCAATCCGACCGATGCTCCAAACCTGCCACCTCCAGGAACTCCGAATTTCGGCGCCGATACACCGAATTCATCGGTCCTGCTCGGCCCCGGCTCAACCGGCTTTGTGCCGCAGAACACTGACGGCACTCCGGGCGAGGCATTCGCCAACCCGGCGCAGTATTTCGATGTTCTGCTCACCAATGCGGGCACGACGGTCGTCGATATCGATGTCGAAATCGACAAGCTGACGCTCGACAATGTGGGCGCGGCACTCGAGCTTGGTTCGGGCCAAAGCCTGACGACGATCATCGGCTATGAGCAGCTCAACGGGGTTTCAAAAATCGATGGCGAGTTGAACGCCGGGATCGTCGGCCTGTTTGGTGGGGTCTTTGAAGGCAGCGGCACGATCAACACGCCGGTTGTCTTCAACATTGCCAGCGGCCTTTCCGTTGGTTCGGGCAACCGTCCGGACGAACTCACCATAAACGGTGACTACATCCAAAGCAGCGGCGGCGCTCTGCTGATCAATGCGATCATTACCCGCGGCACCAAAAGGTCCGATATTCTGACGGTCAACGGTGATGCCGGTCTCGCAGGTAGCCTGTTCGTCTCGGCACTGGGACGGCCACGGTTCGGTGATGAAATCACGGTTCTTTCCGCCGACTCGGTCGAAGGAAACTTCGAGGAAGTGACCCTGCTCGGTCGCGGACGTCGGGGTGCCACCCTGTTCGCCAATTCGCGTGTCGAAGGCGGCGATGTCATCGTCTCGATCGACGCGATGCGCCTCGGCGAAGTGTTTGGCGCAGAAACCAATCTGCAATCGCTCGGCTCGGCACTCGATACCCTGCGCTTCGGTGGCCGTTTTGCCGAATTCTCCGGCCTGTTCGACATCGTCGACGGTGCGGGCATCGACACGCTGATCCCGACCCTGAGCTCGCTGACACCAATCAGCGCGTTCAGTCAGACGACGATCGCCAATAACTTCTCGCAGCGCTTCACCGGTCAGCTTGCCCAGCGCACGCTCGCCCTGCGCGGTGCGGGTAACGGTGCAGCCGGCTTCTCGTCGGCAGGCAATGCAGCCTTCGCGATCGCCGGAACGAACCCGCAGGATACCGGCAAGCTCGGTTTCTTCGGCACGTTCAGCGGATCGTTCCTCGCCGAAGAGCAGCGGGATCGGAACACAGGTGCCCGCGCGCTTGAGGAAGCGACCTTCACGCAGGCTGGTGAGATGACCCTGGGTGTGGACATGCACGTGTCCGACGCGATCAGTGTCGGTGTGGCGATGACGAGCATCCGCAACTCCAGTGCCACTGTCGGAAGCGCGCTGCAGCGTGCGGATGACACCAGCGTCGCCGGGGCAGCCTATGCTGCGGCACAGTTCGGACGCGGATTTGCCGATATGCATCTCGGCTTCTCGCGTCAGGATTACGGCGTGGAACGGGCCAGTCAGGGCGATTTCAACCTCGCCTATCAAAACGCCGTTGGCGCGGCAGATGGTCAGCAGACCTTTGCGGCCATGCGCGTCGGCTACACCTTTGGTGTTGCTCCGGGCTTTGAGATGGGTCCGGTTGCCAGCGTCGATTATGTTCGCAGCAATATCGGCGGATATACCGAGTTTGGCGCTGGTGAGTTCGGCCTGAATATTCAGGGCCGTAACTTTACCTCGCTCGGTACAAAGCTGGGCGCGATGGCATCGCTCGATACCAAGGTCGGTCGCACCGGAACGCTCAGCGCGTTCGGTTCGGTGGCCTATGCTCGCGAGATGGCGGATACGCAGGATGTTGTGGTGGCAAGCTTCCAGGGCGCAGCCGACACACCGTTCTCGATCATCAACCAGCTCGACCCGCAGTGGGTTTCGGTGAATGCAGGGGCGGAATTGGCACTGAAGAACAACTTCAGCGTCAGCCTCAGCGCAACCTCCGATATGGGACGCGGCGTCCTGACGAACAACCAGGGCCGCTTCACGCTTAACTGGCGTTTCTGATTGGCTGATCACCGGTCCGTTCCTTAGGCGGGCCGATCAGCTAAAGAGCCCCCGCGCCGATCCAGTGTCGGCGCGGGGGCTTTCTTTTTGGCCTATCCTGATACCGGAAGTGCACAAGCCGTTGGGCTGGACAGGTATTATATCCGCGCGCAGTGTAACGCATGTGACGCCTGCGCCGTATCCATGCGTAACAGGCTTTCTGGGAGGACACGCCATGACCGCCATCGTTAGCGGGCTGACCAATCTGTTTATTTTCGTGATCGGGCTCGCGGCGCTGTCGCTGGTCGTGCTGTTCTTCATCGATCGCTACCAGACGAACGATACGGTGCGGCGCAATTACCCTGTGATCGGTCGGCTGCGGTATGTTTTCAGCGAGCTGGGCGAGTTTTTCCGCCAGTACTTTTTCGCAATGGACCGGGAGGAGATGCCCTTCAACCGGGCGCAGCGCGATTGGGTGAATGACGCTTCGCGCAAGGAATCGACCAATGTCGCGTTCGGATCGACACGCAATCTCGAACCGGTTGGCACGCCTATTTTCGTGAATTGCCCCTGGCCCACGCTCGAAGCCGACGGTGTCGATGCTGCCGCCATGCGCATCGGCGACGGCGCGGCGCGCATTCCCTATGACGCGCCCTCGATCTTCAACATTTCCGGCATGAGCTATGGTGCGCTGTCGACGCCGGCGGTGCGCGCGCTCTCCAACGGAGCGGCCAAGGCCGGGTGCTGGATGAACACCGGCGAAGGTGGGCTGTCGCCGTACCACCTCGAAGGCGGCTGCGACATCGTGTTCCAGATCGGCACCGCCAAATATGGCGTGCGCGATGAAGCCGGGAACTTGTCGGATGACAAACTGCGCGAGGTCGCCGCGCATGAACAGGTGCGAATGTTCGAACTGAAGCTTTCGCAGGGAGCCAAGCCGGGCAAAGGTGGCATCCTGCCCGCGGCAAAGGTCAATGAAGAGATCGCGGCGATCCGCGGCATTCCTGTCGGCGAAGCGTCCATATCGCCCAACCGCCATACCGACATCGGCAATATCGATGAGTTGCTCGACATGATCGCCCGCATCCGCGAGGTCACCGGCAAGCCCGTCGGGTTCAAGACCGTGGTCGGAGCCTATGGCTGGCTCCAGCAATTGTTTGATGAGATAAACAGGCGCGGGCCGGAAAGTGCCCCCGATTTCATCACCGTTGATAGCGGCGATGGCGGGACAGGCGCTGCGCCGATGCCGTTGATGGACAATGTCGGGCTTACCTTGCGCGAGTCCCTTCCGATGATGGTAGACCTGCGTGATGGAGCGGGACTGAAGGGTCGCATCCGCATCATCGCCAGCGGTAAACTCGTGACCCCGGCTGACGTGGCCTGGGCGCTGTGTGCGGGTGCGGATTTCGTCATTTCGGCGCGCGGTTTCATGTTTGCGCTCGGCTGTATTCAGGCGATGAAGTGCAACAAGAACACGTGTCCGACCGGGATCACAACGCACGATCCGGCCCTGCAACGCGGGCTCGACCCGACCAACAAGGCGGTGCGGGTGGCCAACTTCGTCGAACAGATGCGCAAGGAAGTTGGCGTAATCGCGCACAGTGTAGGCGTGCCCGAACCGCGCCGGATGAAGCGCTATCATGTCCGGCTGGTGTGTCCGGATGGCCGCTCACGACCGCTGGATGAGCTGTATCCGCCGGTTGCTGCGTGATGATCCGTCCGCACACAGCGTCGTCGATCACCTTGGCCCTTGCAGTCGCATCTGCACCCGCCGTGCTGGCCGCGCAGGAGGCCGAAGCGCATGGCGAGCTCGGCGAAGAACGCCCCGGCCATGTCCGCAACGCAGCAAAGCCGCACCACCTCTCGGTCTTCGTCGGGGGCACCCATATCGATGAAGAGGATGAGACGGCTGTTACTATCGGGGTCGATTACGAGTACCGGGTCAGCGACCTGCTGGGCCTCGGCTTTGTCGTCGAGCAGGCGCTGGGCGAGATCGACTCCACCACCGTGCTGGCCGTTGCCGACATCCACCTGATCCATGGCCTTGCTGTGCAGGTGGGCCCCGGTATCGAGTTCGTCGATGACACCGAGTTCGCCATCGCCCGGCTCGGCATGCTCTATGAGGTCGAGTTGGGGGACCACTTCACGATTTCCCCGCAGTTCCATTACGACCTGTCTGAAGCCGAAGACGCGATCGTGTTCGGTGTCGCGGTCGGGCGGGCGTTTTGAGCTGATGCTCTTTCCGCTAGCCGTTACCAAACCTTCGAAAATGCATCAGGGGGCCTCATAAGCCGGGTTCTGTGGCCGCGCGCGGTATGCTCGAAAGCACCAGCCGCGCGGTGGCAGCCATTCATCTAGGCGACCTGTTGCCAGGCCGCTCAAGCAGCCAACCCGGGTCTCTCGCGGCGAAGCGCCACTGCCCTAAGGCACGAGACCCCTATTTGGCCTTGCTCCGGGTGGGGTTTGCCATGCGGGCGCTGTTGCCAGAACCCCGGTGCGCTCTTGCCGCACCCTTTCACCCTTGCCTGTGACCACACTGACAAACAGCAAGGTCCATCGGCGGTATACTCTCTGTGGCACTTTCCCTGAATGCTTGCCCGAAAGCCAACACCCGGCGGGCGTTACCCGCCACCCTTGCTTCGTGGAGCCCGGACTTTCCTCGACCTTCAACCCGCTCATCCTGAGCCTGTCGAAGGGCGCGGCTGCCTCAGCCCCCTGATGCACGGGCCATTATAGCAGAGGCCGCCTGCAGGAAAGGTCCGCGTGCAATTTAGCGCGCCACACCCCGGTCCCGGTCGAGCAGCAGCTGGAACAGGATCGCCCCGCACTGGATATCGACTTCGCCATCGATCAGTTCGGGTCGCCAGCGCCGTTGAAACGCCTCGACCGCCTTGCCCGCATCGGTGATGTCGTAGCCATAGCGTTCGAGCGCGAGCATGAACGCGCCGTCATTCTGAAACGGGTCGCCCAGTTCCAGTTTCTCCGGCTTGGGCAGGCACAGGCCGTAATCCGCCAGCCGATCCCACGGAAACAGCTCACCCGGATCGACCTTGCGCGCCGGCGCGACGTCCGAATGCGCGACCACATTGGAACGCGGAATATCGTATTGCTTGATTATCCGGGTTAGCAGCGGGATCAGCGCGTCTATCTGCGCCTTGGAAAACTCGCGATAGCCGCCATTGGCTTCATCGTGCCCCGGATGATCGAGTTCGATCCCGACGCTCGCGGAGTTCACATCCTTGATCCCGCGCCAGAAAGAACGCCCCGCGTGCCAGGCGCGCTTATCCTCGTTCACCAGCCGAATGACCTCGCCATCCTCGGTAATCAGATAATGCGCGCTGACTTTCGCTTCGGGATCGGTGAGCTTGTCCAGCGCGGTTTCGACCGGCTTCATCTCGGTGTAGTGCAGCACCGCCATCGTGACCGGTAGCGTCCGCTCATCGAAATTGGGTGACAGCACCGTGCGATGGATCAGTTCATCCGCATCGCCCTTCCCGATATCGTCCGGTCCGAACGCCATATCTATCCGATCATTCCCTCAGGCTGCGGGATGACAGCACCCAGCACCAGCGCTCCATCGGTCAGCTTGTATTGCAGCCCGCCACCCATCTCATCGGCAAGCAGCGCAATCATGTGCGCAGCAGCGGTGCGGCTCGATAATTCGCCATATTCAAGCTCACCCTGCAAGGCGCGCCCGATTGTCTCGTCAAAGGCGATCTTGTCAGCCGTTGCCCGCGCAACGATCTCGACATTACCCTCCAGGATCTCCGCACCGATATCGAGAGTGCCACCGCGCACCAACGCATCAAGCGCGATCTGCGACAGGTTCAGCATCACCTTCACCGCCGGTTTGGGCAGGCTGGGGGCGCTGATCGCCCAGTTGAGCGTCACCCGCTTGGCATCGCTCGCCAGAGCATCGATCACCTGCTGCGCTTCTTCGATCGGCACGGCCTCGCCAAACCCGCCCGCTGCGCCGAAAGCGAGGCGGAAGAATTTGAGCTTGTCGGTGCTGATCTTCGCGCTCTGCTCCAGCAGCTCGACGCACCGCTCGCGCATTTCGGGGTCTTTCTCATCCGCGAGCAATTCAAGCCCGTTCGAGAGCGCGCCCACGGGGGAGAGCATATCGTGGCACAGCCGCGAGCAAAGCATCGCGGCGAGATCGGTTGCTGACGTCATTCAGCTTCCCCGGATGTTGTGTGAACAGATACGGTTGACAAAGTTGACACCCGTGTCAACCTCGTGAACGCCGTCCAAGTATTTGTCATAATTCGATAATTCCTGACCCATGAGGGTGAAGTTGACACAATGGCTGCCTGCGAAAGCCGCCGATTTTCGGCTCATTGCCCAATCGATGCATTTGATGAAACCGTATGAGCAAAGTTCTAGCGGCTTGCAACTTCGTAGGAAAGCGCGCGGAAACCACCGGGGTCGTCCTGCCAGAACATCACCTCGCCGCCAGCGACAATCGCCCAAACCTTTCCGTCGCGCGCCGACTGGCTGCGATCGGTCGGCGAAGGGTGGGGGTCGCCGATCGGATGCGAATGGAAATAGCCCATGACCCGCACCCCTCCCCCGCGCTCCGCCCGATGCGCGTCGATCAGCGCCTGCGGGTCGATCTCGAAGTGGGTTTCGGGCCGCGGGTGGACGTTTCGGGCTTGGGTAAAGGCGGTAATTGTAATGCCCTTGCCCAGCAAGATACCGCATGCTTCGTGTGGATGTTCTTTTTGCGCAGCTGAAATCATGGCCTGCATCGCATTGGAGGCCACACAAATATCCGTCTGCCCTGAGCTTGTCGAAGGGCTGCCTTTCCTATTTGCCAACCTTGAAATGGCTGCCCAATCACCACGGATGAGCGCCATTTTTTTGGCCCTCGACCATCCTTTGATCCGTCTTTCAGCAGCCTTTGCCTCGTCCCGAGACACAAATTCCTGCGACCAGACGAGTTCGACGGGCAAATAGCGTTTCGAGAAGCCTTCAAACCGGCCAGCCTTGTGATCCGCAATTCGCCGGCTCAGATTATCCGTGTGACCTGTGTAGAATACACCAGCATTGCAGTGGAGCATGTAGGTCCAGAATGGCATGCGTTTCGGCTAGAGAAAGTGCAGCCCTTCGACAAGCTCAGGGCAGGCGGTTATGGGGCGGCATGTCTGCCGCTCAGGTCATTACCGGAACCATCCCATCCCCAGCCCGCCTTGACAAGGCGCTGGCCGAGGCGACCGAGCTGTCGCGCGCGCGGGTGCAGGCGCTCATCGGCGAAGGGCGGGTCGAGCTTGATGGCAAGCCAGCGACCTCGCCCTCAGCCAAAGTGGTCGCTGGAAGTGCGTTTCGCATCACCGTGCCTGAAGTCTCCGAACCCGAAGCACAGCCGCAGGACATCCCGCTCGATATCGCGTTCGAGGATGAGCACCTGATCGTGGTCAACAAACCTGCGGGCATGGTCGTCCACCCGGCAGCGGGCAATCCCGACGGCACGCTGGTCAATGCGCTGTTGCATCACTGTGGCGGCAGTCTGAGCGGCATTGGCGGGGTCGCCCGCCCCGGTATCGTCCACCGCATCGACAAGGACACGTCCGGCCTACTGGTGGTCGCGAAGTCGGATGCCGCGCATGAAGGTCTCGCCGCGCAATTTGCCGTCCACACCGTTCACCGCCGCTATCTGGCGATATGCGGCGGCCATCCCCGCCCCGTCGAAGGGATGATTTCGGGGAAAATCGGGCGGTCCGACGCCAATCGCAAGAAAATGGCTGTGCTCCAAAAGAATTCCTCACGCGGCAAACGCGCGGTTACCCATTACAAACTGATCGAACGGTTCGAATCGAGCGCTCTCATCGAATGCCGCCTTGAAACGGGCCGAACCCATCAGGTGCGCGTTCACTGCGCGTCAATCGGTCATGCTCTATTAGGAGATCCACTCTACGGCAGTGCTCCAAAACCCCTCAAACCGGTGCTGAAACAGCTCGGCTTCGCCCGTCAAGCGCTCCACGCCGCCGAACTGGGCTTCGAGCATCCAATCACCGGAAAAACCTTGGCTTTTGAGGCTGCCTTACCCACCGATATGCGGGAACTAATCGACGAACTTATGCGTTGTAATCTATGAACGGTGCACCCAAATGTGCCAATCTCGCGTATATGTAACCAAGTGGCCCAAATTTCCGGATGCCCATCAGGGGTCCGGCGAAAGTGGTCGACACCAGAAAGGTTAGGAAGACAGTGAGCAATTCAAAGACCACAGTCCCGGCCCTTAGCGGAGAGCAGAGCCTCAATCGCTATCTGTCGGAGATCAAGAAATATCCCGTGCTGACGGCCGAGCAGGAATATATGCTCGCCAAGCGTTATGCCGAGCACGAAGATCCCGAAGCTGCAGCGCAGCTGGTTTCGAGCCATTTGCGGCTCGTGGCCAAGATTGCGATGGGTTATCGCGGATACGGCCTGCCCGTTTCGGACCTTATTTCCGAGGGCAATGTCGGCTTGATGCAGGGCGTGAAGAAGTTCGAGCCCGATCGCGGTTTCCGCCTCGCGACCTACGCGATGTGGTGGATCAAGGCGTCCATGCAGGAGTTTATTCTGCGCAGCTGGTCGCTCGTCAAAATGGGCACCACCGCCGCTCAGAAAAAGCTGTTCTTTAATCTTCGCGGGATGAAGAAGCAGCTTGAGGCATACGAAGACACCGACCTGTCACCCGAAGATGTGACCAAGATCGCAACCGACCTCGGCGTGCCCGAGCAGGAAGTGGTCAACATGAACCGCCGGATGATGATGGGCGGCGATGGTTCGCTCAACACGCCGATGCGCAATGGCGAAGACGGGTCGGGCGAATGGCAGGACTGGCTGACCGATGATCGTCCGCTACAGGACGAAACCGTGGCCGAGGCCGAAGAGGCCGAAGTGCGGCACGAGATGCTGGTCGAAGCGATGGATTCGCTCAACGAGCGCGAGCAGCACATCCTGACCGAACGCCGCCTGACGGAAAAGCCGCAGACGCTGGAGGAACTCTCGCAGGTCTACGAAGTCAGCCGCGAACGCATCCGCCAGATCGAAGTGCGCGCGTTCGAGAAGCTGCAAAAAGCAATGCAGCGGATCGCGGGTGAGCGGCTGATGCCTGGGATGGCGTAGGCGCTAGGCTGATTTTTTCGAAATAGACGGGTCGGGCACTTCGGTGTCCGGCTCTTCTTCGTTTTCGGCTCTGGCAATCGTTCCCAAAGCCGGTTCACTTAGCATCCGCTTGGCAAGCGAAAGCAACTCAGTCCTGCTATTGATCGAGCAGTATCGCGTCAGCCAGATGTCCATGCCATCTACCTCGCGGATCTTGGACCGTGGGCAGCGACGTTGGAGCACTGTGAATTCCTCGATCAAGCCTTCATCATTCTCTTCTCGCGCCAGAAGTATGTAGTCGCTCCCCGGCAAGAACCCCACTTGAAGCACCCACAATTCCCAAGGCTTGCCCCCGCGGCGAGATCTACCAATTTTGACGAATAATCCGCGCGAGAATTCTCCCTCATCCAGATCTTCGCGCGCGTCACTAACGAATAGATTAGCTGCACAATGAAAGGTGCCATAATTCCTGATCCGGTACCAAGAGGTTTCGCCGTACTCATCGTCCGGATTTGGAGTAAACCGCCAATCTCCAAAACCAACACGACTGCCACATCCTGCAATGATGTCGGGGTCATCAAGGCTCCGAGGCCAGAGTTCCTCCCAATCGAATGTGTAGAGCGGGAGATCAGAGTGAACCTGCTCCGCTTCCCATTCATATTCCGCATTCGCAGCAACGGGAGCACCGATACTTGCGAGAGCCAGCGGTGCACAAAGAAGCCGAATTAGACGTTTCACTCCGCCCCCGCCAAATCCAGCACAGCCGCCACCATCGCCTGCGTGCCTAGCGTCACGCTCTCCTTAGGCGCGATCTTGAACAGGGGGGAGTGGTGTGAGGGCACCGCCGGACCGCCCGCTTCCTCCGCGTCGAACGCCGCCTGCGGGGTTCCGCCGACTGCGAAGTAATATCCCGGCACGTCCAGTTCTTCGGTCACGAAATAGGCGAAGTCCTCTGCGCCCATGCCTTTTTGCTCCCATGGCTCGAACGTGTCTTCGCCAAGGTCGCGTTTCATAACCGCGTTCAGGCGGCGCGCGAGTTCCGGATCGTTGTTCGTCACCGGTGTGCCCTCGCTCACGCTGACCTGCACCGGCAGATCATCGGGCAGACCATGGGCCTTGCCCATGTTGACCGCGATCCGCTCGATCGCCGCGAGCGTCTGCGCGCGCGTTTCTTCGTCATTGGCGCGGACGGTCAGCTGCAAGGTGGCACGGTCGGAGATGATGTTGTGCTTCGTCCCCGCCTGGAATGCGCCGACGGTCACAACCACAGGCTTGAGCGGCGAAACCTCGCGGCTGTCGATCGATTGCAGCGCGGTTACGATCTGCGAGGCGATATAGACCGGGTCGCGTCCCCGATGCGGGCTCGCCCCATGCGCGCCAACGCCGGGGACAATGATGTCGACCGAATCCGCACTCGAATACTGGATACCTTCCGATGCGGATACTTTCCCGGTCGGGAGCTGCGAAGCGACGTGGAACGCAAGCGCGTAATCGGGCTTGCCAAATCGGTCGTACAGGCCATCAGCAATCATCGCCTTTGCCCCGCCCACTCGCTCTTCGGCAGGCTGGACCACGAACATCACAGTGCCGCTCCACTGATCTTTCATCGCCATCAGACGCCGCGCGGTGCCGACCATCGATGTGATGTGCACATCGTGTCCGCAGGCATGCATCACGGGGTATTCCTGCCCATCCTGGCCCACCTGCGTCGCGGTCGAGGCGTAGTCGAGGCCCGATTTCTCGATCACCGGCAGGCCATCCATATCCGCGCGCAGCAGGATCAGCGGGCCATCGCCGTTACGCATCATCCCCACGACGCCGGTGCCGCCGACATTCTCGGTCACTTCTACTCCGGCGGCACGCAGTTCCGTCGCCATGCGGGCAGCGGTCGCGGTTTCGAGGAAGGACAGTTCCGGGTTCTGATGAAAGTGCACGAATAGCGGCGCAAGATAGCTGTCGTAATCGGCCTCGACAGCTTGCGCGATGTCATCCGCATCGGCGAAGGCGGGCGCGGCGCTGGCGGCGATGGCGATGGCGAAACTGGCGGCGGCGGTGCGGATCAGGCCCATGAAATACTCCGTTGAATTGTCTGGTGACAATCCAAGCATGCCTGCGTGCGGGCCGCAAGCCAAGCGCGATTGCGCAGCGCCGAAATGAACCCTAGATGCAAAGCCGATATGCTTCGCACCACCGCTCGCATTCTTGCCAAAGCCATATTGTGGTTCGTCGGGGTCAGCCTTGCGTTGGTGATCGCGTTCAAATGGCTCCCGGTCCCCTACACAGCGACCATGGCGATGGACGAGAATCCCGTCACCAAGGATTGGGAGGCAATCGAGAACATCGATCCCAACCTCATCGCAGCGATCATCGCGGCAGAGGATTCCAAGTTCTGCACCCATAACGGCTTCGACACCGAGGCGATCGAGAAAGCGATCGAGAGCAACGCGAAAGGCGGGCGTATTCGCGGCGGTTCGACCATCACGCAGCAGACCGCCAAGAACGTGTTTCTATGGCAAGGCGGCGGCTATTTTCGCAAGGCCCTAGAAGCGTGGTTCGCGTTCTGGATCGAAAAGGTCTGGGGCAAACACCGGATCATGGAAGTGTACCTTAACGTCGCCGAGACCGGGATCGGAACCTATGGGGCAGAGGCCGGGGCGCAGCGCTATTTCGGCAAGTCCGCCGCTCGCCTTTCTGCCGATGAAGCCAGCCGCATGGCAGCGGCCCTCCCGTTGCCCAAGGAACGGTCGGTCAAAAATCCGGGAGGGTGGCTCGCACGCCACGGTAACACGATCGAAGCGCGGATCGGCGTCGTGAAGCGTGACGGTCTGGATTCCTGCGTATACAACTGATTGTCATGGGGATTGCGCACGCACATAGTCATGACCACGGGCATGATCATAACCACGATGATGGGCATGGGCATGGGCATGGGCACGGCCACTCGCATGCCCCGAAGGATTTTGGCCGGGCCTTTGCCATCGGTGTGGCGCTCAACTCTGTGTTTGTCGTGGTCGAGGCCACATTCGGCTTCCTCTACGGATCGATGGCGCTGGTCGCCGATGCCGGGCACAATCTTTCCGACGTGCTCGCGCTGCTGCTCGCCTGGGGCGCAAGCATAGCGGCCAGGCAGCCGCCATCGGAGCGCTACACCTACGGCTTCAAGAGCTCGACCATACTCGCGGCACTCGCGAACGCATTGCTGCTGGCCATCGCGATAGGCGCGATCCTGTTCGAGACGTTTCACCGGCTGATGGAGCCGCAAGAGCCGCAGGGCATGGTGATGGTCATCGTCGCCGGGATCGGCATCGCAATCAACGCCTTCACCGCATTCCTGTTCATGCGCGGACAGGAAGACCTCAATATCCGGGGCGCGTACCTGCATATGGCAGCCGATGCACTGGTTTCGGCTGGCGTGGTGCTGGCGGGTCTTGCGATCCTGCTCACAGGGTTCTGGTGGATCGATCCGCTGGTCAGCCTTGCCATCGTCGCGATGATCGCGTGGGGCACCTGGGGCCTCGCCAGAGACAGTCTCAAGATGGGCTTACTTGCAGTTCCTGCAAGCATTGACGTGGACGAGGTGCGCCGCCATTTGGCAGGGCTGGAGGGGGTAGAAGCTGTGCACGACCTGCATATCTGGCCGATGTCGACGACCGAGACTGCGCTGACCGCGCATCTGGTGATGCCGGGCGCGCCATGTTCGGATGCGTTTCTGCGCGATATTGCGAGCTCGTTGAAGAGCGAGTTCGGGATAGGTCATTCGACACTTCAGGTGGAACGCCAAACGGATTCCGACCCATGCGGAAGCGGCTGCTGATGACTTCAGCGCCCAGCCCCGCGACCACCGAAGCGCGCGAAGCGTTGCGCGCGGCAATGGTGCGGCTCGCCAATGGCGACAGCGCGGCGCTGGAAGAGATTTATCGTGCGACCCGCGTGAAACTGTTCGGGATCTGCTTTCGTATCTTGGGCGACAGGAAAGAAGCAGAAGACGCCTTGCAAGACGTATACGTAAACCTTTGGCAGCGGGCCGACCGGTACGATCCGGAACGGGCGAGCCCGATTTCATGGCTGGCGACGTTCGCGCGCAACCGTGCGATCGATCGGCTGCGCACGGGCAAGGTGCGTGCAGGGGCTGTGCCGGTCGAAGAAGCAGCACCGCTGCCCGACGCCGCGCCGCTGGCCGATATGCTGCTGGTCGATGCGGAGCGCGACGCGCAGATCCATACCTGCCTCTCCACACTGGATGAGAACGCGCAGACCCATATCCGCGCCGCGTTTTTCGAAGGGCGCACCTATGGCCAGCTGGCAGAGGCTGCCGATGTACCGCTCGGCACGATGAAGAGCTGGATCCGTCGCGGGCTGATGAAACTGCGCGCCTGTCTGGAGGCGAGCGAATGAGCGATCCGACCGACATGGCCCCAAATCCAGACAATGGCCGCGACGACAAGACGCTGGCCGCGGAATACGCGCTGGGTCTGCTCGAAGGCGAAGAGCTGATGAATGCGCGTGGCCGGGTGGCCAGCGACGCTGCCTTTGCCGATCGCAAGGCATGGTGGGATAACTGGTTCGCCCCGCTGACCGACGATATGGGCGGGGCAGAGCCAAGCCCCGAAGTCTGGGATCGGATCGAAGCGCGGTTGAACGCGCCCACCGGAACCGCCTCTGTGGCGGTCAGCCAGATAAGTTCGGCTGCGAACGACAATATCGCCGCGCTTCAGGGCAAGGTCCGCCGGTGGCAATGGACCGCAGGAATCACCTCGGCGGCGGCTGCCATCACATTGGCGTTGTTCGCATTCGCGCCGAGCGACACCTCAGTCGTCGCGCCCGGCGGCACGGAAACCCCGCGTCTCGCCAGCACCGATCCACTGGTGGCCCAGGTGCCGATTGGCGACACGGGCCTGCGGCTCGACGTGACTTACATTCCTGAGAGCGACAAGATGCTGGTCGCCGCAATCGGCCTGACGCCGGACGGCGTGCACGATCACGAACTCTGGCTCGTTCCTGCCGATGGCAGCGAGCTGCAATCGCTCGGCGTGGTCGCGCCGGGTGAGGTGCGGAGCATGGAGCTGCCAGAGGACATCGCACGCAATCTCGGCGATGGCGTGCAACTGGTCCTGACGCGCGAGCCGATTGGCGGCAAACCCGAAGGCGTCGATGCCGGCCCGGTCGTTGCCGAAGGCGCATTCTCGCAAGTCTGAGCGCGCCGGTTTGCGGGCGGCTGATCGCTCGTCGCGGTCTATTCGTCTAAATTATCAGATATTTGCGATTTCTCCGCATCTCGTCCCGCTCTCCGTGCGTAGTTATCTATGCAAGATCTGGGAGGGGCTTGCAGACAAAGGAGAAACCAATGCCTGTAACCCCGACACTCAAAGCCGCGGCCCTCGCCGCTATCGCTGCCACGACCGGCCTCGCCGCTATCGCAGCGGTGCCAACAGCAGCTCACGACCACGCGGCCAAAGCCGAAGCCAACATCGTCGAAACCGCCATGAGCACCGGTGTCCACGAGACGCTCGTGACCGCCGTGAAAGCGGCCGATCTGGTCGATACACTCGCTGGCCCCGGCCCGTTGACGGTGTTTGCGCCGACTGACAACGCCTTCGCCAAACTGCCCGACGGAACCGTGACGACGCTCGTCCAACCCGAGAACAAGGGAACGCTTACAACCATTCTGACTTATCATGCCGTCGCTGGAAAGGTGACTGCGGGCGATCTGGTCAAGCTGATCGGCGAGAACAACGGCGCAGCGGAAATCACCACTGTCGCAGGGGCTACGCTTACCGCGCGCCTTGCCGGTGGCAATGTGGTCATCACCGATGCCGCCGGCGGAACGGCGACCGTGACCCGGGCCGACGTGATAACGTCGAACGGCGTGATCCACGTGACCGACGGAGTTTTCCTCCCAGGCTGATTGTTACCCTCTACCGGTCTTGCGCTGCCGCACCATTCCCCCTCCCACTTGCGGCAGCGCTACCCATGGCCCCGCCCGGCGATCCTCGTTGCCGGGCGGGGTTTTTTGTTTCCGCGCTCAAGTAGCGAAGCGGTAGCGCAAAGAAGACGCGCTTAAGTAGCGAAGCGTCAGGGCGGGCTAGTCCAATGCGAAGTCGACTGCCGCTTTTGCATGCAACCGGGTGGTGTCAAACAGTGGCAACGGGCTGTGGCATTGGTCGATCAGCAGCATGATCTCGGTGCAGGCGAGCGCGATGCCCCGTGCGCCGCGCGATTGCAGGCCTTCGATGACCTCGCAGTAGAATTGCCGGGAGCTTTCATGCACCTGCCCTGCGCATAGCTCTTCGAAGATGATCCGATGGATTTCGGCGCGCGCGCTATCCTGCGGGATCACGACCTTCAGGCCATTCTCGGCAAGGCGCTCGGCATAGAATGGCTGCTCCATCGTAAAGCGCGTGGCGAGCAGACCGACCGTGTCGTGCCCCGCGATCTTGAAAGCCTCCGCCAAAGGATCGGCGATATGCATCAGCGGGCAGGAGATGTGCTGTTCGACCCGCGGAGCGACGAGGTGCATGGTGTTGGTCGCGATCAGGATCACATCCGCACCTGCACGCTCCAGCCCCGCAGCAGCCTCGCCCAGCATATCGCCCAGCAGTTCCCATTCACCGGCCTTCTGAAGTGTGGCAATCGCATCGAAATCGAAGCTGTGCATCACCAGCGGAGCCGAGACGATCCCACCGCGACGCGCGCGAACCTCACGGTTGATGATGGTGTAATATTGCGCTGAGCTTTCCCAGCTCATCCCGCCAAGGATGCCGATGGTTTTCACTTGCAAATGTCCTCCCCGTCGCAAGGCGATGGGGAGGGGGACCGCGCGCAGCGTGGTGGAGGGGTCATTCCCGCGATAGGCATTTGGTGACTATACTCTCGGCTGCCGCGTGTACGTCCTTCAGAACCTCTGTCGCACTCAAGCGAATGATGCGGATACCCTTCTCCGCCAAAAATGCGTCGCGCGTGTCGTCGCGTTCCGACCGATCACCCATTTCGTGCGCGACCCCGTCTACTTCGATGGCCATCTTCGCCGACGCGCAATAGAAGTCGAGGACAAAGGTGTGGATGGGGTGCTGACGTCGAAATTTGAGTTCGGAGGCCCGCAATTCACGCCAAAGCAAAACTTCGGGCAGCGACATCTCGCGCCGTAATTTTCGCGCTTTGTGAATTGTTGGCCGGTTTGCGTAGGCCAATGCCCCTCCGTCAGCCCTGCGGGCTGCCACCTCCCCATTGCAGCGCAACGGGGAGGACCATAGATTAAGCCGCCGCTTCCTTTTCGCCCTCGTCGTCGTTGGAATGAACCCGGATCGGGTCTTTCTTGCCTTCGACCACTTCGGCATCGATCACGATTTCGCTGACATTTTCCATGTCGGGAAGGTCGAACATCGTATCGAGCAACAGCCCTTCGACGATCGAGCGCAGTCCGCGCGCGCCCGTTTTACGCTTGATGGCGCGTTCGGCGATGGCTTTAAGCGCATCGTCGGTAAAGCTCAGCTCGACATCCTCAAGCTCGAACAGCTTGCGGTACTGTTTGACCAACGCGTTCTTCGGCTCGTTCAGGATCGTGACCAGCGCATCGACATCCAGATCGTGCAGCGTTGCAATCACCGGCAGACGGCCGACGAATTCAGGGATCAGGCCGAATTTCAGCAGATCTTCCGGCTCGCTCTTTTCCAGCAGCTCGCCAACCTTGCGCTTGTCCGGATCGGCGACATGCGCGCCGAAACCGATCGAGCGTTTCTGCAGACGGTCGGCGATGATCTTGTCGAGACCGGCAAAGGCCCCGCCGCAGATGAACAGGATGTTGGTCGTATCGACCTGCAGGAATTCCTGCTGCGGATGCTTGCGCCCACCCTGCGGCGGCACCGAGGCGGTGGTGCCTTCCATCAGTTTCAACAGCGCCTGCTGCACGCCCTCGCCCGACACGTCGCGCGTAATCGACGGGTTTTCCGCCTTGCGCGTGATCTTGTCGATCTCATCGATATAAACGATGCCGTGCTGCGCCTTTTCGACGTTGTAGTCGGAGCTTTGCAGCAGCTTCAGGATGATATTCTCGACATCTTCGCCGACATAGCCCGCTTCGGTCAACGTCGTCGCATCGGCCATCGTGAACGGCACATCGAAGGTGCGCGCCAGCGTCTGTGCCAGCAGCGTCTTGCCCGTGCCGGTCGGCCCGACCAGCAGGATGTTCGACTTGGCAAGCTCAACCTCGCCCGCCTTGCCGCTGTGCTTCAGGCGTTTGTAGTGGTTGTGGACTGCGACCGACAGGTTCCGCTTGGCGCTGTCCTGACCGATCACATAATCGTTAAGCGTCGCGAAGATTTCGGACGGGGTCGGAACCTCGCCCTCTTTCTTGCCAGCGATGCCCGCCTTGGTCTCTTCGCGAATGATGTCGTTGCACAGCTCGACACATTCATCGCAAATGAACACGGTTGGTCCGGCGATAAGCTTGCGCACTTCGTGCTGCGATTTGCCGCAGAAGCTGCAATACAGTGTGCTCTTGCTGTCAGA
>JBCCBW010000009.1:0-114048 GCA_039033835.1 Pseudomonadota bacterium
CATGCCAATCCCATGGATGACAACTGCGACAAGCAAAACCCACCACGCGCGAAAGATCAGAAACAGCTCGACCGCGATTACTGCGTTGATCACGAAGAACGTATAGGTAACACCTGCAAACATCTGCGGACGCGTGAGCGCCACAAATAGCGTGTCGCGGCGAAGCTCGCCTTCCACAATACCCCCTGCAAGCAACCCGATCCGAATATTTCGAATCAAGCGTCAGTCTGGCGATATACTGAATCAATGCAACGAAAAGTTTCTATTGAGCGGCAAGAAAGCGCGGTCGCATATTTTTGTTATGCTTCGCTGATAGCAGTGTGCGTAAAGTGAATAATCACCACTCGTTTGAGGTTTTCAAGGGGGCTATGCTTAGGCGTCGCGTCGCTCGCAAGCCGAAGACGTGCCGAAATTTTTTGCGTTCAATTGCGCAAGTGCATAGGATCTGATGAAAGGTCGAAAAGACCTATATCTGCCATGCTAACCAACCTCTAAAGGTGTTCAAGCCGATCCGTCAGGCTAACCACGTGGTGCCGTTACTGGACTTGTCGGATTTCGGTTGAAAATATCCGGTCACATAAAAGAGTAATGGTGCGGTCGAGAAGACTCGAACTTCCACGGGCGTTAGCCCACAACGACCTCAACGTTGCGCGTCTACCAGTTCCGCCACGACCGCACTCGAACGACAGGGGCGCGGATGTTGGCGTCCCTCGGTAGGAGCGCGCCACTAGCAAGGGGCATCCCACTCCGCAAGGGCTTTGGTACGGGATTCGTGATCGGCGGGCGGATCGCCGTTGCGGTAATGCGCAAAGCTCTAATGTCCCGGCTTGGGACCGGCTTACCAAATCGCTTGTGATCGTGGTTAAGGACGCGTCAACCAAGTGTCATGACCTTTGGCGCTGCCCTGTTGCTGATCGCGCAATCCGCTGCACCTGCCGCGGTCGATCCCGCGCCTGCTCGCTCGCCCCGTCTGATTGCAACGGTAACCGCACGCGCTCGTGTTCTACGGCCAGCGATAGTTCGGGTTCGCGCCGATCAAGGGCAGGGCGAGGTGCAATCGCGCTCGGACGTAAGGCCCCAGCGTAGCCGGGATCCCGCCGGGACCGTCTGGGTGGAATTCAACTGAGCTGGATCAGTTTGGTGACCAGCCGATTTCGGCGGCATCGGCGGTCGCCGGAATGTCGGCAATCGCCTCGGTCACATTAAGGCTCTCACCCGGCGCAAGCTCGCCGCGCGATGGTACGACCAGCCAATCCCCCACCGGCTTGTCGCGCTCATCGCGGAACACGATAAGCAGGGCTGGCACTGACGTCGTCTCGCGCCCGGAATTGGTGATCGTCCCGCGTACGCGGAAAATTTCCTCACCCGTTTCCAGCGTTTCGGTGCGCTGTTGCGCTGCCGGAAAATCGAGCTCAAGATTGGGCTGGCCTACGCCGAAAGTCGGTTTGTTGAACGGTGCCCAGTCGGGCAGCCCGTAATAGTTCACCGCCGCGATCGTGCCGAAAGCGAGGAGCGCGAAAATCGCCGCCGCCGCAGTCCACATCTTCACCGGGTTCCGCCGCGCGGTGAAGGGAGGGCTGTAATCGAATTGCGAGACCTCGTCGGCGTCATAACCGATGTCGTCCGGCGCGTCGTAGCTTTCAGCCGTTTGCCCGGCGAGCGGATCGCTCCCGGCATCGAAGCCTGGCGCGTCGGCCTCCGCTTCGCTGAAATCGGGCGCTGGGTCTGCCGCTTCCGGTTCCGGCTGCGGAACAGGCGGAGCGACCTTGGGCTCATCCGATTCTTTCATCCCCTGGCGCAGCGCTCTCGAGGCGATGCTGTCCGATGGGCGGTCTTCTGTTTTCCAATGGTTGATCGAAGGGCCGGCGGGAGCCTCCGTTTCAGGCTGCGCCGCCGAAGCTTCTTCGCGCATTTGCTCTGGCGCGGGCGGAGGCGGTGTGGGGGCTGGAGTGGGTGCTGGTGTGGGCTCGCCCGCCGTTTCTGGAAGATCGATCGGAGCCGGTTCCTGAAACCAGCTGTGCTTGCATTTCGCGCAGCGCACAGTCCGACCCTCGCTGCCAATGGCAGTTTCTGGCACCGCGTAGCGGGTCGCACAGGCAGGACACGCGATGATCATTACAGTTAAGGCATTACGCGAGGGCGCACGGGGCACAAGTGCATAGCCCCATCACAATCGCTAATCGTGGCTTTTTTCCACACCGAAGCGCCCCTATAGATGCCTTTGCGATGATAGGCTTCCACGCAAGACAGCCCTGCGTTAGGGCCGCGCCATGAACGACCGCGCCAGCGAAATCGTGAAATTCGACAATGTCGGGCTGCGCTATGGCACCGATCCCGAAGTGCTGAGCGATCTCAGCTTCACTCTGTTTCCCGGTAGCTTCTACTTTCTCACAGGCGCCAGCGGAGCGGGCAAGACCAGCCTGCTGAAGCTATTGTATCTTGCCCAGCGTCCATCGCGCGGGGCGATCCGGATGTTCGGCAAGGACATCATAACGCTGCCACGCGGGCGGCTGCCCGACTTTCGTCGGCGGCTTGGTGTTGTGTTTCAGGACTTTCGACTGGTCGAGCATCTCTCCGCTTTCGACAATGTCGCCCTGCCTTTGCGCCTGGCCGGCGCGCGCGAGGTCGATGTGATCAAGCCGGTGTCCGATATGCTCGACTGGGTCGGCCTGTCGCACCGCGCGCAGGCGCATCCGGCGACGATGTCGGGCGGTGAGCAACAACGCGTGGCAATCGCTCGGGCAGTGATCGCTCGGCCCAGGATGCTGATTGCGGATGAGCCGACGGGCAATGTTGATCCGGAAATGGCGCTGAAATTGCTGCGGCTGTTCGAGGCGCTCAACAATCGGGTTGGCACCACAGTCGTGGTCGCCACCCACGATGTGCATTTGCTCAAGAAGGTGCCGGATTCGCTGATCATGCGGCTCAATAAGGGGCGTCTGTCTGACCCGACCGGGGCATTGCGCTTTCCGCCACGCAGCAGTTCGGTTGCATCGGCAGAGCCGCCATTATGACCGAGCTGCCCACTGCCGAGGCTCGTCTGCCCGCTGATGACGGTGCGACCGTGTCGCTGCGCGGTTCGGTGGCGTCGGGATTGCTGCCGCAAACGCGCTTTGGCGGGCCGATCCCGTGGGTTATCGCAATCCTGATTGCGCTGGTGGTGGTCGCGGCAGCTGGCGGGCTTGCCCTGCGCAACCTCGCCGAAAACGCTCGCGCCGATCTATCGGATGCCGTGACGGTGCAGATTGTCGAGGCCAATGCCGGATTGCGCAAGGATCAGGCAGAAGCAGCGGCGCAGGCTCTGGCGGGTCAGCCATTGGTGACGTCGGTGCGGATTGTGCCCGAGGCGGAGTTGACCGAGCTGCTCGAACCGTGGTTTGGTGCCAACGCTGCTAGCGAGGATCTGCCGGTCCCCGCCTTGATCGACGTGCAGCTGTCACGCCGCGCGTCGGCGGCCGAGATCGACCGGTTGCAGACGTTGCTCGAAGATGCGGCACCCGGCGCGCGCGTCGACGCGCAATCCGAATGGTTGCGTCCTGTCTATGAAGCGCTGGCCGCGCTGCAATATCTCGCTCTCGCTTTGATCGCGCTGGTCGCGTTTGCCACCGCCGCCGCCGTCTGGCTGGCGGCGCGCAGTGCATTTGCCAACCATCGGGATACGGTCGAGATCATCCATCTGCTCGGCGGGACCGATCGCCAGGTGACCGGCATTTTCCAACGATCGGTGGTGCGCGATGCTGCCTTCGGTGCTGTTGTCGGCTTGCTTCTGGGTCTTGGCGCGGTGTGGCTACTGGGTCAGCAGTTTGAATCGCTCGACAGCGGAATGATCGCTGGCGGCGGGTTGGATTGGCAGGACTGGCTCGTGATCGGAGCCATTCCGCTCGCCGGAATTGCGCTCGCCCTCATCACGGGGCGTATCACGATCGCGCTAGCCTTGCGGAGGATGCTGTGATCCGCCGTATCGTCTCCGCCGTTTTTCTGATCTGGGCGCTGGGCTTCCTGTGGTTCGCGGTCGCCCTGCCGCAACCAGCGGAGGACATGGTCACCGATGCGGTGATCGTACCGACGGGAGGCGCGGGGCGCATCGCCAAGGGGCTATCCGTGCTCGACCAAGGGCTTGCCCAAAGGATGCTGGTCACCGGCGTCGATCGCGAGGTCCGCCCGAATGAATTCGCCGCGGAGTTTGAAGTCGATGACGCGCGGATGGAATGCTGCGTTACTTTGGGCTTTGCAGCGGTCGACACGCGCTCCAACGCGGCAGAAACGGCGCAGTGGGTGGAGCGCAACAATGTCACGTCGCTCCGGTTGGTCACGACCGATTGGCACATGCGCCGCGCCGCCAGCGAGCTCAACCGGACGCTGGAGGACGATGTCCGGGTGGTGCGCGACGCCGTCCCGTCGGAGCCAAGCCTTGCCAGCCTGTTTCTCGAATATCACAAGCTGCTCGCCAGTTGGGCCGCTGGCATTTTCGGTTTTTGAGGATTGGCGTTGGCGATACCGCGCAGCCTCCTTTTCTACATCCTGTTTTACGGGTTCAGCGCCGTGCTTGTGGTGGCATCGGTGGTTGCGATCCCGTTCGGGCGGCACTGGCTGAAGCGGGTCGTCGCGACCTGGGGCAAGTGGCATCGCTGGTGCGTGCAAAACCTGCTCGGCATCACGATCGTGGTCGAAGGGACGCTGCCCGATGAGCCGGTGCTGATCGCGGTCAAGCATGAAAGCTATTTCGAGGCGATCGACATGCCGCGCTTGCTCAGCTTCCCGGCGGTGTTCGCCAAGCAGGAGCTGTTTACGATCCCAGGTTGGGGAATCTCTGCCAAGGTTTACGGTTTGATCCCGGTCGCGCGCGACAAGGGGGCGAAGGCGCTACGGCAGATGATCGCCACGGCGAAAGCTCGCATCGAGGAAGGCCGCCCGCTGGTAATTTTCCCCGAGGGTACGCGGATCGAGCACGGCGAAAGCCGCGCGTTGCAATCGGGGTTTGCGGGCCTTTACAAGCTGCTGGGCCTACCGGTGGTGCCGGTCGCGGTGAACAGCGGGCCGCTCTATCATCGTGTGATCAAGCGACCCGGCACGATCACCTATCGTATCGGAGAGATGGTCCCGGCTGGCTTGCCAAGGCCGGAGGCTGAAAAGCGCGTGTTCGAAGCGCTCAATGCGCTGAATGGGCCTGAGGCCGATGATCTGATCGCTGGCGCACCTGACGCCGCTTGACCGGCTGGCTCAAGCGAGGATCAATGATCCTTACGGCCGAAATCGGGCCGCTCGTCATCCTGCCCTTGCTCGATTACCTGCCGCCGGATCGCGCGGGTTCGGCTGAAGAGATCATGCAGCGTATCCCCGTCGCCTGAACGGATCGCTCGCTGGAGTGCGGTCAGATCTTCGGTGAAGCGCCCGAGCATCTCCAGCACCGCCGACTTGTTCGAAAGGAACACATCCCGCCACATCACCGGATCGGACGCAGCAATGCGGGTGAAATCGCGAAAACCACCGGCGGAATATTTAATGACTTCGCTGCGCGTCACGTCTTCGAGATCGCTGGCGGTGCCGACGATCGTAAAGGCGATGAGATGCGGGATGTGGCTTGTGACGGCGAGGACCAAGTCGTGATGCTCGGCATCCATCAACTCGATCTTCGCGCCCAATCCGGTCCAGAACTCGCTCAGCGCCTTCACTGCAGCCTCGTCGGCGTTCGCAGGTGGGGTGAGGATGCACCAGCGGTTGACGAACAGAGAGGGGAAGCCAGCCTCCGGCCCGCTTTGCTCGGTCCCGGCGACTGGGTGCGCGGGAATGATGATGTGATCGGGCAAAGCCTCGGCCAGCGTATCGGCGACGCCTTGTTTGGACGATCCGACATCGCTGATGATCGCGTGCGCCGGAACCGACTCGGCCATCGCCCGCGCCGCATCGCCCATCGCCCCCATCGGCACGCACAGGACGACGAGGTCGGCGTCTGCGACCGCTTCGTCGATCGTTTCGGAGACGGTGCCGACCAGACCGCGTTCCGCTGCCTTGGCGCGCACGGTTTCGTCCCGGTCGAAGCCAGTGGTTGCGAGATCCGGCGCGTGCTCGCGGATGGCGAGACCGATCGATCCACCCAGCAGGCCGAGGCCGATGATCGCGACATTCCGGATCGTCACGCGCGCTCTCCGCACAGCTGGCGAAGCGTGGCGATAACGATGTCCATGTCGGCAGACATGCCGATGGTGATCCGCAGCGCCTGCGGCAGACCCTGTCCCGGCAGATGACGCACCGCATATCCCGCTTCCGCCAAGGCATCACGAGCGGTTTCAGCGGAAAGCTCACCTTCGAACAGCACGAGCAGGAAATTGGCCTCGCTGGGCACCGCTCTCAGACCGTGATTGCCCAAAGCGGCAATGGCCTCGGCAAACCCCGCCCGTTCGACAGCGTTGTGCTCGCGGCTGGCGGCGACGAATTTCTGGTCGCTCAATGCCGCCAGTCCGGCACGCTGGCCGCTGATCGTCACATTGAACGGGCCGCGAATACGGTTGAGCGTGTCGATCAATCCCGGCGCGCCGGTCGCCCAGCCAATCCGTTCTGCGGCGAGACCGTAGATCTTGGAGAATGTGCGGGTGACGAGCACGTTTTCATGCGCCTCGGCAAGTGCGAAGCTCGCGGTTTGCTCATCGGGCGCAAGGTATTCGGCATAGGCCTCGTCGATCACCAGAAGCACGTCCTGCGGCAGGCCGGCATGTAGCCGCGCGACCTCACTTGCCGAAATGGCGGTGCCGGTCGGGTTGTTCGGGTTGGCGAGGAAGACGACGCGTGTGCGCTCCGTCACTGCGTTGAGCAACGCATCGACGTCGGCGGTGTAGTCGCGATCCGGCGCTTCGACCGGGGTCGCACCGCAGCGCCGCGCAGCGATGTCATAGACCGAGAAGGAATAGCGGCTGAACAGCACCTCATCGCGCTGCCCGGCAAAGCCTTGCGCAGCCAGATTGAGCAATTCGTCCGACCCGGTGCCGCACACGATCCTCTCCGCATTGAGGCCGTGCACCTCGGCGATCGTGGCTCGTAGCGCCTTGCTGTCGGGATCGGGATAGCTCGCCGCTTCCCCGCGCGCCGCTTCGAGCGCGGCAAGCGCCGCGGGACTGGTTCCGAGCGGGTTCTCATTGGCCGACAATTTGACCAGCATTCGGCCATCAGCAGCCGTCGCTTTGCCGGGGACGTAGGCATGGATATCGTCGATCCATGGTTTGGCTTGCGGTTTCGATGTCATCGCGAAATCGCTTGAAAGAAAAACAGCCCTTCGACAAGCTCGGGGCGAACGGTTAAGGGGGCGCACTTCATTTTTCCGTTCGTGCTGAGCTTGTCGAAGCACTGTACTTTCTTCGGTTTGGCGCAACGTGTCCAAAAACGCTCTTCGTTACGATCTTGTCGATGATCTTCCGCTCGATTGCGGGCAGGCGCTGGGCGGTGCGCAGATTGCGTATGAGACTTATGGCGACTTGAATGCCGACAAGTCGAATGCGGTGCTGATCTGCCATGCGCTCACAGGCGACCAATATGTCGCGAGCGCGCATCCGATCACTGGCAAGCCAGGCTGGTGGGAACGCATGGTCGGCCCAGGCAAGCCGATCGATACGGACCGCTTTCACGTGATCTGCGCCAATGTCATCGGCAGCTGCATGGGCTCGACCGGACCGGCAAGCCATGCGCCGGATGGGCAGCCATATGCGATGCGATTTCCGGTCATCACCATTCGCGACATGGTGCGCGGATTGGTCGCGTTGCTCGATGGGTTGGGGATCGAGCAGCTGCACACGGTTGTCGGCGGGTCGATGGGGGGGATGCAGGCGCTGAGCCTTGCTGCCAATTGGCCCGAGCGCGCTGCACGTGTTCTCGTGATCGCATCGACCGCGCGGCATTCGGCGCAGAATATCGCTTTCCATGAGGTCGGACGGCAGGCGATCATGGCTGACCCGGCATGGGCCGATGGTGATTATTATGCGACTGATGCGTCGCCTGATAACGGCCTCGCCGTGGCCCGCATGGCGGCGCATATCACCTATCTGTCCGAAGAGGGGCTGACCGAGAAATTCGGGCGGCGGCTTCAGGATCGCACATCGAAGAGCTTCGGCTTCGATGCCGATTTTCAGGTCGAAAGCTATCTGCGCTATCAAGGCAGTGGGTTCACCCAGCGCTTCGACGCCAATTCGTACCTCTATATCACCCGCGCGATGGACTATTTCGACCTCGCCGAGGAGCATGGCGGCAAGCTCGCCAATGCCTTTGCCGGAACCGATGCCCGGTTCTGTCTCGTCAGCTTCGACACCGACTGGCTCTATCCGACCGCAGAAAGCCGTCACATCGTTCACGCGCTCAATGCGGCAGGGGCAAAGGTGAGTTTCGTCGAGCTGTCCGCCCCCAATGGCCACGACAGTTTCCTGCTCGAACACCAGCAGCTCGACAGGGTGGTCCAGGGGTTTCTCGAATGAGCGAGTTCAACCTGCGCCCCGACCTCGCCGTCATCGCCGAACATGTCGCCTCGGGTACGCGGGTGCTCGATATCGGCTGCGGCGATGGCGCGTTGATGGCGGAGCTCGAAGCAAAGCGGCAGGTCGATGCGCGGGGGATGGAGCTGAACCCTGCGAAGGTCGAGCGCTGCGTCGCGCGCGGGCTATCGGTGGTGCAGGGCGACGCCAACACCGATCTGGTCGATTACCCGGACAAGGCGTTTGACTACACTATCCTCAGTCAGACCCTCCAAACGGCCACACGCCCTGATCGGATGCTGGATGAATTGCTGCGGGTCGGGCGGCAGGCTTTCGTCAGTTTTCCGAATTTCGCCCATTGGCGTACCCGCACCGCGTTGATGTTCGGCGGGCGGATGCCGGTCACGCGGGCGCTGCCGGTGAGCTGGTATGAGACCGACAACATCCACCATGTAACGGTTGAAGACTTTACCGACCTTGCCGGGTCGAAGGGCGCGACAATCGAGCAGTGCTGGTTCTTCGCCAGCGAAAAGCAAATCGGCGCGCCAGCGGTAAACTGGCGCGCCGAATTTGCGGTGTTTCAGCTCAGCCGGTGACGGCTCTGCTTCTGGCTTAGCCCTCGCGGTGGATGCCGCACATTTTGTGGCCATCGGGATCGAGGAAATAGCACAGGTTCATCACGCCCATCGTGCTCTGGCGCGGTCCGGGAGGATCTTCCACGCTGGTGCCGCCATTGGCAATCGCAACGTCGTGCAGTTCGGTGACCTGCTCCAGGCTGTCGCAGAGAAAGCCGATGGTCGAACCGTTCGACGGCACGGCAGGTTCACCATTGATCGGCTCGCTGATCGAGAAGGTGTGGCCGTTGTGGATGTAGAACAGCCGGGTTTGCCCCGTGTCATTCACATGCTCCATCGGCTCACCCGCACCAAGCACGCCGAGGACTTTGGTATAAAACTCTCTCGACCGAGCAATGTCATTACTGCCGATCATGATGTGATTGATCATCTTGGGGGTTCTCCTGTGATTGAAATTCTCGCGGGCGGTAGCATGACGTTCATCGCTCTGGCTATAACGCGTATTCCATGATCACAAGCCTGTCCGCCGCCCTGCTGCTCGCCGCGCAAAGCCCGAGCGCCGAACCCAAACCCAATCCAGTCCCCCTCTCTCAGCAGAACAAGGCGGTCATCCGCTGTTCGGCAGCCTTTGCGATGGTGTCGTACGGACAGTCTTACGGGAACCCAGCGGCGAAGAAATGGCCTGCACTTGGCACACGAGGACGTGAATTCTTCGTGGTCGCGCTTGCCGGGTTGATGGACGATACCGGGCTTGGCCGCGAAGGCGTGTCGCAGCTGGTCAGCGACGAGGCACGGCGATTGTGGGACAATGGCGAGATCGATCAGGTGATGCCGGCCTGTTTGCTGATGCTCGAGGCGTCCGGAGTCTGATCGATCTGTTCAGGTTCAAATCATATAAGATGAACTAAAGCACGGGCAACCCGAACATCGAAAGGAAACCCATGCGCGCTCTCCCCATCGCTGCAGCCAGTATGCTGGCGTTCGCCACACCTTCGCTCGCCATTGCGCAAGACGCCTCGGCTGAAGCGCCCGAGGAGGCGCTGAGCGAACTGTCCGACACACTCGCCGATCCGCAGTTTCAGGATCAGGCTTCGGCCATCGCTCAGGTGTTCGTCGGCGCGATGCTGGATTTGCCGGTCGGGCCGCTGGCAGAGGCGATGGGCAAGGCAACCGGCGGGGAGGGACCAAAGATCGACCCCGATGCGCGTGTGCGCGATCTTGCACCCGAAGCGGAAGAATTACCCGATCAGATTTCCGACAAACTGCCGATGGCTATGAGTGCCCTTAGCGCAATGGCTGAAGGGATGCAGGACATGCTGCCGGCGCTGCGCGATATGGCGGATCGCATGACGCGCGCGATGGATGAGCAGCGCGAGCTCCGCTAACCCACTTTTGCCTCCGACTATTACGTGTTGTCCCGTCGAAGTAAGTGGACGAAGCGGCGCGACTGAGGCATGAATTGCGCTGCAATGTGGCAACTTTATCAATTCCCTCTTTGCCCCTTCAGCCGCAAGATCCGGTTGTTGATGGGTGAAAAGAATATCGCCTACGATCTCGTACGCGAGGATCCATGGGCTGCGTCCGACATGTTCTTCAACCTCAACCCCGCCGGGCGAACCCCGGTTCTGGTAAACGAGGATAAGGGCGTGGTGATCGCCGACAGTCGCGCGATCGGCGAATATTTCGAAGAAACCGTCGACCGCTCACCGATGATCAATGGCACCGCGACGGGTCGTGCCGAGATCCGCCGTCTGACCGCCTTGTTCGATGAGAATTTCTACGCCGATGTCACCGCGCCGCTGCTTTCGGAGCGGATGAAGAAACGCATTGTCCTGCGCCAACCGCCCGACAGCAAGGCGCTGCGTGAGGCGATGAAGATGGCGCATGGGCACCTCGATTACATGGACTGGCTGATCGACAATCGCCCGTGGCTGGCCGGATCGACCATGAGCATGGCCGATCTTGCCGCAGCGGCGCAGATTTCGGTGGCGGATTATCTCGGCGGGATCGACTGGACCGGGCACGAACAGACACGGGGCTGGTACGCGGTGTTCAAGAGCCGCCCAAGCTTCCGCCCGCTGCTGACCGAGCGCATGGATGTGATCAAGCCGCCCGCGCATTATGCGCTGGTGGATGGTTAGAGCCTTTGTTTCCGCACCCCATCCGGGGTGCGATTTCCTCGCTCACGCGACCTGAAGGTCGCATCGCTGCGGGCGGGCGGTCGCCCTTGCGGTTCATCTACGATGACCCGATATTGTCCGCGATCGAGAGGTATCCTGATGAACACCAACGACCCAAAGACCCTCACCGACGCAGAATGGCGTGAGCGGCTCACTGCCGAACAATTCCATATCCTGCGCGAAGCGGGGACCGAGCGGGCTTTTACCGGCAAGTACGACAAGTTCTACGAGCAAGGCGAATATATGTGCGCGGCCTGCGGCACCCGTCTGTTCATCAGCGCGGCGAAATATAACAGCGGCTGCGGTTGGCCTGCTTTCACCAAAGCGTCTGACGAAAGCGCTGTAGAGGAGCGTCGCGACATTTCGCATGGCATGATCCGAACCGAGGTTTTGTGCGGAAAGTGCGGCAGCCACCTTGGACATGTCTTCCCCGACGGTCCGCCGGAGGAGGGTGGTTTGCGTTATTGCATTAATTCTGCGGCCCTCGACTTCGTCGATGACGAAGGCGCTGACGGCGAATAACCGCGCGCCCCACACATCTTGGCTCATCCAGCGTAAAGAAGCGCCGGACAACCGGGCGCGCACGTGTTCACGCCGGGTTAGAACTTGCCTATGCAGGACCGGGAGTGGGTGGAATGGCTCAGTGGGCTGATTGAGAAATATGTCGAAACGGGGCGACCGTCTCCAGAACAAGGGTAAGCGAGGATCCCGTCGTGCAGCGACGGAGCGATCTGGTGCGGGCAAGACCCGTTCAAGCTCGGCCAAGTCACGCAAGACCAAGGCGGGAGCTGCGAAAAAGCCGCAATCCGCATTCTGGCGCTGGACCAAGCGGCTTACTCTGTGGGGCGGCCTTGCAGCCTTGCTCGGCGCGTTGTTCCTCGCCTTTGCCGTAGGCTTTGCCGCCCGTTCGATCCCGAGTTTTTACCAGTTGAAAGCGACGCAGAACGCCCAGACGATCCTGGTGCGCGCACGCGACGGTAGCGAAATCGTCGAACTCGGCCCGAGCTTTGGCGAATGGCTCGATTACCGCGATATTCCCGACAATATGAAAAACGCGATGATCGCGGTCGAGGACAAGCGCTTTGAATCGCATTACGGCGTCGACCCGATCCGCCTGACCGGCGCGATGATAGAAGGGATCACCGGCACGCGATCGCGGCTGGGCGGCACGTCGACGATCACGCAGCAGCTGGCGCGCAACGTATTCCTCAATTCCAACCGCACGCTCGACCGCAAGGCGCGCGAGGCGATCCTGGCGATGGCGCTCGAATGGAAGTTCTCCAAGGAGCAGATCCTCGAACTGTACCTCAACAAGGTCTATTTCGGCGGCGGCGCTTACGGAATCGACAGCGCGAGCCGCAAATTCTTCAGCCACCCGGCAAAAGAGCTGAGCGTCGCAGAGGCTTCGATCATCGCGGGGCTGGTAAAGGCACCGAGCCGATATTCGCCCACCGCCGACGTGCAGGCCGCGGTGAACCGGGCGCGGGTCGTTCTGCGATTGATGCGCGAACAAGGCTATATCACCGCAGATCAGGCTTCGGTCGATGTCGGGACGGTCGAGCTTAAAGAGCAGGTCGGGCAGAATTCGGTTCGGTATTTCACCGATTGGGCGCTGCCACAGCTCGATATCCTGCTGCCGGAAACCTTCGCCCCGATCGAGGTATGGACCACGCTCGACGTTGGAATGCAGCGCGCTGCGACGGCTTCGATCGATTCGAACACTCCCGATGGCACTCAAGGCGCCCTGGTAAGCCTCGACCGTGATGGAGCAATTCTCGCGATGGTTGGCGGCACCGATTACGTCGAAACCAACTTCAACCGTGCGACCAATGCCATGCGCCAGCCGGGCTCTTCGTGGAAGCTGTTCGTCTATCTCGCCGCGCTGGAGGCAGGCTATACCCCCGACGATCGCGTGGTGGACACGCCCGTGACGATCGACGGGTGGAGCCCGCGCAACGCCAATGGCCGCAATGTCGGCGAGACGAATGTGCGCACATCGTTCGCCTTTTCGATCAACACAGTCGCGGCGCAACTCGGCAACGAAGTTGGTTTCGGCACCGTCGCCTCGATGGCGCGGCGGTTCGGCATCACCACGCCGGTGTCGACTTTCCCGTCGATGGTGCTCGGTTCGTCCGAAGTGCGCCTGATCGACATGACCCGCGCTTTCGCCGCCGTTTCGGCCAAGGGGATGGCGGTTGAGCCATATGGCATCACCCGAGTGACGACGGCGAGCGGCGAATTGCTGTACGAACACAAGAAGGCACGTGAGACGGCGCTGGTGCCGGACTACGTTGCAGCCGGGATCACAGATCTGTTGCAAAGCGCGGTGCAGACCGGCACGGGCCGCGCGGCGCAGATCGGGCGTCCGGTCGCGGGCAAGACTGGCACGACGAGTTCGAACAAGGATGGCTGGTTTGTAGGCTTTTCAAGCGGCATCACGACCGGCGTCTGGATGGGACGAGACGATGCGAAGGCCGTGCGCGGATTGCAAGGCGGTCGCGCTCCGGCCCAGGCATTCGCCGCTTACATGCGTTATGCGGTGAAGGATCGGCCGGTCGAGAAATTCGATACCGAGTTGAACCTGCCCGAATGGCGGCTTGAGCCTGACGAGGAATACCTGTTTGGCGATCCCGAGGATTACTACTTCATCGATGAGCAGGGCAATCTGATCGAGCCGGGTCGCGGTGATCCGGATGCAGAATCCCCCTTCGATGTCGAGGGTGAGCGTCCCGGTGCGGATGGCGAGACGCCCGATCAGCAAGAGGCTCCTCCAGCCGTCAGCGAAGATTTCCTGGAGCGGGCCACGGGCCAGCAACTGCCCGAAGGCGGCGGTGCCCAACGCGCGCCGCAACGACCCCAGCGCCCTCAGCAACGAACCGTGCCCGAAGCTCCGCCGCCGCCTCGGCCCAACAATCAGGGTGCTGCAGCGAACCAGCAAGGCAATTAGGCAGGGCGGTCAGGCAATAAGCGGCTCGGACAAAGGAAAAGGGTGCCAGCGGATTCCCGCGGCGCCCTTTCGCGTTCTGGTCAGAGTGCCTTTCAGCGCAAGCGCACTGGGACAAAGCGCGGGGGCTGCCCCGGCAGCTGGACGCGCAGCAGCAGCGCCTCGCGGTTGTCCTCTTCGGCAGCGGTGATCTGCGCGCGCAATTCGTCGATCGTGCTCACATCGACATAGTTGGCCGAGGAGATAATCGTGCCTCGACGCAGGCCTTTGCGTGCGGCGTCTGAATTCGGATCGACTGCACCGATAACGACGCCTGTCGTGTCTTCATCGACGCGCAGGCTGCGGGCGATCTGCGGGGTGATCGTCAGGACTTGAAGCCCAAGCTTGTCGGCGATCAGATCATCCATCTGGTCCGGGTTCATCGGCTCATCGGAATCAGGGTCGAATGTTTCCGCCTGCGCGCGCATCTCTTCAAGGCTGGGGCGCTTGCCCAGCGTTGCGGTGAGCGAGACGTTGCGACCTTCGCGCAAAACCTCAATCGGCACCCTTGCGCCCGGTGCGAGATTGGCGACCAGGAACGATACGGTCTGTTCGGAGGTGACTTCCTGTCCATTGACCGTTGTCACGATGTCGCCAGGAAGCAGGCCAGCCTTATCCGCCGCGCTGTCATCCTGCACGTTCTGGATCAGCTCGCCGCGATTGCGCTCAAGCCCAAGCGAATCCGCGATATCGTCATCCACAGGGGCAAGGCCAACACCCAGGAAGCCACGTTCGATTTCCTGACCGTCCTTCAACTGGTCGACGATCGGTGCGGCGATCTCTGCGGGGATGGCAAAGCCGATCCCGACACTGCCACCCGATGGCGAGAAGATCGCATTGTTGATGCCGATCACATTGCCCTGCATGTCGAACAGTGGACCGCCCGAATTGCCCCGGTTGATGCTGGCATCGGTCTGGATATAGCGGTCATACGCGCCGCCCTGCCCGGTGTTGCGGTACACGGCGGAGATGATGCCGCTCGTCACGGTCCCGCCAAGGCCGAACGGATTGCCGATGGCGACCACCCATTCACCCACGCGCGCTTCGGCCGAATTGCCGAATTGCACGAATGGGAACGTGTCGTTCGACATGATCTTGAGCACTGCGAGATCCGATTCCGGATCGGCACCGACCAGTTCGGCTTCAAATTCGCGGCCATCCGGGAAGGTTACGGTAATCTCTTCCAGCGTCGCACGATTGTTGGGCGCGACGACGTGGTTGTTGGTCACCACGAAACCGTCAGCGGAGATGATGAAGCCCGAGCCCAGAGACTGCGCTTCGCGGGTTTGCGGCTGTTGCCCGCCGCCCCGACGACGATTGAACAGTTCGGCAAAGGGCGTCCCGGCAAAGGGATTGCGACTGACTTCGACCCGCTGGCGAGTGGCGATATTCACAACCGCTGGCTGGAGCTGAGCTGTCAGATCGGCGAAGCTCTCCGGCGCTCCTGAGCGCGGGACCACCCGGCTCATAACCGATTCGTCGTTTTGCGCCACCTGTGCGCCGAGTGGCTGTCCGGAGATAAGCGAGATCGCTGCACCTCCGACCAGAAGGGCGCTCGTCAGTCCATAAACATACCGCACGTTGCTCACGTCCTCTCGTTCCTCATTCCTTGCGCAGACCGATTGTATTCGGCCCAACCGTCATGTTAGTTACGCCGTCACCATGCGCCGAGACGCACTGAACGGTAATTGAACGCCATCGTCCCCGACCGGGCGATATCAGCGGTTCGTCGTTTGAGCGAAGCCGGATCATGTCCGTCGGGATGTCACCGGGCCGAGTGCCGACAAACCGCTATCGCTGCCCACGAAACTGCCGGAAATACTCGTTGTCCTCCGACAGGACCATGGAGCTCTCACCATCGCCTTGCAGGAAGGTCTGGCGGTAGCTCTCCATCGCCCGATAGAAGTCATAGAATTCCGGATCCTTGCCATAGGCATCGGCATAGATCCGGGCCGCTTCGGCGCGTGCTTCGGCGCGGATGATCTGCGCGTCACGCTGACCGGCGGCACGGATGGTTGCGGCTTCTTCCTGACGGTCGGTTTCCATTCGGGTGAAAGCCGCATCCAGCGGGCGACCTTCGGGAAGGTCAGCCGCTTTGATCCGCACGTCGAGCACCTGCACGCCGTATTGGCGCGCCTGCGTATCGAGCGCATTCGTGATGTTGGTCATCGCCGTGCCGCGCTCTGCGCTGATCAGGGAAGCGAACGGGCGTCGGCCCAGCTCCTGCCGCAGAACCGAGGTCAGGATCGGAAGCAGCTGCGTTTCCAGCTGTTCTTCGTTGCCGGCACTCTCGACCATCTGGACCGGGTCGATGATGCGGTAGCGCGCATAGGCATCGACCTGCAGGCGCTGTTGATCGTTCGAAAGAACCTGTGTGCGCAGCATATCGAGATCGAGCACCCGGCGATCGACCATCTGCACCTGTTCGATGAACGGGATGCGCGGTGCCAGACCGGCCCCTGTCGAGCCGTAAGGCACGTCGGGTGCGAAGCGGTTGATTGTGCGAACCGGTTCACCTGTGCGGATCACGACGGCCTGATGCGTTTCGGGCACGATGATGATGCTGCTGATCGCCGCAATGGCCACAAGGGCGACCGCGATAATCGCCAGGCGATAGTTCTGCCAGATCGTATCCATGGCTTACTGTCCTTCCTGCGCGGGTGCGGGAGTGGGTTCGCTACGTCGACGCTGCAATTGGTCGAGCGGCAGATACGGCGTCACTCCGTCAGCTTCGATAATCGTCTTGTCGGTTTTCGAAAGGACGCTTTCCATGGTCTCATAATACAGTCGGCGACGGGTCACTTCGGGTGCCAGACGGTACTGTTCGTAGATGTTGTTGAACTCGCTTGCGTCACCTTGAGCACGCGCAAGCAATTGCTGCGCGACCGCACGCGCGCGGTTCATTGCAGCATCGGCATCCTGCTGAGCCGAGGACACGTCCTTGAACGCCTCTTCCACCCGGCTGGGCGGGTCGGTCTTGTTGATTTCGATACCCTGCACCGCGATGCCGGACCTGTAGGCGTCTAGCCGCGCCTGCATCCGTTCACGCACGTTCTGTTCGATCTCGGCCCGGCCTGCACCTGTCAGGACCGTGTCGAGCTCTTGTCTGGCGACCGCAGCACGCATCGCGGATTCGCCCACTTCGAGCAGCGTATCGCGCGGATCTTCGAGCTGGTATTTGTACAGCGCCAGGTTCGAGATGTTCCAGCGAATGAGATAGGACAGATCGACCAGATTCTGATCGCCCGTCAGGATCAATTTTTCGGTGCTGCCATCGGGCACGGTCTCGGACCGGATCTGGCTGACATTTTCCACCTCGACCTGCTGGATCGGCCACGGCAGGGTCCAGTTGGTGCCGGGATTGAGCGTGTCGGAGAACTTCGCCCCGAACCATGTCACAACGCCCTGTTCGCGCGGTTGCACAAAGTGGACGCTGCTCGCGAGCACCCAGATGCCGACGACCGCTGCGATAATGATGGGAAGCCAGCTTTTACCGCCGGGCCTTTCCGGCAATCTCAGAGTCGGGCCGCCACCGCCGCCGCGCCGTGGGCCTTCCGGTCCGCGATTCTTGAAGATATCCTCGATGCTGGCCGAGCGGCGCGCACCTGGTTTCTGGCCGTCGCCCGATCCACCGCCACCACCGGGCAGCCATGGATTGCGCGGGCCATCGCCGCCAGACTTGTCGCCCGTGGGTGCGTCGCCGGTCGGAGTGTCGCCATCACCCCCGCCGCCCGAGCCTTTGCCCGCGCTGCCCCAGGGGTTTTTCCTACCTGCCATTGCCAGGCCTTTTACACCCAGGCCAAAGCGTTCTCTCAAACCATCGAAAATCTGCATGTCCTCCGTTATAGGCATGCCATCCGCGAAAAACAGGGGTTGAGCAATCGATTTTGGTGTTAGAGGCCCCAACCCATGAATGAGGCGAACGAACCGGCAGTCGATGAAGCGCAATTGCGCGCCGCTCTGCCCGAAGAAATTGAGGCACGCGTGCGCTCGGCCAGGATGGTGGCCGGGCGCGCCGTCATCGTAGCGGAAACGGGCGAAACGTCGGCCAAGGGGCGTGAGCGGATCGAGGCTGCGATCACCGATGCGCTGGGCAAGCTGGACGGGGTCGACGAGGTCCGCGTTGCGTTGATGGCTGAACGTGTAAAGCGTCGCATGATCGCCATCGGTTCGGGCAAAGGCGGCGTCGGCAAATCGACGCTGACCACCAATCTCGCGATCGCGATGTCGCAATTGGGGCATAAGGTCGGGGTTATCGATGCCGATATATATGGCCCGTCACAGCCGCGCCTGCTGGGCAACGAGGCCGATCGTCCGGTGGCGGAAGACGAGCAACTTATCCCGATCGATACGCCGCACGGGATAAAATTGTTGTCGATGGGCAGCCTCGTCAATCCGGGCAAGGCGCTGGCCTGGCGCGGCCCGATGGCGGGCAGCGCGCTGGGACAATTGGTAGAGGCGCGCTGGGGCGACACCGATCTGCTGCTGATCGATCTGCCGCCGGGTACGGGCGATGTGCAATTGTCGATGATGCAAAAGCACAAACCCGATGGCGCGGTGCTGGTCTCGACTCCGCAGGATATCGCCTTGCTCGACGCCGCGCGCGCGGGGCAATTGTTCGAGCAGGGCGACATCCCGATCATCGGTCTGGTGGAGAACATGGCCGGATATGCCTGCCCGCATTGCGGCGAGGTCAGCGATCCTTTCGGTCAGGGCGGGGTGGAGAAATTCGCCACGACACTCGAAATCCCGTTCATGGGTCGCATCCCGCTCAGCCTTGATATCCGCGTGAAAAGCGATGCGGGCACTCCGCCGACGCTGAGTGACGATGACGATGCTGCTGCGTTCAAGGCAATCGCCGCTCAGTTGGCCACCTGGCTAGAGCAGAAGGCGGCATAGGCGGATGCAGGTTTCGCGGCGAGGACTGGCGGCAGGTGCTGCTATCGGAGGCGGCTTGCTGGTCGCCTGGTGGGTGATGCCGCGCACTTTCCCCAATCCGCTCCTCCCGGCGCAGGGCGAGCATGCCTTCGATGCCTGGCTGAAGATCGGCGAAGATGGCGTGGTCACCGTCGCGGTGCCGCAGCTCGAAATGGGACAGGGCATCACGACGCTGCTGCCGCAGATCATCGCGCAGGAACTGGGCGCGGACTGGCGGCAGATCGCGGTCGAGCCCGCTGCGATTTCCGGTGCGTATCCTAACATCCCGCTAGCAGAGCGGTGGTCCCATCTTTGGGATCCGCTGGGCGCTGGGCTGTCAGAGGCGACCGACGATTGGCTGGCCAGTCGGTTCGCCCGCAATCAGCGGTTCACTGCGACCGCCGATGGCACGTCGCTCGCCGCTTACGAAGAGCCCTGCCGCGCGGCTGCAGCTGCGGCGCGGGCCATGCTGGCACAGGAGGCAGCAGAGCGCTGGGGCGTGTCTTGGGAGGAATGCGAAGTCGAAGGCGGTATCGTCACTCAAGGGGAAAACCGCGCCACCTTCGGAGAGCTGGCCGCTGGCGCAGCTGAACGCTCGCCGCCAGACCCGCCGCCCTTGCGGCCCGAACCGCTGGTCGAACAGCCAAACCGCACCGATGGCGAGGCCGAAATAGCCTTTCCGCGCATCGACCTGCCGTCCAAGGTCGATGGCACGTTCCAGTTTGCAGGAGATGTGCGGTTGCCGGGCATGGTCTACGCCGCGATCCGTCACGGCCCCACCGACAGTTCCGAGCTGACCGGTTTCGACGCGCGGGCGGGGGCACGTTATCCCGGCGTCATCAGCGCGATCAAGGGCAAGCGCTGGCTCGCGGTGGCCGCGAACACATGGTGGAACGCTGCGCGCGCTCTCGATGCGATGGGGCCTCGGTTCAAGACCGGCTTTCCGGTCAACAGCGATGATATTGCCGGGCGGCTCGATACGATGGTCACCGGCGGCCCGTCCTTCCGGATTGCCGAGACCGGGTTCGGCCCAGAGGGGATGACCCGCGTCGACATGGCGCGCCGCTACGAAGTCGAACCTGCGCTCGCCGCGCCGCTTGAAACGGCGACCGCGACCGCGCGGCTCAGCGGCGGGCGGCTCGAGTTGTGGATGGCAACCCAGGCACCTGAACAAGCGCGCAGCGCGGCGGCCAAGGCCATCGGGCTGGGCACTGAAAACGTGGCGCTTTATCCGATGCCCGCTGGCGGCAGTTTCGATGCGCGGCTGGAGCATGACCATGCGATCGAGATCGCTCTCATCGCGCGCGAAGTGGGGCGACCGGTTCAGCTTAGCTGGTCGCGCCGTGACGAAATGATCCGCAGCCGCCCTCGCAACCCGGCCTATGTGATGATCGGTGCGCAGCTGATGCAGAACGGGCAGGGCCAGCTCGATGCGATGCGCGTGCGGATCGCCTGTCCGGCAAGCACCATCGAGTTCGGCAAGCGACTGTTCGACAATCTCACCAGTGCCGCCGCCTTGCGCGAAAGCGCCGATCAGAAGGATGCACTTGCCTGCGACGGTGCTGTCCCGCCCTACACATTGCCAAGCGTGGTCGTCGAACATGTGCCGGTGGAAATCGGCCTTCCGGTCGGCCGGGTTCGTGGTAATGCCAACAGCTACACCGCGTTCGCGATAGAGAGCTTCATCGATGAGATCGCGCAGGAAAGCGCGCGCGAGCCGCTGTCCTATCGCCTGTCGATGCTGGGCGACGATGTTCGCCTTGCCGCCTGCCTCCAACGCGCCGCGCAGATGGCCGAATGGGATGGCGGCGTCGACCAGAGCGGGCAGGGTCTTGCCTGCCACCGGATCGGCGATGCTTCCACCGGCGGACGCATCGCCTGCGTCGCCACGGCGCGTCAGGGCGAGGGCGGCGTGAGGGTGACGCGGCTGAGCGTAGCGGTGGATATCGGCCGGATCGTCAATGACGACATAGCCCGCCAGCAGATCGAAGGCGGGCTGGTGTTCGGCATCGGGATCGCTCTTGGCAACGCGTTGCGATATCGTGCCGGGCTGCCTTCCAGCTTCGAATATGCATCGCTCGGCCTGCCCGGCCTAGCCGATTGCCCTGAGATCGCGATCGAATTCGTGCCGAGTGCCGCCACGCCTGCCGATCCCGGCGAACTTGGTGCAGTCATCGCACCTCCGGCGATCGCGAACGCCCTGTTTTCGGCCACAGGGTTGCGACTGCGGCGTCTGCCCCTACTTTCAGGCGGCATATGACACGCGGCAAAACCTCCGACCCTTTCCGGGCGTCCAATCCGGCCCGGATACAGTCTGGTCGATGCGCGTTGCACACCCTATGACCTGGCAATCGCAGCGCCTTCCCAACGATCATCCACCCGTGTCTAGCGGATCGATCGGCGTATTGCTCGTCAATCTGGGCACGCCCGACGCGCCCGACCCCGGCTCGGTAAAGCGCTATCTCAAGCAGTTCCTGTCCGACCGCCGCGTGATCGAGATACCCGCGATAGCCTGGCAGCCGATCCTGCGCGGCATCATCCTCAACACCCGTCCAAAGAAGAGCGCGGAAGCCTATTCGAAGGTCTGGACGGATCGCGGCTCGCCACTGGCGGATATCACCGCGCGGCAGGCAGAGGCGATTGCGGGCGAGATGGGCCAGCATGTCGTGGTCGATTACGCCATGCGCTATGGCTCCCCGTCGATCGAACAGCGCCTGACCGAACTGACCGACAAGGGCTGCGACCGCATTCTGATTGCGCCGCTCTATCCGCAATATTGTGCCGCGACGACCGCGACGGTGTTCGATGAAGTCGCCCGCGTGATGGGCGAGATGCGGTGGCAGCCTGCACTGCGCTTCCTTCCGCCCTATCACGATAACGATGCCTATCTGGACGCGCTGGCCAGCAATCTGACCCAGCAAGTCGGCGCGCTCGATTTCAGTCCCGAAGTCATGCTGCTAAGCTTTCATGGCATGCCGATGCGCACGCTTGAGCGCGGCGATCCGTACCATTGCCATTGCCACAAGACCGCGCGCCTGCTGCGAGAGCGGCTGGCCGACAGGCCGGAATTTGCTGGCGTTCGGTTCGAAACCACGTTCCAGTCGCGCTTCGGCCCTGCCCAATGGCTTGAACCTGCGACCGACGACACTCTGATCGCCGAGGGCCAAAAGGGCACCAGGAAACTGGTCGTAGCTGCCCCCGGTTTTGCCGCCGATTGCGTCGAAACACTCGAAGAGCTGGCGCTGGAAGGTCGTGACGAATTTATCGAAGCGGGCGGCGAACAATACGCCGTGCTCGATTGCCTCAATGTCAGCAGCGGCGGCATCCAGATGCTCGACAGTCTGATCCGGCGCGAGCTTTCTGGCTGGATTTGATCGCGGCTCTTATTTACACTCTGGTCAGTAACGCCCGCTAACGGAACCGATCATGGCCACTCTCGCAGAAACCCCGACCGCCTCTCCGACCTTCGATCACTGGAGCGAAGGCCTGCCCAGCGATGAAGATCTGGCGCATATTCCGGGTGAAAAGGGGCTGCCGGTTATCGGCAACACCTTCAAGCAGCTGGCCGATCCGCACGCCTTTACGAAGCGGATGATCGAAACCCACGGCAAGGTGTACAAGACACACGCCTTTGGCGGCTGGAACGTCGCGCTGATCGGGGCCGAGGCCAACGAGATGGTCTTGTTCAACAAGGACAAGATCTTTTCCAGCGAGCAGGGCTGGGGGCCAGTGCTCGATCAGCTGTTCCCGCGCGGTTTGATGCTGATGGATTTCGATCATCACCGCATCGATCGCCGAGCACTCTCCATCGCCTTCAAACCGGGGCCGATGCGGCATTATTCGGGCGCGTTGAACAGCGGCATCGCGCGCGAAGTGTCCGGCTGGGAAGGGGCGATGAAGTTCCAGCCAGCGATCAAGCAGCTGACACTGGATCTCGCTGCGGATAGTTTCCTGGGTATCCCGTGGGGGCCGGAAGCGGACAAGATCAACACCGCCTTTGTCGACATGGTGCAGGCATCGGTCGCACCGATCCGCAAGCCGCTGCCCTTCACCAAGATGAAAAAGGGCGTCGACGGCCGCGCCTACATGGTCGATTTTCTCACGCGAGAGACCAATCGTCGCCGCGCAGAAGGCGGCGGGCAGGACATGTTCAGCCAGTTCGCTACTGCAACTCGCGAAGACGGATCGCTGCTGCCGGTCGATCAGGTGGTCGATCACATGAGCTTCCTGATGATGGCGGCGCATGACACGATCACATCTTCGGCGACGTCGCTGATTTACCTGCTCGCGAAGAATTCTGAGTGGCAGGAAAAGGTGCGCGAAGAGACTGTCGCTGTGACCGGCGGCCCGGATGGCTCAGGCGAGCCGCGCGCGCTCGATTATGACGACCTCGGCAAGCTCGAACTGACCGAAATGGCGTTCAAGGAGGCGTTGCGCATGGTGCCGCCAGTGCCATCCATGCCGCGGCGCGCGCTTAAAGAATTCGAGTATGAGGGATACCGCATTCCGGCCGGGCAATTGTGCGGAATCAACATCTATTGGACGCACCATTCCGAAGAATATTGGGACGATCCCTTCACCTTCGATCCGATGCGGTTCACGCCCGACAAGGTGAAGGCGCGGCACAAATATGCGTGGGTTCCGTTCGGCGGCGGCGCGCATATGTGCCTGGGCCTGCACTTTGCCTATATGCAGGTGAAGGTGCTGCTGGCGCAGTTACTCCAACGCTACCGGATCGAGGTTGCCGAGGGCTATACGCCCGACTGGCAGGCGTGGCCGATCCCTCAGCCGAAGGATGGGTTGAAGGTCACCTTCAAACCTCTCTAAAAATCCCAGGCGATACCTTCGCGCTCCCAATCGCCGTAACGGGTGGGAGAGAGCTCGCGCGGTTCGTCTTTCAGCGGATCGACCGCTTTTGGCGTCGGTGGCGGATCGTTGGTCCAGTGCGCGGGCTTCTTGAAGTCTTTGGCGGCTTGGGATTTCTTTTTTGTCATGTCCTAACACCAACGCACGTGCTGGCGCTTGGTTTCAAGGGCAGCTAGGGCCGCAGGCCATGCCGCAACCTCCCGGAATTTATTCGCGCCGCGCCGCGCTCAAGATGCTCGACGCCGTGCTGCGTCGGGGCGAGACGCTCGAACAGGCTACGCCTGCCGCTTTGCGCGATGTGAGAGCGCCTGCCGATCAGGCTCTGGCGCGAGCGATTGTGGGTGAGGCGTTGCGGTGGCTGACCGATCTCGATGCATTGATAGACAGCGCCACGAAAAAGCCGCTGCCCGGCGATGCCAAACCGCGCAGCGTGCTGAGGCTGATGCTGGCTCAGGCGCTGCGGCTCGAAACGCCGCCCCACGCGGTCATCGCCACCGGATTGCCATTGCTCTCCGGCGGGCCGCGTCGGCTTGCGCACGGCGTGTTCTCGACATTGATGAAGCGCGAAGCGACGCTGCCCGATGTGCCGACACTGCCTGACGCGGTGTTGCAGCGCTGGGGTGATCGCGCGGATGCGATTGCACCCGGATTGGTTGATCCGCCTGAAGTGGATCTCGCGCTCAAGGATGCGGGTGAGACCGCCGTTCGAGCAGCCGCGATGGGCGGGATCACGCTGGCATCCGGACACATCCGCTTGCCGCGCGGGACGCCCATCGAGCAATTGCCGGACTTTAAAGAAGGTGCGTGGTGGGTGCAGGATCTGGCGGCTCAACTGCCGCCACGCTTGCTCGGAGCAGGGGACGGGCGACATGCCCTCGACCTGTGTGCCGCGCCGGGCGGCAAGACGCTCGCTCTGGCTGCGGCAGGTTGGAAAGTCACCGCGCTCGATATCAGCAAACGCCGGTTAGAAACGCTCAAGGAAAACCTCAAGCGCACCGGGTTGAAAGCGTCACCGGTTCGCGCCGATGCGCTCGATTGGGAGCCCAAGCATCAGTTCGACGCGATCCTGCTCGACGCGCCTTGCACCGCGACAGGCACATGCCGTCGCCACCCCGATGTTCTCCACCGTATAGGCCTGCGCCAGATCGCCGAGATGGTCGACATCCAGCGCGCGCTGATCGAGCGCGCGGCCGGGTGGCTGAAACCGGGCGGTGCGCTGGTTTACGCCGTTTGCTCGCTCGAACGCGAGGAAGGTGAGGAACAGGCAGCGTGGATCGACGAAAGGCTCGATCTGGAACACTTGCCGATCACCGCAAACGAATTGCCTGCCGGCCTAACGCCGACCGACACAGGCTGGCTCCGCACTCATCCGGGAATGCTCCCGGACGAAGGCGGGCTGGACGGATTCTTCGTCGCGCGCTGGCGCAAGCGCTAGGCGTCCGCCTTTACGTACTTCTGGAAGCTCTTCCTGAGTTTCATGATCTTTGGCGGGATCACCGCCTGGCAGTACGGATTGCGCTGGCCTTCGCCTTCCCAATATTCCTGATGATAGCCCTCGGCCGGATACCATGGCTTGACCTGTTCATCGCCTTCAAGGCCTTCAATCGTGGTCACAGCGGTGCCCGGATTTTCGGTATTCCAGCGCTCGATCGCGGCTTCGGCCTCGGCCCCCTGTTCTGCTGTTAGCGGGAAGATTGCCGAACGGTACTGCGTGCCGACATCGCCGCCCTGCCGGTTGAGCTGGGTCGGATCATGCGTGCCGAGGAACACGTCGTAGATTTCGGCCAGGCTGATTGCCGCCGGGTCGAACGTCATCCGAATACCCTCAGCGTGGCCGGTCGTGCCGGTGCAGACTTCCTTGTAAGTCGGATCGGGCTTGTCACCGCCGATATATCCGCTTTCGACCTCGGTTACGCCGATGACGTCGCGGAACACCGCTTCGGTGCACCAGAAGCATCCGCCCGCAATAATCGCCTGTGCCATGACCGCATTCTCCTTTTATCGACGAACGACATAGTAAGGCCGACGGGTATTGCGAGTCCGGCGCGCGCCTCTTGTCATTCAATCGCCACTGCGTAAGGACAGGCTCATACGTTTCTTACGAGAGAGGACCTCCACCATGAAACTTGCTCTTCTTGCCCCATTTGCCGCTGTGGCAGGCGCTGCCACGCTGTCATTGGCTGGCCCGACTGTCGCCGATGCACAAACTGCCGCCGCACCCACGCTGGAAGAAGTGCTTGCGCATGAGCGTCGCGACGATGATCGTGCTCGCGACCAGTATCGCAATCCGGCGGAGACGCTGGCGTTCTTCCAGATCGAGCCGACCATGACGGTGGCTGAATATGGTCCGGGCGGCGGTTGGTATACCCGCGTTCTCGCGCCCTATCTGATGCCAGCGGGCGAATATATCGCGTTCAATCAGGACAGCGATGGTCGCGAATACCGCACGCGGGCTTTGGAAGCGCGCTCCAAGGGTTGGACCGAAGCGTTCAAATCGAGCCTCGCTGAGGGAATGGGCGTTGACGCGGACGACGTTGTCGCTTTCGAAACCGATGAGATGCCCGAAGATGTGGCTGGCACAGTCGATCGCGTGGTGATCTTCCGTTCGATGCACGGCCTGAACATTGGCAACACGGCCGATCAGGTGCTCAAGGCCGCACGCATGATGCTCAAGGATGATGGCATGGTCGGCGTGGTCCAGCACCGCGCTCCCGATGGCGCGAGCTACGACGATTACGGCGCGCGCCAGCGCGGCTACATGCGCAAGCAGGACGTGGTCGCGATCTTCGCCGCCAACGGCTTCGAGCTGGTCGACGAGAGCGAGATCAACGCCAACCCGAACGATCCGGCCAATTGGGAGCGCGGCGTGTGGACGCTGCCGCCAGTGCTCGGAACCGGCGAAGACGATCCACGTCGCAGCGAATATCTCGCCATAGGTGAAAGCGACCGGATGACCCTGCTGTTCAAGAAGGCGAACTGAGCCATGATCAAACGTGCATTCGTAACGCTGGCCGGCGTCGCAGCGCTCGCCGCATGTTCACCCGCCGCTGAGGATAGCGCGGAGGGCACTGAGACTGCGACCACCGACAACACGCTGGCCGAAGTGCTCGCTGCCGATATCCGAGCGGAGGACAAGGCGCGCGATGACTTCCGCAACCCGGCCGAAACGCTCGCCTTCTTTCAGGTCGAGCCGGACCACACGGTGATCGAATACGCGCCCGGTGGCGGCTGGTACACGCGGGTGCTCGCGCCCTATGTGCAGGAAAGCGGGCAGTATATCGGCGTTGGCTTCGCGCCCGAAGCGGGAGCGAGCCTGGGTGAGGAATTCGTTGAACGCGTGCGTCAGGGTGGTGCGACGTTCTCCGAACGCCAATCGGAAGGCACCGGCATTCCGGCGGAGAAGCTGCCGTTCCATTTCGGCAACGCGATCCCGGAAGAGATGAACGGCACCGTCGATCGGGTGCTTGTCGTCCGCATGATGCACAATCTCAAGCGGTGGGGCATCGCTGATAGCGAGACCGAAGCGCTGTTCGAGACGCTCAAGCCGGGCGGCATGCTTGGCGTGGTGCAGCATCGGGCCAAGGCCGACGCTCCGGCAGAATATGTCGACGGGAATATGGGTTATCTGAAGCAGGACGAGCTGATCGCCTTCTTCGAGAGCAAGGGCTTTGCACTGGTCGACACGTCCGAGATCAACGCCAACCCTGCTGACACCGCCGATTATGAAAACGGCGTGTGGACCCTCCCACCCAGCTTTGCAAAAGGCGACGAGGATCGCGAAAAGTTCGCCAGTATTGGCGAGAGTGATCGCATGACGCTGTTGTTCAAGAAGCCCGAATGACACGCTAAGGGCGGCTGCATGACGAGTATCACTGTCGCCGCCCTCCAGCTTGCGCTGGGCCGGGATAATGAGGCTGAGAACATTGCTGCGGTTGCCACGCTAATAGAGCAGGCAGCGACGGATGGCGCGCAGTTGATCTTGCCGCCCGAGCTGTTCTCCGGCCCGTATTTCTGTCGTGAGGAGGACGAGGCGCTGTTCGCGCTCGCGCGCCCGACTGCCGAGCATCCCAGTATTGTCGCGATGCAAGAGCTCGCCGCGCGGCTGAAGGTCACCATCCCGACCAGCTTCTTCGAGCGCGACGGGCACCACTATTACAACACGCTCGCGATGATTGGCCCCGATGGCGACATCATGGGCACCTATCGCAAGAGCCACATTCCCGATGGACCGGGTTACGAGGAAAAGTTCTATTTCCGCCCCGGTAATGATGGTTTCAAGGTGTGGGACGTGCCGGGCGAAGGTGGTGCGAAAGTGCGCATCGGCGTCGGCATCTGTTGGGACCAGTGGTATCCGGAATGCGCGCGAGTGATGGCGCTGAAGGGCGCGGAAGTGCTGCTATATCCCACCGCAATCGGCTCCGAACCCTATGATGCCGACCTCGACACCAGCCGCATGTGGCGCCGGGCAATGATCGGTCATGCGGTGTCGAATTGTATGCCGGTGGTCGCGAGCAACCGGATCGGTGCCGAGGGGCCTGAAGGCGAGCAGCGTTTCTATGGCCATTCCTTCATCAGCGACGAATGGGGCGATCTCGTCGAAGAGTTCGGCGCGGAAGAGGAGGGGGTCTTGATCGCGAAACTCGACCTCGCCCGCGCCGCGAAGCACCGCGCGGGCATGGGGTTCTTCCGCGATCGCCGTCCGCAACTCTATGGCCGGATCGCCGAAGATATCTGAGCGTCAGCACCCGTGAGCAGCACCTACCTCATCGCGCTCGGATCGAACCGGCGGCACCATCTTTATGGTCGGCCATCTCAAGTGGTCCGCACCGTGCAGGAGGAATTGGCCGCGCTCGGCACGGTAACCCGGCGCTCTCCCATCATCCCGACACCGCCGATAGGGGCAGCGCAGCGGCAGTTTGCCAATGCGGCGATAGTGCTCGAGAGCGAATACGACCCGCCAAGCCTGCTTGCCGCGCTAAAACTGATGGAGCGCGAGTTTGGCCGACGTTCGGGGCAACGCTGGGGCGACCGCGTGCTCGACCTTGATATCGTGCTGTGGAGCGAAGGCACATGGGCGTCACCCAGCCTCAAGGTGCCGCATCCTGCCTTTCGCGAGCGAGACTTCGTTCTGCGTCCGGCCAGCGCGATTGCGCCCGATTGGCGTGACCCGAAAACGGCGCTTTCGCTCGCCCAGCTCAATGCACGCTTGACCCGCCCGCGCGCCCTGCCTAGGTGAGCGCTCCGACCGGCGGCGCACAGCGCACCGAACACCCTATGGGGGCCCTTAGCTCAGTCGGTAGAGCAACTGACTTTTAATCAGTAGGTCGCTGGTTCGACCCCAGCAGGGCTCACCATTCCCTTTTTGTCCGCACGCCATCCGGCATGCGAAATCCTCGCTCATGCGATCTGAAGGTCGCATCGCTGCGGGCGGGCGGTTGCCCTTGCGGTCCGTTGGACCGTTCTAGCGCCTGCTATACGCTTCTGCCTCTATCGAGCCATTGGGCAAAGCGCACCCCGAAGGTGATCAGGAACGGCACCAGGATCAGGCTCAGCGCGACCTTGGCGATGACCTGACCGATCAGCAAGTTGGTGATGTCGAATTGCCCGTAAAAGGCGAGCGTCACGAAGATTACCGAATCGATCGCCTGGCTGAGCGCCGACGCGATCGCGCCGCGCGCCATCAGGCCGATCGTGGTCGCCTCACCGCTTCCTCGCAGTCGGTCGAAAATCCAGATGTTGAGCAGCAGCGATGTTATGTAGGCGGCTGGCCCGGCCAGCATTATGCGCGGAGTCTGGCCGAGCACTGTCTCGAATGCGGCGAGATCGTTTGCGCGAAACTCGGTCATTTCCGGGGAAGGCGGAAGGCCAAGGACAAGCCAGATGATCGCGGCAGACATCGCCAGTGGCAGGAAGCCCCACCACACCAGCTTGTTGGCGAACGCCTTGCCATATAGCTGCGCAATCGTACTCGAAATCACGACCAGCAGCAGGAATGCGAAGATGCCCGCCTCTACCGCCAGATCGCTGGGATACAATTGCACCTGCTTGAACGCGACGACGCCCGCCAGCACCGTCATCCCGCCATACAGCAAAGTGTAGACGAACAATCCGCGCGGCATGTGCGCGGCTGCGTTGGTTGCAGGGCTGGCGGTGGTCGATGGGCTGGTTTCGCTCATCGCGCAGTGGGTAAGGCGTGGGCGGTGAAAAAGAAAGCGGGCCGCAGCGCAGCTTCCACCATTGCGAACGCGCGCCAAGCCTGTTGCTGCAATGCGTTTCGCAGTTGCGCTGGCTTTCACAAACTGCCACGCCAAGGGCGCGTGCGTGCCATCGGGCCGCGCTATCGGGTCGTTTCGATCATATATCTTGGGGGCAATAGCACCGCCGTGAACGAGGGTATCACGTCCGTACTGCTGAGTTTGGCAGGGATTGCAGCGATCCTTTTGGTCGCTTTCACTCTTTCGTCGGGCAAACGACAGATCAAGCTGCGCGTTGTAGGGGCCGCATTCGCATTGCAGGCGGTTATGGCGCTGCTGGTGCTGCGGACCGATTTCGGCGTGGCGGTGATCCAGTTCCTGTCGGACGGTGTCATCGCGCTGCTCGATTATTCCAAGATCGGGATCGAATCGGTCTTTGGTCCGATGGATGCGAATCCGTTCACCAACACCTTCGTCATCGCTGCGCTGCCTGTAATCGTATTCTTCGCGGCGATCGTTTCGATCCTCTATCACCTTGGCATCATGCAGCGGCTGGTCCGCTGGGTCGGCGGAGCGATCGGCTGGATCACGGGAATCAGCAAGGTCGAGGCGCTCGGTAGCGCGGCGAATATTTTTGTCGGTCAGTCCGAAAGTCCGCTGGTGGTGCGCCCCTATCTCGCTGCTCTCCCGCCATCGCAGCTGTTCACTCTGATGACTGTGGGGATGGCTGGCGTCGCGGGCACGATCCTGGCTGCCTATGCCAGCTTTATCGGAGCAGAAGCGGTGCCGTTTCTGCTGGCTGCGGCATTTATGTCGGCACCCGGCGGTATTTTGATGGCCAAGATAATCATGCCCGACGATGTGCGTTCGCATGACGATGCAGAGCCCACGGTGGCGTCAGTCATCGGCGCACGGGTCAAGCGCAAGGCCAATGTGCCGGCTGAACAGACCCGCGTGACCATGGTCGGCCAGAACGGCGAAGAGGTCGAACTGCCACAATCGCGGATCAGCGGAGAAGGCCCCGCTGCCATCGTCGAAGGGGGCAAGCCCGATGAAGTCGAAATGGCCGAGACGTTCGAAGAGGGGCAGCGCCCGGCCAACATTATTGAGGCCGCGGCGCAGGGCACCCAGACCGGCGTCAAACTGGCGGTCGCGGTCGGTGCAATGGTCATGGTCTTCGTGGCGCTGGTTGCGCTCGCCAACGGCCTGTTGGGCGGCGTCGGCGCGGGGATCGCGTCGGGCGCGGAGGCGGCCGGAGTGCCGCTTAGCGCAGACGCCACGACTTGGCTGAGTACGCTCAGTTTTCAAAAGCTGCTTGGTTACTTGTTCGCTCCGGTCATGTTCCTGATCGGCATTTCGGATTGGGAGCAGGCGCAGATCGCAGGCGGACTGTTCGGGACCAAGATCGTCCTTAACGAGTTTGTCGCGTTCATCGACCTTGGCGCAATGACCGACGGCCAGTTGACCGAGCGCAGCCGGGCCATCGTGACCTTCGCGCTGTGCGGCTTCGCCAACTTCTCATCCATTGCGATCCAGATGGCGGTGACCGGGGGACTGGCGCCGAACCAACGCCCTGTCATCGCGCGGTTGGGGCTTAAGGCGCTGGCCGCAGGCAGCCTCGCCAACCTGATGAGCGCAGCATTGGCGAGCCTGTTCCTGCCGCTTTGATTGGCATCAATGCGCGATGGAGCCCGGTCTTGGCACCTGCGCCTTCGATCCTGTAGATGAGACCCATGACTGACACCGCATCCACCATCGCACCTGATATCGCCGTCGTATCTCTGGCGAAGCCGCTCGAAGAAATTGCCGACGAGCTCGGGCGCAGCTTTGCCGAATACGGGTTCGCCGTCATCCGCGATCATGGCATCCCGCAGGACCTGATCGCGCGCGCTGAGGAGAAGTCGAAGGAATTCTTCGCGCTGCCCGATACGGTGAAGCGCGAATACAAGATCGAAGGCGGTGGCGGTGCGCGTGGCTACACCCCGTTCGGCACCGAAAAAGCCAAGGACGCGACCGTCTTCGACCTTAAGGAATTCTGGCATGTGGGGCGCTCGCTCGAACCCGGCCACCCGCTGGCCGAATTCATGGCGCCCAATGTCTGGCCCGACGAGGTCGAAAGCTTTCGCGACACATTCAGCGAGCTTTTCTCCGCATTCGAGAATGCCGGCTCGCGGGTGCTCGAAGCGATCGCGCTGCATCTCAAACTCGACCGGGATTTCTTCGCGCCCACGGTCGAGGACGGCAACTCGGTCATGCGGCTGCTGCACTATCCGCCGCTCGGACCTGATGCGCCGGAGGGCGCTATTCGCGCCGCCGCGCATGGTGACATCAACACGATCACACTGCTGCTCGGCGCGGAGGAAGCCGGGTTGGAATTGTTGACCAAATCAGGCGAATGGCACGCGATCGACGTGCCCGAAGGCGGCCTCGTCATCAATGTGGGCGACATGCTGGAGCGGCTGACCAATGGTCGCCTGCGATCGACCACGCACCGGGTCGTCAATCCGCGCGGCGAGGCGGCGCGGCGGTCGCGCTATTCGATGCCGTTTTTCCTCCATTTCCGACCGGATTATCTGATCGAACCATTGGAGAACTGCGTCTCTGAACAGGATTCCGACTCCGCGCCGCCGCCCATCTCCGCGCACGATTTTCTTCAGCAGAGACTGAGAGAAATCAATCTGGCGTAGCCAGCGCGCGCTTGATCGAGCCTCCGAGAAATAAGCCTGCCTCGTTGCGTGCGTGCAACACTCGCGCCGGGACTCCTAGGGATTCCGTGGCTTGAAGAGGCCTTTGATACGCTTGCGTTCTCAACCGCCGCTCCGAGCGCCGCGCGAGTCATCGAACTGTCACAAAACAGTCGCTTTTGTGCAGCGCAACGCACTTAGTGGGATCGCGTTCACACCCACCCATCGTGTTCAGGGGCTTTACACATGAAACTCAAATATCTTCTCGCAGCGAGCGTCGTCAGCCTCTCTGCCGCCGCCACGATCGCAACTCCAGCCGCCGCGCAGACGATTACGTCCGGTGTGGAAGGCACCGTTGCCGGCGAGGACGGCACGGCGCTGCCGGGGGCCACTGTTACGGTCACCGACACTCGTACCGGTGCAGCTCGCACCGCGACCACCGGTTCCAACGGCGGCTTTCGCATCGTCGCGCTTTCGCCAGGCGGCCCATACACCGTTACCGTTACCGCTCCGGGTTTCGAAGGTCAGACGGTCGAAGACGTCTTCACCAACATTTCGGGTAACACGAGCTTCGATTTCGAACTGTCGGCCAGTGCTGCGGGTGGCTCCGATAACATTATCATCGTCACCGGCGCGCGCGCTGGGGCCTCTCAGGTCGCCGTCGGCCCTGGCACCGCGTTCGGTGCCGAAACGCTGGAAGCTTTCCCATCGATCACTCGCGACATTCGCGACATCATCCGGATCGACCCGCGCGTCAGCATCGAGCGAAGCGGTGATGTTGATCGTATCTCCTGTCTGGGCGGCAATGACCGTTCAAACACGTTCACCGTCGACGGTATCATCCAGTCTGATGTGTTCGGCCTTAACGGCACACCGTTCGCAGCCCGTAACGCGCTGCCTTTGCCGTTCGACGTGATTGAGCAGACCTCGGTTGAATTCGCACCGTTCGATGTCGAATTCTCCGATTTCACCGGCTGCCTGGTCAACGTGGTGACCAAAGCTGGCTCGAACGAATTCAGCGGTTCGGCATTCATTACCTATTTCGATGACGGTCTTCAGGCTGACTCGGTTCAGCAAGCCGATGGTGAAGATCAGGACTTCAATGCCGGTCGCGAGCTCCGTTGGGGCGCAACGCTTTCGGGTCCGATCATCAAAGACACGCTGTTTTTCTCGTTCGGTTACGAAGAAACAGATCTTGGCGGCGGCTTTAACGATGGCCCGGACAACCCCACCGTCGACTTCTTTACGGAAGATCAATTCAATCAGTTCGCTGCGATTGCACAAGATGTATACGGCCAGGACGTCGGTCCTATCCCGACCCAGCTTGATGAAAGCTCGGTGCGCTATTTCGGCCGTCTTGACGCTCAGCTTGGCCCGGATAACCGCCTCGTCGCTACCTATCAGCGGCTTGAAGAAACCAACATTGAGCAGGATTTCTTTGGTGGCGATGACTTCTCCGGTTTGAACTCTTTCGAAGACGAAGGCACGGTTTCTGACACCTACTCACTCCAATGGTATTCCAACTGGAATGATAACCTTTCGACCGAGTTCCGGATCAGCCGCGCTGAAGTCACCGACGTTCAGGGCCCGGTCGGCTTTGGCGAAGCGCAAAGCGACAGCCCGACCGTTCGGCTTGCCGTGGGCAACGTCGGACCTGGCGATAACGGTACATTCAACACCGGTCCCGGGATCTTCCGTTCGGCGAACGCGCTGGAATCGCAAATCACGCAAGCACGCTTCATCCTGAACTACGACACCGGTGGCGATCACTTCTTCAAGATTGGTGCCGAGCTGAATGATCTTGAGGTCTTCAACCTCTTTATCCCGAATGCGACCGGCGCGATCTTCTTCAGCAATCTCGATGACTTTGCTCAGGGTCTGGTCGCACCCGGACCAGTGTTTGATGAATCGCTGTTCGGCGGTCAGAACGATTCCTTGATCGAAGGCGGTACATTCGGTGGGATCGGCATCAACACCTCTTCAACGGGCGATCCGGCCGCCGCGGCAGCGCAATTCAGTCGTCAGATTTATTCCTTCTTCGCGCAGGACGAATGGCAGGCGACCGATCAGCTGAGCATCAACGCCGGTGTGCGCGTCCAGCTGTTCGATGGCAGTGCACCGACCCCCAATGACTTGTTCGCGCAGCGTCTCGGATTTACCAATTCGGTATCCTTCGCCAGCATCGATCCAGTCGTCCTTCCGCGCTTCTCAGCCACTTATGAATTCGACAATGACGGGTTCTTCAGCGGCACGAGCGTTACCGGCGGCGTTGGTATCTTTACCGGCGGCGATCCGGTGGTGTTCTTCTCGAACGCGTTTTCCAACAACGGTTTTTCGTTTGCCGAAGGTTCGTCCAGCCAGTGCGATCCGTCTGAGCTGAACATCGATGCCGACACGGGCCAGATCGACGTGACGCCGGATGGCGGCCCGTTCACCGGTATTCCGCAATGCGTTATTGACGCTGGTGTCGCGGTTGCTTCCACCGGAGGCGGTAACGTTCAGTCCACAGACCCGGACTTCGACATTCCAACAGCTGTACGGTTCAACGCAGGTCTCGCGACTACTTTCGGTACTGAGAGCGGGTTCTTCTCGGACTGGAATTTGAACCTCGACTACATCTACACCCGTTTCAACGATACGCTGGCCGTTGTTGATCTGGTGCAGGCTGTAAATCCTGACCTCGGGGATAACGGGTTTGCCGCTGATGGTCGTCCTATCTTGCGCCCGGTTGATACGCTTCTGCCAGGATGCAACGCGACATTTACCGGGAACAATCCGCCGAGCTACACAGGCCTCAGCCCTGAGTGTTTCCTTTCGGACACCGCTGATTTCCAGGAATTTCTGCAGCTTACGAATGGCCCGAGCTTCGATAGCCACAATGCGTCGCTCATCCTTTCCAAGCGCTTCAGCGAAGGCGTGTTCACGGAAGGCGGCAGTGTGAACGTCAACTTCGGCTATGCTTTCAGTGACGCAGAGCAGACGATCAACACTCGTTCTTCTACCGCTGGGTCGAACTTCGATGGAACGGCCGTTCTGGACCCGCAGAGCCCTGGTATTTCCCAGTCCGGGTTCGAAACGCGTCACAACTTCACGGTCACGCTTAACTTCCGCGAAGAGTTCTTCGATGATTACGCGACAAGTCTCGGGATTTTCTTCCGTGCTTCGGAAGGCCGTCCTTACAGCTTGACGTTTGATAACTTCGACACTGGTGATCTGCAGGATGCAGGACTCGTTCAAGAAGGTATCGGGGGTTTTCGGGGGGCTGACTCATCCGAGGCGAACATTCTCGCTTTCATTCCGACCGGGATTAACGATCCGGCCCTGTCTCCGTTGAGCAATCCGGTTGCGGTTCAGCAGTTCCTGGACGCGATCAATACCGGTGAAGGTATCGTAAGTGAACTGAATTGCAGCTTCACACCGGGACAAGTGATTGAGCGCAACACCTGCCGCAATCCGTGGTTCTTTGATCTCGATTTCCGCATCAGCCAGGAAGTGCCCTTCATCGGCAGCCTGACTGGCATCAAGGATGATCGCCTCGAACTGTTCGTGGATGTCAACAACTTCTTCAACCTGCTTGGCAGCGATGGGAATTCGCTTCGAAGCGTGGGCGGATTCGAAGGGCGCGTTGACCTGCTTGAAGCGGCCTTTGATGATGATGGCTTGCTGATCCTTGACAACTTCAATCCGAACTCCGCTATCGGCAATACAGATGAGTTCAACACTGCATGGCGCATTCAACTGGGTGCTCGCTACGAATTCTAATTCGCAGTAACGATCAATTGAACATCAGCGGCGGGGCCTTCGGGCTCCGCCGTTTGTGTTTGGGCTCTCGGTTTACTGAGCAAGCTGGCGGTGTAGCCGTCGATCGCCGCTAGCCCCGCGCCTCGCGGACATTCTCGCCTTCATCAAGCGGATCATCGGCGAGCGACAGCAGCTCGTACGCAAGCGCTTCCTGCACGTCCCCGCTCAAACTCATCCTCAGCGCGCGCTCGAACGCTGCTGCCTGATCGCCAAGCTCGGGCTCACCGAACATCGCGGCCGTTCCTGCTACCTTGTGGACCATCCGAACGAGCGCGTCGGCTTCCTCGTCACGCAACGCGCCGTCGCCCAACTTCCCATGCTCCAGCGCTTCGCGGACCGCCTCGATCGCTTCTCTGCGCCGTTCGTTCCAGCGGCTGATCAGGGTTGGCGAGTGCACCTGCCCAGCTTTTAAACCTGGCAGCAGATTTCCCACTCGATCATCACGCGCGCCAACCGGAGAGGGCACCGGTTCCTTGATAGTGGAGGTTTCACCATCGTCGTCGACGATCTTGGTCGGCAGCCAGCGTTGCAAGACGTGCGCAAGTTTCTTGAAGTCGAGCGGCTTTGCGAGATGCGCCTGCATCCCGGCATCGCGCGCTTCGGCTATGTCTTCCGGGAAGGCATTCGCGGTCAGGGCGATGATCGGCAGCGTCTTGGCAGTGATCCCTTCAGCCCTGATCGCGCGGGTAGCAGCATAGCCGTCGCAACCCGGCATTTGCACGTCCATCAGCACCAGATCATACGGCTCGCCGCGCATGATCGAATCGATCACCATCGAAATCGCTTCGTTGCCATCATGCGCGATTGCGACCGACTGGCCGCAGCGCTCGAGCATTTCGATTACCAGTTCGCGGTTGATGTCGTGATCCTCGGCCAGCAGCACGCGCGCCGATTGCGGCAACATCGGGGGCGAGATTGCACGGGACTGTTCGCCGCCCAATACGCCTGGCACTGGCTCAGACCCTGACGGACTATCCGGCGCAAGATCGGGCCGCGGTTCAGGCCGGGCGCGCCTGGCGGGCAGGGTAAGCGTGAAGCACGAACCGACCCCAGGCTCGCTTTCGACATCGATAAAGCCACCGAGCAACTCCGCCAGCTGACGGCTGATCGACAGCCCCAGCCCCGTGCCACCAAATCGCCGCGACGTTTCGCTCTCTCCCTGAGTGAAGGGACGGAAGATCATTTCTAGACGCGACGGGCTGATGCCAATCCCGGTATCGGACACCTGAACGGAAAGCTGATCGTCATCGATCGAATAACCGACGCGAATATCGCCGTGTTCGGTAAACTTGACGGCATTGCCGATCAGGTTGAGCACGATCTGCCGCAGCCGCAATCCATCGGTCATCACCCATTGCGCGCCGTAGTTCTCCGGTCCTGTCTCGTCGCCAGGGCCATTCGCAATCCGCTCGACCTTGATCGCCAGGCCCTTTTTCTCCGCGGTGGGGCGATGCAGCGCGGCGCATTCCTCGATCGTCGTGGTAATGTCCACCGGAGTTTGATCGATCGAGATCTGGCCAGCCTCGATCTTCGACAGGTCGAGAATATCGTTCAGCAACAGCATCATCGAACGGCCGGATTCGACGATCATCTTGGTATGGCGACGCTGGTCGGGGTCGAGATCGTCCTGCAACAGCAATTCGGCGAAACCGAGGACGCCGTTCATGGGCGTGCGGATTTCGTGGCTCATATTGGCGAGGAATTCGGACTTCGCGCGCGCTGCGTTTTCGGCGTTGCGGCGCGCTCGCGTCAGCAGCAGCTCCAGCTCGACCCGGTCGGTAACGTCGCGGGCAGAAACCACGATCCCCTCATTCGATCCGTTCTCGCGGTTCTTGGCGATTGCGCATTCCGCCTCGATGAAGACGGGGAGGCCTTCAGGACTGTCGTGGAAGCGGCGATAGGTAAAGCGCTCCTTCTCACTTTCGCCGCCAATCAGCCGCTCTTGAGCAAGGATGATACGCTCGCGGGCATCCTCGTGCATACGGTCCGAAGGGCGGCTGCCTAGAAAAGTCTCAACCGGTTCGGCAAGCACCGTTTCCACCGATGGGGAGGCATAGGTGCAGACGCCGCTCATGTCGAAATACATCAATGCATCTGTGGTGTTTTCTGCAAGCAAGGCGAGCTCGCGCTGTCTTGTCTCCAGCTCTTTCATGATCTTGTTGCGCCCAGCCAGAATTGCGGCGACGGGCAGACCGGTGAGGAAATTTGCCGCAACAAAGGCCTGGATCAGATGCAGGCGTGTAACTCCGGATTCGCTCGCCTCGACGATTGGCCCCATACCGGCATAGGTCATCAGCGAAGCGACCATGGCCACCAGAGCGACGAACAGGGCTGTACCCAGACTGCCCAGGCGGAAAGCGTGGAGCAAGGTGATCGGCGGGATCAGGAAGAGCAGCGGATAATCGGTCTGCTTGAACACCACGAACACACAGGCGATGCCGAGGAAAAGCATCGCAGCGCCTTCGGTAAGCTTGCTGCTGCTCACCCGGCTGCGCGTCCGGATGGCATCGGACAGTAAAAGCACCGCAGGAACGATCAGGATCATCCCCATACTATCCGTCAGGAACCACGCGGTCGCTCCGGTCCAGATCGCGCCACTGTCAGCCCCCATCGCAATGGAGGCGACGGAAGCGGACAGGATGGGACCGACCAACCCGCCTGCCCAAACGAACCGCGCCAGATGCTCGATCCGCGCCATGTCGGGGCGCATGCCGCACGCCCTACGCGTAAGCCATGTGACTGCCGCTATGTCGAGCAGGTTGGCGATCGAAAAAAGGATCGCGACTTCAACCGGCGTCCCTGCGGTGGAATTGGCGATCGTGCTGACGACAAGGATTGCTGCGAAAAAGGGTAGCTCGTTGCCAAGCCGGGCGCGAAGCAGGAACGCGACGGCACACGCATTGGGCAGCCAGACGGAGGCCAGGGTTGAATCGAATTTGGATAGCGACAGGCTCGCGACGGCCAGCAGCCAGAATCCGGCTGCGCCGATGACGGCGCCGACAAGGCTGCCCATGCCGATTGGCCCGGTGGCAAAGATGCCCCGGGTGGTGATGGTTTTTGGGTCAATCGCGCGCTCGATCATGCGCTCCATCGCAAATCATTCCGGCCCTTGTTATAGAGAGCTCTCAGGGAATTCGGGCGCAGTCGCGTTCAAAATGGTCCAAACTCGATTGGACTGGAGGGGAGAGGTTTGATGGCCGGGCGCTATTCCAGACTGCGCAAACGACCGAGCTGGCCGTTGCTGGTGCTCATCGTGCTGTTCCACATTCTGGTTGCGTATGGCTTGGCCCGAGCGCTGGTGCCGGACCTGACCGCTTCGGTCGAACGCACCGTTGTATCCGGCTTCACCGTTACGATCACCGCGCCGCCTGATCCGCCTCCTCCCGAAAACGAGCCGGAGCCGGATGAAGGAGCGCAAGGTGCACCGGGTGAGGAGGCCGTGCCTGCGCCGGTAACCGCGCCGTCTCCGCGCGTCCCACCACCCACGCCCACACCACGCCCGCAAGCGTCCTCGACCGGAACCGAAACCCGATCCGGCGCGCGTGAGGCAGGCGATGGCACGGGAGCAGCGGGCAGTGGGCCCGGCACCGGCAGCGGCAATCGCGGCGGCGGGCAGGGCGGTGTTGCCGTGACCAAGCCAAGTGTGCGTTCGGGCAACCTCAACACCGCATCCGACTTTCCTGTACCGCCCGGTGGACGCGAGGCCCGCTTCGGCAAGTCGGTAACGGTAGCTTTCACGGTGACGACGGATGGCAGGGCGCGAAATTGTTCGGTCGCGCGATCGAGCGTTGATGCCGAGACAACCGCTCTCGTGTGCGGGTTGGTCGCGGAGAAAATCCGCTTCAATCCGGCGCGCGATCGCAACGGCAACGCGGTCGAGGCGCGATATGGGTATCGCGTCGATTTTCGTCGACGGTGAGTGTGTGAGAAGGGATCGACGGCACTGGCAAAGCATGCCCGCGCTGCTAAAGGCCTAGGCGATGAAAGAGCCCAGCCCCATTCACCCGGTCATCCTGTGCGGTGGCAGCGGAACACGGCTTTGGCCCGTCAGCCGCAAGGCGAAGCCCAAACCGTTTCTGCCGCTGATAGGCGACCAGACACTGTTCGAGCAGGCGGTGAGTCGCGTTGCAGACGATGACCGTTTCGCCGCGCCGATGGTGGTCGCCGGATTGCAGCATATCGATCTGATCGAAGCGCAATTGAGCGCCGGGCGCGAGCATCGACTGGTGGTTGAGCCGATGGGGCGCAACACCGCGCCCGCGATTGCGCTCGCCGCCGCGTTGCTGCCGCCCGATGACGTCATGCTCGTCTGCCCCAGCGACCACCATATTGCCGACGAAGCTGCGTTTCGCGCTGCGGCGATCGCGGGGGCTGGGCTTGCACGCGAGGATTGGCTCGTATCCTTCGGTATCGCGCCCGATCACCCGGAAACCGGCTATGGCTACTTGCATCGCGGCGAGCCGCTGCCGGGTGGGTTCAAGATCGCGCGGTTCGTTGAAAAACCCGATCTCGAGATCGCCAAATCCTATCTCACCAGCGGGGAGTACAGCTGGAACGGAGGTATCTTTGCCTTCCGCGCTGGCGCTTTATTGGCTGAACTGACGCAGCATCGCCCTGCCATGGCCGATCTCGTTGCTAAGTCGGTCGCGCAAGGTCGCGAAGACGGCTCGCGTTTCCATCCCGATGCCGAAGCCTTCGCTGCGATCGAAGGCGATTCCATCGATTATGCAGTGATGGAAAACACCGCGCGTGCAGCGATGGTCCCCGCCGATATGGGCTGGTCGGATATCGGCAATTGGGCGGCCTTGCAGGATGCCCTTGCCGCGCAACCGGCGCTCGCCGACGGCGACGGCAATGTGGCTCAGGGCTCCGCCGACCTCGTCGAGTGCCGCAATGTGCTGGCCATGAGCGATGGACCGCGCATTTCCGCTGTCGGTATCGACGACATCTGCATCGTCGTTTCCGACGGTGAAGTGCTGGTCACCACGCGCGAGGGTGCCCAGCGCGTCGGCAAGCTGCCCGGAGCGGTCAATCAATGAGCGTGCGCCAGCTGCCAACCCGGCTGGTCGAGAAGGTCTGGGGGCGAGAGAAATTGCCCGCACCCTTCGCCGCACCCGAAGGCGAGAAGATCGGCGAAATCTGGTTCGAGCCTCCGCCCGAGCTTTCGCAGCTGCTCGTCAAATACCTCTTCACCAGCGAAAAACTCTCCGTCCAGGTCCACCCCTCCGATGCCGATGCGTTGCCCGGCGAGGATGGGAAGGAAGAGTGTTGGCTGGTACTGGATGCCGAACCGGGTGCACAGCTTGCCATCGGTTTTGAGCGGGAGGTCTCGCCCGCCGAGATCGAACAGGCTGCGCGCGATGGCTCGATCGAGCAATTGCTGACATGGCACGATGTTGCGCCGGGGGAGGTCTATTACCTGCCGGCGGGCACCGTCCACGCGATCGGGCCGGGGCTGGCGCTGGTCGAAGTGCAGCAGAACAGCGATACCACATTTCGCCTCTACGATTATGGCCGTCCGCGTGAACTCCATCTGGAGCGGGCGATGGCGGTGGCTCAGGGTGTGCCCTATTCATGTGAGCATCGCGGCACTGTGGCGCAGCGCGGAGAGACGTTGATCGACGGTGCGCATTTCCGCCTCGACCGGATCGAAGGCGAACCCAACCCGAAGATGCTCGCCGCCTATGACAATACAGGCCTGCTGGCATTGCCGCTGTCAGGGCAGATAGGCGGCATCGACCAAGAAAGTGCGATCAGCGCTGGTGCTGGCGAGTGCCTCTATGCCACATCGCTGGATGCGATCGATTTCAGCGCCGCCGAAGTGACCTTGCTCACCCGTCCGAAATGACGTCGCGCTAGTTTACGAGCAGGTTTTCGATTTCGCTGCGGCCATAGGGTTTGCGCAGCAATGTTTCGGCGCCCAGCTCATCCACCTGATCGCTCATTTCCGCATATCCGGTGGCGAGTACGAAGCGCACGCGATGACGCTTCAGCTCCTCAGCGACCGGTTCGCTCGATTCCATCCCGAGGTTGAAGTCGACAATCGCGAAATCCGGCACACCCTTGGCAATGGCATCGAGCGCGCCCGCGACACTGCTCGCGACCGTGACCTTGCGGACACCGAGCCGTTTGAGGTTCTCTTCGACATCGAGCGCGATGATCATGCTGTCTTCGACCACGAGCACATGCTCCGGCAACTCGGCATCCGCATTTCCCGCCGCGCTGCGCGCTTCGGCCTGATTTTTGGCGCGGGTACTGGAGGAGGGGGTGGAGCCGTGGGCGGGCGTGACAATGTAGCGTCCTGGCACAACAAAATCCGCCTCCAGCCCGGTGAGCTTGAAGCGCAAGTCGGCCTCGCCCTTGAGCTCGTAGGGAATGGAGCGTTCGATGATCGTCGAACCAAAACCACGCCGCTGCGGCGGCTTCACCGGCGGTCCGCCGCGTTCACGCCATTTGATTTCCAGATCACCCAACCGGTTGCGCGACAGATCGACTTCCAATTGCCCATGACGATCGCACAGGCTGCCATATTTGGCTGAGTTGGTGACGAGTTCATGCGTCACCAGCGCCAGCACCGTATAGGCTTCGGGCTTGACCAAAACTTCGTCGCCATTGAGGCGGAAACGATCGCTCTTTTCGTTGAGATATGCCGCGATTTCGGTCTTGAACAGGCTGGAAAGCGGGGCGGGTGCCCAGTTTTCGCGGGTGATATTGTCATGCGCGGAGGCCAGCGCGGTGATCCGTCCACCGATGATGGCGGCGAACCCTTCGATATTGGTCGCATCGTGCTGCGACTGGGCCACCAGACTGCGGATGAGATTGAGGATATTGCGCACGCGGTGATTGAGTTCCGCGATCAACAGCTCCTGCTGTTCCTGCGCGCGGGCGCGTTCGCGCGCGACCTCATCGGTCATGCGCAGGATCACTTCGAGCAGGGTAACCCGCAATCCTTCGGCGATTTGCAGATCGTCCACGCTCCACTCGTCGGCGCGGCCTTCGACTGTTTCCTGCCACGCGGCAAAGCTGCCGCGCGGATGCAGGCGCTCTCCCGGAGCAGCCTTCGACTTCGTAGGGTCGCCAGCCCAGGTGACCTGCCGCACCAGCGGTTCGCGCCAAAGCACGAGAAAGTCGCGCGGGCTGCGGGAAATCGGAATGATCAGCGCACCCGATGCGATGTGAGCGAAGGTTTCAGCCTCGGGGATCTGGTCGCTTAGCGAGGAGCTTGCCATAACCCGGCTGATCGGTGCCGCGTTCAGGCTGGATACGATCGAGACGAAATCATCTTCGCCGGGGGCGGAATCGCGAGAGCGATAGCGCCCGTCGATCCAGACCGACGCGCCATCGTGCGGGATGACGCCCTGAAGCAGGTCATCCAGCATCGGCAGACTGTCCGCCAGCGATGTCCCACCGGCCAGACGCTGCATCAATTGATCGTGCAGATGCCGCCCCTTGCTGTGCAATTCTTCCGTGCGACCGATCAAAAGCCGATCGAGCATCAGGGAGAACATTTGCGAGAACGTCTCGGCGACGGTCCGCAGCGAATAAGGCGGTATCCTGGCTTCGTTGTGGTGGCACGAAATCATGCCCCACAGCTTCCCGCCGCGCACGATCGAAATCGCGAGCGAAGCCGAGACGCCCATGTTCTTCATATATTCGACGTGCATGGCCGAATGCGATCGCAAGACGCTCATCGACAGGTCGAGCGGCTCGCCATCGATCGACAGTTCCGGTTCGATCGGCACTCTGGCTGCGAACATGTCACCGATCACGCGGAAGCGATTGCGGACGAACAGTTCGCGCGCCTGCTGCGGGATGTCGGCGCGCGGATAGCGCAGGCCGAGGAACGGCTCGAGATCGTCGCTTTTGTCTTCGGAAATCACTTCACCGCTGTCATCGGCATGGAAGCGATAAACCATGACGCGGTCATATCCGAGCATTTGACGCACCAGAACCGCCGCTCTGTCACACAGTTTCTGAACGTCGCGGATGGATTCAAGCTGCGTCAGAGCCGGGCCGATCAGCGACAGGTGGTCGGCAAAGTCCGCCTCTGCGTGCGGTTCGAACTCGACGATGATCTTGCCGCCGCTGGCATGGATGGCGCAATCGAACAACTCACCGCCATGGGTCAGGCGCACGCCAAACAATCGCTCGACGTCATCGTTTCGATCAAGCCTCCGCAGCGCGTCGCGCAGCGTTTCGACCGCACGCGGCTGAAACGTGTCTTTCAGCGCGCTTCCCGGCGAGGGATTCTCGTCAAGGCCAAGCAGCTCGGCGCAGTTGATGGAACGGTGAGCGACGAACCAGTCGGCATTGAGGGCGATCAAGCCGCCGAATGGCTGCACCGCCGCAATTTGATGGATCGGCTCGCGATCGCATTCCGTCAGTTCCGGTTCTCGGGATTGGATGTTCATCAGGCGACCAGCATGTCCGTTGTGTTGGGCGCGTTCTGCGCACAATGGATGAAATGATCGAAGACGGCGGCCGCAGCATGGCTGGCGGCGTCGACTTCGTGAACGTCGGCGGGACGTTCAATCCGTTTGCGCAGGCCCTTCCAATAAGCGAGCATTGTATCACTGGCAAGGAAGGCGTGCGGCCAATCTTCCCCGCCTTCGGTCCGTCCGGCGCGGTCAAGCTCTTTCAGGATCGCGCGATTACCCAGCGACGACCCGGCCAGCACCCACGCCGCGCCAAGCACGTGACCTTCGTGCTGGTCGTTATCGGGCAGAGTGAACTCTCGCGCGTCGGCTGGAATCTCGCAATTGAGCCGTTCGAGATCGCGCGCGATCAACGGGCATTGTGCGGGCGGTCGGAGCGGATCGTCCGCATGCTGTGCCAGCCATGCTTCGACCGGAGCGCGGGCGGCGTGTTGCAGGCTGAGAAAACGTGCATAATCGGCACGCGAGGTCCAGCCGCTTGCTTCACGCATGGAATTGTCGAGCAGATCATGCGCGCCGGCCGTGGCGCTCCGCAGGCAGGTCCGCAGATTGTCGGTTGGGACAGTGACGCTGATGACTTACGCTCCCACAATATGTCAGCTGTGCTGTACAGACTAACTGTCCAGATAAAATGACATATTGAACGCGATTGTGCAAACCCAGCCAGTTACGAGCAATCTCGTATTCGCCCTTAGTTTTGGACCATTTTGCAAGTAGATAGCACCGAAAGTGACGGACCGGCGCGGGGTTCAGCTCTTTTCGAGCAGGCGTCCGCCATGCTTGCGTACCGCGCGCTCAAGTGTTCCGCCCAGAAAGCTCAGAATAGCAGGCAGATCCATTTCGATGATCACATGCTCGTCATGGACTTCGATCACGCCTTCGATTCGCTGACCGGCTGCCGTGATCAACAACGTCATATTGTCCTCATCGGCCCAATTGGTTTCGACCTGAGCCATGCCCGGCGGGAAGTAATCGGCGATCTCGTGCCCGTGCTTGTGCATGCGCCGCCGGACTTCCTCGCGACCGAGCTTATGGGGAAGGGAGACACGCATTCGCCGACGCTCCGCTTATCTGCCGGTCTTGCCGGAGGCTTGCAGCTCTTCGAGCAGCTCATCACCGCCATAGCGGTATTCAAGGTAACGATCCTTGATCGCCAGATCGTCCAGCGCGCCTTCGGCCATACGGCGGGTCACACGGTCGATCTCGCCCGAAAGCTTGCCGAGGCTGTCAGTCAGACGCTCATCGGCGTTCTTGCCGGCGTGATTTTCCTTGCGCAGATGCTCCGGGATCTTGCGGTAATTGTCGATCGTCTCCGGGATGTATTCGCCGACCAGCTCGCGCACTTCGCGCATGGCGGGGTGGTTGGCGTCGATGGTTTCAAGCTGTAGCCCCAGCGAGTCCAATTGCACGCCGAGCTGGTCGATGACCTGCACGGCGGGCGGCGGAAGGGCGGGGCGCTGCGCTTCGAGCCACAGCTCGGTGCGGGCGACCATCTGCTTTGGGTTGCCCTGAGAAAGTTCGGCGCGCTTGGGCACCTTCACCTTCGGGAATTGCGAAAACAGGACTGCCGCTCCGAGCACGGCGAAGAACGCTGCCACGACACCCCAGAAACCGATGCCGCCCAGCACCGCGCCTGCGACCGATATCGTGGCGAGGATCGCGATGACTGCGGCACCGAAAAAACCGGCACGCTTGAGCAGGGTCTTCAGTTTGGCATTGGCCGACCCCTTGCCGATTGAGGCCTCCATGCGGTGCCGACCGCCTGTCCGGTTGTCGCGGACGAGCATTTTGCCCTCTGACAAGGCGCGGTCGGTTTCGTGCGAGAGGTTCGTCATCAGCTATCGAGCGCCAGCAAGGATGGTTCCGAAGCGACCTTGGCCTGGGCCTGCGCCTGACCTTCGGCGCGGGCGATATAGCCTTTCGACTTTTCTACCTCGTCAGTCAGCACGTTGACCGTCTGCTTCATGCTGTCGAGCGCGCGGACCTTGAACTCGTCGACCTCGTCCATCGTGTCGTAGATGTTCTGGAACGCGCGTTGCAGCGTTTCCAGCGGGATCGTGCTGGCAGCGGCCTGTTCGTGGATCTGGCCGGTCTGTTCGCGCAGCAGCGTGCTGGTGGAATCGATGATGTCGCTGGTGGTCTGGTTGAGCGAGGTGATCTGCTGCAGCACCAGACGCTGATTGGTCATCGCCTGCGCCACCGTCACCGCCGTGCGCAACGCGCCCACAGTGGTGGTGCTGGCGCGGTCCACGCCCTTCACCAGCTCGACATTGTTCTTCTTCACCAGATCGAGCGCAAGATAGCCCTGCACGCTGACAGCCATCTGCGTCAGCAGATCCTGCGTGCGCTGGCGAACATAGAACAGCGCGCTCTCGCGCAGTGCCTTGGCCTTTTCCGGGTCCGAGGAATCCAGCTCCAGCGCCTTGGCTTCGAGCCGTTCGTCGAGCGTTTTGGCGATGTGGATCATCTGTTCCAGTTCGCCCATCGCCTCCCACAGTTTTTGCCGCTCGGTGTCGATTGCGGCGTTATCGAGATGCAGTTCCTTCTTTCCGCTTTCGAGTCGTTCGAGGATCGCCTGAATATGGCCCTGCGACGAGGTGTAGCTGTCGAAATAGTTCTTCAGCTTGTTGCCGAATGGGATGATGCCGAACAGTTTGCGCGGGGCCAGCAGTTTGGACTTTCGACCCGGATCGAGATCTTCGACCGTGCGGCGCAGTTCGGCAAGATCGGTGCCGACGCTGCTCTCGCCGTTCATCGCGCGCACCGGGCGATCGAGGAAACGGTTCGACATCGCCGCCGCTGCGCGGATCTGTTCCTGACCCATGCGGGTGATCTGATCGACCTTTTCGCCGAATGCGGGCGAATTGGCATCCTGCGACACCAGCTCCGCGACGAAGCTGTCGACCTTGGTATCGAGCTTGGATTTTTCTTCGCTGGAAACCGGGACAAGGCCCGCCGCCTTCTCTGGCGCGACCACGGGCACCGGATCGGGCGGAGTCAGCTCGAAATCGGTCGCGGTTTTCGTCGCGGTCGCGATTTTGGTCTCGGGCGTGGTTTCGGTACTCATGCGTTTCGTCTGCTCCCTCGTCCGCTTGCGGCTGTCGCCAATATGTGGCGCATATGCCGCGCGCGGCCCTGAACTGTCCCTACTGTATTAGTCATCTAAAACACGAGTTTCAAGATTGCCCGTTTCGACGGCGGTAGTCCAATGATTTGAGAGGCTACTTTTGTTTCGTTGTGTTTGCGCGTAGATGCGCCTTCGTGCCTGATAAACCAGAAACCCTGAAGCCGTCATCAAGCTCGAGCGAGAGCGCAATCGAAGCGACCGTCGCGTCGAATACGGGCGGTCAGGGCTCGTCATTCAGTCGCGTGATCTTCAGCCTCCAACGGTGGTGGTTGCAGGACGTCGTGGGCACCGTCGATCAGGTTCAGGTAATCGAGAAACGGCGTGCCGAATGCGCATTGTCGGAACGCTATCTGTTCATGACCGCGATGAGCGGGGGTATCGCGGTGCTCGGTCTGCTGCTGTCCTCGCCTGCCGTCGTGATCGGGGCGATGTTGCTGTCGCCGCTGATGGATCCGATCATGGGCCTCGGCTTCGCGCTCGCGATTGGCGATTACAAATGGCTCAAGCAGTCCGCGCGCAGCCTGGCATGGGGCACTCTGATCGCAATCGGGCTGACCGCTTTGCTGGTCTATCTTTCGCCGATCCAGACAATCACGCCGGAAATCGCGGCGCGCACCCAGCCGAACCTGTTCGATCTGTTCGTGGCGCTGTTTTCCGCGCTTGCCGGTGCCTATGCGATGATCCGCGGGCGCGAGGGTACTATCGTTGGCGTGGCGATTGCCACCGCGTTGATGCCGCCTCTAGCGACGGTCGGCTTTGGCCTTGCGACGTGGAACTGGACCGTGTTTTCGGGGGCGTTGCTGCTCTACGTCACCAACCTCATAACCATCGCGCTGACCGCGTGGGGCATGGCGCGGCTTTACGGATTCAAAACGACGCTGAGCGAGCGCAACACGCTGTTTCAGAACATAGCGGTGGCTGCGGTTTTCATCGGCCTTGCCGTGCCGCTGGCGCTGTCTTTGCAGCAGATCGCCTGGCAGACCAATGCCCAGCGCATCGTGCGGGCCGAGATCGAAGAGAGCTTTCAGGGACGCGGGCGCCTCAGCGAAGTTGAGATCGAATTCAACGCAACTCCGATTGCGGTAAACGCGACCATGCTGACGCCGATCCTGAATCCCGACGCCGAAGCCGATATCACCAATGCACTGGCCGACCGACTGGATCAGGACGTCGCATTGACACTGACGCAGTTCCAGGTCGGCACCAGCACCACCGCCGCCGAGCAAGCGCAGCTTTCCGCAGTTCGGGCCAGAGAAGAGGCCGACGCCGATGCCCGTGCGCAGGCTTTAACCCAGCGGCTTTCGCTGGTGGCGGGCGTGTCGGAATCCGACGTGACAATCGATCGTACCCGTCGCCGGGCGACCGTGCGGGCAAAGCGCCTCGATGGGGCGACGCTCGCTGCGTACCGCGCGCTCGAACAGCGGATCGAGGCGACCGAACCGGAATGGACGATCGAGCTTTTGCCTCCCGCAGGCCCACTGCCGATGTCGATCCCGTTTCAGGAGGATGGCCCGACGCTGGAGGGATCGCGCGCGCTGAGCACGATCGAATGGGCATCCGAGCGTGTTGGCCTCCCGATCGAGCTGATCGGCGATCCGGCCGAGAGCACGCAGGCCGCAGAAATTCTGGCAATGCGCGGCGTCAGCGTGACGGTGCGCGAGGGCGATGGACCGTTGCGCGCGGTCTGGGGTGCTGTCCGGCAGGACGAGGAGTAGCGCGATAAGCTTCGCGCTCGGCTACGCTGCCAGATTCAGTGGAACGATCTCGCCAGACAGATACAGTTTTTTCGCCTTGGCCCGGCTGAGCTTGCCGGAACTTGTGCGTGGCAGCGTGCGCGGTGGCACCAGCTCGACAACGCAGCTCATGCCAGTGACGGAGCGGACCTTGTCCGAAATCTGTTCGCGCAGGTGTATCCGTTCGATCGGATCGGAAACGCGGCAATGGACCAGCACAGCGGGCGCTTCTTCGCCGTTGTCGGTTTCGACGGCAAATGCCGCGATATCGCCGTGATTGAAGCCGGGCAGCTGCTCGACCGCCCATTCGATATCCTGCGGCCAATGGTTCTTGCCATTGATGATGATCATGTCCTTGGCCCGGCCGACAATGAACAGATAGCCGTCGGCAGTGTAGCCCATATCGCCGGTATCCAGCCAGGCGTTCCCGTCTTCATCGGGGACCAGGCAATCCTTCGTCGCTTCCTCGTTGCGGAAATAGGAATGCATCACGCTCGGCCCGTGGCACCAGACCTTGCCGATCTGATGATCGCCACGTGCGTGGCCGGTCCCGTCTTCTTCCGGCCCGCGAATCTCGACGGTCATATCCGGCAGGACTTTCCCGCAATTGACGATCGCGCGGTAGCGGGCGGGGCGGGTGATATCGCGCGGCGTGCCCGACAGGCGCTCTTCCTCGACCAGCTCGACCCGGATGCCTTCATTCGGCGGCATGACAGTGACGGCAAGGACCGCCTCGGCCAGGCCATAAGACGGGGTGAAGGCCGATGCCTTGAACCCGGCATCGGCGAAGGCGTTGACGAAGCTTTGCATCACGTCAGGCCTGATCATGTCGGCACCATTGCCCGCCACGCGCCAGCGCGACAGATCGAACCGTTCGGCGACGTTGCTCTGGCTCGATATGCGCCGCGCGCAAATGTCGTAGCCGAAGGTGGGTGAGTACGAGACCGTGGTGCCCGGATTGCGGCTGATCATGTCGAGCCATGCAAGCGGACGGCGCGCAAAGGCGTCAGGCTTCAGATAGTCGACCGAATACTGGTTGGCGATCAGCGACAGGAAACACCCGACAAGGCCCATATCGTGATAGAGTGGCAACCAGCTGACGCAGCGGTCATCCTTGCCGAGATTCATCGATACGGCATGGCCGTACAAATTGTGCAGCAATGCCTTATGCGTCACCGCAACGCCGGTTGGGAAACGGGTCGAGCCGGACGAATATTGCAGGTAGCAAATATCCTCGGGATCGGCCTCCGGCAGCTCGCATTCCGGCGCGGGTCGTTTGGCAAAGTCCTGCCAACTCTCGCCCCTGCATCCCTGACGCGCTGCCGCGGCGCTCGCCATTTCGCCGATCTCTTCGGGATAGATCAGGATCGTCGGATCGGAACTGTCCAGCTGCACGGCGAGCTGATCGATGTAGCTTTCCTTGCCACCGAACGTCGTCGGCAGCGGCAGCGGAACAGGCCAAGCACCAGCATAGATGCACGCACAGAACAGGGCGGCGAATTCCGGCCCGGTTTCGGCGATCAACGCGACGCGATCTTTCTTGCGAATACCGCTCGCGATCAGGCGTCGAGCCATGATCAGGGCGTCTTCGCGCATCTCCGAATAGGGATAGACCCGCGCAAGTTGTCCACGCATATCGTGAAAATTGAGGCCCTTTTTGCTGCGGGCAGCGTAATCAATGGCCTCGTTGAAGGTTGCAAATTCCGCAAAGATGCGCGGCAAATCGCAGTCGTTCGGCGTCGGCGTCAGTTCGGCGTCGGTCATTTTCTTTCGCGATACCCGTAACTTGCAGCACGGCCAGGCGCGCTATAGTGTGTCTTTGACTGCATGGGGACGTGCTCCCCACAAAGCCCCAACTTCTTTCCCATTTGATAAGGACTGTGGCACGAATAAGGCAGAATGGTTTCAAGGGAAACGAAATCGTCATCGCCCAGACGCGATAATGGCCCTGCTGGTCGCGATGACCATCGCCGTACCAAGCCGCGTGTCCGCCGCCCGCTCGACGAAACCTCCCTGCGCGATCTCGCGCTGTCTTACGCCGCGCGATACGCTACGACAGGGGCCAAGCTCGAAGGATATCTGGCGCGCAAAATCCGCGAGCGCGGGGTCGCTGAGGACGAAGATGGCCGCGAACAGCAGATCGACGTCACCGGGCTTGTCACGCGCCTGATCGAGCTCGGCTATGTCGATGACGACGCCTATGCGCGGGCTCGCAGTCGCGATCTGACATCGCGTGGCTATGGCAAGCGGCGGGTGGAGCAGGCTCTATGGGCGGCAGGCGTCGAGGAGCAGGTGCGCACGGACCACGCGCCGAGCGAGGCGGCAAGTCGGCGCGCGGCGATCCTGTTGGCACGCAAGCGCGGCTTTGGCGCGTTCGGGCACAAGATCGATCCCGATGCTCCGATCGATCAACAACGCGCCGCGCGCGAAAAACAGACCGCCGCAATGCTGCGTGCAGGCCACGATTTCGAGCATGCACGATTCATCCTTGGTGCATCGGACACAGGCGAGTTAGAGGAATGGCTGGCCGAAGCCGAGGCGGATGAGGCCGAAAACCAGAAGGATAGTGGATCGTGGTGAAGATACTGGCATTGGCGGGCGCATTGGCGCTGACGGCATGTTCGCAAGCGGAGCCGGGCACGGCGCTGGCTCAGGCACCCGAAGCGGAAAGCCCGACCGAAGCCGCCGTGCACCCCGTGTCTGGCCTCGAAATCATCGACGTCGCGGTCGTGCGCGGTGACGAACGTATCCTGTTCAAGACAGAGCTTGCCGATACGCCCGAAGCGCAGGCCAAGGGGCTGATGTTTCGCACCGAGCTGGCGGATGACGAAGGGATGCTGTTCCCATCACCCACTCCGCAGGCGCGCAGTTTCTGGATGAAGAACACGCCGCTGTCGCTCGATATTATCTTCATCGGAGTCGATGGCCGGATCAGCAATATCGCGGCGAACACTGTGCCCTATTCGACCGAATCCGTGATGTCGCAGGGGCTCGCTTCGGCGGTCTTCGAAATTCGCGCCGGGCTATCGGAAGAGCTTGGCATCGTCGCCGGGGATAGGGTTGAATACACGCTTCCCTGAAGCGCGCGGACCATCCGCCGCTGACGCTTGAAGCCCGAACGAAATCGAACTAAACGCGCCGCATGGGAATCCTCGGAAAGATCTTCACCTGGTGGGATGGTGCCACGTTCGGCACGCATCTCTGGGCCAGCCGCGCGGGCGGTGAGCATGTCGGCACCGATGCCGAGGGCAACAAATATTACCGCGCGAAAGCCAAAGACGGTGCCAAGCCGAACGGCTCTTACACACAAGGTGAGAAGCGCTGGGTGATGTATGAAGGCGCCAATGACGCCAGCCGTGTGCCGTCCGAATGGCATGGCTGGCTGCATGGCGCGTTCGACGACATACCGGAAAGCCATCTGCCGCCGCCCAAGATCTGGGAAGCCGACTACACGCCAAACGCCACCGGCACCGCCGCCGCCTTTCGCCCGCAAGGTGCGCTGGAACGCGGCGGCAAACGGGCCCGTGCGGATGGCGATTACGAGGCGTGGGCGCCGGAAGGCTGACAGGCGATGCGCGCATCAGCTGCTATTTTACTCGCCGCAGCCACACTCGCGGTGAGCGCATGTGGAGAGCAAGAGCCCACTGACGATACCGTCGAAGTGCCGGTGGGTGACGCCGCCGACAGCAATGACATTGCGGTTGATGACAGCGCCGAAGAGCTGGTTGACGCTGATGTCGGCGCAACCCCGCTGGAAGAGCGCGTGGCGACCATCGGCTTGTTAAACAAGCGTAACAATCTGTCCGAAGACTTCGAAATGCGCCCGGGCGAAACGGTCGAATCCGGCCCGGTGATCGTGACGCTGGCCGCCTGCGAACGCACCGCGCCGTGGGAAATGCCTCAGGAAACCGGTGCTTTCGTTCAGGTCGATGTGCTGGAGCGCGGGCAATCGGATCACCGCCGCGTTTTTTCAGGCTGGCTGTTCAAGGAATCGCCGAGCCGGAACGTCGTCGAACACCCGATTTACGACGTCTGGGTCAAAGACTGCGCGATGAGTTTCCCCGGAGACGAATGAGGCGACGAATGATGTTCGTCTGTGAAGTGCGCGAAAGCTTCGTGCAAAGATGACATCGTCGAGCCGCGCGCTTCCCGCACAAGTCTGAGATACGTCTTTTGCGGCATCTCGACCGCGCCCATCGAGCCGAGATGGTCGGTCATGAACTGGCAGTCGAGCAGCTTGAACCCCGCATGCCGCATCAGCGCCACCAGCCACGCCAGTGCCACCTTGCTCGCATTGTCCGCGCGGCTGAACATGCTTTCTCCGCAAAACACCCGGTCGAAGGAAACGCCGTAAAGCCCGCCGACCAGATCCGGCGCGCCACCCTCGTCGGTCTGCCAGCATTCGATAGAATGGGCATGACCGCTGGCATGCAACTGCTGATAGCTTGCAACGATCCGTTCGCTGATCCAGCTTTCCTCATGGCCGGGACGCGGTTCGGCACAGGCGCGGATCACCCGTTCGAATTCGCGGTCGATCGTCACGGTAAAACGATCCTGTCTCAGCGCCTTGCGAAGCGAGCGCGAGATATGCAGCCCATCGAGCGGGATGATCGCGCGATCGCGCGGCTCCACCCAGAACACGTCCTGATCCTCGCGCGCATCGGCCATGGGGAAGATACCGCTGCGATAGGCCAGCAGCAGCGTCTCCACCGGGATCGGCGCGCGGGGGTTGATATGCAGGGGTGAGTGCATGGCGCGACAATAGCAGCGTCGCGTCCCCGCGCCAGCCGAGAAGGATACGCGGTGCGATATCCTGTGTTGCCTATCAGTCAACGCTCGGATATGTGGCCCACTCTTTTGCAGGGGCGTAGCTCAGTTGGTAGAGCGTCGGTCTCCAAAACCGAAGGTCCAGAGTTCGAGTCTCTGTGCCCCTGCCATTCTACCATCATCGCCGATCTGACGCTGCGCCAAGGCGACTTGCGCCGCGCGAACCTGTGCTATGCCGATTCGTTTCTGCATTGGCACAAGCATCGTTCTACCTGCTCGGGGATAGCCCGGGGCTTTGGGGTTGGCGTGCGTCGGCGTCATTGATCGTCGCCATGGGGCATCTTATCGATGCGGTCGCGGGAACCAAAGCGGGGCGAAGTGCTTTTCTAAATCAAAAGTAAATGCAAAAAAACACAAGGAGATCAGCAAGATGACCTCTGCACCGATCCGCACGACCGGAAGAGATCGCTGGAGTAACCCGCGCCCCTACACCGACGCATCCCTGCGTCAGATGAAGCATGGCCCCATCCGCCCGATGGAAGAACCAAGTTTTATCGAACGGTGGCTGGGCGGGTTCTGAACCGCCGCTAGCTGTTCCAACGCACGAAAAAGGGCGCGCCCGGTTTTATCCAGGTGCGCCCTTTTCGTATCAGTATTCCTCAGGCTCTTCGGGCGTTTCCGCGCCGTAGGTCTTGCCCGCATGCTTGTCGCCCTGCGCCAGCTTGAACACCACGCCTGACAAGAGCAGCAGCGCCAGCAGGTTCGGCAGGGCCATGGCCGCGTTGGAGATGTCGCCCAAGCGCCAGACAAGCTCCAGATCCTGCGTCGATCCAATATAGATCACCACGCACCAGAGCACCCGCCAGATGATGTGGAGCAGCTTCTCGCCGCGGCGGCTCGATCCGGGGACGCGATCATAGATGAAGGTGATCGCGCGCTCACCATAATACGACCACGTCAGCAGAGTGGTGAACACGAACAGGATAAGCGCGATTGAAGCGATCAGCGTGCCGATCGGGACCGACGCGATCTCGAACGGGAAAGCCGCCGCAAACGCGCCGCTGGTCATCGCGAAGCCTTTAAGGTCCGAATTCCACGCATGTGCCACCGCTTCACCGCCGCCGGTGAAATCGCCCTGCACGGTCAGGATCACCAAAGCGGTCATGGTGCAGATCACGATGGTGTCGATGAACGTGCCGAGCATCGCCATGCGGCCCTGTTGCTCCGGATCGTTGGTCTGCGCCACGGCGTGCGCGATTGCGGTGGAGCCTTGTCCGGCCTCGTTCGAGAACAGCCCGCGCGCGACACCGGCCCGGATTGCCAGGATAATCGCTGCGCCGACGAAACCGCCGGTTGCCGCTTGCGGATTGAATGCCCCGTTGAAGATCAGCGCGAAGGTCGCCGGCAGGTCGCCTGCATTCAGGATCAGCGCGATAACGGCCATAAGGATATAAGCCGCAGCCATGAAGGGGATGACCTTCTCTGCCACGCTGCCGATCGATTTGATCCCGCCAATGATGACAACGAACACGAGGATCGCCACGATCAGACCGCCCAGCCATTCCTCGATCCCGAACAGTTCGTTCAGACCATCGGCAATCGCGTTTGCCTGAATGGAATTGCCCGTCACCATTGCCGAAAACAACGTGCCGAGACAGAAAATGATCGCGAGCCAGGTCCATTTCGGCCCGAGGCCCATCATGATGTATGTCATGGGTCCGCCGCGCAGCACACCGTCGCTGGTACGCTCGCGATAACGAATGGCGAGCGAACCCTCGGCAAAGGCCAGCGCCATGCCGAACAGGGCCGTGATCCACATCCAGAAAATTGCACCCGGCCCGCCTAAAGCGATGGCGGTCGCGACCCCGGCGAGGTTGCCGGTGCCCACCTGCCCTGACAACGCCGTCGAAAGCGCGGCGAACGGGGAAATTTCGCCGTCACCGCTGCCTTTACGGCTGGCAAACAGACCGGCAAATGCGCTGCCCAGCTTGCGGATCGGATAGAATTTGAGGCCGACCATGATCCACAGCCCGATACCGAGCAGGATGATCGTCATCGGCGGGAACGGCAGGATCTCTTCGCCATTCCAGGTGCCGACCCAGATGAAGTCCGAAATGTTGGTCACGCGATCGATCAAAGTGACCGCGCCCGCTTCATTGGCTGCCATGTGTGTGAGATCCCCTGAGTGCTGCCCGTCCGTCATGTGGGCCTGAACTAAGGCGTGCACGCTAAAGCGGCGAACCGGCAATGGCTAGCCCCCTCGCGCAACTGGCTCGGCGTTCCTTATCTCACGCTTGATTTTGCGCCACACCGCGCGTAATGCCCATCGCGTCTTCCGACATCGGTAACGCTCTAGCCCCTCCCGGACCTTGTCCGGGGCGGCCCCGAGACTTACCTGTAAATCATTGGCCTGAAAGCCATGAGCGGAAGACACCGCAGTTTTAACAAGGACCAAGGCTGAGCATCATGGCCGAAGAGAAAAAGCGCAAGACATCGGTTGCCGAATTCGTGAACCAGGTTCGCGCGGAAACCAGCAAAGTCGTGTGGCCGACCCGTCAGGAAACGGTCCGCACCGCGATCTTCGTGTTCATCATGATGGTCATCCTGTCGCTGTTCTTCCTCGGCATTGACAGCCTGTTCAACGCCGTCGTCAATTTCCTGCTCTCGCTCGTCTGATACGACGCGAAATAGCACCGGTTTTTCAAGGATAATTCATGGCTCGCTGGTACATCATCCACGCTTATTCGGGCTTCGAAAACAAGGTCAAAGAGGCGATCCTCACCGAAGCGGACCGTCTCGGCCTGTCCGAGGGCGTCGAAGAGGTCGAAGTTCCGACCGAGACCGTGACCGAAGTGAAGCGCGGCAAGAAGGTGCAGGTCGAACGCAAGTTCATGCCCGGCTACGTCCTCGCCAAGCTGCGGATGAACGACGACATCTATCACCTGGTCAAGAACACGCCGAAAGTGACCGGCTTTCTCGGCAACAACAACAAGCCGCAGCCGATCAGCGAGAAAGAGGCCGCCCGCTATTTCGGCGGTGTCGAGGAAGCCAAGTCCGCGCCCAAGCAACAGGTCAGCGTCGATTACGAAATTGGCGATCAGGTCAAGGTGCTCGACGGCCCGTTCGCAAGCTTCAACGGCGTGGTCGAGGAACTCGATTTCGACAAGGGCAAGGTCAAGGTCAGCGTTTCGATCTTCGGCCGCGCAACTCCGGTCGAACTCGACTTCGAACAGGTCGAGCTGGTCAAGTAGGTTGGTTTTGCGGCGCTGACGCTCCGCCCTCCGCCGCAGGGTGCTTCGATGAGAACCCGACCCGGCATCTGTCGCAGGAAAAAGCGTTATGCGAGCCGCGAACAAGCCGAGCTTGCAGCGCAGGGCGCGCCGTTCAAGCTGCGGGCCTATGCTTGCGGGCTATGCCGGCAGTTTCACCTGACCAGCCGGACCAAGGGCATGAAGACCCCGCGCTCCGAGATCGAGCAGGTCCGCAAGGCTGATTGAACGTGCGGTCCTGATCGCCCTTATTTCGATTTTTTGCGCGTTGCCGGTTTTGTAGTTGGCCGCTCGGCGGATGTCGGTTTCATTGCCGCGATTTCTGCATCGATCGCCGACTGACGACGCATTTCCTCGATCTCGCGATCAACGCCTGCATGAGTGCGCTTTTCCGCGTGATCCTCCGTGGCGAAATCGGCCCGTTTCTCCAGCACTGCGATGCGGCTAAGCTGCTGGTCGGCTTTGCTCGCGACGGTGCCGGGCGTGGCTGTAGAGACGATGTCTGCATCGGCAGCGATTTGCGCTCTTGCCTGTTCGCGCACGTCTTCCCGCTTGGCCTCCAGCTCGCCAATCGCCGCGTCGATTTCCTCACCATCGGCCTTGTTCTTGGCCAGCTCTTCCGTCAGCGACTCGATCGTCTCGCGGCAGTCTTCGCGCGCCATGAGCGCCTGCCGGGCGAGGTCTTCGCGGTTGTGGTCCATCGCGATCTTCGCCTTGTCGTTCCAATCGGCTTCGCGCTTTTCATTCTGCGCCAGCGCAGTTTCGAGACGAGTGGCCGCGCGGCGATTGAGCGTCCGCTCTTTTTCAAGCGTAATGACGGCTTCCTCGATTTCCCGCTGCAATCTGTGCAGCACCTTCGCCGGATTCGAAGCGTTGTCGACCAGATTGGTGACGTTGCTCGAAATCAGCTCTTTCACCTGGATTGCTACGTGAAACATGAGATTGCCCTCTGCGACTGTGGCGGGCGTGATAGATATCAGCGATTAACAACGCTTTGAGACGTCATGGTAAATTTGGGCTGAACGCGGCCCGACAGTGCGTCTCAGACTGGCCAGAACGGCTTGCCCGCCTGCGCCTGAAAGAACAGCGCGGTCGCAAGCGCGATCTGCACGAGCGCAACCGCGCCAACCACCAGTTTCGCATTCCAACCCCACCGATCGGCCAGCCACCCGGCGAGCGGCACCGTCTGCATCAGGTGCAGGCTGACAAAATGCGCCGGACGCAAATCGCCATATTCTCTCGACCAGCCAAAGAACGGCACCACCGCGCCGCCACCTTCCAGGGATGCGCCGACATAACGGCCGCTGTTCGACATGGTGAACCCAAAATAGAGAGTCGCAAAAAAGCTCAGCGAAAGCCCTACGATAGCGCCGAGCCACAGGCCCCGCCGCGAGCGGTCGCCTTTGCGCCAGATCTGCACGGCCAGCGCAATCGTAATGGTCATCAGGAAGAACGCGCCGACGCCCATCGCGGCATACATCATCGCTTCGAATGCGCTCTCGAAGTTGAAATGCGATCGCTTCGCCTGCCCGGCCTGAATGGTGACCCAGACATATTCGAGCACCAGAGCAGCGGCAGCGAGGTACGAGAAGATAAGCAATATCGGACCAGTGCGAACATCGCGCGGCACCAGTTGAAGCAGCGCCGCGATGGTGAAGAAATGCAGCGCGAGCGAGACGTTGAATTTCTGCGGTTTGGTCCACACCGCCGCGCTATCAAGCATGCGGGTGTCCATTATCCAGGCGGGTGTGAAGACCACGAAGCTGGCCAGCATGAAGATCGCCAGAGTCAGATTGAGCCGCGTGGCGTGATCATTGTCGAACGCCGTGGTCAGCGCCATCCAGCCGCTGGGCGTGGTCACTGGGGTTTGCACGGCGCTCATGCTGGCACTCCTTGCATGCCGGTCATGTTGGCACTGCTCACTTCCTGACTCTTGCGGAAATAGCCTGCGCGCATGGCAAGGAAGATGGCGAGACCAGTTGGCCCGAACATGAAGGTGGTGAGCAGGAGCGGGGCCTGAATGATCCGATTTACGCCGATCTTGTCAGCCTCCACAGCGATCCAGGCGCCGATGAACAGGTCGAATGCGAGGTAGTGGACCCACCCCGCAAGCAGCATCTCTTCTTTGCCGAGCAGCGCCCGCACCTGTTCAAGCGAGTTGTAGCCGCCCCCTTCAACTGTGAAGAAATGCGTCATCGCCAGGCCCGCGTAGAGCAATGACAGGCCAAACGGGATGATGAAGCGCGGCACTGCCGTGAGCAGCACCCACCGCCGCGGCAGAAATATCAGGATCAGCCATCCGAGCATGGCAGCCTGACCTGCATAGCTGAACAATTGGTCGGTTGTCGGCATGCCTTCCCTCTCCTCGCCAAAAGCTTGCAAGGTTAGGTAGGAGGCATCGGGCGAGGTGTCTAGTGCAAGTAATACACCTCGCATTTTCCTAATCGGTTTTCAGATGGCAAAGCGCTCGTATGATCCGCTTTGCCCACCTGAAAATTGCCGATTTCGTGTTGGTGAGGTGTCAACTTCGTGTTGAGCGGGTGTTTACCAGCTTTTTCAATCTGTTGCGCGCCAATAGCTCGCTTGACATGGTGTCAAATGTGTCAACTTCGCAGGAACGCCACGTTTGGGTTGATTTTCGCAGCATGCGCGCCTATTTGCGCCGCTCTCGTCACATCCCCTGCATGTTTGTGCAAAAGGGCTGGGACGCGAATCCGCGCGGGAGAACGGCCCTTGCACTGCAGGGTTATTCGCTGGACCGCTTAACATGAGGGCATGAACCGAAAGGCGCGTGCTCGACAGTGCGAAAGGACGAGGCCCCATGGCCAAGAAAATCGAAGGCTATATCAAGCTGCAAGTGCCCGCTGGCACTGCAAACCCATCGCCGCCCATCGGCCCGGCGCTGGGTCAGCGCGGCGTCAACATCATGGAATTCTGCAAAGCGTTCAACGCCGCGACGCAGGATCTTGAAAAGAACGCTCCGATCCCGACCACGATCACCGTCTATGCCGACCGGTCGTTCACCTTCACCTACAAGACACCGCCAGCCTCTTACATGATCAAGAAGGCCGCGAAGCTGAAGTCTGGCTCGAAAGAACCGGGCAAGGTCGTCGCTGGCTCGATCAAGCAGAGCCAGGTGAAGGAAATCGCGGAAGCCAAGATGGCTGATCTCAACGCGAACGATATCGATCAGGCCATGAAAATCATCGAAGGCTCCGTGCGTTCGATGGGCCTCGAAGTGGTGGAGGGCTGATCCAATGGCAAAACTGACCAAAAAGCAAAAGGCTGTCGCCGAACTCGATCGCGACAAGCTCTACACCGTCGACGAAGCGATCTCGACCCTGCGCGAGCACAAGAGCAAGTTTGACGAGACCGTCGAAGTCGCGATGAACCTGGGCGTCGATCCACGTCACGCCGACCAGATGGTTCGCGGGATGGTCTCGCTGCCTTCGGGCACGGGCAAGAACGTGAAGGTTGCCGTGTTTGCGCGTGGCGACAATGCGGATAAGGCCACCGCTGCTGGCGCTGACAAGGTTGGCGCGGAAGACCTGATGGAAGACATGCAGGCTGGCAATCTCGATTATGACCGCGTGATCGCCACGCCGGACATGATGGGCGTCGTCGGTCGTTTGGGTAAGGTGCTCGGCCCCAAGGGTCTGATGCCGAACCCGAAGCTCGGGACCGTCACTCCGAATGTGGAACAGGCCGTGAAGGACGCCAAGGGTGGCCAGGTCGAATTCCGCGTCGAAAAGATGGGCATCGTCCACACCGGCATCGGCAAGCTGTCGTTCAAGGATGAGGACATCAAGGCGAACTTCGAAGCTTTGACCCAGGCGATCGTGAAGGCCAAGCCTTCGGGCGCCAAGGGCAAGTTCGTGAAGAAGATCTCGCTGACCTCGACCATGGGCCCGGGCCTGAAGATCGACACTGCCGAGGTCGAAGGGGCGTAATTTTCGCCCACCGTTAGCTCGCTGCGCTCGCACCTGCGCGGGCGCGGCCTGACCGGCCGACGCGCGGTCGCGCTTGCGATCCTTTTCAGGATCGATTGCGGGCCTTTCCTACTCGGCAACTCAATGCGACAAGAGGGCTGGACGAGCGATCGTCCGGCCCTTTTTGCGTTTTGTCGGTTGAAATCAGCCGAAGCGTTCCGGGCCATAAGGCGAAATCGGGAAACCTTTGCATGATCGCGCATTGCGATAACAAAGGAGAATTCCGTGATTAATTTGAAGGCGATAATCGCTCTCGAGGCGGTTGCCCTTCCATTGGCATATAGCGTTTTCGAATTGGAACGCACCGTCCTGATCGGAGTGTTCGTGTTGCTGGTGTTCGGGCTGTTTGCCTGGACCAGCAGAGTAGCTCGCGACGGCACTCGGCATCGAATGTCCCAACGGGCCAAGCGGCGAATATTGCGAGGCCGGAGCCGACGACTGCGGGGACGAAGCTGACAGGCAAGGCCGTCAGCCGTAACTTTCGGATTGCTCTCGACGAACTGCAATCATGGCCGGACAATCGTTTGTCTGGCCCGTTGTTTTTTCGTCAGGAGTTCACATGTCATCTCTATCACTTTCCGGGAACACCCCCCTGTTCCACGTGAACGATCCTGATGGAGATTTGATGTTCGATCCCAAGTGGTTCGTCGGCGGTTTCGCGCTCGGCGGGCTAGCGCTTATCTTCAGCTACGATGTGCGCATCGGCACGACTGTCGGCGTGGTGCTGGCGGTGCTTGGGGTGATCTATTTGTCGTTTCGTTTCTGGCTGGCGAGCGAGCCGACATCCGAACGTGAGGTGCTGTTCAACCGCTTTTCCAGATCGTCGCGCAATCGCCGCGAGGCGCGGAGTAAGGAACTAAGCGCGAAGGACGGATCGGACGCGGGATAGCGCGCCACTGCGCTCCGCCAGAGACCTGGCCTGCGCGACCACCGCATCGAAGCCGGATCGCGCGCCGAGCAGGGCGCGATTGGCCGGGGTTGGTTCGAGCAATACAAAGCTGGAACACGCCGCGCTGTGAGTGCCGAACATGGCCTTGTGAGCGCCTTCCCCCTCGGTGAAATCGAAATAGGAAAAGCGCTGTTCGGCAAACAGCCGCTCAAGCGCTTCCATCTGCAAGACCGTGCCCGGTGACAGCCGCGACCACTCAGGATCGTAGCCGAGATGGGCATAGACCAGCGTGTTACCGATGATCGGGAGCGAAAGGTACGCGATTGGTCCGTCCGACGAATGCAGCAGGAACCCGCGCATCTCGTCCCGCTCAGCCGCTTCGAGCATCGCGGTGCGCGCCTTGGCTGTGTCTGGAAGCCCAGCGTCCAGCAACCGCGCCTGATACGTCTTCGCCGACAGCGGAAGCGCCGCGTCGAGGAAACGTTCGATCTCCGCTGCGTTGCGGTGCTCGGTCAGGCGATAGCCATCGCCCGCTTCCTTCGCGAGCTTGCGACCCTTGCGGCGCAAAGTAGAGCGGGTCTTGCCCGAGAACTGCGCGAGATAATCCTCGTACGTCGCCGCCCCGCCATCGGCGCGCATGTCGATATAGTGGCGCGCATAGTCCTGTCGCCCGCCGATCAGATGCTGCGGGAAGCTTGCGATGATCGAGGAAAGAGCATGGGTCGGGGCCGACGATACGCGCAGCCCGTCTGGTCCGGCTGGCGGGGTCAGTTGGTCGGTCTCTGCCAGCACGTCTTCCAGCGTGAAAGACCATGTCGCAAGCTCGCGTTCGATGGCGAAAAGTCTGCGCGACCCTACGGTGAAGTCGATCGAGATGGCTGAGGTCGTGCTCATCGGGTCAGCCCTTCACAGCGCGCCATACAGCGTGTTCGACGCGAACTGCTCTGCATAGCGCATGCCCGTGCGGACGGTGCTTGCCGGTAGTGGTGTGCTGGCGTGGGAGGCGGTGCTGACCGATGGCGGGTTATCCCGGTAATTACCGGTTTCGACGCCCTCCATGTCGCGCAAGGATCGGCACAGCCGGTCGAAACGGCGACGCACGATCTTGTTCACCGCCAGCTTGCGGCGATTGATCAGCTCGAACGAATGGCTGACGAGCGTGAAGGAGCCGCGCTGATTATCACGCGCATGGCGGATCGCAGCGATCATTTCTGCAAGGGTAAGCGCGGTTATCTGCGCGTGCCGCTGCCCTCCGCCAAGCGTGCCGATGCTGCCGACCGGCACTTCGATGATGCCTTCGTGCAGCAATGGGTCGCGGTCATCCGGTCCGAGACTGATCCGGCTCGGGCCATTGGTTAGCGCGGGACAGTGGCTGCTGTCATAGGTGAGACCGATCTCGGCGAGCGCGCGCAAAGTATCGTCGTTCGCGCCATAATTGCCCGCACGAAACGCGACCGGGGCAGGAGCACCTGCCGCGACCAGAAAATCGCGGGCGAGGGCAAGCAGCTCGCATTGCTCGTCAAAAGGAAAGTCGAACAGATTTTGGCCGGTGCGCGCCGATGGCAGCGGGTTCGCTGCGCCAGCGATTTCGAGCCATTCGGTGTGACAGTGCAACTGCACGGCCTGCCCGGCCTCGATAATCGGCGCGACGATGTCTTCAATCGCCGCGACGCCCCATACCAGAGCAGGCATAGGGTCGACGAAGAACACCGCTTTCTGATCCGTTTCGGCAAGCAATCGCAGCTTGTGCGTAATTCCGGCGGGACCGTCCGGCGTCAGGCATGCGATTGACCGGGCGTAATTTTCCGCCCGATCAGCCGGTCCCAACCCCTTGACGAGGCCTGAGGAATACTCGGTATCAATGGTGATATAGACGCACGTCATCGCGGGCGCGGGCATAGCGGGAAAGGGTTAAAGCGGCGTTTGGGTTTATGTCGTTTCGGGCACGGTGTCCGGCTCGCTTTGCGGCTCGCTGCGGCGCAATTGCCGCGAATAGACCCATCCGATCCCGATCAGGCTGAAACCCAGCGCCATGAAGCTTGCAATGCGCAGCAATCCATCAAGGCCTGCTGCATCGATCAGGAACACCTTGAGCACCGCGACGAGCATCAGGACCAGCGACCCGATCCGCCAGATACGCTGCGCGACGCGCGATCCCCACCACAGGAACCCAAGCGCGAGCGCTATGCCGAGCAGCGACAGCAGCAGGCTTTCCGTCTGATCGATGGATGTCGAGGTCAGAACGCTGCCGGCAAATACCTGACGCAGCAGCGACACTGCGAGCAGGCTGACCAGCAGCATGATCGCGATATCGACCCCGACACGCGCGCGGTCATGAAGCGCCCTTGCGTCATCGCGCAGCAGGATCAGCGCGACAATCGCCACGCCATAGGCCGCGGTCAGCCAGTTCGCGATCGGCGTCGGGCCGACATGCTGGACTGTATGGAGCGGGTTGTGCAGCACCAGCGTGAACCAGGTGAAATGCGCCAGCGCCGACCCGAGCAGAGCGATCCGCGCGGGCTTTGCCAGCGCTGCCGGGGCAAGGCGTGTCGCTGCCACTCCAACAGCGACCAATGCCGCGATCCAGATCGTGCGCTCACCCATGCCGTACCATTCAAATCGCAGCAGCGAGGTGATGCTCCATGCAAGCTTGTAAAGGCTATGTACGGCGATCGCCGCGATGATGCCGGTCGCACCAAGCAATGCGTATCGCACCGGCTCAAGCACGGCCTTTGCGCGCCAGACAACGAAACAGGCGGCGGCCAGCAGCGGAGCAATGCGTAGAGCGAGATCGATCGGCGCGATGGCTTCGTCAGCGAGGAACGGCTTGCCCGACAGTGACAGCACCCCTGCGGTCACCCAAATTACTAAAGGTTCAAGAGCCCATAGGCCTGCAATGACCAGCAATGTCGCCCAGCCGCCGGTGCGGTTTTCGCGCAGCGTGAGGGCCGCCGTGCTCGCAATTGCCGCCAGCCAAGCGAGCGCATCACCCGGCACGATTTGGGCTGCCGCTCCATATGCGATTGCGGCTGCGAGCGTATCCGCGACCACTCGCGAGACCGCATCGGTCCGCAGGGCACCCATGGCAAGCAATGGCATGCAGCATGCCGCCCAGCGGATGCATCCAAGAATCAATGGGCCAAGCTCGCCCTGTCCGCTCAGTCGCAGGGCTTCGTCGCCGAAATTCGGAGACAGCATCAGCGCGAAGATGGAGATTGCGACGGCGCTCCACCCGGCAATCAGCGGCACTTCTTCGCCGGAGCGCTTCCACACCAGCGCCAGCATTACGAGCGCGAGCGCCGATGCCAGCAAGGGCGCGGTCCAATGCGGGGCGACCAGCAATGCAGCGCCGAAAATCAATGCATGCGCAGCACCCAGCAGCGGCAAATCGTCGCGGTGCGTCAACGATGACTCGCTGCGCCAGCGAAGGGCGAGCGCGACGATCGGCAGGGTTGCGAGGCCCGCCAGACCAGCGGCCAGTTGCACCGGCCCGGCAACTTCGTCCCAGCTGCCAAATTGGAAATAGGCGGTGATGCCGATGCCCATTGTGACAAAAGCGATTTGAGCACGGTCGAGCAGGCCTGCGCTTCCGCGCCATTGGTGCAGCAAGGGTACGCCTGCAAAGATGGTCGCCATGGCCGCGGCTACACCGGCAAACAGACCCGGCGCGGGATCAGGCCACAGCGCCAACAGCCATAGGCCGATGAACGCCGCGATGGCGGAGCCTGCACGCAGGCCGTTATAGCGCCAGCCCAGCGCCGCAAGAGCGGCTCCGATCAGCAGGTACAATCCCCATGTCAGCGGCGCGAAACCGGCATTGTCGACCAGCACCGCCATTTGCAGAGTGGCTATTCCGGCGGCGGCGACTTGCGGAAGGCTCGGCCCGCCACGCACGGCAAAGAAGGCGGGCAGGGCGCTGCCGAGTACCACTAGATAGATGCCAAGTGCGGCGAGGTCTGCGCTGCTGTCGAGGCCTGCGAGCTGCATGATCAGCCCCCAGCCCAGACCGGCAGCGAGCGCGGCATAACCCAACCAGCGGTGGCCCTGCTTTTCACCGGTCCGTGCCAGCCCGCCGGTGACCAGCGCGAGATACAGCGCCAATAGCGGCACGTTCGCGCTGTCGCTATCGACCAGAACGGGTGCGGCAAAACCGCCGACCAGACCCAGCACTGCGCATGGCAGCCCGAACCGGAACGACAGAGCGATCGCGCCTGCGGTGACTGTGGCAAGGCCAATGAAAGCGGCGGTTGCGCCGATCAGACCATAGCTTGTTCCCGCGAGGTAGAACGCGCCAAATAAAGTCGCGATGCCTGCCCCGGCGAGCGCCTGACGCACGCGATCGTCGCTGACCCGCTCTTCGAACCGATAGGCGACCTCCGCCCCGGCGATAAGCGCCAGCCCGAACACGAAGCTGAGCGCCACGCGGACCAGCGGTGTGATCAGGCCCGCCTCTATCGAGTATCGGACGAGGAATATCCCTGCGATGGCGAGAGCGATCCCACCCGCCCAGATCGGCAGACGGCGACCGAAGATGTCCTCGAAATCGAACTGCCAGCGCTCGGTCAGTTGGGTGAGGCCCGCGCTCACGGTCTCGCGATTGGTGTGATCGATCGCCGAATACGCTTGCGCTGCGGCGGTTTCCGGTTCGGTATCGGGTTGCGCGTCGATTGTGGTTTCATCGACCGGTTCAGGCTCTACCGGCTCCGGCTCGATCCGTTGAACGGGGACGGCTATCGGCTCTTCGGGCGCTGGTTCTGGTTCGGAAGCCGCCGATGGCTGTTGCTGCGGCTCGGGTGTCGGAGTGTCCTCGACAATGGACGCATCAGCCAGTCGCTGACGCATCCCTTCGAGCTGTTGCTGCAACCATGTCGTCGTTTGCTCATGCTGGCGTTTCAGCGCATTCACCTTGCCCCACAGCACGGCGATCAGGATGAATGGCCCGAGAAAAATCCCGAGCACCAGTATGATGAGCAGACCCTCCATAATGTATCAGCCCCCGTCCGCGCGGCCTAGATGCCGCCGGGGGTGAAGTCGTATCCGCTGGTGGCCAGGCCATCGCACAGGCTGTCAACGCAGCTTGCAAGGTCATCCTTGCTGGTCGAGCGAATTACGAAATTTGCGCCAACCTTGCCTTCGCGGAAGAACGGGTAGGAACCGATCTGACAGCCTTCATGCGCCGCTTCGACTTCGCGCAGCAGGTGCGCGACTTCGCTTTCGGGGATCCAGCAGCCGATCGTCTCGGTGATCAGCGGCGCGCCGCCTTCGAGCTTCCCGGTCAACGCATCGAGCATGCCTGCCGCGATATGCGGGACGCCCGCCATCAGGATGATATTCCCGCGCCGGATACCGGGTGCGCCGGACATGCGGTTGGGGATCAGCTCGGCACCTTCGGGCACGCGCGCCATGCGCAGACGACCTTCGTTAAGGCCGCCTTTGTCTGCGTAATAACGCTCAAGCAAGGCGCGCGCTTCGGGATGGATGACGACCGGCACGTCGAGCGCGGCGGACACTGCATCGACCGTTATGTCGTCATGAGTCGGGCCGATGCCGCCAGTGGTGAAGAGGTAGTCGTTTGCCGCCCGCAGCGCGTTCACCGCTACGACAATCCGTTCTTCGATATCGGGCACAACGCGCACTTCGGCAAGGCGGATGCCCTGCACCTGAAGCCAGCTCGCGACCTGCGCGATATTCTTGTCCTGAGTGCGCCCCGACAGGATTTCGTCACCGATGATGACGAGTCCTGCGGTCCAGATTTTGTCGGAAGAGGTCATGCGCAGCGGTCTAAATCAAGCCCGCCGCGAACGCCACACACAAGCGTATGGATTTACTCAGCTGCCTCAAGCTGTTCGTCAGCGTGCAGCGCATTCGCCCCTGCGCGCGTGAAGGTCAGCCGACCGTCTTGCAGCGGATCCTTTGCCATGCGCTTGCGATCGATGACGTATTCCTGATTGAGCCGCCATGGATATTCGGTCGCGTTTTTCGGCATGATCGCCTTGCCGCGCTGGATGTATCCGCTGGAGAAATCAAAGATGTCGTCTTCTTCGATCGTCGCCAGCTCGGCTTCGGTCAGCACGGGCGTCGCAATGTCGGCCCCGGTCTCACGCATATGGTTGAGCACGCGGCAGACAAAATCCGAATTGATATCGGCACGCAGGGTCCAGCTGGCGTTAAGGTATCCGAACACCACCGCAAGGTTGGGCAGATCGGAGAACATGCAGCCCTTGTAATAGAACCGCTCATTGAACACGACCGGTTCGCCATTCAGGCTCACCGCGATCTTGCCCGCGACTGCGAGTTTGAGGCCGGTCGCAGTGATGATAATGTCGGCGTCGAGAAACTCGCCCGATTTCAGTCGCACGCCGCCTTTTTCGAACTTCTCGATATGCCCGGTTACGATCTCGGCCTTGCCTGCCTTCATCGCCTCGAACAGGTCTGCGTCAGGCACCAGACACAGCCGTTGTTCCCATGGATTATACGGCGGGGTGAAGGCGTCCTTGTCGTAATCCTTACCCAGCGATTTCTCGATCTTCTTGTAGAGCGTATCCTTCACCTTCTCAGGCTTGTCCCGCGCCATCTTGAAGCTGATGTCCTGCATCTTGATATTCTTGAAGCGCGTGATCCTGTAGGCGAGCTTTTCCGGCAAGACCTTGCGCAGCGTGTTGGCAAGCCAGTCCTTCGCAGGGCGCGAGAACATCCAGGTCGGCGTGCGTTGTAGCATCGTGACCTTGGCAGCCTTGTCGGCCATCGATGGGACAATCGTGACCGCTGTAGCGCCCGACCCTATAACGACGACTTTCTTGCCGGTGTAATCGAGATCGTCGGGCCAGAATTGCGGGTGCAGCACCTGCCCTTCGAATTCGCCGAGGTCGAAGCCGGGATCATACGCTTCGTCATAATCGTAGTAGCCCGCGCCGAGATACAGGAAGTTCGCGGTCAGATGCGTGCGGGTTCCATCATCCAGTTCCATTTCGACATGCCAGCGCGCTTCGTCTTCGCGGAAATCGGCCGAGATAACCTTGTGCCCGTAGCGGATGTGCTCGCGGATGCCGCGTTCATCGACGATCGTGTTGAGGTAATCGAGGATCGCAGGCGCATCTGCGATGGATTTTTCGTGCTTCCACGGTTCGAAATCGAAGCCGAGCGTGTGCATGTCGCTGTCCGAACGGATGCCGGGATAGCGGAACAGATCCCACGTGCCGCCCAGATTCTCACGCCGTTCGACGATGGCATAGGAGTGATGCGGCGACTTCATTTCCATATGCGCCGCCATGCCGATACCGGAAATACCGGCACCAACAATCAGCACGTCAAAGTCTGGTGGGGTCGCTAACATCTCGGCATCTCTCTTTGTGGGCGTGGATGTAAGCACACACATATCGCAAAAGCGAGTCTTGATGGCGATTTGCAACTGACTTGCAGCGCTGATCGCGTTAGGCGCGCCGCCATGAAAAACAGCCTTCGGTTCGCCTGCTCTCTTGTCGCCCTGTCCATCGCCTCACCCGCCTTCGCTCAAGCAGAGGGCGATACCGTTGACGACGAAGTGGTCGCAGATGAAATCCTCGTCACGGGGGAGGGGCTGGAGCCGGCACTGTCGAACAGCATCTATTCGGTGATCGAGCTGGACCGAGATACGATCGTGTCGAGTGGTTCGGGCCGGATCGAAGACGTTTTGGAGAATGTCGCAGGTTTCCAGCAGTTCCGGCGTTCCGATAGCCGTTCCTCCAATCCGAGCGCGCAGGGCGTGACGCTGAGAGCACTCGGCGGCAATGCGACTAGCCGCGCGCTGGTGCTGCTTGACGGTGTGCCGATTGCCGATCCGTTCTTCGGGTTTATTCCGCTGTCCTCGATTGCTCCGGAAACGTTGTCCAATGTCCGCGTTACGCGTGGCGGCGGGTCCGGACCGTTCGGGGCGGGTGCGCTGGCCGGGACAATCGAGCTGGAAAGCGCCGATGCCGCGACGCTTGGTCCGGTCGCGGCCAGCGTTCTGGTCAATGACCGGGCCGAGACTGAGGCTAGCGGCAGTCTGGCAACCAATCTTGGCGCGGGGTTCGCGGTCGTCAGCGGACGCTGGGATCGCGGAAAAGGGTTCTTCACCACGCCGGTTGATCAGCGCGTTCCGGCCACCGCGCGCGCCGCATTCGACAGCTGGACAGTGGGCTTGCGCGGCGTCGCTCCGCTATCCGACACGATCGAGCTTCAGGCGCGCGGGCAGATATTCGACGATGCCCGCACATTGCGCTTTGATGGAGCGAACTCGACCAGCGAGGGGCAGGATGCGAGCCTGAGGATCGTCGGGCGGGGCGATTGGCAATTCGACGCGCTAGCCTATGTGCAGGCGCGCAATTTCTCGAACATTGTGATCAGCTCGACCCGGTTCGTGAAAGTCCTCGACCAACGCAACACGCCCTCGACCGGGTTGGGCGGCAAGCTTGAGCTGCGCCCGCCGATCGACGAAGCACACGAAGTCCGCCTTGGGGCCGACTATCGCCGCTCCGACGGAGAATTGCAGGAAGAAGCTTTCAGCGCTTTCACCGGAGCCCTGCGCGAACGCCGCCGTGCTGGCGGGGCGACGAGCAATCTCGGCTTCTTCGTCGAGGATGACTGGCAGATCGGACCGCTGCTGCTGACCGGCGGGCTGCGCGCCGATCACACCCGGATCGAGGATGGCTTCTTCCGCGCGGTCGATGCGAATGGCGTGCTGGTGAGCGAAATCATCGCGCCCGACCGTTCGGATTGGACGCTTAGCTGGCGTGCAGGCGGATTGTTCTATGCGACACGCCGGCTGGAGCTGCGGGCGGCTGCCTATACCGGGCTGCGATTGCCGACCCTCAATGAGCTGTACCGGCCGTTCGTGGTGTTCCCGGTCGTGACACAGGCAAACGCTGCGCTGGAGAATGAGCGGCTGGAAGGTTTCGAGATCGGTCTCGACTGGCAGCCGACGCGCGACGTGTCGCTATCGGTAACCGCGTTCGACAACCGGGTTGAGAATGCGATTGCCAACGTCACGCTTGAGCCGAACCTGCGCCAGCGGCAGAACCTGCCCGCCATCGACGCGCAGGGAATTGAGGCGACGCTGGGGCTCTCGCTTGGCCAAATCAGCCTTGATGCTTCGCTGGCCTACACCGATGCGACCATCGATGGCGAAGGCGCGTCGATCGCGCTCGACGGCAACCGCCCGCCGCAAACGCCAGAATTTGCAGCCTCGGCGACGCTCGCCTGGCGCCCGGCGGATGGCTGGAAAGTGGCAACCACCCTGCGGCATATCAGCACCCAGTTCGAGGATGATCAGGAAACCGACAGCCTCGTGCCTGCAACCACCGTAGACCTGCTTGCCCAGGCACGGCTGGTCGATAAACTGTCCTTGGTCGTGCGTGGTGAGAACCTGTTCGACGAGCGGATCGTCACTCGCAACGCAGGTGGGGCGATCGATCTCGGCGTGCCGCTCACGGTCTGGGTTGGGCTGCGTTTCGGCTTCTGAGTGCGGCGAGTTTTCTACGCGCTCTTGCAACATAATTAGGCCTGATGCTGCGATCGCGCAGCTATGCTGCATCGCAACGCAGAATGTTGCATTTTTGCTACATCTGCCAAAGAAGGCGCTTGGGACTCTTGTGGGGTTCATTCCCGCTGATAGGCTGCGCATCCGTTAAATCAGGTTTTTTGGAGAGGAAACCGAATGACACGCAAGCTTGCAGCCTATGCTGCCGGCCTTTTGGCCTGCAGTTCTTTCACCGCCCCAGCTTTTGCTCAAGACGGCGATACGACACTCGACGCCCCTGAAAACGATGATGGCGTAATTATCGTGACGGCGACGCGCCGGGCACAGGACGTGCAAGACATTCCGATCGCGGTGACGGCGCTTTCGCCGCAACAGCTCGAAAACCAGGGTGTCGACAACATCCAGGAAGTCACGACGCTCGCGCCCAGCTTTACCAGCAGTCAGGCGCAAATCGCGTCCGGTTCGGTTGTGCTTCGCGTGCGCGGTGTTGGTACGACATCCAACAATATCGGTTTTGAAAGCGCCGTCGGTATCTTTATCGATGGTGCCTATCAGTCGCGCCCCGGCGTTGCCCTGAGCGAATTCGTCGATATCGAGCGGGTCGAGGTTCTGCGCGGTCCGCAGGGCACTCTGTTCGGTCGCAACACATCGGCAGGCGCGCTCAACATCACCACCGTGCGTCCTGATGTCAGCGAATTCGGCGGCTTCGTGAATGCGGGCTATGGCAATTTCGATGAGATCAGCCTGCAAGGCGCAGTCAACGTTCCGATCGTGCAGGACACCCTCGCGCTGCGCGTGACCGGTGCCTATCGCGAGCGCGATGGCTTTATCACGCTGGTCGATGGCAACGGAACGCCGTTCGACGATTCCAATGATGTCGATCAGTTTCTCGTTCGCGGACAGCTGGGCTGGGACACCGAAAGCGGTCTGCGCGGACGCCTGATCTTCGATTATTCCAACAGTCAATCGAGCTGTTGCAGCCCGATTGAGCTCTTCCAGTCACCCTTGGTGCCGGGTGGCGCATTTGCCGCTGTCGGCTTGGGCGCGACGGGCGGCAACGGGCAGCCGGTCGTGTCGAACAATCCATTCGGTCAGGCCGAATTCAGGGAAGCGCTCGACAATCGGATTGCCTCTGCCAATTTCGCACCGATCGCGGATATCGATAACTACGGCGTTACTGGTGAGATCGAGTTCCCGATTTCCGACAGCGCCGATCTCATCTTCATCGGGTCGTACCGCAACTTTGAATCGATGGAGACATACGATTCCGACTTCACCGCGCTCGATGTTTTTGATGTCGATCTGATCGACCTCGAGCTTGAGACATTCACGGCTGAATTGCGATTGCAAGGTGAGGCTTTCGAAGGAAAGCTCAACTACATGATCGGCGGCTATTTCTCCGACGAGTCGATCGATCAGTCGGTGACCTTTGCATTGGGCGAAGATTACGGCGAGCAAGTCGGTGCGTTGCTGTTCCCGGCAACGGGCGGTGCGCTTGGTGCCAATCCGCTGACATTGTTCACCGGCGTCGATCCGGCGGGGACCAACGTTACAAACCGGTTCCAACAGGATGCGCAAAGCTATTCGATCTTTACGCATAACTCGTATGAGATCGTCGATGGGCTCGAATTCACCGTCGGCGCGCGATACTCGTTCGAGGATAAGGAAGGCGGATTCACCCAGCCCGAAGCCAACAATACGATCTGTCCGGCAACGCTTGGGGCGATCGGTGCCGACGCTGTTCCTGCGGCGCTCGTACCGACCTTTATCGGCCTTGGTTGCTTCGGATTTACGGCTCCGGCAGATTTGCCCGAGTCAGCTGTCCTGCCACTTGTGCGGACATTCCAGGACAGTTTCAACGACGAGGAGCTGATCTACACGTTTCGCCTCGGCTATGAATTCGATGCGCCGATCAATGTCTATGCGAGCTTCACCCACGGCTACAAGGCGGGCGGGATCAACCTTGATACGACTGCCGGCGTAGGAGGGGCCGATCCGACCTTTTTGTCGGAAGAAGTCGACGCGTACGAGATCGGTCTCAAGAGCCGGTTGTTCGACGATGCAGTGACATTCAACGTCGCCGCTTTCATCGAAGAATTCGACAACTTCCAAGTGCTTGAATTCACCGGCACCGCGTTCCAGACCTTCAACGTTCCCAGCGCTCGGACGAGCGGTGTTGAAATCGAGAGTCTCTGGAAACCGCATCCCGACCTGACGATCAATGCATCGGCGACCATTCTCGACGCTGAATATCCCGATGATTGTGCCGGTGATCTTACTGCTGTCACGATCCTGTCGCTGTGCGGCAACTCGTTGACCAATGCTGCCGATGTCGTCGCGATCTTCGGGGCGCTGTGGGAGAAGCCGATCAGCGACACGATGGAGTTCTTCGCTTCGGGCCAAATCCGGCTCGAGGGCGATCAGCGGACTTCGACCCAAGCCATCGTACCGCCGAACGCTGCAGCGATCGCTGCCGCCGGAGGGGATGTGCGGGCGGCGATTGATGCCGCGCCTTTGATCATTGGTGATGTGCAGGATGGCCAGGAGTTCATTAACCTGCGTGCCGGTCTGCGGTTCGGTGACGGGGCCTACTCGATCGAAGGCTTCGTCAACAACCTCACCGACAATGTGGTACGCGGGGTGACATTCAACACCACATTACGCGGAAGCGGTGCGGCGAACTCACGCTCGGCCTTCTCGCTCCAGCCGCGCACCTATGGCGTGGTGGTTCGCGCGAAGTTCTAAGCTGCCGGAACACCAACAAGAAAGGGGGCGGCTCGCAAAAGCGCGGGCCGCCCCTTTCCTTTGAATAGTTGATGCGGGCTTACATGCTCCGTGCGATCAGCATCTTCATCACTTCGTTCGAGCCGCCAAAGATGCGGGTGATGCGAGAATCGCGGTACATTTTGGCGATGGGATATTCGTTGATGTAGCCCGCGCCGCCATGCAGCTGCAGGCATTTGTCGACGACTTCGCCCTGCAATTCGGTGACCCAGTATTTGGCCATCGCAGCGGTGGCGACATCAAGTTCGCCCTTGAGCAGTTTGCCGATGCAATCGTTAACGAAGACCCGCGCCGCCGTGCCGCGGGCTTTGAGGTCGGCAAGCACGAATTGCGTGTTCTGGAAATCCCAGATCGTCTGGCCGAAAGCCTTGCGGCTCTTGACGTATTCAATCGTGGTTTCGAGCGCTTTTTCGATCCCGGTGGCCGCTCCCATGGCAATAACCAGACGCTCCTGCGCTAGCTCCCCCATCAGTTGGTAGAAGCCTTTGCCCTCGACCCCGCCGAGTATGTTTTCAGCCGGGACGAAGACGTTGTCGAAGAACAGCTCAGAGGTGTCAGCTGCATCAAGCCCGATCTTGTCGAGCTTCTTGCCGCGCTGGAAACCTTCCGCGCCCTCGGTTTCGAGCAGCATCAGCGAGATGCCTTTGGCGCGCTCGTTCGGGTCGGTCTTGGCGACCACGACGATGAAGTCTGCGGTCTGGCCGTTGGAGATGTAGGTCTTGGCCCCGTTGATGCGGTAGCCGTTGCCGTCCTTTAGTGCGGTCGTGGTGATGCTTTGAAGGTCGCTGCCAACGCCCGGCTCAGTCATCGCAATCGCGCTGACCAGCTCGCCGGTCACCAGCTTCGGCAGGTATTTCTTCTTCTGTTCCTCCGTGCCGTGTCGCACCAGATACGGCAGAATGATCGTGTTGTGCAGGCTCGCGGCAAATCCATCGACATTATGCTTGGCTTGCTGGTCGATCACCACAATGTCATGCCGAAAGTCGCCGCCATGCCCGCCATATTCTTCTGGCACTGACACCCCGAGCAGGCCAGCAGCACCGGCTTCATTCCAGAATTCACGCTCGACCTGGCCTTCGTCACGCCATTTTTGAACACGCTTTTCCGGGGCGTGCTGCTGGTAGAATTTACCCACGGCGTCAGCGAAGATCGCGATCTCCTCATCTTCCATGAATTCGGGTTGGGGGACGTCGATGACGGGCATTTTCGATTCCTCTTCTAAATATCCCCAAGACCCGCTCACCCTGAGCTTGTCGAAGGGTCGTCTTTCTTTTTCGATATGTCGCGCTGGCCCGAAAAAAGCAGTCCTTCGACAGGCTCAGGACGAGCGGGAGTTACATTATTTGCCTTTCCAATTGGGTGCGCGCTTTTCGGCAAAGGCGGCTGCGCCTTCGCGGGCATCTTCGGAGACGAAGACCGGTGCGATAAGTTGCGCCTGCTTGGTGTAGCGATCTTCCATCGCCCAGCCGCGCGATTCCTTCATCACCTGTTTGGATACGCGCACCGCGAGCGGGCCGTTGGCAGCGATCTTGGCCGCGAGCTCTTTGGCGCCATCGAGCGCCGACCCTGCAACGACATCGTTGATCAGGCCCACTTGATACGCGCGCTCTGCGCCGATGAATTCGCCGGTCAGCGCCAGTTCCATCGCGATCCGCTCCGGAATCTGGTCAGGCAGCATCATCACGCCGCCAGCCGCCGCGACAAGGCCGCGTTTCGCTTCGGGAATGCCGAACTTCGCGCCCGCATTGGCGACGACCAGGTCGCAGGCAATCATCAGTTCAAGCCCGCCGGCGAGTGCATAGCCCTCGACCGCAGCGATCAGCGGTTTTGCCGGGGGAGCCTGAACCACGCCGCCGAAGCCGCGCCCTTCGACCGTCGGGCTTTCGCCGCGCAGGAAGCCCTTGAGGTCCATGCCCGAACAGAATGTTCCGCCAGCGCCGGTGAGGATGCCGACCCGAAGATCGTCTTCGGCGTCGAGCCGGTCCATCGCCGCCGCGATCCCTTCGGCGGCTGCCTTGGTCATCGCGTTCTTGGCCTCGGGACGGTTGATCGTGACGATCAATACGCCATCCTCAACTTCGGTAAGGACTTCTTCGGTCAAAACTCTCTCCTATCAATTTTTGGCATTTCGAAATGCAACTGAATTCTTGTGCGAGTGGTGCAGTCGGCTTACGGACACGTCAACCGCAATTTCGATAATTTGGAGAGAACGCCATGGGCGAAGCCTATATCATCGACGCAGTCCGCACCCCACGCGGCATTGGCAAGCAGGGCAAAGGCGCGCTCGCGGCCGAACATCCACAGCATCTGGCCGCGACCGTTCTGCGCACGATTGCCGAACGCAACGGGATCGATACGGCGACGGTCGATGATGTGATTTGGTCGGTCTCGACACAAGACGGGATGCAGGCGGGTGATCTGGGCCGGATGGCGGCGCTCGATGCGGGCTATGACGTCACCTCGTCCGGCACCACGCTTGACCGTTTTTGCGGCGGCGGGATCACCTCGGTGAACCTTGCAGCGGCGCAGGTGATGAGCGGCATGGAAGATTGCATCGTCGCAGGTGGGACCGAGATGATGAGCCTCACCGCCGCGATGTCGAAAGAAAAAGTGCAGGCTGGCCTCAAGCCACCGATGATGGGCAGCTACAATGACCGCCTGCAAAAGGTGCATCCACAATCGCACCAGGGCATTTGCGGCGACGCCATCGCGACAATCGAAGGCTTCACCCGCGAGGAGCTGGACGAGGTCGGCTATCGCTCACAACAGCGCGCCGCCGAGGCGATTGGCGAAGGGCGGTTCGACAAGTCGGTCGTACCGGTGGTGGCCGATGATGGCACGGTGATCCTCGACAAGGACGAATATCCCCGCCCGCAAACCACGCTGGAAGGCCTCGCTCAGCTGGAACCGGCTTTCACGAAGATCGCCGATGTGCCGCTGGATGCGAATGGCACGACGTTTCGCGGGTTGATCAATCAGAAATATCCCGATGTCGAAATCAAGCACTTCCATCATGCGGGCAACAGCTCGGGCGTGGTCGATGGTGCGGCGGCGGTGCTCGTTACCAGCAAGGCATATGCCGAGAAGCACGGATTGAAGCCGCGCGCGCGGATCGTCGCAACCGCTAATATGGGCGATGATCCGACGCTGATGCTCAACGCTCCGGTTCCGGCAGCGAAGAAGGTGCTCGAAAAGGCGGGCATGAGCCTCGACGATATTGACCTGTTCGAAATCAATGAGGCATTTGCCGTGGTTGCCGCCAAGTTCGTGCGCGACCTCGGGCTCGATTGGGACAAGGTCAATGTGAATGGCGGCTCGATTGCGCTCGGTCACCCAATCGGGGCGACGGGTTCGATCTTGATCGGCACGATCATCGATGAGCTTGAGCGCCGCGACCTCAAGACCGGTCTGGTGACGATGTGCGCAGCGGGCGGCATGGCTCCGGCGATCATCGTCGAGCGCGTGGACGGCTTCGTTGACTGAGGTGTCTGACAACACTCCGGTTATCATCGGGGTCGGTCAGTATTCGGAGAAGGTTGGCGAACCTGGCTATGAGGCGTTGTCCTATATGGACCTCGCGGGCCGGGCGCTGTCGGCGGCCATTGCTGACAGCGCCGCCGATGGGAGTGTGACTGGCGCAATAGATACGCTTGCCGCCATCCGCGCGTTCGAGATGTCGCGCCCGGACCGTAAGCCGCCTTTCGGAGCTGCGAACAACGTCCCGCGCGCGATTGCCAAGCGCGTTGGCGCGAACCCGGCGCGGGCGATCCTGACCACGACAGGCGGGCAGACCAACCAGCAGCTCGTCGGCGAATTTGCGAGTGCGATTGCTGCGGGTGAGAGCCAGTGCGCGGTGATTGTCGGGTCGGAAGCGATCTCGACCGTGCTGGCATTGTCGGCGAAGGGCGAGAAGCCGGATTGGTCGGAAGAGGTCGAAGGCGATTTCGAAGATCAGGGGTTTGGCGTCGAAGGTCTCATGGAGCCAGCTCTGTTTGCGCATGGGGCGACCGGAGCGATCCCGCTTTATGCGCTCGCTGAAAATGCGCGGCGGGCCAAGCTGGGCAAAGGCCTGGATGAGTATCGCCGCGACATTGGCGAGTTGTTTGCTCCCTTCACCAAAGTCGCCGCCGCCAATCCTCACGCGGCTGCGCCGGTCGAACGCAGCGCGGAGGAACTGGCCACTGTCACAGAGCGCAACCGTATCGTTGCCGAACCCTATCCCCGCATGACAGTCGCACGCGATCAGGTGAACCAGGCCGCCGCAATCATCGTCGCCAGCGCTGGCCTGGCTCGCAAACTGGGAGTGCCCGAAGACAAGTGGGTGCATATCCACGCCGTCTCCACCGCGACCGAGTTGATGCTGTCACAGCGCCCCGACATTGCCGCCAATCCCGCCTCCATCGCGAGCGTCGAGGCCGCGCTGGAGCGTTCGGGCAAGTCGATGGCGGATATGCGCTACATCGATTTCTATTCTTGTTTCGCGATCCCCGTATTCAACCAGATCGACCATTTTGGGCTCACCCCGGATGACCCGCGCGGACTTACGCTGACCGGCGGGTTGCCGTTCTTCGGCGGGGCGGGGAACAATTACTCCGCGCACGCGATCTGTGAAGCGGTCCAGCGGGTACGCGGTGACCGCGGAGAATACGCATTGGTCGGAGCCAACGGCGGCTGGATGAGCAAATATGCCACCGGCATCTACTCAACCGAGCCAGCGGACTGGTCCGCGAATGACCGGTTCGAGAAGCTGCCGGACGCAAGCGACGCTATCCCGCTCGCGACCGCTCCGTCCGATCACGCCACGGTCGAGACCTACACGATCAACAAGGCGAAGACCGGCAGCGTCGCGGTGTATCTCGGTCGGAATGATGCAGGCGAGCGGGTATGCGGCAATGCCGATCTGGCCGACGAAGCGACGCGGGCGGCTTTTGAAGGCGGCGAGCCGTTCGGAGCTCGGCTCTCGGTCACGCAGGATGAGCATGGACGCAATATCGGGCGAGTGACTTAGGGGGCTGCCGAGTATGGTGGCCAGACCGAGCTTTCCTACATGCGCAATTTCATGCCAAGGCGAGGCTGCTCTTTGAAATAGTCGGGTTTTTGTGTTGGGGATGTGTCAACTTCGCTTTTCGGTAAATATCACATTTGATTTCAAGCCTTTGAGGTCAAGGAGATAGGGTGACAGTGTGTCACTTCTGTCAACTTCGTTCGCGATTGCGGTAAGGCCGCGTATCTGGCTTCAATCCGTCTTCCGCTCACCGCCGAGAAAATCCAGCGCGTCGAAGCCTTCGGGTGCGGGCACTTCGGTGATCGGGTCGTCGCGGTCGTCGAATTCAGTCCGCAGCGCGCGGCTCATGACGGCGTGCATTAGATACAGGCAGGTCGCGTAGGTCAGCTCGAGGATTTCCTCGTCCGAAAACGCCGCCTTCAGATCGTCGAAAAGGGCATCGGGCACGCGGCCCTGATGGCTGACCAGGCGGTCGGCATAGGCCAACACGAGCCGCTCTTTCGAGTCGTAACAATCCGCAGTCTGCCACACCGGCAGCGCCTCGATCTTTTCTTCGGGATAGGCCAGCCCGCGCAGGCTTTTGCAATGCTGCGAGAAGACGAACTGGCTGCCCGTTGCCCAGCCCGCCCAGGTCTGACCCAATTCACGCAGCACCGGATCGAGTTTGCGCTCCTCGCTGCGATAATAGGCAAAGCCCTGTGCGGCGTGTTTCAGCGTTGCCGGAGAGTTTGCGAACACCGTCCACCAATCGCCCGGCGTGCCGGTCGCGGTACCCGGTTCGGCAACCGGATCGCGATCGCCGAACAGCATGGCGTAGAGCGGCAGGGCGACTTTCTCATCCGCCTCGTCCTTTGGTACTTCGCGAAGGCGGGGCATGGCTCAGGCGTCCTCCCTGTCAGCGATGGTTGCGGGTTCGTGCGCGATATCCTCCGGGCCGAAAGACTTCGTCGTCGCGGCGAATTCCAGCATGATGCCATTGGGGTCGGTGAAATAGACCGAGCGCACGAACACGCCGTCATGCATCTCCCGAGACATACCCATCTTGCTATCATCGTGGTTGACGACCTGATGCGTGTGCGGAACGCCAGCCTCTTCAAGCCGGTCGAGAGCGGCTTCCAATTCGTCTTCCGCCATATCGAAGGCGAGATGGTTCATCGATCCGACGGCGGTCTTGGCGTCGTAAGGGAATTTCTTGACCGAGGCGATGCCGGGGGCTGCGGGCGGTCCATCCGCCCACCAGAAGAACGCGACCGCATTTCCGCCGCCGCAATTGAAGAAGAAATGCTGACCGCCGTCCGGCAGTTCGACCGTTTTGAACAGCGGCATCTTCAGCACCTCGGTGTAGAATTGTACTGTTTCCTTCATATCACGACATACGAGCGCGACGTGGTTGATACCGGTTGTCTTGATCATCGATTGCTCTCCCGAAGTCTCAAAGTGCATCGAACCTGGCAAGGTTGCAATCGGCGTTTACTGATAGGGGCCATCCGGCTTGGAAAGTCGATCAAACACCGGTGAATCCTCCTCTTGCCAAGAATCGAATTCCGGGGTAGATAGTTTCAATCGTAACCAGTTTGTCATGCGCGTCGCAGTCCCGTCACATTCCGGGATTGCACGACCCGCATTTTGGAAAGACCCGCACTCATGACCAAGCACGCTCCGCTTCACCCCGGCGACCTGTTCGAAAACCCGGCCGGTCTCGATGGTTTTGAATTCGTCGAGTTCTGCGCCCCGGAAAAGGGTGTGTTGGAACCGGTGTTCGAAACCATGGGCTTCACCCGCGTGGCGAAGCATCGCAGCAAGGACGTGCACCTCTGGCGTCAAGGCGGCATTAACCTGATCGCCAATTACGAACCGCGCAGCGCGGCTTGGTTCTTTGCGCGTGAGCACGGCCCCAGTGCCTGCGGCATGGCCTTCCGTGTCCGCGATGCGGCCAAGGCATACGATCACCTCCTTGCACAAGGCGCAGAGCCGGTCGCCAACGAACCGGGCCCGATGGAACTGCGCATCCCCGCGATCCGCGGCATTGGCGGCGCGATCCTCTATCTGGTCGATCGCTATGCCGGGGCCGAGGACAAGAGCCTCACGATCTACGACATCGATTTCGATTATCTGCCGGATGTCGATCCTTATCCGGAAGGCGCTGGCTTCCACACGATCGATCACCTCACCCACAATGTATATACCGGGCGGATGAAGTACTGGGCCGATTATTACGAGAGCCTGTTCAACTTCAAGGAAATCCGCTTCTTCGACATCAAGGGCGAATATACCGGCCTGACCTCGAAGGCGCTGACCGCGCCCGATGGCAAGATCCGCATCCCGCTTAATGAAGAGGGCGAAGGCGGCAAGGGCCAGATCGAGGAATTTCTGCGTGAATTCAACGGTGAAGGAATTCAGCATATCGCGCTGATCTGCGAAGATCTGGTCGCGTGCTGGGACCGGCTAAAGGAATACGGCGTGCCATTCATGACGGCGCCGCCCGAAACCTATTACCAGATGCTCGACGAACGCCTTCCGGGACACGGCGAAAATGCCGATGAGCTGAAGATGCGCGGCATTCTGCTCGATGGCACCACAGAAGACGGCCAGCCACGCCTGTTGCTACAGATCTTTGCCGAAGCGCAGGTCGGTCCGGTGTTCTTCGAATTCATCCAGCGTAAGGGCGACGATGGCTTTGGTGAAGGCAACTTCAAGGCGCTGTTCGAAAGCATCGAACGTGATCAGGTTGCGCGCGGCGTGCTGAACGTCGAAGAGCCTGCCGAATGACCGATCATCCCGTCAAATTGGGCGGCGTGCACCACGTCGCCTATCGCTGCCGCGACGCCAAGGAGACAGTCGAATGGTATGGTCGGGTGATGGGCATGGATTACACCACCGCCTTTGCCGAGGATCATGTGCCATCGACCGGCGAATACGATCCCTACATGCACATCTTCCTCGATGCGGGGAACGGCAACATTCTCGCGTTTTTCGAGCTGCCGAACCAGCCCGATATGGGCCGCGATGAAAACACGCCGCAATGGGTCCAGCACCTTGCCTTCCGCGTGCCGGACGAAGAAGCATTGCTGGCAGCAAAGGCGCATGTCGAAGCGGAGGGGATCGACGTGCTCGGCCCCACCCATCACGGCATCTTCAAATCGATCTATTTCTTCGACCCGAATGGTCACCGGGTCGAACTGGCGGCGGATATCGGCACCGACGAGCAATATGCTGAGCTGGCGCGAGTCGCCCCTTTGATGCTGGATGAGTGGAGCGAAACCAAGAAAGCGCCGCGTCATGCCGATTGGCTGCACGAACTCGCACGCGAAGAGCATGGCAACGCCTCTTAGGCTTATCTGACGCTTACGCGATGCACGCCTGTCGCGGTGTCGCAAACCTACAAATCCCCTTTCGGGCCAAGGATTAATGTTTGGTTGACTCTGTCAGGAGCCGCCCATACCCCTTGACCTGCCTGACGAGACGGGGTCGCTCAAAAAGAATAAGTCCGCAGGTCAATCTGAATTCCGGGGGGAAGCAGGATGACTTCTGTCGCGACCGCTGCGCGTCTAAATCTATCGACTGTCGCATGTTCGAGCTTTGCGCTGACTCTGGCTTTTGCCGGGGCCAGCGGCGCAGCTGCACAATCGACTGGCCAGACCAGGCAAGAACTGGAAACGCCTGATACCGATGCCATCGATGATCAGCGGGCGCCTGTCAGGGTCGAGCGTGATGCCGGCCTGCGCCCGTCCTGTCCGTTCGATAACAGCGACCTTACCGTCACCTTGCAAGACGTGCAGTTCGTCGATGTGCGCGGCGGTGAGCTCGCGCCTGAACTGGCGCAATCGCTCAGCGGAATTCAGGCTTCCGGGACGGAGACTCCGTTATCGGTGGTTTGCGATCTTCGCGACGATGCGAACAATGCGCTGCGCAGAGATGGCTGGATTGCGACCGTTCAGGTTCCGCAGCAAGAACTGACCGAGACCTTACGGCTCGATGTCGTCTCCGCCAGCATTTCCGAGATCCGCATCAGCGGCGATCCCGGCCCCTATCGCGATGTGCTGACCGAAGCGCTGGAGCCGCTGCGTCAGCTCGATCCGCTTAACGAGCGCGAAGCCGAACGCATTCTGCTGAACGCCAATGGCATTCCCGGCCTCGAAGTGCGGTTGGCGCTGGCGCCATCCGGTGAAGCTCCGGGTGAGGTGATCGGCAATCTGTCGGTCGATTTCGAACGCTACGCTGCCTTTTTCAATGTGCGCAATTACAACGCCCGCTCGATCGGGCGAGAGACCGGTTTTGGCAGGGTCGAGGTCTACGGTCTTACCGGGCTGTCCGACATAAGCTATGTCGCCGCGCAGACGACGGCCGACTTCAATGAGCAGATCATCGTTCAAGGCGGGCACGAATTCGGCATCGGTCCGGACAACATCCGTATCGGCGGCGAAGTGGTTTACGCCGATGCGCGGCCGACGATTCAGGATCTCGATCTTGAGGCCGAAACGCTGTTGGCCAATCTTTACGTGTCCTACCCGCTGCTGCGCACGCCTCAGCAGGCCGCAGATATTACGCTGGGCTTCGACTATATCGAGCAGGAGACGTCGACCTCTTCGGTTCCGCTCAGCAGAGATTCCATCCGGACGGTGTTCCTGCGCGGTGAGTTCGACGGGCAGAAACGTCGGCTCGATCGCTCGCTCTCGCTGGTTTACGGTGGATTTCTTGAAGTGCGTCAGGGGCTCGATATCCTCGACGCGACCGGCCCCAACCAGTTCGGCACTGCGGAAACGGATGGCGTGATTGCATCGCGCCCCTTCGGGCAGGCGGATGCATTCGTGGTGCGCGGCGGTGCGGATGTTACGTGGTATCCGGGATCGATCTTCAGTCTTCGCGGCAAGTTCGAAGCACAATGGACCGACGAGCCGCTGCTGAACTTCGATGAGTATGCGCTCGGCAATCTCAGCATCGGGCGCGGCTACGATCCGGGCGCGAATAGCGGCGACCGGGCGATTGCCGGTCTTGCCGAAGTGGGCGCAACCGTGCTCGAAAATGCGCGCCACCGGCTGCAATTGTTCGGGTTTTTCGACATCGTACGGCTCGAAAACCTCGATCAGACGACACCCGATCCAGAGACCACGCTGAAGTCGACCGGTGGCGGACTGCGCTATTCGTTCGGGCAGGGGATCACTGCCGAAGTAACCTACGCAGTTCCGCTGGATCGCGCGCTGTTTTCCGATGCGGAACGACCGCCTGAACGGCTGCTGTTTTCGATCACCACCAAATTCCCAGCCTTGTTCCGTTGAGCCGGATAGCGACAGGAGAGTTCACAATGACAGTCGCAAGCAAAACCATTCGCAATCGGGCAATTCGTAACCGGATGCTGATGACGACGGCGGCGATCGCGCTGACCGCGATCCCGACGGCGGCGCACGCACAGTTGGTGAATAGCGGCGATCTCAGCTCAGCGGTCGATAGTGCAGGCAATCCCGGTCAGTTGACCGTTACGGATACCAGCGCGATCCAGACCGATATCGAGGTCGAAGCTGCGGTGGTCGTCGCCGAATGGTCCGATTTCAACATTCCGACCGGCGAAACGGTCAATGTGACGATCGATGCCGGGCTTGGCCTGACCGAGGCGACCCTGTTCAACCGGGTGATCGGCGGTAACCCATCCGATATCGGCGGTACGCTCAACGCCGCTGGCATCAATTTCTGGCTGGTCAATCAGAATGGCATCCTGTTCGGCAACAACGCGTCGATCAATGCGCAGTCGTTCTTCGCCTCGACGCTGGATCTCGCGAACCAGGACGTGTTCGACTTCTATGAAGCGACCGATGTTTTCGGGAACGGAAGTAACACGCTCACCTTTGCAGGCGCGTCGACCAATGCTGTTCAGGCAACGGGCACGGCGAGTTTTGTAACCGATGGTTCGCTCGCATTCGTCGGGCAGCAGCTTGATCTCACCGGCACATTCGACGCGCAGACCGGCCGCGCGGCTTTTATCGCGGCATCCGATGTCGATGTCAGCTTCACGCCCGGCAGTCCGCTGACCTACACCGTCAACGCCGGGACGACAGTCGCGGCGCAATCCGTTGACGGGACGATTACAGCCGGCATCGTCGATTTCGCCATGCTCACCGATGTGGGCGTCGTCGGTGCGCTGTTGGACATTGACGCGAGTGTTACCGCCACGACCGCGGTTGCGACCGATCGCGGCATCACGCTGCTTGCCCAAGGTGTGCCCACCGCAACAGTAGAGATCGGCGGAGCCTTCTCCAGCACCGGCGAAGTGGTGCTTGGGTCCGATGGCGATCTGACGGTCACGACCAACATTTCGGGCAGCGATCTCGATATCGATGCGGTGGGTGCGGTTAGCGCCGCCGATCTCACGGCCAGTGATGGGGCCATCGCTATAAACGGCGCTTCGATTACCGGTGGCGCGTTGAGCGCGACTGGCGGGGATATCGCACTGGATGCCGCAGGGGCGATCACGACCACATCGATCACCGCAACAGGCGCGGGCGCGGATATCGACATCGACAGTACAGGTGGCGGGAATTTCGATCTCGGCAATCTGAGCGCGGCGGCAAATATCGACCTCGATACGACCGGCACCCTGACCGCTGGTTCCGCGAGCGCGGGCAGCGCGCTGACCGTGGGGGCCGTGTCAGTGCCGACCCAGATCAGCTTCACCGGCAATATCTCGGCGGCGACCCTCGATCTCACCACCACCGGCGCGCTTGCGGCTCAGGATATCACCGTCACCGCAGGCGATGTCGACCTCGATGCCACTTCGATTTCAGCGGGCGCATTGGCCTCGACCACGGGCGACGTCCTGCTCAGCTCTGCGGGTAATATCACGACTGCCGCGATCACCGCCAACGGTGCGGGCGGCGACATCGATGTGGACAGCACGGGCGGCGGTAATCTCAATCTCGGTAACCTGAGTGCCAATGCGAATATCGATCTCGACACGATCGGCACGTTGACTGTCGGCTCCGCGAATGCCGGCACGATCCTGCGGGTGGGCACCGTGAATCAGCCTTCGGCTGTGACCTTTACCGGCAATGTGCTGACACCGACGCTTGATTTGAACACGGCCGGTGCCTTGGTCGCGCAGAACATCACCGTCACCGCGGCCGATCTTGATATAGACGCGGCTTCGATCAGTGCAGGTGCGCTCACTTCGAACAGCGGCGACGTCTTGCTGATGGCTACCGGGGATATCACCACCACGGCGATTACCGCCAGTGCGCTAGGCGCCAGTATCGATGTCGATAGCACTGGCGGCGGCAATCTCAGCCTCGGCAATATGACATCCAACACGACAATCGATCTCGATACGACCGGCAGCCTCACCGCAGGCTCTGCCACCGCGAACGGCGCGCTGACGGTCGGCGCCACGGCGGTTCCATCCTCGGTCACGTTCACCGGCAATGTCTCGGCCTTAACGGTGGATATCACCACCTCCGGAGCTCTTGTTACACAGGACGTTACGGTAACGGGCGGAGACATCGATTTCGACGTCGCATCGATAACCGGCGGCACGTTCAGCGCGACTGGCGACATCACGCTCGACGCTGCCGGGGCGATCGCGCTCACCGGAGCCATAGCGGACAGTGACGCGAACAATGCCGGTGCGCTGACCGTTGGCGGGACGACCACGCCTTCCAGCCTCGCGGTAGACGGCACCGCCAGCGGAACCAGCGTGACGCTCACCACGAGCGGTGCAGCGAGCCTAGCCACGGTCACATCGAGCGTTGGCGGGATCGACGTGAACGCGGGGTCCATCACCTCCGCGAGCGATCTGGATTTTGACAGCAGCACCGACGTCGATCTCAGCGCGAACGCGACCGGCGACAGTATCGCCATCGATGCCTCAGGTACGGTGAACGTACAGAATCTCACCGCCACGGCAGGCGGTGTCACGATCGGCACCACGACACCGCCAACCTCGATCACGGCAGGCGCGATCAGCGCGACCGGTGGCGATGTCGTTCTCACGACTCCGGGCGGCATCACGACGGGTTCGATTATGTCGAATCAGACGATGGGCGGTGGCGGTGCAATCGATGTGGACAGCACCGGGTTCGGAGCGGTCAGTCTCGGCAATCTGACATCCGATGGGCTGATAACGCTGGATACCGCCAACACGCTTACGATCGGTGCCGTCAATGCCGGAGGTGCGCTGGACATCGGCAGCACGACCATGCCGCTGACGACGACTTTCAACGGCGACATCACGGCGGCGAGCTTCACCTTCACCACCGGCGATCCGTTTGTCGCGCAGAACATCACCATCACCGATGGCGATCTCGATATCGACGCGGCCTCGATCTCGGCTGGCGATGTCAGCGCGACGGGCGGCGATGTCCTGCTCACGGCAACCGGCGCGATCACGACCAACTCGATCATATCCAACACCGTATTGGGGGTCGGTGGGACGATCGATGTCGACAGCACGGGTGGCGGCAATCTCAATTTGGGCAATTTAGACGCCGATCAGGGCATTACGCTCGATACCACCGGCACGCTGACACTGGGCACGGTGATAGCTGGAGGCGCGCTGGACATTGGCAGCACAGCCGTGCCTTCGCTGGCGACCTTCAATGGCGACATCACCGCAGGCAGCTTCGCGTTCACGACGGCCAATGCATTTGTCGCGCAGAACGTCACCACCACCGATGGCGATCTCGATATCGATGCGGCCTCGATCTCGGCTGGCGTTGTCAGTGCAACGGGTGGCGATGTCGAGCTGACTGCAACCGGAGGGGCAATCACCACCGCATCCATCACTTCCAATACGGCGATGGGAACAGGCGGCGCTATCGACGTCGATAGCGCAGGCGGCAACCTTAATCTCGGCGCTTTGGACGCCAACACCACGATCGCGCTCGACACGACCGGATCGGTGCAGGCGAGCACCGTCGATGCTGGCGGGGCTTTGACTGTCGGAACGGCCAATGTTCCGTCGTCGGTGACATTCGCCGGCGATGCGAGCGCCGCAAGCATGACCATCGTGACACTGGGCGCATTCGATTCGCAAGATTTGAGCGCTCCGGCAGGCGCCATCACTGTCACCGCCGGTGGTACGATCACGACCGATGCGGTTACAGGGGACTCTATCTCCCTGTCGGGGACGGGCGCGCTTCAAACCGGTGATGTGACTTCGAACCAGAGTCTGACTTTGACCGCTGCAGGCGGGAACCTGACGACCGGTAATGTCGTGGTGAACAATCTCGGTGCGTCCGCCACTCTGCGCGCAAGCGGCGCGACCAGCGATGTCACAGCAGGCACGATCAACACCAATGGCGGCGACATGCTGGTTTCGGCCGAGCGCAATATTGTGGTCGGCGATATCGCCACCGCGCTGGCCGGAGTTCCGACAGCCGCCTCGATTGGTCTGCACGCGAGCGGCTCGATCACGGCTGGTCAGGTGGCAGCGGGCGAAGACCTGCGTGCAGAATCGGTCGGCGGTTCAGTGACGCTAGGCGGCGCAACGGCAGGCGACGATGTTGTCATTGTGACAGCAGGCGATGTGAACCTGCTCGGGGATATCAGTGTCGATGGCAGCGGGAGCGATCTGTTCAGCGTCGGCTTTGCCGGGGCGCCGGGTGTGTCGACCTTTGTGTTTGCTGCCGAGACGCTTGCGAACTCGAACATTGCGATCGACGCTGGCGGCGCGGTTAACGCACAAAATCTCACTGCCAGCGCTGGCGGCGTTGATGTGGATGCAGGTTCTATCAGCGCATTGGCGGTCAGCGCGACCGGCGGTGATGCTGTGCTGGAAGCGACCGGCAACATCACCACCGCCTCGGTGACAGCAGTGACCGCAGGAACAGGCGGCGCGATCGACGTGGACAGCACCGGCGGCGGTGCGCTCGATCTCGGAGCGCTCAATGCCGGTACAACGATTGACCTCGACACGACCGGCACTTTGGCAGCGGGAGCGACCACGGCTGGCGGTGCGCTTACTGTTGGCGCGGTGGCGGTTCCTTCATCGGTGACGTTCACCGGTAATGCGAGCGCCGGGAGCATGAATATTGATACGACCGGCGCATTGAATGCGCTGGATCTGACGACGACGACAGGCGGCATCGATGTGGATGCGGGCTCAATCCAGGCGGCGACTGTCTCCTCGGCTGCTGCGGTGGCGCTGGATGCGACCGGTGCGATCACGACTGGCAATATCGCAGGCAACGGTACGGTGAATGTCACATCCACAGGCGGGAGCGTCGGTGTAGGCAATGTGGTGGTGAACGCTCTCGGTGCGTCCGCCACTCTGCGGGCCGCAGGCGCGACCAGCGATGTTACAGCAGGCACGATCAACACCAATGGCGGCGACATGCTGGTGTCGGCCGAGCGCAATATCGTGGTCGGCGATATCGCGACTGCGCTGGCCGGAGTGCCTACAGCCGCCTCGATTGGTCTGCATGCGAATGGATCGATCACGGCTGGTCAGGTGGCAGCGGGCGAAGACCTGCGCGTGGAGTCGGTTGGCGGTACAGTGACGCTAGGCGGTGCAACGGCAGGCGATGATATTGTCATTGTGGCAGCAGGCGATGTGAACCTGCTTGGCGATGTCAGTGTCGACGGCAGCGGGAGCGATCTGTTCAGCGTCGGCTTTGCCGGAGCGCCGGGTGTGTCGACCCTCGTCTTTGCTGCCGAGACCCTCGCGAATTCGAACATTGCGATCGACGCTGGCGGCGCGCTTAATGCACAAAATCTCACCTCGACCGCTGGCGGTATAGACGTCGACGCCGCATCGCTCACCGCAGCCAATGTCCAGGCAACCGGCGATGTTGCGCTGGATGCAGCGGGTACTATCAATATCACCGGCAACGCGATCGCCGATAACGATGGCGATCTGGCTGGAGACTTGTTGATCGGCACGACGACCGTTCCGACCAGCCTGACCATCGCCGGGGCTAGCAGCGGTGCGAATGCCGATCTGAATGGTGGAACCATCACGGTCGGCGACGTGACGGCGACCGCGGGCGATCTTTCGCTGACCGGCGGGGCGATCACCGGAGGCAATCTGGCTGCGACCAATGATCTGACCGTCACGGGCACCGGCGCAGTCAGCCTAGCCAGCGCAACCGCCGATAGCGACATGAGCGGCGTGGGTGATCTTTCGGTCAGCACCACTTCGACAGCACCGCTCGACATCACAGGCATCGCCAGCGGCGTCTCGGTAAACATCGCCAGCGGCGGCGCGATTACTGGTACGACCGTGACGGCGACTGGCGGGGATGCGAGCGTCAGTGGAGCATCGATTGCGGTGACTGACGTGACCGCAACGGGCGGCGATGTGCTGCTGGCTGCGACCGGTGCCATCACCACGACCTCGGTCACCGCCAACACGGCGATGGGCACAGGCGGCGCGATCGATGTCGATAGCACCGGTGGCGGTGCCCTCGATCTTGGTACGCTGACAGCGGATAACGGGATCGCTCTCGATACGAGTGGGTCGGTTCTGGCAGGCGCGACAGATGCGGATGCCGATGGCAACGGTTCGGGCGCTCTGACGGTTGGCGCGACGGCGATGCCTTCGTCGGTGACCTTCACCGATGTTGCCACCGGCTCCAGCGTTGATCTCGATGCTGCGGGAGCCGTGGGCGCGACCGATCTCATCGCGACCAATGGTTCGGTCGATGCCGATGCGGCTTCGATCACAGCTGCCAATATACAGGCAAGCGCCAATGTGAACCTGACCAGCACCGGCGCAACCACGATCACGAGCGCGAGCGCTACCGGAGGCGATTTGACGGTCGCAGCTGGCTCGCTGACGGCAAGCACCGTTGATGCAACAGGCAACGTGACGGTGGATGCTGCGGGCACGGTTTCGCTTGTAAGCGCAACCGCCGACAGCGACATGAGTGGTGCGGGCGATCTTATCATCGGTGGAACAATCCCGCCGAGCAGCGTGACCATTACGGGCGCTGCCAGCGGTGTGAACGCCTCGGTCATCAGCGCAGGCGCAATCGCTCTCGATACGCTCACCGCGACAGACGGCGACGCCTCGGTGACGGGTGCAAGCATTGCCGCCAACGCCGTAAATGCAACAGGCGGCGATGTGGTTCTCAGCGCGAGCGGCGACATCAACACCGGCTCCATCGCGGCGGCGGCTGGGATGACCGGCGGCTCGATCGATGTCGACAGCACCGGTGGCGGCAATCTCAACCTGGGCGATCTGCTCGCGGATATGGGTATTGCGATCGATTCAAGCGGGGCGGTGAGCGCGAATGACGTCACCGCTGACGGCGCATTGTCGGTGGGGGCAGATACCTCGCCCGCCACGGTTGATTTTACCGGCGATGTGAGCGCTCAAAGCGTCACCATCGCAGCGACCGGCGCTCTCACGGCTCAGGGTATCGCCGCCACCGGCGGTTCGATCGATATCGATGCCGGCTCTATCGCCGCTGCAGGCGCGCTGGCAGCCACCGATGCGATTACCCTCGATGCGACTGGTACGATTAATCTGGCAAGTGTAGCGGCGGACAGCGATGCCAACGGCACGGGCGATCTTGTCATCGGCATGGACACGCCACCTTCGGCGCTGATCGTTACGGGCGCGGTGTCCGGCGCGAATGTCGCGTTGCAAAGCGCGGGTACGATCGACACCGGAGCGGTTTCGACCAATGGTGGCGATACGACGATCGACGCGCCCGGCGCGATAACACTCGGAAGCGTCGATACCGCTGAGCTCGCGGTCACATCGGGCGCGACGCTGACAGTTGGTACGATCGATACGAGCGGCTCTGCAGTACTTCAGGCCGAAGATGTCGACCTTCAGGGCGCGATCAATGTTGCAGGTGCCAGCCTGACGCTGCGCTCGAATGCCGGTCAGGACCTGGGCATCGGCGATGGTGCGGGCGGGTTCAACCTGTCGCAGACCGAGCTTGACCTGATCAGCACCGGTACGCTGATCATCGATGCGGGTGATCAAGCCATTGGCATCGCCAATGTCACTTTCAATCCGGCGACCGGATCGAACGAAATCGTTTTCGCCAGCCAAGGGGCGGGATCGCTGATCAGCATCACCGGCGACATCAGCGGAACCGGCGCAGGCCGCATGTTCCGCTTTGGCGGCGATGCGGCTGGCACTGCCGGTGTGCTCGCCGAACGGATCACCATGGATATCGAGGCAGCGACCATCGATCTCGGCGATGCCGATCTGGATATTCGGGGGACCGATATCGTCTTTGGCCAGACCGAGTTGATCGACGCGGTCGAAGGGCTCGCGAGCGGCGATCTGGCCGTCAACTTCGTCGGCAATTCGACCTCGCTGCTCTACGATCCGTTATTGGCAGGCGGTATTGGCGGAGCCCGTGTGGCCGATCCGGTCTTCCTGCGAGCTGGCAATATTTCGGTCAGCTACGGCAATTCCGCTCTGTTCCAGAACACGATCCCGTCGACGCTGGGCGGTGTCGATCCGGCTGGCATTGTGCTGGGCAGCGTCGGTGGAAATGGCACGCTGACCCTCGCGCCAACCGATAACACCAACACCTTCGCGTTCTTCGGCCAGATCAATGAGCTGACCGGAACGGCGGCGGCGCTGGTCGGCCCCAGTGTCATTATGGTCAATTCTGACACCAATCTGGCGGATTCGCGGGTGAATGGCTGCGTGATCGGCAGTGGTGCAGACTGCATCACCACCATCGTCGGCACCACGATCATCTCGATACCGCGCGAAGTGGTGCAGGTGCTCAGCGCCGATGACGGATTGCTGGTGCCGTTCGATCCGCTGGTGGGCACAAACAATGAAGGCCTGTTCTCGGATGCCGCTGTGGTTCCGGGTGACGAGGATTGCGAGCGAGATGAAAATGGCCTTTGCGTCGAATAACAAGGAGGCAGGCAAGATGTCCGGATTGCATTGGACCAGGTTGATTTTGGGCGGTGCCGCGATGAGCCTGGCGCTGACCGGTTGCACAACCGGGCAACGCGTCGGCCCGGTCGGCGAATTTGCGCTTGGCAGCAACGCCAGTGGCGACCCTTGCACTGCATCGCCCAACTGGACCGATCCCAGCTATGGCGAAGAAACGACCAAATATGGCGATGTCTATTCGGTGAATTGCCGTGGAGCTTCGCAAAGCTCGCTTGCAAGGGTTCGCATGTTTTCTTCCGATGAAGAACGCAGCACCTTCGCCAGCTCGCTGATCTGCGGAGAGGCTGTTCCGATCACACTCGAAGGGTTTGCAGGCACCGCCGCGAAGCGCTGCCTCGACCCCGGTATCGGATTCGCCACTGTGGTGATGGAGGCCGATCGTGCGGGCACCTCCTATCAAGTCACCGCCGTTCCGAATTCGATCGGTGCAGGCTATCAGGCGCTGCGCATCGTTGCCGGTCTTGATACGTCGGGCAACGCCACATCTGACCGCACCCCGTTCGAACTGGCGAGCATTCCGGCACTGCCGAGCGGCGCGTCGCTCGGCACCGAAGATCAGGCCGGTGAAGAGCTGAGCGCGATCCTCAGCCGTGCAACCGCACTCAATTTCCGCGGGCTCAGCGCCGATGCGTCGCGCTTCCTTCGTGCTGAATTGGCGACCTTGCCCAGCGATGCGCCGGAACTGATCCGGTCGCAATTGCTGCTCGAAGCGGGGCTGGCGGATTCGAACATCGAATTCTTCGGCACAGCTGGGCGCAACCTTGACGCAGCGGCGGCTGGCATTGCGCGGCTCACCACCGCGGAGCAGCAGGTTCTGCGGCCGAAACTTCGGATCTATCGCGGCCTCGATGCGCTGAACCGGCGTGATTTCGAAGCGGCGCGGAATATCCTCTCCTTCCTTGCCAATGATAGCGTTGGCGCGGGGCGTGATCTCACCGATCCGACTACGCTGGTGCGGCTCAATTCCGGGGCTGCGGGCAGTGGCGATGTGCGGTCATCGATCGCGCTTCCCAATGAGGCGGCTTTGCGAGAGGCGTTTTTGCGTATCCAGGGTAACTGGGCGCGCAGCGTGGCCGAGCTTGCGCTCGACAATCCGGTAGGCGCCGATGCGGCTGTCGGTGTCGCTCGCAAGGGGCTTGCCGATCTTGAAACCGTGTTGACATCGGCGCGCTTCCGGCAGGATGGGCTGTTCTGGCTGAATGCACGTTTGCTGCGTCAGAGCGGGCGGATCGATGCCTATAACGGCGATTACGATGCGGCGATCAATGCGTTCGACCGGGCGATTACCGAGCTGACGCGCGGTGCGCTCGCCCGGTCGGGCACGGGACGCGATCCTGCGATTGCCGAATTGCTGCTCGAGCGGGCATCATGGGTGGCACGCTCCGGAGCGCCGCGCGGCGATGTCGATCAAGCCTACGACCGTGCGGTCAAGGCGCTGCTGAGCGCGCGGGACGAAAATGTGAGCTTCTCCACGCAGAACCTTCAGCCTTATCTCGATCGGATCGCGGTCGATCTTGAAAACGGTAATGATGAAGCGGCGGCGCGCTATTTTGAAGTGTTGCAGATTGCCGGAGAAAGCGGTGCAGCGCGGCAATTGAGCGCATTGCAGGATATTGTCGCAGAAGATTCAGGCATCGGCGGCAAACGTCGCCAGCAGCAGGATCTGGCGCGGCAGATCAGCCAGACCGAGATCGATATAGAGGATGCGCGTGCTATCGGCGAGCCGACCGAAGAGCTCGAGGCGATCCGCACGCAATTGCAGGCGGCGTTCTTCGAGCTTGATGCAGAACTTCAGACCGAATCCCGCCTCAGTCAGGTTTCGAGCAAGCCAGCTCCACTAGCCGATCTGCAGGCGGCATTGCGTCCCGGTGAAGCCTACGTCCGCTTCGCGATTATGGGCGATCGCCTGTTCGGCATGCTGGTGGAGAAGGATGCAGCGCATCCGATCCGTCCGCCGACCAATGTCGAAGAACTGCTCTATTTCACCGACGATTTGCGCGAATCGATCGATGGCAAGGTTGGGCAGGGGCAGTTGAGCGAGTTCCGGGTCGATCGGGCGGTGCTGCTTTACAGCGCACTGTTTGGCTCGGTCGATGAGATCCTGCGAACCAAGGAAGAACTGGTGGTCGATGGCGGTCAGGTGCTTGCGGGGCTTCCCGCGGGCGTGCTGGTGAGCGATCGGCGAGCGGCATTACGCTTTACCCAGCAGGAAGATCGCTTCGATTACAGCGAGATCGAATTTCTGGCGACGCTGATGCCGACCTCGGTGGCGATGTCACCGCTCAGCTTCATCATCTCGCGCAACCTGCCGCAATCGGAGGCTCCGCGAGCGCTGGTCGGCTTTGCCTCGCCCGAGCCAGTGAGCTCGATTCCCGCCAGTGGTGGCCAGATCAAGATCGGCAATTGCCTGATCACGCCTGCACAACTGGCTGGCCTCAGCCGTCGGTTCCGGCCGATCCCGGCTGACGAGATCGGTTTCGCAGCAGATGCGCTAGGGTTGGAGAACGGCCCCACCATGATTACCGATGCTGCTTTCACTGACACCGCGGTGCTCGGCCGCGGCGGGGACGATGGTGACCTGTCGCAATACAGAGTGCTGCATTTCGCCACGCATGGCCTGACCGAAGGGCAGTTCGGATGTCTGGAATCGCCTGCCGCACTGCTCACTTCGCTCGGCCGCGAAGGCGAATCCGATCTGCTGCTCGATTTCGAGGAAATCGCGGGGCTCAAACTCGACGCCAATCTCGTGGTGCTTTCCGCTTGTCAGACCGCCTCGGCGATCGGGGAGCGTTCGGCGCGGCTTGCAGGCGACGGACGGCCCGGTTCGACGCTGGAAGGGCTTGTTCGGGCCTTCTTCGCCGCACAGGCGCGCGCGGTGATGGCCACCTATTGGGAGACGCCCAACACCGGCGAAAGCGAGATATTTATGCGCGAATTCTATCGCTCGGGCCGGACGAACGATATTGCCAATTCGCTCAATCAGGCGCAGCGTTCGATGATCGTCGACCGTGATACCTCACACCCTTATTACTGGGGCAGCTTCTTTGTGGTGGGCGATACCGACAACCGGATGCTCGATTCCGCATCGAACACCCGCGTTGCCGCCCGGTAAGGTCGATTAGGAAGGAACTGCGCACACATGCCTCCCGCCGCCCGTATCACTGACATGCACACCTGCCCGATGGTCAGTCCCGGGCCGGTGCCGCATGTCGGCGGGCCGGTGATCAAGGGGCAACCCAATGTTCTGACGGTGATGATGCCACAGGCTCGTGTAAGCGACCAATGCGTTTGCGTCGGGCCGCCAGATGTCATCGCGAAGGGATCACTGACAGTGCTGGTTGGCAGCATGCCGGCCGCCCGGATAGGTGACCTCACGGTGCATGGCGGCACGATTGTCACCGGCGCGCCGACCGTGTTGATCGGCGATGGCGCGAATGCTGGTGGCGGGGCGCCGATCATCGGAATGGGCATGCCGGGCAACGTCCCGTTCTCCGCGCCCAACCTGCAGGCCAAGGCGATGATCGCCGCGCACAAGGCCGCCAAGCCGTTCTGTCGCCTCTGCGATCAATCGTAAGGAGCCGCGATGCAGGGCTGGTACGCGATTGTCGATGGCGCTGCCGACCTCCGGCTGTTTCCGGTGGTCAGCGCTTCTTCGCGGTATGTTTGCCTCTATGAAGACGATTATGACGAGGAAACGCTCGCCGCGCTGCCGCATCTGGTTGAATTGATCGACGGCGAGCAATTGCCCGATCTTTGGCGCAAGCATGAGGCTGGCCGATTCTGGGGCATCGTCCTGCAATCGTCGCTCGATCTCAAGAAGCTGCGGCGACACTTGCGAAAGTTCACGACTGCGAGGCTGCCGCTGGGTGACGTCGTGCTGTTCCGGTTCTGGGATCCGCGAGTGTTTTCGACCTTTGCCGAAAGCGGATCGGAAGAGGAGGTCGCGCCGTTCTTCGAACCGATCGATGCGGTGATCGCCGATCTCGGTCCGGAGGGACGGCGGCGCTACGCCTGGAATGGCGGACTGCAATCCTCGCATGCGCCATCGGCTGCTCAGGCCGCTGCGCCGAAGGCGAAAGCCTGAGATGCGCGCGTCAGCTGCCTTCGGTGACCTCAGCGCTCGTAATTTCGCGTTGCGAGGTGAACATGGTCAACGCTTCTCCTGCCAGCGCCTCAACCTCAGACGTTTCGAAAGTCAGCGGGTCGAGCGGTTCGCCGCCCATCCTGATTTCGTAATGCAGGTGCGGGCCGGTCGATCCGCCGGTCGTGCCGACATAGCCGATAATATCGCCCTGTCTTACAGCGCCTCCGACGACGAGATCTCCGGCAAATGCGTCAAGATGCATATACCAGGTTTGCATGCCTTCCCCGTGATCGAGACGGATGAAATTGCCCGCCGCACCGCGCGGTCCCCGAAACGCCACGGTCGCATCGCCCGAGGCATAGATCGGTGTGCCGGTGGGTGCGGCGAAATCCACGCCATTGTGTTTCTTGCCGCGACCCGAAATTGGGTGGGTGCGATAGCCGTATTTGGACGTGATCCGGGCCCCGTCGACCGGCGTGCGCATCAGTCCGCGTTCGTTGCCCTGTCCGCTTTCGTCGAACCAGCGCTGCTGCACTTCATCGGGCGGGGTGAAGGCGTAATAGGATCGCGTGCCCTTGTCAGTGCTGAGCTGGACGTAAAGCAATCGCGGCGGGAGAGTGTTACGCCCGCTTTGCGTGACGGTCTCCTCCCAGGTCGCGGTGAACCGATCGCCGATCCCCACATCGCGTTGGAAATCGAAATCGAACGAGAAGGCCTTGGCAAAAGGCGAGATCAAACTGTCTGGTACACCTGCCTCGACCGCGGAGGCGTAGAAGGTATTCTGGTCAATCACACCGCGCACGGTGCGAACCTGTGTGGTCGCCGCATCCAGCAGCGTTTCCCGGTCGAACGTACCGTCGCTGCGCCGCGTCAGTTTGACCGCCGTTCCATTATCCAGCTCGGCGCTGATCGTGCGGACCGATTGGTCTCCCGCACCGCCCGACAACTCGACCGCGACGCGCATTTCCTCGGCTGTGCCGATCGCTGCAATCGCTTCCTGCGCAATGGCAAAGGCATCCCCGGTCGGCACACCCATCGCTTCGAGCGAGAAGCCGAGTTCGTCCATCCCGCTGACATTGATGATCCGCGTCAACGTGGCTGGCGTCGGGATGGGATCGGGAGTGGCCGCACCCACGCTCGGCGCATCGGCAGGGGTTTCAGAGGTGTCGCCAGAGCTTGCAGGCCACAGGACGAAGGTTCCACCCAGCACGAGAGCTATCGCAACTGGCGCGGCGATAAGAGCGGGTTTGATCCTGCTTTTTTCGGGCGTTTCTGCAGGCGCAACTTCTGGCTTCGCGGCGACCGGTTTAGGGTCGATCCACGTCTTCGGATCGAAAGAGGTTGTTTCGCGCTCCATTTCCCCCGCACCGCCCGTTTTCGCGGGACAAGAAAAAACCCGCCAGAGGTCAAATCACGTGCTTTATCTGCCTCGTACTGTATGCTTAGTTATTCGGGGAAGGGGTAGCAAGGCATGAGCGATCGCAACCGTGTTGCTTGGCGAGAGGGCATGTTCCTGCGTCCGCAACACTTTCAGGCGCAGGATCGGTTTATCGAATCCTTTGTCGCTGCGCGGCACGATTGGGCGATCCCGTATTCGTGGGGCTTTTCCGAGGTCGAAGTGGATACGGGCCTTGCGGAGCTTGGCCAGTTCGCAATCAAGTCGGCCAAGGGTGTCATGCCCGACGGCACTCCGTTTTCGATCCCCGGGGATCAACCGCCGCCTCAGCCCGTCGCCGTCAGCGCCGAAGTGCGTGATGCCGATGTCTACATCACATTGCCGCCTCGCCAGTCGGGCGCGGTCGAGTTTGCCGAAGCGGATCAGAAATCGCTTGATGCGCGTTTCGATGTGACCGAAAGCCAGGTCAGCGACAATTTCTCGACCGACCGTGCGGTGGAGGACATCGAAACCGGTGCACCCAACTTGCGGTTCGGCATGACTCCTGACGAGACCGAAGGCCGTCTGCTGCTAGGCGTCGCGCGCATTCGCGAAGTGTCGGGCAAGAAACTTGTTTTCGACGATCGTTACATCCCACCCGCAGTTGATATTCGCGCCTCGCGGTTAAAGAGCAACCTGTCCGACCTGATCGGCCGGGCGGAATCCATGGTGGGTGAGTTGGCCCTGCGCGCGGCGGAAACGACCGAAGGCGGCCAGGATACCTATCGCGCTTTTCTGTTGTTGCAGACGCTCAACCGCTGGGGTGCGATCCTCAAGCATGTTTCGACCATGCCTGCCATCCATCCCGAACGGTTGTTCGAGAACCTTGTCGGGATGGCGGGCGAGATTTCGACGCTGACGCGTAAGGAACGGCGTCCGCCCGAACTGCCCCAATACGATCACGAAAATCTGCAAGGCTGCTTCGATCCGGTGATCGACCTGTTGCAGACGTTGCTGTCGGGCGAATTTGATCGTTCGGTCGAACCACTGGATATCGAGGCGCGTGGCCCCGGTTCGTATATGCACGTCATCAAGAACCGCACGCTGCTCAAGCAGAGCTATATCTATCTCGCGGTGGCCGACAAGACGAAGTCGATGGAGGATATCCGCAAGCGGTTCCCGTCGGTCTGCAAGATCGGCCCGAACACCAAGATGCGCGAAATCGTCGCCGCGCAGCTGCAGGCGGGCATTCCGCTGCGGCACACCACCACGCCCCCGACCCAGCTGCACGTGCTGCCGGGCTATGTCTATTTCGAACTGGACAGGGGCGCGGCCGATTGGTCCGAAGTCTACGATGCACCGGCGCTGGGCCTGTTCGTTGCGGATGACTGGCCGGAACTGAAACTCGAACTATGGGCGGTTAAGCAGAAGACATGAGCGGGGACGACCGGAACAAGACGGTCTTTCGTCCTTCGCCACTGAAGGGCAAAAACAGCTCGGCCGGCACGCCGGGAATTCCCCCGCAAGGTGGCGCAGGACAGCAAGGCGGCTTCAGCAACACCGATAGCTGGGACGATCCCGCCCCTGCCGCTCCGCCGCCACCGCCTGCGTCTACTGGTGGTTCGTTTGCTCCAATGAGCGATGATCCTTTCGCCAGCGGCGGCGCTCCAGCGGCTCCCGCTGGCGGAGCACCGGTCGACACACAATCTCAGGAATTCTTCGACACCGTTCCGCAGCCTACGCAGCCGCGCGATGACCGCAACCCGATGATGGCGCATGCTGCTCCGGTGCTGGCGATGGCCGCCGCGCTGCAGTCGGGCCGGTGGGAAATCTCGATGCAGGAATTCCACCGCCGGGCGCGCGAGGCGATCGGAAAGTTCGAAGCCGCGATCCAGCCGATCTATTCCGAAGGCGTGCGTCAGCGGGCCAAATACGCGGTGTGCGCGACGATTGACGATATCGCCCAGAACCTGCCGGGCGTGGGTGGCGGCGGTGCGCAGTGGGCACAGCGCAATATGGTCGTGACATTCTTCCGCGAAAGCATCGGCGGCGACCGCTTCTGGGATTTCGTGCAGGAGATGTTGCAGCAACCGGCCAAGAACCGCGACCTTATCGAGCTGTTCCACGCGTGCCTTGCCGCAGGATTCGAGGGGCGCACGCGCGCGCTATCGGATGGCTACAGCAAGAAACAGCAGGTCATGGCCAATCTGGTCGGCGCGCTGGAGCATGTGCGTAGCCTGTCTTCCAGCGAGATGGTGACGCATTGGAAGGGTGCCGAGGCCCCTCGTAAACCCAACAATTTCTGGAGCATTGTCGGTCTGGTCGCAGCGGCGGCAGCTGGCTTCTGCTTCCTCATCTTCCTGCTGTTCTTCCTCGCGCTGCTCGCGAGTGGGCAGGCTCCGGAAGAGCGCATTGCCGAAATCTTCAATGATGAGCCGGTGGCGCTGACCCGCAGCGCCCCGCCGCTCGCTCTACCGCCGACCAGCACCGAAACGCGCCTGCGAGAATTCCTGTCCGACGAGATTTCGCAAGGGCTTGTGACGGTAAACGGCAACCGCGTGCGCACTACGATCGGTGTATTGTTCGAACCGGCGTCGAAGGATCTGGTCGAAGGGCGCGAAGCGGTGTTCAACAAGATCGGGCAGGCGATCGAGCTTGAACAGGGACCTGTCTCGATCGAAGGGCATGCCGATTCCGACCGGATTTCGACCATCGAATTCCCCAACAACATCGCCCTGTCGAAGGCGCGCGCCGACACGGTGGCGGAGATCACCCGCGCTCAACTCAGCGATCCATCGCGGATAACAGTGGTGGGGCTGGGGGATTCCGTGCCAATCGCGTCGAACGACACAGCGGAAGGCAAGGCGCAGAACCGCCGGGTCGAATTCGTCATCGAAATGGATAATTCGCCGGAGGCCCAGTGATGAAAAAGTTCTTCACGAGCTGGTGGTTTCTTTCGATTCTCACCATCCTGGTTTTCATTCTCATCTGCTCGGTCGGTCTGCCGCTATTCGTCGAGTGGATGCAGCCGCTGTGGGTGCGGCTGAGCTTTGCGGGCGGTTTCGTGCTGCTGTGGGTGTTGTGGTTCTTCATCCGTCGCTGGCGCGCCAAACGCGCAGAGGCGGCATTGGCAAAAGAGCTGGCCGGGCCGGATGCGAGCGACGAAGAAGCCAGCGCGGTTCAGAACCGCATAAGCGAGGCGCTGGCCGAACTGCGCAAGGCCAAGGGCAAGAAGCGCAATTATCTCTATTCGCTGCCATGGTATGTGATCATCGGACCGCCCGGAGCGGGCAAGACGACCGCGCTGGTCAATTCGGGGCTGCGCTTCCCCTATTCCGATCAGGCGATGGCCGGCACGGGTGGCACGCGCAATCTCGATTTCATGTTCGCCGAAGAGGCGGTTCTGGTCGACACGGCTGGGCGTTACACCACGCAGGATTCCGACCGGGAAGTCGACAATGCCGGTTGGACCCGTCTGCTCCAGCTGCTGAATAAGTATCGCCCGTTCGAACCGATAAACGGTGTCTTCGTTGCGATCCCCGCAGATGATCTGCAACGCGGCGATGTGCGGGTGATCGATGAACATGCCGCGATTATCCGCCGCCGTCTGCGCGAGATTCGCGAGAACCTGCAGGTCGAATTGCCGGTCTATCTGCTGATCACCAAGAGTGATCTGCTCGCCGGGTTGACCGAGTATTTCGAGGATCTCGACGTCGATGGCCGCCGCGCCGTGGTCGGCCATACGTTCGACTGGAAGCACAAGAATCTGTCTTCCGAGGACGTGACTGCCGCGTTTGACGGGTTTGCGAATGATATCGCTGCGCGCGCGCCAAAGCGGCTGGAAGAGGAAAAGGACATCCGCAGGCGCGGGCTGATCCTCGGCTTCCCCGGCCAGCTGCACGCTCTGCGCGCCTCGCTTCACCGTTTGGTCGAGGGCGCTTTCCTCAACGAAGATCGCCCCAGCGGCACGTTGCGCGGGTTCTATCTGACCTCGGGCACGCAAGATGGCAGCGCGATCGACCGCATCCTCGAAGGCGTATCCAAGGCTTATAATCAGGGCGAAACGGCGAGCAAAGAAGGCGGGAAGGCCTACTTCCTCAACCGCCTGCTGACCGACGTTGCCTTCGGTGAGGCAGGTTTGCCGGTCGCCGACCCTATAGTACTGCGCAAACGCAAGACCAAGCTGACCGCGATCGTCGCCGGCATCGCCGTGCTTGCCGTGCTCGCGATCGGGCTGTGGACCGTGAGCTTTGTCGGCAATCGCGATTTCCAGAACGAGACCGGGATTGCTGCTGTCTCGATCGAGGAAGAGCGCGATGCGCGCCGGGCCGATCTGGGCAAGGTCGGGTCGAGCGACACGCCGCTTGAACAGCTTGTTCCGCTGCTCGACCAACTGCGCGATCTGCCAGAAGGGTATGCTGCGCGGCTGGAAGGCAGCCCGTCGCTCTGGATGCGGTTCGGCCTGTTCCAGTCGGGTCTGAGCAACCGCAATCAGGAAACCTATCGCTCCGGCCTCCGGCGTATTCTGCTGCCGCGCGTCATCCTGCGCCTCGAAGAAAAGATGCGGCAGGAGGTTAACAATCCGGTCGCATTGTACGAACCGCTCAAGGTCTATCTGATGCTCGGCGGCGCGGCACCCGAAAGGCAGATCGACAGAGAATCGGTGGTCGAATACATTGCGCGCGATTGGGCGAACGAGACATACCCTGGCGCCGAGAACCAGGGGCTGCGTGCGCGGCTGGTCGGGCATCTCGAGGCGCTGATCGAAGACCCCAATATCTCGCAGAGCTGGGCTGGTCAGCGCGCGCCGCTCGACGCGGATCTCGTTGCAGCATCGCGCGCCAGCGTCGGCACGATGAGCCTCGCGCAACGTGCCTATATCATCCTGCGCGCAAAGGCCGCCGACCCGTCAAAAGACTGGGCGATGGGTGATATCCTGCAGGCGGGCGATGCTGCGGCATTTGCCAACCCCGACGATGTGATGGCGCTGACCGTCCCGTTCTTCTTCACGACGGAAGGCTTCTCGACCTACCGGCTGCAAAAGGAATTCGTCGAAGGCGATCTGCGCGATGAGCTGTGGGTGCTTGGCGAAGACGCCGAGGCAGCGAGTATCCAGCGCGAGCTGGGGGCGCTCGATACGGGCATCTCCGGTGCCTATGCCAGCGAGTATATTGAGCAGTGGCAGGGCGTGATCGATGCGCTCGAAGCTGCCGACTACTTCAACGACCCACGCGCATTCAGCGCGTTTACCAAGGGTGTTTCTCCGCTGAAACTGGTGCTGGAGGAGGTTCGCAAGAACACCTCCTTCGACAGCTCGACCGAGGCGGAGGGCGCGCGCATGCTTGAAGAGCAGGTCAATCGTAACCGTTTTGCTCGCGCGGCAACGCGGCTTGGCGGAGCATCGAATTCCGGGCGCGGTCTGACTGCCGACGGCCAGATCACGGAGCATTTCCGCTCAGTCAATGAATGGGTCGGCGATGGCGAAGAGCCGGGCGAGATCGACGCGTTCATCGATGTCGTGCGGCAGACCTTCACGCAGATTCGCGCGTCTCGCGCGCCGGGCCGCACTGGTGCGAGCAGCGGCGATCAGCTGGCTCAGGCAATCGCGCCGCTTGAAACGGCTGCACTCGAAGTGCCCGACCTCGTTCAGGGATTCGCACAGGATGTCGCCAGCGGCGGCACGTCAACCACCGTAAGCGTGCTGCAGGGGGAAACCACGCAGGTTTATGCCGATCAGGTCTACCCATCATGCGAACAGGCCGTAAACGGCAAATACCCGTTCGATGCAGTGGCGGGCGACGATGCATCGGTCGGCGATGTGCGGGCGGCATTCGGCGCAGGCGGGCAGATGACGTCGTTCATCGACCAGCGGCTCGAACCCTATCTCGACCGTTCCGGCGATTACTGGCGCTGGAACACGTCCGACCCGGTCGCGGCGACGTTCAGCCCTGCTGCACCCGGCAATTTCGAAAAGGTCAGCTCGCTCAGCGGAGCGCTCAATGAAGGTGTGCCGCTGGGTTTTGAACTGATCGGCCTTGGCAGTCAGGTCAGCCGGGTCGAGCTGACGACCGGCGGCATCCCTCTCGTCTTCGATATGGATGGTAACGCTGCAAAAGAGATCGTCTGGCAGCTGGGCGGCGGAATGGTGCAATCGTCGGAGATTAAGATCTTCACCAATAACGGGATTGAGGGGCTCGACCCGATGGAGGAAGTGATCTGGCGTGACAGCAAGGAGGGCCCCTGGTCGCTGTTCCGCGTGCTCGACCGCGCGCGCAAGACCAACACATCGGAAACCGAGATCGAGGCGACCTTCAATCCCGGACCTGGCCTTGCACGGTTTGCAATTACCTTTCCCGAGGATCAGAACCCGTTCAGCGGAGGCGGCCTGTGGTCGGTTCAATGTCCGCAGACGCTGTAACCCGGAGCGCGATCGACTGCCCGGCGATCATCGGAAAATTGCCAGCGCACGGCGACTTCATCGCGCGCGGGGTCGAATATTCGGCGCGCGAGCCGCTCGATCGCTGGATGAGCAATTGGGTCGAGCTGGCCCGTGAGCGATTGGGCGATGCGTTCACCGAAGCGTACGAAACGGCCGCGCCGTGGCTGTTCGAGGGCGCGCGTATTAATGCCGTGCTGATGCCCAGCATCGATGCCGTGGGGCGGATATATCCGGTGCTGGCTGTTTGCGACGTCGCGTGCCGGACGCAGGCGATCTACGACACGCTGGTCGCCGCGCTGGAGCAGGGAATGAAGGGCGATGCCCTGCGTGATGCTCTGGCTGAAGCAAGTGCCGGAGCTGCCAAACCGAGCGAGGCCAGCGCCGACTGGTTCCTTCCTGAAGGCGCGGAGAAAGTGCTGCCCGCACCATCGGACGCACCCGGTTGGAGCGCAATCCGGGAGTATTTCGCGTGATCGATTACGCCTTTCGCGCCGTAGGGAAAACCGATGCCGGGCTGGTGCGCGACCATAACGAAGATTCGATGCTGCTCAACGATGCAGCGGCGGTGTGGTTCGTGTTCGACGGGATGGGCGGGCACGAGAACGGCGCGCTCGCTTCGCAAACCGCCGTCTCAGCGTTCGAGCCGTTCGACGTGCCGCCCGACTTCGATAGCGCGGTCACCGCCGTGGCCGATCGGATTCACACTGTGAACGAAGTGCTCACGCAGGTTGCGGAGCAACAGAACATCTCCCGCATGGGTACGACTGCGGTTGGTCTCACCCTGCGCGATCGCCGATTCGCCGCAATCTGGGTGGGCGACAGCCGCGCCTATATTTCGCGGCAGGGCGGGCTGTTTCAACTCACGGTCGATCACACCCATGTGCAGGACTTGCTCGATCAGGGTTTGCTGACCCCTGCCGATGCCGAAGGGCACCCGATGGGCCATGTGCTCACTCGCGCGCTGGGGGTCGAACCGGAAGTGCAGGTCGATATCGTTCAGGACGAGGCGGAGCCCGGCGACCGTTTCCTGCTTTGCAGCGATGGGCTAAGCGGTCCGGTATCGGAGGATGAGATCCGTCAGCTGATGACGCTGCCTGATCCACAAGATGCGGTTGATGAATTGATCGCGCGGGCGCATGCGCATGGTGCGCCAGACAATGTGACGGCAATCGTGATCGAGATCGGACATAACCCGTTATGAGCAACGATCCCGGCGACGACGATCGCACAGTCTATCAGCCAAAACCGGAGGGCAGCACGTCTGGCGGCAAACCAGCCGCTGCGGAGGACGATGATCGCACGCGCTTCGAAGCGCCATCATCCAAGCCCGCGCCGACGTCGGCGCCAGAGCCGGCACCAGCAACGCCGCCAGAGCCGCCGAAACAGCGCAAGGATCGCCAGTTTGAAGAGGGCGAGGTGCTCAACGGTATCTACAAGATCACTCGCTTCCTTGCGCGTGGCGGAATGGGCGAGGTCTACGAAGCGAGCAACATTCACCAGCAGCAAGAGCGCGTGGCGATAAAGGTCATGCTGCCGCATCTGGCGCAGGATGAGTTGGTCGCGGCGATGTTCAGCAAGGAAGCAGAAATGCTCACCCGGCTGCATCACGAGGCGATTGTGCCGTACCGCATGTCGGCGCGGGACGAAGAGGGTAAGCCTTATATCGTCACCGAGTTCATCGACGGACCGAGCCTTGAGGACAAACTCGGCAAAATAGAATTGTCCGATCAGGAATTTGCCGATCTTGCGCAAAAGCTCGCAGCCGGCCTTGGCACGGCGCACAGCCTTGGCGCGGTGCACCGCGATATTGCACCCGACAACATCCTGCTTGCCGATGGCGATCCCGCGCGGCCCAAGATCATTGATTTCGGGATCGCCAAGGACGCGCGGGAAAACACCGCGACCATCGTTGGCGATGGGTTTGCGGGAAAGCTCAAATATGTCGCGCCTGAGCAGCTGGGTGAATACGATCGCAATGTCGGCCCGTGGTCGGACATTTACAGCCTGGCACTGACCTTGCGTGCGCTCGCGGCTGGTAAGGCGTCTGACATGGGCGGATCGCTGTCCGATGCCGTGCGCAAGCGGATGCAGGTGCCGGATCTCTCCGACTTGCCGCCGCGTTTTCACAGCGCATTCGAGCTGGCCTTGCAGCCCGACCCGGCGGACCGACCGCAATCCATGGCAGAGTTCATCCTCCGACTCGCAGAACCGTTCGGCGGGACATCGGCAACCGGATTTGCGCCGATAGTGACGGGCGATGCGCCCGGCGCCGCGGCAGCTGGCGATGCTGCACAAAAGGATAAAGGCGATGATGACGGTGCCCTCGCCAAGCTCCAATCCGCATTGCCTGAAGGGCTTGCTCAAAACAAAATGGTGCTTATCGGTGGCGGCGTCGCTGCACTGCTGTTGGTCGTGGTTGCCGCGGTCGTCATCGCCAATCTGGGCGGTGGGGCCGAACCGCAGACAGGCGACCGGGCCGAGCAGGGGCAGGGAGGGGAGAACGTATCGGCATCAGGCTCGACCGAGCCCACCACGCCTACACAGATCGCGGTCGGTTCACCGGAATTCGAGCAGATCGCGCAGGCCGCAACCGGCAGCGTCGATTGCTCGTGGCTGACCTATGCCGGAGACGCCAACGGCACAGCGCGCTTCATTGGCGGCGCGGCCAATCCTGCTGCGGCGCAGACCACGCTGCTCAGTGCGATCGAGCGTGCGGGCGCGGCTTCGTTCTCGATCGATATGAGCGACGTGATCCGCTTCACCCCGCAAAGCTGTGCGGTGCTCAACGCCCTGCGCGAAGTTCGCAGCGACCGCTCGCTGATCTCCACCCCGCAGGAAGTGTACGAGGCGAAGCGGCAGACGATCACTCTGGGCGATGGCGGCACGCTGCCGGAGAACAATTACGCTCGCGCGCTGGTGCGTATCGACAATCTACAACCCGGCGAGGAAGTTGCGCTGTTTCAGCTGGACGCAACCGAAGGCGTCGGCACGCTCACACCAAACCGTCAGACTTCCGAGCAGTTCGCCGGACGGATGCTTGGCAACACAACCCCCAACGGCTTCGTTCTGACCTTCCCCGTCACTTTCGAGGGCGACGGTAAGCAGAGCTATGGCGTGATCGCGATTACAGGGCCCTCAGCACTGCCAAGCAACATGATCGGCCAGGGCACGGCTTTTGACGAGGCGTGGGCGACACGCTTTCGTCAGGGCGCTCAGGCCAATGGCTGGAAGGCCGATACGGTGTGGTTCTCGGTCGAAGATCGCCAGCGCGACTGATCGGCAGCGGATCGCGGTCTATTGGTTGACCGCGTCTTCGTAAGCTTGGCGGAACTCTTTCGAGAACACTTCCAGAAACGCCTCGGCAGACCCTTCGGCGACACCGCTGAATTGTTTCTCATACGCCTTCCACAGTGCCGCTTCGCGCTGGCCCGGCATCACCTTCGACAGCAGGCCACTGCTTTCGGTGCGTTGCTTGATCGATTCCGGAGAGAAGCGGTTGATAGTCTCGCGCAACGCGCCCTGCATCGCCTTAAGTGTCGCGATCTGATGCGCTTGCAAGTCGCGATACGAATCCTCGATCGCCTGCTCGGCCTCCATATATCCGCGCAGTGGGGGATTGAGCATCAGTTGCAGCGCCTGATCGACATTGCGCGCGAATTTGAGCGGGTTGTTTCCATCGAAGCGCAGCTGTGTGGCGCTCGCCCCCATCTCGTCCTTAGCACGAGCGCGCGCTTCAAGCAGGATCATCAATCCGGCCAAAAGATGCCGCAGCATCCGGCCAGCCTTCGCCGCAGCCTCTTCCTCGCCGATATTGACCGTGTTCGAAGCCACGCCGAGCTCCGCCAAAAGCGCGGCGTAAGCGGCGTCCGGAGCAGCTGGTGGCGCATGTGCGGGAACAGGCGCTGGAGCCGTCGTCGGGGGCGATGCCGGAGCCGGTGGCGATTTGCTCGGAGGCATCGTCCGGTCCGGATCAGGCGCGTGACCCCCGTCCGGATCGAGTGGCTCGCCAAATGGATCGCTGCCCGCAGGAACTGGTGTGGTGCCATGGTTGAGCGGACCACCAAACGGGTCTGCGGCAGGAGGGGCTGGTGTCGGTGCAGGGCTGTTATTGAGTGGCCCGCCAAACGGGTCACTTGCGGGGGCGTTGATATCACCGCCATCCAACGGGCCGCCAAATGGATCGCTGCGTGCTTCTGGCAGCGGTGCGGATACGTCTTCGCCGCGCTGGCCCGGCTTGATCGGATCGAAGCCGTCGCTTGGCGCCTGCTGGCCGCCATCGAGCGGAGCAAAGCCGCCGCCATCGGCCCCCGGGCCGGTCGCAAAAGGATCGAATTCGGGATCGACCGTCCACGCCGCGTTCGACCAGTCGACTTTGTTCGACCCTGCGAAGGTATCGAAAATATCGTCTGCGCTGGGCTCGTTCGATGACCGACCCCGATCTTCGGAATAGACCGAGGCGCGTTCCGGTGTAGCGCCCGGCAAGTCCCATCCGCCATCGTCGGCGAAGTCAGGAGTGGCCGTGTCACCAGATGCTGGCTGCCCTCCGGTATCCCAACCAAGAAATTCCGGGCCTTTGCGCGACGCCTCATCAGCAGCCTGAGACGCGCTGTGTCGATCCAGCGCCGCGCCTGCCAGCTTGGCCTCGATTATGTAGGGCCCAAGGCGAAAGCGGTCGCCCGGCCGGATCTTGTGCGATCCACCGATCCGTTCGGCGGCATCGCCGAGATACGTGCCATTGGTGCTGTCATCGATCAGGAAGTAATCGTCCTGACGATACTGGATCTCGCAATGGCGACCAGAGAGTGTTCGCGTGTCGTCGGGTAGAGGCCATTCACAGGTCGCCGCGCGTCCGATGATTGCGCCACGATTGCGCAGCACCAGCTCAGTTGGGCTACCGTTGTCCAGACTTGTACGATTGATTATTCGCAGGGTGAGCGTCATGTCTTGGCGAGGGCCTCTCGACCGTGCGTGGCCACTTTCTCGGCCAGGTCCAGCGCTTGCGAGGCCAGTTCGGGCCTGGTCTTGATATGGGCGGCGATTGCGGTTTGCATCGCGCCGCTGATCACGGTGCCGCAGATGCTGGGATCGACGGTGATCGGGGCAACTTCATCCGGGCCGATCGATCCGCCTGAGAAGAAGATTGCGAGGCCGATCAGGGTTTCAGGCCATGCACTGTCCGAGCTTTCGGTCAGTTCATACATCGCCTGCCGGTTCTCCTCATCCGGCTCGCCCACCCATCGGAATGCCGCGTCGCGCAGCAGCATGCGGCGGGCATAGTCGGCATCGTCCTGCTCGGGTTCCGGCAGGGCGTGCAGCGCCCATTCGATCGCTTCGAGCTTGGGCAGGGCAGTCGCCATATAGGACAACGCCGGGATCGGATCGTCCTTTTCTCGCAGGCTCTGAAAAAAGAGCTGCGGCGGCATATCGTCGTCCGGCCAGATTTCGCGAGGCAGCTTGGCTTCCTCGGCGATCTGGCGCGCGGCGCTCCACAAGACGATGGTCCAGTCGGTCATAGCTATTCGTGTCGCGCCCCCTGATGACAGTCGTTGCCGATCAGTTGATCTTAATCAGCGCGCCCTTTTCGGTCAAAACGGCCCCAGCGGAAACCTCACCCATCACATCGGCCTTGATATTGGTCATCAGCGATTTGAGCGTCGCCTCGGTCGGCTTGAGCGTCAGGGTCGTCATTCCGACTTTCAACTGGATTTCCTGCATCGCCTCGATCTTGATCTTGCCGAGACTGGCTTCGACCGTGATATTGCCCTGGCTGACAGTCAGATCGTCATTGCCCATCTTGATCGTTGTTTCGCGGTTGCCTTCGGTAATCGTATTCTTCTCGTTCTTTTTGAGCGTGTATTCGCGACTGCCATCAATCTCCACCTTCTCGTCGTTCTTGACGTAACGCTGACGATCCCAGCCGACCTTCAGTTCTTCATTGTGCCCGATATGCGTGCTGGTGTCGAAGCGGACGCGGACATTCATGTCCTTTTCCGCGTGCACCAGGATCTCTTCGCTGTCGGCCTTGTCTTCGAACCGGATTTCGTTGGCGAATGGAGCTTTGGTGTCCAGTTCTTCGGCACCCGGATAGCTCTTGGCTTTCTCGCCATAAGTCAATGTGCGCCAAAGCGCGCGGGACTTGTTGGCTGGTAGCTCGTAGACCGGCATGTGCTCCTTGTTGAACACGCGCCCGGTCACCACTGGCTGATCGGGATCTCCATGAAGGAAGTCGACCAGCACTTCATGGCCGACGCGCGGCAGGATCACATTTCCAAGCCCGCCGGTTTGCGAAACGCGGATCCAGCAGGTCGATTTGTCGTCATCCGACCCTGAACGATCCCAGTGAAAGCGGACTTTGATACGCCCGTATTCGTCAGTGTAGATCGTCTCGTTGGTCGGCCCGGTCACGATCGCGGATTCCACTCCGACGACGCGCGGTTTGGGCGTGCGGCGCTGGGCCCGGAACTGGGTCTTGGCTGGTATCGCGACAAAATTGACGATGTCGGCATCGCGGTTGCCGGTTCCCGAATGATAGCTTTGCGAGCGCATGATGTGGCTTGTCGAGATGACCATATATTCGATGTTCATCCGGTCGGTTGGATGATTGTCCAGCTTGAACGTCGCGCCGGCGGTCATCCCCTTGGCCGCTGTTACCCCGGCATAGGTCTGGCGCAGAGCCCGGAATTCCTCGAGCCGCACCTCGCTCAATCGATCTGCCCGACCCTTGTCGATGAACTGGCCAGGATAGTCGTAATGTTCTTTCTGATCGCTGGGATGTTGCGATTTGTCGGTCGCGGTCCCGTCAACGGCCTTGGTCGGTTTCTTGAAATCGTAGTCGCGCAGTGAAACGCGCATCTGGCCGGTGCTGGCAACGCGTTCGGTCCATTCTTCGAGCACGTGCTTGCTGCCCAACCCTTCGCCGGTGCGATAGGATTGCGCGGTCCCGGCCGCGGCGTTGAAGGCGAGGTCGGCGACCGAGCCGGCTGTGTGCTTGCTGGCCTTGTCGCTGATAACCATCAGGTGCTTGTCTTCGGAATGCTCAAACCAGTAATAGAGCCCTTCCTGCTCCATCAGGCGTGAGATGAAATTGAAATCGCTCTCGGCATATTGCACGCAATATTCGAAGGTCTCGTAGCTCGCTGCCGTGCGTAATTCGTAATCACTCACCTTGGCGCGGTCGAACACCTCCTTGATGATGTCGATGACGGTTTTTTCCTGATATATCGCGAAGCCGCGCTCGCCGTCCATGAAGTGCGTGAAGGGCTTCAGTTTCAGATTGTAATGAAAGCCGTCACCGTCCTCTGTCAGGTAAGTGGCCTCGGTCAGGATGCCGTGAAAGTGGCGGACCAGTTCCTCGTTTTCATAGAGCGCCAATGCAACCGGTTCGCCCAGATGCGGCACCAGATCGAGCTCCTTGAGCGTTGCAACGATCTGCAAATCCAGATCGAACTCTTCGGCCAGCGCTTCATACGCCTGCATGCTCACGAATTCGACCTGCTCTCCGCCAAGGTCGATTGTAAGTAGCGTTTCACGAAATTCGGACGTCATTCGCCGGGGCTCCCCTGAAATCGTCGTGCAATTTTACGACCCGGAGACGCTTATACGCCTTCACCGTTGCTCCCGAAGTGTATTGCTTCCCTCAAGACGCGCAACAGATAAGCAATAAGCGACCCGCTTAACAAGCAAAGAGAATCCGAAACTCCCGTTGAGGGGCATTTCGCTGGGGCGCGGGGGCGCATTCGGTTGATCATCCGTCGCGGCTCAACAGGCTGATGCGTGTGCGGCAGACGTCGCGACTCGGTTGGATCAACCGGTCGTTACGGGTCGTTCCTGTAGCAATGTCTTGTTTTTGAAGGTGGCTCAAACCGGCGGCTGCCGCATGAGCGTTTGCGAGAGGCAGAAACGCAAGCAGCGTCGTAGAATCGGATCGATTTTTGGTGCAAGATAATTAGGGGATTGAATTCATTGGCATAGGCGGCGTATGGTTGATGGAAGGGCGCGCTTACGCAGCTTTGGTTAAACACGCAGCGGTTCGGATGCCTTGATTTGGGACACGCCTTGCCGCGCGTTCTTTTCAATCTGCGTTCAGCTTGTAAGGTGCACCGCGAGGTGGTAGTTCATAAAACGATAACGAGAGCGAAAAAG
>JBCCBW010000010.1:0-111883 GCA_039033835.1 Pseudomonadota bacterium
CCTTGGCAAGACCAACGTGCCGATCGACCTGTCGGATTGGCAATCGCACAATGCGGTCTATGGCCGCACATACAATCCGCACAACCATGATCGCTCTCCCGGCGGCTCGTCGGGCGGCAGTGCAGCGGCGGTCGCCAGCGGCATGGTACCCTGCGACTTCGGCACCGATATTGGCGGTTCGGTCCGTGTGCCTGCGCATTTCTGCGGCATCTGGGGACACAAGACCACGCATCGTCTGGTGTCGAAACAAGGTCATGATCATCCGCAGATGGCCCGGCGCAAGGGGTTCATTGCCGCGCATGACAGCGAGCTATCCATCGCCGGACCGCTCGCTCGAAACGCCGCCGATCTCGCGGTGCTCACCGAAGTCGGCGCGACCGTCGCGCTACGCCGAACGGACAAGCCGCTGTCGGCATGCCGATTGCTGGCGATCACCGAATTCCCCGGCAGCCCTGTCGATGCGAGCGTTGCCGAGCCGGTCGAGCTCGCTATCGAAGCACTGGTTGCGGCCGGGATCACAATCGACCGCCATACCGACCTGTTGCCCGATCTGGCACAGCAGCAGGCCGATTATCTCCGTATGCTCAACATCGTCATGGCGCGCGGTGCCCCTGCTGCTGATGGCAAGCGCGCGACCGCTAGCGACTGGTTCGACCTGCTCGACGCGCAGGCTGCCAACACGTTCCAGTGGCAGCAAGTCTTCGAAACCTACGACTTCGTTCTGGCCCCGCCCGCCCCGGTGCTGGCAATCCCGCATATCGAAGGATCGGTGTTCGACGCCACCATTCGGGTGAACGGGCAAGATCTCCCGGCGGGTACGGGCCTCACATGGTCCGGCCTCGCGACCTTCCCCAACCTGCCATCGACCGTCCTGCCGATTGGATCGGGGCTTTACGAAGGCGCATCTTTGCCCTGCGGTATGCAGGTCATCGGGCAGCTGTGGAGCGATCTCGATTGCATCGCCACTGCCGAGGCAATCGGGAATATCTTGCACGGCTGACCCGCCTGTCGCATGGGGCCGCGCATGGGTGCGAAACCTCTTATGAAACGCCTTGCGAGGTGGCACATCTGGCTCGGATGGCTGGTCGGTGTGCCGATTGTGATGTGGACAGCGACCGGCCTGTTCATGGTCGCCAAGCCGATCCAGGAGGTGCGCGGCGAGCACTTGCGCATCGAGACTGCAACGCCGCCCCTGATCTTGCCCGGCAGCGATATTGCAAGCGAGGATGCGCAGCTTGAAGAGATGCGTGTCCGGATGCAGGATGGCCGCGCGGTTGCGATCCTCACGACACTCGATGGCGTGACCAGCCGGGTCGACATGGCAACCGGCGATCCGATTGCGCCGCTCGATGCAGCCCAGGCGCGTGCGATCGCCGCCGTGCGAATTGTCGGCGGTGACGCGGTGCGCTCTGTCACTCTATTCCAGCCCAGCGAAGTCCCTTTCGATTTCCGTCGCCCCATGCCGGTGTGGCAGGTTGCGCTCGAAGACGGCACGCATGTCTATATCGGTCGCGATACGGGCGAGATCGACGCCGTGCGCACCCGCTGGTGGCGGTGGTTCGACTTCATGTGGGGCCTGCACATCATGGACCTTTCGGAGCGTGAGGATACCAGCCATCCGATCCTGATCGCGTTTGCCGCGCTCTCGCTTGTCGGAGCGCTGTTCGGCTGTATCCTGATGTTCCGCCGCCGGACAGCGCGACCTGCACCGCTCGGCACTCGGGCATGAACGAGGAGATCTTCACCCCGATCCTCGACGTGCTCGACATTGCCGGGATCGCGATTTTTGCGCTCTCAGGTGCGGTCATCGCCGCACGCGAGCGGCAGACCTTCGTGACAATGGGATTCTTCGCGCTTGTCACCGGAGTGGGTGGGGGCACCGTGCGCGACCTTTTGATCGGTGCGCCGGTGTTCTGGATCACCGATGGCTGGGTCGCAGGCGTGTGTCTCGGCTGCGCACTGATCGCATGGTTCACGCCCGTGCGGCTTTGGGAGGGCAAGCTGTTCGACCTTGCCGATGGGATCGGATTGGCGGCCTATGCCGTCCTGGGCACGGCGAAGGCGATTGCTTATGGCGTGCCGCCTGTTCCGGCGATGCTGATGGGGGTCATCACCGGCTGCGTCGGCGGGATCATCCGCGATGTTGTCGCGGGCCGCCCCTCGATTATCATGCAGCCCGAACTCTATGTTACCGCAGCCGCTCTCAGCGCGGCAACGACGGTTGCGGGGATGATGGCTGCCCCAATTCTAATGCTGGAAGACTGGGCAATCTGGATCGCGGCCTTCGTCGCTGGATTTGCTTTGCGCGCTGCGGCGATCCAGTGGCAAATCAGCCTCCCGAGCTATGGCAAAAAAGGGCGCGAGGCCAATAAAGACCCCGCGCCCGTTCCGCCCCCGGAATAGCCGTCTGTTTTAGTTGCGCAGGTCGCCGTCGACCTCGTCAAAGGTCTCACCCGGCAGCGGACCGCCGGGATAGGCCGGAAGCTGCTGGGTCGATTGCGCCAGTTGCTCGCCCGATGGCGGAAGGGCCGGGGCCACGCCATAGGCACCCTGCCGCGCAGCAAGGTAGGTTTCATCGTCGAGCTGACCCGCCGCGGCAGATTGCGAACCGCCTTCAAGCAGCGAGCCATTCACGCGATTGCCGCCGAAATCGTTGGCGCCAAAGGTGCCATAGTCGATGCCGTCGATCCGGCCGTTATTGTCGATCTGGCAGGTGAAGCCCGACCCGTTGAACAACGCTCCGCTGACCACCCAGCCCGAACCGGTGCGGTTGACGCTCTCGACGCTGTCGACGCGGACGTCTTCCTGCACCCGGCTCAAACATTGCGAAACTGCACTGTCGAGCCCGTTCGCACCGTCATTGCGCACCACATTGCGATCATCACGCCGGTCGCGGCGATCATAATCCCGGTCGCGATCACGCTCGACAATCACCACATCGCGATCACGCCGACGGTTGTTGCTGGCGGCACTGGCTATGGCTGCAATTCCGCCAAGTACCAACACGCCTGCGAGCACGTCTCCGCCGCGAATGCCGCCACGACGACGCCAGCCACGTCGCCATCCGCGACGTCCCCATCCCCGGCGCCATTCGGTGATGTCGGTGTCGCTGTCATAGGTCGTCGTGTCGAATTGCATGAAGGCAGCGCTGCTGCCTGAAGTCTTCACCAGCCCTGCGGGAGGTTCTGCTGCGAAAGTGGGTGTTGATGCCATTGAGGCCGCAGCAGCCATACCGGCGAACGCCCCAAAACGAGTTACAAGAGCCATACGCTCCCTCCTGTCTGGTGTGAGCGTCCACCACTCGCTCTATGTCTGCACACGCGCATAGGCGGCCCAGGCTTACACTTGCCTGAACCGCCTATGCTTTTGTGGGATTTCACCTTGGGGGCTACGCTGGTGGGAGCGCGGGAGGAAACCCCCAAGGCTTAGTCGGGTCGATCGGCCTTGCTGGCAGATCAGCGCAGGCCTCGCACGCCATCGAAATCGATGAACGGGCGGCCACTACCGTCAAAGCGGCAGGTGAAACGTCCGCGATCGAAGTTGCGACGGAAGCGCGGATTGCCTTCGACCTGAATGCGTCCGCGGACCCGGAAACCGAAGCGCGTCCGGTCGACATCGCGCACCTGCGTCACGTCGGCAAAGCGCCATCCGCCGAACCGTTGAGCTTGTCGCTCGGCCGCACGAACACAGCGTCGTACCGCGCGGCGTGGATTGTTGAAGCCGCGGCGGAAATTGCGTCGATCTCCGCGATAATTATTGTGAGCAAAGTGCCGGTCGCGATACCGATCGCGCTTGTCGCCATCGAATGCCCCGGCAAGAGCAGCAATGCCGCCGATTACAACGGCGCCTGCGATGATCTCTTCGGCCCCGATACCGCCGCGATCGCGGTAGTCATCGGCGGCGGCGGGGGTAGCGGTCGCCAGGGCCATCGCGCCAGCCGCGACAGTCCCGAGCGTCCCTTTTGCGAGAGTCTTGTTCAGAGTCTTCATGGGGTCTCATCCTCGGGTTCTCAGCGTCGGAGGAATTTCCGTTCACTGTGAGAGCCTTCTAGATGAACGAGCCTGAGGAGATTCTGAGCAGGTTTTGCAGTTTATGTTCAGATAAAGCGCTTTTAACATGAACGATCATGGCGTGGCGCCTTGGAGTGCCCTATTCGTTTTCAAGCGCCGCGAGCACGTCGCGGGTGAAGGCGGCAATGTCGAAGCGGGTGCCAACCATGTCCTCCCCGCGCCGCACGATCACGACATCGCGGCTCGGGACGACGACAACATACTGACCACGATTGCCCCGTGCGGCGAATGCGTCATCGGGGATGCCTTCGAACGCGTTGCCTTCGGGCCTGCGGAAGGTCCACCAACCTGCGCCGTAACCCCAGTCAGTCCCTTCGGGCTGCGGGCCAGACGGGTCAGAGACGTATTCGCGCCAGTTTTCGGGTAGGATCTGAGCGCCATCATAGGCCTCACCACCATCAAGGTAGAACTGGCCCAGACTGGCCAGGTCAGTCGCGGTGGCCCACATCTGGCTGGAGAGGACATAATTGCCTTGCCAGTCCGCCTCGGCAACCGACGACAGCATGCCCACGGTGTCGCGCAGCCGCTCCAAACCGGTCCCGTCAACGAACGGTTGAACCGCTTCGGCGGCGGCCAGCGTATCGTTGTTAGCGTAACGGAATACTGTTCCTGGCTGATGGAGAATTGGCCATGTTTGTGGACGCTCTTCCACCGTGGTCCCACCCCAATATAGTGGATCGGTGCGGTTGCCCGCCGTGTCAGAGTATCGGCCGCTGGCCATGCGCAAGGCATGATCGATTGTGATTGCGTTGCGCGGGTCGGCCTCGCCCTGCCCCAGACCCGCGCTGTTCGACACATCCGCTTCGCCAGCCTGTACTGCCATTCCCACCAACGTCGCTGCGATGCTTTTTGCTACTGACCAGGTGCGCTGGGGGGTTCGGCGGCCGAACCCTTGTGCATATTGCTGCACCAGTTCCCGATCATCGTGCCTGATAATGACGGCGGTCGTTCGGCTGCCTTTTCCGTATGTGCCGTCGAACGCATCATCGACGGGACCGGAAAGGTATTCCGGAATAGTGGCTGACGGAATGCCCGGGATCACGAGTTGCCGCCGATATTCTCGCTCATCGCCATATCGCAGTTGATCTTCGGTGAACCCGATAGGTTTTACGTTGCACCCCTTTCCCAAGCGGGACTGGGCAATTCTCGGAGGCATGTCGTCAGCCCACTCAACAGCAACATGTGAGATAAGCGCAGGCTTCGGGCCATCTACCTCGAATGGATATCTTTCGATCCTGTAGGACAAATCCCGAATGATCGGATCGAGCACTGGGTATATCCCAGTCAGCTCCCACTCATGGACACTCTCAGGCGTCCTCTTGCCGCCAATGGCCTCCGCGTTGGCGATCGCACCGCACAGCATCAGCGCCTTGTATCCGGCGGCCAGCGCGCGATTGTATCTTTCGTCGAGCTGTTCCTGCGCGGACTGAGCCGATGCGGGAGACGAGAAAGCGAGCGCTGCTCCGACAGCGGCGAGGATTACGTTCTTCATGAGTGCGGACAGTAGACGGCGGCGCACAAAAGAAAAGGGCCAGCGGATCGCTCCGCCAGCCCCTTTAATATCTCGTCTGAGAGAAGCTTACGCCTCGGCGTATTCTTCCTGCTCGCTCATGACCGGACCGCTATCCTGACCGCGTGCATCTTCGTCGCGCTCGACCAATTCGATGATCGCCATCTGCGCGCTGTCGCTGCCGCGGTAGCCAGCCTTGATGATGCGGGTGTAACCGCCTTCGCGGTCGCTATAGCGATCGGCCAGAACGTCGAACAGCTTTTTGAGCTGCGTTTCGTCGAGCAGACGCGCCTGCGCAAGACGACGGTTCGAAAGACCGCCACGCTTTGCCAGCGTGATCAGCTTTTCGACGTAGGGACGCAGTTCCTTCGCCTTGGGAAGCGTGGTGTGGATCTGCTCATGCTTGATGAGAGCAGCGGCCATGTTGCGGAACAGGGCCTTACGGTGGCCCGACTTGCGGCTCAGCTTACGCTGTGAAATTCCGTGACGCATAATTCATTTCCTTCAGTTCGATGAGGGCCCGTATCAGGTAGCCCAAAGCTGGCGGCGCTTAAGGCGCGCCGCCGATGCCTTGATCAACCAAGCAGCTCTTGTTCAAGCTTCTTGGCCATTTCTTCGATGTTTTCCGGCGGCCAGCCAGGGATATCCATCCCGAGGCGCAGACCCATGCTGGAGAGCACTTCCTTGATCTCATTGAGCGACTTGCGGCCGAAGTTCGGCGTGCGCAGCATCTCGGCTTCGGTCTTCTGGACCAGATCACCAATATAGATGATGTTGTCGTTCTTGAGACAGTTGGCCGAACGCACCGAAAGCTCCAGCTCATCGACCTTCTTGAGCAGGTAACGGTTGAGCTGGTTGGCGTCGTCTTCCTGCGGCTGTGCAGCGTGGCCGATCATGGCCGACTGCGGCTGCGGGATGCCATCTTCGAAGTGGACGAACAGCGTCAGCTGGTCCTGCAGGATGCGCGCGGCGTAAGCCACTGCGTCCTCAGGAGCCACCGTACCGTCTGTTTCGACCGTCAGCGACAGCTTGTCGTAGTCCAGTTCCTGACCAACACGGGCATTCTCGACCTTGTAGCTCACCTGGCGGACAGGCGAGTACAGCGAGTCGACCGGGATCAGGCCGATCGGCGCATCTGCCGGACGGTTCTGAACTGCGGGCGAGTAACCCTTACCCACGTCGGCGGTCAGCTCCATGTTGAGCGTCGCGCCTTCATCGAGGTGGCACAGGACAAGGTCCTTGTTCATCACTTCGATGTCGCCGGTGACAGCAATATCGCCAGCTTTGACTTCAGCCGGACCGGTCATGGAAAGCTGCAGGCGCTTGGCACCTTCACCTTCCATCTTGAGAGCGATCTGCTTCACATTGAGGACGATGTCGGTCACGTCTTCCCGTACGCCCGCAAGCGAGGAGAATTCGTGCAGCACGTTCTCGATCTTGATCGAGGTAATCGCTGCGCCCTGCAAAGAGGACAACAGCACCCGACGCAGCGCATTGCCGAGCGTCAGGCCAAAGCCACGCTCAAGCGGTTCTGCAACGAAAGTCGCCTTGCGCTGCTTGTCGCCGCCTTCCTTGATTTCGAGAGCGTTGGGTTTCTTGAGTTCCTGCCAGTTCTTCGTGTTGACGGACATGGATTTCCCCTAATTCGCTATATCAGCGGTTCAAATTTCGAGCGGGTCTGAGCCTGAGCGGTGGTGGTGGCCACGCCAGACCCGCTTGCAAGAGCGGCAGCCAGAACGGCCACCGCATCGGGACGGATCAGACGCGACGACGCTTTGATGGACGGACCCCGTTATGCGGGATCGGCGTCACATCGCGGATCGACGTGATGTTGAAGCCAACCGCGGCGAGACCGCGCAGCGCGCTCTCACGGCCCGAGCCCGGGCCTTTCACTTCGACTTCGAGAGTGCGGACACCGTGCTCGGCGGCCTTCTTGCCAGCGTCGTCAGCAGCAACCTGCGCTGCATACGGTGTCGACTTGCGGCTGCCTTTGAAGCCCATCATGCCCGCGCTGGACCAGCTGATCGCATTGCCCTGCGCATCGGTGATGGTGATCATGGTGTTGTTGAAGCTGGCGTTGATATGCGCAACGCCGCTTGAGATGTTTTTCTTGTCGCGCCGTTTAACTCGGCCGGGTTCGCGTGCCATTTCTCGTATTCCTTATTGAATGCGGATGAAGGAAAAAGCGTCAGGATGCCCAATCGCTTGGGCGCCTGAGCTTACTTCTTCTTCCCGGCAATCGGCTTGGCCTTACCCTTGCGGGTACGGGCGTTGGTGTGCGTGCGCTGTCCGCGAACGGGCAGGCCATTACGATGACGAAGACCGCGATAGGTACGCAGATCCATCAGACGTTTGATGTTCATCGCAGTGTTGCGCCGCAGATCGCCCTCGACCGAATGATCGGCGTCGATCGTTTCGCGGATCCGCAGGACTTCCTCATCGGTAAGATCCTGCACACGCGCGCTGTGCGGAATGCCAAGCTTGTCAGCAATCTGGACAGCCGTGGTGCGGCCGATCCCGTGAATATAGGTCAGCGCGATAATAACACGCTTGTTGGTGGGGATATTTACCCCGGCAATACGAGCCACTTAGTTCTCCATGCTCCACAAAGGTTTACGCATGAATGCGCAAGAGCCTCTATCTCATCGCTCAAAACACCGACGCGCTCTATCGCCGCTGGAGCCGAACCGAAGCAGGTTTCCAAAACGGCAAAAGCCCGGTCGGCAAACGCATACTACGCTTACCTGCCGGACTGCGTTCGAACGTGTCGAATGAGCCGCGCGCTTAAGACGATTCGGGTGATCCGTCAACCGTTAGCCACGCATAATCGACCGAGCGGCTAATATGGGCCGCTGCGGATCGCTTTCAAGACTTCGAATACACCCAAATATGCACTCGGTCAAAAACGACCGCGCCCGCGTGCTGGAAAACCTCAGGTGAGACGCAGCATCATACCGCACCAAAGGCCAGCATGGCATCGGCGACCTTCTTGAAGCCCGCGATATTCGCACCCTTCACATAGTCGACATAGCCATCAGGCCCATCGTCCACGCGCCCGTACTCGACGCATTTGTCGTGGATGTTCTCCATCAGCTCGGTCAGCATGTCGTGCAGCTTGCCATGGTTCCAGTTGATCCGCTCGGAATTCTGGCTCATTTCCAGACCGGAGACCGCGACGCCCCCGGCATTGGCGGCCTTGCCCGGTCCGTACATGATCTTCGCATCGTGAAATATCTTCACGGCGTCGAGCGTGCTCGGCATGTTCGCGCCCTCGGCCACTGCCATCACGCCATTGTCGACGAGCGCCTGCGCGCCCTCTTCCTCAAGCTCGTTCTGCGTCGCGCAAGGCAGCGCGCAATCGGCCTCCACATGCCACGGGCGCTTGTCCTCATGGAATTCCGCGCCGGAGAATTCGTCAGCATATTCGCTGATCCGACCCCGCTTTTCCATCTTGAGTTTCTTGACCCACTCAAGCTTCTCTTCATCGATACCGTCGGGGTCGTGGATGAAGCCGTCGGAGTCCGACAAGGTAAGCACCTTACCGCCCATTTCGCGAAACTTCTCAGCGGCATGGAGTGCGACATTGCCCGAGCCGGAGATGACGGCTGTCTTGCCATCGATACTCTCGTCGCGCTGGCGCAGCATGTTGCACAGAAAATATACTGCGCCATATCCGGTCGCCTCCGGCCGCATTTGCGAACCACCATATTCGAGGCCCTTGCCCGTCAGCACCCCTTCCCAACGCCCGGTGATCCGCTTGTACTGACCGAACATATACCCGATCTCGCGGCTCCCAACGCCGATATCCCCTGCGGGCACGTCGACGTTCGGGCCGATATGACGATAGAGTTCGGTCATAAAGCTCTGACAGAAGCGCATGACCTCGCTGTCGGATTTGCCGCGCGGGTTGAAGTTCGCCCCGCCCTTGCCCCCGCCCATGGGCAGCCCGGTAAGCGAATTCTTAAAGGTCTGCTCGAACGCGAGGAATTTCAGCACGCTTTCATTGACGCTCGGGTGAAAGCGAAGGCCGCCCTTGTAAGGACCGATCGCGTTGTTGTTCTGCACCCGCCACCCGCGCTGAACGCGGATGTTGTGATTGTCGTCTTCCCAGCACACGCGAAACGAGACGATCCGATCCGGCTCGACTATCCGGCGAAGGATTTGCGCCTCGTGATACTCTTCCTTGTCGGAGATGAATTCGAAAATGTCCTGCGCGACCTCCTGCACCGCCTGGACGAACTCGTCCTGATGCGGGTTGCGCTTCTTCACGCCCTCCATGAATTCATCGAGGGTGACGTGATCAGATACGGCCATGCGCTAATCCCTTGCGGCTAAGGAGCCGCACGATCAGCTATCGTCGTCGGCCAGACTATCGAATGCCTCATCGACGCTCTCGCGAGCTTCTGGTTCCGGATCGTCCTGCGCAGGCTCTTCATCTATGGAAGGTTCGACCGCCTTGGCTGGGCCTTCGACCCGACCCAGCATATCGGCAAGTCCCGCCAACTGCTGGCTCATCACACCATCGACCGCCTTCGATATCTGGGCAACTTCGTAGCGCATCGAACCGCCGACATTGTACTCCCAGACGATCCGCGTGCCCTCATCGACTTCGCTGAGTGCAATAGTCAGAATGCCGGTAACGGGTTCGCTTTGCAGCGGTCCCAAAGCGCCCTGCATCCGCAGCGCCTTTTCAGGATACGCCTGGATCACCCGCATATGCTCGACACTGCCTTCGAGCGTGAAGCGGCCCGGCTCATCGACCTCGGGTATCGTCTCGCAAAAGCATCCACCGGCCTGCGGCGTGAGCGCAAGATTGGCGGAATCGGCCGACCAGGTGTGCGCTGAATTCCACCAGCGCGCAGGCGATATCAGCGCGAGCCAGGTTTCTTTCGGGGTCGCCTCGACCACGGCTTCATCACGGGTGACGAAACCACGATCGTCGCTGTCGACCACCTCCGCCGATAGCGGCGATGCAATCGCCAATGCGAGCAGTGCGGCAAGCGAGGCTGAACGATACGACATGGCTGAATTCTCCCTTTGGCGAACCGCACTAAGGGATAGAGCGCAGCGACGAAAGCCCCGCGCGACCGGTCAGGTCAGGATTGCGTCGATCGCGCTCGCGACTTCGTCGATCCCCGCCATGCCGTCCACGCGGTTCACGATCCCACGCGCTTCATAGCCTGGCAGGATCGGCGCAGTCTTGGCGCGATATTCCTGCATCCGCTTGCGGACGGTTTCCTCGTTATCGTCGGGGCGGCGCTTGAATTCGGTGCTGCCGCAGACATCGCATACGCCGTCTTTCGATGTCGGGTTTGCCGTGTCGTGATAGAGCGCGCCGCAACTGGCGCAGGAAAAGCGGCCCGTGATCCGCACGACCAGCGCGTCTTCGTCAACGCCCAGCTCGATAACGTGATCGAGCGAGCGCCCGTGTTTTGCCAAAATCTCATCAAGTGCATCGGCCTGCGCGGCGGTGCGTGGGTAGCCATCAAAGATCGCCCCGGTCTCCGCTCCCATAGCGGTGAGTTCCGCGTCGATCAGCGCCGACACGATCTCGTCAGAGACGAGCTCGCCGCGATCCATCACTTCCTTGGCCTTGATACCCACCGGCGTCTGCGCCTTCACCGCGGCGCGAAGCATGTCGCCGGTGGAAAGCTGCTTCATCCCGTGCCGTTCAACCAGACCAGCGCTCTGCGTGCCCTTGCCAGCCCCGGGAGGGCCAAGAAGAATGATGTTCACCAACGATCCCCTATTATCGCGCAAGATCAGCAGTCCACGCGGCGTTGTATTGAAATCAGGACTGTGCCTTAGCGCATCCGGCCCTTCAACTTAGCCTTCTTGATGAGATCGCCGTACTGATGCGCGAGCAGATGCGACTGCACCTGGCTCAGCGTATCGACCGTCACGTTGACGACGATCAGCAGGCTCGTCCCGCCGAGGAACAGCGGAATGCCGGTTTGCGCGATCATGTATTCGGGCACCACACAGACGAAGGTCAGGTAGATCGCCCCGACCACGGTGATGCGCGAAAGGACATATTCGAGATATTCGGCCGTCCGCTTGCCCGGACGGATGCCGGGGATGAAGCCGCCATTCTTCTTGAGATTGTCCGCCGTCTCTTCCGGGTTGAAAACAACTGCGGTGTAGAAGAAGCAGAAGAAGATGATCCCAAGACCATACAGCAGCATGTAGAGCGGCTGACCGTGCGCGAGGTACTGGTTCAGCGTCACGATGACATTGCCAAACCCGCTTTCGGTATCGACCGAATTGCCTGCAAATTGCGAGATCGTCAGTGGCAGGAGCAGCAGCGAACTGGCGAAGATCGGCGGGATCACGCCAGCAGTATTGAGCTTCAGCGGCAGGTGCGAGCGGTCCGCCTGCATCATGCCCTGCTGGGTCGCGCGCTTGGGATATTGGATCAGCAAGCGTCGCTGTGCGCGCTCCACGAAGGAGATCAGCAGGATAAGGCCGATCACCATGGCGATGAAAAAGATGATGATGGTCGGCGCGATCGAACCCGTGCGGCCACCTTCGAACAGATTCGTCGCAAAGGTCGGGAACTGCGCCACAATACCGGCCATGATGATGAGCGACACGCCATTGCCGATGCCGCGCGAGGTGATCTGCTCACCCAGCCACAGCAGGAACATCGTGCCGCCAACTAGGCTGATGACCGCGCCGATACGGAACGGGATGCCCGGATCGACAACAGCGGCGATGCCGTTTTGCGCGCCAAAGCTTTCGAGGCCCGATGCCAGGAACCAGCCCTGGATCGCGCACAGGAACACCGTGCCATAGCGGGTATACTGGTTGAGCTTTTGCCGCCCGGTCGCGCCCTCTTTCTTAAGCGCGGCGAGCGTCGGGTGAAGCGCGGCAGCCATCTGCACCACGATCGACGCGGTAATGTAGGGCATCACGCCGAGCGCGATGAGGCTCATCCGCTCAAGGCTGCCGCCCGAAAACGTGTTGAACAGGTCGAGAATACCGCCCCGCCCCAGATCCGCCAAATTCTGCAACGCCGCCGGGTTGACGCCGGGAAGCGGAATGAAGCTGAGGAAACGGAAAACGATCAGCGCACCGATCGTAAACCAGATGCGCTGGCGCAGCTCGGTCGCCTTGGCGAAGTTGCCAAGGTTCATGTTGCTGGCGATGTTATCGGCGCGTGATGCCATGATTGTATCGTCGATCCTAGTCTAGTACCGGCCCAATCGAACGCAGGTCACCGGCTCAGAGACGATAAGTAGGGTGCAGATGGCTCGTTGTCGAACCCCCCGCACCCCATTTTGTCGCATTATTTGCTGGAAGAAGCCTTGGCGTCTTTCTTTGCAGCTTTGACTTCGGCGTTGATCGGTGCGGTCACTTCGACGCTGCCACCGGCCTTCTCGACCGCTGCAATCGCGCCTTTGGTGGCACCGGCAACGACGAACTTGGCCTTGGCCTTGATCTCACCCTTGCCGAGCAGACGAACACCGTCCTTGCCGCCACGGACCAGGCCGCAGGCACGCAGAGCGTCTTCAGTGATGTCTTTCTTGCCGTCGAGCTTCTTGGCATCGATCCATTTCTGAACCATGCCGATATTCACCTCGGCAAAGTCCTTGCCGAACGGGTTGTTGAACCCGCGCTTTGGCAAGCGCATGTGTAGTGGCATCTGGCCACCGCCAAAACCATTGATGGCAACGCCTGAGCGGCTCTTCTGGCCCTTCTGGCCGCGCGCTGCGGTCTTGCCCTTGCCCGAACCGATACCACGGCCGACGCGCATACGCTCTTTACGAGCGCCAGGATTATCACGGATGTCGTTAAGTTTCATGTGTGCACTCGCTTTCGCTTTTCTTCGCGCTTCAGATTATGCGAATCCTCGCGCAGGCGGGGATCTCATACCGCCAGCTTCCCGCCAGCGGCTGGAGACTCCCGCCTACGCGGGAGCTCGCAGATGAGATTTAGTCGACCACTTCGACGAGATGCGGGATCTTTGCGATCGCGCCGCGAACTTCAGGGGTATCCTGACGTTCGACGACCTTGTGCATCTTGTTCAGCCCAAGACCGATCAGGATCTTGCGCTGGCTTTCTGGACGACGGATCGGCGAACCGATCTGCTTGATCTTGACGGTCTTTGCAGCAGCCATGTCAGTTACTCCACGCCAATCTTATTCGACGATAGCAGCGGCATCGGCCCCTGCTTCGACTTCACTCGCGCCGCCGCGACCCAGCAGGTCAGCGACTTTCTTGCCACGACGCTGAGCGACCGACTTCGGCGAAGTCTGGTTGGTCAGCGCATCGAAAGTCGCGCGGATCATGTTGTACGGGTTGGACGTGCCGACCGACTTGGTCACCACGTCGGCAACGCCGAGGCTTTCGAACACGGCACGCATCGGACCACCAGCAATAATGCCGGTACCCGGAGGCGCGGTGCGCACGGTAACCTTGCCAGCGCCGAAACGGCCATTGGCGTCATGGTGCAGCGTGCGACCTTCCTTAAGCGGAACGCGAACCATCTTCTTGCGAGCCGCGGCGGTAGCCTTGGTGATCGCCTCTGGCACTTCGCGAGCCTTACCGTGGCCAAAGCCTACGCGCCCCTGACCATCGCCAACCACTACGAGCGCGGCAAAGCCGAAACGCTTACCACCCTTAACGGTCTTGGAGACGCGGTTGATGTGGACGAGCTTTTCGATGATGCCATCATCTTCCTCTTCGCGGCGACCACGGCCACCATCGCGGCCGCCACGGCCACGACCACGGCCACCGCCGCCGCGATTGTCACCACCACGGCCACGACCGCCACCACGACCTTGCTGCGGCTGTTCTGCCGGAGCAGGTGCCGGAGCGGGCGCAGGGGCCGGCGCTTCTGCCGGAGGGGCATTGGGCTCGGCAGCAGCCGACTGATCGTCCGCCGCCTGCGACGGGGTCTCAGCCACAGCTTCTGCCTGCGCGTCGATCTTGGGCTCTTCGGTTTTCTTTTCGTCAGCCATTATCAGAACTCCAGCCCGCCTTCGCGGGCGGCATCGGCCAGCGCCTTGACGCGGCCATGAAACAGGAACCCGCCGCGATCGAACACGACAGTGGTCACGCCAGCCTTCTTCGCAGCAGAGGCGATGTCCTTGCCAACCTGAACGGCGGCATCGACATTCGCGCCGCTGGACTTCGCGCCCAGCGTCGATGCAGCAGCCACGGTGCGGCCCTCGGCATCGTTGATGATCTGCGCGTAGATGTGGCGACCGGTGCGGTGAACCGACAGGCGCGGCTTGCCACCGGCGCGGGCGCGCAGAGCGGTGCGGACCCGGCGGCGACGGCGTTCGAATAGAGAAAGCTTTGCCATCTTACTTCTTCTTCCCTTCCTTGCGGAAGACATACTCGCCGCGATACTTGATGCCCTTGCCCTTGTACGGCTCGGGCTTGCGCCAGCGGCGGACCTCGGCGGCAAACTGGCCCACGGCCTGCTTGTCATTGCCGGAAATCTCTACCGTGGTCTGATCGGGCGTTTTGACTTCGATACCTTCAGGCACATCGAGATCGACATCATGGCTGAAACCAAGCTCAAGCTTGAGTGTCTTGCCCTGCGCCTTTGCACGATAGCCGACGCCGGAAATTTCCAGAGTCTTGGAAAAGCCCTCGGTCACACCTTCAACCAGGTTCGACACGAGCGTGCGCTGCATGCCCCAAAAGGCCCGCGCCTGCTTGCTGTCATTAGCCGGGTTGACCTGGATCTCGTCGCCTTCGACCTTGTAGTCGATCAAGTCCGACAGACCCATCGAGAGAGTCCCTTTCGGACCCTTCACGCTGAGCGTGCCATTGTCGATATTGGCAGTGACACCGCTGGGGATCGCCACGGCCTTCTTACCAATGCGGCTCATCAGAATACCTCCGCAAGCACTTCGCCGCCGACATTGTTTTCGCGCGCTTCGTTGTCCGAGAGGACACCGCGCGGGGTCGAGACGATGGTGATGCCAAGGCCGTTGCGCACGGTCGGAAGTTCTTTCGAACCCGAATAGACGCGGCGGCCTGGCTTGGAGACGCGGCTAACATGCTTGATCGCAGGTTCGCCTTCGAAATATTTCAGTTCAATCCGCAACGCCGGGTGCTTGCCCGATGCGTCTTCGCTGTAGCCACGGATGTAGCCTTCGCGCTGAAGCACTTCGAGAACATTCGCACGCAGCTTTGACGCGGGCGAAAGGACGCTGTCCTTCTTCGCCTGCTGTCCGTTGCGGATACGGGTGAGCATATCACCCAGTGGATCGGTCATAGCCATTCGTCAGATCCTCACCAGCTCGTCTTGGTCAGGCCAGGGATCATGCCCCGGTTGCCGAGTTGACGCAGTTCGATACGGTTGATGCCGAACTTGCGGTAATAGCCGCGCGGGCGGCCGGTGGTGGCGCAGCGATTGCGCACGCGGGTCGGATTCGCATTGCGCGGAATCTCGGCCATCTTCAGGCGCGCGATCAGACGTTCGCTTTCATCAAGCGACTTGTCGTCAGCGATTGCCTTCAGCTTCTCGTACTTCGCTGCGTACTGCTTCACGAGCTTCTTGCGACGCTCGTTTTTGTTGATGGAACTCAGTTTCGCCATGGACTTAAGCTCTCTTGCCTTCTGTTTCGGTCACGAAGCGGCTCACGCCGCCTCTTTCTGTTCTGCGTCGGCTTCGCCCTGGAAAGGGAAGCCAAAGAGGCGCAGCAATTCGCGTGCCTCTTCATCGGTGTTCGCGGTGGTCGTCACAATGATGTCCATCCCGCGCACTTTATCGATCTTGTCATAGCTGATCTCTGGGAACACGATCTGCTCCTTGAGACCCATTGCGTAATTGCCACGACCATCGAACGACTTGGCATTCAGACCACGAAAGTCACGAATGCGGGGCATTGCGATCGTCACCAGGCGATCCACGAATTCAAGCATGCGATCACGGCGCAGGGTTACCTTGCAGCCGATCGGCATACCTTCGCGCAGTTTGAACTGAGCGATCGATTTCTTCGCCTTGGTGATGACCGGCTTCTGGCCAGCGATCAGAGCCATCTCTTCAGCCGCGATCTGGACTTTCTTCTTGTCCTGGCTCGCCTCGCCAACGCCCATGTTGAGCGTGACTTTTTCGAGCCGAGGAACTTCAAGGCGGTTCTTGTAACCGAACTTTTCGGTCATCGCCTTGACGATTTCGTCCCCGTATTTGGCTTTGAGGCGCGGAGTGTACTCAGCCATCGATAGTCTCCCCACTCTTTACAGCAACGCGCACCTTCTTGCCGTCCTTCTCTTCGAAACGGACGCGGGTGGGCTTGCCATCCTTGGGATCGGCCAGTGCAACCTTGGCGATGTGCATCGGAGCCGGATACCGGTCGATGCCGCCTTGTGGGTTTGCCTGGCTCGGCTTGCGGTGACGGGCGATTACGTTGATGCCTTCGACAACGACCTTGCCATCTTTCGGCATGACCTGCTGGACGGTGCCGGTGCGGCCCTTGTCCTTGCCCGAAAGCACGACGACGCTGTCGCCCTTCTTGATCTTAGCGGATCCCATTTCAGAGCACCTCCGGAGCGAGGCTGATGATCTTCATGAAGCCGCGGCCGCGCAGTTCGCGGACCACCGGGCCAAAGATACGAGTGCCGATCGGCTCCTCGCTCTTGTTCACGAGAACAGCCGCATTGCTGTCAAAGCGGATCACGCTGCCATCGGGACGACGAACGTCCTTCTTGGTGCGCACGATCACAGCGCGATGAACGTCGCCCTTTTTGACCTTTGCGCGTGGCTGGGCTTCCTTCACGGAAACCACGATCACGTCGCCCACGGAAGCAAACCGGCGCTTCGAGCCGCCCAGCACTTTAATGCACTGCACGCGCTTTGCGCCGCTATTGTCCGCGACGTCGAGATTGGACTGCATCTGGATCATTGATCCGTTTCCTTCTCATTGGCTTGCCGAGACACCCGAATTCGACCGGGGCCGGGCAGTTCCTACGTCAATTACTCAGCGCCGCCCGGCGTGGCTTCGGCCACTTCCAGATCGGCTTCGACCGCCTGCGTTCCGCCTGCGACAACCCGGTCCTTCACAGCCCAGGTCTTCGTTTTGGAGATGGGTTTCGTCTCCTCGATGCGCACGATGTCACCGATGGTGTATTCGTTCGCTTCGTCGTGAGCGTGGTACTTCTTCGAACGACGGATGATCTTCCCATAGAGCGGGTGTTTCACCTTGCGTTCGACCTTCACGGTCACGGTCTTGTCGGTCTTGTCGGAGGTGACAGTCCCGGTCAGGATACGTTTAGGCATGACTTTTCCTTACGCCTTTTCGGTGGCGGCTTTGGCCGCGCGCTCGTTTTGCAGCGTCTTGATCTGCGCGATGTTGCGACGCACTTCGCGAATACGCGAAGGCTTTTCGAGCTGGTTGGTCGCAGCCTGAAAGCGCAGGTTGTACTGCTCACGCTTGAGCTCGGTCAGCTCAACCGACAGCTGGTCGTCGGTCTTCGTGCGAAGATCTTCGATATCGGCCATCATTCGCCTCCCAGGTGGCTGGTGTCACCCAGACGGGCAACGACTTTGGTCTTGATCGGCAGCTTCATCGCAGCACGTTCGAATGCGAGCGCGGCCAGCGGGCCGGGAACGCCATCGAGTTCGAACAGGATGCGACCCGGCTTTACACGAGCAGCCCAGTATTCGACCGAGCCCTTGCCCTTACCCTGACGAACTTCGGCAGGCTTCTTCGACACTGGCACGTCGGGAAAGACGCGTATCCAGAGACGTCCCTGACGACGCATCGCACGAGTGATCGCACGGCGAGCCGCCTCGATCTGGCGAGCGGTCAAACGATCTGGCTCAAGCGCCTTCAGACCATAGGAGCCAAAGTTCAGCGTAGTGCCGCCCTTTGCGTCGCCCTTGATCCGGCCCTTGAAAGCCTTGCGATACTTGGTTTTTTTCGGTTGCAGCATGGTTCTTTCCTAATCCTGCAATCAACGAGCCGGTCGCACGCCGGACGTCTGCGATTCCATCATCAAGCGGTCCTGCGCGGTCGGATCATGACCGAGGATTTCGCCTTTGAAGACCCACACCTTGATGCCGATGATCCCGTAAGCGGTCAGCGCTTCGGTTTCGGCATAGTCGATGTTGGCACGCAGAGTGTGAAGCGGCACGCGACCTTCGCGATATTGTTCGACACGGGCGATTTCAGCACCGCCGAGACGACCGCCGCACACGATCTTGATGCCTTCGGCACCCAGACGCATGGCGGACTGCATGGCGCGCTTCATCGCACGGCGGAAAGCCACACGGCGAACGAGCTGGTCGGCGATACCCTGAGCGACGAGCTTTGCATCGATTTCCGGCTTGCGGATTTCGACGATGTTCAGCTTCACTTCGCTTTCGGTCATGGACGACAGCTTGGCGCGCAGCTTTTCGATGTCTGCACCCTTCTTGCCGATGATGACACCGGGGCGTGCTGCATAGATCGAAACGCGGCACAGCTTGGCCGGACGTTCAATCACCACCTTCGAGATCGCTGCCTGCGGCAGGTTCTTGAGGATGTATTTGCGGATCTTGATATCCTCGGCCAGCAGACCGGCATAATCACGCCCTTCGGCGTACCAGCGGCTGTCCCAGGTGCGGTTGATCTGCAGGCGCAGACCGATCGGATTGCTCTTCTGGCCCATCTTACGCCTCTTCCTCTTCGCGAACCACGATGCGTAGCTTGCTGAACGGCTTCAGGATGCGCGTCGACTTACCACGGCCACGGGTGTGGAACCGCTTCATGGTGATCGACTTGCCCACCGAAGCCTCGGCAACGACCAATGCGTCGACGTCGAGATTGTGATTATTTTCCGCATTGGCGATCGCTGATGCGAGCACCTTGCTGGCGTCTTTCGCCATCGCCTTCTTGGAGAAGGAGAGGATATTCAAAGCCTCTTCGGCCTTCTTGCCGCGGATAAGCTCGGCCACGAGGTTCAGCTTCTGTGCCGACCCACGAATAGTGGTGCCGACAGCCAGCGCCTCGTTATCGCCGACGCGACGGGGTGCTTTTGCCTTGCCCATTAGCGCTTGCCCTTCTTGTCGGCAGCGTGGCCGGGGAAGCTGCGCGTGGGCGCAAATTCACCGAGCTTGTGGCCGACCATCTCTTCCGAAACCGAGACGGGGATGAATTTCTGACCGTTATAGACGTTGAACGTGAGCCCAACGAATTGCGGCAGAATTGTCGAACGGCGCGACCAGGTCTTGATCGGCTTTGAATTGCCGCCTTCCTGCGCGTCCTCGGCCTTCTTCAGAAGGCTGAGTTCGACAAACGGACCTTTCCAGACGGAACGTGCCATCGTGTCTTACCTCTTCTTCTTCGCGTGACGCGAACGGATGATCATCTTGTCCGTCTGCTTGTTCTTACGGGTACGAGCGCCCTTGGTCGGCTTGCCCCATGGGGTTACCGGGTGACGGCCACCGCTGGTGCGGCCTTCACCACCACCATGCGGGTGATCGACCGGGTTTTTGGCGACACCGCGGGTGAGCGGCTTGATGCCCATCCACCGACGACGACCGGCCTTGCCCAGGTTCTGGTTCTGGTTGTCGGGGTTCGAAACCGCGCCGACCGTACCCATGCAATCAGAGCGCAGATAACGCTGCTCGCCCGAGTTGAGACGCGCGATGACCATGCCGCGGTCACGACCGACCAGCTGGACATAAGCACCTGCCGAACGAGCGATCTGACCGCCCTTGCCCGGCTTCATCTCGACATTGTGGCAAATCGTACCGACCGGCATCTGGCCCAGCAACATCGCGTTGCCTGGTTTCGTGTCGGTTTTCTCGTCAGCCACAACCGTGTCACCAACAGCGAGACGCTGCGGACAAAGAATGTAGGCCTGCTCGCCATCTTCGTACTTCAGCAGCGCGATGAAAGCAGTGCGGTTCGGGTCGTACTCGATCCGCTCGACAGTCGCGGGGACACCCCACTTGCGCCGTTTGAAATCGATGAAACGGTACTTTTGCTTGTGACCGCCGCCGATGCCACGCGAGGTGACATGACCTTTGTTGTTACGACCACCGGTCTTGCGCTTGCCTTCCGTGAGCGACTTGACCGGCTTGCCCTTCCAGAGGCTGGTCTTGTCGACAAGGATGAGGCCGCGGCGCGCGGGGCTCGTCGGTTTATAGTTCTTGAGTGCCATGATCCGCCTCAGATACCGCTTGTGATGTCGATCATCTCGCCATCAGCGAGAGTTACGACAGCCTTTTTGACGTCTGAGCGCTTGTAGGGCTTACCCTTCCAGCGCTTCGACTTACCCTTGGTCACGATGGTGTTCACCGAGACGACCTTCTTGTCGTAGATCGCCTCAACCGCTTCCTTGATCTGCGGCTTGGTTGCATCATTCGCCACCTTGAAGACCACTGCATTATACTCGGAAGCCATGGTTGACTTCTCGGTGATATGCGGGGCCAGGATCACGTCGTAGTGACGCGCATCGATGTCTTGCTTTTTAGCCATTGAAGCGCGCCTCCAGCTTTTCGACCGCGTCCTTGGTCAGGACCACAGTGTCGTGGTTGAGAATGTCGTAGACGTTGGCGCCCGCTGCCGGGAGCACGTTCACGCCGACAAGGTTTCCGGCAGCCTTCTTGAAGCTGTCGTTCACGCTCTCACCATCGATGAAGAGCACCTTACCGTTGAGACCGGCCTTGTCGAAGTGACCCTTGAGCGCTTTCGTCTTCGCGTCCTTCACCTCAAGGGTGTCGACCACGATCAGACCGTCTTTGGCCTTGGTCGAAAGCGCCATCTTGAGGCCGAGTGCGCGGATCTTCTTGTTGAGCGACTGATTGAAGTCGCGCTTGCGAGCACCGTGAGCCTTACCACCGCCAATAAAGATCGGAGCGGAGCGAGCCCCGTGACGAGCACCGCCCGAACCCTTCTGCGCGCCGAACTTCTTGCCCGTGCGCGCAACATCCGAACGCTCACGCGTTGGACGAGCGGTGGCACGGCGGTTTTCCAGCTGCCAGGTCACGACCCGGTGCAGGATGTCCGCGCGCGGGGTTACGCCGAAAACGTCATCGTTGAGTTCGATGTCGCCCGAGGCCTTCCCGTCGATTTTCTGGACCTTCACCTTCATGGCTTAGTCTTCCTTCTTTTCTTCGCTCGCAGGAGCATCGGCTGCGGGAGCCTCTGCTTCGGGAGCGGCAGCTTCTGCGGCGGGCGCTTCGGCTGCGGTCTCAACGGCGGTTTCTTCCACCGGAGCCTCTGCCGGAGCAGCTTCTTCAGCCTGCGGCGCAGCGGTGTCGATCAGCGCTGCCGGGAACGGCAGGTCATCGGCAGCCGCGATCTTTACAGCGTCGCGGACTAGCAGCCAGCCATTCTTCGAACCCGGAACCGAACCCTTGATGAACAGCAGACCACGATCTGCATCGGTGCGAACCACTTCGAGGTTCTGCTGGGTGCGCTGGCGATCACCCATGTGACCGGCCATCTTCTTACCCTTGAACACGCGACCCGGATCCTGACGGTTACCCGTCGAACCGTGCGAACGGTGAGAGATCGAAACACCGTGCGTTGCGCGAAGACCACCGAAGCCCCAACGCTTCATGGCACCAGCAAAGCCTTTACCCTGCGTGTGACCGGTGATGTCGACCTTTTGTCCGGCGATGAAGTGGTCGGCGCTGATCAGCGCACCGACAGGGGGAAGCCCCTCTTCGCTTTCGACCCGGAACTCGGCAACGCGCTTTTTAAGAGCGACTTCCGCCTTGGCGAAATGCTCACGCTGCGGCTTTGCCACGTTTTTCTGTTTCGCTTCGCCCGCGCCCAGCTGAACGGCAAAATAGCCATCCGTGTCGGCGGTGCGGTGCGAGACAACCTGGCAATCTTCCAGAGCGAGAACGGTAACAGGCACATGCCGTCCGTCCTCTTGGAAGAGGCGGGTCATCCCGACTTTTTTAGCGATAACGCCAGTGCGCATCGTCTTGAACTCCTAAACAGAGGCACCCCGGCCCATCCGAGGTGCTTGCCAGCCCAGATTGTATGCATCGCCCCGCCCGGGCTGAATGTTCGCGCGACCTGAGGGCCGTTTGAACTAGACGGGGGACGCAGCCCGGTGAAAACCGGCGGTATCCCTATGTCTTGCGAGTTCTTTCGAACCGCGGGGCCATAAAGCACCCCAAATCTTTCAGCGCGTTTAGCGTCCTGCCGAAGGACGAAGATCAGTCCGCTTAAGCGAGCTTGATCTCAACATTTACGCCGGCTGCCAGATCGAGCTTCATGAGCGCGTCAACCGTCTGGGCGTTGGGCTGCACAATGTCGAGCAACCTCTTGTAGGTGCGCACCTCGAACTGCTCGCGCGACTTCTTGTCGATGTGCGGGCCGCGGTTCACGGTGAACTTCTCAATACGCGTCGGCATGGGAATGGGGCCACGAATAAGAGCACCCGTACGACGCGCGGTGTCTGCGATCTCACCAGTTGCCTGGTCGAGAACGCGATGGTCGAACGCCTTGAGGCGAATACGGATATTCTGTGCTTCCATTACCTATACCGATGCGAAAGAGCCAAGGAGGCACCCCAAGGATGGGACAGCTCCCAAAAATAAAAGGCCCGCCCTGTTTACCCGGTTACCCGGAACGGGAGGCCCCATGAATTTCGTTACAACAGAGACGAATCTCTGCCGGATGGCGCGCGTATACGTTTGAGTTGGGATTCTGGCAACCCCATTCGCCCACGAAATTTACGCAAACCGTGCGAGGCGCCCTCCCCGACCAAAGCCGGAAATTGCTCTCACATAAATTGGGGCCCGGCACTCATGGGAGTACCGGGCCCCGAATTTGTCACTCGCTCCAAGTGGAGCAAATCAGCTTACTTCGTGATTTTCGAAACCACGCCCGAGCCGACGGTGCGGCCGCCTTCGCGGATTGCGAAGCGCAGACCTTCGTCCATGGCGATCGGTGCGATCAGCTTCACGCCGATGGTCACGTTGTCGCCCGGCATCACCATTTCGGTGCCATCGGGAAGGATCACTTCACCGGTGACGTCGGTGGTGCGGAAGTAGAACTGCGGACGGTAGTTCGCAAAGAATGGCGTGTGACGGCCACCTTCATCCTTCGAAAGGACGTAGACTTCTGCGCTAAACTCGGTGTGCGGCGTAACCGAACCCGGCTTCGCGAGAACCTGGCCACGCTCGACATCTTCACGGCCAACGCCGCGGATCAGAGCACCGATGTTATCGCCAGCTTCACCCGAATCGAGCAGCTTGCGGAACATTTCAACGCCGGTCACCGTCGTCTTGGTGGTGTCCTTGATGCCGATGATTTCGACTTCGTCGCCAACATTCACGATGCCGGTTTCGACACGACCGGTAACAACCGTACCGCGACCAGAGATCGAGAACACGTCTTCGATCGGCATCAGGAAGTCCTTGTCAACCGGACGATCCGGCTGCGGAATGTGCTCATCGACAGCAGCCATCAGTTCCTTGATCGAGTTCTCACCGATCTCAGGGTCACGGCCTTCAAGAGCTGCCAGAGCCGAACCCTTGACGATTGCGATGTTGTCACCGTCGAAGTCATACGAGCTGAGCAGTTCGCGAACTTCGAGTTCGACGAGCTCGAGAATTTCCTCGTCGTCAACCTGATCAACCTTGTTCATGTACACGACCAGTGCCGGCACGCCGACCTGACGGGCAAGCAGGATGTGCTCGCGAGTCTGCGGCATCGGGCCGTCAGCAGCGTTCACAACCAGAATAGCGCCGTCCATCTGGGCGGCACCGGTGATCATGTTCTTCACGTAGTCGGCGTGGCCCGGGCAATCGACGTGCGCATAGTGACGCGCGTCGGTTTCGTATTCGACGTGTGCGGTCGAAATCGTGATGCCGCGCTCGCGCTCTTCGGGAGCCTTGTCGATGTTTGCGAAATCGACAGCCGAACCAAGAACCTTGGTGATAGCCGCAGTCAGCGTCGTCTTGCCATGGTCAACGTGACCGATGGTGCCGATGTTGCAGTGCGGCTTGTTCCGCTCAAATTTTTCCTTCGCCATTTCTCGTATATACCTTCTGTCTGAAAATGTTTGTGGAGCGGGAGAAAAGGCGGCCCCGCTAAATCAGGCGCCGCCCCTAGCCTTGCTTACTCAGTTAAGCAAGCTTCTCCTTGACCTCTTGCGCCACACCCGCCGGAACTTCGTCGTAGTGGCTGAACTGCATCGTGTACTGGGCACGACCCTGACTGAACGAACGCAGCTCGTTCACGTAACCGAACATGTTGGCCAGCGGCACGAAAGCATCGACTGCCATGGCATTACCACGCGTGTCTTGTCCCTGTACCTGACCACGACGGCTCATCAAGTCGCCGATAACGTCGCCGAGATAATCCTCTGGAGTCACGACTTCAACCTTCATCACCGGCTCAAGCAGCTTGATGCCGGCCTTCTCAGCAGCTTCACGCATTGCACCGCGACCGGTGATCTCGAATGCAACCGTGCTTGAGTCGACGTCGTGGTACTTGCCGTCGATCAGACGAATGGTGAAATCGATGATCGGGAAACCGACGAGATACCCGCTTTCGGCTTGCTCGCGCATGCCCTTTTCAACCGACGGGATATATTCGCGCGGAATGTTACCGCCTTTGATCTCGTCTTCGAAAATGACGCCCTGGCCGCGCTCGCCTGGCGAGACGACAACCTTGGCTTCACCGAACTGACCCGAACCACCCGACTGTTTCTTGTGGGTGTAGGTGACTTCGACTTCACGCCCCAGCGATTCACGATACGCCACCTGCGGCGCGCCGACATTCGCTTCGACCTTGAACTCGCGCTTCATACGATCGACGAGAATGTCGAGGTGAAGCTCGCCCATACCCTTGATGATCGTCTGGCCACTTTCGTGGTCGGTCGTCACGCGGAAGCTCGGATCCTCGGCAGCCAGACGATTGAGCGCAACGCCCATCTTTTCCTGGTCGGCCTTGGTTTTTGGTTCCACCGACAGTTCGATAACCGGATCGGGGAATTCCATCCGTTCAAGAACGATCGGATGCGCCGGATCACACAGCGTATCGCCGGTGGTCGTTTCCTTCAGACCTGCAATCGCAACGATATCGCCGGCAAACGCCTCATCGATGTCTTCGCGGTTGTTGGAATGCATCAGCAGCATACGGCCGATCTTTTCCTTCTTGTCCTTGACCGAGTTCAGAACGCCGCCCTTGGTCAGCTGACCCGAATAGATGCGAGTGAAGGTGAGCGAGCCGACAAACGGGTCGTTCATGATCTTGAATGCCAGGGCGCTGAACGGTGCATCGTCGCTCGATGGACGCTCGTCTTCCTCTTCGCTGTCGGGCTTCACGCCTTTAATAGCAGGAACATCGAGCGGCGAAGGCATGTAATCGACCACGGCATCAAGCAGCGGCTGAACGCCCTTGTTCTTGAACGCCGAGCCGCACAGGACCGGAACGAAATCACGCGCCATGGTACCCTTGCGGATCAGCTTCTTGAGTGTTGCCGCATCGGGAACGTCACCTTCGAGATAGGCTTCCATCACATCATCGTCTTGCTCGACAACGGTTTCGATCAGCGTCTCGCGATACTCGGCAGCCTTGTCGGCAAGGTCAGCCGGAATCTCGACATGCTTGTACGAAGCGCCGAGACCTTCCGATTCCCAGATAATCGCACGGTTGTTGACCAGGTCGACAACACCCTGCAGGTCGCTTTCTGCACCGATCGGCAGGTAAAGCACCAGTGGCGTTGCGCCGAGCCGATCGATGATCGACTGCACGCAATAATAGAAGTCGGCTCCGGTGCGATCCAGCTTATTGATGAAGCACATTCTCGGCACGCCGTACTTATCGGCCTGACGCCATACGGTTTCGGATTGCGGCTCAACACCTGCAACCCCGTCGAACACAGCGACTGCACCGTCCAGTACGCGCAGCGAACGCTCGACTTCGATGGTGAAGTCGACGTGGCCGGGCGTGTCGATGATGTTGATGCGGTGCTTTTCCATGTTCGCGCGTAGATCGTCGGGCGAGGACATCGGGTCCATCGTCGCGTCTTCGGCGGTCCAGAACGTGGTGGTCGCAGCAGACGTGATCGTGATCCCGCGCTCCTGCTCCTGCTCCATCCAGTCCATCGTCGCGGCGCCATCATGCACCTCGCCGATCTTGTAGGACTTTCCGGTGTAGTACAGAATGCGCTCGGTCGTCGTAGTCTTGCCGGCATCGATGTGAGCCATGATGCCGATATTGCGATAGCGCTCCAGCGGATACTCGCGGGCCATGTGCAAATTCCTTAGCGTGTGTTGGGGGCCGCCAACAGCGGTCGAGCACCCATATAGTTACGATTGTGACAGGCGAAAGACGTCAAAGCCTTTGCGCCCCCGCCTGTCCACAATCCGAGAGGTTACCAGCGGTAATGCGAGAACGCGCGGTTGGCGTCGGCCATCCGGTGCGTGTCTTCACGCTTCTTCACCGCGTTCCCGCGATTGTTGGCGGCATCCATCAGCTCACCCGAAAGGCGCGCCGACATCGTGGTTTCCGGACGGCCGCGAGCGGCACCGATCAACCAGCGGATCGCAAGCGCCTGAGCACGCTCGGGGCGCACCTCGACCGGCACCTGATAGGTTGCACCCCCGACACGGCGGCTGCGCACTTCGACCTGCGGGGCGACATTGCCCAGCGCATCGTGGAACAGCTGCACCGGATCGGACTTGGCCTTGGCCTCGACCGTTTCGAGCGCGCTGTACACGATACCTTCTGCAACGGCCTTCTTACCGTCCAGCATCAGGTTGTTCATGAACTTCGACAGAACCTGATCTCCGAACTTGGGATCAGGAAGGATAACCCGCTTTTCGGGCCTACGACGACGTGACATGTTTTCTTACTCCTTCGGAGAGCCGCTCGCATCCGCGAGCGTCTTGCGGCACCAGCCCTCTCCCCCGCCCTTCCACCCGGACATTATCCTTATGGGTGGAAGGGCGGGGAAGAAGGCCGCCGCCGCGCCTCAATTACTTCGGCCGCTTGGCGCCGTACTTGGAACGGGACTGCTTGCGGTCCTTGACCCCTTGCGTATCGAGCACGCCGCGCAGGACGTGGTAGCGAACGCCGGGAAGGTCGCGAACACGGCCGCCGCGGATGAGCACAACGGAGTGCTCCTGCAGGTTGTGGCCTTCGCCCGGAATGTAGGAGATGACTTCGCGCTGGTTCGTCAGGCGCACCTTGGCGACCTTACGCAGAGCGGAGTTCGGCTTCTTCGGCGTCGTGGTGTAGACGCGCGTGCAGACACCGCGCTTCTGCGGGTTCTGCTCCATCGCAGGGACCTTCGACTTGGCCTTCTGCGGAACGCGGCCCTTGCGGACCAGCTGGTTGATCGTCGGCATATGAGTCTTTCTCTTCACCGTATGAAGGTGACGACCTGAGACGATCTGTGAGGAATGAGAGGGTTCGCCTAATGCGAGTCCCTGCGAAGGCGGGGATCTCGTACCACAAGCGCTATGCTGGCGGCGGGAGGCTCCCGCCTGCGCGAGAGCCCACATATCGGCGAGCCTGAAACACTCCACCCAAATCGACCCTTCGGTCACCGGGTTACTTTGACGGCTGCCTCGCTAAGCGACCGTCACCTTGAAGTGAGGATCACCCCCAATAGAAAAGGCCTTACTCGCCATGTGATTTTGGAAAGCAAGACCTGCGAGACAGGGCCGGCAATGTTCAGCTCTATTGTTTAAGGGAGCAGTTGCCCACTCCCTCGCTGAGCGCGCAATTAGGGAGGTTTGGAGAGTTGGTCAAGGGGAAGCGGCGAGCGACTTCCTGGTTTGTCGCTCGCCGCACGCTTTAACCTTCGAAATGAACTCGATCGAACTTCACTGCATCGTTCATCAGCAGCATCGCGAGCTGGGCCCGGCTCAAGCGGTCGGAGAAATTAATCCCCGCTTCGCCCTTATGAAACCAGCGCACGCTGGCGTTGTACAGCTCAAGTCCGCACACATTGATGGTCAATAGGGCACCCGGCCAAGCATCAAGACCACTCACCCGCATGCCGCCCAAGGAGAGATTCTCGACCTTTACCAAGTGACTCTCGTCGCCAACCCATACCTCGGCATCTACTGCGCAAGGCACACGCAAAGAGCGGTATCCGAAATTGTGATCGAACAATTCAGTTTCTTGCTCATTGATCAGGCCATATGCCCCGTCATCAGTCCAGCCGACTGTCGCGACGACAGGCTTTTGCTCGTCCCAGAAATAGGCCACCCGATCACCGACGCGCAGGTCGTGGTCCAGATCGATCTTTGCGCCGCCTTTGGAAAGGTTGCGGATCAGACCGAGATAAATCTTATTGTTGTGAATGACACAACCGGGACGATAGGCGGTAGGATATCTCCGATGGGACCGCCGTTCGCGTATTTCGCGAGGCCGTTCCACGTCCACTTTGCATTCAACTGAAGTCAACATAACGAATTACCTCCACTGCACCGTCGGAACTGCGCTGACGAGTGACCTTCGCCCGCGAATATCCGCGCCGACTACCTTCCCCCTCCACTTCGATCCGCTCAGAAGAGGCTGCGGACCAATGCAACCGAATGCCCGAGCGGATCGAAACCGAAGCAGTTGCCTGTCTTGCTACTGAAGGCTTGGAAACTTCAGCATTATTGGCACTAACGACAGCGGGAACTGCTGCAATTAGGGAACCAAAACAAAGACAAGACAGAAATCGCTTCATGCCCAGCATTATTGCGTTAATAGTTTGGTAGCGTCAGTTCCGTACCGTATATGTAACGTTACAAGGCGCAAAAGCGCACGTTACAGCGTTGAGGAAGGCACAAACCAGGCAGGTTACACGCACCTATAACAAGAGTTAATGCGTGATTTACTTGTTGTAACTTCGGGTCGACACGATGAGTGCACCGCATTCGGTACGGCAAAAGTTCGAGACGCAGCTGCGGCTTGAGGCGGAGCGAGTCTTGGCTGATCTGTCTTTTCAACGTTCGCCGGTACAAAGTAAGCTTTTGCGCTATCTGGTGGATGCGACCCTGCGCGGTGGCCCTTCGCCTTCTCAATATGAGATTGCGGTCGATGCCTTGGGCAAAGACCCCGACTTCGACCTGGCGAACGACAGCTATCCCCGAGTCCAAATCTCGCGCCTGCGCAACAATCTGGACGCCTATTACGCTCGAAACCTTCCCGGCGATCGCGTTCGCTTAACGGTCGAGACCGGGCAATACCGATTGGGACTGGCCGAAGCCATCGCCCCCCAACCCATCGCAAGCGTCACCACTGAACCACCTCAGTCTTCAGCCCCTGTGGTGATCGACAGCGCGGAACTGTCGCAAGGCGTTGTTGCGACGTCCGACAGGATCATCGAACGACACTCATTCAAGCGAAGGATCATGGCGCATCGGGGTGCGATGGCTGTCATGCTTCTAGCGATCTTTGTGCTCGGCGGACTGTTGATCTGGACCAACTCTAAAACAGCGGTTGGATCATTCGGCGATCAGGCAGTTACCAAACCGCGCGTTGCGCTGAGCGCCGATTTGACCGGTCTGCCGCGGAACGAGAAAACGTCTCTGGATACAGTCGAAGCGGCTATCCGGCAGGCTGAAATTCAATTGGCCTACTCGCTTGTGTCCGGAACCTATGGGACGAGCAAACCGGACCAGCCGGACTACTCCGTCGAACTGAGTTTTGGACGAACGCCATCTTCTGGCCTGGATGCTTTCATCAGCCTTCGTGGTGCTGCGGGCAAATTACTATTCTCTGACACCGTGCCCTTTGACAAAGAAGAGCCTGGAGCATTTGCTAAAGATATAGAGGCAGCGCTGGTCTATATCACGTCGCCGACAGGTGCGATTGCGCAGGCCGAATTCGAAGAAATTGCGGATGAGCCGAGCAGTGCATATGCGTGTTTCATAATGATCGAAAACCTCCGCTCCGATGGCCTGCGCAGTGCCAGCCTTGTAGATCGGTGCATCGATGATTTTCCGGATAGCGAGTACGCACCCTTCTTCCGCGCGCGCCGGGCCTTTACCCTCTATCAGGCCAACGTGGTGGCGAACGAACCGATAGAGCGCAGCGGCCGCGCGTGGGAAGATCTCACGAAGGCGCTGGAACAGGATCGGTTCAATGCGTTCGCAAACTTCACCGCGGCCAAGGTCGAGCTTGCCAACGACAATTGTCGGACGGCTATGGTGCATATCGAGCGCTCGTTTGAACGCAGCAGTTCATACCCGGCCATGCTGGCAGCGCTTGAGGCCGAAGCGACGTCTTGCGAAGTGTATGCACCCGACGCTGCTCTTTCGAAGAAGGGACTCAGGAGCCTCATCAACCGTAATCCGGCCCCCGATCCACTGCTTCATCTGTATCTGCTTCTGGCGTCCCTCAGTTCACAGGATCGTCAGAGCGCAGAAACGTTGGTCAATCGAGCTGCTGTCGACGCTCCGCCAGGGCTTGAAAGCAAAACGATCGAGTTGCTCGAAACCGCCATGGCCGATCGGGAATTTGCGATCTCCAACGCAGACGAAATACGCGGCGCAGTCAGGCTGTTCGTCTGGGGCGATGTCGCAGTCGATCGCGTGATGGATTCCCTTACCGGAATGAGCTGATCCGAGAGACTTCTCAGATTGCAATATTAGCCACAAGACCTAGCTTATGTTTGGAGAGGCCGGATCGGCGTCGACGCTCGCCGTGCTACTGCGCGAACTCACGTGACAGGAGCCCATACCAGTAGACGTCGCACATCCCCGCATGGGTGGTCTCATGTTCGCGGAAATGGCCTTCGCGGGTGAAGCCAAGCCGTTCAAGCAAGCGGATGGATGCGGCGTTGCGGGTGTCGACTTCGGCGACGAGTTTGCGGGTGCCGCTTGCAAAAAGGTGCGCCACCAAGGCGCTGGTGCATTCGCGCGCGACGCCTTCGCCCTGGCGATCTGCGCAAACAATGTAGCCGACCTCCTCAACCCCACCCTCATGCGCGGGGTGAGCGACAAAGCGCCCGGCGACACAGCCGCCGGCGTCCTCCGCAATCCATGTGCGTCCGTTCCAGTCGGGATCAGCCAGCCAGCTCCAAAGCTCGTCCTCGCTCTTGAAAGCCGGACGGGTGAGATAGAGGCACTGTGCAGGGTCCGACAGAGAGGGCAGCAGCGCGGCAGCATCCGAACGGCGCAAGGGGCGCAGTGTGAACCGCTCCGTTTTCAGAGTTGGGACGTCAATCACCGATCAGGAACGCGACCAGCGCCTTGACCTTCTTCGATCGCCATTGCGGGGTCGGGGCGACAAGCCAATAGGCGCGGCGGCTTTCTTCCGGTCCGTCGAGCGATGCCAGTCGCCCGCTTTCGATCTCACCCGCAACCAATGGCAGCGGCAACACGGTGCGGCCCATTCCGGCCAGAGCGGAGCTGAGCGCCTGCCCTGCGCTGCCCGCCTTTATGCATGGCTTCACGCCTTCGGGCAGAGCGGCACCCGGCCAATCGATCCACGCATCGCGCGCTTTGGGCGCGGCGACCGTCACCCGTTCGGCAGGGGCAAGCTGCACGCCCTCAAGCTCTCCCGGTCCATCGACCAGCCGGATCGCCAGATCGAGGTTCGCTTCGGTGAAATCAGCGTTTTCGTCGGCCACGATGCTATAGAGCACGCCCGGCGTTCCCGCCTGAAACTCGGCAAGGCGCGGGGCGAGCCATTCGGCATAGAACTCGCGCGGGGCGGCGATGGTGTAGCGATCCGAAGCCTGCCCCGCCTGCATCGCCTGCACGCTTTCCTCAAACCGCAGAAACCCTTCGCGCAAAGCATCGAGCCCTGCCCCGCCTTCCGGCGTCAGCTCCAGCCCCTTGCTTGTGCGGCGAAACAGCACGACGCCCAGATGATCCTCAAGCGCGCGGATCTGTTGGCCCACCGCAGCCGGTGTCACCGCCAGCTCATCAGCCGCGCGGGTGAAGGACAGGTGGCGGGCCGCTGCGTCATAAACGCGCAGGGCATTCAGAGGGAGATGCGTGCGTTTCACAAAAGCGCGCTTAAGGCCGCGCGCAGCGTGCTGCAAGCTTCGGTTCTAGCACGAATGTCGCAAGAACCGCAGCAATCAGGCCGACGAGCGACCGTCAGCCGTTTCCGGTGCCGCAAGCGGGAAGAACGGGATACGCACTTCGATAGGCGAACCATCGCTGCGCAGGAAGGTGTAGAACCCTTCCATCGATCCATGCGGCGTAGTGAGTGGGCAACCGGAGACATAATCGTGGCTTTCGCCCGGTTCCAGACGAGGCTGTTCGCCCACCACACCTTCGCCATCGACATGATTGACCATGCCGCGCGCATCGGTGATTCGCCAATGCCGGGTGCGCAGCTGAAGCGTCTCATGAGATCCGTTCTCGATCCGGATATGATAGACCCAGAACCACTTACCCGCCTCGGGATGGGATTGTTCGGGCAGGAAATTAACCGCCACCCGGACGGTAACGCCGTCCGTGACGGCAGCGTGTTGGAACAGCTCTTTCATATCGCTTCCAAGGTAACAATTATCGGCCCACCCACAAGAGCACCAACGCGGTTAATCCACGCTGTATCCCACCGATTACACAATTCCCTCACCGCGCTTACGCCCGTTCCTGCCCACGCTATTCTGGACATCGCCGTGCGGAAACGGGCATGTCGTTACGAAACCGCCACCTTTTCAGAGGCATCTGGTGGGTTGTGCTCTTGCAGAAATGCTTCAAGTGCGTCGAACCACCGCTTTAGGTTTTCGGGGTTGGAAAACCCATGCCCTTCGTCCTCAATCAACAGAGTCGTCGGCGGAACAGGGGCTTTTCGACTCGCTCTTTCAAAGTCTTCGTACTGCCAGACAGGGACGTTCTTGTCGGCCGAACCATGCGCAAGCAGAACCGGGCGAGAAAGGTCTCGGGCTCGAAAGACTGGCGAAACGGACTTGAGATCGAAGTCCCTGTCGCCTGCTATCCGCTCTTGCCACCTTCTGCCGCCAGACCTGGACAAGTACCGACTATCGTATCTGATGATGTTGTCCCAATCGGTGACCCCGGCCCAACTGGCCGCGCAGCGATAGCGTTCCGGATTGCGCAAGACGGCCCAAAGCGCAGCGTAACCGCCATAGGAGGCGCCAACGACACAAACCCGTTCAGGATCGGCTATTCCCTGCTCAACCGCCCAATCCATCGCATCATCAAGATCATCTTGCATGCCGCGCCCGATTTCACCGGTACCGGCTTCAAAAAATGCATCACCATAACCGCCCGAGCCACGATAATTTGGCTGCAGCACCGCGTAACCGCGATTGGCAAGCAGCTGCACTTCGTCGTTGTATGCCAACTCATCCCGCACCCCGTAGGGGCCTCCGTGCGGCAAGATGATTAGCGGGAGGTTTTGTGCCGTTCGACCTGGCGGCAGGGTAAGATAGCCTGGAATTTCGAGCCCATCTCGTGCGGTGTATTTGAAAGGCTTGGGTTTGGCCAGCGAGCGAAAATCGAGCGCTGGACGGGCATTGGCAAAGATATCGAGTTTTCGCTCACTCGGCGTGAAAACGTAAAAGGCTCCTGGATCGGACTCACTTCCCGCCCAAATCAGCATCCGTTCGTTGTTGTCCGATCGCGTGATGATCTGAACCACGTCCTGGCCCAAAGCCTGTTTCAGCTGACGATACCGCTTACCCAGTTCCTCATCGAACCAGACGATCTGCCTGCGGTCATCGGTGTAGAACGCGGCAAGCGGAGAGCCATCCTCGTTAAGCCAGACCCGGTCGACATCCCAATCAGGATTGAAATAGAAATCCTCGACCTTTTCGCCGGCGACGAAATCAAATAGTTGTATGCCCACTCGGCCATCGTCCCGCTCGGCAAGGATGTAGCCTTTACCCGAACCGGATAGGATCTGCACAACGCTCCAAAATCGGGTCTTACCGTCCTCATCCGGTTTAAGGCGATTGATAAGCTCGAAATCGCCATCATCATCTGCACGATAGTAAACGCGCAACTTCTTGTAGGCCCAGCCCATCCCCATGCGCACCACGCCATCATTGTCAACGTACCAGTTCCAAACGCCAGGCTTAGGCCTGATGATACGCTTTCTCTCCCCACCCGGCTCCAATTCATACCGATAGACCGAGGGATAATCGCCCCGATCCCTCGGGACAGAGACAAGCGCGTACGAACCGTCTTTCGCCAAATGGATCAAGTCGTCACCATCGAATACGCCTCCATCAACTTCGAGGAAGTAAGCGCCTTTTCCATTAAGGTGCTGGACCAGCAGTCGCGATGAACGGACTGTCACATCGTACATCTTTGAAGCTGTAGTGACAGACATCACGAGCTTCTGCTCACCCGCCCACCTGACCCAATTGATTGTGCTGTCTTCGGGCATGGCTGCGCGCTGAGTGGCCGAGCGGGTTGCGGCATCTAGGACGAGAAGTTCCGATTTGCCGCTGAGTTCGCGGATGATCGTGAACCGCGATCCATCAGGCGACATAGCGAAATGTCGAAAGGCGGTTCCTTCGGCGAAATCTTCGGTCAGGATGATCGGCGGCTGGTCGCCGGTCACAACGTCTTCCAATCGCTCAATTTGAGCGTGAGCTGGCGCCTGCACCTGCGCGCCGGCAAGTACCATAACCAAGGCTGCAATCAGCCGCTTCATAAAGCCCCCTTATGCGTTCGTCTGCGTCGAATCGCGGAGCCAAACCTATGAATAACGATCGCAAACGCAAGCCTAACCCGCCGCCAACTCTTCCTCGACCTGTCCCAACCGTTCCTTGCCGAAGAACATCTCGGTCTCGCCGTCTTTTGGACCGACAAACATCGTGGGGATGCCGAATGCGCCGTGCTCCACCGCTTTGTCTGTGTTGGCGATGAGGCCCTGTTTCACCTCGTCGGTTTGTGAGCGCGCGAACAGGTCTTGCGCATCGAAACCCTGCGCTGCGATTGCTCCGCCCAGGGCGTCGGGATCGTTGATGTCGATCCCTTGTTCCCAGATCGCAGGCAGCAAGCCTTCGACGAATTGCACCCCGCGCCCGTCCTGATCGGCGGCAAAAAGCAACCGCTGCAGCGTGATCGAGTTAAAGGGAAACTGCGGGTGCAATTTGTATTTTGTCAGCTGGTGCTTGTCGATAAATCGCCGCATTTCGAGCATCGAATACTCGACCTTGCCCTTCACATCGGCGTCGCGGATCATCGGCGGTGCATTGCCAGTCAGCTTGTGCATCCCGCCGAGAAATACCGGCGTAACGTCCAGCTCCGCCCCGGTGCGCTTCACCGCATCACGCAGCGGCCACCACACAAGGTAAGCGTTGGGACTGACGAAATCGAAAATCAGTTCGACGCGATTGGCCATGCGAGTGTTCTCCCTATTTCCGGGAGCGTGGCTCGCATGCTCGTACAATCATTGCAAGTCTGACTTGCAGACTGACTATAACGGCCCGTGGGCCGCAAGCGCGACCGCGCGCCCGCAGCGGGCACAGCTCCGCTGCGCATCGAGCGAGGACGAAGGCGCGGATGCGCCTTCGCAAAAATCAATGCGGCGCCAGACCCAGTTCGATCCCGGTGCGGTCTTCGAGCGCGAACTTGTCGAACAAGTCGGCGCTGGCCGAATTCAACCCGACCACGCGGGTGTGGCGACCGTTGCGGCGCATCCGGTCGATCACTTTTTCAAGCGCGCCAATCGCGGAGATGTCCCAGAAATGCGCCTTCGACACGTCGATCACGACATTGTGCGCGGCGTCCTCGTAGTTGCTTTCCGGGCCAAGCGCGTCCTGAAACTTGTCGACGCTGGCAAAGAAGATTTCGCCGGTCACGACATAGACCGCGCTGTGGGGGCGGCGGATACGCTCGACCGTGAACAGGTTGCGGACCTTGTTGGCGAAGAAGATGCCCGACAGCAGCACGCCAACCAGCACGCCGAGCGCGAGGTCATGCGTCCACACCACCACCACGACGGTGGCGATCATGACGAGTGAGCTGCTTGGCGGGTGGCGGCGCAGATTGGGGATCGAATTCCAGCTGAACGTCCCGATCGACACCATAATCATCACCGCAACCAGCGCGGGCATCGGCACCTGTCCGACATACGATCCCAGCACCGTGAGCAGGAACAGCAAGAATGCCCCCGCGGTGAAAGTTGAAAGCCGCCCGCGACCGCCCGATGCCACGTTGATGACCGATTGCCCAATCATCGCGCAACCGCCCATCCCGCCAAAGCACGCCGCGACGATGTTCGCAACGCCCTGACCACCGCTTTCGCGGCGCTTGTCGCTGTCGGTATGCGTCATGTCGTCGACGATCTGCGCGGTCAGGAGGCTTTCGAGCAGACCGACAGCTGCCATCGTCAGCGAGTACGGCGCGATGATCGTGAGCGTCTCCCAAGTCAGCGGGACGTCGGGCAAAGCGAACACCGGCAGGCCTTCGGGCAGCTTACCCTCGCCCGCGACATTGTTGACCGGCAGCCCCCAGAACACCGCCGCCGCAGTCAGCAGCACAATCGCGACAAGCGGGCTTGGCACGGACTTGGTGATGCGGGGAAAGCCGTAAATGATCGCGAGACCCACGCCGACCATCGCGTAGGTCCATATCGTCACACCTTCATTGCCCGGCAGCAATTGCGGGATCTGCGCCATGAAGATGAGGATCGCGAGCGCGTTGACGAACCCGGTGATGACCGAGCGGCTGACGAACTGCATCAGCAGGTCGAGCCGCAGCAGTGCCGCGATACCTTGGAAAACACCCATCAGGATCGTCGCAGCGAACAGGTAGTCCACGCCATATTGATCGACCAGGGGGATCACCACGACCGCTACAGCCGCGGTCGCAGCCGAGATCATCCCCGGACGCCCGCCGGTGAAAGCGATCACCATCGCAATTGCGACGCTTGCATACAGCCCGACGCTCGGATCGACGCCCGCGATCAGGGCGAAGCCAATCGCTTCGGGGATCAGCGCGAGCGCAACGACGATACCCGCAAGGATATCCGCGCGCGGCTGAGCCAGCCAGTCACGCCGAAAAGTAGCCGCAAAGGAGCGGTCTGCAATCATACCGAGTGTCCAAAAATGTGTGCTGAGCCGGTTGGTGTTCCGGCTTGAATTGTGCGCCGTGTAAAGCGTTATGTTGCAATGCACAACCACCGCGTCATCAGTCAGCCCGGCCCTGTCGCAATCTTGGTTAAATTCGCATTACCCGCGTTTCTGTTCGGTTTGTTAGGCGCCGTCAGCCAAATTGCACTTGTCTTCGTCGCCCGAACAGGGGGCAGTGCTCCCTGATTTGTCGTTCCAAGCGACCCTATTGGGAAGCAATGTGCATAAGGCCGAGATGGCGGGTACCACCGCTGTCTCGGCCTTTTGCGTGGTGCGTTAACTTCTGAGCTTTGCACATGTGGTAGGGACGGGCATGCTTTGGCGAACAGCGACACTGATGGCAGCGGCATCTGCAGCGCTAGCGCTCTATGCACTCGCCGCCCCTACGGCCATGGCGCATCCGGGTGGCCTCAACAAAGAAGGCTGCCACAACAACCGCAAGACCGGTGGTTATCATTGTCACCGCAACCCACGCGCCACTCAGCCAATGCCGCGAGGGCAATCGATCGACGGCGATGTCTACTATGCGAGCTGCGCTGCGGCACGTGCGGATGGCCGTCGCAATATTCGTCGCGGTGAACCCGGCTATCGGCGTGGGTTGGACCGCGACAATGACGGAGTAGCTTGCGAGAGCTAAATCCCCGCCGCGCTTAGCGCCCGATCCATATCATCGGTCACGTCGGCGATGTCTTCCAGGCCGACATTGATCCGCAGCAACCCTTCGGTGACGCCCATGGCGGCGCGTGCGTCCTCGCCCATATTGGCGTGCGTTGTGGACGCCGGGTGGCACATCAGGCTGCGCGCATCGCCGATATTGTTCGAGATATCGACCAGTTGGAGCGCATCGAGAATTTTGAAAGCCCGCTCGCGCGTGCCGACATCGAAAGCGAAGATCGGACCGGTCATATCCATCTGAGCCAGCGCAAGATTATGACGCGGATGGCTGGGCAGGCCCGGATGCAGCATGTGGCCGCCAGCTTTGGAGACGCGCGGTTCCAGAAAGCCGCCCAGCGCAACCGCATTCTCGCTTTGCCGATGCGCGCGCAGTTCCAGCGTCTCCAGCCCCTTGTGAACCACCCACGCGTTGAACGCGGAGCAGGTCGGCCCGGTGTTGCGCTGAAACGGCATCAGCGTTTCAGAAATCCACTCCTCGGAAGCACAGATCGCGCCCGCGAGCACACGCCCCTGCCCGTCCATCAGCTTGGTTGCGGAATAGGCGACGACATCCGCGCCGAATTCCATCGGGCGCTGCAAAGCGGCAGTGGCAAAGGCATTGTCGACCACCGTGGTGATGCCATGCGCCTTCGCAAGGTCGCAGACATGTTTGAGATCGACGATATCGAGCGTCGGGTTGGCGGGCGTTTCGAAGAAGAAAACCTTGGTGTTAGGCCGGATCGCCGCTTCCCATGCGGCATTGTCGGCGCTGTCGATCACCGTGGTTTCAATCCCGAAGCGCGGAAGCAGCGTATCGACCAGCCAGCGGCACGAACCAAACGCCGCGCGCGCGGCAACGCAGTGATCCCCGGCGGAAAGCTGGCACAGCAACGCTGCCGTCATTGCCGCCATGCCGCTTGCTTGCGCGCGGCACGCCTCTGCCCCTTCGAGCAAGGCGATCCGTTCTTCCAGCATCGCGACGGTCGGGTTCTGCAGCCGCGAATAGGTCATGCCCTCCGCATCGCCTGCGAACCTGTCGGCAACCGTCTGCGCGTCGTCGTAAGTGTAGCCCGAGGTGAGGAACAGCGCCTCGCTCGTCTCGCCATGTTCGCTGCGCCAGGTGCCGCCACGCACCGCACGCGTTGCAGGCCGCCATTTGCGCGTCGCAGCGCGATCCATTCCGGTGGTCTTTTTCATCGCCGGAATGCTTAGGAGCCAGAGAGGTCGCTCGCAAGCAGACCTTCGCTCGCAGTGGTCTCATGCCCGACCACGCCAAGCATCAACGTCCCTTCGAGCAGCGTCATCAGATAACGCGCCCCGCCCGCTGGATCGGGATCGTCTTCGGGCAGCTGGGTTTCGAGCCAGGCCAGCTGTTTGGTCATCATCGCGTCCGCGGCTTCGCGATAGCCCGGAACGCCGCGGGCAGAGCCTGCAACGATCTCCCACCACAAAACCATGAAAGGCTGCATCATCGGGTGGCGCCCCTGTTTTAGGATACGGTCGAAGCATTCGCGGCGGGTGTTCGGCTTTTCGCCCCCCATCGCCGCGTCGAGCGCGGTCGAATAGATGCCCGCGATGTGTTCGAGCAGGTCAGCGACCAGCTGTTCCTTGTTGCCGAAATGATAGATCAGCATCCGGTCGCTGGTGCCCGCAGCCTTTGCCAGCGGACGCAGGCTTGCCCCGCCTAACCCGTGATTGAGAACATGGGCGGCGAGCTTTGGCAGCAGCGTGTCGCGCGAAAGGGACGTCTTGGTCATTTTTCTCTTGTAGCGAGCGCTACATTGCGTTACCAGTCTTTGTAGCACTCGCTACATATTATCCGGAGAACGACCCATGGACGTCCTGCAAATCACATTCTTCGCCGTACTGATACTCGGCGGTGTCGCTATCATCTACATCCTTTTGGCGAAGCCGGAACATGGCAATGCCACGCTCGCCGCCATGCTCTCTGCCGGTTTCGGGGCCTACACGGCCGTACAGATCGCGCAGGAAGGTGTGGTCATGTTCTTCACCAACCATTCCGCCAATCTCACCGGCATTCAGGTGTGGTGGGATCTGGTCATGTGTGTCGGGATCGCGTTGTTCTTCATCGCGCCCAGAGCGCGCGCTGCGAACATGAACCTCGTGCCGTGGTTCTTGTTGGTGGGCGGCACGGCCAGCATCGGACTGCTCGCAATGATCGCGCGGCTGTTCTGGCTGGAAAATCAAACCGCAAATAGCTCGGCTACCGCTACCGCTGCTGCCTGAATAACCCTTGTCCCGCCGGAGCCGCTTTCCTAAGCGCTCCGGCGATGTCTACGGCTACTGCCCCTGCTCTCAATCTGGAAGTTGAGCCGACCGTCCCCCACGCGGAGGGTCCGCGCGATCCTTGGGTCTGGTGCCTCGTCGTCCCTGCGATTTTTGCCGCGCTGGCCTCCATCCGGCTGACGATCCCGTCCGCGCCCTATTTCGATGAAGTGCATTACCTTCCCGCTGCGCGTGAGATGCTGGCGTTGCTCGGGGACGGCGGGATTTATCTCAATCGTGAGCACCCTTTGCTCGGTAAACAGTTGATTGCACTGGGCATCTGGCTGTTCGGGGACACTCCGTTGGGCTGGCGCATCATGTCCCTGATCGCGGGGACAATCGCTGTCGGAGCGAGCATGCGTGCGCTCTGGAATGCCAGCGAAGACCGGTTTGCGACGATCGCGTTCGGTGTGTTGCTGGCGACCGGGTTCCATCTCTTCGTCCACGCGCGGATCGCGATGCTAGACATCTTCATGGCAGCCTTCCTCGCCATTGCCGCGTGGTTTTTCGCCGCCGCCATTCGCAAGCCTGAGACCGGACGCTGGCGGCTGGCGGTTGTGGGTGTTGCAATCGGCTGCGCGCTCGGATCGAAATGGAACGCCGTGCCGCTGGCGATGCTGCCGGGACTGACCTTTTTCGCAGCGCGCTTGTCCGCCGGTCGCAGACGCCTGCTAACCAGTCGACGCGGCGTCCCCGTTCCGGGAGTTTCATTGCTGGAGGCGTTTGTGTGGCTCGGTGTCGTGCCGCTCGCGGTCTACGCCCTCACCTATTTGCCGGGCTATTGGCTTGGCGATCGGTTTTCCGCTTCTCCTCTGGCGGAGCAAGGCTTGATCGGGCTGCATGTCGAAATGTTCGAATTGCAATCCTCGGTGATCCAGCCGCATTCGTATCAGAGCACGTGGCAGCAATGGGTGCTGAACACCCGCGGCATCTGGTATCTTTACGAGTTCACCGACAACGCACAGCGCGGGGTGCTGTTGATCGGAAATCCGCTGACGATGCTATTGGGGCTGCCCGCGTTGCTATGGTGCCTTGTGACCGGCCTGTATCGCAGCGATTGGGCGAAGCTTGCGACGTTTGTCGGCTTTGCAGTCAGCCTCGGCCTGTGGCTGATCGCGAACAAGCCGGTGCAGTTCTATTACCACTACATGATGCCGAGCTGCTTCCTGTTGGCGGCTCTCGCGCTGTCTTTGGGCGATCTCTACCGCAGCCACTTTCGCTGGATCGGCTATGTGGTGCTCACTGGGAGTGCTGCGTTCTTCGCTGGGTTCTTCAAGATCATGACTGCGGGCGCACTCGATACGCCGATGAGCTTTCTCGACTGGGCGTGGATCGAGGGGTGGAGGTGATAAAAAGAGGCTACGTCCTCCTTCTACTTGTGGTGCCCACTGAAGCGGCAGGAGAAGGCTTCAATTGCCCGAATCCGCAGGGAAATTTGATGATCGATGAAGACAGGTTAGCGCGTGCTTATCCATCTCACATCGATCGAATCATTCCATTTCCCATAGATGTAGACTTCAGTTGCCGGGTAGATGGCGCAGGGAAATTTGTTGATTGTAGGTTTGCGCCGCGACAAGATCTATCATCCGATCAGCGGCTCGCACTCCAGCGAATGATGCCTAGGGTCATGCTCGCAGTTACGGCGGACATACCCTATCAGTCCTGCGTTGCCGACAAAATCTCATTCGCGTTCGGCAAAACTGCACACCAATCAATACCTGCCCCAGACGAACCGGCTGGATAGAGCAAAATTCCATACCGATCCGATCAATATGCCGCATAGTGCCGCGAGCGCCCAGAACACGCCTTCACTTTCCAGCAAAGTCGCGACCGCCACATTGGCGAAGCCACCGACTGCACAGGTTAAGCAGAACCCGGCCCATCCGCGCAGCACATCGCCCCAGCCGGTCAGGCGCTTGTCACGATAGGTCAGCCAGTTGTTGAGCCAGAAATTGAAGCTCATGGCGCTCAGCACCGCGAGCGTTTGCGAGAGGGTAAACGCTTCCTCGAACACGAACAGCAGGCTGGCCAGCACCGCCATATGGACGATCACACCCAAGCCGCCGACCGTGCCGAACAAGGCAAACCGCGTCGGGATCACGCGGCCCAGCGTCTTGTCATAGAGGCCGGCGAGAAAATCGAACAGGATCGCGCGGTCGAGCTTGCTTTCGCCCTCGCGGCGCGCGGCGAATTTCAGCGGGAGTTCTTTCACCCTCAACGGCGTCTCTGATGTCGCGAGCAAGTCTAGCAGGATCTTGAACCCGATCCCGGAAAGCCGCGGCACCAGAGCGCGTGCGGTCGCGGTCGGCAGCATGAAGTACCCGCTCATCGGATCGCTCAGATCGACCCCGGTAAGCCGCCGCGCCATCGCATTGGCCATGCTCGACAGTTTCTCGCGTTCAGGCGCGGCCCAATCGGCGGTGCTGGCTCCTTCGGCAAAGCGGGAGGCAACGCAGATGTCCGCCTCTGCGGCTTTGAGGCTTGAAAGCATCTGCGGTAGCAGCCCGGGATCGTGCTGATGATCGGCATCCATCACGGCGACGTAAGGCGCAGCGGTCGCGCAGAACCCTTCGATCGCCGCGCTCGCCAGCCCTCGCCGTCCGATCCGCTGAATCACCCGCACCCGCCGGTCGCTCAGCGCCAGCGCGCGGGCTTCGTCGGCAGTGCCGTCTTTGCTGTCGTCATCGACGATCAGGACTTCCCAACCCTCTGCACCCAACGCCCGCTCGATCCGATCGACCAACGGGGCAAGATTCCCGCTTTCGTTGAGGGTCGGCAGGATGATCGCGAGTTCGAGCATCGGGTGCTGCGGCTCAAAGCCGCTCCAACACCGCATCGCCAATGGCTTGCGTCCCGTGCTCGCCGCCCAGATCGCCGCCGCGAATGCCGTCGGCCAAAGCCTTGGAAACCGCAGCTTCGATGCGTGCAGCCTGCGCCTCGCGCCCGAACGAATGGCGCAGCATCATCGCTGCCGACAAGATGGTCGCCATCGGGTTCGCCTTGCCCTGCCCTGCAATATCCGGAGCGCTTCCGTGGATCGGTTCATAAAGGCCGAACGTGCCGTAATCGGTCTGGCGTTCACCCATCGACGCGCTCGGCAACAGGCCGATAGAGCCGACCGCCGCGCTCGCAAGGTCGGACAGGATATCGCCGAACAGATTGCCGGTCAGAATCACCCCGAACTGCGCCGGGTTGGCGATGATCTGCATGGCGGCGTTGTCGACATACATGTGGTTGAGCGGGATGTCGGGATGGGCCTTGGCCGCGTCGATCACGGTGTCGCGCCAGACCTGACTGGTCTCCAAGACGTTGGCTTTATCGACGCTGGTCAGGCCGTGCCCCCCGGCCCCTGCTGCGCGAAAAGCGACCTCGGCAATCCGCCGAACTTCTGGCGCGGAATAGGACATCATGTCCCACCCCTCGCGCTCGCCTTCGGGTGTCTCGCGCTCGCCCTTGTCGCCGAAATAGACGTCGCCCGTCAGCTCGCGCACGATGAGCATGTCAAGGTCGCACGCGATTTCGGAGCGCAGCGGGGAGAGATGTTCCAGCCCTGCGAACACTTTGGCAGGGCGCAGGTTTGCAAACAGGCCCAGCTCCTTGCGCAGACCCAGGATCGCTTGCTCAGGGCGCAGGTGCCGCTCCAGGCCATCGCATTCCGGATCGCCCACCGCGCCGAACAATATCGCATCGCAGGAGTGGGCGATCGTCAATGTCTCGTCGGGCAGAGGCAACCCATGGCGTTTATAGGCGATCCCGCCGACATCGCCTTCGAACAGTGTCAGACCCGGCAGGTCGAGCGCTTCGAGCACCCGCACCGCTTCGCGCGTCACTTCAGGGCCGATCCCGTCGCCGGGCAATACCGCGATTTTCATGGGCAATGTCTCACTTCACCATCCGGGCGAGCCGCTCACCCAACAAAACGCGCGCGGCCATAACATCGCCTTTGGTATCAGCAAGCAGATAGCGCGCCAGTGGTTTATGCAATTGGCGAAAAGCCTCGAACTGAACGTCGAGATCGCCCTCCATGTCCGAGCGCTGCCCGCCATAACCCAACTCGCGCAGCAGCATCGTTTCATAGGCCACAAGTGCCGTCAGCCATCCACGCGCAGAGGGTGCGTTGCAGATCGCCGAAAGCAGTCCTTCAAGCGCCTGATAGAGCGAGGGATACGGGTTGCGTTCCGGCAAGGTGCTGGCCGTTAGCGCACAAGCCCAGCTGATCGCAGAAGCCGGCAGCGGTTCGGTCATCCATGGACCGCGGCTTTCCTCCAGCTCTACCCGCGCAAAGGGCAACTGGCTGTCGGACTTGGCGCGCAGTTCCAGCGCGACCCGGTTGCCGGGGATCATCACAGGCCGCAATTGCCGCCCGCGCCCACCGGCGACATAGCCTGCCACCAGCCCGTATTCCTCGGTCAGCAATCGCGCGATGGACGCCGTTTCACCATGCGAACGCGAAGCGACCAGAATGGCGGGCGCGCTAAGGTTCATTCCCCTTGGGTAAGGCCCAGCTGCTGTTCGATAAACTCGGCCTGCCTGCGGTAGTAGAACAGCTGGTTGGAGAGTTTGCGCCAGCCGTGCCCTTCGTCGGGAATACGCACGAAGGGTGCTTCGATCCCGTTGGCGCGCAGCGTTTTGACCATCACTTCGGTTTCATAGATGTCGATGCGCGGGTCCATAACGCCGTGCGAATAAAGCACCGGCACATTGATCTGATCGGCTTTGCGGATCGGCGAGTTGACCGTGTAATATTCCTTCCATCGGTCCTCGGTGATGTCGCCATATTCGATCCGGTCGGACGCCTTGAGCGCGGGCGAGGCGATTTCGAGCGCGGTCACCCAATCGGCGACCCCAAACAGCGAGATTCCCGCGGCAAACTCGCCAGGATATTCGGCCAGCACGGCGTTGACGGCGTATCCCCCATACGATCCGCCCATCACCGCCGCACGATCTCCATCGACCAAGCCATCGGCGGCCAGTGCGTTTTTGAGGTCGACCAGATCGCGAATCGAGTCGAGCCTCTTTTCCCGGTCATCGAGCGTTGAATAGGTCCGCCCCAGACCGATCGAGCCACGAATATTCGGCTCAAATACCGCCACACCGCGCGCGACATGATATTGCGCGACACCGTTGAACCGAGCCTGTGATTGTCCGGAGGGGCCGCCATGGACTGAAAATACCACTGGGGGCGCATTGTCGTCGGACGCAGTACCACTCGGTAGGTACAGCAAACCCTGTAGCTCCACTCCGTCGCGTGCAGGGTAACGTACCACCTGCGGGCGAACCAGACGGTCAGGATCAAGCCCGGCGAGGTTTGCGCTGAAAACTTTCTGCGCACTCCCAGCCACCGGATTTGTCATCCACAACTCGCCGGGCGTCTGCCAGCCATTAACGCGAACCAGCAATTCCCCATCCGCCTCGCAGTCGAGGTAATAGTTGCCTTCTGGAAGCTGCGGCATTGCAATCGGGCGTTTTTCCGCGGTGTGCCAGCCATGCAAGGTGTCGAAGCCATCCTTATTCTCGGTCCAATAGAGATAGCTGCCTGCGGGCCCTGCACCGCAAAGCTCGAGATTTTCCACATCCCGTTCTGTCTCTAAGACGCGCTCGAAGCTGCCGCCGTCCAGACTATAAAAGGCGAGCATGCTGAATTCTCGGTCGCGATTGGTCGCGAAGTAGAAACCCGATGAATTGGGCATCCACTCAAATCCGCCCAGCACATGTTCGGCTCGCTCTTCGACTGGTGGCTTGGAGACAGTGGTCATCTGCTTCGTCCGAAGGTCAAGCAGGTAGAGGTTGTTGGCATCCTCACCCACCGCTTCGGTAACCAGCGCGTATTTGCCATCGGGAGAGATCGATTGCGGGATCAATCCCAGTTCGGCCTCGATCACCAAATCGCTCTCGCCATCCAATGTGCCGCGATAGATGTCGAACACACCGGTTCCGCGTGCGGTCGAGGCGTAGACGAAGCTGCCATCAGCGGCGAAATCGCCAAACTGCCGGAAGTCGCCGCGTGCAGCTGGCAGAACCTCGGTCTCGATCTTTCCATCCGGTGTGACCGTGAAATATCCGGGCTGTTCGTTGCCATCACGATCAGCCGCATAAAACAAGCGAGAGCCGTCAGGCGTCCAGACCGGAGCGAATACCCCGGTTTTGAACGTCACCTGTTTGGGCTGGCCACCACTCGCAGGCATGATCCAAAGCTCGCTCTCACCAGTCACGTCCCACGCAAACGCAATCGTTTTACTGTCGGGTGAGAGGTTCGCCGCGCCCGCGCCGTTCGCAAGGAGGTAACGCGCAATGTCGGCTGGATACTCACCCGCGCGTCCGATCGTCACGTCCCCGCCATCGGGCTCCATCGCCTCGATCGACATGTCCGCGCCCTTGCTTCCGCCGAAGCTCTCCTCCGCTTCCTGCGCCTGAGCGAGTGTCGGGAGAACCGCGAGCGTAGCTGCGGTCAAAAACATCGTGCGGCCGATCATGGAATACCTCTTTGGGCAGCGGGTGAAGCGCCGGACCTTAGAGGATCAGGAGGGCGTTGCAATCCTGCGCAATGCGACAGGAGATGCGGCTTACTTGCCCGAAAGCTTGGCCTCGAGCTCGGCCACTTTCGCCTCCAGAGCATCGGCCTGTTCGCGCGCCTTTTGCGCCATCGCCTTGACCGTGTCGAATTCTTCGCGGCTGACGAAATCCATGCCGCCCATCGCCTCACGCAGGCGTTCACGCGCGCTCTCACGCGCTTCGCGTCCCATACCGGCCATGGTGCCAGCAGCGCTGTTGGCGAGTTTGACGAAGTCGGCGATGATCGGGTTTTCGCTTTGCATGTGCGCTATGTGGCGACGGGGTCGAAATTTGTCCAGTCTGGAGCGACTATAACGTGACTCGTTCGACCGCACCGCTCTCACCCTCAACACCCCCGTCGGGATTGAGTGCGATGAACTGGTAATTGAGCGCTGTCGCAAAGCAGACCCATGCGAGGTATGGCACGAGCAGCAACGCCGCACCGCGACGAACGCGCCAGAACGCAACCATCACAGCGATCAGCGTCACCACCGCATAGCCGAGCACTATCAGTCCGCCGGTCATGTTTTGCAGCCCGAAGAAAACCGCGGTCCAGGCGAGATTGCCGATGAAATGGACGGCGAAGACGATGATCGCGAGCCCCCGTCCCAACGCGCCCCATGCGCTGACAACCAGTGCAAGCGCAAAGCCGATCATGACATAAAGGATGGTCCAGACGATCCCGAAAGTCGCAGGCGGCGGGAAGATTGCGGGTTTTTCGAGCGCCTGGAACCACGCGGTCTGCGGGCTGCCCAACTGCCCGCCCAGAAACCCGAGCAGCACGATCAGCGGGACAAGGAACAGCGACCAGCGCAGAAAGCTCGCGCGCAGCTGTTCTTTGGATGCCAGAAAGTTCATCGTCTCTCCCACAGGTGGGAATCGCCTCGCCCCAATAGCGATGCGATTCGCCGCTGTCTGGTGGTGCGCGCGATACACGGATGCGTGGCACGCGCCAATCGCACGTCGCCAACCACACCCAACTCGGCGCATTCTTGGGCAAGAAACCGGTCAAAATGTTGAAACATAATTAAGGGCATGTGCGGACGCCGATCATTCTGCTAGCGTTGCCACATTCTTGCCGTGATTCGGGGCGCGATGCGGTAAGAAATCATCCACTGCGCCTCCGTCCATTGAGGGGCCTTGCTACAGGCCCAATTAGGGGAACGACCTAAATGAAAAAGACCAACTTCGCTTCGATGCTGGCTGTTGCCGGCGGTCTCGCCGTTGCCACCGCCGCTTGCTCGGCACCGGCTGAAGAAGGCGCCACCGACGCTGATTCCACCGCCGTCGCTGCTTGCGCTGGTGCATGCTGTGCCGCTGGTTGCTGCGCCGCTGCCTGTGAAGGTGCGTGCTGTGCTGCTGGCTGCTGTGCCGCTGCTTGCGAAGGCGCTTGCTGTGCCGCTGCATGCTGTGCTGCTGGCTGCTGCGCCGCATCGTGCGACGCTGCATAAGCTCACCGCTTAGAAAAAACGCTGGCGGCCGATCGCACCTTCATGTTGCGGTCGGCCGTTTTGCTTTCTAGCTTTAGGGGATGGAAAAACTTCAAGCCGCTCAGACCGTCATCGAAACGATCACCCAAATGGCGCAAGAGCAGCGCCCCATGATGCTGCGTGTTGTCCCCGAGGATGAAGTGCATTTCTGGGAGCATTATCCCAAGTCCGATGCGCGCGATGAGTTCTGCAAGTCGCGCTGGTATTATCACGTGCATGCTCCGGGCGATCGCGACCCGGATGAACATGGCCATTTCCACCTGTTTCTGCATCGCACCCAACTGCCCGACGGACTCGAACCGAAGGTTTGGCCGCCCCAGGGCGAAGACGCGAAGGCGCATGTGACTCATCTGGTCGCGCTATCGATCGACACGGTGGGGATTCCGCGTTCATGGTTCACCGTGAACCGCTTCGTCACCAACGAATTTCTCTATCCGGCCGACGTGATGATCGAGCACCTACCGGCGTTCAATGTCGATCACACCAAGGAAGACGACTTGGTGAACCGCTTTGTGACAGCGATGGTGGCGCTCTATAGCGACGAGATCGAAGAGCTGCTGCGCGAACGCGATGCGAAGCACGCAGAGCTGGTCGCCGAACATGGCGATGATGCCTACAGCAAGGCAAGTGGGGTGGATGTGCTTTCACAAATCCCGATCGATCTCGATGCGAAGATCAATTCCCTCGATTGGCCGGAAGAGGAAGAAGAAGGGGTCGCCTAGCCGCGCGAGGCGCTGATCAGGAATTCGACATTACCCTGCGGTCCGGTGATCGGACTTTCGACAACGCCTTCAATGGTCCAGCCAAGCCCCTCAAGCCACTGACGAACTTCATCGCACACCCGCTGATGCAAAACCGGATCCCGGACCACTCCGCCTTTGCCGACTTCATCGCGTGCCACCTCGAATTGCGGCTTGATAAGCGCAACCAACTGGCAAACGGGAGCCGCTAGGTCGAGCGGTCGTTCGAGCACCTTCGCCAAGCTGATAAAGCTCGCATCGCACACGACCCAGTCACACGGCCGGTCGATCTGCGCGGATGTGAGTATCCGCGCGCTGGTCTGTTCCAGCACCGTGACCCGGTCATCCTGCCGCAGTTTCCATGCCAGCTGGTTGGTCCCGCTATCGACTGCGAAAACGTGGCTTGCGCCATGCGTCAGCAGCACGTCGGTGAATCCGCCGGTGGAACTGCCGATATCCATCGCCACCGCACCTGAGGGGTCGAGCGAAAAATGCTCGATCGCATGCGCCAGCTTGATCCCGCCGCGGCTGACCCAGGGATGATCGCGGCCGCGCACCTCCAGCGGCGCGTCTTCGGCCAGTTGTTGTCCCGGCTTGTCGATCTTGATCTCGCCGCTGAACACCGTACCCGCCATGATCAGCGCCTGCGCGCGCGTGCGGCTTTCCACCAGGTCACGCTCGACCAAGAGGTGATCCGCGCGGCGTTTCGTCCCGCTTTGTTTTTTTGAGGAATTGTGCGGTTTGGTCATGGACCCTTCAGCCGTTAGCGCGCATTGAGGACGCATGAAAGTGAACCCTGCCAACTTCACCCGCACGATCGCATTGAGCATCAGCCTCGCCGCTTGCGGAGCCGGGGCCGAACCGCCCGACGCCACGCCGAGCGCCGCAGCGCAGGTGGCAGCACAAGCGGCTTCTGTCACCGAGCCCGCTTACGACAACTATCTCGACGCCCCGCAAACTCCCGGCGACTGGACCTATATTGCCGAGCGCAATGAGACGTTCGCGCTGTTCGGCCTGAGCATCGAGAACCCGCAGGCGATCATCAGGTGCGATCTCGACAGCCGGAAGGTCGGCATTGGCCGGTTCGGATCGGATCGGGGCACGGCGGTCATGCGCATCCGCACCGAAACACGGCAACAGGTTCTGGAAGCCAGCACCCGCGACAGCGGCCAGCCGCTCGTTGCTGCCGAAATGGATGCGCGCGACCCGATCCTCGATGCGATGGCCCTGTCAAAGGGGCGCTTCGCGATCGAGACTGAGGGCACTGCCACGCTCTACCTGCCAGCATGGGCCGAAGTGACGCGTGTGATCGAGGATTGCCGCTAAAGCTGCCGGCCTGACCGCCGATTCTTTTGCAGATTTCCACAACGGTGTCGCGCTGACCGCGCATCGCCACACCCAAGACACGGCGCGCGCGCGCTCGTCAGCGAGAAACATCATCGAATTGTCATGAGCGGAGGCGCATTAGTCTGACGTGGGAAAAGTTTTTTTCAAGTCTTGTGTTCGGGCGACGAGTGACTCAAATTGAGGACATGGACGGCGGCGAACGCAGTCCTCGGCCCCCGGTGATACGGCGAGGTCTTGGCTTTCAAGCGCGAAAGGAGGTGATCCGATGTCTCATGGTTCAGTAGCGAGGTCGGTGAAGATCCCTACGGAGCATATTCGGTAATCTCCTTACCGAGTGAGGTTTCGTGAGCGGCACTTCCGGCCGCTGACCATGAAAGGGCCAGACTTCCTACGGGCGAAGTCTGGCTCTTTTCATTTGAATTTTTGTTTTACGCAGCGCATCCGCGCCGCGATTTCCTCGGCCCTGTCGGGCCTGCGGGCGGGCGGTCGCCCTTGCGGCTGCTGCGCAGCCGTGCTCCGCGACCAAGCCAATGCCTTGGAATGGTTCGGACCCGATAGGGTCCGCAAGCCCGAACGGGCGCCCGCAGCGACGCGCCCGAAGGGCGTGTGAGCGAGGAAATCGCGCGCCGGATGGCGTGCGCACACTAAACACTCAAATGTTGCCCTGGGCGCTATGCCATATTACCGGCAATGCCATGGAATTCACGCACATCCCGCACCCCTCGCCCACGCCTGACGAAGCGCGCGAGGCCGCTATTGCCGATCCCGGCTTCGGCACCGTCTTCACCGATCACATGGTCACGATCGACTATGACGACGCGAAAGGTGGCTGGCATTCGGCACGCATCGGCCCGCGCGAAGCAATCCCGCTCGATCCGGCGGCGAGCGTGCTGCACTATGCGCAGGAAATCTTCGAAGGGATGAAGGCCTTCACCCACGTCGATGGCGGCCTTTCCTTGTTCCGACCCGAGGCGAATGCCGCCCGCTTCAACGACAGCGCGCGACGCATGGCGATGCCGGAGATACCCGAGGAGCTGTTTCTCGACGCGGTAAAGCTTGCGGTGAAGACCGACGCCAAGTGGATGCCCCCGATCGAAGGTGGCTCGCTGTATATCCGCCCCTTCATGTTCGCGAGCGAAGCCTTTCTCGGCGTTCGTCCGGCGAAGCAATACAAGTTCGTCGTGATCCTCGTCTCGTCGGGGAACTACTTCAAGGGCGGCGTGAACCCAGTGAAGATCTGGGTTTCGCAGGATTATGTCCGCGCGGCCCCCGGCGGCACGGGCGCAGCCAAGACCGGCGGCAATTACGCCGCCAGCCTCGTCCCGCAAGCGGAAGCCATTTCAAAGGGTTGCGATCAGGTCGTGTTTCTCGACGCGATCGAGAACAAATGGGTCGAGGAACTGGGCGGCATGAACCTGTTCTTCGTGCGCAAGGATGGCAGCGTCATCACCCCGCCCCTGACCGGCACGATCCTACCCGGCATCACCCGCGCCTCGCTTATCGCGATGCTGCTCGAGGAAGGGCTGGACGTGCGCGAGGAACCGTATTCGATCCAGCAATGGCGCGAAGAGGCAGAAAGCGGCGAACTGCTCGAAACCCTCGCCTGCGGGACGGCAGCGGTGGTGACACCGGTCGGCACGGTAGCATCCCCGGAGGGCGAGTTCACCATCGGCACTGGCGGCATAGGCCAGATGGCAACGAAGATGCGCGAAAAGCTGGTCGGGTTGCAGCATGGCCAGGTTAAGGACCAGCACGGCTGGGTGACGCGGGTTTGAGCGGTGCCTGACCCTATCCAAGTCGCAGCACTCTACCGCTTTACGCCGTTCGAAGACCCCGCTGCGCTTAAGGCCCCGCTCCTCGCTGCATGCGAGAGCGCTGGCGTCAAAGGCACCATCCTGCTCGCCAAGGAGGGCATCAACGGCACTATTGCCGGATCGCCTTCCGCTATCGCTGCGACGCTCGATCACATCCGCGCCATGCCCGATTGCGCCGAACTTGAAGTTAAATACTCGACCGCTGCCGAAATGCCGTTCAACCGGCTCAAAGTTCGTTTGAAGCGCGAGATCGTGACCATGGGGCAACCCGATGTCGATCCGCGCGCCAGTGTCGGGCGGTATGTTGCGCCGGAGGATTGGAACGCGTTGATCGCAGATCCCGACACCATCGTGATCGACACCCGCAACGATTATGAGGTCGCCGTCGGCACATTCGAAGGCGCGACCGATCCGCAGACCAAGAGCTTTCGCGAATTTCCCACCTGGTTCCGCGAGCACCGCGACGAGTTGCTCGACGGCAAAAAAAAGGTCGCGATGTTCTGCACCGGCGGCATACGGTGCGAGAAATCCACCAGCTTTTTGCGATCCGAAGGCGTGGATGAGGTCTATCACCTGAAAGGCGGCATCCTCAAATATCTCGAAAACGTGCCCGAAGCCGAAAGCAAATGGCACGGCGATTGCTTCGTCTTCGATGAACGGGTCACGGTGAAGCATGGCCTGGAAACCGGCGACTATTCGCTATGCCGCGCCTGCCGCCGCCCGATCAGCGATCAGGACATAACCTCGCCCGACTACGCGGAAGGGGTCAGCTGCCCGCACTGCATCGACGAAAAGAGCGAGGAGCAGCGGGCGCGCTACATCGAACGTCAGCGTCAACGCGATCTCGCACGCGAGCGTGAGGCCACGCAAAAGCCGTGAACGCGCCGCCCACACTCTACAACTTTCGCCGCTGCCCCTATGCGATGCGGGCGCGGATGGCTTTGTGGATCGCCGGGATCGCAGTCGAGCTGCGCGAAGTGAAGCTGGCCGACAAGCCGCCCGAACTCGCCGAAGCCTCACCCAAAGCGACCGTGCCGGTGCTGGTACTGTCCGATGGTCAAGTGCTGGAAGAGAGCATCGCGATCATGCGCTGGGCGCTAAGCCAGAACGATCCCGAAGACTGGCTGGCGGGAGATGATGCCGAGCTGATCGGGCGAAACGATGGGCCGTTCAAGCACCATCTCGACCGTTACAAATACCCGACTCGCTATACTGACGAAGCCGATGATGGCGACGTCGACCACCGTGCCGAAGGGCTGGCAATCCTGCGCGATCTCGATGCGCGGCTTGAACATCACAAGCAGCTCTGCGGTCCAAAGCGTACCCTCGCCGATATCGCGCTGTTCCCCTTCATTCGCCAATTCGCCAACACCGACCGCGCATGGTTCGACGCGCAGGATTTGCCGCGCCTTCAACCGTGGCTCGAAGGGCACCTCGCCTCTGATCTGTTCGCCAGCATCATGCCCAAGTTCACTCCGTGGAGGGCAGGTGACGAGGCAATCGTCTTCGGCCCGTGACGTTACGGAATCAAGGCTATTTGTTTCACCGATAATTTACTCTCTTGCCGCATGGTCCCGATATGGCGACGACCGAAACATCCTATTCCACTCGATTGCTGGAAGAGCACTGCGAAGTGCACTTTTCCTGCTCCGGCTTCTGGAAACTCGAAGGGATGCTAGAACTTCTGGAACAGCTGAACGATACGGTCCTGCCGCTGGTCAAGGCGCGCAAGCCGATTTACGCACTCGGCGACTATGAAGGCTTCGTGCCACAGGACAAGGATACGGCCGACGCTATCCAGGCCCACCTCAAGAATGCGGTGAAGTTCGGTTTGAAACGGATCGCAATCGTTCAGGCGTCGCCTCTGATGAAACTGCAATACAAGCGGTTGAGCAAAGGCCTCGACGTAGATTTTTTCGACACCAAGACAGCAGCCATCGCCTGGCTTCGCAGCGCCGAGTAGTCAGCGTTCGCAGAGCGCCAATTGCTCGCGAAATGCATCGATCAGCCAGCTTGTCGCCGGGCCAAGCCGTGTGTCGCGGCGCCATAATGCGCTGAGGCGATAGGCGTCCTCGCCCGGCCTTTCAGGAAGGTCGAGTTCGACCAATTCTCCGCTGGCCAGATCGTCCGCGACCATATCGCGCGGCATGTTGCCCCAGCCCAACCCTTCTTTCAGAAGGGAATGCTTCGCCCCGAGGTCGCCGAGCCTCCAGCTTTCGGGGCTGAGGACCGAGAACTCGCGACCCGAAGTCAGCGAAGATCTGTCGGACAGAACGAGTTGCAAGTGTTTGCGGCTGGTGCCCGGCTCCACCTCCCCTGCCGCTACCGCCTGCGCGAGCGGGTGATCGGGAGACGCCACCGGGACAAGCTCGACCGCGCCGATGTCCTGCCGCTCAAGCGCGGGATGGTCGGCGATTACGGGCCCGCCGATCGCCAGCTCGGCATCTTCGTCCAGCAAACACGCAGCGACCGCGCCGAGCCCCTCGATGTTGAGCGACAGCGCCACTGTCGGAAACATTTCACGAAATTGGCGGAGTACCTTGGCGGTCACCTGGCCGGGAACCATGACGTCAAGCACCAGCCCCACATTGCTTTCCAGCCCGGCATGCAGGCTGCGCGTTTTGGCCAGCAGCGCGTCGATCCGGTCGGTCACGGCCTTCGCTTCGGCAAGGAGCCCTTCGCCAGCCTCGGTCAGCACGGGTTTGCGCGAGCCCTCCCGCTCGAACAGCGTGACCGCCAATTGCTGCTCCAGTTGCGCAATGCCATAACTGATGGCGGAGACCGCCCGGCCCATTTGCCGCGCCGCGCCGCCAAAGCTGCCCTCCTCCACCACGGCAAGGAAGATACGGAGTTGGTCGAGACTGGGGTCGCCGAGTTTCATTTGGCCCGTATGTTCGGATTATCCGAACATCTTGGCAAGTTTTATCGTACTTATCCGCGCAAATAATCGCGACTATCTCCAGTTCCAACAGAGCGCGCTCACCCATGAGCCACTCCACACAAGGAGAACCGCAATGATCGAACTTCGTCCTTTCAAGAGCCTCGGTGCCGCAAATCACGGCTGGCTTGATGCGCATCATCACTTCTCATTCGCGAGCTACCACGATCCGGAACGGGTCCACTGGGGCAGCCTACGGGTCTGGAATGACGATACCATCGCTGCCGGAACCGGATTCCCAACCCACCCGCACAACGATATGGAAATCATCACCTACGTCCGCAAAGGCGCCATCACCCACCGCGACAGCATGGGCAATGAAGGCCGCACCGAAGCGGGCGATGTCCAGGTCATGAGCGCGGGCGCAGGAATCCAACATTCTGAATACAATCTGGAAGACACCGATACGCAGATCTTCCAGATCTGGATCATCCCCGAAAAGCGCGGCGGTGAGCCGAGCTGGGGTGCCCGGCCTTTCCCGAAGAATGATCGGGCTGGAAATTTTGTGCCTCTCGCCAGCGGAAGCGCGAATGACAATGACGCATTGCCCATCCGTACCGACGCCCGCGTGCTGGGTGCCACCATCAAGGCCGGTGAAAGCGTGACCTACACGCCAAGCGCGGCCGACCGACACCTGTACCTCGTCCCCGCCACTGGCAAGGTGCGCGTGGACGATGTCGAAGCGAATGCCCGCGACGGTGTCGCCATCACACAGTTGGAAAGCGTGACCATCACCGCGCTCGAAGACAGCGAGATAGTCCTGGTTGACGCCGCCTGATCCCGCGTTGTCTTCTCTTTGGGCCAGCCGAGCCCCCCCCAACTCGGCTGGCTCTTTTCTTTTTCGATAGTCGAATACCCTCAAGGAGAATCCCAATGTCCAATATCCTCTACATCACCGCCAGCATCCGCGACGAAGAGAGTGTCTCGCGCAAGCTGGGGCGCACGCTGATAGAAGGCCTCGCCACGAAGAATGGCGCAACAGTCACCAATCGCGATCTGGCGAGAAATGACATCCCTTTCGTCAGCTGGGACCGGTTTCAGGCAGGCCTTACCGCCAAGGACGAACGGACCGCCGAGCAGATCGAACTCGCAGCCTATGCCGATACACTGATTGGTGAATTGCAGGCCGCCGACACTATCGTGATCGCAACGCCGGTCTACAACTTCGGCGTTCCAGCCACTGTGAAAGCATGGGCCGACCTTGTGGCGCGCGCCGGTACGACGTTCAAATATACCGAAAACGGACCGGTTGGACTGCTTGAAGGGAAGAAGGCATACATCGTGGGTGCTTCTGGCGGAACGGCGATCGGCAGCGAGATAGATTTTATGTCGAGCTGGCTCAAATTCTTCCTCGGCTTTATCGGTATCTCCGACGTCGAAATCGTCGCCGCAGATGGCATCATGGGCACCGATGGTAACGAGAAGATAGTCGCGGCACAGAATACAGCCCGACAGATGGCTGCCTGAACACAAGTGGCCAGCTGAATTACCCGAATTGGGAGAATTCCAATGAGTACACTTAGCCAAGATACCGCCGTACTTTCAGGCAGCGCCACGGCGACGCAGGATATCGTATCGCTCGTCGCCCGTGTTCTGCTGGCCGCGCTGTTCATACTGGCCGGCATCAACAAACTGACCGGCATGGAAGGAACGGTGGGATACATTGCGTCGGTTGGCCTGCCTTTGCCCGAGCTTGTGTATTTCGGCACCGTCGCGCTCGAACTGGTTGGCGGGCTGATGCTGCTTGCAGGGTTCAAAGCTCGCTATGCCGCTGGCGCGCTCGGAATATTCACGGTGATGACCGCAGTGATATTTCACAACGATTTTTCGCAACAAATCGAGCTGACGCTGTTTTTGAAGAATCTCGCGATCGCGGGCGGAATGTTTGCCGTGGCCGCCTTTGGTCCGGGCCGCCTGTCGCTCGACCGCGGATAGAACCCAGCCCTGTTTCAGGGTCGCAAAAAGGGCCGGAGAGCAGCAATGCTTTCCGGCCCTTTCTCTTGTATCGTGCAATCAGTCTTTCGCGAGAGTGCCTTCGGGCAAGCTGTCACGCAGTTCCTCCAGCCACACGTCGGCGACTGCATCGGACGGCGCGCGCCAGTCTCCGCGTGGGGACAGCGCCCCGCCCGAGCTGACCTTCGGTCCGTTCGGCAAGGCGCTCCGCTTGAACTGGCTGAACGCGAAAAAGCGTTTCAGGAAGTTCTCCAGCCATTTGGCGACCTCGGGTAGGTCATATTTGTTCTTGCGATGCTCCGGGAAGCCAGCTGGCCAAAGCCCGCGTTCGGCATCTTTCCAGGCATGATAGGCCAGAAACGCGACCTTGCTGGGTCGTTGGCCATAGCGGATGATGTGGTGCAGGAAGAAATCGTTGAGCTCATACGGCCCGATCAAGCTTTCGGTGTCCTGGATCGCGCCATCTTCGCCCGCAGGTACAAGCTCCGGCGAAATGACCGTGTCGTAAACGGACTGCAGCACTTCGCTGGCTTCTGGCAGGAACTGCTCTGTCTCGATCGTCCAGCGGATCAGATAGCGGATCAGCGTCTTCGGCACGCCTGAATTGACGCCGTAATGGCTCATGTGATCGCCGACGCCATAGGTGCACCACCCGAGCGCCAGCTCCGACAGATCGCCTGTGCCGACTACAAAGCCGCCATGCTGGCCCGCAAGACGGAACAGGTAGTCGGTGCGCAGGCCCGCCTGCACATTTTCGAACGTCACATCGTAGACCGTTTCACCCTTGGAATAAGGGTGGCCCATGTCCTCGAGCATCTTCTCGGCCAGGGGTTTGATATCGATCTCGTCAGCGGTGATCTCGAACGCTTTCATCAGCTTCGTCGCGTTGGACCGTGTTTCGTCCGACGTGCCGAAGCCGGGCATCGTGTATCCACGAATGGTAGTACGCGGCAGGCCGAGCCGGTCGCACGCTTTGGCCGCAACAATCAGCGCATGCGTACTGTCGAGGCCGCCGGATACGCCGATAATCAGCGACTTGGCTTTTGTGGCCTGAATCCGCCGCATCAGAGCATCGACCTGAATGTTGAACGCTTCGTAGCAATCCTCGTCCAAGGTCTTGGGATTGCTCGGAACGAACGGAAAGCGCCGGATCGAGCGCATCATCCCGATATCGCCCGCTTTGTGGACGTGTTCAAACACGATCCTGCGATAGCTGTCTTCGGGGCGACCATGCGCTTCGGCAGCGTCGGTGAAGGTCTGGTTGCGCATCCGCTCTCCGGCGATCTTGTCGGTATCGACGTCAACGATGCACAGTTCCGCATCGAGATCGAAGCGCACGCTTTCCTTCAGCAATGCGCCCATCTCGTAGATGACGCCCTGCCCGTCCCACGCGAGATCGGTGGTGCTCTCACCGTGGCCGCTGGCCGAATAGACGTACGCGCAGATCGAGCGGGAAGATGAGCTGCGGCAATGCAGGTGGCGGTCTTCGGCGCGTCCGATCGTGATGGGCGAGGCGGAAAGGTTGCACAATATCTGCGCACCCGCGAGCGCCGCCATCGTCCCGGGAGGATTGGGCGACCAGAAATCCTCGCAGATCTCCACGCCGAAAGTGAAGCCCGGTAGGTTGCCAGCAGCGAAGACAAGATCGGTCCCGAACGGCACCTCCTCGCCATTCACCCCAATCCACAGATCCTGACAGTCGCGGCCATGCGCGAAATAGCGCTTCTCATAAAATTCGCGGTAGTTCGGCAGGTAACTTTTGGGCACCACGCCAAGCAACTCGCCATGCGCGATCACCACTGCGCAATTGTAAATCTTGCCGGTCCGACGCAGAGGGGCGCCAATCACCAATACTGGGGTTACGTCGTTCGACGCCTCAACCACATCGGCAATCGCGCGTTCGGCGTGATCCAGCAGCGCATTTTGCAGCAGTAAATCGTCGATCGCGTAGGATGAGAGCGTAAGCTCGGGATAGACCAGCAGATCAACGTTGCACTGGCTCGCCCGCTTCGCTTCCGAAATCACGCCTTTGGTGTTGTACGCAACGTCGCCTGTACGCGAACACGGGGTCGATGTGGCCACCCTGACAAAGCCATGGGCGTGCATATCGAAAAAGGAATGCTGATCGGCTGCGGTCATTCGCGCGTCTCCTTCAATACGCGCTCTAGGGTTCAGACCCTTGCGCTGCAATGCGCAATCCCGCGCTCTTTATGCAGTTAACAGCTCAGCGGCTTCAGGACTTTCCTCAAGCAATTCGATCAGCCCGCGCTCGGCTGCCGATTGCCATTGTGTCTTTCGCGGCAATCGAAGCTGATCGCGCCACTGCGCCTGACCCTCGACCCGTTCGATAACCGCGGGGTGGATGTAGCTTTTGCGGGCAATCGCCTCGGTATTGCCAAGACGCTCTGCCACACGCTCAAGCAAGGCGCGGATCGGAAGCTCTCCGTCCCCGTCGACCAAGGTTTCGAATGCGAGAACGCTGGCATGCCATGTGCGGAAATGCTTGGCAGTAAAGTCTCCGCCCATCGTCGCACCGATATATTCATTCACCGCACCCGAATTTACCGAGCGCGTTTCGCGATCGGAGGTGCAGTAGCGGAACAGGTGGCGGTCTTTATCCGCGGCGGGCAGATCGCTCATCCGCCGGATCGCTTTCGCAAGGCCCGGATCATCAAGATCGATATCGCGATCCTTCCCGCCCTTGCCAGTGAAATTGAGGGTGAAGCCGTGGCTGTCCATATCGACATGTTCGCGGCGCAATGTCGTCGCCCCGTAACTGCCATTTTGCTGGGTGTAGTGCTCGTTTCCGATCCGGATTGCGCTCAGATCGAGCAGCCGCACAACCGCAGCTAGCGCGCAGCTCTCCGTCACGTGGGGCTGCTCGAGATCCTCTCGCACCCGCTTGCGCATAAGCGGCAGCAGTCGCCCGAACGCTGCGCATTGATCGAATTTCTCACCCTCACGCATGGTGCGAAATTCGGGATGGTAGCGATATTGCTTGCGACCGCGATCGTCATAGCCAGTCGCAAGAATGTGCCCATTCTCAGCAGGGCAGAACCATGCGTCGCGATAGGCCGGAGGCAGAGCTATCGCGTTCAACCTCGCACGCTCATGCCTGTCTTCGATACGAATGCCCTTGGGACAGTAATAGGCAAAGCCGGTGCCCGCGCCGCGCCGGGTGATGCCCGGCAGACTGTCATCGACATAGATAAGCTTTTCCATCGGCAAGAGAAACGCGGCAACGCATCGCGTGGTTCCGGCTTGCAGTGATTGTCGCGATGCCCCACTTGCTCACCGTCAGGGTCAGATCACACCCCCTCCCAACAAGGAGCTACATCAATGGCCGATCCCACCTACACCCCGCCAGCTGTCTGGAGCAGCGACACCGAGTCCGGTGGTCGCTTTGCCAGCATCAACCGCCCAACCTCCGGCGCTCGCGAGGAAAAAGCCCTCCCGCATGGCGACAATCCGTTTCAGCTGCATTCGCTGGCGACGCCCAACGGGGTGAAGGTCACGATCATGCTCGAAGAGCTGCTTGAGATGGGTCATGCAGGCGCGGAATACGATGCCTACACCGTGAATATCGGCGATGGCGCGCAGTTCACCAGCGGCTTTGTCGCGCTGAACCCGAATTCGAAGATACCCGCTCTCGAAGATCGCAGCGGCGACAAACCGTTCCGCGTGTTCGAATCCGGCGCAATCCTGGTTCACCTGGCCGAGAAGTTCGGCGAATTCCTGCCCACCGATCCCGCCGCCCGCGCCGAAACGCTCAGCTGGGTGTTCTGGCAGGTTGGAACCGGCCCCTTCATCGGCGGCGGCTTTGGCCATTTCTACGCCTATGCGCCGGAAAAGTACGAATACCCGATCAACCGCTATGCCATGGAAACGAAGCGCATTTTCGACGTCGCGGACAAGCGCTTGGCTGACAATCGCTTCCTTGCCGGAGACGAGTATTCGATCGCCGACATGGCCAATTTCCCATGGCTCGCCCCGTTCGTGTTCGGAACGATCTACAACGAGGCAAAGACCTTCCTGTCGATCGACGAATATAAGAACGTCGCGCGCTGGGTGCACGAAATCAACGCCCGCCCTGCGGTGAAGCGCGGCAAGATCGTCAACAAAGTCTGGGGCGATGAGGATACACAATTGCCCGAGCGTCACTCCGCGTCCGACTTTGAAGGCAAGACACTCGACTGACTGACGATATGATCGGGAGGCGTAAGCGCTTGACTTATCGCTGCGCCTCCCGTCCTCTCTCGCCATGAGAGAGGCATTTCTTGGCCGAGGCTGACGATCGGACCCATGTGGGCCTCGGCGAAAAGCTGGGCTACGGCATCGGCGATCTGGCCGCCGGTCTGATGCTGAACTTCTTCGGCGTTTTTCTACTCTACTATTTCGTCGATCTTGGCGGGCTGGCCCCGGCCGCGATCGGCCTGATGCTGCTTCTGACGAAGCTGGTCGACGCGTTCACCGATCCGATGATGGGTCTGGTGGCTGATCGCACACGCACGCGCTGGGGTCGTTATCGACCTTATCTGCTGCTCGGATCGGTGCCGTGGGGCATCGCGATGATCCTGATCTTCAGCGCACCGGATTCGCTCAGCGATACCGCCCTGCTGATTTGGGCCTATGTCACCTACACGCTGTGCATGCTCGCATTTACGGCGGTAAACGTCCCGTATGGCGGATTGCTTGGGGTGATCTCGCCCTCATCCGCCACGCGCAGCAGCGTCACCGCGTTTCGCATGTTCTTCTCGGCGCTGGGAAGCATTCTGGTCGGCGCGCTTGGCACCACACTGGTGCGGGAGCTGGGCGAAGGCGACGAGGCTCTTGGTGTTCTTCTCACGATTTCCTGCATCGCTGCGGTGGCGATCTTCTGCATGCTGACGACATTCGCGACCACGCGCGAACGCATCCCGCCTGCGCAGGTCAATGGATCGCCGTTAGCTGACGTCGCCATTCTCGTTCGCACCGGACCGTGGATTGCCGTCGCCATTGCCGCCGTTCTCGGCGTGACAGCCATCGCATCGCGGGCGGGAAGCGCGCTGTTCTTCTTCAAGTACGTCGTCGGCGACGATGGCAGCCCGGCATTCCTGTTCCTCGATCGCACGGCGTTGTTTCTGACGGCTCTGGCGTTCGGCCAGGTCACTGGCGTTATTGTCGGCAACATCCTGCAAAAGCGTTTCGAAAAATCGCATCTGCTGGTTGCAGCGGGCGTTCTCAAGGCGGCGATGATCACGTTGTTCTATTTCCTGCCGCTCGACGCCATGTGGCCGCAAACCGCTGTGCAATATGCAGTCGGCATCGGGTTCGGCATGCTGATGGTTCTGTCGTTCTCGATGTTCACCGACATCGCGGAATTCATCGACTGGAAATCGAAGCGGCAGATGACAGCGCTGGTGGTAGCCGCCTCGGTCTTCGCGGTGAAAGCGGGCATTGCCTTTGGCTCTGCCCTGCCCGGCTTCATGCTCGACCTCACCGGCTTTGTGAACGGCGCAGAACAAAGCGAAAGCGCGCTGATGGGCATCCAGATCGCCTTCGCCGTGATCCCCGCAGCGATCATGATTCCGGCCGCCACAGCGCTGCTGTTCTATGGCATCGATCGCGGTGTGATCGAGAAGATCGAAAGCGACCTTTCAGCCCGCAGAGCCACATTGACGTGAATTTGCATGAAATGAAGGTGCGCAAGCCCTTCACATATCCAACAGGCACGTTATAGAGCGCGCACTCTGCTGGGGTGTAGCCAAGTGGTAAGGCACTGGTTTTTGGTACCGGCATGCGCAGGTTCGAATCCTGCCACCCCAGCCAACCATTCTCAAAACAACCTGTCAGAGGATCGAACCTGCTTTCGAAGGAATGTGCAGAGGCGGAGCGCGTGAGCGCGGAGACGGCTCCTAAGGAGCCAACCCTGCCACCCCAATCAACCATTTCAGAACTTCAGGCGTTAGCAGTAAAGTCCTTGAGACTACCAGGTCGCAATATCAGCGGCTTGCGCGCCGGGTCCCAGGGAGTTGAACGCGGCCATACCGGCCGGACCGTGGTCAGGGTGAGTCGGGTTCGGGGGGTTTAAAACCCAATGCCAATATACGTGAAGGGCATTGGCTGCATTGGCTCCTGTAAACGGTGCGGTGGCCGGGCTGGCTGCGGCAAGCCAGCCGACACACGGGACACAAGGCTGCAAATCTACGTACATCACATACTGATGCCCGCCACCCGCACCACCAAAGTTATGAAGCGTCTGTCCGTGATGGTTGACCGCACCGAGCACGGCCCGCTCTGCATGCCCACCAGCCGCACCGTGCGCCAACCCGCCGCCGAGCATGCGGGAATTGCCAAACATTACGCCAAACGGTTGTCCTGGAATCGCAGGTACAAGCGCGGAGGGAACTACTGCAACGGCAGAGCAACAGGACCACCCTCCAACACCAACATTCGCACCGCGTACTGCGGCGAATTGTGTGGCTGTTTGCTGGGCCAGGATTTTTGCCGAAGCGTATCCGATCAATCCCGCTGCTCCTGGTAAAAGCTGATGCGGAATAAAGGCCATAATCGTATCTCCATCTACGCTTGCCTCACTATCGAACTCGGCAAGTGATGAAATTCAATACAGGCTGTTTTTGGGTCTTTATTGTAGCACACCGACTAAAATTGTTACTAATAGGCTGGAACCGATCCGTAGATCGCGTGGACAAATTGTAAAGTGAAGACAATGTCTTGGCGGAATTATTCAGTAGTCGGCAGAGTCATTCAGACGCGAACCAGTACACACATCCGTTCAAACAGTCCCCGCCACACACAGGTTCTGTCCCGTCACCCATTCGCCGGAACCGCCCACCAGATAGAGCACACACGCCGCGATATCCCTCGGTGTTCCCAATCGTCCGGCGGGCAGATTAAGCTGCTCCAGCAGCGGCCCGAAATCCTCATCCTTCATATCCAGCGCCTTCTTCACCGTGTCGGTCGGTACGAAGCCGGGGAGGATCGCGTTGACGCGGATCTTCTGCGGGCCAAGCTCCAGCGCCAAGGTCTTGGTCAGCATGTTCACGCCCGCCTTCGCCGCGCTGTAATGGCCGCTGCCGGGGAATGGATCGCGCCCTGCCATCGACGATGTGTTCACGATCGAGCCGCCATTGCTCATATGCCTGGCCGCCGCGCGCACGCCGTAGAACACCGATGACAGATTCACCGCGAGGGTCTTGTCCCATTCAGCCGGATCAAGTTCGGTTAGTGGCGCCGAGACCAGCGAGCCGCCTGCATTGTTGATCCAGATGTCGAGCCGCCCGAACTCATCCATCGCTCGCTGGGCCAGCGCGTCCATGTCCTCCGCACTCGACACGTCGGTCACCTGCGCGATGGCTCGCCCGGATAAATTGCTGGCGTTGATTGCGTCGGCCACCCGGTCGATCTGATCGGCCGAGCGCGCAGCGCAGACTACGTTGGCCCCGGCCTCCGCCAGCAGGGTCGCAATCCCTTCGCCAATGCCGCGCCCGGAGCCGGTCACCACCGCGGTCTGCCCCGACAGGTCGAACAGGTCTTGCATCCAATATCTCCCAGAATTGCCTGAGAGCGAGCTAGGCCGAGTAGCGCAGCCGCGTCCACTAGCCCTTATGGGGGCGGTCAGCCTTGCTTGAGCACCTGGTTCGCGAGCGCGCGACCTGACAGGAACGCGCCCTCGACCCGCGGCGAATGGAGATAGTCGCCCGCGATCCCGATGTGGTGCTCGGCATCGAACCGCGCGGGCTCACCTTCGATCGATGCGGGCATGGCATAGAGCCAGCGATGCGCGGCGAGATGAGCGGGTTCGACAGGCCGTGCGCCGGTCTGAGCGAAGAAATCGGCGAGCAAAAGCGTCGCCACGTCCTCCTTGGGCAGATCAAGAATCTCCCGGCTGCGCGCAGGCGACGCGTGCAGCACCCAGCATTCTTCACCGCTGCGACCCGGTTTGGCCGAGTTGCGGGCCGCCCAACTTATAGCCGCGTCGGGATCGCCCAACGCATCCGCTGAGATATCGAGCGGCTCGGCAAACCCTGCCATCACCGCCCAGCACGGCGCGGATTCCACTTGAGCCGCTATCGCTGCAAGATTCGGTGCCGGTAATTCGAGCAATTCGCCCGCCTGCTCTGCTGGCACCGCGATCAGTACTGTATCGGCGGTAAAGACTGCATCGGCGGTCGCAATAGACCAACATGTTCCGTTACGCGTAATCCGCTCGGCCCGCGTGCTCCAGTTTACATCGAGCTTTTCGGCAATGGCCCTGATCGGACCGTTCATACCCGGCGCGCCGACCCATGCATCGTCACCAACAGCAGGCCAGCGAGCGACGGCGCCGAGCTTCTGCCATGCCTCGACCGCCTCACGAAACACCGGATCGCGTGCGGTGAAATATTGTGCGCCGTGATCGAAAGAAACGGTTTCGCCCGCAATTTCGGTGCGCCGCGCTGCCATCCGCCCGCCCGGCCCGCGCCCTTTATCAAGCACACGCACTTCCCGGCCAGCCTGGGCAAGTACGCTCGCGCAGGCAAGGCCCGCCATGCCAGCGCCGATTATCAGAATATCGCTATGTTGTCCGTCCATGCGCGCTCAACGCACCGCATCGCCAGTGGTTTCATGCACAGTCAAGGCGCGCTGCGAGGGGGCTTTGCCTCAGCTAGTATCAGCGAGAATCGGTCCTCACGATCGAGCCAGCGTTCGGTCGGTTCCCAGCCACCGGCAAGCAGCAGCATGTTGGAAGTCCGTCGGTTGAATTTGTGGCTGTTTTCGGTGTGGATCGTTTCTCCCGCCGCCATCGCAAAGCTGCGACCGTCGACTTTGAACGCGATATCCTCGCCCGCAACCAGATGCATCTCGACCCGCGCATTGTCGTCATCCCAGCGCGCCTCATGGGTGAGAGCATCGAGCGGGATATCGCCTGACAACTCACGGTTTATCCGGCGAACCAGATTGTAATTGAATTCGGCGGTGACCCCGGCTGCATCGTCATAGGCCGCGACCAGCACGTCCTCATCTTTGATCAGGTCCATCCCGATCAGCAGCATCGCGCCTGTATCCAGCGTCTCACGCATATTGCGGAGGAGATCGACCGCCGTATGCGCGACCATGTTCCCGATGGTCGAGCCGGGGAAGAAGCCGAGTTTAGGCAGGTCAGCGACCTGGGCAGGCAGTTCGACCCGCCGCATGAAATCAGCCTCCACCGGATAGACCGGCAACCCCGGAAATTTCTCTGCCAAGTCAGCTGCGGCTGCGCGCAGAAAATCGCCGGAAATATCTAGCGGGACGTAGGCGCTGGGCGCGATTGCCGAGAGCAAAAGCGGTGTCTTGACCGAACTGCCCGATCCGAATTCGACCACTGCACGCCCCTCGCCGATCTTCGCAGCGAACTCGTCGCCGCGATCGCGCAGGATTTCGGTTTCCGCACGAGTCGGATAATATTCGGGCAGCTGTGTGATATCCTCGAACAGCTGCGATCCGGCATCATCGTATAGCCAGCGCGCAGGGATCGCCTTTTGCGCTTGGGCAAGGCCATCGAGCACATCGGCGCGAAAGGCTGTATCGACCCCCTCTTCATCGCGCTCAACCAGCTTGAGGCCCTTTTGCGTCGTCATAGTCTCAAACGTCCTTTGCGAGGCGGAGGCCAGTGAACTGCCAGCGCTGATGCGGGTAGAAGAAATTGCGATAAGAGGTGCGCGAATGACCGCGCACCGTCGCGCAGCTGGCGCCCTTCAGCACGAACTGACCGCTCATGAATTTGCCATTATATTCGCCCACCGCGCCGCTTTCGGGCTGAAACCGGGGATAGGGCAGATACGCGGAGCGGGTGAATTGCCAGCAATCGCCGAACAAGCTTTCGCCGCCTTGCGGATGCGGGGCGGTGGCGTGGTCAAGCTGATTGCCCCCTGATGGATTGTGCGCAGGTGGAGCGCCCTCGCCATCCTGCCCGCGTGCGATCGCCTCCCATTCGAACTCGGTTGGCAGGCGCGCGCCTGCCCAGGTGGCGTAGGCGTCGGCCTCGAAATAGGAGATATGCGTCACCGGAGCATCAGGGTCTCGCGTGTGCCAGCCGTGATGGGTGAAGGCCTGATTGTCGCGCCAGTAGAGCGGCGCGCGAACGGCGTTTTCCTCAAGCCACGCCCACCCATCGGACAGCCACAGCGCCGCATTCTCGTACCCGCCATCGGCGATGAAATTGTCCCAATCCCGATTGCTGACAAGCCTGCGCGACAGAGCGAACGGTTCAAGCAGCACGCGGTGGCGCGGTCCTTCGCAATCGAACGCGAAGCCATCTTCGTCCGTTCCGACCAGCGCCACACCGCCGGGATGCCTGTGCCAGCCGACATCTTGTCCGCCGGGGGACAAGGCGGGCTCTGGCGAACCATCCCACATCGCAGGGCCAAGCGGGTTCTGGAACAGCGCGTGCTTGATATCGGTCAGCAGCAACTCGATGTGCTGCTGTTCATGCGCGATGCCCAGCGCGATCAGATCCGCATGGCGCGGATCGTCGAACAAAGGCTCCATCGCCGCATCGATATGCGAACGCCAATCGAGCACTTCATCGACGGTGGGACGTGAAAGCAAACCGCGGGAAAACCTCGCGATCCGATCGCCCTCAGCCTCGTAATAGGAGTTGAACAGGAACGGCCAGTCCGCATCGAACAAACGATAATCCGCCACATGGTCACGCAGCAGGAACGTCTCCCAGAACCATGTTGTATGCGCCAGGTGCCACTTGGCGGGCGAGGCGTCTTCCATCGACTGGATTGTCGCATCGGCATCCGACAGTGGCGCGACGAGAGCTTCGGTCAGCGCACGGGTGGCGCGAAACTGCTCGCCAAGATCGTTGAAGCCGGCGAAACTGCCGCTCGGCATGGATTGTGGCACGTTCGCCTCCTTTGGTCGGCCGGCCTCTTGTCAGAAGGCCATGCCGCAAAGGCGTGACAATTGAAAGGCATGCGCTGCGATGTCGGGTCGCGGTCGCTCCGTTTGCCGCTGCACTGGGTCAGGCCGCCATCCGAACCTGATTGCGTCCGGCGTGCTTGGCGGCATAGAGCGCACTGTCGGCCCGCGCGAACAGCGAGAGCGACGTATCTCCTCTGGACAGCTCGGCGAATCCCATGCTCACCGTCACGGCAGGCACCGGGCCGACCGCGCTGCCCAGAGCAATCGCCTGCCGCAACCGTTCGGCCATAATCCGGGCAAGCGATTCGTCGGCGCCGGGGATCAGCCACACAAATTCCTCTCCGCCAACTCGGCCGACGACATCGCCTTCCCGTGCCTGCGTCACGGCGATATCGGCGACCTTTCTTAGCACTTTATCACCCTTGGGATGGCCATAGGTATCGTTGACCGCCTTGAAGTGATCGATATCGAAGACGATCAGGGCGAGCGGTTCGGGATTATTGCGAGCCTTGAACAGGAATTGGTCAAGCTCGGCCATCACACGGCGGCGGTTGGCAAGACCGGTCAACGGATCAGTGGCGGCCAGCTCACGCGCCTGCCGCGCTTCTTTGACAGCCATCGCCCGATCCTGTTCCAGCGCGCGCACACGCTCGACCTGATTTGTGACATCGCGCACCACTGCGACGACCCGACTGATCCCGCCATTTCCGTTCGGTAAATTGCACGCATGAACCGAAATCGTGCGCGGCACATCGTCATATCCGACGATGTCGAAGCAGAGTTCATATGGTTGGCGCTCGTCACGGTGAGCGGTGACACTGTCGATCAGGTCGATATCGTTGGCGAACAGCAGCGTTTCCGCGTCGCCTTGCACGAACTCATCGTCATGATCCACGCCAAACAGCGCACGCATTCCATCGGACCATTGCTGCGCCCCGGTCGAGGGATCGTATTGCCACACACCCAGTTCGGCGATGCTCTCCGCCATGCGGATGGTGCGCAGCAGCTCGGCCATCTTTCCTGCTCGCTCGCGCGCCAGCCGGGCGGCGAAACGCGTTTCGCGGCGGGAGAGGACGACTGCCACCAGCGCAACCATCGCCAGCAATGCCAACAGAAAGCTGAGACCGACCAGCGCATCGCGTCCGATCAGATAGTCAAGCGCCATCGAGCCGGGCGGACTGCCGACTGCAAGGGTCTCAAAGCTTTGAACGTCGCGCATAGGCCCCGCTTCCGATTGGTGCGGAAGCCGTAGCCTCAATGGCTCAAGAGCAGGCGCAGCGCAGCCTGGGGGTAATTACCTATCGGCGATCAAGCCGCATCGGCGCTTGCAGGTCGTTCGTTGATCTCGGCATTGAGCATTTCGGCGAGCAAGAAGGCCAGCTCGAGCGATTGTTCGGCATTGAGCCGTGGGTCGCAATGCGTGTGATAGCGATCGCCAAGCGCATCGTCGGTGATGGCAACCGCGCCGCCGACGCATTCGGTCACGTCCTGCCCGGTCATCTCGATATGGATACCGCCCGGATGCGTGCCTTCCGCCCGGTGAACCGCAAAGAAGCCCTTCACTTCGGTCAGGATACGATCGAACGGACGGGTTTTGTAGCCGCTGTCCGACTTGATCACGTTGCCATGCATCGGATCGCAGCTCCACACCACCGGGTGCCCTTCACGTTTCACCGCGCGCACCAGTTTGGGCAGGCCCTCTTCGACCTTGTCATGGCCGAACCGGCTGATCAGCGTGATACGCCCGGCTTCGCGCGATGGGTTGAGCACATCGAGCAATTCGAGCAGCGCATCCGGCTCCAGCGATGGGCCACATTTCATGCCGAGCGGATTGCCGATCCCGCGCGCGAATTCGATATGCGCGCTGCCGGGGAAACGGGTGCGATCGCCGATCCACAGCATGTGCGCGCTGGTCGCGTACCAATCGCCGGTCAGCGAATCCTGACGGGTCAGCGCCTGCTCATACGGCAACAGCAGACCTTCGTGGCTGGTATAGAAGCTGGTCCCTTGAAGCTGCGGGACGGTAGCCGGGTCAATCCCGCAGGCTTCCATAAAGTCGAGGGATTCACCAATCCGATCCGCAGTCTGGGCGAACTTGTCCGTCCATGCAGTGCGCCCCATGAAATCGAGCGTCCACTGATGAACCTGGCGCAAATTGGCATACCCACCGCCCGCAAAGGCGCGCAGCAGGTTCAGCGTTGCCGCCGCCTGCGAATAGGCGCGCACCATGCGCCCGGGATCGTTGCGACGTTGATCTGCATCGAACTCGATCCCGTTGATATTATCGCCGAGATAGCTCGGCAGCGTTACATCGCCTTTTGTCTCTGTGGGTGAAGAGCGCGGCTTGGCAAACTGGCCCGCCATCCGCCCGACCTTCACCACCGGACGCTTGCTGGCGAACGTCATCACGATCGCCATCTGCAACAGCACACGGAAAGTGTCGCGAATATTGTTTGGGTGAAACTCGGCGAAGCTTTCCGCGCAATCGCCGCCCTGCAACAGGAATGCATGGCCATTGGCCACGTCGGCCAGATCGGCCTTCAACGCCCGCGCTTCACCGGCGAAGACCAGCGGCGGATAAGCCTGCAAGGTTGTCTCAGCCTCAGCCAGCTCGGCTGCGTCTTCGTAATGCGGCAAGTGCCGCGCTTCATGGGCTTTCCAGCCGTCAGGGGTCCAATTCTGAGCCACGTCTAAACTCTAACTTCCGTCCAATTGCATTGCGCTCCGTTGGTGGAGCAGCCATTTGTCTGCGCCGCGCCGCTACGGGGCGTAGTTCGATTTGTAAAGCAGTGCGCCGCTTTACGATAACATTATTTCACGAGCGCTGTGATCGTCCGGCGCGATCACCGGGAGATATGGTGTTAGCTCAGCGTCCGATGATCTGTTCTGTCGGCTGCACCGCCGCGCTCGGCGCAGCATTTCCTGCACCGGCGCCAACCGCTGTGACGCCTTCGATCGATAGCGGCGCGACGTCGGCAAGGGTTTGCCCTTCCGGGATAACTGCCAGTCGAAGTGGGGTGCGTTGGCGGAAATAGCGATCGGCCAGGAACTGCATGATCTGCGGATCGGTGCGCGAATAATCTGCGAGCAGACTGCGCAGCAACGCAACCCGGCGCGGATCGGTCGTCGATCCTTCGAGATTGTAGAGCCAGAACGTATTTCCGGTCGATGCGCGACGGATCAGCTGCGCGAGCGGCTCGGTAACGCGGGCAAGCTCGTCTGCAGTCGGTGGATTGGCCGCCAGATCCTTGGCGATCCGGTCGGCCTCGGCAAAGAAGATCGGCACGAATTCAGGTTCCAGCTGAGCAAGCGCCGTGATCGTCCCACCGCTTTCCAAGTCGGTCGGCCACTTGGAGAAGACCTGCGGCGCATAACTCGCCCCCGCCCGCTCACGCAGCGCCTCGAGCAGGCGGTTGTTGAACAGCTGGGTGAGGATTTCGAGCTGGCGCGATTCGCGAATGTTCGTGACGCCGCCGCCGCTGGGCCATGCGATCACCGCAGCCGCCTGATTACCGTCGCCACGATGGGTGAGCACGGTCGGTGCCGCTGATGCATCGGCAAAGGTCGGCACGCGCGCTGCAACGTCCGCCGGAATGGGCGTACGCGCAGGCAGTGCACCGAATGTTTCGGAAAGCTTCTGCACGATGGCATCGCGATCAAATTCGCCGAATACCAGCACTTCGATCGGCCCCTGCGTCAACAAAGGCTCCCACACCTCGCGAAACCCTTCGGGTGTGACTTGCTCCAGCGCGATCGGATCAGGCGTCGCAAACCGCGCATCGCGATTGTTTACGAGGTACTCCAGGTCGCGATTGATCATGCCGATCGGGCTGGTCGAAAATGTGTTGTAAGCCAGCTCCGCCGCCGCCTTCGCGCGGATCACCGGATCGGCATCCCAGCGCGGCATGCCGAGCTTGGCGGCGAACAAATACAGCTGATCAGCAACATCTTCGGAACGGGTCTGCGCGGTGAAGGCAAACACGCCCTCGTTGATTTCGAAATCGAAGCCAAGCTTGCGGCCCGTCGCCAGCCGGTCGATCTCGTTCTGGCCAAGCTCGCCCAAGCCGGAGCCAACCAGCGCCATTTCACCGATTGTCGCGTAGACGGCGTTATCGGCATCGAACGCGCGTTGGCCGGAGCCGAAACGTACTCGAACAGTAACGCGGCCAGGTTCGGCATTGTTCGACCAGAGCAAGGCGCGCACGCCATTGTCGAAATCGACCTGCTCGACATCGAGAATGCCAAGCGGGCGTTGGCTGACGACCGCACCGGGTGCGCCCAAGGCGGGCAGTTCATCGAACGAAATGCTGTCGGCGGCCAGACGCGCAGTTGAATCGACCAGAGCCTCGCTGGCCAGGGCCAGCCGCAATTGCTCTTCGCTGGCTTCACCGGCTGCGGGTGTCACATACACCGAACGCACCACGTCCCCTTCGAACAGAGCGCGGGTGCGGGCGTGGACTTCCTCGGGGTTCATGCGATCGCGCATGCCGCGGAACACGGCCAAAACGGTTTCGGGCGAGGCGACCGTCTCGCGAATATCGACCGCGTTGACGATGTTGTTTGCGAGGTCGGAGCCGGATTGCACGCTGCTTTGTTCGACCTGATTAGCGAACACCACGTCGAATTCGGCGACCTCGCGGTCGATCTCTTCCTGCGTCGGCGGGTTGGCGATGGCATCGGCAATCACGCTGCGAACATTGGCAAGCGCGGTCTGCCAGTCATCGGTCAGCGGCGCGAAGCTGACAAACGTGGCATCGGTGGAGCGCGAGATGTCATCCTGCTGCACCTGTGCGTACAGAAAACTGCCACCACTGCGCGCGCGTGTCTCAAGCCGACGGTTGATGATCGCCTGCGCCAACGCGTCGAGCAGCAGGCCTTCATTGTAGACGATAGTATCCTGCACCTTACGCCACGGTCGCATCACGCCGTAGGTGAGATTGCGCGGCAAATCGGCCTCGACGACAACGCCAAGTTCGCCGATCGGCCATTCGCTTCCGTCCGCTACCGTCGCATCGGCAGGCGGAACCGGATCGCCGAAATCGGGTGCGATGCCCGCCTCGCCCGTGCCCTGCCAATCGCCGAACCATTGCTCGACCAACCCGGCAAGCACCTCTGCAGGAGCATCGCCAGCAACCACGATGACCGTGTTTTCCGGGCGATACCAACGGTCGTAGAACGCCTGGATCTGCGGTGCATTGGCCGCTGTCAGCGTTTCGATCGTGCCGATCGGATTGCGTTCGGCCAGCCGCTGACCGGCAAAGAAGGTGCGCCGGGTAAAGGTGCTCACGCGTTCACCAGCCCCGCCACGCTCGCGCTTTTCGGCGAGCACGATCGGGCGTTCTGCGGCGACGTTCTCCTCGCTCAATACCGGTGCCTTGATCATCCCCGACAGCAGCTTGAAGCTCTCGATCAGCTTGGCACGGTCGATATTGGGAATGTCGAGCTTGTACGCCGTATGCGTCGGGCTGGTTTCGGCGTTGGCATCGCTGCCGAATGTCGCACCCAAGCGCTGCCATGCGGCGATCGCCTCGGCTTGTCCAAGATACTCACTCTCCCGAAACAGCAAGTGTTCGAGCAGGTGAGCGTATCCCTGTTCGTGATTGAGCTCGTGCAGCGAGCCCGCATCGATGCGCACGCGGATCGATACCTGACCGGGCGGCACGCCGTTGCGGCGTACCGCGTAGCGCAGGCCGTTATCCATCTCGCCGAACAGCCATTCCTTATCCTGCGGAACGTCGCTGCCTTCGTAGAGCCACGGAGTTTCGTCGCCGGACTGGATCGCGGTCGGTGCAGGGATTGCGGGCTCTGGCGCGGCGACTTGCGGCAGCGTGTCCTGAGCTAACGCGGGAACAGCAAGCGCAGCGGGCGCTGCAATCACAAAGAGAGCGCGAACGGCGCGAGAAATGAGATTCATGGCATCTCTATAGAAGGTACAGGTCTGAAGGGATAGTGAATGCTTCGCCTCGCGCGATCAGCGGTTGTCGCGACACCCCTCGCACCCTAGATATATTGCATGTTTATCGAAACCGAAACGACGCCAAACCCGTCTAGCCTGAAGTTCCTTCCCGGCCGCACGGTCATGGAAACGGGAACGCGCGAATTCTCCTCACCCGAAGCTGCCGAAGCGAGCCCGCTCGCGCAGGCGATCTTCGATACAGGCGAAGTGATCAACGTGTTCTATGGCTGGGATTTCGTGACAGTCACCGCCGCTCCGGGCAGCAACTGGAGCGCGCTCAAGCCGCAAGTCGTGGCAATCCTGCTCGATCATTTCGTTTCCGAGGCACCTCTTTTCGCTGGCGGATCAGCGCAAGGCATTTCGGTTCCGGGTGAAGATGACACAATGGCTGTCGATGACAGCGCGGAAGATCCTGAAGTGATTGCTGCGATCAATGAACTGCTGGAAACGCGCGTTCGGCCGGCCGTCGCCAGCGATGGCGGCGATATCGCCTATCGCGGGTTTCAGGACGGCGTCGTCTATCTCTCGCTGCAAGGTGCGTGCTCGGGCTGCCCGTCAAGCACGGCGACCCTCAAGCATGGGATCGAAGGCTTGCTGAAACATTATGTCCCCGAAGTCGTTGAAGTGCGTGCAGCCTGAATTTCAACGACTTTCCAGGGACTACAATGACCACGCAATTTCACGATCACGTCCTGTCCGGTGATACGCTCGCTCAGCTTTTTAACGAAGCTCGCACCTATAACGACTGGCTAGACCGGCCCGTTTCGGACGAGCAATTGCACGCCATCTGGGACTTGCTCAAGATGGCGCCAACGTCGGCCAATATGCAGCCGGCACGGATCGTCTGGGTGAAGTCTCAGGAAGAGAAAGACCGCCTCGCCGGTCTGGCTTCCGAAGGCAATGCCGACAAGATCAAGGCGGCTCCGGTCACCGCCATAATCGGCTACGACATCGATTTTCACGAGGAACTGCCATGGCTCTTCCCGCACACCGATGCGAAGAGTTGGTTCGAAGGGGATGAAGAAGGGCGCAAAGAAGGCGCGTTCCGCAACTCTTCGCTTCAGGGTGCATATCTGATTTTGGCGGCGCGTGCAGTCGGCCTCGACGCCGGCCCGATGTCCGGTTTCGACGCCGACAAGGTCAATGACGCGTTCTTCGGCGATGAGCCTCGCCACCGCGTCAATTTCATCTGCTCGATCGGCTATGGCGACCCCGACAGCATTTTCGAGCGCAGCCCACGCCCCGATTTCGAGCGGTTCAACACAATCGTCTGACGATATTGTAAGCTTGCGGGTATTGGCACTCTAAGGCAGGGCATTGGCCCATGCGAATGCCCGTCCGCACTTTGGCGATAGAAACAGCCAGCGAAGCCTGCTCGATCGCGCTTTTCGAAGACAGCGCGCTGGTCGCGCACGATCATCGTGTCCTCGGACGCGGCCATGCCGAAGCGCTGGTGCCGATGATTTCGGAGCTGCCAGACAAGGGACGCGCCGACCGTATTCTCGTATCGCTCGGACCGGGCAGCTTCACCGGGGTGCGGATCGGCATCGCCACTGCCCGCGCGCTGGGCTTTGCCTGGGGCGCGGAGGTGCTGGGCTATCCCACCCTCGCCCTTGTCGCCGTGCGAGCATGGCAACCCACCCCGCGCCCTATCACCGTGTGCATGAATGGCGGACATGGCGAATGGTTCGTGCAGAACTTCACGCATGATCGGGCCACCGACGAAGTGCGATCGCTTACCCCCGAACAAGCTGCGAAAACGCCGGTCCACCCCACCATCGTGGGCAATCGGGCCAAACAACTCGCCGCCCTGTTCGATGACGGCAGACTGGTGCTCGATTTGCTGCCCGATGCCCGCGCGACAAACCTGCTTCATGAAACCCGGCTGACCGCCAATCTATCGCCGATCTATGGTCGCGGCCCGGATGCCAAACCAATCGCCGAACGTGCCATAACGAAAGGTTCGGTCGCATGATCCGCACGCTGGAACTCGTCGACAGCATTATGCAGGTCATGGATGCGTCATTCGATCCGGCTTACGGCGAAGCGTGGAATCGGCGTCAGATCACCGATGCGCTAGCCCTGCCCAACACCCATGCTCTGGTGGTCGATCCTCACGGCACATTGATCGAGAATTCGAGCGGAAAACCGGCTGGTTTCGTCCTCACCCGAGCTGCGGCGGACGAAGAGGAATTGCTGTTGATAGCAGTCGCGCCAGAGCATCGCAGACATGGGCTTGGTCACAAGCTGATCGATCGCCTTTTCGATACTGCGCGCGGCCGGGGTGTCACCCGTATCTATCTGGAAATGCGGCGTGGAAACCCAGCGATCCACCTTTATCAAAAGGTCGGTTTTGAACCGATAGGCGAGCGTCCTAACTACTACCGGATGGCGAATGGCAAACGGATAGACGCCATTACTTTTGGCCGGTCAGTCTAGATTTTCCTAAGACCTAAGTAAGTTGCGCATAGGCAAATTGATGGCTTGCATCGAATGCGAGTGTGGTTCATGGCGCAATAATCGGAAACAATCCGAACAACAATAGTGAGGAACTCATGCAAGACTTGGAAATGGAGATCAAAGAAACATTGATCACGCTGACCAGCGACATCGTCGCGGCGCATGTCAGCAATAATGACGTATCGGTGGACGATGTCCCGGCGTTGATCACGAATGTATATTCAGCGCTCTCGGGCCTTGGAACGGAAGAAGAAGCCGAAGAGGCTCCGCCCGAACCAGCCGTATCGATCCGCGCTTCGATCAAGCCGGACTATATTGTCTGTCTCGAAGACGGCAAAAAACTGAAAATGCTCAAGCGCTATCTGCGCACCAACTTCGATATGACACCTGAAGAATATCGTGCGCGCTGGGGGCTGCCGGCTGATTATCCGATGGTCGCGCCGAACTATGCCGAAAAGCGCCGCGATCTCGCGAAGAAGATCGGGCTTGGCCGCAAGCCTGGAACGGGCCGCGGTCGTCGGAAAAAGTAAGCGGGCCTATCTGCCTGACGCCAACTTGAGCTAAACGCCCCGCCTCGGTAAGAGGCGGGGCATAACTCTGCTGGCGGAGCGTAAATTGACGCAGAAAATCGATCTCGAACAATTGTGTGCGGAAAAAGGCCTGCGCATAACCGAACAGCGCCGTGTCATCGCAAAGGTGCTGTCCGATAGCGATGACCATCCTGATGTGGAATTGCTCCACCAACGGGCATCGGCGATCGACCCCAAAATCTCGATCGCAACGGTCTATCGCACCGTCCGCCTGTTCGAAGAGGCGGGTATCCTTGATCGTCATGACTTTGGCGATGGCCGATCACGCTATGAACCGGTGCCGGAGGCTCACCACGATCATCTGATCGATGTCGAGACCGGACGGGTGGTCGAATTTGTCGACCCCGAAGTGGAATCGCTGCAACGTCAGATCGCTGAAAAGCTGGGCTATCGGCTGGTTGACCACCGAATGGAGCTTTACGGCGTCAGACTGTCACGCGATGACTGATCCGGCCGAGAGCACTGGACCAATATCGAAGAGCGAAGCGAAGGCCTGGGAACAACGGGTTGCTGCTGCGCGCGGCGAAACGACGCCGATCTCGGCCATAGGCTGGGTTCGGATTGTCGCGCGGTCGCTCATGCTACTGCTGGGCCTGTTGATCTGCGTGCCGCTGCACTACCTCATCCGCATTTTCGTTTACGGCTCGCCGATCCCGATGCTGTTTCTGCGCTACGCCGCATGGGTATCCGGAGCACGGGTCAAAGTGCATGGCACGCACCTTAAACGCGACGTATTCTACATCGCCAATCATGTTTCCTGGATCGACATCCTTGCGATGGCGGGCGCCAGCGGCACGGCTTTCGTAGCCAAGGCGGAACTGGCGCAGGCACCTATCGTCGGCTGGCTCGCTTCGCTCAACCGCACCGTCTTCGTGAAACGTGAACATCGCATGGGCGTCGCCGAACAGATCAATGTTCTGAAGGAAGCGCTCGCTGACAATTGGTCGGTTACGGTCTTTCCCGAAGGCACAACGACCGATGGCCAATCGCTGCTGCCGTTCAAGACAAGTATGCTGAGCGTGCTCGAACCGCCTCCGCCCGGCGTACTCGTGCAGCCAGTGCTGCTCGATTACGGTCGAGTCGCGGAATGGATCGGATGGATTGGCGAAGAAGGCGGACTCAACAACGCCAAACGGGTGCTTTCACGAGGCGGCACATTCACCCTGCACATGCACTTTCTCGAACCTTTCAGCCCGGAAGATTTTCACGGACGAAAGGCGATCAGTGCCGAAGCCCGCCGCATAATCGAAGAGGCGCTGTGCGAAGCGCTGGGAAAGCCGCTGCGTGATTTCAAGCACACCGTGCCGCCGGTGCGCTATGAAGCGCCGCGCGAACCTGCTGTACCGAGCGAGTTGGACTAGCGCGTTTTCCGACCATTCCGGATCACCTGGACGGAGCCTAAAAGCCCCGAGTGCAAGGCGCGAGGAGGGAGCGATGCCGTACCATCGTGACCGACAAGCAACGCTGCAATCGGGGCTTTTAGGCCCGCCGCTTGCGCGGTTGTGTCAGAAGGCCCGCTGGACTGCGTTGCGCCGCTTGCAGGGGCAACCAAGCCCCAGCTGAGCGGCAACCAAGCCCCAGCTGCGCGCCGCGTCTCACCAACGGGCCTTCTGACGCAATCGAGGTGATCCGGAATGGTCGGAAAACGCTCTAAAGCCCGGCCCTCACCAGCCAATCGTGAAACAGCCGTACCGGGCGCGATTCAAGCGCGGTCGGCTTGCATACGAACCAATAGCTGTACGGGCTTTCGACCTGTTTTTCCGACAGGTCGGTCAACCGGTTGTCCGCTGCGCGGCGCATGTGGTCGTCGTGCATGATCGCGATCCCAAGACCCTGAGCCGCAGCCTCCAGCATCAATTGCCCTGAATCGTAGTGGTCGATGGCCGATGGCTCCATGTCCTCAAGGCCATGCGCCTGTTTCCACGCGACGAAGCTTTCAGGCAATTCGTTGTGGATCAGGAAAGTCTGCTTGGCCAAGCCCTCATCGGTCACCTCGTTTCCGATCGATCGCGCAATCTCCTTGCTGCAAATTGCGTGGACGAGGTTGTGATCGAGCCGCACGGCATGCAGGCCGGATGCTGGACCGCGCGACAGGATGATCGCCGCATCCAGCGTGTCGCCGACGCGGTCTTCCAGATGCGGCCCGGTGTCGATGTCGATATGCAGCAGCGGATGACGCTTACGCAGTTCACCAAGACGCGGGAACAGCCGCTGGCTACCGAACAGTGGCAACACGCCCAGTCGCAGTCGCAGCAGCGAGATGTTGTCCGACTGGCTTTCCACCGCACGGGCAAGCGATTCCAGATGTGGATTCACCGCCTCGTAAAACGCCTGCCCCTCATCGGTGAGCTGCATCGACTGGCGTGCGCGAGTAAACAGCTTTTTACCGACGAATTCTTCGAGGTTGGTGATCCGCCGCGACAACGCAGACGGGCTGAGCCCGATTTCTTCTGCCGCCGCGCGGGCAGATCCAAGACGAACTGTCCGCATGAACGCTTCGAGTGCGCGCAGCGGGGGTAAACGACGGGTCGGCATCAAACTCTCCTTACTTACAAGGAGGTACGCATGTCGATCGAGATAGATGCAAAAAACGGAAGAAAAGCGCTCACTTTTTTCGTGATCGTGAGATTATTGCATCTCATTCTCAACTGCGGGCGCATGGAGACGCAGACGCTTTACATGTGTTTCATCCGCTGCCGTTACCTCGATCCGCCAGCCACTCGGGTGCTCTAGCATTGTGCCCACTGACGGAACTTGTTCAGCCAGGACGAAGGCCAGACCGCCCAGCGTATCGACCGATTCCTCGACCTCTTCCAGCCGGGGGTCGACCATTTCGGCGACATCTTCCAATTCGGCACGGGCGTCGCAATCCCACATCCCCTCACCAATCGGGACAATCAGCGCTTCGGGTGTTTCGTCGTGCTCGTCTTCGATTTCGCCGACGATTTCCTCGACCAGATCCTCGATCGTGATGATCCCGTCAGTCCCCGAAAATTCGTCCAGCACAATCGCCAGATGCACCCGGCGAGAGCGCATGTCGGCCAGCACATCGAGCGCGCCGCGCACCTGCGGTACATAAAGCGGCTGGCGCATCAGTGTGGTCCAGTCGGCTGGCGGAGGTTTGCCGTTGGCGAGGAAGGGAAACACATCCTTGATATGGATCATCCCGATCACGTCATCCAGCGTGCCGCGATAAACAGGCATGCGCGAATGGCCGCTTTCACTGAACAGAGCGACCAGCTCATCCCACTCCAGCGCGGCATCGACGGCTACAATCTCTCCGCGCGGAACCGCTACGTCATCGGCATCATGCTCGCTGAAATGAAGGAGGTTGCGCAGCATCTGCCGCTCGACCGGCGACAGATCGCCATTGCCGTTATTGCCCTCATCGTGATCGTCGTCCTCGTTTTCGCCCTCATGCTCATCGATAGCTTCTTCGAGCTGAGCACGCAGCGAACGATCGCCGTCACCGGCACCGACCATTTTCTTGAGAGCGAGCCCCAGGTTGGACCAGAGCCCGCTGCTACTCTCCGCCTCTCCGGCGGGGGATTGGGAATCGGGCATGGCCCTTTTGACGTTTCCTCCGTTCAAAGTCGGTCATCATATGGGTCAGCGATACCCATTTTTGCAAGAGCCGCTGTTTCAAGAGCCTCCATTGCTTCGGCTTCTGTATCGGAATGGACGTGGTCGTAACCGGCGAGGTGCAGCAATCCGTGGACGATCAGGTGCGCGGCGTGATGCTCCAGCGTGATGCCCTTTCCCTCGGCTTCGCGAGCACAGGTTCCATGGGCGAGCGCAATGTCACCGAGCATGACCGGCGGTCCTTCCGGCACCAAATCCAGCAGTTCGTCGCGAGCGAGCATCGGGAAACTCAGCACATTGGTCGGCTTGTCGCGCTCTCGCCATTCGCGATTAAGCGCGTGAACTTCGGCATCGCTCGTAAATAAGATGCTGACCACGAGGCGCGGATTGGCGAGTTCGGGAGCGATGCTGGAAGCAGCCTCGGAAGCACACTCCGCCAACCCATCCCAATCACCGGGCGGCCAATCCTCAATATCTATATCGAGATCCACTTATTGGGTCGGCCCCTCATAGGCCTCAACTATCCGCCCTACGATCGGGTGACGAACCACATCAGCGGCGCTGAAACGGATCGTGCCGAAGCCTTCAACCCCCTCCAGCTTGCCCACTGCATCGGCGAGGCCTGACATCCGGTCACCACCGGGGATATCGACCTGACGCGGGTCGCCGCACACCACCATCCTGCTGTTCTGGCCGAACCGGGTGAGGAACATCTTCATCTGCTCCTTTGTGGTGTTCTGTGCTTCATCCAGAATCACGAAAGCATCTGCCAAAGTCCGCCCACGCATGAAGGCGATGGGCGCGATTTCGATCTCGCCCGATGCGATCCGTCGCTCGACCTGTTCAGGTGGCATGCAATCGTTGAGCGCGTCGTAGAGCGGGCGCAGATACGGATCGACCTTGTCCTTCATGTCACCGGGCAGGAAGCCGAGCTTCTCGCCAGCCTCCACCGCCGGGCGTGACAGGATCAGGCGCTGCACACTGCCGGCAACCAGCTGGCTGACGGCCTGCGCCACCGCGAGATACGTCTTCCCGGTTCCGGCTGGACCCAGCGCAAACACGATGTCGTCTCGCACAAGGCTGCGCATATAAGCGATCTGTGTCGCCGAACGCGGCACGATCGTCTTGCGCCGCGTGCGGATCATGATCGGGGGCTCTTCCTTCTCGCCCGAAATAATCCCTTCCAGCGTCGGCTCGTTCGACATTGCGATCAGCGATTCAATCGCGCCCGCGTCCAGATCCTGCCCCTTGGCGAGCCGATCATACATCGTCTGCAAAGTCTCGCGCGCCCGAGCCACCGCGTCTTCAGGCCCTTCGATCAGCACCTGGTCGCCCCGAGCATGAATGAACACGCCCAGGCGATTTTCAACCTGCACAAGATTGGCGTCGAACTGGCCGAACAGCGGCCCCAACAATGACTGGTTATCGAAGCTCAGCTCGGCCTTGGCGCGGCGAGTTTCGCGATTGGGTACAGGATCGGGAGACAATTCCGGATCGGCTGTGCGAGTTGGTCTGCGGCCCATAGGTTCCTTTGCGACTGGCCTGTTGCCTGAGTCGTGAAGGTAAGCAGGCGGAGCGGCAAAGCAAGTTCGGGACTGCCACGTGGCGGTGGAAAGTCATCTCAAGGTCACATGTCATACGCGCTCCCGAGGGCTGGAAAAACATATATTTTGCAGGCAAATAGGAACTCACGATGGCATTGGCAGAGCTCATCTTCACCGCAACAACGCTCATACCTCAGGCGAGCGCATCTGCTGATTCCGCACAGCAAGCGGAGCAAAGCGCGTCTCAAGAACCCACAATCATCGTCACCGCGCCCAAGAGCGATGCCGAGCGCCGCAAGGAGCTGCGCGAAATGGCGCGCAACGTCATCAGGCCGCCCAGACAAGGACGACCGATCGCTCGATTCTTCTACCCGGTCTGTCCGAAGGTTGTGGGGCTGGACCCCGCTTCTGCCGAGGCGATCGAGGCGCGGATCAGGGCGAATGCAGAGGAGTTCGGCATAGGCGCTAATCCGGATCGCGACTGCACTGCGACGGTGAGAGTGGCCTTTATGAGCACGAGAGCCGGGCCGCCTGAGAGTTGGCTCAGCTATTCTTCCCCGGCGCTTGCACACCTTGTGAAATACCAGCGGCAACGGGTTCTTGAAGAAGACGGCCCTGTTCGCGCTTGGAACAAGACAAAGATGCGCGACTTCGACGGTCGCCCGATCAGGTTCGATGAGGGCTTTGCCGAAATCAAGGCGCATCGTGGTGCTCCGATTGTGACCAATGAGATTACCGGCGCGGCGGTGCTGATCGGGCGGAAAGCGGCGGAAGGGAAAAGCGTGCGTCAACTGGCAGACTATGCCTCGATCCGCAGCTTCGTCGGCACAGGCGCGGCGGACGGCAACGCGCTGGCACCGGCCCAAACGATCCTCGCCCTGTTTCAGAGCGACAATCCTCCGTCAGAACTTACTACCTTCGATCGAGCGCTAATCTCGCAGCTGTACAGCACGTCCAAAAATTCCTGGCAGCGGCGAGTCTATCTGAACGTCGCTGCACAGGCCCTGCGTTCCGAGCGGGAATCAGCCGAGCGCGAGGATTGATCTCCGTTGCCAATTTCAGCTCTGTTTTGAGTTGCAGCGCCTTCTCACTACCATAAGTGCTTAAAAAGCGGTACGTTAGTCAGGACAACAACGAACAAGCGGCTGTGGAGTTCTTGGAGGATGCCAAACCTTAGCCTGTTTCTTGCCTCGACGTTTCTGGCCAGTCAGCCAGCGGTTGACCAGCCAGCGCCCCAGCAGGTTCGCTCTCAGGAAACGACCGAGGAAGGGCCAGACACGATTATTGTCGAGGCTCCGCCGACCAAGCTCGAACGGCGGCGCGAACTGCGCAAGATGGCGACCAAAATGATCCGCCGCCCGCGCAGACAGCTGCCCCTTGGCACCTTTTTCATGCCGATCTGTCCCGAAGTCAGCGGTGTGCCTGCCGATTTCGCTCGCGCAATGGAAGATCGGATGCGCCGCAACGCCAAAGATCTCGGCGTCAGAGTGCGCTCCTCGCCTGATTGCAGGCCCAATATCACCGTATTGTTCGTGCCGCCCGAGGCCGGTCCGCCCGAAAAATGGCTGGATTACAATTCTGATATGCTGAGACACCTGCTGAGCTTTCAGCGTATGTGGGTCATCGACGAAAAAGGGCCTGTGCGCGCCTGGAATGTCACCGCTCTGCGAGACTCTGATGGCGCCCCGCAAAAACGACGGGCGGGCGTACCTACTAACACCTCTACTGAGGTGAATATCGCCAATCAGGTGCGCTTTGTATCGCGGCTGGCGCATAACGTGACGATGGAAATTCTTGGATCGTTCATCTTAATCGAATTGGGCGCGGCGAACGGAAAATCCGTTAATCAGCTCGCAGACTATGCAACCATGCGGACATTTGCGGATACATCCAGTGTGCCGCCCGGCGATGCGGTAGCGGCTCAGACAATCATCACGCTGTTTCAGGATGAGGATGCCCCAGAGGAGCTGACGGAGTTCGATCGCGCGCTAATCTCGAAACTCTATAGTGCGCCGCGCAATTCACTGGCCCGGCGAGTTTACAGCAACGTCGCCGGGCGAGCTGTTAATCTGGAAGAGGCGTCAAACCCGCAAGAGAACTGAGCCCCGGACCGAGCTGCCTCTGGCTTCGACAAGCTCGACTTCGACCATGTCCCCCAGCTGGTAGTCCCCTTCGAACCAAACGCTCTGGAGCCAAGGCGATTTGCCCAACCATTGTCCGGCAAGCTTACCCTTGCGCTCCACCAATACATCGCAAGTCCGCCCCACGCTGGCCGCATTGAAAGCGAGTTGATCGCGATTGATCCTCTCCTGTAAACGCTGAAGCCGGTCATCCATCACGTCTTGAGCGATCTGACCGTCCATCGTCGCGGCGGGCGTGCCGGGGCGGGGCGAGTATTTGAAGCTGTAGGCTTGCGCATAGCGGACCTCATCGACGAGGCTGAGCGTGTCCTCGAACTCGGCGTCGGTCTCGCCGGGAAAGCCGACGATGAAATCGCCTGACAGCGCGATATCGGGGCGCGCGTCGCGGAACCGCTCAAGCAGTCTCAGATAGCTTTCGACCGTGTGCGAGCGGTTCATCGCTTTCAGCACCCGGTCATTGCCCGATTGCACCGGCAGATGGAGATACGGCATCAGCTGCTCGACCTCGCCATGCGCTGCGATCAGCGCGTCGTCCATATCATTCGGATGGCTGGTGGTGTAGCGAATACGCTCCAATCCATCGAGCCTGGCCAAAGCATGTATGAGGCCAGCGAGGCCAACCGCCCTGCCCTTCTCATCCTCGCCGGACCACGCATTCACATTCTGGCCGAGCAGCGTGATTTCCCGCGCACCGGCCTCGATCAGCTTGCGAGCCTCGTCGACCAAATCGCTGAACGGGCGCGAGATTTCGGCGCCACGGGTGTAGGGCACCACGCAATAGGTGCAGAACTTGTCGCACCCTTCCTGCACGGTCAAAAACGCCGTTGGCGAACGCCGTTTACGAGCCGGGAGCGCGCCGAATTTGGCGATTGAGGGCATGTCGGTGTCGGTCGCGCGTCCGCCTTTAACCGCCTTGTCCAGCATGTCCGGCAGGCGGTGATAGGCTTGCGGGCCGACCACCATGCTGACCGCCGGAGCCCGCTTCATGATCTCTTCGCCCTCGGCCTGAGCCACGCAGCCAGCGACCGCGATCATCGGTGCCTTTTTCTGGGTTTTGCCCTTGGTCAGGCGACCGATGTCGGAATAGATCTTCTCCGCCGCTTTCTCACGGATGTGGCAGGTGTTGAGCACCACCAGATCGGCGTCCTCACCTTCCGGCGCTGCCGACAGGCCCTGCTCGTCAAGCATCTCGCCCATCCGCTCGCCATCATAGACGTTCATCTGACAGCCGAAGCTTTTGACCCGGTATGTTTGCGGCGCCTTTTGGGAAGGTGTTTGTGGTTTCATGATCGGCGTGCGTCTAGCGGGATTGAACCTTGGGTTCAATGCAGGCTCACACCAATCAAACCCGCTCGTGCTGAGCTTGTCGAAGCACCGTCCTTCTTTTCACGCAAGGTACCAGAGAAAGGGCGGCCCTTCGACAGGTTCAGGGCGAACGGAACGTGGTGAAAGTTCTAGCCGACCAACGTCGCCGCCCGGCGCAAATCCTTCTCACGCCCGAACAAGTGAAGCATCGCGATCAGTTCCTCACGTTCAGAAGCGAAGACCGTCGCGCCGCCGATATCGAAAGCCTGCCGGGTTTGCGGCTCGACCGGGAGCCAGATGTCTTTCACGCGCACCTTCAACCCGGCCATGAATTCCACATCGAGGTCAGGCTCCGACCATCGGCCAAACCGTTCGGACCGGAAGATCGCCTTTCCTGTCTCCGGTGTATCGGTCAGCGGAAGACGTTTGAAAAGCGCGTCCAAATCGCGCCGCGATGTGATGACGTCGATATCGGCAATTACCCCCGGATCGCCACCATGCAGCGCAACCGCCGCGCTGCCGATGATCCACCAGGGGTCATTACCTTCTCGAAGCTTCTCCGCCACTGCTCGCAGTGGATCAATATTTCTTGAAAAATGAGGCAACGTCTGAGCCACCCCAAGACCACATGAAGCCGGTATCGCCTCGTTCGCGCGCCTCAGTGCTTCTCGTCTTCACCCACAGTTTACGACCGCCCCTGTATTCACGGCGACGATCCTGCTCGTCAATGTGATCGCGAAGAGACTGGTCCGGGCATTTCGACCAACGGCTGAACCGATCGAGATCGGTGATCAGCGCATTCTCGGTAAGTGCCGCTATATCCTCGTCGAGAATTTCGTACCGGCTCAAGTCTGCTGCTGCGCGACGGCGATGGGAGCGATGTCCCTTCGCCTTGTTGCGCGGGATCGCTTTCCGCGCCGCCTTGTCGTTCTCGCCATAGGAATTGCGCCTGTCCTTGGAATAGGACAGCGCCTTCTTTTCGGCGGGGAATCGGCGACGTTTTTGCGGCATTACCCAACCGTTGCCTTAACAATCTTGCCCGGCTGCGCAGGCGGTTCGCCTTTTGGCAGGGCGTGGACATGTTCCATCCCGCTCTGCACCTGACCCCAGACCGTGTACTGGCCGTCGAGAAATTCTGCATCTTCGAAGCAGATGAAGAACTGCGAATTGGCGCTGTCGGGCATTTGTGAACGGGCCATGGAGCAGGTGCCTTCGGTGTGCGGTTCCGAGTTGAACTCGGCTTTCAGGTCGGGCTTTTCGCTGCCGCCCATACCTGTGCCGGTCGGATCGCCGCCCTGCGCCATGAAACCGGGGATCACGCGGTGGAACACCACGCCATCGTAGAAGCCTTCGCCAGCCAGTTCGGTAATGCGCTCGACGTGACCGGGTGCCAGATCGGGGCGCAGCTTGATTACCACGTCCTTGCCTTCGCCATCGCCGGTGTCGAGTGTGAATGTGAGCGTATCGGCCATGTTGCTTGTCTCCTTGGAAAGTTTGGCCGCCGCTATAAAGAGTTGTGCGCCGGAGTCACCCTCTCCGCTTGGCTTTTCGCGAACCCCTGCCTACACCTCGCGCGATGGCCGATGAGCGCAATCTCGATGACGATCTTCTGGTGATCGACCCGCCTGAGAGCGAAGACGAAGTGCGCCCGGACGACCGGATTGATGACGAGCGGCACGATGCGGAGAACACTCTGAAACCGCGTTTTGTGCGTTCGGTGCGTGAGGCGTTCGAACGCGGCGACAACAGCGCAGTGCACGACCTAGTCGAACCGCTGCACCCGGCCGACATCGCCGATCTGCTCGAACTGTTCGATTCCGACGAGCGTCAGGGTCTCGCAGCCGCGATCACCGATCTGATGTCCTCCGATGTGGTTGCCGAGCTGAACGATCACGTCCGCGAGGACATGATGGAAGCGCTCGAGCCGGAGGCCGTGGCGACCATCGCCGAACAGCTCGACACCGATGATGCGGTGCAGCTGCTCGAAGATCTCGACGAGGACGACCAGAAGGCGATCATCGCGGAGCTGGAGCCGGAGACTCAGGCCGCCGTCGAAAGCGCGCTGTCCTATCCGGAGGAAACCGCCGGGCGGTTGATGAACCGTCACTTCATGGCGGTTCCGGAACATCTCACTGTCGGCGATCTGATCGATTACCTGCGCGATGCGGGCGATCTGGAGCATGATTTTTTCGAAGTCTTCGTGATCGACACCGCGCACCACCCGGTCGGCACATGCGCGTTGAACTGGATCCTGACGACCCCGCGCAACATCAAACTTACCGATGTGATGAAGCGCGATCAGACGCTGATCCCGGCGACGCTCGACCAGGAAGAGGTCGCGCTGATGTTCCAGAAGTATGCGCTGATCTCCGCTGCCGTTGTCGATGACGAAGGCCGGTTGGTCGGGCAGGTGACGGTCGACGATATCGTCCACATCATCTCCGAGGAAGCGGGCGAGGACGCTTTGCTGCTGTCCGGCGCGGGCGATGGCGACATCAACGAGCCGATCCGCGAGGCGTATTCCAGCCGCGTGCGCTGGCTGATCGCCAATCTCGGGACGGCGGTGGTGGCTTCGGCAATCATCGCTTTTTTTGGCGCGGCGATCGAAAAATTGGTCGCACTCGCGGTGCTGATGCCGATTGTCGCGAGCATCGGGGGCAATGCGGGCACTCAGACGATGGCAGTGGCGGTGCGCGCGATAGCGACCAATCAGCTGACCCGATCCAACACCTGGCGGATCGTTTGGCGCGAACTGCGCGTAGCGCTGCTCAATGGCGTTACGGTCGCGGTCTTGATCGGCATTGCGGCATGGTTCCTGTTTAGCCCGATGATGGGCGTCGTCATTGCGGCGGCGATGGTGATCAACATTGTCGTCTCCGGGCTCGCAGGAGTGCTGGTTCCGGTCATTTTCGAGCGGCTGGGTCAAGATCCCGCTGTCGCTTCCAGCGTATTTGTGACCATGATCACGGACTCGATGGGCTTCTTCGCCTTCCTAGGTTTGGCAGTGGCGAGCGGGCTGACCGGCTGATAGCCCCTCCCTCGAACAGCAATCGAGGGAGAAGATCATGGGAAGTCAGCAGGGGCGCGTTTCGGGCAAAGTGGTGCTGCTTACAGGCGGTGCGATGGGATTGGGCAAGGCGGCGGCCAAGGCTCTGCTGGCCGAGGGCGCGCGGGTCATCATCACCGATATCGACGTCACTGCGGGCACGGCAACCGCCGACGAGCTTGGCGACGATTGCATCTTCCTGCCGCAGGACGTGACCGACTGGGGGCGCTGGCAGGCTCTCATTACCGAGGTCGAGGCGTCGCACGGGCGACTCGATGTGCTGGTCAACAACGCCGCGATTACCGTGTTCGGATCCATTGCGGACATCTCCCCGGAAGACTTCCGCCGGTGCTACACGGTCGATGTCGATTCCATCTTCATGGGCTGCAAGGCCGCGATCCCGCTGATGGCGAAGGGAGGCGGTGGGTCGATCATCAATTTTTCCAGCGCCGCCGCGAACAAGCCCAACGCCGATCTCGCCGCCTATAACAGCGCAAAGGCCGCCGTGCCGATGCTGACCAAGTCGATCGCACTCTATTGCGCGCGCGAGCAGAACGATGTGCGGGTGAACAGCGTCCAGCCGGGCACCATCCTCACCCCCAATGTCGAAAGCGTCATCGCAGGTACGCCCGACCCGGACGCGACCCGCGAAGCGTTCTCGATTGCTCAGCCGATCGGGCACATGGGGCAGCCAGAGGACATCGCGCATCTGGTGGTCTATCTCGCTAGCGATGAGAGCAAGTTTGCCACCGGAGCGCCGTTCATTGTGGATGGCGGGCTAAGCATCGCTTGATTGCGGCGCGCGAGGTGCCAGATTGACCCTATGCCCCTGCATATGACCAAAATCGCGTTCGGCGCGAAGAGCTATGAAGACTTGGCCGGTTGGTACGAGAACAGCCCCAACCCCAAACAGCTGACCACCAAATACCGCCCGAAACGTCATGAAGAGATGGTGGGTGGATCGCTCTATTGGATATTGAACCACGCACTGGTGGCACGCTCCGAAATATTGAGCTTTACCGAGACGGCGGAAGGCCGCTGGAACATCAATCTCGAACCCAAGCTGATCCGGGTTCACCAGCAGCGCAAGCGTGCGCATCAAGGCTGGCGTTATCTCACCGAGGACAAAGCCCCGCGTGACGTGGCCGAGGGCGAGGATATCGGCGATGCGCTGCCCGGAAAGCTGGCGGCGAAGCTGGAGCGATTGGGGCTGGTTTAAGTGCTCGGAGGCATCGGGATCAGCACCGGCGTGTTCTCACGGTACTTCTGATATTCCGGATCGTCACCCCAGCGTTCTTTCGCCTGCTCTTCCTGAAGGTTGATCCCGCTGATCTTGGTCAGCAACAGGGCAACAAAGATCGGAGAGATGACCGCCAGCCAGCTAACGCCGGACAGGACCGGTATCGCCATGATGAGAATACCCGTCCACAAGGTGATCTCGCCGAAATAGTTCGGGTGACGCGACCACTTCCACAGACCGACATCGATGAAGTCCCCTTCGTTCGAGGGGTCGGCCTTGAACTTGCTCTTTTGCGCGTCGGCCACCGCTTCGATCGTGATACCTGCCGCCCATATCGCTGCGCCGACCCAGAAGAATGCGCCAATCGGCGCACGTTCGGTTGTGGTGATCGCGATGATTGCTGCCGATGCGGTCAGGATCACCCACAGCGCCTGTAACGTCCATGCAGCCAGAAAGCGCGTCGGCCTTTTCTTGATCTTTTCGAAACGGGAATCGCTGCCGCCCTTCGCCTTGATGCGAATGTAAAGGAATGTGCCCAAGCGGATGCACCAGATCGCCACCATCGCGGCGATCACAATTGCGCGTGTATGGAGCGGCCAGGCGGCCGCGCACGCAACGCCGGTCACCGAGAGATAGGTCAGCGCGCCGACGCTGTCATAATACTTGTCCGACTGCGCAATTGCCGAGGGAATGAACGCCAGCCAGTTCACCAGCAGCGCGATAATCGCGCAAACGAGAACGGCAGGCAAACCAAAGATCTCTACGCTGTTTACCCCGGCAAACAGAGCGAAACCGAGCGCGAACAGGCTGACGAAGATGACGACAAGGATACTTTTCATTGGATGTCCGAACGGCTCAAAGCGGTCGGTGTTCCCTTAACGCTCAAGCGCGACTCTTTTCAACGACCCGTCGCAGTGCGTTGACATACACTTCGGGAGCCTGCGCGCCGGGGATCATGAACTTCCCATTCACGATCATGGCCGGAACTCCGGTGATGTTGAGATCCCACGCTTGGCGTTCTTCGGCGATCACGCGCGCTTCAAGTTCTTCGTCCTCGAGAGCAGCCTTGGCCGCCTCTCGATGCAGGCCGACTTTTGCCGCAATGTCTAGTAGCACGTCGCGCTCGCCGATCCGGCGGCGCTCATTAAAATGGGCCTTGAAGAGCGCGAGCTTGAGTTGCGTTTGGACCTGAGGCCCGGCCTGTTCCAGCGCCCAGCCGAGCAGCTTGTGCGCATCGCGCGTGTTCCACATCATCGCCGCCGGTGCATCGCCTTCGCCCTCATATGCCAGCGAGACACCCGCGCCCTCCGCAATGGACTTCATCTGTCCTCGCACCGCCGCGCCTTCCTCGGCGGAGCGGCCATATTTGCGTTGGAGATGCACTTCCTGCTCTTCACCCTCGGCTGGCATGTCGGGGTTCAGCTCGAACGGTCGCCAGCGTATTTCCGCATCGATCTCACCGTCCAGCTCGCCCAAGGCCTTGGTCAGTTGGCCATAGCCGATTGCACACCACGGGCACATCACGTCGGAATAGATATCGATCGTCAGCGTATCGGTCATTTGTCGAGCCACCATGTGATGAGATGATGCGCAATCGCGAATTTTTGAGGGAAGATCAGCTGTTCGTTGCCATCAGGACCAGCCGCCCGCGCATCTTCCAGCTCGGACCGCGTAAACCAGCGCGCATCGTCAAGTTCAGTGTGGTCGATAGTCAGTTCGGGATCGTCGGTCACGCTGGTGCAGCCGATCATCAGCTGACTTGGAAATGGCCATGGCTGGCTGGCGATGTATTCGACATCGCGGACGCGCAGCCCGGCCTCTTCCCAGATTTCACGGGCGACGGCTTCTTCGATGGTTTCACCCGGTTCGACAAAGCCTGCAAGCGCGGAGTAAATGCGCGGGGGAAAGCGCGGTTGGCGCCCCATGAGCAGCTTGTCCTCGTGTTCGACCAGCATGATCGTGACCGGATCGGTCCGCGGAAAGTGCTGCGCGCCGCAGCCTCCTTCAGCTTCGGGCACGCAATTGCGCTGCCAGCCGCCTTTTGTCAGTTTCGTGGCCGATCCGCAGCGCGCGCAAAATTGATGCCGCGCATGCCAGTCGACCAGACTGCGCGCACCGCCATAGATCGCGAGATCGGGCGGCGAGAGCAGCTGCATCACTTGCCAGGCGCGCGGCATGGCGTAGGCCGGTCCCGTCGCCCCGATATCTGGGACAGCGGCAAAGCAGGCCTTGTCATCAAGCAGGCCCAGGAACACCAGTTCCGCGTCTTGCGGAACGTCGGCCAGCGTGCCCCAGATCAGCGCGCCAGCCTCGTCAATCTCCGGCAGCAGCCCTTCGAGTTTGAGCACCCGCGCGCGCCAGTCCATCCGCGCAGCCAGCGCCTTATCATCGACACGGATCAAATCCGCACGATCAATCGGCGATCCGGCAAAAGCGATCGGACCAGTAGCGTTCAGGCCCGGATGCGCTGGATGGTGCATTACGCCGCTTTGCGGGCGCGCATCGGCGCAAGATCGGCTTCCAACGCCGCGAGGAATTCGTCGCGGATCGGGAAGGCCTCGGTCGGCATATACTGCGTCCACAAAGCCGAACGCAGCTCAAGATCGAAATCGACCGCCGCGATCGTGCCCGCTGCGCCGCCCCAGCCAAAGGTCGAACCAACCGAGCGACCGCCAGCACCGTGGCCCTGACCCTCCATCCACGACCCGGTCATATCGACAGTCTCAGGGATAAGGTTGGACGTGCCGACCCGCACCGCTTCTTCGCTCATGATACGAGTGCCATCGAGCATGCCGTAGCCGAGCAGCATGCGCTGGAACCGGTCGTAATCCTTCGGACTGGAGACCAGACCGCCGCCGCCCGAAGGCACGCCCGGCGCATCGAGGAAGATCGAATTGCCAGCCGGATCGATCGGCAAGGGGTTGCCTGCAAGGATACCGTAATTGTCAGTGAGCCGCCCGGCTTCACTTTCAGGTACGGTCATGAAGGTGCTGGTCATACCCAGCGGATCGAACATGCGCTCTTTCAGGAACGTCTCGAAGTCCTTGCCCGAAACCACTTCGATCACCCGGCCGAGCAGATCGATGCTGGCGGAATAGCTCCACTTGGTCGCAGGCTGATACATAAGCGGCAGTTCGGCGAGGCGATCCGCCCAGACTTCAAGGCCCGGTGCCGGAGTTACTGGCGGAAAGCCGGGGATCGGAATGCGGCTGACCCGGCCGCCAACCAGTCCGTTTTCGGCATAGGCATCGAGCAGCGGCCCCTTGCTTACAATCAGATAGCCGAGGCCCGATGTGTGGGTCAGCAATTGCCGAATGGTGATCGGCTTGTCCGCTGCGACGGTGTTTTCCAGCGAGCCTTCCGGATCGACCAGCACCTGCATGTTCGCAAAGGCCGGCATGATGTCGCCCAGCGGCTGATCCATGGTGATCAGGCCATCATCGATCAGCATCATGATTGCCATGCCGGTGATCGGCTTGGTCATCGAATAGATGCGGTACAGCGAGTTTTCATCGACCGGGGCATTGCCTGCGAGTGAAAGCGTCCCTCCCCCGACCGTGTGCGCATGGTCCTCCTGCCGCCAGCCGAAAGTCAGGAACATGTTCGCAACCTTGCGCTCCGATACGTACTTCTCTGCCATCGCCGCGACAGTGGGCCAGGACTGGCTGACGTCATGCGCAAACAGCGCGCGGCCCATCGGCAGCGTCGAGAGCGCTGCACCAGCCGCAAGATATCCCCCGCCACGAAACAGCGAGCGTCGTGAGAGAGAGGGTTGTTCGAATTCACGGAAGGCCATCAGGGAGGAATCTCCAGTTTGTTATCAAAACCATTTGGGGCAGTTGTGTGTCACGGTCAATCACACGAGCCGGTGAATGACGTTTGAACGCGCCCTTCCGGACTTGAAATTGCAAGGTGCCTTACCCATATAAGACACATGCTGAACATACTCGCTTTTCTAATCGGCCTGGTCTCGCTGCTGATCGTGATACCGGCTCAAATTCCACTGCTCGGTTGGGCCAACTGGGTCGCGCTTCCGTTGATTGTCATCGGCGTGATCATTGGTGCTCTGTCATCCAGCAATTCCGGTCGGAATTTCTGCCTGATCATCCTGCTGGTCGCTGCGGTGCGGCTGACGATCGGCGGCGGAGTGATCTAGTCGGAGGCTAGCGCCAGCCGCGCTGCCTTCGCGAAGAGCGTCGGTAGTCCTGCCTCCTCGATCCGGCTTACCGGCCACCACTCTCCGTCGCTATCGGGAGTTTGAGCCGTCTCGCCGCGCTTGACGGACAAAGTCAGGTGCGCGTGAGTGAACGTGTGGCGGACTGCGCCGAGCGGCGCCCAGTCAGCATCAAGCGGGTGCTCGCCAGAGCCGTCCGCGCGAGCTGTCCAGCCGTCATCGGGGAGGCACCGCATCCCGCCCAGCATTCCTGATCCCGGTCGCGTGACGAGCCAGACTTCGGCTCCGTCGTCTCCTTCCCGCTCGATCCAGAATGCGGTCCCGCACCGCTCGGGTTTGGCCTTCTTGGGCGGCTTGACCGGCAGGCGTTCCGGGTCGCCCGCTTTTCGCCCTTCGCATGCGTCCTGAAGCGGACACAGCAGGCAACGCGGCGATTTGCTGGTGCAGATGCTCGACCCCAGATCCATCATCGCCTGCGCGAAGTCGCCTGCACGCGATTGGGGTGTGATGTTGTCGGCCTTCTCGCGGATTGCCTTGCGGGCAGCGGGCAGCGGCTGTTCGATGTCGAACAGCCTCGCCACAACACGCTCGACATTGGCATCTACGACCACCGCCCGCTCTCCAAAGGCGATCGCAGCAATCGCGGCCGCAGTGTAGGCCCCCAGCCCCGGCAACTCGCGCAATTCCGCTTCGGTCCGAGGAAAGCCTCCACGCGCCGCCACTTCACGCGCGCATTTCACCAGATTGCGAGCGCGCGAATAATATCCCAGTCCGGCCCAAGCGGCCATCACCTCATCCTCTCCCGCCGCCGCAAGGTCTGTGACGCTTGGCCAGGTGGTCGTGAATTTCTCGAAGTACGGCTTCACCGCCGCAACCGTGGTTTGTTGCAACATGACCTCGGATAGCCACACCCGGTACGGCCAGTTCGGGTCATCGGGTCGCTGCGCGCCGGGCAGGTTGCGCCACGGCAATGCGCGCGCATGCGCGTCGTACCAGTGCAGCAGATTGTCGGAGATGCTGGCAGTCACGCGAGGCGTATGGCATGGCTGCGCACGCAATGGGAAGCGATAAGCCAAAACGGGCAAAGAAGCCCTTCAAGAAGTACGAACGCCCTCGCGGTGGCGGAGCGAAGCCGATTGGCGAGCTCATGCCGGAAATCGGGCGGACGGCGTTTCGTCGCTTTGGCTTCGTGCAAAGCTCGGTCGTTACCCGCTGGCCCGAAATCGTCGGCCCACATCACGCCAAAGTGTGCAGCCCCGAAGCGATCCGTTTCCCGCCCGGAGAGAAGTCCGAAGGCATTTTGCAGCTTGTCGTCGCCCCGGCACACGCCCCGCTGATCCAGCAGGTAACGCCGGAGATCATGGAGCGGGTCAATCGCTTCTTCGGCTATAGCGCCGTCTCTCGGGTGAAAATCCGGCAAGGCGCGGTTAAGGCGCCGCATGTTGATAAAGCCGCCAAAGCGCCGCCTTCGCTCAAACCGATCTCGATGGAATTGGGAGACAGTCTGCGCGATATCGGCGATCCGGAATTGCGAACGGTGCTGGAATCACTGGCACGCAGTTTCGACGATGCGGATCAGAACAAGAAAGACGACACGACGTGACCTCAAATACAGGTTCGAAAAAGATGGGTTTCGCCGCCAGGATTACCGGCGTTATCGCTGCGTTGCTGGCGGTGACGACGCCTCTTACCGCGCAGGAACGCGATCAGGATCTCAGCAACCCGGACAGCGATTTCGTCGATACGACGCGCAAGGGCAATTGGCAGGCCGCTGTCCAGCCGACCGAGCGTGGCCACCTGATCGGCAATCCGCGTGCCGATGTGAAGCTGATCGAATTCGTAAGCTACACTTGCGGCCATTGCGCCAGCTTCGCGGCGGAAGGTGAGCCTGCGCTCGATCTTGCGCTGTTGATGCCGGGTGAAATGACGCTCGAAGTGCGCCCCGTTATTCGCAACCCGCTGGACCTCACCGTTTCGATGCTGGTCGCTTGCGGAGACACAAGCCGGTTCAAGGACCGTCACCGGGCTTTCATGTTCTCGCAGGCTCAATGGCTGGGCAAGGCGCGCGAAGCGCCGCAAAGCCAGCAGGCGATCTGGGCGCGTGCGGACAGCAACGCCCGGCTCAATATGGCGCGCTCGCTCGATCTGGACGATATGCTGACCAAGCGCGGCCAGTCCATCGCCGAAATCAACGCGTGCCTGATGGATGACACCGCCGCCAATGAATTGATCGCGAATAGCCGGGCAGACAGCGCGGAGTTTGCCGTACCCGGCACGCCCAGCTTTGCGCTCGATGGCGTCTTGCTGGAAGGCGTGCATTCGTGGGCTCCGCTGTATGAGGTGCTGTCCGCGCGGTTTAAACCGGGCTATTCTGCGGATGATGCTGGCGAATAGAGATTGTTGCGTAATTTCGGCCCGCTGATTTAGCGCTTTGCAACCTTATTGACACATTTGTGCACAAGCATCGTCGCAACGCTTTTGCGTACCGCGCGCCGCCATTATACCCTTGCTGACCAGACCTAAGGATCAATTTCGATGACTGCCACTCGCACGACACTGTCCCGCAGACTTTCCGGCCTGGCTATCGCCGCGCCGCTGGCCCTCGCACTGGCTGCATGTGGAGACACCGCCGGAGCAGACGGGATCGAAGGCGATCCGATCGCTGCCATTCCGGCCCCGGATGGCACCGCGTGGACCGATACGGTCACCGTCACCGAGGAAGACGGCTACAAGCTCGGCAACCCGGACGCGCCGCTCAAACTGGTCGAATACGCCTCGCACACCTGCGGTGCCTGCGCGAACTTCTCGGCCACCGGTAAGCCCGGCCTCAAACCCTATATCGAAACCGGCGTTGTGAGCTTTGAACAGCGCAACCTTGTGCGCGACCCGATCGACCTTTCGATCGCCACGCTGGTGCGCTGCGGGCAGAAGGAAAACATGCAGCCCCTCTCGGATCAGGCTTGGGTCGCGCTCAACGATATCTTCGCCAATGTGCAGACCAATGCCGCTCAATACGAAGCTTCGGGCGAACTGCCAGTGGAACAGCGCTTCGTCGCGATCGGCGAAGCGGCAGGTCTTATCGACTTCTTTTCAGCGCGCGGCCTCAGCGCCGATCAGGCACGCAGCTGCCTCGCCGACACGGAGACCATCGAGAAGATCGCTGATGCGTCGCGCGAGCAGACCGAAGAGCTTGGCATCAGCGCCACGCCGACTTTCTTACTCAACGGACGCACGCTCGATGTGAACCAATGGCCTCAGCTCGAACCCGTTCTTCAACGCGCCGGCGCGCGCGAAGAATAAGCGGTTCGGGAGGGCCACGCACTTCTCATGCAGATCAGCCGGCTCAAGCTCAGCGGTTTCAAGAGCTTTGTCGAGCCGGCTGAATTGCGCATCGAGCCCGGACTGACCGGCGTTGTCGGCCCTAATGGCTGTGGTAAATCCAACCTGCTCGAAGCAATCCGCTGGGTCATGGGCGAAAACTCGCCCAAATCGATGCGGTCGGGCGGGATGGAAGACGTTATCTTCGCCGGAACTTCGACCCGGCCAGCCCGCGATTTCGCCGAAGTCGTGCTGCATGCCCGCGATGACGAGGATGAAGAACTCGTCGTAACCCGCCGGATCGAGCGCGGTGCAGGCAGCGCCTACCGCGTCAATGGCAGCGATGTCCGGGCCAAGGATGTAGCGCTGACCTTTGCCGATGCGGCGACCGGCGCGCACAGCCCGGCATTGGTAAGCCAAGGCAAGATCGCTCAGGTCATAGCCGCTAAGCCCGCCGAACGTCGCCAGATGTTAGAGGAAGCCGCCGGGATCGCCGGTCTTCACGTGCGGCGCAAGGATGCCGAGAGCAAGCTGCGCTCGACCGAGAACAACCTCGCGCGGCTCGAAGATCTGATGGCGGGCCTGGATTCGCAAATGGCGTCGCTCAAACGGCAGGCCAAGCAGGCCGAGCGTTACACGAAGCTGACCGAACAGATTCAGCTCGCCGAAGCACGACTGCTGTTCGCCCGCTGGCGCGACGCGGCCTATGCAGCAAAGGAAGCGCGCGCCGCTGCCGAAGGGGCCGATGCGAAGGTTGCTGAGGCCAAGCAGGCGGTCGATGCGGCGCAAAAGGAGCAGGCTGCGCTCGCCGCCAAGCTGGCCGAAGCGCGCGACGAACTCGCCGACCGCCGCGATGATGCCAGTGCACATGGCCACCGGATGGCGGCTTTGTCGGAGAAGCTGGAAGCAGCCGAAGCGCGGTTGGCGGACCTTACTCGCCAGCGCACGCGGCTTGAAGAAGACCGCAAGGATGCCGACCGGCTGACCACGGATGCTGCTGGCGCGCTGGCCAAGCTGGAAAGTGAACTTGCCGCCAATCAGGATGCGTTGGCCAAGGCGGGCGCGGCACGACCGGCGCTTGCGGCGCGAAGCGAGGATACGGAGCGCGCCAGCCGGACCGCCGAACTCGCGCTGGCAAAGGCGACCGCAGACCATGCCGGGGTGGAAGCCGAATGGCGCGTTGCAGAGGCTGCTATCGAACAGGCCGAGGCACGTCTCGCACGCCTGACGCGCGAGCAGGAACGCATCGCCGAAACGCGCCGGGAACTCGCAGGCGGCGACGAAGCCGAACAGGCTGTTATCGAAGCACGCGAGGCCGCCGACACGGCCGCCGCCGAGCTGTCACGGCTCCGCACTAAGCTTGAGGCCGATCAGGCGCGTAAGGGCGAGTTGCAAAACGCCCGCGACGAAGCCAGCGCGGCTCTTGCCACGGCCAAGGCGGAACTTGCCGGGATCGAGCGCGAATACACCGCACTGGCGCGCGACCGGGATGCGCGCGCCAAGCGGGCGTCTTCGCGCGAAGGTCTGCCCGCAGCGCTTGACAAGGTCAGCGTTGCGCCGGGCTATGAACGCGCCATCGCCGCGGTCCTTGGCCGCGATGCCAAGTCGCCTTTGGGCGCCCCTCCAGCCCCGAGCGATGGCCGTTTCTGGACCGGCAGAGATGCTCCCGTCGCAGTTGCAGACAGCTTGCTGGAGCACATCAGGGATTGCCCCGCCGAATTGCGCGCGCGGCTCTCGCTGGTCCATTGCGTCAGCGACGACGATGGCCGCACCCTCGGCCCCGGTGAATGGCTGGTCACGACTGGGGGCCATCTGCGCCGCTGGGATGGATTTATCGCGCGGGGAGAAGGTTCGGCAGAAGCCGCCCGGCTTGAAGCGGCGAACCGCTTGAGCGAGCTTGAAAGCGTCCTGCCAGACCTACGCAACGCTGCCGAATCAGCGGGAAGCGAAGAACGCGCGGCACGCGAAGAACTCTCCACCCTCCAGACCGACCTCGTGGCTCAGGAACGCGCAATCGCGGGCGCAATCGAGAGTGAGCGGCATGCCTTGCGCAGTCTCGACCAGGCCGAAGCGGCAAAGGAGCGGCTGGCAGCACGATTGGAAGAGCTTTCGGCTTCGGCTGATGAGATGGCCGAACAGCTGACTGCGGCGGAGGCTGAACTTACCGATGCGCGCGATGCGCGTGCCGCCCTGCCCGCTCCGGATGCGGGCCGCGCTTCGCTCGAAGCGGCGCAGGCGAAGCACGAAGCGGCCAAGTCCGCCGTACAGGCCGCCATGGCAGAACTCGCCGCGCATGATCAGGGGCTGGCGGTCACGCGTGAGCGGTTTGCCGCACAACAGGCCGATCGCAACAACTGGCAGGCGCGATCGAGCGAGGCGACTCAGAGGATGGCCGAAGCGGCGCGGCGGCTCGAGGAAATCGAAGAGGAAAGCGCCGTAATCGCCGCGAAACCCGCGGCGTTGATCGCCGAAATCGAGCAAGGTGATGCGATGCGATCGCGACTCACCGCCGAGCTTGAAGCGGCACAGGCCGCAACGAGCGAATGCGAAGAACAGTTGCGCCAGACAGAGCGCACGCTCGCCGATGCGGGCGAAACGCTGGCGCAAGCGCGCGAAGGCCGCGCAACCCTGGCGGCGCGGGCCGAGAACGAGGAAGAGCGTCGCGCTGAGATGGCGCGCATTTCTGGCGAGCGGTTCCAATGCCCGCCACCACTGCTCGCAGAGCGCTTCGAATTCGACGAAGACGATATCAAGCATTCGACGGAAGAATCCGCCGAGATGGACCGGCTTACCGCCAGCCGCGAGCGGATCGGTCCGGTCAATCTCGTCGCTGCCGATGAATTGGCACGGATCGAGGAAGAACATGGCACCAATGCCAGCGAGCAGGCCGAACTCGCCGAAGCGGTCAACCGGCTGCGCGGCTCGATCGGCAATCTCAACCGCGAAGGCCGGGAACGGTTGCGCGCCGCATTCGAAGAGGTCGACGGGCATTTCCGCGTGCTGTTCACCCGACTGTTCGAAGGTGGACAGGCGCACCTCGCTCTGATCGACAGCGATGATCCGCTTGAGGCGGGTCTGGAGATATTCGCTCAGCCACCGGGGAAAAGGCTACAATCGCTGTCGCTGCTATCGGGCGGCGAGCAGGCGTTGACGGCGACCGCGCTGATCTTCGCGCTGTTCCTGACCAATCCCGCGCCGATCTGTGTGCTGGATGAGGTCGATGCGCCGCTCGACGATGCCAATGTCGAACGGTTTTGCGATTTGCTCGATTCGATGATCCAGACTACCAAGACGCGCTATCTGATCGTCACGCACAATGCCGTCACCATGAGTCGGATGCACCGCCTTTTCGGGGTGACGATGGCGGAAAAAGGTGTATCTCGTCTGGTCAGCGTGGACCTGGGTGAAGCGGCCCTGATCGCAGCGGAGTAAACGCGCTCTACGCTTCGATCGCGCGGGCCAGCCGCGAACGGATCGACTTCAATTTGGCAATCGCTTCGGTAAGGTCAGGACCGCTGGTCGGCGGGACCAGTTTGGCGCTCTCATCGTCACCAGCACTGGCTCTTCGATCACCTACGCGACGGTCAGTCTGGCGCCGATCGATATCGGAGCCACCGCTGGAACGAAGAACCGCTTCGGCCCCCTTCAAGGTGTAGCCTTCTTCGTTGACGAGTTGATCGATCCGCTCGACCAGCGCAATGTCTTCCGGGCGGTAATACCGGCGGCCACCGCTTCGCTTGAGCGGTTTCAACAGAGAAAACTGCTGCTCCCAGTAACGCAGCACATGCGGCTTTATGTCCAGGGCTTCGCTGAGTTCGCCGATCGTGCGCAGCGCGCTATCATCTTTGCCATCGTCGAATTCGGCCATAGGTATCAGTCGCCTTTAGCAATCTGTTCCTTGAGCAACTGGCTGGCGCGGAAGGTCATCACGCGTCGCGGCGTAATCGGTACTTCGACGCCCGTTTTGGGGTTACGACCGATGCGCTCATTCTTGTCTCGCAAGACAAAGCTGCCGAAGCCCGAGATTTTCACGTTCTCGCCTTTGGCCAATGCATCGCACATCTTGTCTAGAATAGACTCGACCAGATCAAGCGATTCCGCCCGGCTGAATCCCAGCTTGCGATTGATCGTCTCCGCCAGATCGGCTCTCGTGAGCGTGCCAACCGAACGCATCATACGCATGTCTCCCTTGTCGGTGCGACCCTGTCGAAGAGCCTTTAGTGTACGGTTTTCTAAAGAATTTCGCAAACGAAGGAATCATTCGATTGCAAGTTTTGCACATGGCGCAGTCGCAGATCATCAAACTCGCAGCAGGCTCGCGCCCCACGTGAAACCTCCACCCATAGCTTCCAGCATCACCAGATCACCCGTCTTGATGCGGCCATCGCGGCGCGCATAATCCAGCGCCAGCGGCACAGAAGCTGCCGACGTGTTGGCGTGGATATCGACCGTGACGACCACTCGCTCCGCCGGGATTCCCAGCTTTTTCGCGGTCGCATCGAGGATCCGTGCGTTGGCCTGATGTGGCACCACCCAGTCGATAGCAGACGGTGAAAGTCCAGCCTCTTCAATCACTTCCTTGAGGACACTCGAAAGGTTCACGACCGCGTGACGGAACACTTCGCGACCCTTCATGCGCAAATGGCCGACCGTCTGCGTGGTGGATGGCCCTCCATCCACATACAGCAGATCGTGCTGCGCTCCATCAGCATGCAGCCGCGTCGCAAGGATGCCTGGAGCAGTCGCATCGGGTTCGCCAGCGTCGTCCGGTGCGGCCAGCACAACCGCCCCCGCCCCGTCGCCAAACAGCACGCAGGTCGCGCGATCTTCCCAATCGAGAATTCGGCTAAAAGTCTCCGCACCAATGACTAATGCATGCCTCCCCATGCCGGTCTTGAGAATCGAATCGGCGGTCGCAAGCGCGTAGAGAAATCCCGAACAAACCGCAGCAACATCAAACGCTATCCCGCCATTGCAGCCAAGCGCGTGCTGCACTTTGGTCGCGGTGGCCGGGAATGTGTTGTCGGGCGTGGCGGTAGCCAACACGATCAGATCGATATCGGCAGGCTCCAGACCAGCATCGGCGATGGCTGCACGGGCTGCGGCCGTAGCCAGGGTGGAGGTCGTTTCGTCGTCGCCCGCAATATACCGTTGGCGGATGCCGGTGCGTTCGACGATCCATTCGTTGCTGGTGTCGATCTTTGCGGCCAACTCGTCGTTGGAGAGAACCCGCTTGGGCAGGGCCGACCCGGTGCCCAGTAAGCGGGAGCCTGTCACGCGGCGGCCTCGCACCCGCTATGCCCGGACGAGGAGGCGCTGCCGTTTTCGCGCAGAGCCTCTTCTCCAAGCTCGGCGAGATCGTGCGCGATACGCTCGGTCAGTTTATTGGTCAGCAGGCTCGCCGTAACCGCGACCGCATTCGCGACGCCATTTGCCGTGGCGCTTCCATGGCTCTTCACCACCACGCCGTTCAGGCCCAGAAAGACCGCGCCATTGTGGTTGTTGGGATCGAGATGGTGCTTGAGCAGCTCGGTCGCAGGGCGTGAGACCAGAAACCCGATTTTCGAGCGCAGCGAACTGGTAAAGGCCTGCCGCAGAAGATCCGTCACGAACCGCGCAGAGCCTTCGATCGCTTTCAGTGCGATATTGCCGGAGAACCCATCGGTGACGACGACATGGGTTTCACCGCGATTGATCTTGTCGGATTCGACAAAGCCATCGAATTTGAGTGCGAGGCCGCCCTCTTCCTTGTTCGAAGCAGTTTGCAGCAGAGCTGCTGCGTCGCGCAGTGCCTCTGTGCCCTTGATCTCTTCAGTGCCGATATTGAGCAAGCGGACGTTCGGCTTTTCGAACCCGTTGACGATCCGCGAATAGGCAGCGCCCATAACGGCGTATTGAACGAGGTTGCGAGCGTTCGCTTCGGTGTTCGCGCCCAGATCGAGCATCACCACATCGTGCGGCTCAAGCGTCGGCAAAAGTGCGGCAAGCGCTGGGCGGTCGATGCCCGGCATTGTGCGCAGTGCGATCTTGCTCATCGCCATCAAAGCGCCCGTGTTACCGGCACTCACCGCGGCACCGGCGGCACCTTCTTTCACGGCATTTACGGCGAGCCCCATTGAGGTGGTCTTGGCCCGCCGGATCGCCTTGCTCGGCAATTCATCGCCGCCGACAACATCCTCGCAATGGAGAATCTCGGACGCACCGCGCATGTTGGGATGGCTTTCGAGCGCTCGTTCGATGCGCTCCTGATCACCGACCAGCAGGAATTCGAAGTTATCGTGACGTCGCCGCGCAAGCGCCGCGCCCTCAACCATGACGCGAACGCCATCATCACCGCCCATCGCGTCAATAGCGATACGCGGCAGGCTCATGTCACTCTCTCCGTTCCGAAGTCGCCAGTGGCCTTACAGGCCGACTGCGACCACCTCACGCCCGTTGTAGAACCCGCAATGCGGGCACAGATTGTGCGGGCGCTTAAGCTCGCCACAATTGTTGCATTCGTGGAATGCTTCGACTTTCAGTGAATCATGCGCCCGGCGATTGCCGCGGCGATGGGGCGATACTTTTCTCTTGGGGACAGCCATGGCGGCACCATTTCCTCAAATAAATTCGTGTGTTTGCGTCACTTGACGCATCGATATGATAGCCGCCCTTAAGCCAAGGCCTGCCTGCGCACAAGCTCTTGCTTGTGCGAGCGTCCTGACCCGGAGTGACGGGAAGGCGCGCGCTATAGCGCAAAAATCGCTCGTTGCAAGCAAGACTGCGCCCGACTAGCGCTGCGGGGCTGACTTTTGAGGGGATTTCCAAATGGCATTGCTACCTGTGACGCTCGCAGCAGCCGCTGCGGCGGCCATTTTCAATATCTGGCTGATGGTCCGCATTGGTGCGGTGCGGTCAAACTCCAAGGTATTTGTCGGCGATGGCGGCGACGAGGCCGTGGTCCGGCGGATGCGCGCGCAAGCCAACTTTGTCGAGAACACACCCTTCGTCCTGATTCTGGTCGCCGTGATTGAGCTGGCTGACAAGGGCGGCACCTGGCTCCCTTATGTCGCAGGCGTGTTCATCCTTGCCCGCGTTGCGCACGCATTCGGCATGGATGGCGGTTCGTTTGCGAAGGGGCGAATGGTCGGTACGATTGTTTCGATGCTGACGCTGATTGGGCTAGCTGTCGTTGCGGCATTAATCGCTGCGCAGGTAATTTAGCCCGGTCAATCGGTCCGCCATCGGACGGACCGCAAGCCCGACGGGGCGCCCGCAGCGATGCGACCTTAAGATCGCATGAGCGAGGAGATCGCACACCGGATGGGGTGCGCAATCAAGAAAGCGCGTAGTCGCTGACGAACGCATTCGTTTTGCGCTCCTGCCCAAACGTGCTGGTCGGGCCGTGGCCGGGGATGAACCTCACGTCTTCGCCAAGCGGCCAAAGGCGCTGGGTGATCGCGTCGATCAGATCCTGATGGTTGCCGCGAGGAAAATCGGTCCGTCCGATCGAGCCCTGAAAGAGCACGTCACCTACGATCGCGAAGCGGCTCGGTTCATGGAAGAACACGACATGGCCGGGCGTATGACCAGGGCAATGGATGACGTCTAGCGTGAGTTCTCCGACGGTGACGGTATCGCCATGCTCAAGCCAGCGGGTCGGCTCGAAGCTCTTCGCCTCCATGCCGTAACGCGCGCCGTCACTGTCGAGTTGCTCGATCCAGAACAGGTCGTCCTTGTGCGGGCCTTCGATCGGCAGCCCAAGCTCTTCGGCCAGCATCCCCGCCTGTCCGCAATGGTCGAGATGCCCGTGGGTGATGAGAATCTTCTCCAGCGTCACTCCGGCCTTAGCGACGCCTTCCTTCAGTTTGTCGAGGTCGCCGCCCGGATCGGTGAGCGCAGCCTTCATGGTCTTGGTACACCAGATCAGCGAGCAGTTCTGTTGCAGTGGCGTCACCGGGATAATAGCAGCGCGCATGGGAGGTGTGGGTTTGTCGGTCATGAAGCGTAGGTGGACAGAAGACAGGTCGATTGCAAGCCGTTCAACTTGCTTCGCCGCGCAGTATGTCCAGTCTGTTGGCGGGCGCGTTCGGGCTTAAAAAGTCCGGGATAGTGCGCTCAGTGCGACGGGGTCGCCTGAGCCACTCCACTTGCCATTCGGTTACCCTCTCACCGATTTGGTGCTGATATTGCCCAGCCTCGGGCTCATCCAACCATTCACGTTGCAATACGAGCGCTAGCGGTCTTTCCGCTTCGGGATCGGTATCAGCGAAAACGAGAGCGTCGCTTAGGTGCTCAAAAGCGTAATAGTAATCATCGCCTCCTTCGCTCGGATGGCACCAGACACGATATTCGAGCACATCATCCCACACCAGCCCGCCGCCCGCTCTGGCCAAGGCATCATAACTACCGACCAAGTCGGGATCGACTGCACTCGGAAACTCATCGGCATTCATCGTCATATCCGCCCCCCCTTCCACACTACCCGTCCGATAATCTCCACATCCCCCGCCTCCACACTCACCGGCGGGTAAGCGAGGTTCTGCGACAGCAGCGAGAACCGCCCTGCCCCGGCGCTGGCGACGCGCTTTACCATCAGCGTATCGCCGAGCCGCACGACATGCACTCCGTCGCGAAACGGGCGCGGGGATCGGTCGACCAGGATTTGATCGCCATCGTTGAGCAGTGGCTCCATCGAATCGCCCTCGACCAAAATTAGCGACAAAGCGCTCCCGTCCAACCCCTGCTCTGCGAGCCAGCGTTTGGAAAAGCGGAACGTATCGAAAACCTGCTCCTCGCCCGGTAATGCGCCTGGCCCCGCCGAGGCACCGATATCGAGCCGGGGCACCTCGATCCAGTCTGTTGCCGACGCCGTTTGCGTGTCAATATAGGATTTTTCCTTAGTTACAAACGGAACGGCACCACCCAATTCCGCCTCATCCACGCCAAAGAACCGCGCGAGCGTCCGCCGGTCACCCTCTTCCAGTTTCCTGGGCGTTCCGCGCTTGATAAACTGCTGAAGATAGGCCGCGTTACGCCCCAAAAGCTCGGACAGGCTGCTTAGGCTGGCCCCACGCTCGCGCGCCAGTTCCTGCAATCGAGCGCGCTCGGGCGATTGTTCCGGTGGCGTCATGGCTCGTTTCTCCCAGTGCATCTGCTCAATGCGACCCCTTAAGTTTTCCTATAGCATAGGATTTTTCCTAGACAAGTAGGATTTCGGCTGGAACATTTAATGAACATTGAGTGATTCGCTTCACCGCACACGCCGGACAAGCGGATCGCCCAATGCATCGAACGATAGGGGAAATTCATGCTTATCCGAACTGTCGAGGCGTTCCTTCGCGAGCACGACATGCCTGCCACCAAATTCGGTCGTCTTGCCGCCCACGACCCGCGCTTTGTGCTCGACCTGCGCATGGGGCGCATCCCGCGCGAAGCCACCGAGGCACGCACCAGAGCCTGGATGCGCGACTATGCACGCCAGACCGAAACGCACGCCACCGCCGCCCAAAAGGAGCTTGCTCATGCTGATTGATATCGATCTCGAAACCAAGTCTGCCGAGCCTGCCGAAGCGTCCTCGCCAACCCAACCCACGCGTCGCGCACGCAGATATCGCCCGCGTCGCACCACCGCAGACCGTGTGCGCGAGGCGCTGCTATCGCTGGCAGAGGGCCGTGCGAGCCTGCTAACGCATGAGGAAAAGCCGTGGTCGTCGATCACCTTCACCGGCACGCGCCACGAAGTGATGCTCGATTTCGACGGATCGGAAGCGGTCGAGGTCGGCGAAGAGTTCATCGCCAACCTGCCCGAACACGAATTCCGCATCCCCGGCCAACTGGTCGCCGACGCCACCGTCCGCGAAGTCGATCACCGCTTCGGCGCGGATGAGCGAATGGTCGTCACGGCGGTGCTGTTGCTGCTGGAGGAGAGTTGACGGCAATCGGCCCACCATCGGCGGGCCGCAAGCGCGACCGCGCACATGCAGGGACACCGTAGCGAAGCGGAGGAGCTGCCCCGAGGACGCAGGCCCGGATGGGCCTGCGAAACGAAATCAAGTCCGCCGCACCACCAGATTCCGAATCTCGCTCATGTCCTCCATCGCAAAGCGGATGCCTTCGCGGCCCAGACCTGAGTCTTTCACGCCTCCGTAGGGCATGTTGTCGACCCGGTAGCTGGGCACGTCGTTGATAACGATACCGCCAACATCCAGCTCGTCCCACGCGTCATACATCTGGAACAGATCACGGGTGAAAATGCCCGCCTGGAGCCCGAACATCGAGCGGTTCACTTCGTCCAATGCCTCGTCGAAGCTGCTGAATTTTTGCAGGATAGCGAGCGGTCCGAATGCCTCTTCGTTCAGGGCCTTGGCATCGCGATGGACGTTTTCCAGCAGCGTTGCCTCCAGCATGTTGCCATTCGACAGGCCGCCGCCCGTGAGCAGGTCCGCCCCGCCCTCGATCGCTTCGTCGATCCAGCCTTTCAGCCTGTTCGCCTCGCCTTCGGAGATCATCGGGCCGACGAAGGTTTCGCGGTTCTTGGGATCACCAGCGATCAGCGTCTTCGTCTTTTCAACCAGCATTGGCTTGAACGTGTCGTAGACGTCTTCGTGAATGATGATCCGTTGGACGCCGATGCAGCTTTGGCCAGACTGGTAGAACGCGCCGAAGATGATCCGTTCGAGCGCGTCATCGAGGTCAGCGTCCTTGTCGACAATCACTGCCGCGTTGCCGCCGAGTTCGAGGACGACTTTCTTCTTGCCCGCCTTGGCCTTCAGCTCCCAGCCGACAGCAGGTGAACCGGTGAAGGACAGCAGTTTCAAACGCTCGTCTTCGGTGAAAAGATCGGCCCCATCGCGGCTTGCGGGCAAGATCGAGAACGCGCCTTCAGGCAGCACATCGCATTCGGCCAGCACTTCGCCCATGATGAGCGCGCCCAGTGGCGTCTTCGAAGCGGGCTTCATCACGAATGGACAGCCCATCGCGATTGCGGGTGCGATCTTGTGCGCGGCGAGATTGAGCGGGAAATTGAACGGCGAGATGAAGCTGCACGGCCCGATCGGCACGCGCTTCCACATCGCCGAATAGCCACGTGCGCGCTCGGAGATGTCGAGCGGCATGACCTCGCCATAATTGCGCACTGCTTCTTCGGCAGCGATACGGAAGGTATCGATCAGTCGGGTGACTTCGCCCTCGCTGTCATTGATCGGCTTGCCCGCTTCGACGCACAGGGCGTAGGCGAGCTCGTCGAACCGTTCTTTGAAGCGGTTGACGCAGTGCATCAGCACGTCCTGCTTTTCGAAACTGGCGAGCTTCGCCATCGGCTCGGCCGCGGCGACAGCACCGGCGATAGCCTCATCGATCACTTCGGGCATGGCCAGCGCGGTGCGAAACGCGACCTCGCCGGTATATTTGTCCGTTACCGCCAGATCGGTGTTCGGCTGGAAAGCCTTGTTGTTGAGGTAGAGCGGATATGTATCCTTAAGGGTAGGCATCGAGGAGTCTCCTTTTCCACTCAATCTCAGAGCTTTGCGCTTAGTTCCTTGATATCGTGGTTCAGGATCTGATCGTTCTCGCTGTAATCGACCGGGCAATCGATCACATGCACGCCGGGCGTCCTGCCGGTTTCCGCCAGCACATCGGTCAGGTGTTCACTGCCCATGATGCGGTGGCCGTGCGCGCCATAGCTTTCGGCATATTTCACGAAATCGGGGTTGCCGAAGGTCAGGCCGTAATCGTCGAAGCCCATATTGGCCTGCTTCCAACGAATCATGCCGTAGGCATCGTCGCGCAGAATCAGCACGGTCAGATTGAGGCCAAGCCGGACGGCGGTTTCGAGCTCCTGCGAATTCATCATGAAACCGCCATCGCCGCAAATCGCCATCACACGGCGATCGGGGTAGAGCATCGCGCTCATCATCGCGCTCGGTAGCCCCGCGCCCATCGTCGCGAGTGCATTGTCCAGCAGAACGGTGTTCGGCAGGTATGCGGTGTAGTTGCGTGCGAACCAGATTTTATAGACACCATTGTCGAGGCAGATAATGCCATCCTCCGGCATCGCGGAGCGAACTTGGCGCACCAGATGCGGTGGGAAAATCGGGAAACGCGAGTCCGCTTCGAGCGGGTCCGAGTGCTTCAGCTCGGCGTCGCGATAGCACAGCAGCCGCTTGAAATCCCACGCTTCCTGTGGTGTGACCGCCTCCTTGATCTGCCAGATAGCGTTGGCGATATCGCCGATCACTTCGATCTGCGGGAAGTAGACTGGGTCGACCTCGGCGGTGTTGGTCGAGATGTGGACCACTTTCGAGGTCTTGCCGCGAGCATCGCCTTCAAACGCGTCCGTCATGAAAAACGGCGGCTTTTCGATCACATCGTGACCGACATTGATGACCAGATCGGCATCCTCGATCGCGCGGTGACAGAAATCGCCCGCAGACAGTGCAGCGCAGCCGAGGAACAGCGGGTGGCGCTCGTCCAGTACGCCCTTGCCCATTTGCGTCGTCACGAATGGTATGCCGGTCTTCTCGACAAATTCGCTGAGCATGTTGCTGGTCATGCGACGATTGGCACCGGCAGCAATGACGAGCACCGGCGCCTTTGCCGCTTCGATCGCCTCGACCGCCTGACGCACCGCCTTGGGTTCGGCTGAGGGGCGGCGTGCGATACTCGCTGGGATCGGCCGGGAACTGGACTCCTCGGCAGCAATATCCTCGGGCAATTCGAGATGGGTCGCGCCGGGTTTTTCCTCTTCGGCCAAGCGGAATGCTTCGCGGACGCGACTAGGAATATTGTCGCCTGAATGCAGCTGATGCGCAAACTTGGTGATGGGCTGCATCATGTCGACCACATCGAGGATCTGAAAGCGGCCCTGCTTGGAATGCTTGATCGGCTTCTGCCCGGTGATGGCGAGCGTGGGCATCCCGCCGAGCTGCGAATAGGCGACCGCAGTCACCATATTGGTCGCGCCCGGCCCTAGCGTCGCGAGAAACACACCGGTCTTGCCGGTATGGCGGCCATAGGTCGCCGCCATAAAACCTGCGCCCTGTTCGTGCCGGGTCAGCACCAGTTTGATCGCGCTGTCCGACAGACTTTCGAGCAGATCGAGATTTTCCTCACCCGGCACCCCGAACACATATTCGACACCCTCGGATTCCAGGCACTCGACGAACAGGTCGGATGCTTTTTTGGGCGTGGTTCGGGTGTCGGTCATGTTCGATTTCCTCCTATGTCTCCGCCAGCCTAGTTCGCGGAGATTACAGCGCTGGTATCCGGTTCGCCCGAAACAGCGCTTGCGTTACAGTCATGTCGAAAAGCTTTGGCTATCGACGCGCGCCCGGCCTGAACGAGCGTAGCAACCGAATTCAATATCCCTTGGCCGGGTCGAAGATCGGCCCGATCGGCTCGCCCCGGCGATACTTTTCGAGATTGTCTAGAAACCGTTCTGCGCTGCGCACGAACATCTTGCCCTGCGCCCGGCCCGAAAGGTGCATCGTGATATGCGCGTTGTCGAGCGTCCAAAGCTTGTGATCCTCGGGCAACGGCTCTGGCGTGGTAACATCGAGGAAGGCGCCGCCGATCTGCCTGGCTTCGAGCGCTGCGACCAAAGCGGGCTGATCGATCACACTGCCGCGCGCAATGTTGATCAACACAGCGTCGGATTTCATCGCCGTCAGCTCGTCGGCACCGACCATGCCCTCGGTTTCAGACGTCGCGGGTACGGCAAGGATGATCCAGTCAAACTCTCCCAGCTTGCCGCGCCATTGATCGGGCGTGAGCACGCCTTCGCCGCCAGAGCGCCGCACCACGGTGACGTCGACATCGAACGCTTCCAGACGCGGCTGGATCAGCTTACCAATCGCACCATAGCCTAACAGCAGCGCTTTCGATCCTGCCAGCTCGCGCTTGCCGGGGCTGTCGAGCAGCCATTCCTTGCGGTCCTGCGCGCGCACGACATCGTGGTATCCCTTGGCGATGTTGAGCATCCCCATCACCACATATTCGGCGATAGTGATGGCGTTGATCCCTGCCCCATTGGTGACCGTGATCCCTCGCTCGATAAGCACGTCCATCGGCAGGAAATCGAGGCCCGCATAGATCGAGTTGAGCCATTTGAGATTCGTCGCCGCACGCAAAGTCTCGGCCATCGCCTCCTGTTCGTACATGTCGAACCAGCCGATTTCGGCCTCGGGCACGGCGTCCAGCGCCTCTTCCTTGGTCATAAACCAGCGAACATCGAGATCGCCGGGCAGGCGCGGTTCGAGCAGCGGGCGAATGAGGCCGGATATTGCTAGAGTCGTCATTATTCTTCTCCCCTCCCGCTTGCGGGAGGGGCCGGGGGTGGGCCGGTCCCGAACTGGGGGTGGATGCCCCCC
>JBCCBW010000011.1:0-109517 GCA_039033835.1 Pseudomonadota bacterium
CACCACCAGCGGGCTTTCCACCACGCCCAGAAACATGTTCGCCCCACCCGACAGGCCGACTACACCGCTGACGCCCAGGGTCCGCCTGAGCAGAAATGACAGGCCATTTACCAGCCAGCGCAGCACCCCCCAGTGCCACAGTAACGCGGCGAGCGCCGAGAACACGATCACCAGCGGCAGGATCTGAAAGGCAATGATTACCGGAGGTTGCACACCCTCCTTCAATTCGAACGGCAAGGGCGCACCGCCGAGATAGCCGAACATGTAGGATGAACCGTCAGCCGTCGCCCGCTCGATTGCCGAGACGCCCGCATTGGCATAGCCCATCAGATCCCAGACGAACGGCACCCGGACGATCAGCAACGCGAGCGCGCCCTGCAAAACCAGGGCGCCCAGTATCCAGCGCCAGCCAGGCCGCCCGCTGCGATCTTCGCTAAGGCCCCACGCAATGATCAGCAGCACCGCAATGCCGATGATCCCGCGCAGTTGATCGAACAGTTCCAAGCCGTGCCCCTTATACGAGGCAGCGCCCCGAGATCAGGCCTTGTTGCTCAAAAGTCGGGTGAAAGCCAACGCAAACTGTGGCTTAGCCGCGGCGCCAGGCATGGTACTTTTCGACATAGGTCAGCAAACCTTCGGGCTTGTTCGCCTTCTTCCAATTGCCCGCTGCAAACTTGTTGGCCTCTGCCATGGTCGGGTAAGAATGGATCGTGCCGAGTATCTTGTTGAGGCCCAGCTTGTGCTTCATCGCCAGCACATATTCGGCCAGCAACTCGCCCGCATGGCTGCCGACGATGGTCGCGCCCAGTATAGTGTCCTTGCCGGGAGGGGTGAGGACTTTGACGAAGCCCTTGGTCTCGCTTTCGGTGATTGCGCGGTCGAGATCGTCGAGGCCATAGGTCGTGACTTCATAATCGACGCCCTGCTCCTTTGCTTCGGTTTCGTTGAGGCCGACGCGGGCAACTTCGGGATCGAGGAAGGTCACAGCCGGGATGACGCGATAGTCGGCCTTGAACTTCTTGAACTGGCCAAACAGCGCGTTGACGCTGGCGAACCATGCCTGATGGCTGGCGACATGGGTGAATTGATACGGCCCCGCGACATCGCCTGCGGCAAAGATATTGGGGAATTTGGTTGCGAGAAATTCGTCGGTGTTGACTGTCTTGGCTGTGTCGACGCCCAATCCTTCGAGGCCATAGCCAGATAGCCGCGCGGCCCGCCCAACCGCTATGATCAGCGCATCGTAAGGCACCTTCTTCTCAGCGCCGTCATGCTCGACAACAAGCGCCCCGCCATCGACGCGCAGCGCCTTGTGATTGGTCAGCACGGTGACGCCCGCCTCTTCCAGAGAGCTTTTTGCAAGCGCCGAGACGTCTTCGTCTTCGCGCCCGAGAACGCGTGAGGCCATTTCAACCTGAGTGACGTTCGAACCAAGCCGTGCGAGCGCCTGCGAAAGCTCGCATCCGATCGGGCCGCCGCCCAGCACTGCGACCCGCTTTGGCGCTGTATCCATCTCGGCAAACGCATCCCACATCGTGTCGCTGGTAAGGTATCCGCTGCCTTCCAGTCCATCGAGCGGCGGCACGAATGGCTCGGCACCGGCGGCGATGATGATGCTGCGCGCCGTCAGACGCTGCATATCACCATCGTTGCGCGCAATCTCGACCGTCCATGGATCGATAACCTTGGCATAGCCCTGCACCACGTCCACGCCGAGGTCGGTGTAACGCTCGACGCTGTCATGTGGCTCGATCGCCTTGATCACGTCCATGACGCGGGCGATGGTCTCGCGGAACGGCACTTCAGGCTCGGAAGGCTTTAGGCCATACTTATCGGCATGGCGCATCTGCGCTGCGACCTTGGCGCTTTTGATCAATGCCTTGGACGGCACGCAGCCGGTGTTGAGGCAATCGCCGCCCATCTTGTTGGCTTCGACCAGCGTGACCTTGGCTTTCACCTGCGCGGCTATATAGGCGGAGACGAGGCCAGCCGAACCCGCACCGATGACGACCAGATTGCGGTCGAAGCTCTGGGGCTTGGTATAACCTTTATAGACCTTGCGCCGCTTGATGATGCCGATGATGCCCTTGGCGATCCACGGCGCGATGCCCAGCAGCACGAACGATCCGATAACGGCAGGCGAGGCAATGCCCGAAAGGCTATCGATCTGCGCGAGTTGCGTGCCAGCGTTTACGTACACAATCGTGCCGAGCAGCATGCCGATCTGGCTGACCCATGCGAAGGTCCAGGTCTTGATGCGGGTCAGGCCCATAACGAGGTTGATGACGAAAAACGGGACCGCCGGGATCATGCGCAAAGTGAAAAGGTAAAACGCGCCGTCGCGCTCCAGCCCTTCATTGATGCTCTTCAACCGGTCGCCAAAGCGGCTTTCGATACTGTCGCGCAGCACGAAGCGCGATGCGAGGAAGGCGAGCGTCGCGCCGATGGTCGAAGCGAACGAGACGAGGATCGTGCCGGTGACAAGGCCGAACAGCGCGCCTGCCGCAAGCGTCATGATCGCCGCTCCGGGTAACGAAGCAGCGGCGACTGCGACATAGATCAGGAAGAACCCTGCGAGGACGAGGAACTGGTTCTCCTCGTAAAGCTCTGCCGCATCGGCTGCGACCTGTTTGATCCCGTCTATGGACAGGTAACTGCCCAGATCGAAATAGAAATAGGCAGCGATGATCGCTACGAGCGCGGCGATAATGGGAAGCTTCTTCATGGATACCCCTTCTTGCGCGCAGGTTCGCATTGGCGCCCGGATTGGTTACGTTGATTGAGAGAGCCGCGCGTAGGTCGCAATCCAGCGTTTGTCGATCCAACGCTTGAGCCGCGCCACCCAACGCCCCTGCGCGACCAGGGGGCCATAGCTGGCGATGGCGCAACCATCCCCGGTGGACAGCAGGTACAGGCTCGCCGGACGCGGCTGATAGGATCGCGTCGGTTCCCGCCCCTCGACCACCGCCCGCAGGTTCGCTGCGAGGACGGGTCCAGCATGCACCGCATGGACGCCTGAATGCGGGACGTTGCGGTCGATCCGCGATGCGACATCTCCAACCGCGAATACGTACGGGTAGAGGGTTGAACGTTGAACACGATCAACCGCGACAAAGCCGCCTTCACGCCGCTCCAGCCCGCTACCGTTCAGCCAGTCGGGCGCTCCGCTTCCCACCGCAGCAACGATCAGATCAGCCGGCTCAAGCGATCCCCCCGCGACGAGCAATCGTCCGCCCTCAATGCGAGCATCCACACCGGACAATTTTATGTTCTGCGCAGCAAGTTCGTTGGCAACGCGGGCGCGCAGGCCGCGCGAGAAATCGGGCAAGAGGCCCCCGCTACCCGTTGCCAGAACGACTTCTGGTCCCGGATCGAAACCGCTCGCATTTCGCAAAGCAAAGGCCAGTTCAACACCGCCCGCGCCGCCGCCAATCACCACGATGCGGCAGGCCTTGTCGCCGTACTGACGCCGCCATTCAGACAGTTGCTCCACAAAGCGATCAATCGGCCTTACATCCAGCAGACGCGGATCGTCCCCCAAAACCTTGCGCGCCTGCCCGACCCCTCCGGTGTCTATAGAGGCGTAGTCGAACGCCATTTCATGTCCTGACGCGGTCGTGGCCGTTCTGGCTTCGGCATCAATACCGACGCAGCGATCAAGCACCAGCTCTGCACCGGCACGCTCCGCCAGCGCCGCCAGATCGACCAGCCCGTCCTTGGCGTCGTATTGACCTGCGATCCATCCGGGCACCATGCCCGAATATCTTAAGGTTGGCGACGGGGTGATCAGGTTCGTCCGAGCCGGCAGGCCGTTCCTGATCCAGTCGGCCAGCACCGCGACATGCGCGTGCCCTCCGCCGATCAACAGCAGGTGTGGTGTGTTCTCGCTCAAGCGGTCGGACGAGCCGTTTTGGCAATCGCGATGGCCTCTTCAGCCAGCCGTGTGATCGTGCCAAACTCTCCAGCGGCCAACGCGTCGCCGGGCGTCAGCCAACTGCCACCGCATGCGAGCACCTGATCGAGTGTAAGGTAATCGGCGAGATTATCCGGCGAAATCCCGCCGGTCGGCATGAAGCGCATCTCGCGGAACACCGATCCGAACGCTTTGAGCATCGGCACCCCTCCAGCAAGGCTGGCAGGGAAGAATTTCACGGCCCGCAGCCCAAGCGCGTAGGCCCGTTGCACTTCGCCTGCGGTCATGGTGCCGGGGAAGAACGGGATGTCCTCGGCGATGCAGAACTCGGCGATTTCGTCGACCAGACCGGGCGACACGATAAACTGCGCGCCTGCATCGCGCACCTTTCTCGCCTGATCCAGCGTCAGGACGGTGCCAGCGCCCACGATCAGACCCTCACCCCGCTCAACCATCGCGGCCATGCCCGCAAGCGCGCCTTCGCTGCGCAGGACCACTTCGATCACGCCGAGGCCACCGCGAGCGAGCGCCTCGGCCGTGGCGAGCGCCCTCTCCGGATCGCGGTCATTGACAAGCGGAACGACGGGAGCGGCCTGCAGTGCCGCATCAAGTGATATCATCGTCATACCCCGGATTAATTCGCACAAAACCATTCATCGTCGAGCAATCCGGACTGTTTAGCCAGACCACGAAACTCTGGAACCGAGTCCGCTTTGCCCGTACCGAGATGCTTGCCGCGCTCCCTTGCAATTTCGCCGCGCGATTCACCAGTCCAAATTCATGATAGAAGAGAGTCGAACTGTTGGAACCGGCAGGGAACTTGTACGTTTATCAACCGCTGAGGCGAGGAAATTCTCGCGCCGCGTCCGGAGAGGGGATACCGACGTGGGCATCAGGACATATTCTGATGTTCGACGCCGATTTTGCAATGCGGGATTTGACGGAAAGCGGCCATGGCCATTGATAATCTGAGTCACGGCGGTAAAATTTCGCTGCCCGTGTTTTTCCGGCGATTTTTCGAAATCCTCAAGCCGGAGCGTAATTTCTACTGGCTGACACTCGTTTACGGTGTGGGCGTGAGCCTGTTTTCGCTGGCAACGCCCATTTCCGTGCAATTCCTGATTAACACAGTCGCGAACACCGCGCTGACCGCTCCGTTGGTCGTGCTGTCCATCACGTTGTTCGGTTTGCTGATCCTGTTCGGCTTGCTCAACGCGCTACGCATTCACCTGATGGAGCTGTTCGCGAGGCGGTTTTACGCCCGGATGGTGGCGGAGATTTCGCTGATCTCAGTCTACGCGCAAGATCCGTTTTTCGGCGATGCGAAGAAGAGCGCGCTATTCAATCGCTATTTCGACGTCATCAATGTGCAGATCGCACTGCCGATCCTGTTTATCGGCGGGTTCTCGGTGGTTTTGCAGGTCGCGGTCGGTTTCGTTCTGGTTTCGCTGTACCACCCACTTTTCCTGGTTTTCACGCTGGTTATGAGCGCGCTGATCTGGGTCGTCTGGCTTGCCTGGGGCGCGCGCGCGATCCGTACCGGTATCGACCTCTCGCACGCGAAACACGGAACGGCAGCCTGGCTGGAAACGATCGGCGGTTCGAACGGTTTTTTCAAATCGCAACGCCGCATCGATTACGCGCTCAATCGGACGGATGAATACACCCACAATTACATCAACGAACGAAAGCGCCATTTCAAAGAGCACTTTGCCCAGACGCTCGCCTTCCTGTTGATGTATGCTGGCGCGAGCGCGGTTTTGCTCGGCCTCGGCGGGTATCTGGTAATTCAGGGCCAATTGACGCTGGGCCAGCTGGTTGCGGCGGAGCTGGTTTTGTCGATCGCCTTTTTCGGCGTCGCGCAGCTTGGCACATATCTCACCTATTTCTACGATCTGTGCGCCGCGATCGAAGAGCTTACGATGTTCTATGACGTCGAACAGGAAGATCCGACCGGCGACGATCCAGTCACTGGCGACGATCACACACTGGCGTTCAAAGCTGTGCGCGGCACTGCACGCTATGAAGAAGCTGAATTCAATTTCGAGATACCAAGCGGCTCGATCGTTATGGCATCCGCCAGCCATCATGGAGTGCAGCGACTCTTCACCAATCTCATCAAGATGCATGAACTGCCCAAAAGCGGCATCGCGACACTGGGCGGACTCGATTTTCAGGACATTGAGGCATACAATCTGCGCAACAACATCCATGTGATGGAGCGCGCGACATTCGTGGGGATGACCATCCGCGAATATCTGAGCCTGTCATGTCCCAACACAGCGCCAAAACGGATGGTCGGTGCACTGGAAACGGTGGGTTTGACGGATACTATTTCCACCTTCGAAAAAGGCCTTGATACGCCAGTGGCATCAACCGGTTGGCCATTCTCGACCGTCGAGTTGCAGCAATTGAAGCTCGCCAATGCGCTGCTCGAACAGCCGCGCATCCTCGTGCTCAGCCGCCTGTTCGACCTGCTTGATGAGGAGCATTTGGCCGCTGCCATTAACGAGCTGCGGGAACAGGCTTACTCGACCGTCGTCTACTTCTCCAACCGCAGGATCGATCTGGGCTTTGACAGTTTCCTTTATCTTGAAGCACGCCAGCAGCGCTTCTTCGACAATTTCGAGGATTTCTGCTTCGCGGTGAACGGTGAAGCACCTCGCAAGCCTGTCCGCCCACCGGCACTCTCACGCGAGAGCGCAGATTTGGTCGGAGAGTAACGATGGCTGCTCTTGAACAGGACATGGCCCATTTCACCGCGCTGAAGAGCATCGGAACGCCGCGGATATTTCGTGCCGTGTTCATCATGCTGCTAATCGGCATCGTGATCCTTATCGGCTTCCTGATCTACGTTCCCTGGGTGCAGACCACGGGCGGTCAGGGAGTCGTAACGACGCTCAATCCCAACGAACGTCAGCAGGAGATCAATGCGCTCGTCTCAGGCCGGATCGAGGAATGGTATGTGCGCGATGGCAGCGCGGTGAAGGAAGGCGAGCCAATCGCCCGGATCGCCGATATCGATCCCCAACTGATCGAACGGTTGGAAGCAGAGCGCGGTCAGGTCGCGATCCAGCTGCAATCGGCCCGTAACGCTCTTGCGACGGCAGAGATCGATCTGCGGCGGATGGCCGAATTGTTTGCAGCAGGGCTGGCTGCCCGGCGTGATTATGAACAGGCCCAGATCAGGGTCGAGCAGATGCGTGGGAGCGTCGCGGAAGCGCAGGCGAACCTTAACCGCACCGAAGTCAGCCTGTCGCGCCAATCGGTGCAGACGGTCACCGCCCCGCGCGATGGCTTCATCCAAAGCATCAATGCTGGCGATGCGGCGACGTTCGTGAACGCGGGCGATGTGCTCGCCACCTTCGTGCCCGAAACCGCCGAGCGTGTGATCGAAATCTTCGTCGACGGACGCGATGTTGCTCTGGTGCAATCGGGGGAGAAGGCCCGCATTCAGTTCGAGGGCTGGCCTGCGGTGCAATTCAGCGGCTGGCCATCGATCGCGATCGGAACATTCGAAGGCGTGGTCATCGCCGTGGACCAGTCGGCGCAGGCTGATGGGCGGTTTCGCGTGTTGATCGCGGAAGAGCCGAACCCCGAACATGAGTGGCCCGCTGAACGCTATGCGCGTTTCGGGGCGGCGGTGCGGGCCTGGGTGCTGCTTGACACGGTCCCCGTCGGCTATGAAATCTGGCGCCAGCTGAACAACTTCCCGCCCGAACTGCCCGATGCGACCACGGGCAATGAACCAAGCACGCCGCAATGATCAGACGCCTCCTGTCGGCTGCGGTTCTGGGACTGATGGTCCTTGCCCCGCCGCTCCAGCATCCCAAAGCGTTCGCGCAGGATATCGAGCCGGTGGCAGAACCGCTGGACCGACAATTGCGTGGCGAGACACTGTTGCCAGAGGCGGTGCTGCGCAGTTCGGCTCTGCGATTTCCCAGCATCCTCGAAAGCTTCGAACGCGAAGCGGCGGCGCGCAGCGATCAACTGGCGGCGGACGGCGCGTTCGACCTGATGCTGGATGCCGAATATTACGACCGCTACACCGGCACATTTTCGGGTGGCTATGCCGAGGTGAAGGCGACCCAGCCAATCGCGCCGTTTGGCGGTCAGGTATTCGGCGCCTATCGCTTGTCGGACGGCACTTTTCCGATTTACGAGAATATCTTCAACACCAATCAAGTGGGCGAATTCAAGGTCGGGGCGCTGTTCTCCCTGCTGCGCGATCGCCGGATCGATCAACGGCGTTTCGGCATCGAAGACACGCGGCTTGCGACCAGTCAGGCGAAGCTCGATATCATGCTCGTGCAGGTCAATGTGCAGCATGAGGCGTTGCGCTCATATTGGACCTGGGTCGCGGCGGGCAACGAGATCCGCGTGTATGAAGAACTGCTTGAAATCGCCGAGGCACGGGCGATCGGGCTCACCCGGCAGGTGCGCGCCGGTGCCACTCCGCGCATCGCGCTGACCGAAAACGAACAGAACGTGATCCGGCGCAAGACGCTGCTGGAAGAAGCAAAGCGCAATTTCGTGACCGCGGCGAACAGCCTGTCCTATTATCTGCGCGACAGCTCTGGACGGCTCGTCACCCCCACCCGAGACCAATTGCCCGACCTTGAGCAGATCGAGGAACTGCCCGACATGCAATCGCTTATCGCGATGCGCCGCAGCGACATTCTGGATAGCCGCCCGGAGCTTCAGACGCTTCGGGTCGCGATCGAACGCGCTGAAAACAAGGTCGATCTGAAGCGCAACGATCTGCAACCCAGGCTCGATGCCAGCGTAGAACTATCGCGCGACTTCGGCGCGGTGGGTGATGGCGGACCGACCTTCGATTCAACAGACGCCATCGTCGGCGTCACGCTGACAGTGCCGCTGCAGCGCCGCGAGGCGCGTGGCCGATTGCAGCGCGCCGAGGCTGAGCTGCGCGAAATGGAACTGCGCGAACAACGCATCGCCGATCAGATCGAGATCGAGCTGGACAACATCCTCGCCAGGCTCAATGCCGCGTTGCGATTGTCGGATCTGGCAGAGGATGAAGTCGAGCAGGCGACCACAATGGTCGCGGCCGAACGCAAGCGGTTCAGGCTGGGCGCGGGCGACTTCTTCCTGGTGAACCTTCGCGAAGAAAGCGCGGCGGACGCGCAGATCCGCGCGATCCGCGCGCAGCTCACCGGGCGACTGGCCGAGGCGAGCTTTAACGCGGCCACGATGAACCTTGGGGAACTGGGCCTCGAAGAGCCGCCCTTTGATCCGCTACCCTGAGTAGCCAACAATCCCCGCCTAAGACTAAAGTCGCTCTCGCGCCGCGCGCCGCCTCGCCATAGCCTGTGGCCGAAGATCGAGCCGCATCTGCGCCCGATCTCCCGCGAGAGAGAAAGGGAGAGATATGGACGAACCCACTTCAACCGAAGAGCTGGAAATTGCCAGCAAGGGTACAGAAACCAGCGCGGCGGAAGGCGCCTATTGGCGCGAAAATCTACGTTTGCTGCTCACCCTGATGGCAATCTGGTTCGCGGTCTCGTTTGGGGCCGGAATCCTGCTGCGCGACTTCCTCGATCAGTTCATGCTCGGCGGATACCCGCTCGGTTTCTGGTTCGCCCAGCAAGGTTCGATCTACGTCTTCATGGCTCTCATCTTCTTCTACGTGATCCGTATGAAGCAGATCGAGCGCAAGTACGATCTCGACGATTGAGGGGCTGAACAATGGAAACGCAAACCCTGATTTACCTCTTCGTCGGCATAACCTTCGCGCTCTATATCGGCATCGCCATCTGGAGCCGCGCGGGTTCGACGAAAGATTTCTATGTCGCAGGCGGCGGGGTCAACCCGGTCGTCAATGGAATGGCCACCGCTGCGGACTGGATGAGCGCCGCCAGCTTCATCTCGATGGCAGGCATCCTCGCCTTTGCCGGGTATGACGGGTCGGTTTACCTGATGGGCTGGACCGGCGGATACGTCATGCTGGCGCTGCTGCTGGCACCGTATCTGCGCAAATTCGGGCAGTTCACCGTCCCCGATTTCATCGGCACGCGATATTATTCGAAAGTCGCGCGCGTGGTAGCGGTGATCTGTCTGATATTCATCAGCTTCACCTATATCGCCGGGCAGATGCGCGGTGTCGGCATCGTGTTTTCACGCTTCCTTGATGTTGAGATCACCACCGGCGTCATCATCGGTATGGGCATTGTCTTCATCTATGCCGTGCTCGGCGGGATGAAGGGGATCACCTACACCCAGGTCGCGCAATATTGCGTGCTGATCTTCGCCTATATGGTCCCGGCATTCTTCCTCAGCTTCATGATTACGGGCACACCTATCCCGCAGATCGGACTCGGCTCGGAGGTAGCCGATGGATCGGGACTATCGGTCTTGCAAAAGCTCGATACCGTGTTGGTGGATCTGGGCTTCACGGCCTACACCGACGGGTCAAAGAGCATGATCGACGTGTTCTGCATCACCATGGCGCTAATGGTCGGGACGGCAGGCCTGCCGCATGTCATCGTGCGTTTCTTCACCGTGCCCAAGGCTTCGGATGCGCGCAAATCGGCAGGCTGGGCGCTGGTCTTCATCGCCCTGCTCTACACCACAGCACCGGCAGTCGGCGCGTTCGGAATGCTCAATTTCGTCGATAAGGTGGACGATACCGCCTACAGCGAAGTCGACGAGTTCTTCCCCCTATGGGAGGGCAATGGCCTGCTCGCATTCCAGGACAAGAACGGCGATGGCGTGATGCAATATCGCCCGGGCAATGCGTTTGAGGGCAAACCGGAATATACCGGCGAAACCGGCCCTTCGGGTGAGCGCCTGCTGTCGAACACGCCCAATCCGGACAGCGCGAACGAAGTGTATGTCGATCGCGACATCATGGTGCTTGCCAACCCGGAGATCGGGGATCTGCCGGGATGGGTCGTTGCCCTGATGGCGGCGGGTGGGCTAGCTGCTGCGCTATCAACGGCGGCAGGTCTGCTGCTGGTGATATCGAGTTCGGTCAGCCATGATCTGCTCAAGAGCACCTTTGCGCCCAACATCTCGTCAAAGACCGAGCTGCTCGCCGCACGCATCGCTGCCACGGCGGCGATCATGGTGGCGGGCTACCTCGGCATCTATCCTCCCGGCTGGGTGGCGCAGGTGGTCGCGTTTGCCTTTGGCCTGGCAGCTGCCAGCCTGTTCCCGGCGATCTTCATGGGCATCTTCTTCAAGTCGATGAACAAGGAAGGCGCGATCGCCGGGATGGTCTCCGGCCTTGTCTTCACCTTTGGGTACATCCTGTACTTCAAACTGATGAACCCGGCGGCGAACAATGCCGAGAACTGGCTGCTTGGCATCTCACCCGAAGGGATCGGAGTGATCGGCATGCTGATCAACTTCGGCATCGCTATCGCGGTCGCAAGCGTAACCGCAAGCACGCCGATAGAAATCCGCAAGCTGGTCGATTCAATCCGCGTGCCGCGCGGCGCGGGCGAGGCGCACGCTCACTAGGCGCCAGCACTGATCGGCTCGACCGGGTCGCAAGCGGAAGAGGCGGTGCCCGCAAGCACTGCCTCTTTCGTATTGGAGCAAAGGGTCAGCCAAGGCTTGCACAATCATGCGTTTGCATTAGCCTCTCTCGTGGGAGAGGTATGGGATCATGATGTTCGGCGCGGCCATTGGCGCTGCGACAGTGTATTTGGCTTTCTTGTTCTGGCTGGCTGCGCGGCGAGATCGCGCGGCACCGGGATCAGCCTCTCGGCACTCCGGATTTATCTACGGGCTTAGCCTCGCGGTCTATTGCACCAGCTGGACGTTCTTTGGCGGCGTGGGGACGGCGGCGACTGCGGGGCTCGACTACCTGCCGATTTATCTCGGCCCGATCCTGGTCTTTACGCTCGGTTTTGGCTTGGTGCGCCGAATTCTCGCGCAGGCCAAAGCTCAGCATTCGACTTCCATCGCGGACTTTCTGTCTGCGCGATACGGCAAAAGCGCAGGTGTCGCTGCGCTGGTAACGGTCATCGCCACCATCGGCGCGCTACCCTATATGGCCTTGCAACTGCGCTCGCTAAGTTCGTCGCTGCGCACGCTCGACCCCGGCATCTCCAGCCAGGTCGCTGCTGATGAGATGGTGCTGATGGTCGCTGGTCTGATGGCACTGTTTGCGATCCTGTTTGGATCACGCCGCGCCGATCATGCGGGCGACAATGCCGGGCTGGTGTTGAGCATCGCGGTTGAGGCTGTGGTCAAGCTCATCGCTCTGATTGCGGTCGCGGCGCTGGCGATTGCGCTGCTTTTGCAGAGCGAGGCCCCCGCCCCGCCGCAGATTTTCGAAAGGCAACAGCTGGACGCCCGCTTCGCCGTCCTGACACTCATCGCAGCATGCGCAGCTCTGTGCCTTCCGCGCCAATTTCATATGACCTTCGTCGAGGCCTCGGGGGACCGCGCGAGCCCTGCGATGCAGTGGGTATTCCCGCTCTATCTGCTGCTGACGTCCGCGGTGATCGTCCCAATCGTCATGGCAGGTGTCACGGTGCTGCCGCAGGGTACGGACCCCGATACCATCGTGATGGCCCTGCCGCTTGCGAGCGGAAACGAGGCGCTCGCATTGCTCGTCTTCATCGGTGGGTTTTCGGCAGCTGCGGGGATGATCGTAATCGCCAGCGTCGCGCTATCGACGATGATCACCAACGATCTGATCGCCCCTCTGGCCTTCCGTAGCGCTCTGCAAGGATCGGCGGATCGCAGTCAGCTTGCCGCGAGGCTCTTGACGATCCGGCGCGGTGTGATCGCGGCGCTCATGTTCTTCGCCTATCTGTTCTACCTAGGCTTCGGTTCACTGACGAACCTGGCGGGCCTAGGCACGCTGGCTTTCGCCGCCGCCGCACAATTCGCGCCGGGGCTCGTGCTTGGGATGATCAGCCGCGGAGGCAACAAAGCGGGCATGCTAGCGGGGCTCTTCGTGGGCTTTGCGCTGTGGCTAACGTTGTTGATTGTGCCAGCGGCAACCGGCGCTGCACCCGTCGTCGCCATCCACCCCGATCCGCTCGTATCCGGCGTGTTGCTGAGCCTCGGCGCCAATTGCGCAGCCTACTGGATCGGATCGGCGGTGAAGCAGCCCTCGCTGCTTGATGCTTCGCAGGCAGCAGCTTTTGTCGGTACACTCACACCCGGTCAACGCCCGCGCCTAATGACCAACAAACGCGTTGCAGACGTTCGTTTGCTGCTCACGCAATTCGTCGGACGAGAGCGTGCTGACGCATCGATTGCGGCTATGCCCACACCCTATCGCGATGGCGACCAGGCGGATGACGAGGTCATGGCGATGGCCGAGCGAACGATTTCGGGCGTCGTAGGGTCGTCGTCGGCACGCATGATGATCGCATCATGGTCGGATGGCGACCCGGTGCCCATGGCCGAAGTCATGGCGATGTTCGACGAGGCCAGCCGGCGCCTCTCCTTCAGCGGAGAATTGCTGCAAATAGCGATTGAGAACATCGACCAAGGCGTCGCTCTGGTCGATTCCGAAATGCGGCTGGTGGCGTGGAACAGCCGCTATCAGAAATTGTTCGACCTGCCTGACGCGCTGGTCAGCGTGGGCACACCGATTGCCGATCTGATCCGCTTCAATCTCGAACGCAGCGCCACACCCGGTGCCGAAATCGAGCAACAAATCGCACGGCGGCTCGATCACATGCGCGCGGGCCGCGAGCATCGAATGGAGCGCGAGCAGCACGATGGGCGTTTCATGCGAATTGTCGGCTCTCCAGCGCCAGGAGGCGGCTATGTGACGTCCTACACCGACATCACAGCAGACCGCCGCGCCGAGCAAGCACTGGAGGAGAAAGTGGCGGAGCGCACCGAGCAATTGAGCGAGGCCAACGATGCGCTGGCACAGGCGACCCGGTCCAAGACACGCTTTCTGGCCGCAGCCAGTCACGACCTCATCCAGCCGCTTAACGCCGCAAGACTGTTCGCATCGGCACTGGGCGAGGAGGTCGAAGGTGAAGTGCATCTAAGCCGTTTGGTCAAGGATCTGGACGGCTCCATCGTGTCCGCCGACCGGCTGATCCGCGCTCTGCTGGACATTTCCAAGCTCGACAGCGGCGGCGTTGAGCCAAAGCTGGAGCCGGTCGCGATTGATCACGTACTTGACGAGGTAGCGCGCGAATTCGCAGTACAGGCCGAAGCCAAAGGGATCGAATTGCGCCGGGTCCGTACCAGCGCATGGGCTGTGACCGACCGCGCCTTGCTGACCAGCGTTTTGCGCAACCTGATAAGCAACGCGGTCCGCTACACGACGAGCGGCGGCGTCTTGATCGGAGTGCGGCGTGCGGGTGACAAGATCTTGCTGTGCGTCCACGATACGGGGCGCGGCATTGCAGAGGACGACGTCGAGCGCATCTTCGACGAATTCCAGCGCGGTGTCTCGACCGATCGCGAGGGGTTAGGGCTTGGCCTAGCCATCGTGCGGCGCACAACACGGCTGCTCGATGTGCATGTCGAGACCAGGTCGGAGCTTGGCCGGGGCAGCCGCTTTGCCTTGCATATGCCGGTGCTTCGGTGGGCCACTCCCGAAGCGAGCATCGCCGCAAAGCGATCGTCGAAGCCGATTGCGCAGGCGGATGTGCTGGTCATCGATAACGACCCTGCGGCATTGGCGGCGACCACGGCATTGCTCACGAAGTGGGGTTTGGATGTCACCTGTGCAGGCTCGTTCAGCGAGGCTAGCAAACTGATGCCCAGCGCACCCGATATCGCGATCATGGATTACCGGCTCGACGACGCGGAGCGGGGCGACGCGGTCTATTCCGCCTTGTGCAAGCAATGGGACTTCAGACCACCTGCGATCCTGCTGACCGCCGAGGCCAGCGAGGAGACCGAAAAAGCCGCGCGAGCCATGGATGCCAACCGGCTGCTTAAGCCGTCATCGCCGGCCGCGTTGCGTGCGCTGATTGCCAATTGCCTGTCGCGCCGCGACACGGACCGCGATTGTCAGGCTTCTGCGGAATCCGCTGCGGGCTGATCGACGTCGAGCTTGGCCGCCAGCAACACCGCTTGTGTGCGATTGTTGACACCCAGCTTGCGGAAAATCGCAGTGATATGCGCCTTCACGGTCGCCTCGCTGATTTCGAGTTCAAAGGCGATCTGCTTGTTGAGCAGCCCCTTGCGAATGGCTCCCAGAATACGGCGCTGCGCCGGAGTGAGGCTTGCCATGCGGCCGAGATCGTCGTCAGCGGCGAGATCGCTGGGCGGGAATGAGCTGTCGCCGTCGCGCACGGCAGCCAGCGCGGTGCGCATCTCATCCAGCCCCGCCGATTTTGGAATGAACGCCGCCGCGCCCAGTTGATTGGCCGCCGCATAGACGCGCGGTTCCTCGCTCGCTGAAACGATTGCAATGGGTAAAGCCGGATAATCCTGACGCAGGTCCATCAGGACCGAGAGGCCGTTGGAGTCCTCCATATGCAGATCGAGCAACAAGACCTCGGCCCCTCGCTCCAGCTCAGCCCGCGCCGCTGCCGCCGAGTTGGCCTCGACCACTTCTGCCGCAGGCCAAACCTTGCCAACCGCATGACTGAGTGCGGTCCGGAACAACGGGTGATCGTCGGCGATGATGATCCGTCCCGACATCGGCCTACCGGTTCTGACGCCCTTCGATCAGACGGTCGACCAGCGATGGGTCCGCCAATGTCGACGTATCGCCGAGCGAGCCGAAATCGTTCTCTGCCACCTTGCGCAATATCCGCCGCATGATCTTGCCGGAGCGGGTCTTGGGCAGGCCGTCGGTGAATTGCAGATGATCGGGCGTCGCAATGGGTCCGATCTCCTTGCGAACATGCGCGCGCAGCTCTTTGTACAGTTCGTCGGAGCCTTCAATCCCGGCATTCAGAGTGACATAGCAATAGATGCCCTGACCCTTGATGTCGTGGGGGTAGCCGACGACGGCGGCCTCTGCGACGAGATCGTGGAGCACGAGAGCGCTTTCGACTTCGGCGGTGCCCATCCGGTGACCCGAAACGTTGATCACGTCATCGACCCGCCCGGTGATCCAGTAATATCCGTCCTCGTCCCGCTTGCACCCGTCGCCGGTAAAGTACTTGCCTTTGTACGTGCTGAAATAGGTCTGCTCGAAGCGTGCATGATCGCCATAGACGCTGCGCGCCTGCCCCGGCCAGCTGTGCGTGATGCACAGATTGCCGTCGGTTGCGCCTTGCAAAACGCCGCCTTCATTATCGACCAGTTGCGGCTGGATGCCAAAGAATGGCAGGCCCGCGCTACCCGGCTTCATATCATGCGCGGCAGGCAGCGTGGTGATCATGACGCCGCCTGTTTCGGTCTGCCACCACGTGTCGATAACCGGGCATCGTCCCTCGCCGACAACATCGAAATACCAGCGCCACGCCTCCGGGTTGATCGGTTCCCCGACACTGCCCAACAGCCGTAGCGATGAGCGGTCGCGACTAGTCACGAAGTCATCGCCTTCGCGCATCAGCGCGCGAATTGCGGTAGGCGCGGTGTAAAGTATGTTGACTTGATGCTTGTCCACCACATCCCAGAACCGCCCGTGATCGGGGAAGTTCGGCACCCCTTCGAAAACAACGCTGGTCGCGCCGTTCATGAGCGGGCCGTAGACGATGTAGCTGTGCCCGGTGACCCAGCCGATATCGGCTGTGCACCAATAGACCTCGCCCGGTTGGTAATCGAACACATAGTTGAAGGTCGTTGCGGTCCACACACCGTAACCTCCGGTTGTGTGCAGCACCCCTTTGGGCTGCCCGGTTGAGCCTGACGTGTAGAGGATGAACAGCGGGTCTTCCGCAGCCATCACTTCGCACGGGCAATCCGCGTCGGATGCTACATCGTGGAACCAATGATCGCGACCCTCAGCCATCGCGACCTCCCCGCCCGTATGCTTGACAACCAGCACACCATCGACATCCGCGCCCTCGATCTGAAGCGCAGCATCGACATTGGCCTTGAGCCGCACGGCCTTGCTGCCACGAAGCCCCTGATCGGCGGTGATGACAAACTTGCTGCCGCAATCGATGATCCGCCCGGCAAGCGCCTCGGGCGAGAAACCACCAAACACGACCGAATGGATCGCACCGATCCGTGCGCAGGCCAGCATCGCGGTCACCCCTTCGACCACCATCGGCATATAGAGCGTCACCCGATCACCCTTGGTCACCCCCATCGCCTTGAGTGCATTGGCCATACGCACAACTTCGCCATGCAGTTCGCGATAGGTCAACGTGCGACCGGGGGTGGCGGGATCGTCGGGCTCGAAAATGATCGCGGTGTCGTCTCCGCGTGTCTCCATGTGCCGATCGACCGCATTGTGGCACAGATTCAGCGCGCCATCGGCAAACCATTCAATGCTCACCGGATCGTAGGACCAGTCGCCGCCCTTGGTAGGTTTGGTGTACCAGTCGAGCCGCTCCGCCTGATCCAGCCAGAACCCGTCGGGATCGGTGATCGACCGATGATAAAGCTCGTCGTAGTGCTCCGACACGCAATGCGTTGCGCGATCGGTCTGCGGGCGTTCAACAGCTTCGATCATGGCGAGTCTCCCTTTCGTCAAACCGACCATAACCCGCAGCTCCTCTCAAAATCCGTCAGACAATAGTCGTACGACTATCCGCTAGCTGGGCACCCACGCAAGCTCGAGCCTAGCTTCCGGGCCATAAATCGATGGGAGGAAAGTCGATGGCTCGGGAGAACACACGGATCGCACTCAGGACCGGCTTGCTGGTCGCAACATGCATGACCGCCAGCCCGGCGCTTGCGCAGGACAGCAGCGTCGAGGATCGTCTCGAACGGCTGGAAGCAATGGTCGAAGGGCTGATCGAACGGCTCGATGCGCAACAAGGGGCGACCCAGCAGCAACAGACCGCCATGCAGGCACAGCAGAATGAGATGCGCGAACAGGCCGCCGCAGTGCTGGCCGCAACGCAGGATCTCGAGGCACGGCAGGCGGAACTCGCCGCACAGATCGCGGTTCCCAAGGGACAGGAAGATCGAGGTTTTCGCGTAGGCAAGACGACGGTTTCCTATGCGGGCTATGTCAAGCTTGATGCAATCACTCAGCGCACCAGCGGCGGGCAACTGCCCAGCGGATCACTGCTGCGCGATTTCCTTATTCCCGTCGCCATTCCTGTCGACGGCGAGCCATCAGGTTTCGATACCGATTTCTCGGCCCGCCAGACACGTTTCCTGTTCAAGACAGCCACCGATGTTGGCGAGGAGCATACGCTGAACTCGCATATCGAATTGGACTTTAATGTCACCGAAGGCGGAGATGAGCGGATTTCAAACAGCTTTACGCCGCGCATTCGTCAGGCGTTCATCACCTATGACAACTGGCTGTTCGGACAGGCCTGGTCGACCTTCATGGATGTCGGCGCTCTGCCCGACAGCCTCGACTTCATCGGCGTGACACCCGGCACGCCTTTCGATCGGCAACCCCTCATCCGCTGGACGAAGGGTGGGCTGCAACTGGCGATCGAGCAACCCGAAACCACCGTCACCACTCCCACCGGAGCCCGGCTTGCACCCGGCGATGACAGCCTCCCCGACCTAGTCGCCAAATACAATTTCACCGGCGACTGGGGGCGGGTGAGTGCAGCGGGCATACTTCGCAATCTGCGCGTCACCGATGACGATTTCGGTACGGGCACCGATAACGCACTTGGCTATGGCGTGACCGTTTCAGGCAAGCTCAATCTCAGCGATCGTGATGATTTGCGGTTCAGTGCGACCGTCGGTGAGGGGCTGGGTCGCTATATCGGCCTCAATATCGTCAATGATGCGGCTATCGATGCAGACGGCAACCTCGATCCGATAGCGACATATTCGGGTTTCGCCGCCTATCGCCATCAATGGTCGGACAAGCTGCGCTCCAATATCGCAGGCGCGTATTTCAGGGCCGACAATCCCGTGCTGTTGACGACCGATCAGGTGACCGATGAAAGCTGGAACGCCTTCGTCAACCTGATCTGGAGCCCGGTCGAACCGCTCGATATCGGGGTGGAGTTGCTTTACGCCGAACGCCAGCTGGAAGATGGACAAAGCGGCAACTTGCAGCGGCTTCAGTTTTCAACACGCTACAACTTTTAGCATAGCCATTTGCACTACGGGTCGGGTGCTCCTCTCTCCACATCTGACCATCAAAAAGGCCCCGCGCGCGATATGCTTGCGGGGCCTGCTGTATTCTCACCTCAGATCTAGAAGCGGTAGCTGACGCCTGCGCTCAGCAGCCATGGATTGAGGTTGTGTTCGGTCTCGATCACCAAAGTGTCGCCAGCGAACCAGCGCGCTGTCGTATCGACGAAGTAACGCTTGGCATCCAAGGTCAGGCCGAAACCGGATGTGCCAACCGGAATATCGACCCCGGCCTGAAGCGCAAAGCCGAACTCGTCCGAAAGATCCGTGTCGGTCACGCCGAGCGGGACGACCGCTGCACCCGGCTCATCGCTCACCCAAAGGAAATAGGCCGGACCCGCGCCAACATAGGGTTTCACCGGACCCAGATCGAAGTGATACTTCGCGGTGATCGTCGCCGGTATCAACTGCGCGTCAGACACCAGCTCAGTGCCGGGCGGGAAGCCGGACACGGTGTCGACATCGTGCTGAGTGATGCCGACGATGGTTTCGAACGAAATGTTGTTCGTCACGAAATACTCGATTGATGCTTTGGGAATGACATTATCGTTCGCTTCGGTGTCGGTGCCTGCGGGCAAGCCAACCAGATCGACATTGACCTGTTCGATTTCGCCATCAGGCAGCACCGCGGTGCCCATCAACTTGATCTGGATATCGCCAGCACGATCCTGCGCGGCGGCGGGCGATGCAATCAAGGCAATTGCGGCGCTGGTCATGACAAGGAGTGTCTTCATTTTTCCATTCCTAAATAGGCAGCAGCGGTCGCCCTCCGCGACCCAGGGTTGTTGCTGCATCTGGACGACAATTAGTCGCGAAGCCTGTTTCGCTTCATTGATCCGGATCAAAGACGCGGCGCAATTCGTGCGGCAAATGTCGGCTCCATTATGGCAAGCCGCATCCTCTCTCCGGAAGTCGCCAGCATGGCATCCTTCATGGCTGCGGTGCCTTTCGGCGACCGCCGCAACGACACCGCAGAACGCCTGTGCGCGGTCGGGCGATACCGCGCGCTTCCACGCACCAGTGAGCTTCCTGCCGACCGCTGCGAAGATCGGCTGATCTTCATCGCCGATGGCTCCGCCAAGCTAGTCGCGCAGTCGGTATCAGCGCCCGCCAAGGCCGACACGCCGAGCACCAACAATCATGTGCTCGCCTTTCATTTTCCCGGCGATATCGTCTCCTTGCTGCGTCAATCCGATGGCGACTTTCGTCTTGTCGCCTTGAGCGATCTGGAGCTGGTCACATTCCCTGCGACGCAGTTTCTCGACGTCGCGCAAGATGACCCTGTGGTGCTGCGATCGGTTCTGTCGCGTTCGCTTCAGGCGCTCCATCGCAGCCGCACGAAGATGATGCAGCTGGGTCACAAGTCAGCCCGTCAACGGATCGCCGACTTCCTTGTTTCGATGGCTGATCGCCTGTGCGGCTGCACCTGCGGAGACTGCGAATATTCGCTGCCCATGACCAGACGCGACATCGGTGACAGCCTTGGTCTGAAGATCGAGACTGTCAGCCGCCAATTTTCCGAACTTCGCGAGGCTGGACTGGTTGAGACCCAGGGTCGTTCGCTGGTTCGCCTTACCGACGTCGCCGCATTGGCGACGGAGGCAGGCAATGCTCCCATGCAGCCAGCTTCGCCGCAACAAACGCGGAAAATATCGCCTCAAACTTGATCTGGATCAAATACCGGAAATTCGCGCCGCACTAGGCCGTGTGGGACGGAAGGGATAACACTATCATGGAAGCAGTACTCGGACGATTGGGGATCTGGGCACTTGTCCTGCTGGCGGCGATTGCCGCGATTGCGGGCGCGCAGGATTCGGGCTTTGCCATCCACATGGGGATCATCGCGGCTGTCGCGCTCATCCTGATGGTGGTGACGTTGGCCAAGTTCGATCCGCTGTCGAAAGCGCAAAGCATCTTCAAGATGCCTCCCGGACCAGAACGCTATGACGATGATGTCGTGCGCTGGGGCGTGATCGCAACGATGTTCTGGGGCCTCGCGGGTCTGCTCGCCGGGGTCTTTATCGCGCTGCAGATGGCGTTCCCGGTGCTCAATATCGAGCCGTGGTTCAGTTTCGGTCGCGTACGCCCGCTCCATACCTCCGCCGTGATCTTCGCATTCGGCGGCAATGCATTGCTCGCCACCAGCTTCTATGTTGTCCAACGCGCCTGCCGCACAACGCTGGCCTTTCCCGGCATGGCTCGTTTCGTGTTCTGGGGATACCAGCTGTTCATCGTGCTGGCGGCAACCGGCTATCTGCTCGGCGTCACCCAGTCGAAAGAATATGCCGAGCCTGAATGGTATGTCGATCTGTGGCTGACGATCGTCTGGCTCGCCTATCTGGCGGTGTTCGTCGGCACGCTGCTGCGCCGCAATGAGCCGCATATCTACGTCGCCAACTGGTTCTACCTCGCCTTCATCGTAACGGTCGCGATGCTCCACGTGGTCAACAATCTGGCGATGCCGGTGAGCCTGCTGGGCTCGCAAAGCTACAGCGCCTTTGCCGGGGTGCAGGATGCTCTGACCCAGTGGTGGTACGGGCACAATGCGGTCGGGTTCTTCCTCACCGCAGGCTTCCTCGCGATGATGTATTACTTCGTGCCGAAGCAGGCCAATCGCCCGGTCTATTCGTACCGGCTGTCGATCATCCACTTCTGGTCGCTGATCTTCCTCTACATCTGGGCCGGTCCGCACCACCTGCACTACACCGCGCTGCCGGATTGGGCGCAGACGCTGGGCATGGTGTTTTCGATCATGCTGTGGATGCCCAGCTGGGGCGGGATGATCAACGGTCTGATGACGCTCAACGGCGCATGGGACAAGGTCCGCACCGATCCGATCATCCGCATGATGGTGCTCGCGCTCGCTTTCTACGGTATGAGCACATTTGAAGGACCGATGCTGTCGATCAAGGCGGTAAACAGCCTGTCGCACTACACCGACTGGACCATCGGCCACGTCCATTCCGGCGCGCTGGGGTGGAACGGCATGATCACCTTTGCCTGCGTTTACTTCCTCGTGCCGCGCCTGTGGAAGCGTGAGCGATTGTATTCGCTGCGCATGATCAACTGGCACTTCTGGCTCGCGACGCTCGGCATCGTTTTCTACGCCGCCAGCATGTGGGTCGCCGGGATCACCCAAGGCTTAATGTGGCGCGAATACGGGTCTGACGGATATCTGGTGAACAGCTTCGTCGACACCGTCACGGCGCTCCACCCGATGTACCTGATGCGTGCCTTTGGCGGGGCGATGTACCTCACCGGTGCGATCATCATGGCCTACAATATCTGGATGACGATTGCCGGAAAGGTGCGTGACGAGGCCGCGCTTGGCGACACCGCGCATGATTACGCCGCCGATCGTCCGATCGTGCAGACCCCTCAAGCAGAACCTGCCGAATAAGGAGGCGCGAAGATGAGCACCAACTCCCCTGATCAAGGCGCCTTCGAAGGCCACAAGAAGCTTGAGAAGAACGTAACCCTGCTTGCCGCCGCTACCTTTGTGACGGTCGCCATCGGCGGGATCGTGGAAATCGCACCGCTGTTCTGGATCGACAACACGATCGAGCAGGTCGAGGGCATGCGTCCTTACACCCCGCTCGAACAGGCAGGCCGCGACATCTATATTCGCGAAGGCTGCTACACCTGCCACAGCCAAATGATCCGTCCGTTCCGCGATGAGGTGGAGCGTTATGGCCATTACTCGCTGGCGGCGGAAAGCATGTATGATCACCCGTTTCAATGGGGATCGAAACGCACCGGGCCGGACCTAGCGCGGGTCGGCGGTCGCTATTCGGATGCGTGGCATGTCCAGCACCTTCAGAACCCGCAAAGCGTGGTGCCGCAGAGCATAATGCCGAGCTATTCCTTCCTCAGCGAAACACCGCTGAAAGTGCCCGATGCCTCGGCCAAGCTGACAGCGCTCAGCCGTGTGGGTGTGCCCTATAGCGACACCGATATCGAGCAGGCCGAGAACGATCTGTTCGCGCAAGCCGATCCCGAGCGCGATGCAGGCGATCTGGAGGCGCGCTATCCCAAGACGCAAATCCGCGATTACGACGGCGATCCGTCCCGCTTGACGGAGATGGATGCGCTGGTGGCGTATCTTCAGATGCTCGGCACACTGGTCGATGTGAACAGCGCCGCCGCGCAGCAGGAACTGGCCGAGGAGAGAGGGCGATGAGCTTCTACGAACTCTTGCGCCATTTCGCCGACAGCTACGGGCTGGTGGTGATCTTCGGGCTCTACCTGTTCTTGTGCGCCTGGCACTTCCTGCCCGGTTCGCGCTCAGGCGTAGAGGCGGCCAAGCACTCGATTTTCAAGGATGACGACGATGGCGAATAAGAGTGGGGCGAGTAACGACCACAAACCGCAGAGCAACATCGACGAGCCGACCGGTACCGAATTTGTCGGCCACGAATGGGACGGCATTCAGGAGCTGAACACACCGCTGCCACGCTGGTGGCTGTGGACCTTCTACGCCACTGTTGCGTGGGCGGCTGTCTACGTTGTGCTCTATCCCGCTTGGCCGTTGGTCGAGAAAGCCACCGAAGGCGCGCTGGGCTGGTCCAGCCGTGGTGAACTCGCCGAGCAAATGTCAGCCGCAGATATGGCGCGTCGGGACGTTTTCGGGAGGATCGCCGCGACCGATATCACTAAGCTTCCGGCTGACCCGGAGCTGATGCAGCAAGCGGTTTCCGGCGGAGCAGCCGCATTCAAGGTCAATTGCGTGCAATGTCACGGAGCAGGCGCGGCGGGCTACGAACAATACGGCTATCCCAACCTCAACGATAATGACTGGATCTGGGGCGGAGACCTGTCCGAAATCGAGTACACCTTGACCCACGGCATTCGCTGGGAAGGATCGAACCAGACCCGGCTGGCCTATATGCCCGCCTTCGAAGGTATCTTCGATGATGCGCAGGTCGATGCGCTGACGAACCACGTCCTTTCGCTGAGCGGAAAGGCTCCGGCAAACTCGACCGGAGCGCAGCTCTACGCGGAGAATTGCGCCGCCTGCCACCAACCTGCCGGAGGCGGCGATCCGCAACAGGGCGCGCCTGCGCTGAACGACGCGATCTGGCTTTACGGCGGAACCGCGCAGGCCGTACGCACCCAGATTCTCGCTCCGCGCCACGGCGTGATGCCAGGGTGGAGCGACAAGCTCGATCCGGTGACGATCAAGATGCTGGCGGCCTATGTCCACACCCGCGGCGGCGGTGAAGCGATCGAAACACCGGCTGAAGAAGCGCCATCAGTGGACGCTCCGGCTGAAGACATCGCACTTGCGGATCGGAGCGATGGTCAGCGTTGATGGATCTTCTGCGGTAGCAAACCCTCGCGACTGGGGCGGAGCTTTGCCCAAAAAAGACGGCGGGTCAGGCGGCCCGCCCCCTCCCCCGCCTCAGGATCTGTATGAAAAGCAGAAAACGGTCCATAACAAGCGGATCGACGGGCCTTTCCGGCGGTTCAAATGGCTGATCATGGTGATCACCCTGGCGATCTATTACGTGACCCCTTGGGTCCGCTGGGATCGCGGGCCGTACGCGCCCGACCAAGCCGTCCTGATCGATCTCGCCAATCGCCGTTTCTACATGTTCGATATCGAAATCTGGCCGCACGAATTCTACTTCGTCGCCGGGATGCTGATCATGGCGGGCATCGGCCTGTTTCTTGTAACCAGTGCAGTCGGCCGCGCATGGTGCGGCTATGCCTGCCCGCAGACGGTTTGGACCGACCTGTTCCAGCATGTCGACCGATTTTTCGATGGCGACCGCAACGCTCGCATCCGTCTCGACAAAGCACCGTGGGGCGCGGCCAAGATCGCGCGGCGGACATCCAAATGGGCGGTGTACCTGCTGATCAGCCTTGTCACTGGCGGCGCATGGATACTCTATTTCGCCGATGCGCCGACTTTGTTCGTCGACTTCTTCACCGGTCAGGCCGGGATGATCGCCTACGCGACGGTCGGCATCCTTACCTTCACCACCTTCTGGCTTGGCGGGTTCATGCGCGAGCAGGTGTGCGTATATATGTGCCCATGGCCGCGCATTCAGGCAGCGATGCTCGATGAAAACTCGCTTATCGTGACCTACAAGGATTGGCGCGGGGAGCAGCGCGGCAGCCTCAAGAAAGCGCAGAAGAGCCCGGAGAAGTACGGCGACTGCATCGATTGCCGCGAATGCGTGGCGGTGTGCCCCACCGGTATCGATATCCGCGAAGGCCAGCAGATCGGTTGCATCACCTGCGCCCTGTGCATTGATGCGTGCGACCGGGTGATGAAAGATATCGGACGCCCGCGCGGGCTGATCGACTATGCGACGCTAAACCAGTGCGAAAAGGAATCCGCTGGTGAGCCAGCCCAGCCAGCATGGAAAGCGCTGCTGCGCCCGCGCACCTTCATCTATTTCGGCCTCTGGGGCGCTATCGGCGCGGCGATGCTGTTCGCGCTCGGCACGCGATCGCACACCGATCTCACTGTCTCGCCGGACCGCAACCCGCCCTACATGCTGTTGAAGGATGGCTCGGTCCGCAACGCGTACACCCTTCGGCTGCGCAATATGGAGGGCCGCCCGCGCGATATGGAAGTGGCCCTGACCGGGCTTCCCGAAGGCGCATTGATGTGGACCGACAGCGTCAATTTCGAAGGTGCTGCCCGCAAGCAGATCGTCTCTGTCCCAGCCGACGAAACCCGCGTCGTGCGCGCCTATGTGGTCGTGCCCGCAGGCGTCGAAGTCGATGAATTCGCCTTCCAGCTGACCTCGCTGGATGAGCAGGGCGAACAGGACATTGAAACAACCACTTTCTCATCCCCTGGAGGCTTCTGATGTCAGCTACCAACAAAGCGAAACCCTTCACCGGTCGGCATATGGCCGCCGTATTGATTGGCGGCTTCGGCATCGTCGCAGCGGTCAATTTCTATATGGCGAGCCTTGCCACGGGCGGCTTTCACGGGGTTGTGGTCGAGAACACCTATGTTGCGAGCCAGAAATTCAACGGCTGGATGGAGGAAGCGGAGAAATCGCGCGCGCTGGGTTGGCAGGCCTCGCCTGCGCGCGACGAATCTGGCCATGTGGTCGTAACCACAGGAGACGTACCCGAAAGCGCATCCATCACCGCCGAGTTGCGTCGACCGCTTGGCACGCAAGAATACGCCTCGCTCACTTTCGCACCGCTCCCCAACGGTCGGTACCGCTCGACCGAGCCGGTGGGCGCTGGTCGCTGGACCATCCGCCTCACCATCGACGCCGATGGCAACGTCTGGACCGCCGAAAGCGAGCTGCCGTGAACACAGCCGTCTCTGCCTATCGCGCCTCGGAAAGCGACCTTGTGAGCACGCGTTTCACAGTGCCCGGCATGCGCTGCGCAGGCTGCATCTCCAAGATCGAGCGCGAGCTGCCGAAGGTCGAAGGTATCGACAGCGCACGGGTAAATTTTTCTGCCAAGCGGGTCGCGATTGCACATGATCCGAAGGTTGATGAGACGGCGCTTGAAAAGGCGCTGCTCGGCCTCGGCTTCGAATCCCAACTCGTCGCCGACAACCCACTCGGCAGCGATGATCGCGAACGCCGGCAATTGATGCGCGCACTGGGCGTGGCTGGCTTTGGCATGATGAATATCATGCTGCTTTCGGTCAGCATTTGGTCGGGCGCAGAGGGTTCGACCCGCGAACTGTTTCACTGGCTGTCCGCCCTGATCGCGATGCCGGTGATCGCCTATTCGGGCAGGCCGTTCTTCGCGTCTGCATGGATGGCGCTGAAATACCGCCGCACGAATATGGACGTGCCGATTTCGATCGGGGTTATCCTCGCGACCGGGCTGAGCCTCTATGAAACCGCCGCTGGAGGTAGCCACGCCTATTTCGAAAGCGCCGTCATGTTGCTGTTCTTCCTGCTCGCCGGACGCGCGCTTGATGCCGAAATGCGCACGCGGACCCGCGCGGGCATAGGTGCATTGCTCGGCCGGATGGGCAAACATGCAAGCGTGATCCGACCTGACGGGACCACCACACGCGTCGCCGCCGACAAGCTTGAACCGGGTATGCTGGTGCTGGTCGCCGCCGGAGAAGCGCTCGCCGCTGATGGCGAAATTGAGGACGGCATCAGCGCGATCGACAATTCCATGCTGACCGGAGAAAGCGCGCCCGAGCATGTCGGCATCGGCAGCGTCGTTCATGCCGGAGCGATCAACCTCGGCACACCGATCCGCGTGCGACTGAACAAGGTGGCGGGCGATACTGCGCTGGCGGAAATCGCCCGACTGATGGACGAGGCAGGGCAATCGCGCAGCGAATATGTCCGCATCGCCGACCGCGCCAGCCGCGCTTATGCGCCGGTGGTGCACACACTCGCAGCGCTCGCCTTTGTCGGCTGGATGATCGCGGGCGCTGGATGGCATCAGTCGCTGGTGATCGCGATTGCGGTGCTGATTATCACCTGCCCCTGCGCCATGGGCTTGGCCGTTCCGACCGCGCAAGTGGTCGCATCGGGAGCGCTCCTGAAACGCGGATTGCTGGTCAAGGACGGAAGTGCGCTCGAGCGGCTGGCCGAATGTGACGTCGCCGTGTTCGACAAGACCGGGACGTTGACCCTGGGCGAACCGCGGCCGGATATCTCCGCGCTCGATGATCAGGCGCGTTCAATCGCGCTTGGACTGGCCCAGCATAGCCGCCACCCTTTGAGCCGCGGGCTTGGCAATGCTCTGCGCGCTGCGGGAGTTACCCCGGCCAATGTCGAGAATGTCTCGGAGCAGAGCGGTCTCGGCCTTGCAGGCTGGTGGAATGGTCAGACCGTCGCTCTGGAGCGCCCGGAGCAGGAAACAGGAACGCTTGCGACACGTCTGAAGGTCGGCGCACAAGCGCATCTTGTCACGTTCAGCGATCCGCTGCGTCGCGACGCGTCCGAGACTATCGAGGCGCTTGATCGAACAGGGATCGCTTCCAGCATTCTGTCCGGGGATCGTGCCAAGGCGGTGGACATGGTCGCATCGCAGCTCGGTATCCCCGCCGAAAGCGCCGCCAGCCCGCAAGTCAAGCTCGCAGCGCTGGAGGCTCTCGGTGCGCAGGGCCATCGCCCGCTAATGGTCGGCGATGGGCTTAATGACGGCCCCGCCCTCGCCGCAGCGCATGCTTCGATTGCTCCGGGAACAGCCAGCGATGCGAGCCAACAAACTGCGGACGCGGTGTTCATCGGTGAGAAGCTGATGCCGGTTGCGCTCGCCATCCGCGTTGCGCGCCGGACAATGCAGATCGTTCGCCAGAATTTCGGCTTTGCGATTGGATACAACGTGCTCGCCATTCCGTTGGCGCTGTTCGGATATGTCACACCGCTGATCGCCGCGATTGCGATGTCGCTCAGCTCGCTGGTGGTGGTGGGCAATTCGCTGCGCCTTGCAAGTGCAGCGAAATGACCGGGCTCGCCATCCTGATCCCCATCGCCCTGCTTATGGGCGCAGCCGGTCTCGCAGCATTCTTCTGGGCTATGCGGAGCGGGCAATATGACGACATGGACGGCGCAGCGAACCGCATCCTGATCGATGAAGAGGACCCTGGATGAACACGCCTGCCCTCGCCATTCTCGCGGTTCTGCCGATGATCACCGGCCCGCTTCCCGCGGAAGAGAAGTCACTCGTCGCCACCTTGTGCGGCGGAGGCACCATCACCATCCCTCTTGGTGACAATGACGAACCGAAGCGCGATTGCCATCCAAAAGCCTGCCACGCGGCAAATTGTCGTAAGCAATTTGATCTGGAGCAAAGACGCGCCCAAGCCTGACCGCTTTATGGCTTCCCATGTGGCCATATCATCCAGACCTGCTCAAAACGCCCGTACCGCGCTATACGAGTTACCCCACCGCCGCCGATTTCAACCCGCTTCAGGGCGGTGCAATCGAGCATTCGATTGAGCAGGCATCGGGTGACATTTCGCTCTACCTGCACATCCCGTTTTGCGAGAAAATCTGCTTCTATTGCGGGTGCAACACCGGCGCATCGGGGCGACGCACGCGGGTCGAAAGCTATCTGGCGGCGCTGCATCAGGAGATCGAGGTTGTCTCCGCCCTGCTCCCCCGCAACGCGCGTGTTCGCCGGGTCGCATTTGGCGGCGGCAGCCCCAACGCCATCGAACCAGCTGAATTCATCGAGTTGATCGATGCGATCCGCCGCAATTTCTGGCTCGAGGACACCGAGTGGTCGATCGAACTCGACCCGCGCACCATGACAAGCACCTGGGGCGAAGCGATTGCCGAGGCTGGCATCACCCGCGCGAGCATGGGTGTGCAGACGTTCGCGGCTCATTGTCAGAAGGCCATCGGGCGCGAGCAGGATGATGCGTTCATCTGCCGCAGCATCGACTGGCTTCGTGCGGCGGGCGTCACTTCCCTGAACTTTGATCTAATGTACGGCCTGCCCTTCCAGACACGCGACGATCTTGCCGACAGTCTCGAATACACGCGCCTGCTGGGCGCGGATCGCGTGGCGCTGTTTGGCTATGCTCACGTGCCGCATATCGTGAAGCGTCAGAAAGTGATCGATGCGAGCGCATTGCCGGACCGCGATGAGCGTTTCGCCATGGCCGCCGAGGGCTTCGAATTCCTAACTGGCAATGGCTACGAAGCGATCGGGTTCGATCACTTTGCTCTGCCGAACGATCCGATGGCCGTCGCGACACGCGAGGGAACGCTGCGGCGCAATTTTCAAGGCTTCACCGATGATCCGACCGAGGTGCTGATCGGCATGGGCAGCTCTGCAATCAGCGGTTTTCCCGGTCTGATCGCGCAGAACGAAAAGAACAATGGCCGCTATCGTATGCTGTCCTCGCAAGGGATGCTGTCGGCCTCTCACGGCATTACCCGCTCTGCCGAAGATCAGATGCGTGGTCGCGTGATTGAAGCCCTTCTGTGCCATTCGAGTGCGGCGCTTTCACCATGCCTGTTCGCCGCAACCGCCGGACGTCTTCAGCCCTTCATCGAACGCGGGCTCGCCACGCTTAAGGGGGTGCAGCTGACGATCACACCGGACGGGCTACCCTATGCGCGAGTGATCGCTTCGCTGTTTGATCGGTATCGTGAAGTGACACCCAGGCGATTCAGTTCAGCGATCTAAGCGCAGTGAGCGCCTCGGGCGTATCGACATCGACCAGCCATTCTGCCGGGCAGGTGACTACCGTTCCCTCTGACAGAATGGCGCGGGCGCCCACATCTCCGCCAAGTTGAGCCAACTTTTCGAAATGGTTGCGACCGAAGCATGCGGGGGGCGAGCGGTTGCGCCCATCCGATGACACCACAATGCCGTGCGACCCGAGTGCGCGGGCACCATTCGCCAATTCTTCATAATGCGAGGCGGGCACCATCGGCATGTCGGCCAGCACGATTATCAGCGCATCCATTCCGCAATCGTTGGCGCGCGCCGCCGCGAGCGCGACCGATGTGCCCATGCCGTCCTCGGCGCGCGAATTCGCGAGGACATCAAGCCCGGCATTACGCCAATCAGCCGCGCAGGGGTGGCTATTGCCGGAGATCACGACGAAGGCGAGATCGAACACATCCAGCGGCAGCTCGCGGGCAACGCGAAGGCCCAACATCTCGCCGCGAAAGTCAGCCGTCAGCTTGTCTGCATCGCCAAAGCGCTGCGATGATCCGGCAGCAAGAATGGCAACGGCGAGACGGGGATCATCGGCCAAGGGCAGCCTCTGGAGATGCCTCGAAATCGGCGTCCTGATAGGTCCGGATCACTTCGGCCAATGTCGACAAAGCCAGCGTGTGCGGGTCGCGCGAGGAATGGAATACGCCAATCGGCGCGCGGATGGTAGCCATTTGCGCTTCGCTGATTCCTTTCGCGCCAAGGGCCTCGCGCCGCATCGCATGCGCGCGTCGCCCGCCCATTGCACCGAGATAGAAGTGCGGCAGCGCAAGCGCGCGCGCCATCAGATCGATCTCCCAATCATGGTCGTGGAACAGGAACACGATTGCAGTCCACGGATCGCTTGCCAGCAGGTCCGTCTGACTGGTCCGTGTCAGCCGTGTCACCTTTACCGAGTGCGCCTCCAACTGAGCCCGCATCCGCTCATCTGGCGTGAGCACCTCGACCTCGCAATCGAGCTGTCGCGCCAGCCCGGAAAGCGCCTCAACCCCCGCCCCGTGCCCGACAATCAGCAATCTGGGGGCAGGCCAGTGCCCGAATGTGCCGACGCCGGATTGCGGATCGAAGGCGGTCTCGCGAAAACCTGGAACGATTGCCGCTTGGTCCGGTCCAAGTGTGATCGAAAACGGTTGCCGCGCAGCAGTCGCCGCGAGCGCCTGCGTTACGAGGTCGGGGCCATCGAGCGGTTGAAAGTGGATATCCAGCCCTCCCCCGCACGGCAGCTTGATATCGAGGTAGGGCGAACCCGCGCCAAAGCGCACGACGCGCGACTGCCCGGCACGCAACGCGGCCTGCGCCTCGGCCACGACCGCGGTCTCGATGCACCCGCCCGACAGTGAACCGGCGAAGCTGCCATCATCTGCCACGCCCATGACGGTGCCTGGATTGCGCATGGAAGAACCCTCGACAGCGCAGACGGTCACAAGCACGCAAGCCTCTCCGCGAGACTGGTGCTCGGCAAGAAAGCGGAAAACCTGTGCCTGGTCCACGGGCCTGTCGCGCCTTGCGGCGCTACTCGCTCAGACTGCCGAGATAGGCGACAATTGCCGCACGCCGTTCACTGTCGCTCACTCCGCCTGCGCTCATGGTTGTGCCCGGAACATAGCCCGCCGGGTTGGCGAGGAAGCGGTCGAGCTCGGCGATGTCCCATGTGATTTCGGACCCGGCGAGCGCATCGGAATAGGCATAATCGTCGAGCGATCCTGCCGCGCGGCCCACAACGCCATACAGATTGGGGCCAGCGGTCGACGCAGCGCCTGCTTCCACGACGTGACAGCCGGAACACACGGCAAAGGCGGCGCCGGCACCCACCAGATCAGTGGTCGCTCCGGCGGCGGCGCTTGCCAACTGGGTCGCGTTGGCAGCCGGTTCGCCCGGTTCGCGCACCACGATCTGCTCGAACGGCGGTTGTTCCCCGCTGCCGCCACAGCCAGCGAGCGCCATGGCAAGAACGCTCGCAGCAAGAATGGCCCGATTGCGCATCATTCAGTCCTCTCGATGCCCGTTCAGGCGAATTGCTTGGCGATCGGCAGTTCGCGCAGGCGCTTGCCGCTCGCGGCGAAGATCGCGTTGGTCAGCGCGGGCGCGGCAGGCGGCAGACCCGGTTCACCCGCACCACCAACCGGTACATCGCCGCTGTTGATCAGCGCGACCTCGATAGCTGGTGTCTCGTTCATGCGCAGCATCTTGTAATCGTGAAAGTTGCTTTGTTTGATCGCGCCATCGACGAGCTCCAACTCACCATACATCGCGGCGGTCAGGCCGAAGACGATGCCGCCTTCGATCTGGTTGCGGAAACCATCCGGGTTCATGACATAGCCCGCATCGCATACGGCCCAGCAATTGGTCATCTTCGGTTTGCCCGATGACATGTCGACTTCGATCACTTCGGCGACGATCGTGCCGAAGCTTTCGACGATAGCGACGCCCTTCGCAGTTCCCTCGGCGGTCTTGCCGCCCCAATCGCTGATTTCGGCAACCTTCTTGAGCACCGCGACATGTCGAGGCGAACCCTCCAGCATGGCAAGTCGATATTCCATCGGGTCTTTGCCCGCAGCATGCGCTGCCTCGTCGATAAAGCTCTCGATGAACCAGCCCTGTTGCGAGTGATCGACCGAGCGCCATGCCTGGAATGGCAGGTGCAGTTCAGCCTCGGCCACGCGCACAGTGGTGTTGGGGATTTCATACATAGCCGGGACGCTGGCTTCGGCTGGATCGTGGCGCTGGGTGAAGACGCTGTCATAGGCGATGAGCTTACCCGCATCGTCAAGCCCGGCGCGCATGCGGCATAGGTCTGCACAGCGATACAGCGCCTTTTGCGTGTCCTCTTCGCGGCTCCAGATCATCTTGATCGGATAGCCCGTCGCCTTGGCCAGCCGCGCCGCCATGGACACATAGTCCGCGCCCAGCCGCCGCCCGAATGCGCCGCCGAGATAGGGATGGTGGATGGTGATATCGCCAGGGGAAAGGCCGATCGTCTCAGCGACCGCACTGCGAGCCATCAATGGCACCTGCGTGCTCGTCCAGATGTCGCATTTTCCGTCCTTGTAATGCGCTGTGCAGTTGAGCGGCTCCATCGGAGCGTGCGCAAGATAGGGCGCTTTGTATTCGGCATCGATCCTGTTCACCGCCTTGCCCAAGGCATCCTGAGCGTTGCCTTTCGCAGCCGCTTCCTTGCCGCCCGTCTCACCCGCTTCATCCAGCGCGTTGGCAAAAGCGGCGAACTGATCGTCCATCGTCTTGATCGAGCTTTCGGAGGCGCTCCAGCCGATCTGGATCGTGTTCACCGCCTGCTGCGCTTGCCAGTAACTGTCAGCGACAACTGCGACAAAACTGCCCATGTTGAGAATTTGCAGCACGCCCGGCATGTCCATCGCGCGGGCCGCGTCCATGGTCTCTACCTTGGTGCCCGGAACCGGCGGGCGGACCACCGCGGCATAGGACAGATCGAGCCCTTCCGGCACCGCGTCGATCCCGAATTCGGCCGTACCGTTGATCTTTGCCGGGATGTCGGTGCGGGCCTTGCTCTTGCCCATCAGGCGGTATTCGGACGCTGTTTTTAGCTTGGGCGTGTGATCCATCGGCTGCTCGGCGGCAGCGGCGGCAAATTCGCTGTACGGCGCAGACTTGCCCGAAGGCTCATGGAGCAGCGTGCTGTCGCGCGTTACGATCTCGCTTGCGGGCACACCCCAGGCCTCCGCCGCAGCGCCTTTGAGCATCTGCCGAGCGGCAGCGCCTGCGATGCGCATCTGGAACTGCCCTGTCGTGCGGATGGAGGACGAACCCCCAGTAATCATCGCATCGGCCAGCCGCGCTATTTGCGTGAACAAGCCATCCCAGGTCGGCTCGATCCAGTCGGCGGCGTTCAGGGTGAACGGCGCGACGAACATGCGCGCGGTGTCGTTCACCACATAGCTGCCATCGGCAGGCGCCTGCATCACCTTGACCTGATCCCACGCCGCATCAAGTTCATCAGCCAGCATCTGCGCCAGGACGGAATGCGCGCCCTGACCCATCTCGCAGTGCGGGACGATCGCGGTGACCACATTGTCGGCCCCGATCTTGACCCAGCTGTTGATCAATTCCTCGCCCGCGCCGCCTGCAACCTTCGGGCCGAGCGCACCGACAGGATTGCCCGGACGCACACCGATGCCGATCAGCAAGCCACCACCGGCGATCACACCTGCGCCGATAAATCCGCGACGGCTCCATTTGGACAGAGCTCTGCGTTCCTGCGCTTTCTCGTTTTGGGGAGACAGATCGTTCATGGCCTATGCCTCCTCGCTGCGCGGTTCGAGCTGGCCGGAGGCGACTTTGATCGCGCGGCGGATGCGGGTGTAGGTTCCGCAGCGGCAGATATTGCCGGACATGGCGGCGTCGATATCATCGTCGGTCGGTTGCGGATTGTCACGCAACAAGGCCGTCGCGCTCATGATCTGGCCCGACTGACAGTATCCGCATTGCGGCACCTGCTCGCTGATCCACGCTTGTTGAACCTTGGTCAGCTCACCCTCAGGCCCGGCAATGCCTTCGATCGTGGTGATCGCCCGGCCTTCCGCCTCGGCAATCGGGGTCGAGCAGCTGCGCACCGGTTCACCATCGAGATGCACGGTGCAGGCTCCGCATTGCGCGATCCCGCAGCCGAACTTCGTGCCGTTAAGGCCCAGCTCTTCGCGCACGACCCACAGGATCGGCTTGGCCGGATCGACATCGGCAGTCATCGACTGCCCGTTCAAGGTAAAACTCACCATGTGTATTCTCCGGCCCCCACGCCTGACCTGCGCCTCAGTTGCACGATGCAATCTATCTTGAAGTGCGGGCGTTGGGAAGTCCGACGATCAGAGCGCCCCGGCCGCGCTCAGAACCAGCCTGAGGCCCAGACCCGCTGCAACCAGAACCACCCCTGCGCCGAGCACATTGGCCAGCGCGCCGTTCGCATATTTCCCAAGCACTTCTTGCTGGTTCATCACGTAGAGGAGAAACGCCGCGACGACCGGCAACAGGATGCCATTGGCGAATTGCGCTGACAAGATGATCGTCACAGGGCGAATGCCAGTGAGCGCGAAGCCCGCGCCTACCACGATGACGCTTATCGCGATGATCCGCAGGGCGAGCTGCCGCTTTTCTTCACCGATCTGGAATATCTCGCTGACTGCATAACCGGTCGCGAGCGGGGCGGTGATCGAGCTGGTCAGTCCCGCTGCGAACAGGCCCGCGCCCATCAGATACTTGGCGTGACTGCCGAAAAGCGGCTCGAACTGGGTCGCCATATCGGCGGCATTTTCGACCGCCACACCCGCTGCAAACAGGCTCGCCGCAGCGGTCGATACGATGAGTATGCCGATCACCCCGCCTATGCCGATAGTGATGGTGGTGTCGAGCCGCGCTGCCTTGAGGTCTTCAGGCCCGGACCATTTGTTGCGCGCGGCTGAGGCGTGAAGGAACAGGTTGTACGGAACGACGGTGGTGCCGATCAGTGCGATTACCGTCAGCAACGCACCATCGGGAATGCTTGGTGCCACCAACCCACCAAGCAGCGCCGGAATATCCGGGCGAACCACGAGGAATGTCGCGAGGAAGGCGAAAGCCATAAAGACAACCAGCACGACCAGCACCTGCTCGATCCGGCGATAGCTACCGGTCCACAGCAGGACGCCCGTAAGCAGGGCGATCGACGCTACACTGCCCTGAAAAGCCATGTCGGACTCACCAGCAATCGCCGCAATGCCCAACGCTGCACCGGACAAATTGCCCGCTTCGTAAGCCGCATTTCCGAGATACAGCGCGACGCAAACCAGCAGGATCAGAGGCCAACGCCAGATCGATGCGCGCAGCAATCCCGCCAGCGTCTCCCCGAGCCCCTGTTGCGTGACCACACCCAGCCGCGCCGACATCTCCTGCAGGGTCATCGTCGCAAGTGTCGCGAACAGCAGCGCCCACAGCAGCGCATAACCGAAATTCGCGCCTGCCAGCGTACAAGCCGTGACCGTGCCGGGGCCGATAAACGCGGCGGTGACAAGCGCACCGGGGCCAGTGTTGCGGAGGCGTTGGATGATGCTCATTCGCCCGGCTTCCCAAATCCGCCGCCGGTCGGTGTTTCGATCACGATCCGATCACCCGCCGCCACGAGGGTCTGATCGCAGCCTGAAAGCTTCTCTGTCGATCCATCCGCCCGCTCGATCCGGTTCTGACCGACACGCCCCGGCTCACCGCCTTGCAGTCCAAACGGAGGCACTTCGCGGTGATCGGACAGGATCGAACATTCCATATCCTCCAGGAACCGGATCGCGCGGGTCACGCCGTCTCCCGCATTCCACTGACCCTTCCCGCCGGAGCTGCGATCGATGCGAAATTCATCGAGCACCACGGGGTATCGCTGCTCCAGCAGTTCGGGATCGGTCATGCGGGTATTGGTCATATGGGTGTGCACTGCCGACGCTCCGTCGAAACCCAATCCGTCACGACCACGCCCGGCAGGTGCACCCGAGCAGATCGTCTCGTAATATTGCCGCGCTGAATTGCCGAAGGTGAGGTTGTTCATCGTCCCCTGGCTCGAACCCAGCTGGCCCAGCGCGGCGAACAGCGCATCGGTGATCGCCTGGCTGGTTTCGACATTTCCGGCGACCACGGCGGCATCGGGACCGGGATTGAGCATCGATCCTTCGGGCACGATAATCTCGAGCGGCTTCATGCATCCTGCGTTCAAGGGAATGTCGTCGTCGATCAGGCAGCGGAAAACATACAGAACCGCAGCGCGGGTGACGGCAGACGGAGCGTTGAAGGCATTGTCGGCCTGCGCGCTCGTGCCGGTAAAATCGATGACTGCGCTGCCCGCCTCGCGGTTCGCACGGATCGCGACGCGGATCACCGCTCCGGAATCCAGTTGGAGCGCGAACTTGCCATCTTCGACGCCCTGCACCGCGCGGCGAACGGCTGCCTCGGCAGCGTGCTGAATGTGGCCCATATAGGCCTGAACGACGTCCAGCCCGTATTGCGCGACCAGCTTTCGCAGCTCGCTCGCTCCGGTGGAGTTCGCGGCCACCTGTGCCATCAGATCGGCGATATTCTGCGGGATATTGCGCGCAGGATGCGGACCGCTTGCAAGGGCCTGCTCGATCCGGGCGGTCATGAACGTGCCGCCCTCCACCAGTTTCACACCGTCGAGCACGATGCCTTCGTCATCGATCGTCCGGCCCAGCGGCGACATCGATCCCGGACTGATCCCGCCGACGTCCTCGTGATGCGCACGCGATGCGATGAAGAACAGGATATCCTCGCCCGCCTCGTCGAAGACCGGGGAAACGACGGTAATGTCGGGCAGGTGCGAGCCCCCCTTGTGCGGGTTGTTGTGCACGAAGGCATCGCCCGGTTCGATCGCGACACCGCTTTCGATGATGACCTTCACGCTCGCATCCATCGATCCGAGATGCACGGGAACATGTGGGGCGTTGGCGATCAGATCGCCGCTCGCATCGAAAATCGCGCAGGAGAAATCGAGCCGTTCCTTCACATTCACCGATTGCGCCGTGTTGCGCAGTACGATGCCCATCTGCTCGGCTATCGACATGAAGAGATTGGCGAAAATCTCCAACGTCACGGGGTCGAGTTCTGTGCTGCGGACCTGCGTGAGCGCGCCGGTAGAGGTGCGTTCAAGGATCAGGCAGCCGTCTTGATCGACCGATCCCGACCAGTCTGGCTCGATGACGATGGTGCCAGTGGCCTCAATGATGATCGCGGGGCCTGCGATAGCGCTTCCCGCAGACAGGTCCGCGCGATCATAAAGCGCGGCCTCCTGCCACTCGCCGCCGGAATAGAACTGGATCTTATCGGGGTCTGGCAAGTCGACCGTGGTGGGACCGGGGGCAGCCTCGGGTATGGCCGAACCGCCGCCCTCGGATTCGATGATGAGAGTATCGAGGATGACTTGCTTTTCCGGCGCGGCGAACCCGAATTGCTGGCGATGCAGACGTTCGAAACCGGCCGCCATCGTCTCCGCTTCGCTCAGCGCAACCTTGATCGCCGTCTCCGTCCGGGCATAGCGCAGCAAGGCGCTCACGCGATGTTGCACAGCGGACGGCGCGACACCTTGTTTCACCAGCTCCGCTGCACATTCTGCTTCCAGTCTTTTGGCAGAGCGTAGCGTTTGATCGATCAGTTCGGGCGTCAGCGGCTCTCCAACCACCAGTTGCCGCTCTGCCTCGGTCCTTGCCAGACCCATCCCATAGGCCGACAGGACGCCCGCCATCGGGTGGATCAGTATCGTGCCGATCCCCAGCCGCTCCGCCACGCGGCAGGCATGCTGCCCGCCCGCCCCGCCGAAGCAATTGAGCGCATAATCCTTCACATCGTGCCCGCGCGCGGTCGATATCTGCTTGATCGCCTGCGCCATGTGCTCGTTGGCGATCGCGAGGAAACCCTCGGCCACATCCTCTGCGGAGCGGCCATCGCCCAACTCGGCGGCAATCGCAGCAAAGGCCTTGCGCGAGGCATCGGCGTCGATCGGCTGTGATTGGTCCGGGCCGAATATCTGCGGGAAGTTTTCCCGTTGCAGCTTGCCCAGACAGACATTGATATCGGTAACAGCAAGCGGCCCGCCCCGTCGATAGCAGACCGGTCCCGGATCGGCCCCGGCGGATTCAGGCCCTACCCGGAACCGTCCGTCTTCGAAGCGCAGGATCGACCCGCCACCTGCGGCGACTGTGTGAATGTGCAGCATCGGCACGCGCATTCGAACACCTGCGACCTCGGTTTCGTAGACCTTCTCGAACTCGCCCGCATAGTGCGACACATCGGTCGACGTGCCGCCCATGTCGAAACCGATCACCTTATCGAACCCGGCGCGTTTGGCTGTATGCACACAGCCGACGATCCCGCCTGCCGGACCTGAAAGAATCGCGTCTCGCCCACGGAACTTGGCGGCGTCGGTCAGCCCGCCTGACGACTGCATGAAGAGCATCTGCCCCGGATCGCGCCGATCGCCGAACGCTGCGGCCACCCGGTCGATATAACGTCGCAGGATCGGGGTTAGATAGGCGTCGACCACTGCCGTGTCCCCACGCGATACTATCTTGGTGAGAGGGCTGACCTCGTGGCTGACCGAGATCTGCGTGAAGCCAATGTCGCGCGCAATCTCGGCAAGCTGCAACTCATGCGCAGGATAGCGATAGGCATGCATCAACACGATGGCGACGGCTCGCAATCCGTCAGCATAAGCCTGTGCCAGCACCTGTCGAGCCTGGTCCGGATCGAGCGGGTTTTCGACCGTTCCATCAGCGCGGACCCGCTCGGCAATCTCCACCGAATGCGCATAGAGCGGTTCTGGCTTCTTGATATTCAACGCAAATGTATCGGGCCGCGCCTGCGTGCCGATTTCGATGACATCGCCTAGCCCTTGCGTAATCGCGAGCAGCGTTGGCTCGCCTTTGCGCTCCAGCAGGGCGTTGGTCGCGATGGTCGTGCCCATCCGCACCGATTGTATCGTCTCGAATGACAGCGAAGGACTGCCTGTAAGTTCGCGCATGCCATGCAGCGCAGCATCGTCGTAATGCTCCGGATTTTCAGACAGATATTTGCGCGTCAGGATCGCGCCATCGGGTGCGCTGGCGACGATATCGGTGAAGGTTCCGCCACGGTCGATCCAGAATTGCCATTGGCCCGGCGCGGATGCAGCTTCGGTGTCGCTCATATCTGCCGCCTCTGTGAAACAGGCGGTTCGCTTTGGCAAATTGTCGACAGCCCGCTCTGCCCCGATTAGTCGAGCGGCATGGACACAATCGCGCCTGAGCAATTCTTCGCCGCCGACATTCGCTGCGGCACCGTGGTCGAAGCCGAACCGTTCCCCGAAGCGCGCAAGCCTGCGATCAAACTGCTGGTCGATTTCGGCGAGGAAATCGGACGCCGGAAAAGCTCCGCGCAGATCACGGATCGCTACAAGCCCGAAGAATTGGTGGGACGCAAAGTCATGGCGGTGGTGAACTTCCCGGCGCGCCAAATCGGGCCATTCATGTCGGAGGTGCTGGTGCTCGGCTTTCCCGATGCCGAAGGAAAGATCGTGCTGGTCGAACCGGATGACGCAGTGCCTGACGGAGCGCGGCTCGCCTAGACCAGATCCCCGAGCGCGGTTTTCAGTTCACCCAACCAAGGCTCGAACGGCTTCCATGCGCCCTGCCCCTTGCGATTGATCGGCTGGCGCACCTGCTCGCTAGAAGCCGTGCGCACCGCGCGGTCCGTCTTATGAAATTCGAGGCATGCCTCTTCGAACGGCACGCCGAGAAAATCGAGCATGCGCCGGGTCTGCCCTTCGAGATCGTTGAGCACATCTTCGTGTTGAACGCGCAGAACTTTGCCCGGTAGCACGCTGTCCCAGTGTTCCATCAGATCGACATAGTCGGCGTAATAGCGCCCGATCTCGGTCAGACCGTAAGTGAATTCCTGCCCCTGTGCGAACAACTGCTTGAAGCCCGAAAAACAGCAATCCATCGGATCGCGCCGCGCATCGATGATCTTGGCATTCGGCAGGATGAGGTGGATCAGACCGATGTGGCGGAAATTGTTCGGCATCTTGTCGATGAAAAACGGCGCGCCCTGCCGGTGAACGGCGGTGTCGGCGATGAATTGCTCGCCGAACTTAGTCAGGTCTGCCGGCGTGAGGTCGTGCAGGTTCGCCGGGTAGAGTGATTGCCCGGCCTTTCGCCCGCGCAGCCGATGCGCGAGCGCGAGGATGTCGGGCAGTTCCAGCGTCCCGTCGATCTGCGAATGGCTGGCAAGGATCTGTTCGAGCAGTGTCGAGCCCGCGCGGGGCAGGCCCAGGATGAAGATCGGATCGGGTGCCTCGCACCCGGCGCCCGCGTGCTTTTCAAACAGCTCACTCGTGCAGAACTCCTTCTGCCGCGCCAGCTCCGCCGTCATGCTATCGGCGCTGTAGCGGGTCTGCTTGCGCTTGAGCGTGTTGCCCTCCTCATAGCGGGCGAAACTGTCTTCGTATTCGTCGCGATCCTCCAACGCCTTGCCGAGCGCGAAGGCGATGTGCACCCGGTCCATGAAGGCAAGATCGGGCCGCGCGGCCTGCTCTCGCATCGCCGCGATCTCGGCTTCGTTGAACCGATAGGTCTTGAGATTGGCGAGCGCATAGTAGGCATCGCCGTGGTCGGGCTTGACCTCGTAGGCCTTGCGATAATTCGCGACCGCTTCGTCCTGCTGGCCCATCGTCTTGAGGGCGTGCCCCTTGCTGGTCAGCGTCGAATGGTCGCGCGGGAGCTTTTCGAGCACCGCGTCGAACAGTTCGAACGCACGATCGTAATCACCCGCCTGCATGCTCTCGATCGCCAGGCGCGACTGGAACAGCGGATTGTCGGGATCACGCTCATACAGCGTCGTTGCCTCTTCGCAGGCGCGCTCCGACTTCTGTCGGCGGCGCAGCACATCGATATAGTCGAGCCGTAGCTGCACGTTGTCAGGCTCGAACGCGACTGCGCTTTCGAGCAGGAATTCAGCGTCTTCGAGGATACCCAGCTCGGCCCCAATCCGCGCGAGCAGCCGCATCGCTTCGACATTCTGCTTGTTACGCATCAGGAAATGGCGGCAGATTTCCTCCGCGCGCAACAGCCGGCCTTCGTGCAAGTGGTTGGTCACAGCCACCAATTCGCGCGGCAGCGCCCGCAGCCTCTCAAGCTGTGATTGTGCGGCAGCGGCTTCTTCTGACCTGCCCAGTTTCGCTGCGAGACGTGTCTGCTCCCGCCAGCTTGCCTCCAGCGCCGAGTTGAACCGCGTCGCCTGAGCAAAAGCCGCTAGCGCTCCTGCGTCGTCGCCCTTGGCCAACGCCAGATGCCCCGCTTCCTGCCACGCGCGACCATATTCGGGCATCGCGGCATGCAGCTGCGCAAGATAGCTCGCCGCCCCGTCGAACTGCTTCGAATAGCGCGCGGCAACCGCCGCCATATACAGCGCTTCGCCATCGCCGGGATGTTCCGCCAGAACACTTCGCGCCTCGGAAAGCCCGATGGCGAAATCGCCCGATTGCAAGGCCTGCTGGGCGGCTTTCAATTTGGTCTCGCGCGACGTCATGACGCAGCCTCTAACAAGCAAACGGCGGAGGTGAACAGCAATTGCTCACCCCCGCCGCCGCATTTTTCCGATGATCCGGGTCAGTAGTCGAACGAGACCCGCATGCCGACCGTCAACGGACGGTTGGTGATGATGCGTTCGCGATCGTTGCCGAAGATGCCGGAGATTTCGGCCCGCTCGTCAGAGAGGTTCTCGCCAAAGACTTCGAAGCCCCAGCGATCCGCTTTGATCCCGACCGCAAGATCGAACAGCGTGTAGGCATCGAGCTCGATCTTGTTGATCTCGATAATGTCGGTGAACTTCGACCCCGAATAGGAAACCTGCGGCTGGATATATGCCTCCAGCGTGTTCGACAGATCCCACTCATACCGAGCGCGAATGTTACCCTGGAAACCCGGCGCATAGGCCAGTTCCTCACCCTCGATCACGTCGGTGGTCGGGATCAGGACTTCGGTGATTTCCGTGTCCAGGATCGAGAAAGCCCCCGCAATCGTCAGCCCCGGAAGGGCGTAGGGCGCGATCGTGAAGTCGGCTTCGATCCCGTAAATCTCCGCATCGGCAGCGTTAGACGAGAAGAACAGGTTGGTGATCGACGGATCGAAAATCTGCGTCTGCAAGTTCGAGATATCGACGAAGAACGCCGAACCGTTGAAGCGGAGCTGACCGTCGATCAGGTCCATCTTCCAGCCGAGTTCGTAGTTCTGCACTTCATCGGTTTCGACCTCGAACGGAACGACAAAGCCCGTTCCCGGTGCCACTGCGCCGCCTGGACGGTTGAGCAGACCTGGACGGAAGCCTTCCGAATAGGTGGCATAGAACAGCAGGTCTTCGGTTGGTGTCACCGTCACGGTGCCCTTGAAGATCACGCCGCTGGTCGATGCTGTGTCCGGCGCGCGGACGGCATTGAACACCTGCAGGGCCTGCGTTTCGGAAAGACCGGCGGCCTGAATGTCTTCGAGTGTGTCGTTCAAGTCGAAGGTCTGGCGCAGGTCCGCGTTGCACGATCCGATGAAAGTGAACTGCCCATCGCCGTTATACAGGTCGCTGATATCGGTGCCGAATGCGTTCTGATCCTCAGCTGCGCCGGAGTTGCAGAACGAACCGTTGGCGCTGCCTTCAAAATCAACCTCGACATCGTAATATCGCGCGCCGAACGTGGCGGTCAGCAATTCGGGAACGATATCGAAGCTCGCCTCTCCAAAGATGCCGAATTGTTCATCGGTTCGGCGAATATCGTTGCGGAAGATCGTCGCGGCCGGGAACGGACCCGGATCGGATACGAAACCCGTCATCTGCGGAAAGTTTGGCGCGAACGGGCCAAATGGTTGCGCGAGCACGTTGCCCGGATAGGCGAAATCGACACGTTCTTCGAGGCTCAGGTCCGAATAGAACCCGCCACCCTGGAACCGGAAGCGCCAGTCATCAGGCGTGCTGAAACGCACTTCCTGCGTGAACACCTCCGTGTTGCTTACCGAGTTGGTGAAAAGGTTCGGTGCCTGGCACGTGCCGCTGGGATCAACGCCTGCGCCCGGATAGCTCACCGAGCCATCACAGATGTAATATGGCAGGTATTGCCCGGCAAACAGGTAATCGGTGTAATCGTTGCGCTGTTCGCTTTCGCGATCGGTGTAGGCGCCGGTATAGACCACATCGAGCATCGCGATCCGGCCTTCGACGGTCCAGCTCGTGTTGGAGAAGTCGTCTTCGAGGCGATCTGCTTCGAAGCGTTCGATCTCGAGATCGTCGAGGCCGTCGAGTTCGGGATCGGCGAAGAACACACCGTCGCTTTCAAGGCTCTGGCGCTGGTGCGAAACATTGATCGTCCAGTCGGGGGTGGCTTCCCACAGCGCGCTTACGCGAAAGCCGGTATATTGCGTGTCGTTGAAATCGTCTTCGGCGATCCCGGCATTGTCCGCTTCGAGGAAGGTGACATCGCTGAGGTCGGCGGTCGACTGGAAACCGGCGCGGTCGGCATTCACTGGTACACCGTTGGCACGCACGAAGCCTTCCGGACGGAAACGCGCGCTTTCGCTGAGATCGCGGGTGCCTGCGACATTGTCGATATAGCCGCCCTGATCGTCGAGATAGACTACACCGCGCAGCGCGATCGTGTCCGTCACCGGCACGTTGATCATGGCTTCGCCCTGATAGCTCGCTTCACCGCCCTTGGTGAAGGAAACACCGGACGAGAACGAGGCATCGAAGCCTGAAAGGCTCGGCCTGTTGGTGATCAGGCGGACGACGCCAGCCTGCGAGCTTGCGCCGAACAACGTGCCCTGCGGACCTGAAAGAACCTCGATCCGTTCAAGGTCGGCGGCGTATACATCGAGGTTACGACCCGGCTGCGATAGGGGCTGATCATTGAGATACAGCGCCACGTTCGGGGCGAGGCCGGCGACACCGGCAACCGTGATGTTGGGCGTGGTCGAGGCGAGACCGCGAATGTAGATCGTGCTCTGGCCGGGACCATTGCCGCCAGCCGTGACCGACGGGATCTGTTCGAGATAATCCTCGAACGTGTCGATGTTCAACTCATCGAGCTGCTCTTCGCCGATAGCGGTGACCGAAACCGGAACGTCCTGCAAATCTTCGCTGCGGCGCTGTGCGGTGACGACAATCGTCTGCACCCCGCCGCGCTGCTCTTCCGCGCCTGCATCAGCTGCGGTGTCCTGCGCCATTGCAGGCGATGCGACAGCAATAGCTATCGCGCTCGCCGAGGCGGCGCTTACGTACCTAATCATGTTGTTGTCCCCTTAAGACCCTTGCGAGATCCGCGGCGCCTCGGTTCGGGGCCGCCTGATCAGTAATCGTGGCGCGATATGAAAGAGATCGCGCCTCGCTGGGGCACGTAACAAGGCGCATTAGGCTCGGCCACAGTGGCACGGTAAGTTTCCGGGAATGCAGCTTTTGATGTTGCAAAATAACAACATCCTTGCGAGCGATGCAATTCACAATCGATTAGATCGGGTTATTTCAAATATCCGAAATTCTATTTTTCAGTCGACTGCAGTTTTCATAATCTGCTCAGTCGTACTTTCAAATCTTCTCAAATATACCTGATTTTACTCTTACAAAGCTCGCTTATTCGCAAAGACTATTCTGCAACGGTTACTTTTCCGTCCCAATTTTCGCAGGCCTCGGCAGTGGTCGGCACGCCGTGCCGCTTGCGGATCAGATCGAAGATAACGGCCTTGCAGATCGAAACACCCATCAGCGCAACGACGACGGAGAACGGCAACGCGCCGATAATCATCGTGATCCGGATGGCGTCGATCCCGCCAAGGATCAGCATGGAGCCGACGACGAAGGCGAGCGCGCCGCCCCAGAACAAGATGTGATAGCGGCGGCTGCCCTCTTCCTCCCCCGCTCCGTTGATCGTGTTGACGATCAGGATCGCGCTGTCGACCGAGGTGATGAGGTACGTCATCAGCAGGACCACGACGAGCGCCGAGACGATGATGGCGAGTGTCGGGCTGAGCAGCACGCCCAGCGTCGCGTAGAGCTGATCCGAGATGCCCGCCTCGACGATCGCGCCGCCAGCTGCTCCGCTGAGCTCGAGGTCGATCGCAGTCCCGCCGACCAGCGCCATCCAGATGAAGCACATAAGCGAAGGCACCATAACGACGCCAAGGATGTATTCGCGCACTGTCCGCCCACGCGAAATACGCGCGATGAACATGCCGACAAACGGGGCGAAGGCGATCCACCACGCCCAGTAAAACACCGACCAATCGAGCTGCCATTGCACCAGCGCAGCGCCCGTTTCGCTGCCGTCATTGGAGAACAGCGTGAGAGAATGGGCGGGAAGCGTGCGCAGATAGTCCCAGATCCCGACGCCCAGAAGCTCGAGGCCGAACAGTCCGGCACCCGCGACCGCGAACAACGCAAGCAAAGCGAATGACAGCCCCATATTGAGGTTCGACAGCCACTTGATCCCGCGCCCGACGCCTGAAAGCGCGCTGATGGTCGAGGCCCCGACCAGCACCAGAAGAGCGATGACAATCGCCGCCGCGCTGGCCGAGCCGTCGCTGGCAAGCAGCCAGTCGCCTAGGCCGACCCGGTGCAGACCTGCCACGAATTGCTCGACCCCCAGCCCCATCGTGACGGCAACGCCCAGGATTGTCGCCACGACCGCGACGATATCGACGATATGCCCCCATATCCCCGACATAGCGCGACCGAAGATCGGCGCGAGCGCGGAGCGGATCGTGAGCGGCAGATTGCGCCGATAGGATACATAACCGACCGCAAGGCCGACCAGCGCATAGGTGCACCAGGCACCAAAGCCCCAATGCAGGAACGTGTACATATAAGCCGAGCGCACCGTCTCTGCCGAGCGTGGCTCTACAATGCCACGAATGATATCGGGGTTACTGCTGAAATGGGCGAGCGGCTCTCCGGTCGAATAGGTCAGCATGCCGATCCCGATGCCCGCGCCGAACAGCATCGAGAACCACGAGAACCGGTTGAATTCGGGCTTCTCGTCCGGCGCGCCGATCCGCAATGTTCCCGATTGCGGCAACAGCGCAAGAACCAGGCAGACGATGATCATGGCGGCAACGAGATAAACGTACCAGCCGCCATAGTCCGAGATGATGGTCGAGTTTGCTGCCGACAGCGTGTTGCTGGCATTTACCGGGAAGAAGATCGCCCACATGATGATCAGCGCGACGATCACCTTCGAAGGGATCGTCACTTCGCGGCTGAAACCATCATAAAATCCGCTGTCATGTGTATCGATCGGCAGGTCTACAAGCGGCGGATCGATGGGAGCCTCCGCACCCGGATTTGCTTGGGTATGAATGTCGGCCATCGAACGCTTGTGTCACCTGTAACTGCTTTACCTCGCGGCAGTTCGGTCGATGCAATGACCGCCACCCCTGAACGGAGCGCTGCAAACAGATATGCGGGAAAGTGCCTTAAAGCCTACTGTCCGTGCCAGCCATTGCAACCCCGCTGCCTGCCCGCGCCGCGATCGGAGTCACCAGAAAAGCACATACAGCCCGATGAAGATCGCCACGGTCAACGCCGCGAGCGTGTTGAACAGCATGCTGGTAGCAAAGGCGATATCGCCCAGCTTGACCGTGCGGTCGTCGTCCGGAGCGCCGGTCATACGCGAGACGATGGCGGCAGCGACCAGCGCGATCACGAACACGATCCAGATACGCTTGATGAATTCGAGGTCTGGGTATGCAAATTTCAGCATCACATTCATCACGAGCGAACCGATCAGAGCCGTGAACGCCCCGACTGCGTTCGCCTTTTTGTCGAAGAACCCGAGCAGGAACACCACCACCACGCCCGGCGCGATGAAGCCGGTGTATTCCTGCACAGTCTGGAAGCCGCTTTCGAACCCGCCGATGAACGGGCGGGCCAGCACCAGCGCAAGCGCCATTGCGACAAACGCGGCGATCCGCCCGACCGTCACATAGTGCTGCTCAGGTCGATCGGGCCGCGCGCTGCGATAGAGGTCCATCGTGAAGATGGTCGAGATCGAGTTCATCATCGACGCCAGCGAACTCACCACCGCCGCGATCAGCGCTGCGAACACCAGACCGCGCAGACCAGCAGGCGCGAACGCCATCAGCTCGCCGTAGGTCCGGTCCGATTTCTCGGCCAGCGCTCCGCCATCGAGCATGCCCTGTTGCGCGAGGATAACCGCCGCGATGCCGGGCACCACCACGATGAACGGCACGAGGATCTTGAGAAACGCAGCAAAGGCCAGCCCCTTTTGCGCCTCACCCAGATTCTCCGCACCGAGCGCGCGCTGGATGATGTACTGGTTAAAGCCCCAATAGCTGAAATGCAGCACCCACAGCCCGCCGAGCAGCGTCCACATGCCGGGTAGGTCCGAATAGGCCGGATGCTCTGGCGCGAGGATCATCTCGAAATGCCCCGGCATCTCCTGCATTAGATATCCGAGCCCGGCTACCGCGCCGTCCGCGGGCAGCGCATCGAGCGAAAACCATGTGATCGCCAGACCACCCAGCACAAGGATCACGACCTGAATGATATCGGTCAGCGCAACAGCTTTCAGCCCACCGTAGAGCGAATAGAGCGCAGCAAATCCGGCAAGTGCCATCATCGACGTCATGACGCTCCATCCGGTCAGTGATTGCACCGCCAGCCCGCCAAGCCAAAGCACTGTGGTCAGATTAACCGCTGTGTAGAGCGCGACCCAAAACACGCTCATCAGGTTCTTGACGCCGCTGCCGTACCTCTGATCGAGAAATTGCGGCATCGTGTAGATGCGGCGTTTGAGGAATATCGGCAGGAAGTATTTGGCAACGATCAGCAGGACGATCGCGGCCTGCCATTCATAAGCGGCAATTGCGATACCGACAGCAAAGCCCTGACCCGACTGGCCGATGATCTGCTCGGCCGAGATATTCGAAGCGATCAGCGACGCGCCGATTGCCCACCACGGCAGCGCACGGCCAGCGAGGAAATAGTCCTCGGTATTCTTGTCGTGCCCGGCAGGCTCTCGGCTGACCGCAAGCGCAATCCCCAACAGAGCCAGCGCGTAGCCAATGATGATGACGATATCGATTGTCTCGAGCGTCAATGTGTTGATCCCCAAACCCGCGCTCGCTCGACCCAAGCCAGCTTCCCGCATTCTTAATGGTACGAACCGCCGGCCAATAGGAAGCGTCCAGCACACGAATTCCCCGGCTGTCTTTGCTAACCGCACCGGTGTTCAGCACTTCTTCGCTTTGCGTTTGCCGGTTTCCTTGCCAAGGTGTTGATCTCATTGAGGGGGCTGCATCACATGTCCGGACCACCCGTACCGATCGGTCGCGACGGTTTCTATCATCCGGCCGACGAAGCCGATGTCATCGCGCTGGTCGAATATGCCCGTGCCAACGGCTTCCAGATACGCGGCCGCGGCTCCACCCATTCGATGGCCTGGAGCATCTATACCGATCCCGATCACGGAGACCCGGCAAACCGCACGCTTCAACAATCGCCACCACCCGGCGATGCGATCAACCTCGCCTTCGACAAGATGCGCGGCATCGACTGGATCGATGAGGCCAACGGGATCGTCGAGGCTGAGCCCGGCATCAATCTGGGACACGACCCCAGCGATCCGTTTCACGTATCGACACTCGAAGACAGCTTTCTCTACCAGATTTTCCAGAGAGGCTGGGCGGTCAACACGCTCGGCGGGATCACGCATCAGATGCTGGCCGGTTTCACGCTAACCGGCTCGGTCGGAGGATCGACGCGCCACGCATGGGACAATGCGATCGCCTTTCGCATCGTCGATGGCACCGGCAAGGCGGAATGGATCGAAAAGGGATCGCCTGAATTCGACGCCGTGTCGACATCAATGGGGTTGCTTGGGATCGTCACGCGGATGCGCATGCAATTGGTGCCGATGTACAATATCGAAGGGACAGAGGTGACCACTCCGGTTAGCGGACCGACAGCGCCGATGGATCTGTTCGGACCCGGCAGTGCGACGCAACCTTCGCTAGGGCAATATCTGAAGGAAACGCCCTACACCCGCATCGTGTGGTGGCCACAAAAGGGTGCCGAACGCATTCAGACGTGGCGAGCCGAGCCAGTCCCAAGCACCGACCAGAACCTGAAACCCTATCAGCAATTCACCCCCAATCTGGGCGGGCAAACCGAACAATTGTTCGCCTCGATGTTCTTCGTGCTGCTGGGCAATACCAGCCTGCGGCGGGAAATTGCGCTGCTATGGGACAATGTCTGCCACTATTTCAGCAATCTCGCAGGCCTGGCTGCTGACGGCTCGCATGGATGGCTGTGGCGCTTGATCACCTACGCGATGGGCACGCTGGCCGCAGCGCTGGTCATGGCGCTTGGGGTAATCTTCGGCATCCTGAAAGGCAGCGTGCGCGCGCTGTTTCCAATATTGATGCCGCTGTTCAACCCAATGACCAAGCCAGGGAAGGAGACCACCTTCCACGACTATTACTGGCGCAGCTTGTGTATGGACAACACCGTAGACGACGAGTTTCTCGGCACCGAATTTACCGAGATCTGGGTACCGATCGGGCGGGCGCAGGAAGCGATGAACCTATACCGCGACATGTTCGAACAGAGCGGCATCGCAGCGACCGGCTATTTCTCGACAGAGGTTTATGCTGGTCCGCCCAGCTCCGCCTGGATGAGCGCAGGCTACACCGACGGCAGCGACGAATATAGAGACGGCACCGTGCGGTTCGATGTCTACTGGTTCCGCGACAATGCGGGTTCGCCCAATGTCGATGACGGATTTTTCGAGCAATATTGGGATCTGCTGCGCGACAACGACATCCCCTTCCGCCTGCACTGGGGCAAGTTCATCCCGCGCTACGATTTCGCCAAGTGGGCCGCCCACTATCGGGCAAACCTGCCGCGCTTCGACGATTTCCTGGCATTGCGCGAGATACGCGATCCCGATGGCGTGTTCTTCACCGACTACTGGCGCAAACGTCTGACGGGCGACAGACTGCATTGACGCTTATCCCCTCAGACTAATAAGTCGCCGCCCCGTAACGAGTTCGCGCCCCGCGCCGAACACCTCCTCAAATAACGGGTGAAGGAGCCCTCTCGATGACTTACACGCTCTACGGCATGGCCGCCTCGCTCTACACCGCTCGCGTGCGGTCTTATATGCGAGTGAACGCCGTGCCATTCACCGAAATCAAGGCGGGAAGTCAGGAGTTTCTCGGCGAGATCGTACCTGCGAACGGGCGCTGGATCATCCCGGTGATCAAGACGCCCGACGGCACCATCATCCAAGATGGCGCGAACATCATCGATCATCTGGATGCCGAAGGTTTCAGCAAGAACCCGATCTATCCCGAGCACCCGACCCTGTTGGCAATCGCGCATCTGTTCGAGCTTTTCGGTGCGCAAGGCTTGCTCAAAGCCGCGATGCACTATCGCTGGAATTTCGATGAAATGAACCTGACCTTCATTCGCGACACGTTCCGCGATGTCATCCCCGGAGGGCTTCCGCCAGAGGGTGCGGAACAAGTCTTTCTTCAATCCAGCGGCAGAATGCGAATGGCGACGGTGGCGCTGGGCGTAAAACCTGAAACAACCGATCTGGTGGAGGAGAGCTATGCGCAATTCCTCGAGCTGATGAACGCGCATCTCGAGGAATTCCCCTTCATGCTCGGCGGGCATCCGACGATCGCGGATTACGGTCTGATCGGGGCGATGTACGCTCACCTTGGCCGCGATCCTGCCCCGCTCAACCTGATGCAGCGGACCGCGCCGCGCGTGTTCCGCTGGGTCGAGCGGATGAATATGGCCGAGACGTTTCAGGATGAGGCGCAGGTTAAATCCGCAGGCAAGCTGTTCGATGGCGGTGACCTGCCAGAGACGCTGATAAAGCTGATGACCTACATCGCCGAGGATTACCTGGCCGAAATCATCGCCCACGTTGCCTTCGTCAACGACTGGCTTGAGCAGCATCCCGAAGTGACCGAGGGTACGTCGACCAAGGATGCGATCATGCAACAGCCCTTAGGCTTTGCGGCGTTCCAATGGCGCGGCATGGACATTCAGACGGTTGTGCTCCCCTATCGATTTTACCTGCTGAATCGCCTGCAAGATGCAGTCGACAGACAGAGTGACGATAGCCGTGCGCCGATTGAAACCGTATTCGCAAATAGCGGCCTTGATGACATCCTCACCACCCGCACGAAACGGCGGATGGAGCGCAAGGACAATCAAGAAACATGGGGCGCACTGGTCTGAACCGCGCTATCAGGTGCGGCTTATGACCGACGCTGCACCTTACACGCTCCATGGCGCGCTTGCCTCGCCCTATTCGATGAAGATGCGGGCGCTGCTGCGCTATCGCCGGATTGCCCATATCTGGGCGCACGGGGCGGGCGCTCAGGCGGCGACCGCGAATGTAAAGGCGCCGGTGATTCCGGTGCTCGAATACCCGGATGGAAGCTTCGCCAACGATTCCACCCCGCTGATCTACGATCTGGAGCAGCGTCACCAAAGCCGATCGGTCATTCCGGACGATGCGGGGCTGGCGTTCCTCGCGCATCTGATTGAGGATTTTGCCGATGAGTGGCTGACCAAGGCGATGTTCGGATATCGCTGGCTGGACCAGGTCGATCAGATGCAGATGAGCCGCTGGCTCGCCTTCGATCATTTCAAAGGCGGCGGCAGCACACAGGTCGAAACCTATGCTGAGGGCTTTCGCGAAAGGCAGGTCGGGCGCATGGCATTGGTGGGGTGCGCGCCGGAGAACTTCCCGCTGATCGAGGCGTCTACGCGCCGGTTGCTTACAGCGATGGAAAAGCATGTAGTTGAACGGCACTATCTATTCGGCACTCGCCCGTCGCTCGCCGAATTCGCGCTATTCGCCCAGCTTTCACAACTGGGCGTGGACCCGACGCCGCAAGCCATGATGCGTGCAGAATATCCCTACACCTATCGCTGGCTGCTCCACATCGATGATGCCTCGGGGATCGAAGGCGAATGGGACGCGCCTGACGCACCGCTGAGGTCCGTGGTGGAGGCTTTTCTGTCAGAAATCGGCCTGATCTACGGGCCGTTCCTGCTCGCCAACGCCGCCGCTGCCGAAGCGGGTGAACGCACATTCCGGTTCGAGGCCGATGGTCTGCCTTACGAGCAGGGCACGTTCAGATATCAGCTCAAATGCCTCGCCGATCTGCGCGCTCGATACTCAGTGCTGGATGGCGCGGCAAAGGCCCGGATCGCCCCCGTTCTGGCCAAGCATAACTGCCTTGCCTTCCTCGAAAGTTCCGCGCCCTAGCCCCTCAGGCAAGCAGCTCCTTGATAAGTGGGTTGGGAAAGCTGCGTTTGATCGTGACTGCAAAGAACACCTCGGAAAAATCGCTCAGTCTCTCAAGCTCGATGAGCCTCCCCGATTGCAATTCGTCCTGGACCACAATCGGCGGGATGACCGCGATCCCGACATCGGCGCGGGCGAGCAATCGCAGCATCGCCATATCGTCGGCTTCCGCAGCGATCTTGGGAATGATACCCATTCGATCGAGGAGTGCGTCGAATCCCGCCCTCAGTGAAGTCTCGGGCGTCGGCAGGATTACCGGATGTTCGGCCAGAAGTTCCTCCATACCGCGCTCCCGCTCCTTCAAGCGAGCGGGTGAGCCGACCAGACTGACCGGCTGTTCGTCGAGCCGACGGACCAGATAGGGACTGGCGGCGTCGCGTGCCGGGGCGAGGTTCGTCAGCACCACATCGAGCGACAAGGCACCAAGCCCTTGCAACAGGCTTTCCTGCGTGCCCGAGCGCAGCACGACCTCGACATCGTCCCGCCCTATCAGCGGCTCCAGAAACCGCATCTGGAAATTGCGCGATAACGTCGCGAGCGCGCCGATCCGCAGAACCCGGCGTTGATCATCCGAGGCATTGAGAGTCGCGGACAGGTGATCGGCGGCGCGGAATATCTCATCGGCGTGATCGAGCGCGATCCTTCCGGCCTCGGTGAGCTGCAAGGACCGCCCGCGCCGCTCGAACAGGTCATGCCCCAGCGACGCCTCAAGCGTCTTGATCTGAGTGGAAACCGCCGATTGCGAGATGTTCAGCAGGCGAGCGGCCCCCGTCAGCGAACCTTCGCGCGCGACGGCCCGAAACAGGCGGAGGTGATGAAGGTTGAGAGCAGCCATAGTTCTATAAAACAGAATGAATGCAGCATTTATATGTAATTTTATTCATGAAAGCCAGTGCCTAGATGCAGGATCGAGATTTTACTGGAGCCTCCCATGCTGTCCGTGTTTTCGCTTTCCTACCTCGCACCGATCGTCCTGCTGATCGTAGCCGCGCTTGCCATCGGCAAGCCCGGTCGCCGTCCTGGCTGGCTGACCCGGTGGTCGGAATTCGCGGCATTTGTCGCTCTGGCCCTTACCGCGGGTGGATTGCTGCAAGTGATCTTCGTCGAACCCGGTGCGCTCACAGCGACCGCTGGCCCGATCGAGCTTGCGCTGCGCGCCGACATGGTGAGCGCGACAATGGCGCTGCTCGTCGGGTTCATCGGCTGGATCGTCATGCGCTACAGCCGCACCTACCTCGATGGCGAAGCCCGCGAGGGTGCATTCCACGGATTGATGCTGGCGACGCTTTCGGCGGTGCTGGTGTTCGTGCAGGCGGGCAGCATGGCGATCATCATCGTAGCGGCCATCGCAGTCGGCCTGACGTTGAAGCGGCTGTTGCTGTTCTACCCCGACCGACCCGAAGCGCAGCGCGCAGCGACCAAGTTCGCGCTGGTGTGGCACACAGGTGACGGGCTCCTCGTGCTTGCCGCCGGGCTGTTGTTTGCCACATTCGGAACAACCGAACTTGGCGCTCTTTCAGCTGCTTCTACAACGCAAGGCCTGGGCCTGGCTGGCACCTTGGCGGTCGCCTTCATTGTTGTCGCTGCAGCGCTCAAGACCGCGTCGTTCCCGCTGCATGGCTGGCTCACCGAAGTCATGGAAGCGCCCACGCCGGTTTCGGCTTTGCTACACGCCGGTATCATCAACGCTGGCGGTGTGCTGCTGATCGCGACATCCGCTCTGGTGCAAGCCAGCGCAGGGGCCATGGCGGCGCTCGTGCTGATTGGTGGCCTGACCGCACTGTTCGGCGCTGCCGTGATGCTCACTCAGAGCGCGATCAAGACCGCTCTGGCCTGGTCCACCGTCTCGCAGATGGGCTTCATGCTGCTGCAATGCGGTCTTGGCCTGTGGACGCTCGCGCTGCTGCACATCGTCGCGCACTCGCTTTACAAGGCGCACGCCTTCCTCTCCTCCGGCGGTGCAGTGAAGGAAGTTGCCAGCATCCGTCGGCCCGGCCCGGTTGCCGTACCTGATCTCGGCGCTGTGCTGCGGTCCTTCGCACTGGCGCTCGTCCTGTACGCAGGCATTGCGACGTTGTTCACCGTAGTCCTCGGCCCGAAGAGCGCGCAGGCTCTGGCGCTGGGAGCGATCCTGATTTTCGGCGTCGCCTATCTGGTGGCGCAGGGTCTGGCCGATCGCGCTCCGGTCGAGCTCACGAAGCGCACGGTTGCGACATCGCTCGCCGCCGCGATCGCGTACTTTTCATTCCAGGCGCTCGCCGAAGTCATCTGGGGGCCGGTCCTGCCGGCCGCGCCTACGCCCGGCCCGCTGGAATGGGCGCTGATTGTCCTTGCGGTGCTGTCCTTTGGACTGGTGGCGCTGGCGCAGTCGCTGTTCCCGCTCTGGGCTCACCACCCTTCGACCGCCGGATTGCGCGTGCATCTGGCCAACGGCCTTTACCTCAACGCTCTGCTCGATCGCGCCATTGGCGGGTTCAGCAAGACCAAAGCGAATTAATCGGGAGATATACGACATGTTCCTCAAGCACTCCCAGATCACCCCCGCCCGCTTCTCCGAAATCCTCGGCGCTGCCGAGGCTGCGGCGCGGGCCATTCCCCCGGCCTTCCCGCTCGATGCTACGGTCGCGGTCAATCCCTTCCTCGGCCAGACCTGCGAGAATCTGGCGGTCACGTCTGCACGTCTCGCTCGGGTCAGCGGATGCCGCATCACCCAATCGCCAAACGAATATATGTCGGCGATCCGTGATGGCCGGATCAGCGAGAATGACCTCGCCGAAGCGCTCGCCGCATCCGATATCGCCGGAAAGCCCGCCGATATCGGCGTGCTGAAAGTTGCCGCCAGCGCCGCCTGCTCGATCAGCCCGGCCCCGGCCCTGCCAACCATCGCCGATCTCGCTGCCGAAGCCACTGGGATTGATTGGCCTTCGGTCATTAACAAGACGTTCGGTCAATGGGCTGCCGGTCACTTCGATCGCGGGCAGGCGCTGTGGTCCCCCACTCCGGGAGAGGAAGCCTTCACCGCATGGCGCGCCTGGGCGGTTCACGATCTCACCCCGGAAATCGCGGGTCTCGATGGCTTTTGCGCGCATGTGGCCGGTGCGCCGGACACCTCCGAGCGCGCTATCCTCAGCGCCGCAGAGGCTCTTTCGCTGAGCGACGCAGCCGCCGAAACTGCGTTCCACCGGCTCTACATGGACCTTGGCGGCTGGTCGCAGCATGCCCGCTGGTTGCTGTGGCAGGCCGAACTCGCGGAAGAAACCGACCGCACGCTTGTCGATCTGCTGGCGATCCGCCTGATCTGGGAAGAAGCGCTGTTGGCGCATGTCCCGCAGATCGCCGGACTCTGGGAAGAGACAGTTGCCGCGCACGCTGCGCCATTGACCCCGACATCAGACCAAATCACGCTCGCGATCCTGCAGGACGCATCGGATCGCGCGCATCAAAGGCAGCTTGCCAGCGCCCTGAATGGCTCGGCGTCGGTTGAACAGCGCCCCGAATTGCAGGCTGCGTTCTGTATCGATGTCCGTTCCGAAGTGTATCGCCGCGCGCTCGAAAGCGTCGATGCCGGGATCGAGACAATCGGGTTCGCCGGCTTTTTCGGTCTGCCCCTGTCGCACAAGGCGCACGGCTCCGACACGGTCGAGGCGCGGCTGCCCGTGCTGCTTAACGCGGCGATCGAAACCACCAGCGCAGGCGATCCGGCCAAGGACAAGGCCACGCGGATCGCAGCGCGGACAAAGCGTGCCTGGGGCCGTTTCCGGCAGGCGGCCGTGTCCTCCTTCGCCTTCGTCGAATCGATGGGACCGGTTTACGCTGTGAAGCTGATCAAGGACGCGCTTGGCCGGTCGGCCAGCGCTCCTGCGGTCGAGCCTGTTCCGCAAGTGGTCGGCGGTCTGTCGACGGAAACCAAAGTCGATACAGCTGAAGCCGTACTCAAGGCGATGAGCCTGACCACCGGCCACGGCAAGATCGTGCTGCTGCTGGGCCACGGCGGCAACGTCACCAACAACCCGCATGAAAGCGCCTATCACTGCGGCGCCTGCGGTGGCCATACCGGCGAAGTTTCGGCCCGCGTGCTCGCCGGATTGCTGAACGATCCGGAAACGCGCAGCGGATTGGTGGAGCGGGGCATCACCATTCCGGACGACACGCTGTTCGTCGCCGGTCTGCACGACACCACGACTGACAAGGTCACGATGTATACAGGCGATCTGGAGAATACCCCCACAGCCGATCTCGATCAGGTCGAAGACTGGCTGTACGAAGCAGCCTCCATCGCACGGGCAGAGCGGGCTGTATCCCTGCCCGGCGCGACTTGGAACAACATCGATACCCGCGCCTATAACTGGGCCGAGGTCCGTCCCGAGTGGGGTCTGGCTGGCTGCGCCGCTTTTATCGCCGCGCCCCGCGAGGCCACGACCGGCAAGGATCTTGGCGGGCGCGCCTTCCTGCACAGCTATGACTGGCAGGCTGATGCAGGGTTCAGCACACTCGAACTGATCGTGACCGCACCGGTCGTCGTCGCAAGCTGGATCAGCCTGCAATATTACGGTTCGTCCGTTGCGCCCGACGTGTTCGGCAGCGGTAACAAGCTGATCCACAACGTGGTCGGCGGGATCGGCGTCATTCAGGGCAACAGCGGACGGCTCCGCCCGGGCTTGCCCCTACAGGCGGTCCATGATGGCGAAAAACTCGTCCACGAACCGCTGCGACTGTCGGTGATGGTCGAGGCTCCGCGCGAGGCGATCCTTAACGTGCTCGAACGGCATCCCGAAGTGCGCGCGCTGTTCGACAATGGCTGGCTGCATCTTTTCACCCTGAAGAATGGTCGCATCGATGCGCGTTATCGTCGGGGCCTCGAATGGGAAGATGCACGCGAGAAAGCGCTGGCCGCCTGAAGCTTCGCACACTGTCACTCTTTGCGAGCCTGCCCGCCCTCTGTAAGGGCCGGGGATGCTCGATCGGATGCAGTTTTCAGGCACTTGGCGCGATTATCAGGCGCGCGTGCTCGCCGAGATGCCCGATCATCTCGGCGACAAGCGTCTGCATGTCGTGGCGGCGCCCGGCGCGGGCAAGACGATCCTCGGACTTGAGATCGTGCGAAGGCTGGGCCGCCCAGCGCTGATATTCGCGCCGAGCCTGGCCATTCGCGATCAATGGCGCGAGCGTCTGGTTCCGCTGTTCATGCCTGAGCTGCCCGCCGACGATGAGATCTCTCGCAGCCTGTCGGACCCGCGCATGCTCACACTGGCGACTTATCAGTCGCTCGATACCTATCGGCGCGATGAAGAGCTAACCGGGCTGATCGCGGACCTCAACAATCGCGGCCCACTCACTCTCGTGCTTGATGAAGCCCACCACTTGCGGCGCGCATGGTGGGAATGCCTGAACCGGCTTGCGACCGAGTTGCACGACGTCACGATCATCGCCCTCACAGCGACCCCGCCCTATGATGCGAGCTTCGCCGAGTGGAACCGGTATGTTGAGTTGTGCGGCCCGATCGATCTGGAGATCGGGATTCCCGAATTGGTTCGCAACGGCGACCTGTGCCCGCATCAGGACCATTTGGTCCTGTCCAAACCGACCAAGGATGCCCTCGCGCTGCTGGATCGCAGACGCGCGGCAATCAGCGATCTTCAGCAAGACCTGCGTGCCAATGACGCCTTGCTCGCATGGTTCGAGCAGCACCCATGGCTCACCGATCCGAATGATCATATCGAGGACATTCTCGATGCGCCCGAGATGCTGTCTGCCGTTCTTGTCCTGCTCGGATCGACCGGGCGGACATTGCCAAGGGCCGCGCTGAAGCTGCTGGGCGTTTCTGCCCGCGATTTGCCGACCCCATCCCTGTTCTGGCTTGAACGCCTGCTCGATGGCCTGCTGTTTCAGCACCGGGAGAAATTTGCGCTCGATCCGGATCGCCGCGAACGGCTCGAAAAGCGGTTGCACCGTCACGGGCTGATCGAGGGCAAGCGAGTGCGCCTGCGGCACACACGGTCGGTGTTTCGCCTGCTCGCATCGAGCCTTGCCAAGCTGGAAAGCATCACCGCGATTGCCAGGGCCGAACAAGCGTCGCTCGGCGATAATCTACGGATGGTGGTCCTGTCAGATCACATCCGCGCCGGCGAAATGCCCCGCAACGCGTCGGACGATTTCAACCCTGCCAAGCTGGGTGTGATCCCGATCTTTGAAAGCCTGCGCCGAGCGGGCGTCGTCCCCGAAAAGCTGGCGGTGCTTACAGGAAGCCTGGTCATCCTTCCGAGCGCATGCCTGCCCGCCATTGAAAGGACTATACGAGAGCTGGACCTCGACCCGTCCGCCATGCGCCACAAAGCGATGACGGCAGCCCCGGATCACATCGAAGTCAGCGTTTCGAGCGGCAGCAATGCCGATCTCATCCGCCTTGTCACCGCCTTGTTTATGCAAGGCGACGTGCGCATTCTAGTTGGGACACAATCGCTGCTGGGTCAGGGGTGGGATGCGCCAGCGCTCAACAGCCTGATTCTGGCGAGCAATACGGCATCGTTCATGCTGTCGAACCAGATGCGCGGGCGCGCCATTCGGACCGATCCGCACAATCCGGACAAGGTCGCCAATATCTGGCATCTCGCCACGATCGAGCCCGATATGGACGGGTTGACCGAAGCCCTGGCAACCTCGCTCGAATGGGGCGCACTGAATGACCGCTCTGCCTCCAGCGCATCCGATATCGACATTGTCGCGCGGCGTTTTCGGGCGTTTGAAGGCATTTCAAACGGCAGCTCCAACCTGATCGAAAGCGGCTTGGGAAGGCTCGATCTCAACCCGCGCCTCAGCATGGCTGCGCAGAATTCAAATACCATGGAACTGGCTGGCGATCGGACCGCGACGGATCGCAAATGGCAGGAATCGCTTGGTCAAGGAGATGCCCGTTCGCATGTGCGCGAAACCGCCGCGCCTAATTACAGCCCGCGCGCGCTCAGCTGGACGGACACCTTACAGGCGCTTGCGTGGACCGCGACGGGTAGCGCAGGCATCGCCGGGGCAAACCAGTTGAGAGCCGTGACCTCGGTCGAAGGATTGGCACTGGTCGCGATGGGCGCCGCCAGCGTTGCGACGATTGCGAGCCTGCCGCGCCTGGCCAAGGCGGCTCGCCTCGCCTGGCGCAATGGCTCGCTGGAAGGCAGTCTGGCAGAGGTTGCCGGCACGGTCCTGCAAAGCCTTGGCGCTGCGGGTCTAGTAAGCGCCGAAGAAGTCGAGCGCGCACACATCGAGGTCAGAAGCAGCGTCGACGGTCGGAAGGACATCATCCTGTCAGAGGTCAGCCGATCGACCGAACGTCAGGTGATGCAAGCCATCGCCGAAGTTCTGGGGCCGGTGCAAAACCCGCGCTATCTGCTCATCCGCAAATCATGGCTCGGGCTGCGATCGCGCACCGATTATCACTCGGTCCCGGCAGCGCTCGGCACACGCAAGGAGAACGCGGAAACCTTCGCCCGCATCTGGCGCGAAAAAATCGGGCTATCGCAGCTCGTCTTCACTCGCAATGCCGAGGGGCGTCGGATGCTGCTGCGTGGGCGAATGCGCTCTTTCGCGGCAGGTTTCCAGCGCTCGGTTGATCGGCGCTCTGCCTGGCTTTGATTGCGCGACCTGTCGCTCGCAAGTATCGCTTCATCGCGCCACGCCGATAAATCCCTGCTCCTTTTACCTCCGCCGAGCAAGAATCGAACAAACCTGCGTCTAATTCGAAATACCAATGTCGCCTTCGCGCAGTAATCCATTGTTGTACCCGCCGCTAATCTGGATCGAGCGAAGGGTCGAGGAGGTAACATGCAAACGCAGACCGGACTGAAAGCCAATTACACGCGGCACGCGCAACTGCCCGACGTCGTGCTGGGCAAACCGAAATTTGCAAAGCAGCGTTTCCCCTATGCAGCCATGGATATTGTCAAGAAGCGGCAGGTCGACATCGTCCATATGAGTGACGATCCGTTTCACTGGCGAGCCCTTATGGCGCGAGCCACGCGCGGTGATCGTCCTGCGTTTCGCGAGTTGCTGATCGAATTCAATTATTGCCTCGAGATGTTCTTCGACCGGATCATGCCTCCCAAGGCCGCTGCCCAGGCAATCGACGATACGCTCGAAGCAGCCGCTGCAAAACTTGCGACGTGCGACACGCGCAGCTCCATCCTCTCCTGGTTGCTTGAAATCGCGAAGTATCAGGCAGCCAACCCCTCCGAAGAGAGGGCATATTAACGAGTTTCCTTTGCGTGTCCTGTCCCTGCACCCCCTCGGACACGCAACTGCGCCCGGCGCGATCACCGAGCCCCGATATGCGCCGGGCGCCCATTTTTAGAAAAGTACGAGCCCTGATGGTTTGAAATCGCGAAAGCCAAGCCGCCAACCGCTCTGAACACAAAGCATACCGAAGAGTTTCTTTTGCGTGTCCTGTCCCTGCACCCCCTCGGACATGCAATTGCGCCCGGCGCGATCACCGAGCCCCGATACGCGCCGGGCGCCCATTTTTTCCGCGAGCTAAATGCCGCTAGCTGCTACCCGCGCCGTTCGAACGGAGCCTTCGCAATCTCATAAGACCAGTTGGTGCCAGTCGCGCCCGTCTCCAACTCGTGCTTAGCGCCAAGTTGCTCAGCCAGTTCGGTTATCAAGGTCAGGCCCAGCCCGTCGCCTTGTGGACGAGGTGCTTTGTTCTCCCTTATACCGCGCCCATCATCACGCACCGACAAAGCGATAGTGTCACCCTGATCCTGTAATGTTACGGCAATGGTGCCGTTCTGCCCATCAAAAGCGTGCTTGAACGCGTTCGTCACCAACTCACACACAAGCAATCCCAGCGGCGTGACCCGATCGATGTCCACGCTGGCTGGTTCGATGTCGTGGACGAGTTCAACGCGATCGTTCGAATAACTCGTGTCCAGCAGGTCAAGAAGGCGTTCCAGAAACGGCTTCACCTCAACCTCGCCCTTTTGATCGGAGGGCTCCGCGTAAATGTGCTGGTGCAGCAACGCCATTGTCCGCGCCCTGTTCGCCCCTTCGAGCTGACGCTGCTTGGCCTGCTCCGCCGAGACCGGATGGCGCGCATCCATGCTGAACAGGCTTGTCAGCAGTTGAAGGTTGTTCTTCGTCCGGTGATGCATCTCCGTCAGGAGCGTGTCCTTGGACGTCGCGAGCTTCGCCTGAAACTTGTACGATCGAAAAATGTTGAACGCCAATAATCCGATCGCAAACGCCAATGCGAAACCGAGGATGGTTTGCAATCGCGACTGGGACAGCTGGAGTTCCGCGATCTTCGCCTGATCGTCCAACCGGGCGATCCGTTCGTCACGATCGCGAAGGTCGAACAAAAGCTCGCTGTTCGAAATGGCTTCGACCTTTTCCTTTTCAAACCGGTCGTTACTGAGTTGCAAGGCGGCATCGAAGTAGCCCGAAGCCTCAGCCGGCTGGCCAAGCGCGACAAGCAATGTCCCCATGCTTTGCGCATATTCCTGCGCCCAGTACGTATTGCCGGGATTTTCGAGCAGCCCGGTAATGCCGCTTCCCCCTGGCTCCATGATTTCGCGTGCTCGATCCAGAGTGGCTCGGGCGTCAGAGAGCCGGTTCTGATCAAGGTAGCGTTTCGCCAGCCAGTTCAGGGCGGTCGCTGCTTCGGAGGGGTCTCGGTTCTCCAGAATTTGCGGGATCGATCTCTCTGCCATGGTTATGGCTTCTGCCTCATTGCCGAGATCAAATACGGTGATGGCGTGCTGGTAGTCGATCAGACCGCCCATGCGAGGATCATTGTATTCCTCATTAAGCTTTCGGGCGTCGCGAAACCTCCGGTCGGCTTCCTCAGGCTCGCCCTCGCGAGAATATGCCGTCGCGAGATTGGTGAGCACAGTAATCACTCGCGAGGAGTTGTCAGGCTCATATTCCTCATAGATATCAATCGCTCGAAGATATGTTTCGATCGCCTGCCTGTTGTCGCCGAGATCCGAGTAAATGTTGCCGATATTGGCATAGATGATCCCGGTGCCGCCAAGATCACCGTTCGCCTCGAACGCGCCGAGCGCCTTGCGGTACTGGTCGATCGCATCGACGAACTCACCGTCCGTCTTCGCTCTCACCGCCAGCGCATTGTGAATGAACGGGATCAGGCCTGTAACATCCTGCCGTTGCGCCAATTCGAGAGCAATCCCGAGATGCCGTTCCATTTCACTATTCGCGCCGCCGAGGCGGAAAATTCGAATGGCCCATGCGAATTGCAAATGCGCCTGAGCGAGCTGGTCTTCCGCTCGCGCAGCTCTTGCCATCAGGCGATCCAGCCGATCAGCGGTTTCTTCGTCTGGTCGATGGGCCTCAAACCGGAACGCATGTGCCTCCAGCGGGAGAGCTGCCGACGGTTTGAGCTTGTCCGTCAGCTCGTCATATTGGTCTGGGTCGATCGAACCAGGCAACGTGCGTGCGTACTCACGAATGATACGCGTCTGCTCCTCAACACCAAGCTCTGGCAGCGCCTCGACGCAGGCCTTCCCCGCTTCGATCCGATCGGGAACGCGAGCAGGAATATCTTCGAACAGCCGATCGCAAATCTGTGCGTCTTGGGCGCGCACATCCCACCCCGGCGCGACAAGCAGTAAACACGCTAGCAGCGCCCCAACACGGATGAGGATCTTGGCATTAAGGCTGGAAAGCAAGGGCGGCTCCAGAAACGTAATTTGTCCGGACAATAGCCCCCGCACGAGTGGCGGTCCAGTGGCGCGATTTGGCAGTCTTCCTCTGAGCACGGAGATTGCGGGCGACCCGTACGGTCTCACATGTTCGTGACACAGACCAAATCGAGATCGAACCTCGTCGAGGTCGCCAGGTAATCAACCGCGCACTGCGACGAGGGTTCGATTCTGACAAGGCCGACGGAAACTCAGCCACCCGCGCGCGATGTGCCATCCTCGATCAAAGCGAGCGCCTTCGCTGTTGCTTCGTCAGACGAGTTCTCACCGGTCTTGATTGCATCGGCCATCTTCAGCAGCTCGCCCGCGATCGAGGTGCCGACATCAGCTTGCTGTTCAATGCGGATACCGCCATTGGCTGCGGCGACCTCATCCCACTTTTCGCGGATTGCGGCCCAGTAGCTTTCGGTTTTCGACCAGTATTCTTCGGCCGCTGCGACGTTATAGTCGTCATACCGTTCGTAGGTGTTGAGCACATATTCCTGCACCACTGGCACCAGTTCACCGCTGCCATCGCTCGCGGGCATCATCTTGGTGTTGTCCTGCCAATGGATCCAGCCGGTGGGGGTCATCTGGTGGCGGTTGATGCCGACATAGCGATCATAGATCGGATCGCGCACAGCATCGCGCCGGGCCAGCGGACGGGTCGTCCAGTTCGAACGCCAGCGCTTGACGCCAAGCGTCTCCTGCCATTGACCCCAACCGGCATAACGCGGGCTGTCATCGACCTGGTATACGGTCTGCGACCAGCGACCGGCGCGCAGAGCCTCGGGTACGTCGGTCAATTCCCATGTATCCCCGCCCGAGAAGGTCAGGATCTTTTCGGGTTCATATTGCCAATCCTGCCGCCAGTGCTTGACCACGTAAGGCTTATCCTTGGTGCCGACGACCAGCAGGTGTTGAAGCACGATCTTGTCGCCGGTGTCCTCGACAACGCGGACGGATTCGTAGCCGCTCGATACCTTGCGATCGATCGGTTCATAATCCTCATGCCACGAAGTCGATTCCTGCATGTCGAACACCACGGCGAAATCGCCAGCCATCGACAGGATCGTCTCCCGGTCGGATTCAAAAGCGGCTGTGTGAGCCGCCTCGCTCCGAACAATCGGATCATCGGCCAGCGCAGGGGCAGGCATGGCAGTAAAGGCAAGCGTCGCCAGCCCAGTTGCGAGAAAAGTCTTCGTGAGTATGCGCATGATCAATCTCCAAATTTGATGCTATTGCGAGTCAGACGTATTTGCAATTAGAAACCTCGAGACCAGGTGATTGCGGCCTTCAGATTCTGGCCCGGCTGGCTGACACCGGCATTGACCACTTCGAAGTCGGCATCACCCACATTGTCGATTCCCAGATCGAGGCGAATATTGCGAAACGGCCCCTCATCCGGTTGATAGACAAGATAGATATCGCTCACGAGGTAGCTGTCGCGAACTTCCTCAGGCGTGTTCACTTCGTCGAACCGAGTGCCATAGGTCATACGAGTGCCGAGGCGTATGCCGGTCTCGCCAACCCGAGTCCCGAAATCGATAAAGAAAATGTCGGGTTGCAGCACCCCTTCGAGAAACTCGCCGCTATCTGCATCGACACCGTCGATCGAGGAGAAATAGCCTCGCGCGTAGATCGTGTCGGACGCATAGTTGAACTCGATTTCAACGCCATCGATCTCAGCGTTGGCGATGTTCACATTCTGGCTGGTGTTGCCGAACTCCGCCCCGGACCCGCAGGGCGGGACGAACGGGCTCGCAACGAAACAACCAACCGGAACATTCACATCCAACCCGATCAGGTTGTCGACGTCGCTGTTGAAGTAAGAGCCTTTGAGCGTGAACCGGTCACCGGTCTGGAGCAGATCTTCAAAATCAACCCCAGCACCGATTTCATAGCTGTCCGATTCCTCCGGCTGCAAATCGGGATTGCCGATGAACAGGTTTGACACGAACGCAGACCCCATCGGCCCGGGAGGCGCAGAAAGATCGGGAATGGCGAAATGCACCCCATCGGCGAACGCTTCGTTGAATGACGGGGCGCGAAAGCCCAGCGCGTAGTTGCCAAAAAACAGAAGTTCAGGGATCGGTTTGTAGCTTACGCCGATTTTGGGTGAGAATTCATCGTCGTCGATTTCAAACGCCTCGCCTGAGGCGCTCGACTGGAATGAATCCCAACGAATGCCGGGAATAATGCTGACCTCACCGGGGACCGGCCCCAAGTCTGTCAGCGTCAGCTCGGCCTGAACGAACAGCCCGATAAAATCCGTGGTCGCATCGGGCACGCCGCCACGGGTGCCATCGATCGTATCTGTATCGAGCCCGGTTTGCTCATCGCGGTAGTACTCACCGCCATAGGTAAGGACCAATGAAGACGTTCCGCCAAGATCAAAGCGTGAGCGGTTGTCTATCAACACGCCGAAGGTTTCTACTTCGCGATCGGTGATTCGGGGATCGTCGACTTCGTCCTCCTCCACCGCGTTGCGACTGTAATAGCCGACCACATTCAAATCGATCGCGTCAGTCGGCGGGTTCCAGTTCAGACCGATCTGCGCGGTGTCGTTGCGCGCATCGCGAAAGACCAGATCGTTGCCTGGTCCCGCGACATTCGCGCCTTGCGGATTTTGCGGATCATTCGAATCCAGCCGAAACCGCGAATAGGACGCCGTTATCTCGATCGCATCGCTTGGCCGCGCGGTCAGCTTGAACAGGCCTGAAGTGATTTCGTCATCGGCAGGCAGCGTGGTGTCATTGCCCAGTTCGATATTGTCGGCCTCGCGATAGGTGAAATGGCCAAGCACATCCCAGACGCCGTCCGACGACAGCGCCGCGCCCGTTACCGCCGCACGAAACTCGTCGTTCACCGACTGATAGCCGGTGGTGAACTTCCCCCCGAACCGCTCGCCTGCATTCAGCAAGTCGGTAGCGGCGACGGTACGGGTTGCGATCACACCGCCAAGCGCGCCCGAGCCATACAGCGCCGAGCTTGGCCCGCGGACGACTTCGACCGTCTGAACCAGTTCCGGGTCTATGAAGAACCGTCCGTCATGGCCTGAAATGAAGCTTTGCCGCGCGCCATCTTGAAAGATCAGCACACCACTGCCGCTTAGACCACGGATCGAGGGAGCGTCACCGGTGCGGCGCGGCCCGGAATCAAACGTCGCCCCGGGTATGGCGTCGAACACATCCTGCAGAGTTGACGCGTTGAAATCGTCGATCACGTCCCGCTCGATAACCGTCACCTGGCCGGGATAGTCATAGGCTCTGGTGGGATTGCGGGTCGCTGTGACGGTTATGTGCCCCTCAACTTCCGACGCTTCAGTCACATCGTCGGTGTCTGCTTCGGTGGCTAGCAGCGGTGCGGAGGCAATCGCCATCGTTACCGAAGACGCGACTGTGGCAAAGCGAAGGGGGTATCGGTGCATTGCGGATCCATTGATAATGCGAATGATTCGCGTTATTAGATATGCGCATCGACACCTGTCAAACGGTTTCGGATTTAGGTGGTTGAGCTTCTCAGCTGAAAGCCCTCAACGGCTAGATCAGTCTAGCGATCATGAAGCCATGCGATCCGAGCTTGCGCTAGCGGACTTGCTCGCGTGTGGGAGCCAGGCTCAAAGCAACGACGCGGTGCGCCACGCGACCTCGGCTGCTAAGCAAGACTTCACGCGCCAATCAGCTGCTGTTCCGGCATCTCCGCTTGCGAAACCATGTCAGCTTCCCATGAAGAAAGCCCCTCAGGCCAGCCGTGTTTATTCCAAGCGCGAGGCAGGCCAAGCCTCTCTGCAAACGCGCGAAAATCCTTGTGCCGGCGGATATTTTCCGACTCGGTCGTCGGCTCCCAGATGCGAGCGATCGAGTACCCGACGTAAGAGTTCGGTTTATCTAGAATATTTCGCATGTAGGACGCACTGTCGCCCAGAAACAGGAAGCCGATGACGGAAGCCGCCGTTGGTTGAGCCTTGGGGTTGTTCAGCCTGCTCTTGAGCACGGCTCGCAGGATCGTTTTCGCGAAGCGCGTCTTCTTCAGATAGGCGTTATAGACGATCCGGCGAACGAAAGCCGATCTCAGTTCGGCTTGCTCCACCGGCGCAAGACCGTCGAAATTCGCCTCCATAAACCTGATTGCGGCGTCTGCCGCGCCGCGCTCGGCCATGCGATGCGACACACCAAAGGCGGCTGCGCCAAAGCCGAGCTCAAAAGACCGGCGAAACGCCGCTTCCGCTTTTTCGAATTCCCCTGCACATAGCAACAAGCCGCCATAGGTGGTGTGCCAGATGCCGCATAGGGGATCGCGCTCGATAATGCGTTCCCAATAGGGGCGCGCCTGTTCATGCAACCCGATCGACATCAACCCGAGACCAAAACCAGCCATGGTTTCAACATTGTTCGGGTCAAGGGTGACGGCTCGCTCATAGACGGCCAGCGATTTGTCGAGTTCGCCGCGATACGCCATCCTCAGCGCATTCACCAGCAACGCCATGCTGCAATTCGGGTCAAGCGCCAGTGCTCGATCGAGCGCCTCGCCACTGAGGTCGAAATGCATCTGCCAGGTTGGGGAGCGTGAGAACTCAGGCAGAATGAAGTGCGCCAAGGCCAGCCACGCATAGGCATCGGTAAACTCGGGATCGACCGCTATCGCTTTTTCAAGAAGATTGATTCCGGCCGGGATGGTCGTCTGCCCGTTCAACTGATGAACAAGTTCGCGGCCTTGCAGAAACAGCGCGTAAGCGTCCGGGTTGCTGGTGAATCTCGTGGCGGGAAGCGTCGACGTTGCCACCCCGACGATGCGAGCTAGCTCGTTCGAGATCGATCTTGCGATGCGGTCCTGAAAGTCGAAGATATCGTGCAGGTCACCGTCATAGACATCGGACCAGAGCTGGTGCCCGTCGCTCGATTGCACCAGCCTTGCCGTGATGCGGACCCGGCTGTTCGACTTGCGCAGCGACCCTTCCAGAAGATAGCCGACATTAAGAGCAGCACCTATCTGCTGGGCCGTTTTCTGCTTTGCATCCACAGCGAACGACGATGTCCGGCCTACGACAGTTATATCCGGCATATGGGTCAGAGCATTGATGATCTCTTCCGCCATACCATCGGCGAAATAGCCCTGATTGTTTTCCGGGCTCAGATCGACAAACGGCAGTACGGCAATCGCGTGCTTCGATGGAGGGGAAGGCGAGACATTAAAGGCTTCGGAGCACACTGGTATCAACCGATAGCCCCGCTTTGGAATGGTTTCGATGTAAGAACCGTCATCAAGGCTGCCGAAAGCTTTGCGCAAGAGTGAAATGGCGCGGGTCAAGCTGTCATCGGCGGCTTCGTCATCGTTCCAGATTTCATCCAGAAGTGTGATCCGCTCGACGACCTCTCCCTGACGCGCGCTTAGGCTCAGGAGGACCGCCATTACTCTCGGCTCAAGCGAGATCCGTTTGTCGCCGCAGGCAATAGCATTGCGTGCCGGTGTGACACGACACGGTCCAATTTCGAATGCCTCCACCCATGCCCCCTCGCTGCGACCGCGACTTTCATAGACAAAGCGCCGTGATGATATGGAATTCCCCCAAACATTCAATCCCCTCACAATTCCCTCACCTTTCCCACAGGACGGAACAAACTCGGCGGTGGCAAGGGAATTCGAAGTGACACCAGAGGGGAAGTTTTATGACTAAATTCAAGACTATGCTCGCCGCCGCAACTGTGGCTATTACATTGCCAATGGCCGCGCCTGCTGCGGCCCAGATGGAAATCTACGAAAACTGGGAACCGGCTGAATCAGTTACCGAGCTAACATTCGTGAAAGTCGATCAAGGCCAGGAAGAAACCTATGTCGAAGGGCTGAAAAGCACTTGGGTGGCCGCCAACAAGATCCAGCAAGAGCAAGGTGTCATCAGTAGCTTCGCGATCTATATGGTTCCCTACAAGGAAGAGTATAACATGGTCCTCAGGGTTACTTTCCCGAGCGGCGACATGCTTCAGCCCAACAAGGAACGCTACATGCAGTTCCTCGATGCATTCGGGAAGGCCAACATCGACCAAGGCAACAGGACAGTGCTCGAACTCTACAACAAAATTCGCAAAATTCAGAGCGTTGCAGTCATGCGCGAAGTCGAGTTCATCGGCGACTAGGTTCCGACGAAAGCGATGAACCAGCGCTAATGGCGCCGGTTTCTGGGCTCCGGCAGGCAGCGTTGCGACCCTGCTGCCTGTCGGAGCCTTTCCCATCGGCGAGAAAACCACGCCTTCTTTGATCGCGGCGACCTCGCCAAGCCTCGGCGTAATGATAGGGGCGTCAAATCCCATCGCAACGTCGTCGGGGGACTGCTACGCCACCGGCGAGCCGAAACTCGCAAATCAGCTATTGCCAGGTTTCCAGCAACTTATCGTATTCGATCGTGATCGGCTCAGGATCCTCGTTGGCCAGTCTGGCCTTGGGTGATCCGGGTTGGCTCAGCCAGTAATCGTCGCTGCGTTCTTCATTGAGCTTTGGTCCAAGCTCGCCCTGCAAACCTGCCCGCTCAAGCCGGGCAAGAACGCGTTCTTGCTGCTCGCACAATGCGTCTAGCGCGGCTTTTGGCGTCTTCGTGCCCGAGGACGCGTCACCGATATTTTGCCACCATAGCTGCGCCAGTCGAGGATAGTCGGGGACGTTGGTTCCCGTCGGCGACCACCGGGTGCGCGCCGGTGAGCGGTAAAACTCGATCAGCCCACCCAGTTTGGGCGCTCGCTCGGTAAAGGACTCGTGCTGGATGGTCGATTCCCGGATGAATGTCAGTCCGACCTGTGCCTTTTTGACATCCACGGTTTTCGACGTGACGAACTGGGCATAGAGCCAGGCTGCTTTCGCGCGATCGGTGGGCGTGGATTTCATCAGGGTCCATGATCCGGCATCCTGATAACCGACTTTCATTCCCTCCTGCCAATAGGCACCATGAGGGCTGGGCGCCATTCGCCAGCGCGGCGTGCCATCGTCATTGAGAACCGCCGAAGCTTCCTCTCCCACCATGTTCGCGGTGAATGTCGTATACCAGAAAATCTGCTGCGCGATCGCGCCCTGCGCCGGTACCGGACCAGCTTCCGAAAAGGTCATTCCGGCGGCTGATGGCGGCGAATATTCATTGAGCCACTTCGAATATTTGTCGAGCGCGTAGACGGCGGCAGGCGAATTCGTGGCTCCCCCGCGAGCAACACACGATCCAACAGGTTGCGAGGTCTTGTTTACACGGATGCCCCATTCGTCGACCGGCAACCCGTTCGGTTCGCCAATCGAGCCCATGCCAGCCATCGACATCCAGGCATCGGTAAAGCGCCATCCGAGTGACGGATCCTTCTTCCCGTAATCCATGCTGCCATAGACCGTTTTGCCGTCGATCTCCTTGCCGGTGAAGAATTCTGCAATGTCTTCGTAGGCCGACCAATTGACCGGAACGCCCAGATCGTAGCCATATTGCTGTTTGAAGTCCGCCTTGATTTCCGGATCGGTAAACCAATCGTAGCGAAACCAGTACAGGTTCGCGAATTGCTGATCCGGCAGTTGGTACAATTTGCCGTCTGGACCGGTGGTGAAATCGGTTCCGATAAAGTCGGGAAGATCAAGCGTCGGGCTGGTCACATCACTGCCCTCGCCCGCCATCCAATCGGTCAGATTGCGCACCTGTTGATACCGCCAGTGGGTGCCGATCAGATCGGAATCGTTCACATAGGCATCGTAGATATTTTCATCCGACTGCATTTGCGTTTGCAGCTTTTCGACCACGTCCCCTTCGCCGATAAGATCATGGGTGACCCTGATTCCGGTGATGGCCGAGAATGCTGGAGCGAGAACTTTGGACTCGTATTCATGGGTGGCGATGGTTTCGGACACCACCGATATCTCCATCCCCTGAAACGGCGTCGCCGCTTCCATAAACCAGTCCAGTTCTGCTTTCTGCTCTTCGCGGCTGAGGGTCGACAACTCGCCGATCTCACTATCGAGGAATGCGTTAGCCGCGTCCTGCCGTTCCGCTTCGCTCATGACGACGAAGTTCGTTTCAGCGGAATCCGAACATGCGAGCAGCGCAAAGCTCAGGCTGATGACCGTGGCCGTTTTGAGGATTCTCATTGTGTCGATCCGATCTTTTGTTGTCGTCATGCCCAGCGGAAAACGCAGAATGCGAAAAGGGCGCAAACGATCAGCGCCCCATATTGCGGCGCGTCGAGCAGGCCAATCCATGCAAGGTTGATAAAGGCAGAGCCCAGCAGAGAAATGAACAGCCGATCTCCACGCGCCGTTTCGATCCCGAAAGCTCCCGTTCGAGGAGTGCTCGGATATTTGATTTGCAGCAGCGTCATACCAGCCAGCGCCGCAGCGATAGCCATGAAAAACAGTGCCGTCGGCCACGTCCAGGCCATCCATTCCATCAGAATACCCCTGCCATATCCAACCGCCCTAAACGCGCCCCAAGGCGAAGCCCTTGGCAATGTAACCACGGACGAAATAGATCACAATTGCGCCGGGAATAATCGTCAGCACTCCGGCGGCGGCTAGCACCCCCCAGTCCAGCCCGGATGCCGAAACCGTGCGAGTCATGATCGCAGTGATCGGCTTTGCGTCAACGCTGGTCAGAGTGCGGCTCAGCAGCAATTCGACCCAGCTGAACATGAAGCAAAAGAATGCTGCCACCCCAACCCCCGGCGCGATCATGGGAATGAATATCCGCGTGAAGAAGTGCGTAAATCCGTATCCGTCGATGAATGCGGTCTCGTCGATCTCGCGCGGCACCCCGCGCATGAACCCTTCCAAGATCCACACCGCCAAGGGCACATTGAACAGGCAGTGTGCGAGCGCGACGGCGATATGCGTGTCGAACAGCGACACGCTGGAATAGAGCTGAAAGAACGGCAGCGCAAAGACCGCAGGCGGTGCCATGCGGTTCGTCAACAGCCAGAAGAACAGGTGATTGTCACCCATGAATCGGTAACGGCTGAACGCATACGCAGCTGGCAGCGCGACGAGCAACGATATCACCGTGTTGAGAGACACGTAGATGAAGCTGTTCACATAGCCCATGTACCAAGACGGGTCGGTGAGAATGGTCTGGTAGTTCTTGAACGTGAAGCTGTCGGGAAAGAGCGTGAACGAACTCAGGATTTCGGAGTTCGATTTGAAGCTCATGATGACCAGCCAGTAGATCGGCACCAGCAGGAACAGCAGATAGGCCGCCATGACCAGCGCGGACAGCCGCAGTTTCGGCTTGCGCCTACGGTTTGCCGACACGCTCATTGCGCCACCTCATCTTTGTCCATGGTGATCATGACGGTGTAAAACACGTAGGAAATGAGCAGGATCACGAGGAAGTACATTAGGGAAAAAGCGGCAGCCGGTCCCAGATCAAATTGCCCCAGCGCCATCTTCACCAGATCGATGGACAGGAAAGTCGTCGCATTGCCGGGACCACCTCCGGTCAGCACAAACGGCTCGGTGTAGATCATGAAGCTATCCATGAAGCGAAGCAGGATGGCGATGATCAGCACGCCGCGCATCTTGGGCAGTTCGATGTATCGAAAGACACTCCACCGGCTTGCCTGATCGATTTCGGCGGCCTGATAATAGGCGTTCGGGATCGATCGCAGTCCGGCATAAGACAGCAGTGCAACCAGCGACGTCCAGTGCCAGACGTCCATAACAATCACGGTAAGCCAGGCGTCGAAGGCGTTCTGCGCATAATTGTATGGGATGCCGAGATCGGAAACCACACGTCCCAGCAAGCCGATATCGGTGCGCGCAAACACCTGCCAGATGGTGCCGACGACGTTGTACGGAATGAGCAACGGAAGCGCCATCAGCACCAGACAGAGCGATGCGGTCCACCCCTTCTTGGGCATGCACAGGGCGACCAATATACCCAGCGGGATTTCGATCAGCAGGATGATCACCGAAAAGAGCAGCTGACGGCCCAGAGCATCCCACATGCGTTCAGAGCGCAGCAGCTCGTGATACCATTCAAGACCCACCCAGAAAAATTCGTTTCCGCCAAAACTGTCCTGGAATGAGTAGTTCACGACGGTCATCATCGGGATGATCGATGAAAAGGCGACCAGAAGCAGGACCGGCAGTACCAGGAACCAGGCGCGCTGATTGACGGTTTTTTGCATCAGGACGCTCCCTTGGCCGATCGTTTCACGGAACCCAAACCGATCCGCCAGTCATCGCAGAAAATGCTGATCTTGCCCGGATCGAACGCGACCTTGGTCATGTCGGCCCTGATCTCGACGCCCGCATCGACAACGATGTTGATCTCCGTACCAAAGAGAGTGGCGTTGACGAACTTCTGTCTGCCGACATCCTGAACGCGATTGATTGTCACCGGCAGGCCTTCATCCTTTGTGATCCGGGCAAATTCCGGCCTAATCCCGAGGACAACATTGCCGTTCGGACGTCCGTAATCATGTTCGAGATCGATGGTTTCGCCATGCGTAAGAGCATGTTGTCCCTCCACCGAAACAGGCAGAAAATTCATCCCCGGTGAACCGATGAAGTAGCCGACAAACACATGCGCAGGCGTTTCGAACAGCTCGCGCGGTGTGCCGATCTGCAGAACCTGCCCATCGTGCATCACCACCACCTTTTCGGCGAAAGTCAGGGCCTCGGTCTGGTCGTGAGTCACATAGACCATCGTGTGCCCAAACTCGCGGTGTAGCGATTTGAGCTGGGTCCGCAGCTCCCATTTCAGATGCGGATCGATGACGGTCAGTGGTTCGTCAAACAGGATGGCATTCACATCATCACGCACCACACCCCGTCCAAGAGATATCTTTTGCTTCAGGTCCGCTGTGAGCCCACGCGCTTTCTTGTGAAGATGCGCCTCCAGCCCGATCATCTGCGCGATGCGTTGGACCCGATCTGCAATGTAGTTCGCTTCCATGCCGCGATTGCGCAGCGGGAACGCCAGATTCTGACGCACCGTCATCGTGTCGTAAACGACCGGGAATTGGAAAACCTGGGCGATGTTGCGCTCTGCCGTCGATGATCCCGTGACGTCCTTATCGCCAAACAGAATGCGTCCCCGCGTCGGCCGAAGCAATCCAGACATGATGTTGAGCAAAGTCGTTTTGCCGCATCCACTAGGGCCAAGCAGCGCGTAGGCGCGCCCGTCTTCCCATTTGTGGTTCACCTCTTTCAGAGCGAAATCGGTCTCTGCTTGCGGATTGGGGTGATAGCTGTGCGCCAGATGCTCGAGAGTTATGGAGGCCAATCTATGCTCCCGACATCACGAGTTCGGGCCTTGGCGAGCCGGCCAGTTTTCCATCCTGGTCAAAGTAGAAGATTTTGTCCGGGTTCAGAGAGACTTTCAGGTCTTGTCCGATCTGGAAGGCCTGAAGGCCCGGAACCAATCCGATCCAGCGCTCGCTGACCGCTTCCAGATGAATGTAGGTGTCCGATCCGGTTAGCTCTGTGACGACCAACCTTGCTTCGAACGCGATCTTGTCGGCACCGGTTTCGGTCACTTCGATATCATGCGCGCGGAACCCGGCACGATAATCACCATCGGGCATCTGGCCCCTGTCATCGTCGACCTCTATGAGCTGCCCGTTCGGGAAATGGACGACCGCCCCTTCCTTTCGAACCGGCACAAAGTTCATCGGTGGGTCGGAATAGACGCGTGCGGTGATTTCGTCGACGGGCCGGCGATACACATCCATTGACGGCCCGAACTGCGTCATCCGCCCTTGCCAAAGCGTCGCCGTGTTCCCTCCAAGCAGCAAGGCTTCTTCCGGCTCGGTTGTCGCGTACACAAAGATGCTTCCCGACGCTGCAAACAGGCGGGGTATCTCGACCCGCAATTCTTCGCGCAATTTGTAATCGAGATTGGCCAGAGGCTCGTCCATCAAAACGAGACCAACATCCTTCACCAGCGCCCGCCCGATCGCGCATCGCTGTTGCTGCCCGCCCGAGATTTCACCGGGCTTGCGATCGAGCAAAGGGGTGAGCTGAAGCAAATCAGCCATTTCCCTGACCTTCGTATCAGTCTCTCCCGACGATCTCTTCTGCAGCTTCAGCGGCGATGCGATGTTGTCGTAAACGGTCATTGAGGGGTAGTTGACGAACTGCTGGTACACCATCGCGACATCGCGATCTTGAACACGCTGACCGGTGACGTCTTGCCCATCCCAATGGATTGTACCGGTATCGGGCTTGTCGAGCCCCGCCATGAGCCGCATCAAGGAGGTCTTGCCCGCCAATGTCGGCCCCAGCAGGACATTCATGGTCCCTTTCTGAAGCTCGAGATCGAGAGGATGAATATGCGTCTCGCCATCCACTGATTTCGAAACACCGCTGAGGCGAAGGCTCATAAATCAGTCTTCAAAAAGGGATATCTCAACAAACTCACTCGATATCCGCAGCGTGTGTTCCAGGGTGATGGCGGCATAGGCCGTTGAGCAATAAGATAGAGAGCTTTGATAGCAAGATTTTTGTGCTTGGAACGGCGGCGAACGGCGTTCGCACTTCTATGTCAAGGTGGCGGAGAGTTCGAGACGAAGTTCGAACTTGGAGCAGATCTCGAGTAGCAAAGCATTAGACCGGAGATAAATGGCGGAGCTGTCAGTCTAACGCGAACTCGTCTCCGCTAGACACGGAGCGCCCTAGGCATACCCCGCCCCCTCTTCACCTCAGTCGTCAATCAAGTACACTCAGTCTGACATCACCCTCTCGGGTGATCGAAATAACCGCCTCAGTTCCAGAACCGGGATTGGACGACAAAGCGAAGGCGAAGCCGTGACGCGACGCAAGATCGTGGATGATTGCCAAACCTAATCCGTCGCCATCGGAGTCTTCGGATTTCACTCCAGAATGCTGCACCTTGGCCAGCGTCACCGCGTCCATCCCTTTGCCGTCATCGACGACCCGGATCTGGCAGTGCCCGTCGTCGCTGGTTGCCGTGATCTCGACCGCGCTCGGCTCCGCATGCCGCAATGCATTGGCAACAAGATTGCTTGTAGCCCGGATCAGCGCCAGGGCCGGCACGCGGGTTTGGCAATCGCAGCCGGAAACGGTCAGCTTTATCCCGGCTTGCCGCGCTTCTCCTTCAAACATGTTTCCGACAGCGCTGGTAATGAGATCGACAGAGTAAGGCTCGCTTTGCTGCTTGGCCTCGGCAGCAAGAGAGGTACTGGGTTGATTGGAGTATTCATGGGTCAGATGCTCAAGGTAATCGATCGCTTCGCCAAGGCGCGACTGTAGGCCGGGTGAAAGGCGTTCGGCCTCGCTGGCCACGGCCGCTCGCAATCCGACTATGGGTTGGCGAATATCATGGCTAGCAGCCGCGAGCTGCGCCTTGGTCCGGTTCGCTGCGTCACGCGCTCTTGCGTATTCGCGCTCTGTTTCGAGCAGACGTCTGTCGGTCTCGGCTTGTGTTTCGAGAGAATCAATCCGCTCGATCACCATCAGGTCGCGCTCACGGCGAGAGCCGACAATATCGACCAGCATAAGCACGAGCACACCCAGTCCCGAGACAATCCGGAAGAAATCGCGAAACCACTCGATCGTAAGATCGGTGAGATGGCGGCCGCCCAGATATGGCTCGGTCCAGATCACTCCGATCGTTCCGGCGAACAGGATCGCGCCCGCCACAATCCGCAGCCAGCGACCAATATCCAGGCGGAATACAACAGTAAGCGCCGCAAGGAACATCGACACATAGAGTGTCCAGACAAGGCTGGGCGTGTCGTCGCTTGCCCGCGCAATAATGATGGCGGGCGTGGTGATGACAATCGCAGCCAAAAGCCGTTTCCCCCAGGCCTTGAGCCTCAAGTCGTCTCGAAAGCCGAACAGGAAGGTGCTAACCATAGCAAAGACGGTGAGGATGGTTACGCTCTCCCAGATCTCGCGACCCGCTGCAGAGCTGCCCGCAAGGAGGCTTGCGAACAGCGTCGTCTCGTTCTGCAGCATGGCGAGCGAATAGGCGGCACCAAGATAGATACCCAGCGGGCGCGCAGTGACATAAGACGTGATCGCAAGGATCAGGCCGATGATCAGCAAGGTGGCCGTCACTGCGCCTTTCAGAAGGACAGCAATGACTTGCCGCGTGCCCAGTTCGCCTTCGCGAAAGATGCCTAGATTGGGATTGTCCGAGGTCGCCAGATTGAGCATTGCGAGACATTTCTCTCTCGGCGCCAGCGCAAAGCTCTGGGTGCGCACATAGGTGAAATAGCGCGCGCTCAATGCGCCGCCTTCGACCGATTGCGAGGCCAGAATTTCCCTAGGTTTCTCGCCCTCGCAAGTGAGATAGACGCGTGGCAGCTCCGCAAAGATACCGCCAATCCCGAGCACTTTGCGCATGGGCTCCGTTCTATCCGTCGATGCGCTCTCGAACGGGAGCGCCATCCACACGCGCCAATCGCGGATTGTGCCGGATTCATCGGGAGGGAACTCAAACTCGAATTGGCCCGCCTTGTAAGCCGCAACCGCGGCCTCGACACCGATTTCCCTTCCTGGCTCAGTTACCAAATAGCGTGCAGAGCCTTCAACCATCTCCTGGCTGATACCGGGCTCGACCATAACTGGCGGATCAGTGCCGGCCATCGCCGGCGCAGCGAAAAAGGCGAGACAGAACAGCAGCAGCGTCGCCAGCGCACTCTTGCCCCTGTTCAAAACGCTCTTTCGCCCCATGTCCATTTGTATACGATGCAAGTGCGAAAAGGCGAAGTGCTTGAGGGGGCGAGCCAATTGAAGCGTTTGGGAGGGATTGGAACGGTCTGCAAAGCCGTGATCGCGGATGACCACGCGATCATTCGCGATGCGCTCACGTCCTCGCTCGCGAACGAGGACGCGATGCAAGGCCAGCGGTTCCAAATTGTCGAGACGGTCGACAACGGGATCGACGCCATCGTCGCTGTGCGCAAGCACCGTCCGGAACTGTTGATGCTCGATGTGACCATGCCACACGCCGGGGGAACTGAGGTGCTGCTCGAAGCGCGGCGGTGGTCGCCCGAAACACGCGTGATCATTTTCACCGGCATCGATGCGCGCGGCAAGATCGCGGAACTGGTGGATATCGGCGCCGATGGGGTCTTCTGCAAAGCAGACGATATGGACGAAGTCCTGCGCGCTATCCCTCGCATCCTCGAAGGCGGGCGGATCGTGTGCAGCCGCTTCACTCGCATGCTCGAAGAAGCTGGTGACCTTGAGCCGCTCACTGATCGCGAACGTCAGGTTCTCAGCCAGGTGGTCACCGGTCGCACCAATCGAGAGATCGGCGAAGCGCTTGGCATCAGCATCAAAACTGTCGATCGCCATCGCACCAGCGTGATGGGCAAGACCGGCTGCCGCAACGCCGCCGAACTGATTGCCTACGCTTTGCGTGAAGGACTGATCGATCCGAATGCCAGTTGAGCGAGCGGAGCTCATGGCTAGTCCGAACTCACGAGCAGCGACTCGGTCCAGGATTTGGGCGTGAGCCATTGCTCGAGGTTCATCAAGGCAAGCGATGAGGCATCGGTTCGAACAGGATAGCTATCAACGTAGACCGTGTTGGTCGACGCGTCCTTATGGGTCCAGGTGTGAGTGGTTACGCTGCGCACGGGACTGTCCAGATAGCTACGATTGAGTTCTTGGTAGAGGCGTTGTTCGTACTCTCCATTGGTCCAAGCGAGTTGAAGGATGGTCAGATGAGGGCTGGTGTAGCGGGAATATTCGACCGTGCCGTCGCATTGGCTTGGAATGCACGAGATTGCGTCACCTCCACCCTCGCCCGACCAGCGAATGGTGATGAAGGGTCTGGTGGTCTCACCGGGATCGACTTGCGTCGACTCTCGCGAAACACAGACGGCTACATCGAGACCGAAGTCATCCTCAACGGCACCGCTAATGATGGTTTCCTCGTCGGCTTTGCAAAGGCTGGCTGGCGCGGTTTCGGTCGCTGTCGCGGCCATCAGGATTGCGGCGAGTGGTGAAAGAGAGAAAATCATGGATCACTCCGATTTGCGAAGGCCGGCCGGACCGAGAGCCCAACCGACCTCCGCGGGGGAAAGGCCTTACAGGTCCTTGAAGGGGAAGATGGCTCCGGTCTTGTAGACCGCTCCGCCGACACCGACCCCGCCGCCTGCGCCGAAGCTGATGCCGGCAAAGTTGAGCGAGTTGCCTTCGAACTCGACACCGCCCGAAAGGCCAACGATGTAGTGTCCGGAAACAACTGCACCGATGCCGTGATCGAATCCCCAGCGCGAGGTCGGGATTTGAGAACGCGACAATCCAACGGTCACATCACCAACAACCTCTGCCTTGGGGCCTCCGCCGACACCTCCGGTGAAGAACCAGCGTGCATTTGGTCCCTTCTTGAGCTCAATGACGATGCCTGCCCCGGCTGCGCCAGCAACACCAGCCGCACCGCTCGCACCGACCGTGATAGACAGCGTCTTGAACTTCTTGTCTTCACCGGCCTGCGTGCCGTTGTTGAGCGAGGCCAGCTTGCCCATATTCTGCAAACCGTTGAGGTCCGCTCCGCATGAGCGCAAAACCCGGTTGACGCCGTTGTTGGACCGTGTGCTGATCGCCGTTTTCAAGTCGCCGAGCTTACTCGGACGCTTGATGCACTTGGTGAGATTGGCAAGCGGGTTATTGTCTCCCAATTCCTCAATCACCTGCGCAGCAACTGCGATCCGATCAGCGTTACGCACTTTCTTGATGCAGGTGCCGCGCTTTCCGATCAGCATCCGCGGCTTGTAGGTCAGACCTTTGTCACACCACTTGGCCGGATTGATGTTGACGCAGCTGTCCTGGTTCAATCCTCCACAAGGCCTCTTTTCGCGCTTGGCGACACAGATGTCGGGCGCGCCGAAGACGACCTTGTTGCGAAACCCGTCATCGCACCATTTGGCGGGATTTGGGCTCTGACAGCGGATCTGATTGAGGCCGCCGCACTCGCTTGAGCCTGGCGTACGATCGGGCTTGCGCTCTTTCTTGACGCAGATGTTGCGGCCGGGTTGGTGCTTTACCTTCAATCCGTCTTCGCACCACTTGGCAGGGTTAGCGCTGATGCAGGTCTTCTGGTTCAGGCCTCCACAAGGTTCACGCCGATCGGGCTTTTTCTCTTTCCTGACACAGATGTTCCGCCCAGGCTGGCGCTTCACCTTCAGGCCTGATTTGCACCACTTGGCGGGATTGACGCTGATACAGGTCTTCTGATTCAGGGCGCCGCAGTTCTTGCTGAACGAAGCCGCCTGAACAGGTTCGCTCGGATTTACCATGGACGCGCCAATGGCCAGGCCAAGGACAGCGCTCGATTGAATGATTGCTTTCAACATTGTTTTCACTCCACTGAAAAGTTTATAGTTTTTTTTTGGGGGGGGGGGATCACCACGGGTCGACGGAGTCTCCGTCGTCGTCTGTTGGTGGTTCTTCGATGAGGGGAATGTCGTCCGCCGGGGGCGGGAACGGATCGAAATCGGTACCGGAGTCGTCGACCCGATCGAGGTGATACGTCACGGGGATCGGCCCATTGGTGCGACCGCGAAGGGAATCCTCACCAATCCATTCGAAGGTGACGCTTGCCATCAGGGGTAGATCATCGGCGACGAAGTCACCGTCGGCGAGCTCGCGGATGTTCTTGAGAACCACCTGCTCGGGCTCGATCTGGAACAAGAGCATGTGCACCCAGCCGTCTTCGGCGTAGGCGTGGCCATCCTCGATCACGACGCGCTCACCGATCTCGCGGATCTCCCAGACGCCGTCGATCGGCAGCGCCTCAAGCGGTTCCACTTCGTCAATCGTCGGCAGCAGAGCCCGCATCTGGGCGGAGGCCACAGAAGGCGTTCCAAGGCTTCCGACAGCGAGCGCCGCTGCAGCGGCAAAGCTCAATCGTTTGGCAGTAATGCAAGTCATTGATCGTCTCCTCACAGGCGTTCGAATGTGAGGATGTTGTCGCAGTGGGGGCTGGCCGGATGAATGGGGCCAATCCCCCAACTTGCACGTGTTTTGGTTCAGGAAAGCGAAAGCCGATTGGGGAACTCACCCCATCGCGCAGTCGATCGATTGGCCTATGAGTTGGGGCATCGAAACACGGCTATTGACTGGAGAAAATTGATGACCCGCAACACCACCTGGACGCTGGCCCGCAACATTGCGTTGGGTGCCATCTCCGCAAGCCTCTTGGCCACACAGACCCATGCTCGAGTTGGCCAGATTTGTCTCGAACTTCCGGCAGGCGCAGGCACGTTAAAGGCGGAAATCGCGAGCGGCTGCCTCCCCACTTCACCCAAATATGAAGGGGCGTTCGATGTTCAGATCGACGCCCACACCGCGAGTATCTCAATTGATGGCGGATACAACCAGATCGGTGACTCGCGCATCGGGACTGCGGATTGCATGGGTTCGCGCGTGATGGAAATGGAGGCGGAAGCGGCCGGTCCGCGTCGTTATTCGGTGATCGTGAACAATCACTATCTCGGCGTTCTCGATGCAAGCGATACGCAATTCGGTATGCGCGCAGTTCGGAGATGCTTTGCTGGGAAAGGCCAAGTTCAACCCCCTTCAGCCGACTCCATGGCCACCTATTCGAAGAGCCATTTTTCCGATTGGATCGTCCGAGAAGGGAAGAAGCCTGCGCCGATTACAGCGCCGACGCTTGGCGGACTGGCAGCGAGGCTATTAGGCGACTATCCCGAAAGTAAGGAAGGCCGTCCCAGCGCCGAGATCGAGATTTCTGCGGCGGACTGGCAGCGCAGGCCCTGGGACAAGCTCGCTGATCGCACGTTTATGGCTATTCGGATCGAGGAGCATGGATATTTGGATGACAGCGTATCGGGCCGCCGGACCTTCGCTGCGGCGCGGCAGGATCCACAGACCGGTGCCTGGAGGGTCACCGATTTGTGGCACCAATTCATGTGCGCTCGCGGTCAGCGGGCCGGCCAATGGAGCGGCCAAACCTGCCCGTAACGAATAACCCCAGTCCGAGTTCTTCGAAACAGAACGACGGCCTTTGGTTCGCAAACTGAGCGTCAGCTTTTCTGACGATTTGCTGGCAGAACCAGACGGTCCGAAATCGACCCAACAAAAGCACGCTGGCGGACGTTGTCAGAGTAATGGGTTTTGGCCGAATTGGTTTGTGTCTCTTGCCCTTTTGCCGGTTGGATCCGACAAAAGGCTAGGTTTTCTGGGGCGCAACTAGAGACGATGGCAAGACTGACGGCCTCGCCACCCGAGTAGGTGCAGTTAGTCTCACAAAACCAGTGTTGTGTATTCCTGCAAGAAGTTCGAAACTGCCAGATCGGTTGATTGACGAACTTCGATGACAGTCATCTGAGATCAGTCAGTTTGTCAAACAGTGGGCCGATATCGGACGGTCTGCTTATGGTTGGCATGAAACCAAAGCAGACCTTCGGCATTGCCCCAGCCTGATCACGATATCGCCCAAGACCCGCCACAAGCTATACAGAGAATACGTCTCTACGACTTTGCGCGAAACTCGCTTGGGCTGCAGCCTGTCAGCTTACGGAAGGTCGTCGAAAAATGGCTCGGCGAGCCGAAGCAATAACGCTCCGCGATTTGCGCGATGCCCATTTTCGTCGACCGCAAGTCCGTCTTTGCTGCCTCGATCCTGCTGCCTAGCAGATAGGCGTATGGGGTCTGGCCTGTTGCCAGTTTGAAGACGTGAACCAGGATTGTCGCGTCTCGTTCGGCTGCTTTCGCAATATCGGCAAGACTGACGATCGACGTAAGATTCGACGCGATAAAGTCGATAGCTCTTCTCACAACCAGATCATCCGTACTGAACCGGGTTGCGGACAGACTGTTTCCGATCGAAGACCAGCGCAGCAAGCCCCGCATGATAGCGTCATTCGTGAGCGCTTCAGCGGTAAGGCGCGAGAATTGGTGCGGCGCCTCAAACAACGCGAGCAAGCCCGATTGAATGCGATCCATCCGCGACCAACGTTTTGGTGGACTGAACTCCACAAAAGATGGTGTCCGACCGTCGTGGATATCCGAGATGAGCGAGCTGAGATAACCAGGAGAGATATTGAGACCCACCAAACGATGGTACGTCCCTTCTTCACGTTCATCGAAGGCATGGCGGTAGAGGTCGGTGCCAACAGGCGCGAAGCTGGTGGTGTAGGGTAGGAAGCGCCACAGCTCTTCATTACCGCCGTTCACCCGCATCGTTGAAGGCCCGTCGCCGAAGTTGAAGTCGATGAGGTGACCCTTGGTATCAAAATCAAGCTCGAAATTGCGTCCGCAAAGATAAGTCAGATCAAAACCGTCAAATTCGATCCGGCGAAGGTTGTCCGATGTCCACGCTCGCGGCGGATGGCCGTCCTTGAAAGGTCGTCCAGGGCGATCGCCGATCGCACTGACCGATACAGGCTCCGCGACATCCGGATGAACCAGATCGGCAGGATTGGGGCGATTGCGGCTCATCATTCTCACCCAGAAAAGCGCGACACCGTTTCAATATTTGAAAATGCCACATCGCCATGACGCTTTCGGGTCATAGCGCAGACATAGCACCCCTCCCGCAGGGTTGGTCCAAGGGGAGTATTTCAAACATGTCTGCTAAGTTGTCTGCCGCCGCGTTCGGTGGCTTGTTGCGCATCAAGAGTAGTACGAGCGCGGTTGCATTGATGGCCGCCATGGCCACCGCCACTCCGGCAGTGGCGCAGGTCACATACGCGGAAATGATGGGCGAAATTCGCTTTGAAGATGGAACGCCTGCGGCGGGTGCGGAGGTTGTCATTACACACACGCCATCCGGTTCGCGCGTCACCACCAGGGTCAATACACAAGGCCGGTTTACCGCCAATGGTCTGAGGGTCGGAGGGCCTTACACGATCGATATCCGCGGCGAGAACGTTCAATCGATGCAGCTGACCGGTATCTACACAGCGGCCGGCGATCCGCTGACGGTGAACGCTACCGTCCAGGTCTTCAATCCCGACGATGACAACGTGATCGTCGTGATGGGTAACCCGTTCGACAGTCGTTTCGGATCGATCAACACCTACGGTGAAAAAGAGATTCGCGAACAGACCACGGTTGACCGGCGGCTTCAGGAGATCATCCAGCGCGACAGCCGCGCATTCGTCGATTTCGGTCAACCCGAGGACGACCAGGGCGTTTCGATCCTGGGGTTCAATTCCCGCTTGAACAATCTGGTCGTTGATGGCCTCTCTCAACAGGATACGTTTGGCGACAACGTCACCGGCCTTGCCACCCGCCGCTCGCCAATCTCGCTCGACGCTATTGAATCGCTTTCGGTCGAGACCGCGCCGTTCGACGTGCAGAACTCCGGCTTTCAGGGCGGGCTCATCAACATCATCACCAAGTCGGGCACCAACGATTTCTCAGGCTCGTTTCGTTATCAGCGCTCGGGCGGTTTCCTGACGGGCGACGAAATCGGGTCGGATGCAGACGGCAATCCGATCGAGCTTGCCGATGACCCGGTCGAGAACACCTATATCGCGACGCTTGGCGGCCCGATCATCAAGGACAAGCTGTTCTTCTTCCTCTCTTACGAGGAATATGAAGAATCGGACCTTCTGGGCAGCTGTCCGCTGGGTATTCCCTGCGATAACCCTGACGATGTTATCACCTTGGATCTCTACAGTCAGATCCGGGATGTAAGCCAGGCGCAATACGGCTTCGACCCCGGCGACTTCAACGACATCCTCAACACACCCAACGGCGAGCGCAAGTTTCTCGCCAAGCTCGACTGGAACATCACCGACGGCCATCGCGCTCAGGTCACATTTCAGCGCACCGAGTCCGAAGGTATCGACACCACGCGCGCGCCTGGACTGGACAGCCCTTCGACCGCCGCCGCGTTCGAGCAGAACGTGCCGATAGGTATCTCAGGCCAAGTGTTCTCTCAGTGGTCCGACGATTTCTCGACCCAGGTCCAGCTCGGATTCATTCGTACCGAACGCACGACTGTGCCGCTCAGCGGCAATCCGGGCTTTGGGCAAGTGCTCATCCGCGACGTTGGTTTCGCCTTGAACGATGACGGTACGCTCGAACTGGACGAGCAGGGCAATCCGATCCCTGACGGTGATATCGCCATCGGAACAGATGATTTCGATCAAAACAACGCGCTTGACGCTGATCGTTGGCAATTCAAGGCCCGCGGCGAGTACCTGTTGGGCGACCATGCGGTCAGCTTTGGCTATGAATTCGACCGTCGCGACATATTCCGCCAGCGCGCTCCAGGAGGCAGCGGTGTGTTCGAATTCGAACCGCTGACGCTGGCTGACGGCACCGAACTGACAGCGATCGAAGCGTTTGAGCAGGGACTGGCAACGCAAGTAACCGCAACTCTGCCCGCGTCTGGCGACATCAGCCAAGCCGCAGCCGATTTCACGCTCGATCAGCATTCGCTTTTCATCCAGACCGATTGGGCGGCGGCCGACAATCTCGATCTGTTGTTTGGCCTGCGCTACGAGGTGTTCAATTCGGACGACACGCCACCCGAAAACCCGTTCTTTATCGAACGATACGGCTTTTCCAACGCAAGTTCACTTGACGGGCGCGACGTTCTGCTGCCGCGCTTTGGGTTCAATTGGCGCCCATTCGAGCGCACGACAGTTCGCGGTGGGGCAGGGATTTTCGCTGGTGGTGCGCCGGTCACCTGGTTCACCGAGCCATTCCTGACCAATGGTGTGACGCTGGCATCTGCCCAGCTTGGGACTGATGAATTGGGTGGACCGGTCGATCCCAATGAACTGCCCGGTGCTATCATCACCGAGCTTGCACAGATTGGTGATGGGCTTGTCGAAGGCCTTGATGGCGACGTGTCTTTCATCTCTCCCGAATTCGATATCGTGCGCAATGCCCGCTTCACGCTTGCGGTCGACCACGTTGCCGATCTCGGCGCGCTGGGTGATGGGTGGAGATTCACCGCAGAGGCAACCTATTCGGACGTCCTCGACGCTCTGCAATTCCAGGACATTCGCCTGGTCGAAACCGGTGAGATCCTGCCCACGGGCACCCCGCGCTTCATCATCCCGACCGACAATCCCCTCGATACGCGGCCCGGCAACTCTCTGACACAGGCCAATGGCAGCCCGTTTCAGGATATCGGCATTTTCAACACGTCGGAGGGACATAGCCTGGCGCTGACATTCGAAGTCGGGAAAGACTTCGACCTGGGCGATCTGGGAGCGCTCGGTTTCTTCGCGGGCTACACCTATGTCGAGTCGGTCGACGTCTCACCCGCAAACGACACTGACGATCTGGACGATGTGTTCGAGACGGGGGCCTATGACAGCGTCAATAATCCCACACCGGGACCATCTATCCAGGCGGTGCCGCATAATGTCACTTTCGGTCTCGACTGGCGCAAGGAATTTGCAGAAGACTTCGCACTCGGCATAAATCTGTTCGGCAATTACCGCTCGGGGCGTGCAACCAGCTTCGTAATCGATGCCAACGACGCGATCACCTCGCGGAACTTCGGCGACACCGACCTGACAAACCTTGAGCTGTTGCAGCCCGGTTTTTCGAACCGCGCCAACGGTCGCCTGCTTGCTTACCTCCCGACGGGCCCCGACGATCCGCTGGTTCGTTACGTGAACGGGGCAAGCTACGATCAGATCGCTGCGATCGAAGAGGCGTTCGACCTGTCGGAGTTCCGTGGTGGTTTCATTCCGCGCAACACGATCCGTGCCGAAGATACATTCCGCATCGACCTCAATGTCCAGCTTGAAGTGCCCTCACCGCTGCCCGGTCGCTTCATTTTCGACGCAGGCGTGCGCAACTTCCTCAACCTCCTCGATCGCGACTGGGGAGTCGTCCGTCGCTTCTCAATCCGAGAAACCTTCTACAGCGCTGCGTTCGACACCGAAACCAACCAGCTCGTGATCGATAACGTTGATCCCGGAAGCCGACCCTTGACTGAGGAAGAGTTCCCGTCCGGAGCATCGGTCTGGCGCGCGCAGCTTGGAGTTCGCTACTTATTCTGAATATCTCACTGAAGTGGTGTTCGGGGTGCCAATTATAGTAAGCGGCACCCCGAACCAAGCTTAGTTAATAACCATTACAATCACTTAATTGCTTTTAGCCAACTGGACACAACATCAAAGAAGTCCTGATTTTCAAGAGGGTCTGGATTGCAAGCTTCATCGAGAAGTTCCGCGAATTCCGTTTCTTCCTCGATATTTGCGATGAGGGCTTGGCGCTGTGTGTCCGCAAGATTCGAATTGTTATCGACTTGATCCATCATCCATTCGATCTCTTGGGTGACGTTTTCAAGATCGTCGCAATCATCATCGGACACAGTCATGAAAATTGAAGTTAAGGGAAGCAGTATTTCAAAAAACATCGAAACCTCCTTTTACGATTTTAATTTCCCGGCCAGACATTTATTATCCTATACATCAATTGAATTTCATCAACTGCCAGAAAATTGATTTGCTAACTAGACGAAATTTTATCTAATTGAAAAATGGAGATGAATACTAAATGTTCTAATATTGAAAAAGAAGGAAATTCAGATTTGCGGCGTTTCGTTCTTTTCGAAGGTGATGCAGTGCACGATGTAAGTTTTTTTAGTCTCACTTAATATGAGTATTCCAAAAATTACTTTCGATTTTTGTTATGTTATACTCGTGCTTTGGAAAGTTCGTTTCCGTTGGCGCAATCACACTCCATCCAACCTGACGATCCGAGCAGTAAGGACAAAGACCAATGATCGATCTTCGCTCAAAACGGCTTGAACTAAGCCGCCGCTTCGCTCTCAAGGCCTTTGGCGGTGCTGCTATAGCGGGCCTGTCGCTCGCCCCTTTCACAGGAGCGATCGCCGCGCCGGTGTTCCGATCCTACCCATTCCAGCTTGGCATAGCCTCGGGCGAGCCAGTGGCTGACGGATTTGTCATCTGGACCCGCCTCGCACCCGACCCGTTCGAGATCGGTTATGGCATGCCTGCAGCGGCGGTCGAAGTGGACTGGCAGGTCGCCAAGGATGAACGGATGGAAGATGTCGTCGCGTCCGGGACAGCTCTGGCCCGCCCCGAGCTTGGCCATTCGGTCCACGTCGAGGTCGGCGGTCTCGAGCCGGGCAGGCCGTATTGGTATCGCTTCGTTGCAGGGCGCGAGCGTAGTGCGATCGGTCGCGGCAGAACCACACCCGCGCTCGGCCAGCCGACCGAAAGGGTGCGGTTCGGGATCGCCGGATGCCAGAATTACGAACAGGGATACTACACCGCGCATCGTTTTCTCGCGCAGGAAGAGCCGGACTTCATCTATTGCTACGGCGATTATATCTACGAAGGCCGCGGCAACCGTTTCCGCAATCGCCGCAGCGGGCCGATAGAGACCGTACGCCAGCACGTCGGTGCGGAGATTTACTCGCTCGACGATTACCGCCGTCGCTATGCGCAATACAAGATGGACGTCGACCTGCAGGCCGCGCACGCCGCCGCGCCGTGGTTCGTCACGTGGGATGACCACGAGATCGACAACAACTGGGCGGCGGATCTCGATCAGGACGATACCCCACCCGGAGCATTCAACTTCCGGCGTCAGATGGCAATGCAGGCCTATTACGAAAACATGCCTCTGCGCGCTTCGGCTTTGCCAGTCGGCCCTGCGATGCAGCTCTATCGGCAGGCGCGTTTCGGGGATCTGCTCGATCTGAACCTGCTCGACACGCGTCAATATCGCACCAACCAACCTTGCGGTGACCGCTGGCTGGATGGCTGTACCGAGATCAATGACCCCAACGCGGAAATGCTCGGCCGCCGGCAGGAGAGCTGGTTGTTCGAAAGGCTCAAAGCTTCTCGCAGCACCTGGCAGGCATTCGCCCAGCAGGTGATGATGATGGATCTGGACCGCACCCCAGGTGAGGGGCACAATCAAAATACCGATAGTTGGGCCGGGTACCGAAGCCCGCGTGAGCGCGTGCTCGGACAGATCAGGGAATCGCGTTCTAAAAATGCTATCATTCTCACCGGAGACGAGCATCAGAACTATGCCGGACACGTCCATCTGGACGGGAAACGCCCCGCATCTGAGCCCGTGGCTACCGAGTTCGTTTCGACGTCGATTTCATCGGGCGGCAACGGAGAAGACCAACGCGAACGTACCAAAGCGATCCAGGCAGAGAACCCGGCTAGCCTGAAGTGGCACAACTCGCAGCGCGGCTATGTGCTGTGCGATGTGACGCCGGACCTGTGGACGACGGAGTTCAAGACCATCGACATAGTGACGAACCGCGGAGGCAAGATCGGGACACGCAAAAATATGGCGGTGGAGCGAGATACGCCCGGTAACCTGCTGGAGGCTTGACGGCGGTCACCGGGCCGATTGCAGACCGTCCGGTTTGAGCGTTGCAATCGGGTAAGCGGACATTCGTCTCACGACCCACAAGGCGCGATGAAATTTGTAGATAGGACCGCAATTCGAAATAGGGTCGGCCGCAAACGGGCTAGCTGTCTTTACCGGCAGATCGTGAGTTCAGACCTCAACACGCTTGTGTCCGAGTTGCTCTTGATTACTCCTTCCGAGGTGGTCAGGGTCCTCTCTGCAAAGCAGGGCTCGCAGTTGAGGCCACTGGCGAAGGAAGACAGCATCGAACACGCGAGTGAAGAGCGAACGACGGGCATTTCGCGGCGTTTCAGCCGTGAAAAACGTATGTCTATGATCCTCGACAGCGCGGCGCAGCTCATAGCCGAGCAGGGCACAGCCGACCTCTCCTTAGAAACAATTGGTGAGCAAGCCGGGGTTAGTAAGACCCTTATGTATCGGTATTTTGGCAGCCTGCTGGATCTGCTGAAGAGGTTGCTCAACCGCGAATATCGTCACCTTCGGACCAAGCAACTGGAAGCGGCCGAGGATGCGGAGACGTATGAAGACCTCGTCCGCGGGGTCACGCGGGCATATCTCCTTTATATCGAAGAGCGTGGATTGATCGTCGAACGGCTACAGGCCTACCCTAATATTGCGCAGCCGCAGGACCCGACGCACTACAATCGTGAGCCGTCGATCCACTATTTTTCCGAAGTGACAGCCGAAGTTTTCGATATCCCGATAGATATTGCGATTGCAGGAACCGAGATTTCATTCGGACTACCCGCCGCTGCTGGCGACTTCCTCGTCCGCAGCGGAATGGATCGCCAACTGATCGAGGACGTCACCGTCGCCATGATACTCGGCAGTATTGCAGGTCTTCGTAACGACACTTTGGGGCGGAAGGTGAAGGTGAGAGCCCCCTCAGAGGTGTTGCGCACCCGACTCCGCAAAGAACCTGAGAGTGAGCGCTAGTATCGCCGCTCTGCGGCCTTCCGGCCAGCTTTAGAACCGGAAGCGGACCAACCCTCCGTAGGTGCGCGGCTGATTGCGGAAACCGACCAGAGACCCGGCCTGCCCCACGGCAGGTGAAACAATGTTGAGGTAGGCATCGTCGGTTAGGTTCCGGCCCCAGATCGCAAACTCCAGTCCATTCGATAGACCCAGCGAGATAGTCGCGTTCAGATTTTCGACATCGCGCTTGAAGTCATCCAGCCCATTTACGATCGCGACATTGCTTTCCAACAGATAGTCAGCGTGGAACCGCAGCGAATTGTCACCGCCAATATCGAGCACATATGTACCACCGACAACAACGGAAAATTCTGGAACCCCTGCTGGACGTTCGCCGCTGAGATCGGCCGGGACGACTGTGAACGCCGGTGAGAGAGCACTGCCGCCAGTGAAAGTGTCGAAAACCGAGTCCAGATAGGTGAGCGCCGCTGTGAAGGTGAGTTCAGGGATGGGTGAAATGCTCGTATCGAGTTCAAACCCACGGACGGATTGTTGCTCGGCATTCCCAAGGATAAAGCCTGTTCCGGTGAATACAGTGGTCTGGAAACCTTCGACCTCCTGATCGAAGAGCGCCAGATTGAACGCAAAGCCCTCCCAGCTGCCCTTGATGCCGATTTCGAAGACTTCGGATTCCTCTGGTCCCGCGAAACGTGAACCAGTCTCCAGATTGGGGACGGCAAGGCCAGCGTCGCGGATCGGCGATGGTGGCGGCGGCGGAAAACTGAAAGGCGATCCTGGAATGAAGTCGGACGCAAATGGCAGACTGTCATTCGTGAGGTTGAAAGACGATGCCTTGAAGCCGGTTGCGTTCGTAAAATACAGGCTAAGGTTATCGCTGGCCTGGTACGCAAGGCGGATGGTGTAGGCGAGATCGGTATCACTGGTCTCACCATCCTCCACGGCATTCGGAAAGTTCAGATATGGCGGGTTGAATTGCAGCCTCTGGAGCGCCAGGAACGGATTGGTCGCAACGTCCGAGGCGAGCACCCTTGCAAGGTCTGGCGTTGCTCCTTGCAACAAGGCTGCATTAAACCCTGCCTGGACCAGATCGATGCCGGAAAAGATATCGGTGCTGACATTGTTGGACACCGCTTCCTTTTCGTCGTCGGTGTAGTTGGCTCCAAGCGTCAGCACGAGGCCATCGACGATCTCTAAGTCGAGCTGGCCAAAGATTGAGAATGACGTGTTCTCATAATCGAAATCGAGCAACCGTCCTTGGCCGACCCCGCCAAACTGACCTTCGGGAATGCCAGGCACGAGCGCGCGCAAGGTCGGTTCGAGAGCGCTGTAGGCACCACCAGTTGCCGCATTGGCGAAAAGCAGGAAGCCCTCGCCATTCCCAAACTCGGCCCCTTGATCGATGGTCTCATGGAACAAGAAGCCGCCGACAAGGAAGTTGAGGGGGCCATCGAAGTTCGAGGCGGCGCGCAACTCACCGGTATAGGTCTGGATATCGACCGTGTTGATATTCGTGCCAATCGAGTTGAGGCTCGTGAAATCGCTGTCCTGGTTCACGAATGCATCGGATCGACGATAGGCACCAATTCCCGTCACATCGATGTCGTCCAACACCCAATCAGTCTGCAGCGAAACACCGTAATTCTCGATTTCGTTGGTTGGTGCAAAATTGACCGTACTGAGAAGTGACAGCCCGTCATTCGGGATAAACTCTCCGCCAATCGCACGAACGAGCGCACCTGTCGGACCATCGACGACATTGGTCGCGGCGCAGCAGACCTCATCAATTTCATCGTAGTCGGCAATCAGTCGAAACTTGAGATCCGGGCTAGGCTGGAACAACAACTGGCCCCGCACGCCGTAGCGATTGCGATCATTGATGTCCTCATCAATGATGATGTCTTCGACAAATCCGTCACGGCTGTTGTAGTTTCCGCCCAGACTGAAAGCGACTGTTTCGCTTATGGGACCGGTGACGTTCGCGCGTGCCACAACGGCATCGAAGTTGCCGTAAGACAGTTCGGCCATACCGCCGAATTCGAACTGCGGTTCGCGAGTGACAATACTGATAATGCCGGCTGAGGCGTTCTTTCCAAATAGCGTGGATTGCGGTCCACTGAGCACTTCGACCCGTTCAAGGTCCGGAAGGTCCGAGATCTGCGCGCCGGCGCGGGAACGATAAACGCCATCAATGAACACCCCGACCGATGGCTCAATCCCCGGGTTCGTCGCGCCATTGCCAAACCCGCGGATGATGAAATTGGTGTTGAAGGAAAGGCTGCTTTGCGTGACCCGCAGTGAGGGGACCAGGGTCTGAATATCGATCAGATCGCGGACTTGTGCGTCCTCGATCTGCTCTGCGGTTGTTACCGAGACCGCGATGGGCGTGTCTTGCAAGGTCGCCTGTCGCTTGGACGCAGTGACAATGATCTGATTGTCCGTCGCAGCGCTCGATTCGTCCGATGACTCGGCATCCTGCGCAAAGACTGCCGTCGACATCGCACTCATCGCAACAAAGCTGATCCCCGCAAGCAGCGTACGGCTCGTCGTCATCATGCACTCCCTCCCTCATAAGTGACAATTTTGTCTACTTCTGATCATTTATCGCGCCATTATCGGAGAATAACAAGCCAAAATCTACATTATGTTGACTTGAAGTGCATAAAAGGGCAAATGATGCGGCGTGACAACGCCTTACAAGCTAGGCTGAGGGCGATTAAAGCGAGCTACACGGGAGTGGGCGATGAGGACGTTGAAGCTGACCCTGATGGCGGCATGCACTGTAGTATTGACTGCATGCGGTGTGCAGACTTCGGAACTACCCGAAGACTCGGTGATCAAGGGCGTGGGCTGGGTCGGTGCGGTGGTCAGCGATCTTGAACGGACCGGGCAGCTGTACGAAAGCGCAATCGATTTGCAGCAGGTCGATGATGGTGAGATTTCAGGAAACGCTGTCTTCGATCAGCTAGCCGGACGAGAGGGCGTGGAAGCGCGAACGCTGATGATGCGCAGTGTGAACATGCAGGTCCGCTTCATGTCATTTGAGAACCCGTCAGACGAGGCATTGGCGACAGCGCCGATGGCTGTCGAAGGGCCAGGCATCATGCATGTCTGCTATCAGGTAGATCAGGAAACGCAGACCTATCAGAAATTCCTCGAAGGTGGCGCGGCTTTTATGGGCAAGGAGGAGATGCAGCAGCTCTCCTCGCGCAATCCCGTATATTACTCCTATTCGCGCGACTTCGATGGGTTGATCGCTGAGATCGAACATGTCGACGTCGCAGCGCTTGAATTGCCTGAGCCGCCCAAGCACAAGCGCCGTATCCGCCATGTTGCCCTTGCCACTCCCGACGTGGACAGGCTCGCAGAATTCTATGCCGTGTTACTCGGACAGCCCGAGTTTCGGCGGCTGGGCAATTGGCCTTTCATGCGGCTTGAGGGTGAGAAGTTCGACGCTGTCGCCGGGCTTGAGGGCGGCGTGGGAGAGTCTGCCTGGTTCCAGATCCGCAATCTCGAACTTGAGATATTCCAGTTCCACAGCCATCCGACCGAGCTACCAAAGACACCGCGGCCTGTTGATGCGCCCGGTTACAACATGATCGTCCTCGACGTGAGCGACCTTGGGGCTGCGCAGCAACTGTTCGAGCGCGCTGGCGGTACCATCGTCACCGAGCCAACCGCGATGGATGGCGGTGAGATCATTTTCGGGCGCGACCCCGACGGCAACCTGATCGGTCTGCAGGTCGCACCGACCGATGCGCTGGTCTCTTCGCGCAATTTCAAGAACAACGGTATAGAATAGAGGAATTCTTGATGTTTGATCTGAGGGATCACGTTTCCATCGTCACCGGTGGAAACGGAGGGTTGGGGCTCGCCTATTGCCGGGGCCTTGTTAAGTCCGGCGCAAAGGTGGCAATCTGGGGTCGCAACGAGCAGAAGAACACTGCGGCGGTCAGGGAAATCCGCGAAATGGGGGGCGAAGCTGAGTCCTTCATGTGCGATGTCACGGATCAAACCGATATCGACGCTGCCTTCAAGCAGACGCTCGAACGGTTCGAGAAGGTGGACAGTTGCTTTGCGAATGCCGGCGGTGGCGGCTTTCGGGGCCCTTCGCATAAGGTCGGACGCCAGGCGTGGCTCGATGCGGTGGATCTCAATCTCATGAGCGTCGTGCAAACATGGGCGCCCGTTACGGACCATTTGCTTGACCGCGGCGCGCCCGGCCGCTTGATCGTGACATCTTCGATCGCTGCGCTGGTCGGCACAGGCGGAGCAGCGGGTTACTCAACAACAAAGGCAGCGGTCATCGGGCTGACCCAAGCGCTTGCAGTTGAACTTGGTCGTGCGGGCATCCGTGTTAACGCGATCCTGCCCGGGTTCGTCGAGACCGATATGTCGCTCGACACCAGCAAGGAATTTCAGGAATCCGCGCGCCGCAAGTCTGCCATCGGACGCATTGGCGAACTCGAGGATATGGAAGGTATCGCGGTCTTTCTCGCTTCGAAGGAAAGCGACTTTATGACCGGGCAGTGTGTCGTTCTCGACGGGGGGAACACAATCTTCCCGCTGTAAGCGAAGTGAACTTGCGTTAAACAAGCGGCTGTGAGGGATCATCTATGGTTGTTGCTAACACTTTGCGTTGGCTTGTTGCGGTACTCTTCCTCCTGATCGGTCTGCTGCTCGCACTCGGCGGCGGGTTCCTAATCTATCTCGAGGGTAGCCCGTATTATTTCGCTGCCGGACTCGCGTCATTGGGCGTTGCCCTCTTCACCATCCGGCGCAGCGAGAAGGCACTTTGGGTCTACGCCGGACTGCTGGCTGTCACGCTCATCTGGTCCATATTCGAGGCGGAGTTCGATTTTCTAGCACTGCTGCCTCGGCTTGCCATGTGGCTCGGCCTAGGCATTTGGTTCCTCACCCCGTGGTATCGCCAAACCCTGCGCCGAACTGAGGGTGAGGAAGCCACTGCTTCAAACCGGTGGTGGATTGGTGGACCGATCATGGCATCAATCATTGTTCTGCTGGTGGCCAGCTTTCAGGGCTACATCCAAAACGGCGAAGGTACGGTCCGTGGTGGAAACAGCGCAGTCAGTACGGATGACTGGCGGCATTACGGAAATACCGAGGGCGGAACGCGATTCTCGACCGTCGGCGACATAACGACGGCAACGGTTTCCAGGCTAAAGGAAGTTTGGCGCTACCGCACCGGGATTGAGGAAGACTTCAAGGCAACGCCGCTCAACATCGATGGCAAGCTCTTCCTATGCACTGCCCGCAACGTCATGATCGCGCTTGACGATGCCACAGGACAAGAGATCTGGCGCTACGATCATGGCATCACGCCACCTCAGGAAAATCAGTATGCTCGGACCTGTCGCGGAGTCGGTTATCATGAAGCTCCTGAAGGCTATGAAGGTTCGTGTCCCAAGCGGGTCGTCACCTCGACAGTCGATGCGACAATCATCGCGGTAGATGCCGAGACTGGCGAACTCTGTGAGGACTTCGGCGAAGGCGGTGTCGTCGATCTGTGGCAAGGCATGGGCGAAGATCAGCACGAGCGCTTTGAATATTGGGTGACGTCTTCCCCGCTCGTGGCCGGTGATAGTCTGGTGGTCGGCGGGCAGGTCTCCGACACGCAGGATTTGGGCCTGCCCTCGGGCGTCGTGCGCGCCTTCGATGCCATGACTGGCGAGTTGAACTGGGCCTGGGATCTTGGAAATCCAGACAATAATGGCGCACCAGCCGACGGCGAGACCTATACGCCCGGCACTCCCAATGTCTGGTCGATCATGAGTTACGATCCTGAACTGGGATTGATCTACGCACCCACGGGCAACCCCGCACCAGACTATTTCGGCGGGGCACGGCGCGATTTCGATGAGGAGTATTCCTCAGCGGTGGTGGCGATCGATGCTGCGACGGGGCAGGCGCGCTGGCATTACCAGATCGTTCATCACGATGTGTGGGACTATGACATGCCCGCCCAGCCGGTGCTTGTCGATGTTGAGCGTGATGGCGAACTGGTGCCTTCTGTGGCAGCCCCGACCAAGATGGGCGATATCTTTCTGCTCGATCGACGCGATGGGAGCCCAGTGCACCCAATCGAAGAAGTCCCGGTACCACAAGACGGAGCGATCGAGGGTGAGCGTCTGGCGGCAACGCAGCCGGTTTCTCCGCTACCCAACTTTCACCCTTATCGGCATGAGAAGGACATGTGGGGTCTTACGCCGATCGATCAGATGGTCTGCCGGATCGAGTATCGGACGATGAATTATGAGGGGATGTATACACCCCCTTCGCTCGCCACGGGGATCACGCAAACCGGCACGATGCTTTATCCCGGCAATTTCGGAGGCTTCAACTGGGGCAGCGTTTCGGTCGACGCGGATAACGGCCTGCTTGTGGCTGCACCCATGATGCTCGCGCACCGATTAATAATGGTAACACCGGAACAGGTGGCAGAGGCCGGACCTCTGGCTGCCCTGATCCTGGGACCGAACCATCCAGCCGTCCGCTATAGCGAAAACGATCCCATGCCGGCCATGGGCGAACCCGATCCGGAAAATCCCTACGATCATCGCCGGATCAAGGCCTATGGCTACCCGCAGCCATTCATGTCGCGACTGGGTACACAGGTGCCGTGCTTCGAGCCGCCCTGGTCGCAGATCGCGGTCATCGATCTCAACACCAGGGAACTGCTGTGGAGCCGTCCAGCGGGCGACATGAGCCAGTCGGGCCCATTCGGTCTGCACTCCGGCATCCCCTACGATGTCGGAACGGCTGTCCGTGCGGGCACGCTGACAACGCGCGGTGGCCTGACTTTCTTGAGCTCCACCATGGATGCAAAAGTGCGCGCTTTCGATATCCGCACCGGCGAAGAGAAGTGGGAAGCGCCGTTGCCCGGTAACGGGCTAGCGACCCCGATGACCTATCGCTCCAGCCAGAACGGCAAGCAATATCTGATCGTGACGGTGCCTAATCCGCATTGGCGCTATCCACGCGATCCGGCAACCAATGAGTACATCGATTCTCAAGCCATTGTCGACGGCAAGGGTGGCTACGTTATCGCTTACGCACTCGACGATTAATCCCGTGACGGTCGCGTGGCAGGCGATGCGGCTGCAAAATGCCTTGCCAGGGCCTCGTTGACCAATTCAGATCGACGAACATGCGGCCAATGCCCTGTCTCGGGCAGCGCGAACAACTCCGATTGATCCGATAGCGATGTAAGTCGATCGAGTGCCGTCTTATTGTAGATCGGATCGTCCTCTCCCCAGATGTAGAGTGCTGGCATGACGACTCTCGCGTCACGTGATGGCCAGAAGTCAGCTTCCAACAGTTCATCTGGATGCGGCAGGTTTGCGCGATACCAGTTGATATGGGCATTGGTGCGCTTCGGGTCGCTCGTTGCATCGCGAAACAGCGCGCCCTCGTCCGGTGTGAGACTGCCAGTTTCTATTAGAGGGCGATAGGCGCCATCAAAAATCCTGTCTGCGGTACCGAGCAGGACGAGTAACGCGGGATTGGCCTGTTTGAAACGCTCGACATATCCAGCCGTTTCTCTGGCTTTGGGATCTATCTCAAGCGCATGCAAAGTGGCGTTGAGCGAAGGTGCGCTTATCCCGGTCACCGTCAGCACTCGATCAGGATATCTCTGCGCAAATGCAATCGCGAACGCCGAACCCCAGTCATGCCCAACCAGGTGAACTTGCCCTTCGCCGAGGTGATCGAGCAGCGCTGCCAAGTGGGCGCTCATTGCCTCGAGCCTGTAGTTTTCCACTTGCGAAGGCGCGTCGGATTTTCCCGCACCGAGGCCATCGACAGCGATCACGCGATATTGATCGTCAAAGTGTTCAATCTGACGAACAAACGAAAACCAGAAGGATGGGAATCCGTGAAGGAACACAATGGGCTCTCCGTCACCGGCCTCGACATAGTGCAACGAATTGCCCGCAGACTGGAAGTAACCTTCCCGATATGAGCCAACCTCCTCAGCACGTTGCGAAAGCAATGCAGCGGCAGGATCTGGCCTTTCCCGGTCAATCTGCACCGGCGACACCATCCAAAGGTAGATCGCAACTCCCAGGATTGCTGAGCCCGCGAGGACCACCAAACCAACTCTCTTTACCAAGAACACAGGAACCGCCCTCCGCAACGTTCGCAGATATCACAAGTGGACCCGGAGTAAACTAAAGGCAAGGTTCTCCATACCTACTAGCTTAGCGAATGTCGGTTCTTGGACCATGAGGGAAGCAGACGTTGGATTCCCACGGAATCTCTTCGATTCTCACGAGTTATCCTATGCGATAGACCGCACGTCAGTACATATAAGAAACTGAAATAACGCTATAAACGTGCAATCCGGAGCAGTTCGAGCTGGCGGAACCCAGTCCAAGAACAGGGAGAAACAGGGAGCTTGCCAATCCGGTATCTTGCTAAGAGGCGACAGAGAAAACGGCCCATTTGCCACAGTCTTTCTCTGGAAAGCGCTCTCCGCGGTATTGGTTCATGCGCTCAACGCCGCAGAACCGCGCGGTTCTCATGGGCATAAACAGGGACATCCGGAAAATTCTAGACCAGGTGGCGGAGCGGGTGGGATTCGAACCCACGATACGGGGTTACCGTATACACACTTTCCAGGCGTGCGCCTTCGACCACTCGGCCACCGCTCCGCATGCCTGATTCAGGCGAGGCGCGCGCTCTAGCTTGCAACAGGTCTCTTAGCAACCACGCTCGGGCATCTCGGCGTTGGGCGCTCGGTACAAATGTGGTAAACGAGTCGCATTGGGCAGCGCTGCGCGGAATGGCATTCCCTGCGAACGCTGCGATCCAAGAGCCCCTTTCCGCCCTCAAAAACGCGCGGAGAGGGGCTTTTTGTTTGGGGTATCCTCGCTCATGCGACCTGAGGGCCACGTTGCTGCGGCCCCGCGCTTGCGGCGCTCCGCGCCGGATGGCAGATACCGGAACATGCAAAAGATCATCCTCGCGGCTGCCCCTGCAGCCCTCGCCCTTGGCCTACCCGCTTCCGCTCAGGAAGAACCAGAGGGCGCGCCGTCTCCCAATCAGATTGTTGACGCCGCCAGCGACGAGGAATGGGTGGCAATTCCGGCCGAAGATCTGCTCGTGATGACCCTCGCGCCCGATGCGGATGGCAACAAGCGCGAGGTGGTGATCCAGCTGATGCCCGCGCCGTTCTCGCAAGGCTGGGTCGAGAACATCCGCACCCTAGCCCGCGCCGAGTGGTATGACGGGATCAGCGTCAACCGCGTACAGGACAATTATGTCGTGCAATGGGGCGATCCGGGGTACGACAATCCGGAGAGCGGCGAAACGGAGACCAAGCCATTGCCCGAGGGGCTGAGGGTGATGGACCGGGCCGAATATTCTGTAGCATCCATGTATAACCGCCAATGGCGGTCTCTCTACGCCCTCGTTGCCAAGGGTGAAGACCTTCGCAATCAAGCCAACACCGATCATCCGACGATACCTGCGAACCTACGCACAACTCCCGATGATTATGGACAAGAACCCGGATATTCTGGTGGCTTTCCAGTCACCCGCGAAGGACGGCGCGGAGGCTACAGTCCCGTCCACTGCTACGGCATGGTCGGAGTCGGGCGAAACTATTCCCCGGACACCGGCTCAGGCGCCGAACTCTACACCGTCATCGGCCATGCGCCGCGCCATCTCGATCGCAACATCGCGCTCGTCGGGCGCATCATTGCAGGCATGGAGCACCTGTCGTCGCTGCCGCGTGGCTCCGGTACGCTCGGCTTCTACACCGAAGAAGAAGTCGAGAAACGCACGCCGATCCTTTCGGTTCGCGTCGCTTCCGATCTGCCTTCAGGCGAGCAGCCAAGTTACGAATACCTTTCTACCGAAGGCGAAACCTTCGCCAAATACGCCGACGCCCGTGCCAATCGGCGTGATCCGTTCTTCATTGTGCCCGCTGGCGGCGCGGATATCTGCAACATCCCGGTGCCGATCCGTGCCATCGGAACTGAGTGACACGATCACCGCCACCCTTCCCTTGCGCAAATGGGTGGGCGATCGCGGCACTTACCATCTCGTCGTCTTCGAGGGCGCGGACGCCGAGGCGCTGACCGTGCATGCGCGTCTCCATCGGCTCGAATTCGGTCGCCAGCGCGGCTTTGGATCGGTCAAGCTCACCGCACGGATCGGCGAAACCGAATGGAACACGTCGGTTTTCCCGCAGGCAAAACAGACCGAGTGGGTGCTTCTAGTCAGCAAGAAGGTGATGCACAGCGAACATCTCGGCGAAGGCGACGAAGTCACCGTAAAGCTGAAGCTTTGAGGAACGATGAGACCCGATCCCGCGTAGTCTCACCGGGATCAACGCGAAAAAGGGAGCAAGCGTCATGAGAATTGCCGACCGCACCGAATTTCAGAACAAGGCCCCGCCGCTCACCTGCACGCCAGACACCACCGTCTTCGAGGCCGTCACTCTAATGGCGGAAAAGAACTTCGGTTCGATCTTCATCACTGATCCGGACAACCATATCCTCGGCGTCATGACCGAGCGCGATATCTTCCGCCGCGTAATCGGGGAAAGCCGCGATCCGAAGGTGACCCCGGTCAGCGAAGTGATGACCACCGAAGTGCGCATGGCCAACAAGAACGACGAAATCGCCCCGTGGCTACAGATGATGTCGAACGAGCGTTTTCGCCGACTCCCGATCGTCGATGAGGACAAAAAACTGGTTTCGGTCATGTCTCAGGGCGATTTCGTCGCCTACACCTGGCCGCAAATGTTCTCGCAGCTTGGGCAGATGGCTCAGGCGACCCTGGCACCGGCGTTCAACCCGCTCGCAATCATCCTCGGCGGGCTGACCTACGCGATACTGGTGATCATTATCGTGCTGTATTTCGTGCAGACCTGATCGGGTTGGCGAGGCTAACCACGGGTTCAGACAGCCCGCTTTAGCGCTCCCAGCGAAGGGTCAGGCACGGCTCGGGCCACGGGTCGAAGAAGCCCTTGCCCTCTCCGCTGCTCTGATCGATTTTATGGAATTCGGTCACCAGATCGCTTCCCTCCAGGCGAAGGCGGACGAACCAAGGCCAGTTCTTTCCGCCATGACCGCATAGCAGGCTAACATTGTTGCGTCCTGCACCGTAATCGGTTCTTTCGTCGCCCCATTCAATCCGGTACATTCCCCCTGCTAGCTCTGAAAGAGGCACTTTCATAGTATCGCGTATCCCACCCGGTGACTCTCCAATAACTAGAAAGTCTCCCTCGAACACGACAGTCGTAAAGCTGTATGCGTCGGGGTCTTCTTCGGCAAACCGCCACGATCCGGCGATCTCGCGCGGCAGCAGCGAATTTTCCGGTACGGGCCGCGCCGCCGGATCAGGTGTAGAGCTATTAGCCCCGGCAAGGTCGGCAGAGGGGTTGCACGCGCTCAGCGCGATTGTGGCGAGTAGCGTAACGACGAATCGCATCATCTTTTGCCCTTCTTGCGCCGACCCGCTTCGGCAATTTGCGCCGCACGCAGAAACAGCGCCTTTACTTCGTGATTACGCATCGCGGATAATTGGTAACGATTGCTTTGCGCCGCTGCCGTCCGCCAATCAGGCCCGCCCTTGTTTTCGGGTCGATTCACTGCGGCGGTAAATTTGGTCCAAGTCTTGGGAAATCCGGGACCGAGATTGTAGACCATATCGAGCATGGCAACCTGCGCATCTTCGGGAAACAGGTCGAAGCGCGGATAGGACACGCGCAGCGAATCAGCATATTCATCAAGGTCCTTATTAAATTGGCGAACCGCCTCTGTGTGGGTAATACGCAGGACCGCGCCTCTCGCGTAGGATTTGGCCGTCCGATTGATGTCGGCCCCTCTCGGACTGATCGCCTGCACCCTCTTCCACTCGGTCGCTTTTTCGGCAGCGGTCGCGGCCTTGCCCGTCTTGATCACGAACAGCTCCACCGGATCGACTTCCCGGACTTCTTGCAAGGCAGTGCCATACCCGATCGTCACGACGCTGACCGTGTCGAGATACATGTGAGGCGAATATCCTTCACCGCTGAAGATCAGATCGCGAGCACGTTCGCGAGCCCGTGAATAGCTCATCGCCCCCCCGTATGGCTGCCGGTTGCTGTTACCACTTCTCCGACGAGCTCAAAAGGGCGGGTTGGTTAACGCGCAGGGTCAAACCCGCTGCATGAACTCGATCCGGTTCCCGAACGGATCGACCGAGAAAAAACGTTCATACCCCTCCACCGGCTTGTCATCGCGGATCGCAAGACCCGTTGTCTCCAGCTTCGCGCGAAGTCTCGCGAGATCATCGACCAAAAACGCGGGATGCGCTTTGGTCGCAGGGCGGAAATTCGGGTCCACGCCTATATGCAGGCTGACGGAACCGTTCTCGAACCAGCAACCACTGGGCGAAAGATTGGCAGGCTTGGGCACTTCGCGCATTCCGAGCAGCCCCACAAAGAACGCACGCGCCCGGTCTTCACCGCCTTTCGGGATCGCGAGCTGGATGTGGTCGAGCCGATAACCCCCATTAGATTCGCTCGGCCTGCGCCACGGCATCGCTCGCCCGCAGCGCGCTCAGAATGCGCGTCAGGTGGGCGAGATCCTGCACCTCGGCGTCGATCTCGTAGGTCGTGAAAGGATGATCGAGCTGGGTCTGGTTGAGGCTCGTCACGTTGGTTTTGTTCTGGGCGAAGATACCGGCCATTTCGGCCAATGTTCCGGGCCGATCGTACAAAGTCACGCTGAGCCGTCCGACCGCGCCATGCGAGCGGCGGCCCCACGAGAGGTCAAGCCAGTCAGCATCGATCCCGCTGGCCAGTTCCAGACAATCGATCGCGTGCACCTCGACCAGCGCATCCTTGCGCCGCAACCCGACGATCCGGTCGCCCGGCACCGGATGGCAGCAGGTCGCCAGCGAATAGCCGACGTCGGGCGTCAGTCCCCGGATCGAGATGACCTTTTCGCGGCTAGACCATTCCTCGTTCTCGTCGAACTCCGCCGTGCAGCCGGGCACCAGCGCTTCCATCACTTCGCGGTCGGTCAGTTTGGCCGAGCCGATGCGAAACATCAGCTCCTCGCTGTCTTCCAGCCCCAGCCGCTCCGCCGCCAGCCGGATCGCCTTCTTGCCGATCCGCGCAGGCACGCGGGTTGCGATCTCGTCGAACAGTTTGACACCGATGGCCGCGACTTCGGCGTGTTCCTTCAGCCGCACCGACCGGCGGATCGCCGCGCGCGCCTTACCTGTGACGACGAAGCCCAGCCATGACATCTGCGGCTCGGCATTCTTGCCCTTGATGATCTCGACCACGTCGCCGTTTTCAAGCCGGGTGCGCAACGGCATGTGGCGTCCGTTGATCTTAGCGCCGACGGTCGCGAGGCCCAGATCGGTGTGCACAGCAAAGGCGAAATCGACCGCCGTTGCGCCCTTGGGAAGCTGGAACAGCCCGCCCTTGGGCGTGAAGGCAAAGATGCGATCCTGATAAATCGCCATCCGCGTGTGTTCGAGCAGCTCCTCGGCATCGTGGCTGGCATCGACGATCTCGATCAGGTCGCGCAGCCAGGCGACCTGGCCATCGGCGCGATCTTCCTGCTTGTAGGCCCAGTGCGCCGCAAGTCCGAATTCATTGCGACTGTGCATTTCGCGGGTGCGGATCTGCACTTCGACCCGCATCGAATTCTCATACATCAGCGAGGTATGGAGCGAGCGATAGCCATTGGTCTTGGGCGTCGAGATATAGTCCTTGAACTTGCCCGGAAGGAACTGCCAGGTCGTGTGCAGGACGCCCATTGTGCGATAGCAATCAGCTTCGTTGTCGCAGATCACGCGGAAGGCCATGATGTCGGTGACCTGTTCGAAGCTGACATGCCGCTCCGACATCTTCTGCCAGATCGAGAACGGGTGCTTCTCGCGGCCTGAAACCTCGACCTCAAGTCCGGCTTCGGCCAGCGCCTGCTTGATCGAGAGGGCGATGGCATCGACCTGCCCGCCATCCTGGCTGCGCAACTGCTCCAGCCGATTGGTGATGGTCGTATAGGCTTCGGGCTCAAGCTCCTTGAAGGCCAGCGCCTGCATCTCGCGCATATATTCGTACATGCCCACCCGCTCGGCCAGTGGGGCGTAGATATCCATCGTCTCGCGCGCGATCCGCTGACGCTTTTCAGGCTTCTTGATGAAGTGGAGCGTGCGCATATTGTGCAGACGGTCGGCCAGCTTGACCAGCAGCACACGGATATCCTCGGACATGGCGAGCAGGAACTTGCGCAGATTTTCAGCCGCACGCTCGTTTTCCGGCATCGCCTCGATCTTGGAAAGCTTGGTCACGCCGTCGACCAGCCGCGCGACATCGCCGCCGAACAGCTGTTCGATATCCTCGATCGTCGCCAGCGTGTCCTCGACCGTGTCGTGCAGCAGCGCGGTTATGATGGTCTGCTCGTCAAGCTGAAGATCGGTCATTAAACCGGCGACCTCGACCGGATGGCTGAAATAGGGATCGCCGCTCGCGCGCTTCTGCGTGCCGTGTTTCTGCACCGTGTAGACATATGCGCGGTTAAGCGCCGCCTCATCGGCGTCCGGGTCGTATTCCTTGACCCTTTCTACAAGTTCGTACTGGCGCAGCATTGTTTACAAGGATGTGAGCAATTGCAGCGGCAATGCAAGCGCAAAGTCCGCAGGTGTTTAAGCCCCCAAAAACACCTAAGTCGTCGCTAACGGGGCGCTTTCATTCGCTGCGCTATCCAAGCCGCCATGGGCAACAGAGCATCCACTATGGCTGAGCGAGCAGCAAACCTTTCAGGATTTGTATTCTTGTGCACAGCGATCGTCTGCCTCGTGGCCGTGACAATGGGGATGGTCGATGCCGCCACGATTGAGCGCTGGGGAGGGCTCGCGCTGTTCGGGCTGATCGCTTCTTTCCTCTCGCGCGAAATTCTCGTCCGCCGTCGAACACAGCGACAGGAGCGCGCTTTAAGGTCGAAACTGCGCGACCATCAGGAAGCCAACCGCCTCCTGAGACTGACAGAGGCGACTGCCAAGGTGGGGCACTGGCGTGTCGATCTGGCAAGCGAAAAGGTTTACTGGTCCGATGGAACATTTGCGATCCACGGGATCGAGCCCGGCAACACCCCCAGCCTTGATAAGGCGATCGAATGCTATCATCCCGACGACCGTCATATCGTCAATCAAGCGGTTGAATTCTCTCGCAAGAGCGGCAAACCCTACACTTTCAGGGCTCGCCTGATCCGCGCCGATGGCGAAGTGCGTTTCATCGAGAGCACGGCCCTGGTCGAATTCGATCAGGCTGGCGAGCCGGTCGCTCTGTTCGGTGTGTTTGGTGACCGGACCGAAGAGGAGGAAATGCACCGCGATCTGCGCCATGCCCGCAACGAAGCGCGCGCCATGGCTCAGGCCAAAACCGCATTCTTGGCCAAGATGAGCCATGAAATCCGCACGCCCATGAACGGGGTGATGGGCTTTGCAGAACTTCTTTCGCTAAGCGAGCTCAACCGAGAACAGAGCCGTCACGTCGACCTGATCCTGGAATCGGGAAAAACGCTGCAAACCCTGCTGAATGACATTCTGGACCTGTCGAAGATTGAATCGGGCAATGTCGAAATCATCGAGGCCGCCGTAAATCCCGGCCACCTTGTCAGACGCGTCACGCAATTGGTGGAGCCGCTGGCTCGCGAAAAGGTCATCGAGCTGCACCATGAGGTAGACCCCGCCCTTCCGCCATTCGTGTTGCTGGATGGTTTGCGTTTGCGGCAAATACTCAACAACCTGCTGTCGAACGCCATACGCTTCACCGATCGGGGGACCGTGTCGCTTGCGGTGAAACAGAGCGATGGCAAGCTCACCTTCACCATCAGCGATACAGGGATCGGCATAGCCGACACAATGCAGGAGGAGATTTTCAACGCGTTTACGCAAGACAAACGCAGCGGCGCGAAACAGCAGGGCGGCACAGGCCTGGGTCTGGCGATAAGCCGCCAGCTTGCGCATCTTATGGGCGGGACGCTCGGCGTGCAAAGCATGGTGGGCAATGGGTCATCCTTCACGTTGACCTTGCCGTTGACGCCTGCGGAGCCGCCCGAGGGTCGCAAAATTCCCAGCCCCGCAATTACAGAAAACCCCTGCGACGGTTGCAGCTGCCGCATATTGCTGGCCGAGGATTACGACATCAATCAGGAGCTGATCTGCGAGATGGGTCGGCGACTGGGCTTTACCTTCGAGGTCGCCGAAGACGGATCGCAGGCAGTCGACATGGTGATCGATGCCAGAAATGCAGGGCGTCCGTATTCACTGGTGCTGATGGATTTGCAGATGCCGCGCATGAACGGGATCGAAGCCGTCCGCGCGATCCGCAAGGCGGGGATCGATGCCGCCGAACTGCCCGTCGTCGCGCTGACCGCGAATGCATTTGCCGATGACGTCGAAGCCTGCCTCGCCGCTGGCATGCAGGAACATGTCGCCAAGCCGATCGAACTCATGCAATTGCGCGACGCCATCAAACGCTGGCTACGCGGTTACAAGAAGACCGGGCAGTCCTTCATCAGCTCCACGTCGCGCGCGGTGGCAGGCTCATCAGAATTGCGTCGACATTGCCGCCGGTCTTGAGACCGAAGATCGTGCCCCGGTCATAGACCAGATTGAACTCGGCATAGCGTCCACGATATTCGAGCTGCTGAGCTTCGTCTTCAGCGGTGAAATCGCTGTTCATCCGTTTGCGCACCAGCTTGGGATAGATATCGAGAAAGGCTTTGCCGACATCCTGCGTGAACGCGAAGTTGCGCTCGAACGCGTCGTCATCGTCGCATTCCAGATGATCGTAAAAGATGCCGCCGACGCCGCGATGCACGTCGCGATGGGGGATGAAGAAATACTCGTCCGCCCACTTTTTGTAGCGATCGTAATAGGTCGGATTGTGCGCCATGCAGGCTGCGCGCATGCTGGCGTGGAATTCCTCGGTGTCTTCTTCGTAGGGGATCGGCGGGTTGAGGTCCGCTCCGCCACCGAACCATGCCTTGCCCGTCGTCAAAAAGCGGGTGTTCATATGGACTGCTGGCGCGTGCGGGTTGGCCATATGCGCGACCAGGCTGATGCCGGTCGCGGTGAAGCCGGGATTTTCGGGGTCCGCTCCGTTGATGCTGGTGGCAAATTCCTTGGGAAAGTTACCGCGCACGGTCGACACGTTGACGCCGACCTTTTCGAACACCTTGCCTTTCATCAGGCCCTGAACCCCGCCGCCGGGATCGTCATTGCCTTTTTCTTCGCGGTCCCATGGCGTGTATGTGAACGAGGCATCAGAGCCTGCCTCGCGCTCGATCGCTTCGACGGCGGCGCAGATCTGATCGCGCAGACTTTCAAACCATGCGCGCGCATCTGCCGTGTGCTGTTCGGTGTCGGTCATTCTTTCCCATCTCTCGTTTCAAGCCAAGCCTTGCCAAGCTCGACCTTTGAGGGCAAGTGAAAGCCATGGTTCCCGTTTCGTTCGCCCCGCTGGAATTTGCTGGAGAAGAGCTTGTTCTGTTGAAGAACAACGCGCTCTACTGGCCGCGCGAACGCGCCTTGCTGGTGGCGGACCTGCATCTGGAAAAGGGCAGCTGGTACGCACAAACCGGGCAGATGCTGCCGCCCTATGACAGCCGTGAAACGCTGGAGCGGGTAGCCGACAGCGTGAAGGCGACGGGCGCGCGACGCGTGATCACGCTGGGTGACAATTTCCACGATGATGCGGGCACTAACCGGCTCGATCCGTATGCTGCGGGCATGCTCGATGTGCTGACCCGCGCGCTCGATTGGGTGTGGATCACCGGCAATCACGATGAACAGATGGGCCGATCATTCGGGGCGACGCTGACCGAAGAGATAGAGCTGAACGGCATTGTGCTGAGGCACGAGGCCAAACGCGGCGAGACGCGGCCGGAGCTTTCCGGGCATTATCATCCCAAAATGCGCCTCAAGATCAGGAACCGCCATATTGCAAGGCCCTGCGGCGTCATGAGCCGTGCCGCTGGACGTGGGGACCGCATGATCGCGCCCGCTTTCGGCGCCTATACAGGCGGCATGGATGCGGGTGCGCCGGAAATCCTCAAAGCGCTGCAACCAGCCGAAAAGATCGACGCCGTTCTATCGGCGAAGGGAAAGCTGGTGAGCTTTCCGCTTTATCGGCAGGCGGCCTGAGACTCTACTGGCCTTTCGCCCCGGCAATCCTTACATAACCCGCACAAGAATCAGGCTGTAACAGGAGAACACACATAGCCCGTCCACCTCGGCGTTCGATGGCCCCGCCCGTTAAAAGCGGCCCTCGCTACGACAATTTCATTCAAGTCCCCAAGGTCCGCGTTATCGATGACGAAGGCGAAAACCTTGGCGTGATGTTCACCCGCGAAGCGACAGAGCAGGCCAATGAGAAAGGCCTGAACCTCGTCGAAGTGTCCCCCAATGCGGACCCGCCGGTGTGCAAGTTCCTCGATGTCGGCAAGTACCGCTACGAAGCCCAGAAAAAGGCCAATGCTGCGCGCAAGACGCAGAAGACGCAGGACATCAAGGAAGTGAAGATGCGTCC
>JBCCBW010000012.1:0-108670 GCA_039033835.1 Pseudomonadota bacterium
GCAAGTGTCGATGACATCGGCCCGCCAGGCGCGACAGATGCTGCCGTCGCATCCGTCAATTTGTCTTGAGTCTCCCTCTTATCCATTGCCCCTCACACGCGCATTCGCGTTCGTTATCTCTGTGAATATCTTAGAGAAAAGAGCTTAGGATTATGTGAAATTATGATTGGATTTAGCTAAAGTTGTATTTATTTATCAGAGATTTGTGTTCATCAAGTGTTACGCACTAATCCTAAGAGTTAAAGTTTTGATAACCATCTTTTGCTATTCTTGTGAGAGGTGGCGGGGGAAAATGGGATACACGTTCGAAGAAGTTTGCAGACCTAATTTCGAATATTTCGAATATGATCGTGCTGAACAGCTCGAATTCGAATTTTTCAGGCAGGAGCTTGTGAGAACCTTTCGCATAGACGTCGATCACCTGAAGGAGAGCGTGCGGTCCGAGGAGACCAGAACGCTCGCGAGCTTTCAGGACCATGCCCGTTACATGACAAGCTGCTTCTACACGAAACTACTCAAGGAATACGTAGTCGTGAGTTGCCCGGTATATTCGACCGAAATGCAGTTCTCTATCCTGCGTAACTTCTACGCCCGGATCAGGTGCTCAAAGCTTCTCGTCAGCAGCCATATCGAAGGTTTGGAGAGCTATTTCACTGCACTGAGACCATTCTGTGAAACGACGAACGCATAAGCTCTACTGGCAAGAGCAATGTGTCCTGGGATTGCTACATGTCCACCTTTAAGTTGACATTTTGAAGATAGATGTGTTCTAATAAGGATACGCAAAGATGACATGTGTCTACTGAAAGCTATACAGATGAACGTAAAACGTACCGCAATCAGGCAACATCAAGCGCGCATTGACGGCGCTTCGAAAGGCCCCGCAAGAGCGCTAGACACCCCAACTGAGGGGTGGATCGCCACCATGCGCAACGCGCTTGGTATATCCGCTATGCAGCTTGCCGAGATGATGGGCCAATCACGCGGCAATATTTACAAGACAGAACGCGCCGAAGTGAGCGAAGGCGCGAGCCTTAAATCCATTCGCGCTGCCGCTGAGGCGATGGACTGCAAATTCGTCTACGCCATCGTGCCGAAAGAGGGTGATGTGGCTGAATTGATTGAAGCCCGTGCGAGGAAAAAAGCGCGCGCCATCGTTCAAAAAGCCGCCACGCATATGGCTCTTGAGAAGCAATCCCTACGCAGCGAGCAAGACGCGGCCGAAATCGAGCGTCTCACGGCGGAATTTGTGCGCGATATGCCTTCTGATCTCTGGAGCGATCTATGAACGCATTCGGGGAAGAACCAGAGGGCGCAACACCGATTGATCCTGATGAGCGTGAAGCCCTCAAATTCAAGCACATTACAACGCGCAACGAGCTTGATGAGATCGAGCAGGTCAATATCGAGCAAGGCCTTCTATGGCTGAGCCGCCGTCGCAAATCTGACATTCTGGATGAGAAGTTTGTGCGCGATCTGCACAAGCGATTATTCGGCGAAGTTTGGGCATGGGCAGGGATGTTCCGCCTCACCGAGAAAAATATCGGGATCGACCCGCTCCATATCAGCGTCCAGCTTCACCATCTGCTTGGTGATGCGCGATACTGGCTGAAGCACTCGACATTCCCGCCGCTTGAGGCGGCTGCGCGTTTTCACCATCGCCTCGTTCAAATCCATCTGTTTCCCAACGGCAATGGTCGCCATGCCCGTATCTTGGCCGATACCTATTTGGAGGAAGGCTTTGGGCATATACCCATTGACTGGGCGGGCGGCGCAGACCTCACAAAGTCCAATGATCGGCGTGATACCTATATCGCCGCTTTGCGCGCAGCCGATGCGGGCGAATTCGATGCGCTTTTGACTTTCGTAGGTGCGCAGGAGGAGGCTAAGTGAGACATGCGTGACTCCCAGCCAACACGAGCTTTGCCAATTCTGGAATTGGTCGGCTTTCAGAATGCTGCAAATACCGGAAGATGGCCATTCATTGCTCACGACATATCGTGAGCACGTGGAGTTTCGAGGGCGGAACAAGTGCCCGCACAAAGCTGCGCGCCAAAGGCTTGGGCTGGTGTAACACATAGCTCCGCCGCCACGAAATGAAGGAAGACCAAGAGTAAAGAAACAGTGAAATAAAACGCAACAACTCAATGACACACGGGCCATTCGCTGCTACGCCACTCACGCTGATCTCGCGGGGGGACAATTCCGAGACAGTAGGAGCTCTTTGATGTCGCCAATCATTGCAGGGGGTATCTGCAAAAAATCGTTGAAAAACAAAGATTTTCGTGGTGTATTAACATATGAGAGCAAGTGGGCAGGCAAAATCGAAAAAGTCTGATGCGCTGGTTGCGGCACCAGTCGTCAAGTTCGGCACTTTCGTTGCAGCCCTCGACGATCAAGGCGGTCGCGTAAAGCTCAGCTATGACGATGCCGACGCCATCGTTGGTGATCTCCGCAACAAAGCAACTTATATCACAAAGCGCATTTTCGATGCTGTCGCGAATGCCGATTGCTGCAAAAAAGTGCATCTCTCGATTGCCGATCCTGCCAAATACCCTTCAATCCCGCCCTCGCCGTCACTCAGCCCTGCCGGAGTTGTCACAGGCACGAACCTGCCTGAAATCCTGCTTGAGGTGGACGAATTTACCTGTCTCGTACGCTCGTCATTCACGGTTTGTGTCGATGACGACAGCTTCGGGTTAATTGCCGACAATGACCTCGATCTTCATTCCAAGGTCTGGACGCGGATCATTCTCGCCGGTCACGTCGGCTCGGACGAGCCTGACAAGCTCTGGCGAGACCGCAAGGCACAAGAATTTTTTAAGCTCCTGTCACGAATGGAAAAGCCCGTTCAGGCCATTGCGGTGGAAGCCTATGAGGAAGCCCTCAAGCGTCAGAGGTCTGAAATCGACACGCTCGATGTGACACACCATATGTGCTTTGCTGGCTACGGGGTTTCACGCAATGCATTCAACAAGGTCGTAAAGCCGCTTCCCAAAAGCGATATGATCTCGTTCCGCAAAGGCACGTCCTGGCGCGCGGAAGGCAAGACGCTTGAAAGCGCCAGTTTGAATTCACTCACCAAGCTTGCCGATACGTTTTTCACCTCCAGTGTTCCGAGCGGCTCTAAGACGATCACGCAGGTGATTGACCGTGCTAATGACAAGGCGAGGGCGGGCCGGGAATACAATGTCGTGGCGGTTGATGATGATCACGGCATCCGGGGGATTTTCCTTTCCGAAGCCAATAACGACCGCTCAGTCTTTGTGGGGGTCGCTGGCGATCAGGCCACGGAGTTTCCAAAAGTAAACCTTCGCTCGCCTCTTGAGGAGATCGAAGAAGACGAAGAAACACCGGAAATATTCAAGCCTTCACATTCGCCATCCAATCGCACCTTGACGATCTTGGCAGTTGATATAGCGTCAGGCCTTTAGTTAAATCTTTCGGGGCAAGATTTAGTGTCAATCACGCCAGACCGACTCTTTAAGCAGGTCGGAAGTCGCTATCATGAAAACGAGTTCATTCTTGGGGACGGGGAAATCTCCGAGGGCGAGCTTGAGCGTTTTCAGGACCGGCTCATCCGCAACACCTATGGCCGAACCGGTCTTTCAATGGACCGCATTGAGTATCTCCTTGATCGCAGGCAAATGAAAAAGCGCTCGGAATTGGCCGGACCGAAAAGCATCAAGCTCTCTTTGATCTCTTCGCGACTGCCGATTGATGAGAGCAAAAGCTGGCTAACGACTCGCGAGTTCGAAGATTCCCGCCGCATTCTCATGGCGAGCAGCCATTATCACCGCGAGACTTGGTGCGATCACCGCTATCAAGAACTAATGTGTGCGCTCGATTTTGAGCCTGATGTCATCTGCTTTCCCGAGTTTGCGTATCCGCCGCCAGCACAAGGCCGAACCTATCAGGAAGCGGGAGAGATCACCGCACCGATTTCAACCGATATTGAGATCAAGAACGACTACATCGACCGAACCTCATACGGTCGCAACCGCACACAGTACGAAAACGAAATCAGGCGCAGGATAGAGGAAAAGGGTCAGCCCTTCCTCTTTCTCGGCTCGTATCATTGCCTTTTTGATTTCTACAATATGGGCGTGATCTTCCCTATCGGGCATGAAGTCACGCCATTCATGGCGAAGATTAGAAGCTCGGTCATTGATGATGATGGTGAGGAAAGTACCGATGATTCAGTGATCGCGCCGCCCATGCTTTACCGTAAACGCTTTCCAGCTAGGCGTGTGGGAGAATATGCGCGCATCCCCTCCAACTTCGAATTTCATACCTATCGCGTCGATGGCTTGCACATTGCTGTAATGATTTGCTCGGACGCTCTGGACCTCAATCAGTTCTTCAATCTCGCGCGGATCAATATTGCAGGCGATATCCGTGAGAAAGTTGACCTCATCCTTATTCCCGCCTTCAACAAGAGTCCCAAACTCGTCTCAATGTGTCGCGAACTCTCCTTTCTTACGCGCTCGATTGTCGCGTTCGTGAACGCTAATCACGACTCGCAGAAATTCCCTGATTCACAGCTTTTCATAGGTGGTTTCACACCGGAGGAGCTGGAAAAACTCGATGACCGTGCGCAAGGTATTGTCAGCAAGCCATCAGCCACACGAGTGCCGATCATGAAGCTTCAAGGCGACAGCCGCGTGCTGAACTTCGAGGTCGATCTCGAAATTGCAGACAAGTTCTATGATCGCCTTCACAAGCTGGAGCGAACTGGTCCGCTCGGAGGCTCAGGTCGTTCCGGGGCTGTTTACGGTCCCAGAACCTCCTAATCTGAAATCTGGGATTGCTCGCGCAGCGCACGTTCACGACGCGCAACGCGCTGCGCCAACAGCCACCCATCACGGGTCTCCTCGCGCCGCTTATGATCAGAAGGATGAGTACGCGAATCAGGCCGGTTAGATGAGAAGCGCGACAAGGCTTGTGCCTCGCTTGCCCCAAGCTTGTACAAGAGCCCGCCTGCAATTCGGTCGCCTTCCAGCTCTTCGTGCTTTTCTGGAATGTCGCGCCTGAAGTTGTGGCCCGCCATATGGTGAGCCACCTCATGCGCCATTACCCACATGCTATCCCAGCTTATCGTACCAGGCGGGAACGGCACAGCGACAGGATCATAAACAATGTAGCGCCGACCGCGCTTGGTTGTCGCAAAGGCGGCAAAGCCTCTCTGCACATCGGCTTGATAGAGCGTGATAGTGCGTTCAAGACCAGCCACATCACAAATCAGGTTCAAGGCTGTCTGGGCTTCGCGTGAAGGCGGGCGCACATTGCGTGCCCAGCTAAATCGTGGGGGGCGCCGAAAGCGCTGCCGCCAGTCCTGTGCCAACAAGGGAGCGGGCGCATTGGCAATCACACCGCCGATTGCCAATGCAGCCAGAAGGCCGCGTCTTGAAATCTCCATCTTTCATCCATCCAAACAAAGCTGCGTTCCCTCGACATCGAGGCAACCTTCTTTTGGAGGCTGGGGAGGCGGAGATTCCTCGCGCGGCTTGGGTGGAAGAGTTTGAACGGGAGGCCGGGGTGGCGGCGAAGGCGTGACAGGCCTATCGACTATCACCGGCGGCCCATCAGGTTGGATGAGCGGAGGCGGGACCACCACCTCTTCCCGATCGAAGTCTAGACTTCCGAGTGTCATATCGAGAATGACGAGGAAACCGACCCATAGCGAGAAAAGAACGAAGCCAACCAGCCCCATCTCATTCTTCAGATAATGCATGAATTGAAACAACATCGCCCTCAGCCCCCCTTGAAATCACTGTAGGCAGCGCGCTTCATGTTTTTGACGACCTCTTCATCAGCGCGAGCGTCATTCAGACCGTGCATCGCCTGCACAGCAATCATCAAATCGTAGGCTGAGAGGCGTTTCATCCGAGCGATCTGTTCAAGCTTGTCGCTCGATAGACCGTTCAATGAGATCATCATCAAACCAAGCAGTGCCAATGGGGCCCAGTCGAGCGCCAAGCCCCCAGCCCATTCCGGCACCAACTCAGTCCAATAAACCCGGATGGCTTTGGTAGGACTGATAAGCTGGAACTGAGCCGGTGCAGCCAAAGCGACGCTCTCATCGCTCAGAGCCGCCCGCAACGCGTCCGAAGTGCCTTGAATCTCTACGCGCAGCCGTTCCAAGGCTGCGGCCTGCTGTGCCTTTGTATTCGGATTGCGGGAATATTGTTCCAGCAGTCTAATCTCATTCGGCAATGCGTTTACAGTGCGCGCGATGATCGCATTCAAGTTCGCGGCATCCATCTTTGCAAAGTCGGCGCGCAGCAGATCGGATTCCTGTTTGATCAGCCGCGAGCGCTCCGAATAGGACATATCTGAGACGTTGATGGCGCGGATGCGATCAAGACGCTCACGCGCTGCATCGCCAGCCGCGTCGGCAATCGTAACGAAGGTGATGATTTCTCCTGCGAGCCGATCAAGGCGACCCGACGTTGAAATCAGCGCGTTGGAAACAGCGCCTACACCCGGACTGCCGGACGCCGTGCCAGTCTTACGTTCAGTTGCTCCCAATTCCGCATAGCGATCTCGGCTCTGACGCACATCCGCGCCAAAACCCTCAACTGTCGAGATCGCCTCAGTTCGCTCAGATAACCCCTCAGACAGATTATTGACAAACAGCTCGTTGTGGTGGGTCAGGATCCGTCCGCCATTGACCCCTGCGACGTTGAATTGAGACGAGAGCGCGGTGATCATCACCATGACTGCTGCAATCACGGCAAGGCCAAGAGCTTTCGCCTTTGGGGTCTCCCAATCCCGGACAGCGCGGAACGACCACTCCCAAAATCCATAGACAAATGCACCCGTCCCGATTGCAAAAACGGTCGCGCGGCCCTTGGCTTCAAAGCCGTCTGCATCAAGCGCCAAGCCCTGATAGCTAAAGAAGGCTGTGACGAGAGCGAGTGTCAGGAGAATCCACCGCGTCACACCCATCTCGCCGCTGGCGATGCTGGCTGAAAGTTTCATATTCATATGGGTTTCCTTCCAATGAAAAAGCCGGACGAGACAAAGACTCGTCCGGCTTCTCAGCTACTCAGTGGCGGAAGGCGTTTTCCTCGCGCGGGGGGCCTAGCGCTTCATTCCGCGTGCCTTTTCATGCGCGTGCGCGACGTAGGGACTGGCACGAAGATTGCGGGCTTCCTCTATTGCTCGCGCCGTGTTTTCGAACGCATGCGAAAGCGTATTCCCGCTATTGCGGATTATGTCGCGGCGGGTTTCAAAGCGCTGATCGATCTGCACCGCTTTCATGCGTGAGAGCGCCAAGGCTTCATCGTAATCATTCACCAGATTGCGATGCGCCCGCGATCCCAAATCAAAATCAGGATAAGGATCAGAGGTACGCGAGAGCTTGCGCATCTCATCCTTCCATGCCCGGTAATGCGCATCATGTGCGCGGTCATGATTGTAGCGGTTGTCCAGCTCCGCACGCGCCGTTTCGTTCACGTCTTTCATAGGGCCTGGCAAACTCTCACCGCGCTGTTGCTCGAAGTCTTTCTCCACATTGGGCGCATTTGCAAAATCACTCATAACGCACTGCCAAACAAATCAGGATTATCCAGCTCGCCAGATTGATCGACCCATTCATCCTCAGGCTTGAGCGCTTGGCCTCTCCCATTGCCTGTTTTGGCTTCCATCGCTTCATCATTGGCTTTGAGACGCGTCAGAATCTTATTGGCGATCTCATAGCTGTAGACCGTCATCAGATCATGGCGCTGGCCCATATACTGAAAAGCGATGTGATAGCAGTTGCCCAGATAGCGCTTACGCGCCCAGCCCCACCATTTGCGCGCATGTTTGGTCTCCCACACCGAAAGCTGCTGTTCTTCACGGTCCTTTTTCATGTGATCATGCAGCGAGAAGGAATGCGGCAGGCTGCGATCAAACTTTGTCACCTTCACCAAACCGAAAACAACAACATGCTCTGGAGTGAACACTACACGCCGCGAGCGCCGGATGATTTTGGGCAATCCGAAATGACAGGCGGTAAAGGTGGCAATAGGCAATGCAATTGCTGCTGAAATCGTAGCCCAAGTAGGCGCGTCGAAATGCACGCCCGCATAGAGCGCACCGCCAGCCGAAGTGACGGCGAGGAGGTTTTTGGTGAAGTCTGAAATCCGGGCCAGCCATGGTCCCTGATAGGCCGCGTCCGTGGTGTGCTTGAGCGCGCTGCCATCCTTGGGGTCTTCGTCAACGATGGTGCGCGGAAAACCCTCAAACGGCGAACGTGTATTGAGATCGCCAATCTGCATAACTCGGTCCTTTCCGAATAATCGGATCAGACCGAGACCCGCCGCAATGCGCTACCAGCGCCCCGGCCTGATCGTAGTGTCAGGTGCAGGCGAGCGCGGAGGGAATGTGCCAAGCAGGGTGGGAAATTCCTCGCGGTGGGTAGATTGTGCCTTCGATTTGCGCGGAACAGACCGTGAGCCTATGTAGAAACGATGGCAAAGGAGCAGGAAAAAAAAGCACGCACAGGCTGGTGGCAGCGCATTTCTGACGCAAACAATGACTCACACGGGTCTGAAGCTGAAAAACAAATCGTGCCGCCTTTTGTCAAAGGCATCTTGCATGAAAAACAAACCGCCGACGGGTTTTTCGATGTCTTGCGTTCTGATCCGACTTTCGTTTCTTCTGTTGCAGATCAGCCTGAGCCAAGCGATTACCCGACTGATAAGCTAGGCATAAAACTAACCAATGTCGGTCTGAAAAAGAACTTATGCGCGATTCGCAGTTACTTGGAAGCATCGTACTTTCTTAAGACGAAGCCAATTGCACGGAATGCATCAACGGTAATTTTCATTCGAAAAGTTGAATCTGATTACCTTGCTCGTGGTGCAATGCGGGAATTCTTTGAACTAGAACGAAATTTACTCAGTTGGCTCTCGGGTATAGATTATTACGTTGGCCAATCTGGCGGCATAAAAAGTCTCGAATTGGAAGATGGCGAGCATGAGATGCTTCAATATCTCATATATAGTTCTCATTTATCTCACGATTTGAAAAGGATTATTCCGGCTTTTGAGTGGAATTTTTGGATTGATCTTAGAGTTTCGAGAAGTGAATTCGAAGTTCTAATTTCAGAAATCAGTAGATGTTTTCTTTATCTTCAATATTTGTCGAATAATATAGATTCAATTAGGTTTTTCGATAAAACTAATTTAGGGGAGGACAGGCGGGATGAATTCAGGAAGTACATATCAGAATTAGCGAACGAATTTTTCAATGAAGTCAGATGGAGAACAGTAGAGTCCGATTGGACTTATGAATTTGTTGCTGATATATTAGCATGGTTAGGCAAAGATGACCTAGCACCCAATCCACACGAACCGAATAAGTTGGAAACTGAGCCACGCAAGCTTGAACCTATTTTTTCCGCCAGCGCGACACCGCAGGAGATTGGTGCCCGCATCCGTGCCGAAAGAGAGGCGAAAGAATGGACGCAGCTTGAACTTGCTCAAGCGATGGGATTGAAAACCAAGAAGACCGTGTACCTTCTTGAAAGCGGTCATAGCGATCTCAAGATGTCGACGGTCAGCGGAGCTCTAGCTGCATTGGGCCTGGAGAGGCTATAGATTTTCATTATTGGCATTGACAATGTTCCTTGCGAGGAACATTGTGATCTCGTAGGAACGTGTTGAGCGATTCTTAACGGCAACCGGTTGCCTCCATAAAAGGAGGCGTATTTTGGCTTTTTTCCTTAAGTGGTCCGATGCCCGGATGATGGGTAAGGGCGAACAATCATTGCATTGGTTTCGGAACTCCCCGAACGGAGTGCAATCAGCAAACGTCTTTGGTGATTCCTTAATTACGGAATTAGCCGCCGATCTGAACATCTCTGATCAGGAATACGACGAAATTCTTGACGAGATCAAACAATGGACAAGGAAGGCGTTTACGGGTGATTTCCATCCTAGGACCGGACGCCGTGTCCATACTTTTCCGAGGCCGGATCGGATGCGGCGCTTTGAGTATTTCCTGTTTAAGCATCGCCTTATGCAAGGCAGCGATTGGCTAGGTCATTTGGTCTCGATGAACGCCGCATTGGAATTCGCGCAGGATCACGGTCTCATGCCCTTTGCGGATGCGGCGATCATGGGCGGCAGACTCTTTTATGACTTCCTGCATGAGAACATTGGAGAAGATCGCGCGGAGTTCACTGTCCTGCAATTCGCACATCTCGAACCGAAGCAGAGGCGGCCTGAACCTTATATCCGAGTACGCCGGTTCATGCTGGTTATTGATAGGAATCCGTTAGAGCGGACCGGCGAGTTTGCACGGCGTGTAGAGCGGTACGATAGCGACTACGGCTACATGACCGATGAGGTCGCAACCATAGGAACTGACTGCGGAGCTATCTTTGATCCGGCCTTGGAGGATACCCAGACCCGGATTTCAGATTTCGAATGGCAATTTGCAAACAGACAGAACCGGATCGTCGGCTTTACTGAAACCTCTTCATCGGGGCCGGATCGCCTATTCAAGTTCGCGCGCAGGCGCCCAGAAATCTCCAAGATGCGTGCCATTCAGCAGCGCATTGATGAGATCAATTATGACTGCCTTGAGGCGGCGGAGTAGCCACCGTCTCGCAGGTTCCTTATCGCACCCCATTGAACTCTTTGGTGTAGGGCGCATCCTTGTTCCACCATTCTACACGCTGGATGATCATAGGCGCAAAGCCTGCCCATTGGACGATCTGGCGCTTGAGAGCATCGGCCCTCGAAAACACCCGAGAAATCTCATCCGGTGCCATCAGCGGATGCAATTCCTTTGAGGATGATTGGCCTCCAACGCCGCTGTCTGTCTGCTTGGTGGAGACATCATTCTGGCGTAGGCCAAAGACAGGCGTTTTGCCGAGTATTTTAGAGATATACTCAGTCGTCTTGAGGTCCATATTCGCGAAATATTGGAATATCCCTGCATTGGCCAAGAAGCTTTGCCAACGATTTTTGAAAATCGATTCAAGCTGCCCAATGTCCTGAAATATAAACCAAAATCTCAGATGGAATGAGGCTACCTGACCAACTGCATTTTCTAAGGCGGGGAGGTGGCCCATCACCGGGAATTCATCGAGGACCGCCAACACTGGTTGCTCTGGAACCGTCTGTTCTTGTTCCATCGCCGCAATGAGTTGGTTGACGAACATTCTCAGCCATCTTTTGCAGGCATGCATCTTGGTTGACGGCAGCACCAGATAAATTGTCATGTTCTTGCGCTTTAGATCGCGCAAATCGAAATCATGACCGCTGAGGGACTTGCGCATCGAGCGCCAGTCAAACATGGCTGAATGTCTGCGGCAGGTTGATAAGACCCCGGCTAATTCTTCATGTGACTTATCGTAGAAGTCGCGGATGCAGCCCTCGATTGTTTCTGCAATGTCGTCATGCTCAGTGCCGCGTAAATGGGCGATGCCTTCATCTGCAAGCATCGTGAGCTTGAAAACCACCGTCTTCTCATCCAGCCGCACGGTCTGCTTCGCCATCTTGATGAGCTTGCGCACCGTGATCAGATTGCGGTCCTCATCTTCAATGTTGCTGGCAAAAGCCACAAAGAGGATCAGGCCCAGCAGGAAATTACTGGCAGATTCGTTCCAGTGCGGGTCTTTCTCTGCCCCAGAGGCCACGACAATAGATTCAACGATCAGAAGCACATCTTCAATCACGCTATCCGCATTGATATCGAGTGTTCTAATCGGATTATAGCGCGCCCTGTATTTGCGGGCCTCGCCTCTGGCTATGCCGTATGGATCAAGCACCATTATCGTCTGCCCAAGTTTGGCGCGCGCTGCTGCGGTAAGCTCTGACAATTCCCCTTTGCTGTCGAAGGCGATCACCGAACCATCATAGAAGAACAGATTGTTGATCACCGTAACGCTCTTGCCGGACCTGTTCTGCGCGCAAGTCACGATATGGCGTTCATCCTTGATCCCGATCAGCTTCTCTCCAATCGCGCCCATGACAAGTGCCCCGTTTGGCTGTTTGGGATCGTAGTCGAAGGGCTTGTGATTTAAGATCGCGTCTGTGGTTTGCCACGCAGACATCGGCGCTTTTTGGTCTTTTAGAAACTTATCCTTCAACCCCCTCGGAACCCCTTTCATGAGGTCCGGCCTTTGTTCTTTTAGCACCATCGTCTTCATCCTTTTCTGATCGGCGGTGCCATCGGAATTGAGGACACTGCCAGCGATCAATCTGGATGAGCGAGGGAAGGAATTTCCTCGTATCTGGCCTTTCAAATGCGCCGTCTTAGTTCGAGGGGCCGCAAGGCATCTGAAGCTTACCTGTCGTGGGCGATCCGATTGCAAGAACGCATTCGACGAGGTGGGTCAGATTTGGATGTCAAAGCCTAAAATTCCCAAGCGATGAACATGAAAAAAGAAATTTCCGCCGGGCAGACGAAGCTGCCCTTTGCATCGCGAAGCAAATTTCATTTTCCCCGCCCGCGCACCTTTAAGCCGCTTCGCGGCAAGGCGGGCGGTGCATAACCCGCGCAGTCGATTTTGGCGGCTCTCCATCAAACAGACCCGGTGAATGGTTCTTCGGGTCGCAACCAAAGAAAGGAGAGCTAAAGATGCAAATCGGAAGCTTTACAAAAACAGACAGCGGTGAGTTTGAAGGCCGCATTACGACCCTCACCCTCAGTGCAGATATCAGGTATCTGCCAGTGAGCGACAAACCCAATGACCGTGTGCCGGATTTCCGGATCGTCTCAGCCGATAGCGAAACAGAAATCGGTGCCGGATGGTTCAAGAAAGCCAAGGAAAGCGGGAAGTCCTACGTCTCCTCGAAGATCGACGACCCGAGCTTCCCAGCGCCGATCTGGGCCGCATTGTTCAGCGACGAGCACGGCAACTATGCGCTCTATTGGGATCGTCCCAATCCAAGCGCATCCGATCCCGTTAGCTCTTCTGACAAGGAGAACTTCTAATGAGCGGGGATCGCTCAAAGTGGATAGCGGAACTGAATGATCGGTTCCGCGTCGCTCTCGGGATATCGCAGCTCTGCGGCGGTATTCCGGGGCAGTGCCTGCTTACTTGCGGCATCGCTGATCTTGATAAAGTGCTCAAAGCCGAAGTGCTCGACACAGTGCGGAGCTTTAGCGTATTTGAAGAAGGTAACGATCCTTACGGCGAGCACGATTTTGGAGCCTTCGACATAGAAGGCGTCGGAAAAGTGTTTTGGAACATCGACTATTACGAGAATACGCAATGCCTTTACGGAGCAGAGCATCCTGAAAACTTGACGCAGAGTTATCGGGTTCTCACCATCATGCTCGCTGAGGAATATTGATCCAGCGAGCGAGCCTCAAAGCGGCCCGTCTCAGGGCCGCTTTTCTATTTGCATTTACGAACGATGTTTGCCCCAGTATTCGTAAGGCATGCCAATTGATCCGACAGAAATTATGAGCACAGCCATAGATGTTGTGAAGTCTGAGTCCGTGACAGGAACACTTTCTGACGCTTGGTCAGCAGTTATCGGAGACCGCGTAGCGGCATGGCGGCTTACCAACGCCGCTAAGACTCAAAAGAAGGTCCAAAAGGAATTTGATAAGCTCGGCTTGAAACCCGATGCGAACCGAATTCCTGAGCGCTACGCGATCACTTGGTTTGAAGAAGCCTCAAAACAAGATGAAGATGAAATCCAAGACTTGTTTGCACGGCTGCTTGCTCGCGCAGCCGCAGGAGATCACGATGCACTTGATCGCCGCAATCTTGAGATCGTAAGCAAGCTAACACCAAACGATGCAGCCCTTTTCATGGAAATGGCGGCAGGTGGATGGGGTGCGCGTCGCACTTACGCACGCCCATATTGGTCTGAAAAAAGCGGACGATTTTTCACCAATAAGCCTACAACAGTAGATATTGAGAAGTTCAGTCGCTCCTTTGAACATTTGATCACATTAGGACTGCTATCACGTCAAACTCAAAGCGGAAAAAAGCTGAACGAGCGAAACTTTAGAACGGGACCTTACGTCGAAACTATCGTCGAAAATGTCGTGATACTGACTGACACTGGGATATCTCTTTATCATGGCCTGAAAGACGCAGACGCACCAGAAGCGGGAGCACCAGATCAAGGTAGCGCTCGTTTTCCATCGATTGCGAAGGTAGATTAGCAGAGCGCGAACTCTGGGATCAAATTTGCGGAGCCACAACCGTAAGTGGTAATATGGAAATAGAGTGCGGTAGAATTTGACAAGGTGTGGGAAGGTATTCCCTCACCTTGAGGGGGCATCCTGCCCCCGCTAACCCCCCTTGGAGGCGCACTAAGCATCAATCGGCCTTGAGGGCCGATTGAAGGCAAGTGCTTTGGTTCAGCGCTTTGGGCATCGAGCAGCAGCGCTGAAAGCAACGTAATCCACATCGTTGCATCCGTGGCGAGGGAGACATGACCACTCCCTTAGAACCCATGCACAAGGCCTATGCCGCCTTGACTCCGCACCATGGTGGTTTCGCCCACCGCTGGACCGACGAGCAAAGGGAGATGTCAGCTCTCGACCTTTGCAAACCCATCGATGCGTGTCCCGCGAGGAAAGTGAAGAGACGCCCGAATTAGCAATGCGAAGGAGACGTGCCCGGATAGAGCGATGAGCGATCAGAAACCAAACACACCAATCTCAATTAAGGTGCCAAAAGATCGGCAGGCTGAGCTTGAGCAGATGGTTTCTGAATCCGGGCTATCACGCAATGCATTCGTGCTTGAGTGCATATTCGGGCGCACACGCCACCGTCCCGGTGAGGCCAAGTTTCTGGCGCGCATTTTGGGCATGTGTCAGCGCATCGCCGATAAGCTTCATGAGATCGCGCTCAGCTCGCCTCACAATGCGTTGTTGCTCGAGCAAATCCGCGATGAGTTGATCACCATCCGCACCATTCTCATGCAGGCTCTGGGCAGGCGATCATGATCGCCAAAGGCTCAGTGCGCGGCGGCGGCGCTGACATCGCAACCCATCTCTCCAACGCACACGATAATGAATGTGTCGAAGTGCATGAAATTCGCGGCAGTGTGGCTGATGACTTACACGGCGCGTTCTCGGAATGGGAAGCCCAAGCCCATGCGATGACCCGCACCAAGAAAGGCTTCTATTCGCTCATTGTCAGCCCCGATGAAAAGCAGGGCCGTTGGAGCCGCGAGCAATATCTGGAGTTCATAGATCGGGCTGGAAAGTCTCTCGGGCTTACAGATCAAGGCCGCGCCATCGTCTTTCACATCAAGGAAGGCGAGGACGGTGAGCTTCGCGAGCATTGCCATGTTGTGTGGTCACGCACCGACATTCAGGAATGCAAAGCCATCGACATCAATTTTGATCGCTACAAGCTGATGAATGTCTCCCGCAGCTTTGCGCTTGATCATAACCTCAAGATGCCCAGCGGGTATGAGAACTGGCACTCAGGGGAGAATGACCCGCTGACCTTGCATGAAAAAGCCATGCAGGACTTAACGGGGATCGCCAAAGAAGAGCGCCAGCAGCATATAACGGGGCTTTGGCAGCGCTCTGACAGTCCATCTGCTTTTGTGGCCGCCCTATCTGACAGCGGCTACATTCTAACCCAAGGCAAGCGGCCCTATGCGCTTGTCGATTATTACGGGCAGGTCAATTCGCTGCCCCGGATGATCGATGACAAGCACGTGCGCCTTGCCGAGGTGAAGCGGTTTTTGGGTGAGGAATTTCCAAACGATAGACTGCCTAGCGTTGAAGAAGCCAAGGCATTGGCGAAAAAGCAGCGCGAGGAACACAAGCTGCTCGCCAAAAAAGAAGAACATGCAGAGCAGCGTGAGATCTTGCGGGAAGGCCAAGAACAGCGCGCCGCCAAGCTCAAAGCAGAGGTCGCTGAGAAGGAAGAGGCCAGACGGGTTGATAGGGAAGCCTTCGAACGCTCAGCGGAAGATCGGCACACCGCTTTACGTCAACAACATGACGGGCAAGACTTTGAGGTGCAGATCAAGCGCTGGGAGAACAACCCAGAAGGACTGAGCGCGTTTCTATCCAAAGTCAGCGGCGCAAGTTTCATTAGGAAGAAGTTGCAGGAGCGCGAAGATCGGAAGCGTGCCGATGCCCAGCACCAGGAAAAGGAAGCGCTGGCCCGGCGCATCCACGATGAACGCCAGAGCCTTCATATTCTCCAGAACACCCAGATGCGCGAGCTGCACCGCCAGCAAAAGGCCCAAGAGCTGACTTTTGCCCGCGAGCGTTCATCTTTGAAGAAAGCGCAAAGCCGCGAGCTGGCTGCGCATTACCGCAAGGGGCATCAGCATATGCCGAGCGCTGCACTAACGCTTACGCCCAGCGGAAGGATGGCGCAGCCGGCACGCGCGCAGAATCGTCATGCCATGCAGACTGCGAAAGAGTTGAATGTGAAGGCGAAGGGAGAGCATGAGGCGGAGAAGCTGATGAGCCTATCGCAGGATTTTGCGGATACAGCGCGGAAGCTTGAGCGTGATCAAGGTGGGCGCCGTCCTAATTTGCCAGATCAGGGGCGCGAGAAGGGGAGAAAGCGCTAGCCCTCAGCGCTGTGCCGGAAATCTAAAGCAAGTTCGATCCTCGGAAAGATCGTGAAGCCTGGATTGAATTGAAGCGTAAGCGAGATTTGAGTTTGTGATGTGCTCATCATTGGGTCCTTTCTCTTGAGCTGGAGAAGAATGTCTCCATGCCTTTGCCCAACAACCAGACAGGCATGAGAGAGTCGCCGATTGGCACAACTCCGAGAAAAGACCATCGAGCACAGACCAAACTTAGGGCCGCAGCCCTGAAGCGCACTCCAAGGAAAATAGACAGTCTCCCGAGGCTCGGCTTTGCCTGCGCCCGCCATCGATTTTTCTTTTCCGTTTGCACTCCCGCTTTTCGAGGCTGGCATGGGTTTAAGGCACGGCATGAAGCACGCGCTTCAAACCCTCTATAATTCATTGGCAAAAATTGACAATTCAGCGGCTTTCGGGACATAATGAAAGAGAAGGAATGAGAAATATGCCAACACGAAATATCAACCTCACAGACCATTATGACGATTTTTTAGTCAGCCAGCTCGCATCCGGGCGATTCAAGAATGCAAGCGAAGTTGTACGCGCTGGCCTCTCCTTGCTCGAAAAGTCAGATAAGGAAGAGGCCGCCAAGCTCAATGCGTTGCGCGGGGCCTCAGCCACCGCGCGCACCGAAATCGAAAACGGTGAATATATCGAACTGGCCGACAAAGCCGCCACGGCGACCTTTTTTGAAGGCATCAAGGCCTCTTACAAATCGTCCTAATCAGCGATGAGCGGTCAAGAATATAAGGCCTACCTCACCAAGGGGGCAGCCCTCGATATTGAAGGCATAAAAACCTACACCCTTGAAAACCACGGCCCCCAAGCAACCGATGCTTATCTCGCTCTCATTGAGCAGGCTGTGCAAGACCTTCAAGACGACCCATTCAGGCCCGGGAGCAGAGCCAGAGATGAAGTTGCCCCGCAAGCGCGCAGCTATCACATCGGCCTATCACGCAAGCGCGCAGAGTCAGAAATCAAATCACCCCGCCATTTCATTCTCTACTACACGCCGGGCGAAAGCCGGGTTGAGATTGACCGCATCTGGCATGAATCACGCGACTTAAAGCGCTAACTTCCCACGCACTCATTTGAGATTGAGCATTCGCTATCCGGCATCAAAGTGCCGCCACCAACACAGGGGCGTGGACGGCAGCGGTGACGCCAGATTGTTCTGGCTACGCGGCCTTGTCCTCTTGGATGCCAGAGCCATATCTGTTTGATGACAGAAGAAGTAAAAGACACGTCGGATAAGCTTGATATTATCTCGCTGGATGATCTGATAGCGGCAGATATAAATGCTATGCTTTCAGAAAATTCAGGCAGCGATACCCATGCACTGACCAAGCCAATCTGCGAAGCGCGGGCGAAAGCAGAAGAAGACGGCAACGACCCCCTGCGCATGTCGCTCGGATTGCTCCATGACCTGCTAAATATCCATTTGAGAGCAGATGATCGCGCAGAACCCTTCGGACCAATGTGGCAAAGTGCGGAAGGTCGTACTTGCACAGCCAGTGACTTTCGCGGCGAACAAACCGAGATTTTCAAAGAGTATGCGCCAACAATCGAGCATCCCGTTCTGAGGGCGCGGATCGCTGACATTACGTGGTACAATAATCGCAAGCTGGGTGACACTGGCAGATTGGCAGTCAGTGCTTACGCTGAAGTTATTGAGCGCAGGTTGGCAGGCGACCTTCACCGCACTCATGGTGATGACGGAAACCTTCATGATCTTGCCGACATAGCTCAACGAATGGTCACTATTGCTGCACGATTGTACAAGTCGGGCGATTGGCCTTCAGCAATCACAGACATTCTCAAGTCGCTTTTCGACGCTTGCGTAGAAGCGAAATCCTACATTGCATTTGTCGAGGTGGCGGACATCGCAATCGCTTTCGATATTCTTGACTGGTCTCAAATCCTTGAAGGGGTCGAAGCCATCGTCGGCGATGGCGATGTGCATGACTACCCGATGGCAATTCAGCGCGTTTGGTCTCTCGCAGAGCACGGCTATGCCAAACTCGGTGACACCGATAACCAAAAGCGTGCTCAAGAAGCTATCGTTGAGCAAGACTTGAAGATGCGCGGTCAAGTCAATCAGGCATCCGCGGAGGCACATTGGGTGCGCATGGCGATAGATAAACTTCGTCAATTCGGTGGCAATCGTGACCGGATTACAGAGCTTCGCAAGGAGCTGCGCGATCTCGAAGAAGCTTCACTGGATGACTTTGGCCGCATCCCTATGGAAGCGGATTTATCTGATCTTGTGAGCGGCACAGTGAAAGTCTTTGGGCCGCTCACACTCCCGGATTTCCTGTTGCGGTTTGCTGTACTCAATCGATCTCAGTCCAAGGCAGAGCTTGAGAAGATCGTCGATGAGGCCTCCGAGAAATACATCATGAGTTCGCTGTTCGCTGGCAGCTACTCAGATCGCGACGGAAAGGTCTACGCTCAAACTGGTGCAAAGCCTGACACAGAAGAGGGCAAGGCTGAGTGGTACAAAGCGCAGTCGCTAAGGCATTTGGAAATTCATCGACGCTTCGTCGTCGGTGGACAAATCGAGCCAGCGCGAAAATTGGCAATGGCAAACTTTCCGTTAGAAGCACGCCATTTTCTGCCCATCGTTTACAACAGCGCATTCGTTGAAAACGGTCATCACATGACGTTCGCTACAGGCTTTGCTCGGTTTTTTCAGGGTGACTTTATCTCGGCTGCGAACCTATTGATCCCGCAACTCGAACACTCCCTTCGCTATGTCCTGAAAAATGCTGATGAGCCAAGCGCCAAGATGATGTCCGATCTCACTCAGGATGATCGCTCATTGAGCAGCTTGCTCGACAATATGCGCGAAGAGTTGGTGGCGATATTCGATGAGGATTTGGTACACGAAATCGACTTACTATTTAACTTTCGCCCCGGTCCGGCACTGCGGCATGAGGCCGCGCATGGCAAATTAACTGACGCCATGAGCTACAGCGCTGATGCAATTTACGCTTGCTGGTTGATCTACCAGATCACTTGCGCACCACTTGTGCCTTACTGGAAAGAGCACATTGCTCCGCAAATTGAAGCTGAGGCTTTCTGAATGCGATGCTTCTCGCTGCTTCAAGACTGAATTTACATCCAACATACGAGTGTATTTTTTGTGGACCAAAATGTGGACCAATTTGTGGACCAGCCGCTTTCAAGAAACAGAATAAGTATCTGTATGATAAGGATTATTATTTTGCGAGGGAGCGCTTCACCCGCTCCATTCAGTCGAATGTGGACCGGCTCGCAACGCGCCCCACGATCCTTGGCAGGGTGATCTCGAGCGTGTTTTTGCGATCTTGGTCCGTGAGCGATGCGATCAGATCGGCGACAATTGTAACATCGTAATCCAGTTCGACCGCCATTCGCGCGGTGGAGTCCACGTCTGCGTTCACCAACCCGCCGACGATAATGATGCGGCTTGCGGTGATCGTCTTGAGATGTGCGTGGAGGCCCGTGCCGCTGAACGCGTTGAGGCCTTTGCGCGCGGGGATGACTATATCGCGAACATCGATCAGATCGCTCGCCGGTTTGGCGCTGTTTGAGCTGGGCGCCAGCAGGCCATGGTCTTCGATCATGCGGAAGAAATGCGTCTCGCCGATAGCGCTCGTGCTCGCCACATCTTCTAAATCGAGCGGAACATGCACGATGTGATAATCCCGGTTCCGGCAGCGATCGAGGAACTGGCGCAAAGCGGGGAGGCTGACAGGGTGCTGGCACAGGTCAGCCCAAGGGCCGTCCTCGTCCAGAAAGGCGCGTTGTCCGCTCAGCACTAAGACGGCTGTCGCGCCCGAGGTTTCCACATCGTAGCCGCGCATCTCGCGTGTAACGAGCCATTGGCCAAACCGGTTGACCGCCCGCGCAATCATGCGATTTCACTCTCGATCAGCGCATCGACGGAGATGACCTGATGGGCGCACATTGCGAAGCCGGAGACAATGGCGGCGTCGTGATCCGCTAGGCTCATCGCCGCGAGCGCGTCTTCCAGGATAGTAACGCGATAGCCCAATTCAATCGCGCTGCGAGCGGTGGATTCGACGCAAGTGTTGGACAGGCACCCGCACAGGATCAGATCGGAGATGCCGCTTGATTGGAGATGCCCGTGAAGGTCAGTCCCGACGAACCCGCTCGACACGAGATGTTCGCTGGCGACGAAATCGCCCTGCTGCGGCTGCAAAGCATGGCGAAACCTTCCGCCCCAGCTGTTCTGTCGGAATGTCCGAAACACCTTGGCAAGATAAGCTGAGGGATTGAGGTACCTGCGCCGGTCATACACCCCTTGGCGAAACTGGGCATGCGGGGCGTAGCAGACATGGACGCCCTGTGTGCGGCAATGTTTCAGTGCGCGCTCAAGGTTGGTGTTGGTATCCAGCGCCCGGATCGTCGCTCGGTTGAGCAGCCAGCCTTTTCCGCCCGGTGACAGAAAGTCGTTGTATGGGTCGATCACGACCAAAGCGGTTTGCGCGGCGATCACGACGCGGCCTGCGCCAGGTCGAGATGCTGCGCTGCGTTCATGGATGAACCGCTGGTCGCTTTGCCATCATCGCCGCGACGCTTTCACCGAATTCGGGCGATTGCAACTGGGCGGAGAAGAGGTGGCTTTCTGCGGTCATGCATTCGGTTATCGCAGCGTTGCGGCTGCGCACCAGTGCTTTCGTATGTTTCATCGCGTTTGGCGCTGCATTGGCAACGACCATTGCCAACTCGCGGGTTTCGGCGGCGAAGGCGGTGTCTTCGAAGACGCGCGAGACCAGACCCATGCGCAGAGCCTCCTCCGATGTCAGCGTGCGCCCGGTCATGAACACATCGTTCGCTGCCGCCATGCCGATCGCTTCGGGCAGCAGCATTGATGACGCAGCCTCCGGCACGAGGCCAAGCTTGACGAAGGGCGCGCTGAAGGTGGCGGATTGCGCAGCGTAAACAAGATCGCAATGCAAGGTGAGCGTCAGACCGACACCGATCGCCGGGCCGTTTACTGCGGCGATCAATGGCTTTTCGCAATCCTTGATTGCGTGGAGAAACTGGACAACCGGCGGCAGATCGTCGCCGCGCGGTCCCTTGGCGAAATCCTGTAGATCGTTACCCGAGGTGAAATATTCGCCATCGCTGGTCAGCATCAGCGCACGGTGGTGATCGTCCTTGGCATAATCATTCACCGCATCCGCCATCGCCTGATACATGTCCTGCGTGATCGCGTTCTTCTTCTCGGGCCGGTCGAAGGCGACGGTGATCAGTCGATCGGTTTTGTCGATGCGGATATGGTCGGTCATGGAGATGTTTCCTCAGGAGTTCTGGCGCGGACGTTGTTGGCAACGACCGCCTGTGAATGGTGGGTGATGTGATCGAGAAAGCGCGCGATCGTCTCCTGCTCATCGGCGGAGAACGGTTCGAGAAGCTCGTTGTTGATGGCTTTGGTGATCGGCGCGGAGCGGTCTGCCAGGGCACGGCCTTGCGGCAGGAGATAGAGCGCAACGCTGCGACGATCGCGCTCATTTGGCGCGCGGCGGACCAGGCCCGATTTTTCCATCCGGTCGACAAGGCCGCTGAGCCCTGATTTGCCGAGATGCAGTCGCTGCGTGATTTCGCCGAGTGGCAGCCCATCCTCCTTCGCCAGCATGAACAGGATCGCCTGCTGCGCGCTGCCAAGGCCGAGCGTGTCGCGCAGGTGATGGTCGGCCGCCCGAAACAGGGCAGAATGGGCAGCCTGAAGCTGGTGAAAGATGCGAAGCCTACGCATGATTTGGTTCGCGTACGAACTAAATCGAGAAGGAAGTCAAGTCGAATTGGAGTTGTGGCTGCCGTTGCCGGGCTGGGTTTGGGGTGGGCTCAAAGGTGACAAGATGTCGTTTTGGCGTATGCGATCAGGCAAGCAGGCCCGGGCTCGCAGGAACGATTGCCGCTGCATAAAGCACAGCCGATACGGTGACCGAGAAGACGGCGGCGAGGGTGTTTATGGCGGTGTCGGTGGTGAACATGTCGAGTTTCCTTGAGTAAGAGGTGCTGGTGCAGATCAGGCGAGCAGGCTGGGGCTGGCTGGGACAATCGCTGCGGCATAGAGCACAGCAGAAACTGCAACTGCGAAGACGGCGGCGATGACGTTCTGGCTGAAAGTGGCGGTGTTCATTTTGGTATCTCCAGTTGGTTTTCGTGGCTTGCGGGGCAATCCCGCGGGACAACCAACGCTTTGCAGAAGCCGTGCCAAAACTGGAAAACGGCAGAAATCCGGGGTTTTTGCAAGTCCAGATAACGCGGCCTCAGACCTCGTTTGCGCGACATTGGGAATTTTCCCTAAGTCTTGGGATCGGTCTATGAGGTAACGATCAACTTTGCGGTGGAGACGACGCTTCTGCCGATCAGGCCCGCAGGAATTTTCGAGGCAATCGAACTATACGTTGCTGCGAAAGCGGGCCGGGTGAGTGCGAAAAGGTGTCGGCTCGCTAGATGCCTATGGGAGCATCGGACGTCATGCCGCCAGCGGCACTCCCGACACGGTCCATTTGGTCCCTGTACCTTCGGGAGGAGACGATCGGTCCGCGACACCGCCGGTCTGGGCTGCAAGATCGACTATCAAACTCATGCCGATACCTGCCGATTTATCCGCTTCTTCGCTGAACCCGACGCCATCGTCGCACACGGTCAGCTCCGCCGTCCGCCCGTCGGCTGTGAGCCTGATCTCCACGACGCCCCCGGCGTCATCAAAACCGTGTTTGTAGCTGTTCGTGACCAACTCGCTGGCAAGCAGTCCGAGAGGAACGGCTTTGTCCGCTTCAAGCAGGAAGTCGTCGAACTCGCCTTTCAGCGTGATCTCATCCTTGCCCAAGGTTTCGTCCAGCATATCACGCAAATCCGAGAAAAAGGCGCGGGCGCTGATCGTGGTGCCGCTCTGTCTCGATCGAAGCTTTTCATGCAAGAGCCCCATGGTCCGCAAGCGCAGCACCGCATCCTTGCGCGCGCGGCCCGTAGCGTTGTCGACCTTCACCTCCTCGCGCCGCGCCTCGATCCGGAACAGGCTGAGCAACGTCTGAAGGTTATTGGCCAGTCGATGGTGCATCTCGCTCAGGAACATGTCTTTCGTTTTCGCCGCGTGGCGCTGTGTGCGATACGCGCGATAGAGAGAGAATGCCGCGACAAGCGTGGCCAATGTCAGCAACGCGGCCAGTATTGCCAGGCTGAGATTGCGTTCGCTCTGTACGGTGGCAAGCTCTGCTGTCCGGGCCATGAGCTGCGCGCGCTCTTCCTGCTCCTCCAGTGAAAAGATCAGATCGGCATTGCCTACAGCGCGCAGCTTTTCCTTTTCAAAGCGCTGTTCGCTCAAAGCGAGTGCGGCTGCCGCATATTTGCTCGATTCCTCGTAATCCCCCAACCTTCTGAGCAGTGTCGCCACACTTCGCAGATACGGCAGCATGAACGCACGATCCTGATCGTCGGGAGAGATATCATCGGGATCGATCTCGCTGCCAAAAGCCTCCTCCGCCTTGTCGAGCATCGATCGGGCGTCTGCCACTCTTCCCTGTTCCAGATACGCTTCGCCAAGCCAGGCGAATGCCTCGGCATGGACGGATTCGGTAAAATAATCCGCTTCGTAAAGGCTTTCGGCTGCTCGCCTTGCACTGGCCAGTATCGGCTCGGGGGCCGCTTCACCCTTCTGGTACTGTATCCGCGCAAGTTCGAAGCGGGCGTTGTAAAGCCCCGGCAAGGCGGCGCTTTCGGTGCTGTTGTTTTCCGTATGCTCGACGAACCGCGCAATCGCCTGCCTGGCACTCTTTTCGGCTTCGTCGAAATCGTCGTGAGCGCGAAGAGCGAGTGCGCGATTCAGATAGGTTTGCCCAATCGTAAGCGGATAGCGATCAGTGCTGGCGATAGCCCGGTCGTACAGCGCAATCGATCGTTCCTGATCGCCGATTTCATAAAACAGATAAGCGAGATCTGAGAGCGCGTTGAGGTGGATAAGATTGAGCCTGGGTGCTTTCGTTTCGGCAATTATTTCAGTCAGCAAGGCAACCGCGCCGGCCAGATCGCCCGCCTGTTTCGCTGAGATTGCCTTTTGCCGCAGCGCAAAGAACCCGATCCGCATACCGCCGGCGCGCTGGCCAGCCTCGATCGCCTCGTCAAACAGCGCCGCGCTCTCTTCTTCGCTCAGCTTTTCGTCGGTCGCATATGTCCGGTAAAATCCATAATAATAAGCAAACCGCGCTCGTGCATGATCATCGCCGCTTTCGCGAGACTGGACCAACCAGTCTTCGATCGATGCACTATCCGGCACGAATGGCGACAGAATGAATGGCACCCGCACTGCGTTGACCTTAAGCCGGGCTGCATCGGACCATTCGGACGATACTGCTGCCAGGTCAGCGGGGTTCATGATATTGAGTGCAGACAGGAGGTATCGGTCCAGCAGCGCCAGTCGTTCTGTTTCCGAGGCGTTCTGCAAATCGCGGATGCAGTCTACACTGCTCTGCTCGAACGCCGGAGTGTTTTGCTCCGGGTTCTGCCAATTGCCTTTCGGCCGGGCATCAATCCAGTCATTGCACGATTTCGACGGCACCTGAGCGAGCGCGACCGAATGCCCGGCGATCAGGAACAGTGGCAAGCAGACTTTCAGAAAGTCCGTGACGATGCTTCGCAAATGCCTCTCATGCCCCAATTTCTGTTCGCGTCGAGGAATGTTACCAGAGCAGCGCAGCGCTGGCTTTCAAAAACTTGCAGCAAATCCGCCGCATGGGAAATGGCTTGAGCGTCGCGTCACTTCGGCGGCATTCGGATGGCCCCATCCAGCCGGAACTGGTGCCCGTTGATGTAGCTGTTTCGGGCGATCTCGAGGATCAGCGAGGCGAATTCTTCGGGTTCGCCGAGGCGTTTTGGGAAGGGCACGCTGGCGTTCAACTGGTCCCACATCTGTGGGTTGCGATCCTTCATGCCAAGCATCAGCGGAGTGGCGAAGATGCCGGGCATCACCGAGTTCACCCGGATGCCAAGGTCCATCAGATCGCGGGCCATGGGCAGCACCATCCCATTTACACCCGATTTGCAGCTCCCATAGATCACCTGTCCGATCTGGCCGTCCTGCGCCGCGACACTGGCGGTGAGCGTGATCGCGCCGCGCTCGCCATCATTGTTCAACGGCTCGCTGTTCGCCATGCCCAGCGCCGAGATGCTGGCGATCCGATAACTCGCGATCAGGATGCCTTCTGCACCGAAGGCGTAATCTTCGGTTGAAAGGCGCTTGTATCCGCCAGTCGTCTTGTCGAAGCCGATGGTCTTCCCGCGCTTCGATGCCATGGCGCAGTGCACGGTCACTCGCTCCTGCCCGTTAGCGGCGCGCGTGGCGGCGAAGCCTTCCTCGACGCTCGTCTCATCCATGATGTCGACGTGATGAAACGTGCCGCCAATCGCGGCCGCGTGAGCCTCCCCATCCTCATCGTTGATGTCGAAGATCGCAACCTTCAACCCCGCTTCGGCCAGAGCAGCCGCGCTCGCGCGTCCCAGCCCCGATGCGCCGCCGGTTACCACTGCCGCCATTCCTGTTTCGAGTTTCATTGTATCTCCTGTAGGTGTGTAATCTCGGTTTTTTGCGTAGCGCTACCAGCCATCACCGCACCTCTTGAAAGTGAGCGGGCAATCTCCAATGCGCGATTGACCTCGATCTAGGCAGGAAGGCAATGCGTGTTTCTGACAAAAAGAGTGAGGTCGAAAAAGGTCCAAAATCCACCAATCGATCATCAGAGGTGCTTTCACTTCGCGGCGACGGCGTTATAACTGCCTGGGGTGGTTTTCAGGAGCTTCTGTTGCGTTATTCTCGTCGCGCATTCGTCGTGGGGTCCAGTGCGTTTGCGCTTTCGGCTTGTGGAGAGGGGGGCAGCTCGACGCCGCCGACTGTGGCAGGGCCGCCAGCGCCGGCTCCCGCCCCGGCACCGCCTCCCGCGCCAGCCCCTGCACCGGCACCTGCTCCTGCGCCGATGTCGGCGTCCCCGTTTCGTGAAGCGGTGTCGGACGATTATCTGCGTGCGCTTGTCACCGATGTGTTTGTCGAAGGCGGCGATCCTGCGGCCACCTATGTATTGAATTACGAGACCGCGTTCTTTTCTACGGCAGGCTTCTATCGCGTGCGTTTGTCGCTGATCGATGCGAGAGATGGATCAGAGGTTGCGGTGGGTGGCGTGCAAAGCGCAGACGATATCTCGCAAACCATGTCCGAAACGGTCTTCATGACCCGGCGGACCGCCCCCTCTTACACCGGAATTACCGCAACCGTTTGGATCGACTGGTCTGAGATCGATTGGACGCGAACCTCGATGACCAGTTACATCACTGCGGACGAAGCAGGTATCAATTCCGATCGCGTCCTGCCTCGTGAGGCAATGCGGGACAGGTTCGCCCAAACGGCCGAGCCGAAGATTACCCTTACGGTCGGCGCAGGTCCGGCCAGCGACACCCACTTCAACAGTTTCGCTGACGCAATCCGGAGCCTCTATATCGATGGCGCGACGATCACGCTTTCGACCTTTCCTTGCTCGAACATCGCGACCTTTTCCAACCAGGTCATGATTGAGTGCGTTGACAACAACTATTCAGAAGAGATCGTCCCTAGCACGACCGGAAACTTGCGTGGCACTCCATTGATTCCTCCCTACGTCACTCTTCGCGGACGCGGAGATACGCGGCTCTGGCTGCGGGACAATGGACGCACGTTCCCGGTTCTCGAAGCACCATTCTCATTTCGGCTCGATGGTATAACACTGGAGAATCAATCGGCTGGCTATGCGATCCATATCGACAATGTGAACGGACTCAGCCGTCGGGACGAGCGCGACGGGGCGAGCCTGAACTTCTCGATCACATCGGTGATGGAGAACTGCCGTTTTATAGGCTCGCCAATCCAAAGCACTTGGTTGATCGGTTGCGGGCTCTCCAATGGTCAGCTGCTGATCTTGAGGGATTGTGTGCTCGAAACGGCTTCGGCCAAGAACATGCTCGGCGTTCACACTTCGCCCGACACGACCGATCTGGGGCGCGTCGAAGTTGTCAGGTCGCGGTTCAACGACGGCAGCGTGATCGGCGCGACCGCGATGCAATTCCTGAAGTCGTTCGAGCAGACCGGCTTTCACGAAGTCTTCGAACAGGGAAGCACATTCACCAATGTCACGAACACCAGTCTGATAGGCGGCGACCCGGGCTTCAGGTTCGTCTGATATCGCTTGGTCAGAGGGCAGGTCGCACTTTTGCGTATCGATGGTTCGCTTTGATATGAGCTGATCCTGTGCGCTGGCTCAAGCGCGATGCCGTGCTAGAGCGCCGTGTATGGACTCGTTTCTTTTCTGCCTGTTGCTGGTCTTCGCGATTGTGCTTGGTGGGCGTGATCAGCTGATCGTGGCGCGGCTTTCCGATGCGCTTGAGCGGTCGGTCCCGTTGTTGCTCGTCGGCGGGGTGTGCGCTCTGATTAGCGCAGGCGTGATGGCCTATGCCGGGGCGACACTGGCGGCGATCCTGCCGCCGCGCGCTGCCGATATGCTGGTCGCTTTCGCGCTCGCTATCGCCGCATTCGAGCTTGGCTGGCCGGTCCGCCTGAAAGCCATGGGCGAGCCCACGCGATCCTACGGCGCAATCGGCATCGTGCTGCTTGCCCGGCAACTGGGCGATGCGGCCCGGTTTGTGGTCTTCGCCTTCGCTGCCGAGGCGACCTATCCGCTGCTCACGGTGATCGGAGGAGCACTCGGTGGGTTCGCCGCGATCGCTCTGGGCTGGTTCATGGGTGCCGCTATCGAGACGAAATTCCCGCTTCGCTCGCTGCGCAAGGCGATGGGGGTCTGTTTGATTGTTGCGGCGTTATTTATCGGATTGAATGCTCGTTACGCACTTTATTAATCGCTTTATTCGATTTTTGCGAATTGGAATTTCTCGAAACCTTCACGCGTTTGAACCATTGATAAAGTGAACCCAAACGGAGCGCTCTCCCCCCATGCAAAGCGCCTAACACCAGATCAGAAGGACCAATACGTTGGACCCGAACAACAATTCCACCACCGCACTCGTCGCCGAAATCAACGGCCTGCTGGCCGACCATTTCGCCCTCTACGTGAAAACCAAGAACTTTCATTGGCACGTAAAGGGCCCGCGTTTTCGCGACCTTCACCTGCTGTTTGACGAGCAGGCGATTGAAATTCGCGACCAGATCGACGCGATTGGCGAGCGCGCCCGCAAACTGGGCGGCGATACCATCACCTCGGTCGGCATGATCGCAGGGCATACGGTGGTGAAGGATCAGGACAGCGCCTCGCTTTCTGCCGAGGACATGATCGCCGAATTGCGCGATGATAACGCCGCGATGGTCAAACGTCTCAAAGGCATGAAGGACTTGGCCGAACAGGCTGGCGACAACGCCACGGACGGTCTGCTCGACGACTGGACCGATATGGCAGAAGAGCGTGTGTGGTTCCTCCGCTCACTGCTCGGATAACTGGATAAGCAGGAGGCGCGTCAAGCGTCCGAGAACCGAAGGGTCGTTTCCGGGTAGCCGGGAGCGGCCCTTTTGCTATGCCGCCAAAACTGCCGGAGAATGTATGGAACAGGTCGAGTTTTTCGAAAATGCGGACGATGCCGCCGTGGCCGATTGGCTGGAGGCCAGATTGCGCGCTGCGCTTACCGCGAGCGAGGGCCGCTGCGCGATTGCGGTGCCGGGCGGGTCGACCCCGTTTCCGATCTTCGAGGCGCTGGTCCAGCGCGATCTCGATTTCGCCCGGCTCGATATCTGGCCAGGTGATGACCGGGTGGTGCCGGAGGATCATGCAGCATCGAACACCGGCAAGATCCGCGCTGCGTTCGAACCGGCAGGAGCCCGCGTCGTTGCGCTTCAGCCCGATGCCACCCCGCCGCACTTTGCACTCGTCTGGCTTGGCATGGGAGCAGATGGCCACATCGCCTCGCTCTTCCCCAACACAGACCCGCAGGTCGATGATTCCCAGATGGTCAGGCAAATCACTCCCGACCCCCTGCCGCCAGAGGCGCCGTTCGACAGGATTACGCTCACCATACCCGCCTTGCTGAATACGGACGCGTTGATGTTTCTGATCCGGGGCAATGAGAAGCGCGCGGTGCTGGATGCAGCTCTTGCGGGAGACCATGATTTTCCGGTCGCGCGGTTGCTCGGGGCAGCGTGTGAACGCAACATTCCCATCACATGCTTCGCCTGATCGAAAAACTGCTCCCTGCGCCCCTGCACCGGGCACTCATGCCGCTGGCGTTTCGCATCCGGCATCGCTGGCGGCGCTTTCGCAAGGTCGAGCTTGCAGGCTGCGCCGTGATTATAAGCAACCTTTCGGGAAGCGTGCTGCTGCTTCGCCATTCCTACGGCCCCAAGGTCTGGGCGCTTCCGGGCGGCGGCGTCGGCGCGGGTGAAGATCCCGAAGCTGCGGCGAGGCGCGAGGTGCAGGAGGAGCTCGGCATGACGCTGAAACAGATGCAGTCGCTTGGCGTGGTCGAGGAGGAAGTGTCCGGCTCCCCGCACAAGGCTTATCTGTTTGCGGCGATCAGCGACGCCCGGCCCAGGCCGGACCAGCGCGAGGTGATCGAAGCGCGCTTCTTCCCCACACATTCGCTGCCCGAACCGCTGGGCCGGGTAACCCGCGCGCGGATCGAGATTTGGCGCAAACGCGGCTTACAACAGCGATAGCTGAGCCTCGTCTTTCTTGGGCGCTTCGTCGGCATCGCCATGGTCGAGGTTTGACAATGTCAGCCCCATCAGCCTGATCGGCATGGGCAGCGGCAGCGCCTCTTCCAGCAGCGCGCGACCCAGCTTGCCGAACGTATCCTTGTCCTCAACCCAATCGGTCACTGATTTGGCCCGCGTCATCGTCTGGAAATCTATGAACTTCATTTTGAGCGTGACTGTGCGCCCGCGCGCCTTCGAGTTTTCGATCCGCTCCCACACGATGTCGATGATGTTCTCCAGCGTGTCACGCAGAGCCGCACCGCCGCCAATATCCTCGCTGAAGGTGCGCTCTCCGCCCACTGATTTGCGTATGCGGTGTGCGCTGACCGGGCGCAGGTCGATCCCCCGCGCGGCGCGATAAAGATAGTCTGCGAAGCTGCCGAAGTTCGCCCGCAAAAACTCGATGTCCTTCGCGGCAAGATCCGCGCCGGTTTCGATTCCCAACCGTTTCATCTTCTCTTCGGCTTTCGGTCCCACCCCGTGAAACCGCCGGATCGGCAGACCCGCCACGAATTCCGCGCCCTGTCCCGGACGGATCACGCACATTCCATCGGGCTTGTTCTGGTCGCTCGCCAGCTTTGCAAGGAATTTGTTGTAGCTCACGCCCGCACTGGCGGTCAGCTGTGTCTTGGCGCGGATTTCCTGTCGGATCAGTTCGGCAATGCGGGTCGCGCTGCCGATCCCGAGCCGATCCTCGGTCACGTCGAGATAGGCCTCATCAAGGCTGAGCGGTTCGACATGCGGCGTGTGATGTTCGAACACCGCACGGATCTGGCGGCTCGCTTCCTTGTAGGCATCGAACCGGTGCCTCACAAAGATCAGATCGGGGCAGAGCCGCTTGGCGGTGACCGATGGCATGGCACTTTTGACGCCGAACTTGCGCGCCTCATAGCTCGCCGCCGCAACCACTCCGCGCCCGCCCGAACCGCCTACGGCAACCGGCTTGCCGCGCAATGACGGATCGTCCCGCTGTTCGACGCTGGCAAAGAACGCATCCATATCGACATGGATGATCTTGCGCAGTCCAGGCGCGCTGGTTTCCACTTCTTCAGGAGGCGGTGTTGCCGACATACAATGCAGATAGAGCGTCGCGCCGTCGGACGGAACCTTTGCTGGCGCGGAGTATTTTGTGCACATGCGAAAAGAACAGTGGTCATCGGGCGAACCTCAAGGCAAAGAGCCGCCCATGGCCACCGCTCAGCCCCTCGATGCGCCTGTAAAGCGCCCCAGGAATTCGCTGGGCGAGACAGAGCTGATCTGGATGATGGCGCTGCTAATGGCGCTGCAGGCCTTCGGTATCGACGCGATGCTGCCGGCGCTCGACGACATGGCTGCATCGCTGTCGGTTGCCGGGAATGACCGGCAATTCGTAATCGGGGTCTACCTGCTGACAGCGGGCGTAGGCGCGCTCTGGCCAGGGGCTTTGGCGGACCGCTATGGTCGTCGCCCCATCCTGCTCACGTCAATCGCGGTCTATATCGCACTGTCGCTGGCGAGCGCGATGGTGACTACCTATGATCAATTGATTGCGGTGCGCGCCGCGCAAGGGTTCTTTGGCGCGGGCATTGTCGCGCTGCCACCGGCGATTATTCGTGACCGGGTTGGCGGCGACAAGATGGCGCGGATGATGAGTCTGATCTTCGTCATCTTCCTGATGGTCCCCGCCATCGCGCCCAGCATCGGCGAACTGATCCTGCTGGTGGCAGACTGGCGCGCGATTTTCGTGGCGATGGCGTTGCAGGGTATATTCGTAGGCAGCTGGGTCTATTTCCGACTGCCGGAAAGCCTTACCGAGCAGAACCGTCAGCAGATCATCCCGCGCGTGATCGCCGGAAACATGCTGCGTGCGCTCAGGCTTCCCAGCGTGATCGGCTATGTGCTTGGCAGCTCGCTGGTGTTCGGAGCGCTGTTCGGCTTTATCAACTCCTCGCAGCAGCTGATCAGCGAAACCTTCGGCGCGCCCGACATTTTTCCGATCGTATTCGGCGTGTGTGCCGGGGCGATGGCGCTCGCCAGCTGGTCCAACTCCCGGATCGTCGAGCGGTTCGGCGCGCGCCGGGTCAGCCATACGGCGCTGTTCGCGTTTATCGGCGTTGCCTCGTTGCAGGTCTATTTCGCGTTCCAGCCCGACGAGACCCTATGGCAATTCGTGCCGCTGATGGCGATCAACATGATGTTGCTCGGCTTTATCGGCAGCAATTTCGGCGCGATTGCGATGAACCCGTTCTTCTCGATCGCTGGCGCGGCAAGCTCGATGCACGGCTTCGTCCGGATGACCACCGCGGCGCTGCTGGGCGGGCTGATAGGCTATTCGTTCGATGGAACTCCGCAGCCGCTGGCGATTGCCCTGCTGGCAAGCGGGATCGCATGCCTTGCGCTCGTATTGTTCAGCGAGAAGGGCAAGCTATTCGGGCCTCCCGACGCAGCGCTCGGTCCGACGAAGATGACGTCCTGCTAATCGCGCGCGAACGGTTTGGGCTCAGTCGCTTTCAAGCCTTCGCCAGGCCAGCTCTGCAAACTCGCACAGCAAAGGCCGGGTGTCGCGCGGATCGATGATGTCCTCGACATTGAAGCGCTCGGCAGATCGGAACGGCGAGGTGACTTTCGCCAGCCGCTCCTTGATCACTTCGAGTTCGGCTGCTGGGTCTTCGCTCGCTTCCAAATCGGACTTATAGGCAACTTCAAGCCCTCCTGCGATAGGCAGCGAGCCCCAGTCGCCCGATGGCCAGCAGAACCGGTACTGATACCGCTCGGCATTGCTCATCGCGCTGCCAGCAATGCCATAGGCGCGGCGCAGCACGATGCTCGCGAGCGGTACTGTCGCCTTGTAGATCGCGTTCATCGCCTGCACGCCATATCGGATCGTACCTGCAATCTCCGCCTCGCGCCCGATCATGAAACCGGGATTGTCGACCAGGTGGACAATGGGCAGTCGGAACTGGTCGGCGAGCTTGACGAAGCGCTCGACCTTCTCGCTGGTCTTCGCCTCCCACGATCCGCCGAGATAGCTCGGGTCGCTGGCGATGACGGCGACCGGATAGCCGTCGAGCCGGGCGAGGGCGGTGATCGCCGCGCGGCCCCAGTTCTTGCCGATCTCGAACACGGTCCCGGAATCGAGGATCATGTCCATCGCACGGCGCATCGAATAGACTTGCTTGGGATCATGCGGAACGAGGCTGAGCAGCGCTTCCTCGCGCCGGTCGACCGGATCGGTGGAGACAGCACGCCGCGCCAGCTGGCCGACATGTTCGGGCATGAAGGAAAGGAAATGGCGCGCGCGGGCGAAGGCCTCGGCCTCGCTGGCGACCTCGTCATCGACCACGCCATTGCGGGTGTGGATGTCGACGCCGCCAAGCTCTTCCTTGGCTTGTCCGTGATCCTTGGCCTGCTCGTAATTCGATCCCATCGCATCGACCACGGCTGGCCCAGCGGCGAAGAGCTGCGACAGCCCGCGCACCATGATCGAGTAATGGCTCGCGACCGTTCGCGCCGCGCCGAGGCCCGCAGTCGGCCCGAGAGCCAGCGCGACAACCGGTACCGTGTCGAGGTTCTGCACCACATCGCCCCAGCCGGGCACGGCTGGTATATAGGTCGCCCCGATCTGTTCGAGCGTCTTGACGCTGCCACCGCCGCCCGTGCCATCGATCATGCGGATGATGGGAAGCTTCAGCTCATGCGCCATCATCTCGGCCTGCACCATCTTGCGCGCGATCCCCGCATCCGCCGCGCCGCCGCGAATGGTGAAATCGTCTGCCGTGGCAACCACGGGGCGGCCTTCGATCGTCGCTTTGCCGAACAGGAAAGGGGCGGGGGTGACGTCTTGTAGATCACCGGTTTCGTCGTAGTGGCCCTTGCCTGCGATCTTGCCGATTTCGCGGAATGAGCCTTCGTCGCACAGCGCCGCCAACCGCGCACGGGCATCCATCTTGCCGCGAGAGTGCTGGCGCGCGACCTTGTCTGACCCACCCATCTCCTCGGCGAGCGCTTCGCGGCGGCGCAATTCTTCGAGTTCTTTGGCCCAGCTCACCATATTCTCCCCGCTCGCCCTGAGCCTGTTCCCCGGAAATCCGCTCATCCTGAGCTTGTCGAAGGATTGTCCTTCTTTTCGGAACCAGCGCTAGAAGAAAGTGCAATGCTTCGACAAGCCCAGCATGAGCGGTTGGGGGGTTAGCCCTGTTCCACAGGCTCCACCACGCCCGGTTCGACTACACAAAGCACCGCCTCGACCTGCACCTGCCCGCCTTCGCTGGCGGAAAGCTCGCTCACAGTCCCGTCAAACGGCGCGGTGAGCGCGTGCTCCATCTTCATCGCTTCAAGCACCATGAGCCGCTGACCCGCGGTGACCGCATCGCCCTCGGCCACATCGACCGCGATGACCTTGCCCGGCATCGGCGCAAGGATTGCGCCGTCGGCAGCGGAGGCTTGGCCGCCAGCATCGGCGCGCGGCCATGACAGCCGGATCAGATCACCTTCGATCTGGACGAACTGGTCGCCATGATGGTGAACATCGACGAAGCCATGCTCGAACCGTTGGCCCGCCTTGGTCGGGCGAAACTCAAAATCGCGAGCTTCTCCTTCTACATCGAGCCTTTCCGTGCGTTTGTCTGGCGCATTCAGCCTAAACCCACGTAAGCCAACGGCTAACCTGTCGAAGTCGGTGGACTCGCGTTGGAGCCAGCACAACGCGTCGCTCAGCACACGATCCGATGGCTTTGGCACAGCCGTTAGTGAATCGAAAGCGTCAGCGATCAATCCGGTGTCCAAATCAGCATTGCGGACACGAGCATTCTTCAACAGTCGGACAAGAAAGCCCTTGTTCGATTTGACCGGCCAGACACGCGAGACAGATAGCTGGAATTCGAGAGCATCAAGGGCAGATTTCCGGTCGGCGCCATGCACGACAACCTTGGCGATCATCGGATCATAGAAGGGTGATACGTCGTCGCCTTCTTCGACCCCGGTTTCGATGCGTGCATCTTCCGGGAATAGCTCAAGCAGTTCCAACCGCCCCGTACTCGGCAAAAACCCCTTCGCCGGGTCTTCCGCATACAACCGCGCCTCGATCGCGTGGCCGTTGATCGCCAGCTCGTCCTGCCGCTTCGGGATCGGCTCCCCGCTCGCGACGCGCAGCTGCCATTCGACCAGATCGACCCCGGTGATCTCCTCGGTAACAGGGTGCTCGACCTGAAGCCGGGTGTTCATCTCCATGAAGAAGATACGGTCGGCGCGCAGGCCTTCGCTCGCATCCGCGATAAACTCGATAGTCCCTGCGCCCTCGTAATCGACCGCCTTCGCCGCGCGCACGGCGGCGGCGCAGATTTCTTCGCGGGTGGCTTCGTCCATGCCGGGGGCGGGGGCTTCCTCGATCACTTTCTGGTGGCGGCGTTGCAGCGAGCAGTCGCGTTCGAACAGATGGACGACATTGCCGTGGCTGTCGCCGAAGACCTGCACCTCGATATGGCGGGGCGAAGTGATCCACTTTTCGAGCAGCACTTCGTCATTGCCGAAGCTCGCTTTGGCTTCCCGCCGACAGCTTTCGAGCGCGGCTTCGAAGTCCTCCGCCGCATCGACCTTGCGCATTCCCTTGCCGCCGCCTCCTGCAACGGCCTTGATCAGCACGGGATAGCCGATTGCGTCGGCCTCTTTCGCGAGGCGCTCGACCGACTGATCCTCACCCAGATAGCCCGGCGTCACCGGCACACCGGCGGCGATCATCCGCTCCTTGGCAGCGTCCTTCAGACCCATCGCACGGATGCTCTCCGGCTTGGGCCCGACCCAGATCAACCCCGCGTCGATCACCGCCTGCGCAAAGTCGGCGTTCTCCGACAGGAAGCCATAGCCGGGATGGATCGCCTCGGCGCCGGTCTCCTTGGCGGCGGTGATGATCTTGTCACCGACCAGATAGCTTTCGGCGGCGGGTGAGGGGCCGATATGCACCGCCTCGTCGGCTTGGCGCACATGCAGCGCCTTGGCATCGGCGTCCGAATAGACCGCAACCGTCGCCACGCCCATCTCGCGCGCGGTGCGGATGATGCGGCAGGCAATCTCGCCGCGATTGGCGATGAGGAGTTTGGTGATCATGCGAGCGGGATTAGTCCAGCTTTGTTGCAAAGGAAACCGTCTCGCGCAGACGTCAGAATTCGCGGTCAGCTGTCGGGCCGGAAGTCGGCGATCCCCCAGGTGATCGGCCCGTCGGGATGTTTCTCGCGGTTGATCGCGGCGGAGAGAAATGCACGCGCGCCATACAGCGCCTTTTCCCAGCGCGGCACATAGGTGCGGCTGTTCCATGCCTCGGTCCCACGCGCCCTGACCTTGCGTCCAATCGCGCCATAGATACGCGCGGCGGACAGCACCGCCCAGCGGCTGCGGAAGGGCAGGCGGGCGGCGCCAACGCGAGCGGCGGCCTCGTGCTTTTCGACCAGCGCGACCAGCCGCGCGGCCATTTCGGCCAGTTCTTCGCGATGGTGTGGTTTGGTGTGCTGGCCCGGCTCGATATCCTGCTCGACCAGCCACATGACCGGCAGATAACATCGCCCCGCTGCATCATCCTCGACGATATCGCGCGCGATATTGGATAGCTGGAAGGCCAGCCCCAGATCGTTTGCGCGGTCCAGCGTGTCGCTGTCCTTGGGATCGACGCCCATCACCACCGCCATCATCACGCCGACGGCCCCGGCCACGTGAAAGCAATAGCGCATCATGTCCGCCTCGGTGCGCGGGCGCCAGTCTTCGGCATCGAGCGCAAAGCCCGCGATCACGTCTTCGGCCATGGCCGGTGTCAGCCCACACTCACGTGCGACCACGCCCAGCGCATCGAAGGCCGGGTCGCCGGTGGCTTCACCGGAGAATGCCTTCGCGGTGAGCTTGCGGATCAGCGCGAGACGACTGTCGAGGTCCGACTGGTCACCCAGTTCGCCGCCCATCACCTGATTGTCCGCAATATCATCGCACCGGCGACACCATGCATAAAGCAGCCATGCGCGCTCTCGCGTTTGCTCGTCAAACAGGCGTGCAGCGGCGGAGAAGCTCTGCGAGCCATGCTTGATCGCGAGGCGCGCATGTTCGACCAGAGCCGCGCGGCGGCTGGTTTCCAGATTCGATTCGAGGCCCGGTTCCACGCCCATGGAAACGCTGTTTACAGCTCCTCCGCCTTCATCCGGAAGATCGGAGTATGCGGCTGGTACGCCTGCATCTTGGCGAGCAGTTCGGTCAGCGTATCGGCGGCGATCAGGATGTTCTGATGGGCTGGACGGACAAAGCCGACTTGGGCCATCTTCGCGTTGAAGCGCAGCAGATCGTCATAGAACCCGAAGGCGTTGAGGAGTCCGACCGGGTCCGAATGATAGCCGAGTTGCGCCCAGCTCATCGCCTCCCACAGCTCGTCCATCGTCCCGACGCCGCCGGGCAGGGTGATGAAGCCGTCCGACAGATCGGTGAAGCGCTGCTTGCGCTCATGCATGCCGGTGACGGCGATCAGTTCGTCGCAATCGTGATTGGCGACTTCGGATTTGATCAGTGCCTCGGGGATCACCCCGATCACTTCGCCGCCAGCGTCCTTCGCGCCGCCAGCGACTGCACCCATCAGGCCCAACCGACCCCCGCCATAGACAACGCCAATGCCACGCGTCGCAAGGCCAGCGCCGACTTCACGGGCAAGCTCGATGTAACGCGGGTCTTCGGGCGAGGCCGATCCGCAATAAACCGCTATTCGTTTCATTATTCAGCCGTTTCCCCGCAGGCCGCTTCGATAATATCCCGATCCGACTGGGAAGGGGGGCTATCGGCAAAATCCATCGATAATTGTTCGATCGGTGCCTCGACACCACTGCCGAAATTCGACCTGTGCAGATAGGCTTCCTTGATCCCCAATTGCCCGGCAGAGCAATCGACCGCCATCACCATGTCGGCCTCCATAAGCTCGTTCGGAATGGTGATATTGAGCCGCAGCAGGACGAGCTCAAGCTGCTTGCCATCCTGTTCGAACGTGCCGTTCCAGATCGTGTCGCGCCAGGCCTGGCCTTCTTCGTTGTCGGTGATCAGAACCCAGTCGTGTTGATGCCCCGGATCGGCCAACGGCGATGCCCCGAGGCCGAGCCCGGTGGCGGCGAGAGCGAATAAGGTGTTGATCATGCGGTCTTCATAGCCGCCAGGTCTTCCAGCACCAACCCGGCTGTCGCCTTTGCGCTGCCGACCACACCGGGGATGCCAGCACCGGGGTGTGTGCCCGCGCCGACGAGGTAGAAGTTTTCGATCACGTCGTCGCGATTGTGGCCGCGCATATAAGCGCTCTGCCACAGCACCGGTTCCAGGCTGAAGGCACTGCCCAGATGGGCGTTGAGATCGGTCGCGAAATCCTTTGGCGCGTAGCTGAATTTGGTGACGATCCGGTCGTGAATGTCGGGGATCAGGCGCCGTCCAACCTCGTCGAGGATCGCCTTTTCCAGCTTCGGCCCTTCGACATCCCAGTCGATCGGCATCTTGCCCATATGGGCGACCGGCACCAGCGCATAGAACGTGCTTTTGCCCGCCGGGGCCATGCTCGGATCGCTGACGGTCGGATGGTGCAGGTAGATCGAGAAATCCTGTGGCAGAACGCCGTTCTTGTAGATGTCCTCGACCAGCCCCTTATAACGCGGGCCAAACAGAATCATGTGGTGCGGAATACCCGGCCATGTTCCTTCGAGGCCGAAATGGACGACGAATAGCGAGGGTGAAAAACTCTTGCGGCTGAGCGACTTGGCGTATTTCGGACCGCGCGGCGATCCTGAGAGTAAGTCCTTGTAGGAGTGCATGATGTCGGCATTGGAAGCGACGGCGTCGAAACGCTCTTTCCAGCCGCTTTCCGTCTCCACTTCGGTGGCGCGGGTGCCGATCGTGTGGACCTGTTTGACGCCATCGCCGACGCGCATAGTGCCGCCTAGCCGCTCAAAATGGCGGACCATTCCGGCGATCAAGCGGTTGGTGCCACCGCGCGCCCACCAGACGCCACCGTCTTTCTCAAGCTTGTGGATCAATGCGTAGATCGAACTAGTCTTCATCGGGCTGCCGCCGACCAGCAGAGTGTGGAAGCTCAAAGCCTCGCGCAGCTTCTCGCTCTCGATGAAGCTCGACACCATGGAATAGACGCTGCGCCAGGCCTGTTTCTTGACCAGGGCCGGTGCCGCCTTGAGCATGCTCTTGAAATCGAGGAACGGCTTGTGACCGAGCTTCACATAGCCTTCCTCGTGGACCTCGGCGGAATATTGCAGAAAGCGCTGATAGCCGACCACATCGTCCGGGTTGAGCTTGGCGATCTCAGCGTTCAGCTGCTCTTCGTCGTTCGAATAATCAAAGTTCGTCCCGTCAGGCCAGTTGAGCCGGTAGAACGGCATCACTTTCATCAGCTCGACATCTTCGGCGATATCGTGGCCGGTCAGTTCCCACAGCTCCTTAAGGCAGGGCGGGTCGGTGATGACGGTCGGTCCTGCGTCGAAGGTGAAGCCTTCGTTTTCCCAGAAATACGCCCGACCACCCGGCTTGTCGCGCGCTTCGACAACGGTCGTCTTGATACCGGCCGATTGCAGCCGGATCGCCAGAGCCATCCCGCCAAACCCGGCACCGATCACGCAGGCTGTGCGGCCTTCATAAGTCTCGGCGAGAACGGGATCGATGCCCTTTTTGCCGCTAATCGGAGGGGTCAGGTTAAGCTTGGCATTCTGCGACAAGGGGGCATTCATGCCGGTGTCTCCGTCTGGTTTGGCTTCTTTAGCGGTTTGCCGCGTCTGAACATGGCGGCCATCGCGCGTGGGATAGTTACGGGCGGTTTGCCCCAAAGGACGCGGACCCGATCACGTAAGGGAGAGCGCGCCGCATAAAATCGTTCGATCAACCCTTCGCGCAGGCCGTAGAAGCGCTGGAAGATGTCCACGCGCTTGTGCGGGTCGGCGGCGAAAAACAGGAAACGCGCGAGCATCCGGTAATATCCCGTGTTGCGCCAATGCTTTCGCGCGCGCGCCTCGAACATGGCGGCCATCTGCGTGCCGGTAAGGTCCGCTTCTGCCGCGATTGCGAGCGCGTTTTCGACCGCAATCGGGATCGTATAGCTGGTGAGCGGATGGGTGAAGCCCCCGCGCGCACCGGCGATCACCACGCCGGGAATGCGCACTTCGTCCTGATAGGCGGCGAAATCGCCCCCGGTGAGCACAGGCAACACGCCCGCCTCGTGACCCAGCGGCACGCCGTTGTGCCAGCCGTTCTGGTGGCAATATTGATCGATCCGGGAGGACAGCGCACCGCGATCCATCTTCGGGTCATCGGCGTAATAGGTATCCTCGACAAAGACATCATGCGCGGCCAGCGGCAGGACATAGACGAACCGATACGCGCCGCCATTGCCATGCGGGGCGACCTGATCGACCGCCGCATCCATGATCATCGGGCGATCGATCCCATGCGCTTCATCCAGTCGCATATGGCGGCCCAGAAATACCTGCCACCCGCCACGAAGGTGCTCGCTCGGCTGGAAAGTGCGGCAATCGATCACGGTGCGCGCATCGAGCCGGGTGCCGCCCTGATCCGGACCTCCGTCGAGATCGACCCCGCGCGCGTCGATCGCGGTCGCCTTGCGCCCGAGATAGAGCATTTCCTCGGGCAGCAGCCGGGTCAGACCCTCGTGGAAATCACCCGACGCCATAGAACAATAGCCGGTCTGGAGCGTGCGGCGATATTTGGGAAACTGGACGTCATATCCTGCATGCCAGGTCGTCTGGCGAAACGGCTCCATCAAGTCCCGCCCTGCCTGCGACAGGTCGCTTTCGAACCAGCTCCAGCGATGATTGCCGCCGATCACCTTGCCCGCCTCGACCAGCGCGATCCGGAATTCCGGCCGCTGGCGATGCAGGGCATGGGCGATCAGCCCACCTGCCAGCCCGCCGCCGACAATAACCACATCAAGATTGGAATCGCTCATGCGTGATCGGCCCTAGGCGAGTGGGCGGGGAGGGGCAATGTCATGAGATCGCGCACGCAGGATCCTCCAACCGGGAACCGACTGAAAATTATGCGATTGCACATTCTGACGCATCCAATCCGCCCTTGGTCGAGTAACTCTGGAACTGTAAACGCCATCGTTCATTAATTTCCAGCGCTATCGCGTGTGCGCTTGCTTCAGGAGCCTCTCTCAATGTCAAAATCCAGCATCGCCGCAATCCCTGTCACGCTCGCGATGTGCATCGCATTGACTGCACCCGCTCATGCCGACAGCAATGCGGATACACGTGACTTCGACCTTGCCGATGTCGGTTCAGAGCGTGGGGAAAGCGTTTCCGAAGAGGCGCAGGCCCAAGGTCAGCCCGACAGCAACGCCCCACAAGGACGCCCCGGCGGTCCGTCCGCAGGTGGGCCTCCGGGTTTCAAGCCGGTGTTCGACGAGACATGGGCCACGGTCGGGATCGGTGCCGGTTTGGTGCCGAGCTATTCGGGGTCGGACAATTACATCGTCTTTCCGCTGCCACTGATCGTTGGCCGCGTGGCCGGCGTCGGTATCAGTCCGAACGGTCCGGGCTTCGTTCTCGATGTGCTGTCACAGGCCCCGACCGGTGCACCTCCGGAAACGACATTCTCCTTCGGCCCCGCATTCCGCTTTCGCAATGACCGCGCAGACAATATCGAAGACCCGATTGTCGAGCTGGCCGGAGAACTCGAAACGGCGATCGAGGTCGGCGTGCAGGGCGGTGTGACATTCCCCGGCGTGTTCCGTCAGGGGGATAGGTTATCGGTGAACGCGCAGGTCCGCTGGGATATATTGGGCGCGCATAACGGCATGCTGATCGAGCCGAGCGTCGGCTATTTCATGCCAATTGATCGCGGCACCGCGCTGCAATTGACGGCGAATGCGGGCTTCGTCGACGATGATTTTGCCGACTTTTATTACACTGTGACACCGCAACAGAGCGCTGACACCGGGCTGGCGGAATTCACCGCCGATGGCGGACTCAACAGCATCGGCAGCCTCGCGATCCTGACGGTCGACCTCGACGGGAACCTGCTGAACGGCGGGTTCAGCATCTATGGCCTCGCCGGATATGCACGGCTGATCGGAGACGCCGAGGACACGCCATTCACCTCGGTACAAGGCAGCGCCAACCAGTTCATCGGCGGGCTGGGAGTGGCGTATACGTTCTAGTTCGCGCTACCGCTCCGCTAATTAGCGCGGGTGACCGGCGCCGGCGCTCATCCATCGATGCGCGAGCGTCAGAGCAATCAATCGCCAAGGTGGCGAGTGAAGGCTCTCTCTTGCGCAGCTTGCAGGCGTGCCAACTCGTCTGCATTCGGAGGCTCCTTCATTTCCGCAGTCACCAAGGCGAGCTCCCGGTTGAGCCTGCCGGCTTTCAGAAGCGCCGGTCTTTCGCGAATGAATTCCTGCACTTCGACAAGTTCTTCTTGTGTCAATGTGCGCGCCGTTTCGGCTTGGGCGTTGGTGCTATCGTCCTCGTATCTCGCAGCCAATCCTTCGACAGTGCGATCGTAATCGGCACTGTCTTCGAGTGTGGCATCGGGGCTGAAGCTGAGAGAAACGGTCTGGAGCAGCCTTCGTCCCAGTTCCGAGCGATGAACTTCGGCGAGAGAACGTGCCTCAGAAGGGGTGAGAACGCGCCCAATCGCTGCGATCAGATGGCTGCGATACACTTCACGTTGACGTTCCAGATAGTCCCGAAAGACCGGACGGATTTCCGTCATGACCCCGTTGATCAGGCCGGGATAGGATTGCTCGGCTTCCGCGACCTCAGGCAGCGCAGCAAATTGCTGCCGGACCACCGTCATGGTGCTGTCCAGCATTGCCTCGTGGTCGGTCCCCTCATCTAGGGCTTCATACAGGTCGGCGTAGGCAGAGATTTCTTCCGGGGTGTCTTCGTCGACGCCTTGCGCCAAAAGACGGTCATCGGCGAAGGGACCGTTGCCTAATAGCAAGACGGCACCAGCCAAGATCGACAACAGTTTGGTCGAAAAATTCATATATATTTATCCGTACTGCGACTTAGCCACGCCCAAGCAAACGCCTGGGCGTGGCCGGCGGATCAATCCGCGCTGTCGTCCTCGATATCGTCAGGGCTCGCACCCTTTGCACCCTCGGCCAGCTCTGGGCGAGGATCGGGCATTTCGGCGCGGCGGTCGCCGGTCTTCAGGTAGGTGTCGAACCATTCCATCATCCGCAGACTGTAATCATAGCGCGATCCTGCCATGCGGTTGCCGTGGCCTTCGCCCGGATAGAACACCATCCGCACCGGCACATCGGGCTTGCGTACTTTCAGTGCGCGATACAGCTCAAGGCTCTGACCCGGATCGACGCGGGTGTCTTCTTCGCCATGCATGATCAGCGTCGGTGTGTTGGCCTTGTCGACGTGATAGACCGGCGACACTTCGAGCATCTTGGTCCAGTTGTCCCACGGCCATGCACGGCTGTGCACGTTGTACATTTCATACGGAATGTCGCCGGTGCCGAACTTGCTGACCTGGTTGGAGATGCCCACGAACATCACCGATGCGGCATATTCGGCGGAGTGATAGGTCGCGCCCCAGGCGCTGGCATAGCCACCGTATGAACCGCCGGTGATGCCGGTGCGATCGCCGTCGGTGATCCCTTCGGCGACCAGCGCGCGCTTGGCATCGACGATGTCGGTGAATTCAGGGTCGGTGTAATTGCCCTGATGCTGCTTTGCAAAGGCGACGCCGTATCCGGTCGATCCGCGATAGTTCGGCAGGAATACGGCATAGCCCTGGCCCGCAGCCATATGGCCCGGCTTGGAATAGCCGGTCTGCCAGCCATTGCTCTCATGCGCTTCGGGGCCGCCATGGATGTTCATGATGGTCGGAGCGCCGCCTTCGGGAACGCCACCAACCGGCAGGATCAGCACGCCTTCGACCTGCTGACCGTCACGCGCGGTGTAGGTGTAGGTGCGCTGTTCGCCGAAATCGATTTCGGAGAGCCATGGATTGTGGTTGGTCCAGCGGTCGAAGCTGTTGCCGTTCAGCACGAACATCTCGGTCGGGTGCTGCGGCGCGTTGGCGGCCACGACGACCTTACCACCTGCGGCATCGAGCCGCGTCAGGATCAACTCGCCCGGATCGACCTCGCCCGAGATCTTGCCGCTGGCATCGTACATCCGCAGCACCGATTGCGCTCCGACATGCACGACAGTGGCGAGACGGCCATCTTCGAGCCATTCGGTGTCTACCACAGCCTCGGCTTCGCCTTCGTTCACGGCGGTCAATGCGCCGTTGGCGGTGTCAACCATGTAGAGCGTGGTCGCCGCCGGGTCGTTCATATCGACGCCTGCGATCAGCGAAAGCTGCGAACCGTCTGGCGAGATTTCGACGTCGTCAATCTTGCCCGGCGTTTCGACAACGGCGCGGATATTGCCGGTGGCGAGGTCGATGATGTTGACCCGCTTCTTGGTGTAGCTGTCATCGACCAGCGGGGTCGGCGCAGTGTCGACGATTGCAAAAGAGCCGTCTGGCGCGATGTCGAAAGCGCTGACGAAACCGGGCAGCGCGATCTCTCGCGGGTTTTCATCCACCTCGTTGCCAAACGCCGCCGCAAACATGCGCGCGGGTTTGAATTCTTCTTCGTAAACCTTGGAGTTGAAACCGGCCTTGCGCTGCTTGGTCCGTTGCTTGTCTTCGGCAGGGCCGGTCAGCAGGTAGATGGTCCTGCCATCGGGGCTGAAGCGGTAACTGCGCACGCCGGTATCTTCGACTGCCGCCAGCTTCTTGTAAGTGCCGCCATCGACCGGAACACCCCAGACCGCGCGGTCTTCTTCGTCCTTGGCCCACATGAATGTGACCATCCGGCCATCGGGCGAGAAAGAGACGCCAGCCGGGCTGATGTCTTCGGGCAGATATTCACGCGCGAAATCGGGCGCGGTTGCGACCTTCAACTCGCTCTTGAAGCCACCATTGTCTTCGCCTTCGGTCACGTCTGGCAGCTTTGAGGTGGTGTAGGCGATCCGCGTGCCATCGGGCGAAACGGCGATCGCGCCGACGCTTTCGATCTTGGCGACGTCTTCGGGCGTCATCGGGCGAGCTTGCGCGGTGGCGGCGAGTGAGGCCCCGGCGAGCAAGGTTGCGGTAAGAGTGGTGGTTCTGGCGAGCGACCGGATCATGCGAATATTGTCCCTGGTTGATGGAAAGTTGCGAGATGTCATAACCGACAGCCCGCGTAACGCAAATGATACACAAGTCGGCTTGCCCCCGGATGAAGCTTGTGCTGCGCGCTCTCCCGCGCCATCATCGCGTTAAAGGGAGAGAGACTTCATGAAATTGCTCACAAAACTCGCCTGCACTGGTTCTGCGGTCGCCGCGATGATTGCCGCGCCGGTGGCTGCGGAAACGATTGCCATTCGCGCTGGCAGCGTGATCGCCGATGCAGACAGCGCGCCGACCGGGCCAGCGGTAATCATCGTCGAGGATGGCCGGATCGTCAGCATTTTGGCAGGCGAGGGCGAAACGAATGCCGACCGCGAGATCGACCTTTCCGACAAGACGGTGATGCCGGGGATGATCGACCTGCACACTCACCTTACAGGCGATCCGGGCGGCGATTTCTGGAAAGAGGCGACCGAACCCGATGATTGGGGCGTGGTGGTCGGAGCCAAGAATGCGCGGCTGACGGCGCTGGCCGGATTTACGACCGTGCGCGAAGCGGGCAGCGCGCAGAACACCGCGTTTTCGCTGCGCCGTGGGACGCAAGAGGGATTGATCCCCGGACCGCGCATTGTCGCGGCAGGGCCAGCGCTTGCCATTGTCGGCGGTCACGGTGACGTGAACGGTTTCCGGCCTGAGGTGAACGAACTGCTCGACAGCGGCTACACCTGCACCGGTGCGGTGGAATGCGCGACCAAGGTGCGTCTCGCCAGCCAGAACGGTGCCGACACGATCAAGATCACCGCAACCGGCGGAGTGCTGAGCCAGCAGGGGCGCGGGCTTGAGGCGCATTTTACCTTCGACGAGATGAAAAGCATCGCGGACACCGCCCATTCGCTTGGCCTGAAGGTCATGGCCCATGCCCATGGCGCGCGCGGCATCGAGATGGCGGCGAAGGCCGGGATCGATACGATCGAGCACGGGACATATATCGACAAGGCGGCTGCCGAAGCGATGGTCGAGAACGGCACGGTTCTGGTGCCGACCCTGATGGCGTTCAAGGGTATTTCCGAGCGGCTGGGGCAGGGCGTCTACACTCCCGTGGTCGAAGAGAAAGTCCGCGCCGTCGCCGAGACCGCGAAGGTGTTCATGGACCGTGCCCGCAAATGGGGCGTCACCATCGCATTCGGCACCGATGCGGGCGTGTTCGATCATGGCCGCAACGCGCAGGAGCTGTCGCTGATGATGGCGCAGGGCATGACCGCGAAGGAGGCGATCACGGCGGCGACGACAGGCGCGGCGCAGGTGCTGGGAATGGAAGATGAAATCGGGAAACTCGCACCGGGATATTCGGCGGATTTAATTGCTTTCGAGGGCAATCCTTTGACCGACGTGACCGTGCTGGAGGATGTCGATTTCGTCATGGTGCGCGGCCGTGTGATTGAGTGAGTCCCGCTTGAATGACGGCAGCTGGCCATCTGCACCTGGTCAGATCAAACATTCATCCATCCACCGTCGGCGACATAATCTGCGGCGGTGACGAAGCTGGCCTCGTCAGAGGCCAGAAACACCGCGACTTCGGCGATTTCGGTCGGCGTCCCCGCGCGGCCGAGCGGCGCACCTTTACCAGCCATCGCCTCGAACTGTTCGTAGAGCTCCTTGGGATTGGGAACGTTGGAATTGGCGTGGAAGTTGGTCGGCACGATGCCGGGACTAAGCGTATTGACCCGGATGCCGCGTCCGCCGAGTTCCACGGCCATTGTGCGAGCGAAGGAGCGCACCGCTGCCTTGCTGGCGAAATAGAGCGTGCCGCCCGGCGCGCCCTTTGCGTGCACCGCCGATGATGTCAGGATCACCGAACTCGCATCCGACAGGATCGGCAAGAACGCCTGTACGGTGAAAAAGGCACCTTTGACATTAAGGTCGAACTGGCGGGCATAGAGCGCCTCGTCGACCTGATCGATCGGCGCGAACACTCCGTTCCCGGCATTGGCGAACAGAATATCGACTGTACCGAATGTTTCTCTGGCGAACGTGGCTAGCGCTGCCAGATCGGCCAGCGAGGTTGAGTCCGCGACGAAGCCATGCGCGCCTTCGCCCAGTTCAGCGAGTGCCGCGTCGATCCCTTCCTGATTGCGGCCGGTGATAATGGTCCGTGCGCCTTCTTCCAGATAGCGCTTGGCCGTGGCTAGACCGAGGCCGGTGGTGCCGCCGGTGATGACGGCTTTCTTATCGGCGAGACGGCCTGATTGGGTGACATTCGCCATGGTTTTGCCCTTTGTTGACTGATCGGTAAAAATGGCTAAATGACCTTGAACGATCAGTCAACACTTTATTTGAACGAAAGGTCAAAAATATGCGTTCTGCCTCCTTCGACCGTGCAGAGGTGATCGAAAAAATCACTGATGCGTTCTGGGAAAACGGGTATGAGGCGACCTCGATTGGTATACTCGAAGGTGCAACCGGGCTGAAAAGGCAAAGCCTTTACAATACTTTCGGTAATAAGGACGCGATGTTCGAGATCGCCATTGCTCACTATGAGGCGGAAGTGTCGATGGACCTGCTCGACGCGTTTTCCGACGACGATCCGCTTACAGCGATCGCGACTTTTTTCGCAACGCAGGCCGCGACTCTACTCGATCCATCGAGGCCATCGGGCTGTCTTGTCGCTGGTGCGCAGCAGGAGCTTGCCAATCGCGATGGCGAATTGGGTGAGCGGATGAGTGGCTTGACCGAGGAACAGTATGATACGCTGGTCGCCGCGTTCGAGCGCTGGCGTGATGCAGGCAAGCTGACCGAGGATGCCGATCCTGAGGACGTGGCCGCGATCATGATGGCACAGATGCGCGGCCAGTCCGTTCTCGGGCGATCATCACGCGGGCGGGCGCTGATCGAACGTTCGGCAAGAGCTATGCCGGCGCTGTTCGAACGATATCTTGCCTGACAAAGGGGAGGCCGAGCGGCTTTCCACCGCCCGGCCTTGTCCTGCGGCTCAGAACCCGAACGCTACGCCGACGCGGCCGCCGGTGCTGTCCGGCGCGGTTGAGCCAGTGACGCCAGCAGAAATGTAGACTTTCTCGGTCACACGCGCGGCGACCGATCCGGAAAAGCCCTGTTCACCCTGATAGGTCGAGGCGTTTAGGCTGACCGAGACGTTGCTGTCGGGCACGATCATCTGACCGCTCATCGCCATGGCCGCCGCGATCCCGCCGCGCGTGCGCTGATCAAGATCCTCCAGCTGGAATTCGAGTCCCGTCACCCGGCCATTGAGCGAGAGAACACTGTCTTGCAGCTGCCCGAACTGCGCATCGCTGATCGCTGACAGGGCGTTCATCGAGACGCGCACATTCTCGACCGAAGCAGCGGTCGCGACCGTCTGGCGGCCGAGTGTACCGTTCTGATCGACCGTCACGACATCGACCGGCCCCTGCTGCGCGGCGGTGGAGGCTTCGATATCCCCGATCCGCACCGCGCTGCCCGCGCCGCCCAGCGCGACCTGGTTGGCGGCAGTGGTGGTCGCTCCGCTGCCTATCGCGGTGGAATCGACCTGTGCCGCAGATGCGCCGGCACCGACCGCTGCCGAGCGCACCTGTGTCGCCTGCGCACCCGAACCGATCGCTGCCGCATCGGCGGCCAGTGCGCGAGTGCCAAAGCCGATCGCGGTGGCCTGAACTCCTGTTGCCTGCGAGTTGTTGCCTATGGCTGTGGACCGGTCGGCCGGGGCAAAGCTGGTATAGCCCAGCGCGGTCGAGAACGTTCCGCGCGCGGTTGAGAACGCACCGAAAGCGAGCGCGCCGGTACCGGTCCCTTCAGCCCCAGCGCCCACGGCGGTGGCCTGAATACCATTGGCCCGCGCGCCTGAACCAAGAGCGGTGGTGTTGAGCCCGCCAGCCTGAGCCTCGCGCCCCAGAGCGACGGTGTCGGTTCCGGTGGCGTCCGCCGGAGCACCTGTTGAACTGACCGCAAGATACGGAGTCCCGCCAGCCTCGACATTGCTGATCGCGGTGTTGAGCTGCCCGAGATTGACCGCATCGGTATCATCGGTTGCGGCCGCGACATTGACGATCCGCCGCTCATTCCCGACGCTGCCGACAGAGACGGTGTTGGCCTGGTCCGCGAGAGATGATGCGCCAATTGCGACTGCATTGAACGCAGAAGTGTTCGCTCCGGCACCAATGGCGATCGAGTTCTCAGCCGAGGCTGCCGCGTTGTCGCCGAATGCCGAAGAACTCTGAGCGGTTGCTGTTGCGAACCTACCGACCGCAGTACCATTTGAACCGGCTTGCGAATTGAACCCAATGGCTGTGCCACTATCTACTGCTGATGCGGCATATCCGATCGCCATTGTGCCGATCCCATTGAAGAATTCAGGCGTAGCGCTCGATTGTGCGCCAATCGCGATGGTAGCTTCTGCTCCTGCAGTCGCGGACCGCCCGACTGCAAGCGAATCGAAATCCGATGTCCGGGCATCTTCACCAATCGCTATCGAATCGTTGCCATCAGCGTTTGCGCCGGCACCGGATGAATTTACATCAACATAGATGCTCCCGCCTCCGCTACCACCGGACACCCCCGCGATCGCGCTGTTGAGCTGGTTCAAATTCACCGCATCGGTGCCATTGGTCGCCACTGCCACGTTGACGATCCGGCGCTCGTTTCCGACGCTTCCGACCGAGACCACATTGGCCTCATCCGCACGCGAATCCGCGCCAAGGGCAACGGAACCGAAAACAGTCGCAAGTGCGTCACGACCGATGGCGACGGTGTCCACAGCTGCGGCCCCTGCTTCCTGACCAATGGCGACACCATCGGCGCCAGCGGCACTCGCGCCTGTCCCGTCGGAAGCGACAACGACGAAGGGATTGCTGACACCACTACCCGCGAGACCTGCAATCGCGCTGTTTAGCTGACCTACATTCACCGCATCGGTGTCGGCCGTGCCTGCCCTTAGGTTGACCAGGCGTCGCTCTGCGCTCGGCCGACCGATCGAAACGGTATCGGCTTCGGTTGCGAATGAGCCGAAGCCGATGGCTATGGCGCGGTCCGCCGAAGCACTAGCGCCGTCGCCGAAAGCTGAGGAACCCTGCGCGGTTGCGAGCGCGAGCCGCCCGAACGCGGTTGCGTCCTGCGCGGCTGATGATTCTGATCCGACTGCCGTGCTGCCGTTGATTGCCGACGCCCCATCACCGATGGCTACAGCTCCCACACCTGGTGAGAAGGCCGATGTGGCGTTCGCTTCGGCGCCTATCGCGACACTGCCGGAGCCGCTCGCTGTCGACGATCGACCGAACGCGATCGCGTCTGATGCGAATGTTCGGGCGTCAGGCCCGATAACGATGGCCGCAGTCCCGTTCGCTATGCCCGAACCACCGCCACCATTGACAGAGAAAAACTGCAGGTCATTGGAAAAGATAAAATTGTTTAGTTCTGTGTTGAGCTGCCCGACATTGACCGCGTCGGTATTGGCCACACCGCTTGCCACATTGACGATCCGACGCGCCGATCCGTTGCTTCCGACCGATATGACATTCGCCTCATCGGCGACTGATCCAGCGCCCAAGGCCACTGAGTTTGCGAAAGACGCCTGTGACCTCGCACCGAGCGCGAGGCTAGAGTCGCCCTGTGCGTCAGCCTCTGCGCCAAGCGCTGTGGCGTTGGCAGCGCTCGCCTGCGTCGACCGTCCAAAGGCGATGCTGCCGCTGCCACTCGCGGTGGCGAAGGCGCCGAATGCCAGCGCTCCGTTCTGACTTGCAGCGCTCGTGCGTCCGATAGCGATCGCATCCTGGGCCGACGCATTTGCCTGGCGTCCAAGGGATATCGCCGCAGTCGAGGTCGCCTGTGCATCGGTGCCCACGGCAACTGCCGCCACTCCGGTCGCGTCACTGTTCTGGCCGACTGCTACCGCTTCGCTTGCACTGGCAATGGCGAGCCGTCCAACTGCCGTGCCGAACCCGGCCGCCTGCGCGCCTGCGCCAACCGCGGTTGCATCTGTGCCGCTGGCAGTCGCGCCCGCACCCACAGCAACCGAATTGTCGCCGCTTGCCGTCGAGCTGAAACCCAATGCCGTCGCATTCGCACCGCTGGCATCGGAGTCGACCCCGCAGGCGAGTTCCTGATCGCCATCATCGGAGGTCGCGTTACCGGTCGTATCGACAATGATGTCTGCCACGCCGTTCTCATTGGTATCAAGCAGGCAGGCTTCGGCTTGTGCCTCTTGCGGCGTGACAAGCAGGCCCGTCGCGGAACCGAAAACGAGAGCGGTGGAAAGCAGATATTTGGTCTTCATGTTCGTCCCCTGAAAACAGCACGCAGGGACGGACAGAAGTGTGACTTCTGTCTGAATGTGCGCCCCTGTTGGCGAGCACAAAAGCGCAAGTTCATCCTAAGTAAAAGTACCGGGACGACATTGCGGGCAGGTTTCTCAAAACGGCACCTCGTGCGTGGCCTTTTTGCATCGTTTTGGCCGTGCGGGATGGACAGCGCTGGCCGGGCGAGCCTAGCGTGATGGAAAGAGCAGCGAGGATGCCCATGCTTCGATCAGTCCCGACATTTTTCGCCGCCGTCACTTTGACGCTCGCGGGTTGTGCTGCCGATGAGGCGGCGCTGGTTCCATCCCCTTCAGCGGATGAGTCCGCAGGTGCGGCGACAGCAATCCTCAATGCCGGGGTCAGCGCCAATCTCGGGTCAGGCGATGCTCCGGCAAAGTTCCTGTTCGATCCGCTCTATGACGATCACTTCGGCTCGCTTCAGAAGCTATCGCCCGATCTGATCCAGCGGATCGTCGGCGGGGCGCCGCCCTATGACGGGGTCACCGCCGTGTTCGTCAGCCACGCGCATGGCGATCACTTTTCCGAAACCCATCTCGCCCGGATGCTGACCGCGCAGCCGCAATTGCAACTGGTCGCGCCGCAGCAGGCGGTGGAGCGTTTGCGCGGTTCGGATTTGTGGGAGGAGAGTTTCGCTGCACGCGTTATTGGGATCGCGCTCGAAAACGGCGAGCAATCGGACACATTCGAGATCGCCGGGGCCACTGTCGAAGCGTTCCGATCACCGCATAGCGGCTGGCCGGATCGACACGCCGAGGTTCACAACCTCACCTTTCGGGTCTCGACGATCAGCCCCGCACCACAACGGTCGGGAGAGATTGCGTTCTGGCGCGTCATGCATCTGGGCGATGCCGATCCGGGCGCTGAATATTTCGTTCCGCACAGGAAGTTCCTGAGCCGCAGCAGAACAGGTCTTGCGATTGTGCCGTTCTGGTTTCTCAACACCGACGATCCCGAGAGCTTGGTTGGAATGACCCTCAATTCTGAAAGCGCTGTTGGCATGCATGTCCCGGCGCGTGAACCCGGTTGGCTGGCAGGCAGCGGCTGGGACTATTTCACCGGAGAGGGACAGCAGGTTCCGGTTCCTGAAGTTCCGTAAGTCAACGCGACTATCACCACTTCAATATCGACCGCCTCAGGAGTAGTGTTGCCGCAGGAGCGTGATCTGATTGCGACCGGAGCGGATTGTTCTTGCGTCATTCATGGTAAGACTGACACCATCGCCTGAGGTAAGAGGAGGAGCGAATCGCATGCCAACAGGACTTCGTAATCCCGCAGTAATCGGCCGGATCGTGGCAGCCATGGCGGCCAGTGAGGCAAACTGGGCCGGATCTCTCCCACGACAACGAACCCTTGCCATCGCCAACATCGTTGTTGCCGAATTGCGGGCGATCGGCGTCACGCCGCCCGCGGTGCAGGTCGCTACCTTTCCGGGCCTGGCCGGGCAGTTCGATTTCGGTCCATGGACCCTGCAGGTCGATATGGGCATGGCCATCGGGCGGGTAGGGCAAACCCAGGACGAAATGATCGCCAAGATTGCGGAGTTGGGGGATACGGTAACGCACGAAGCGCGTCATTGTGAGCAATGGTTCCGGATGGGGCGGCTGCTCGCCAGTCAGCGCCGGGCGAGAGGCCTTTTCGTCGACGGTCGTGAAATCTGCAACAGGTTGGGCATCGATAATCGAGCTGTCGGCGATGCAGCCGCCGGGGCCGGTGTGATGACCAACGCCGAAAGGCTGGAAGCCGAAGAATGGTATGAATCGGTTTATGGTGGCGGTTCCGGGTTCCGCGAACAGACCTTTGCGCTGGAGCTGAATGCCACCGGGCGCGCGACGGGCAATGCGTGGCAGACAGGTGCCTATGCCCGCTACCAACGCGGTCTTGCCGAAGAGGAAGATGCGTTCGGCATCGGAACGGCGGTGCAGCGTCAGTATCTACAGCCGCATCCCGGGGTGAACGCGCCGCAAATGACCCGGCATGCGCCGGTGCGTCGCGGCGTGACTACCTACTGATCTGATCCGCAAGGTCACGGGGCTGGTGTCTGCTCGATCAGCGGTGCGCTGCCGGCACACTCGATCACTTTGCAGGCGCTGTCCCACGCCCCATGGAGCCAGCGCTGGCGAGCCTCTTCGTCGGACGAGACGGTAATGGGCATGGACTTGCACCCGGCTCGGGCAGGCTCTCCGACGGCATCAACGGCAAGCACCGCGAAACCGGGCACCTCTTCGTCTTTCCAGACGCCTGCCATTGCGAACAACCCGTCACCTCGCGGCGCGAACCAGTGCTTCAGCCTGCGGCCTTCGTAATCGGTGCCGCCGCCCCACAGCATTACGGACGTCGCAGGGACCAGGCAGCGAAACTCGCTGTTGCGCAGGTTTCCAATCCAGAACGGACTGTCGGGATTGCGCACGGTTGTTATTCGGCGGGCAGGATCGTTGGCTGAAGGCGGCGGCAGCACTCCCCAAAGGCGCGGTACTATGCGCGGTTGCAGGCGCCTCCCTGCGGGCTGCGGCCCGGCGATAAACTCCCGCCCGGCGGTGACGACAGGTGCGAACCGGCCCGGTGCGACATAGCCGCCGGACCACGGATCGTCGCCGAGCTTCGCACCGAAACGCACGGCGATCTCGCCCGCGTTGGCATCAAGGCGATAGAGCTGGGTCAGTCGTCTTGGCTTTCAACGCGGGTGCTTGCCCTGTCGCAACAATTGTTCATCTGCGAGTAACCTTGCGCTAGGCCGTCCCGAACACGGATCGACACATATGACTACAAGGGGCTGACCTAATGGAATTCACACTCAAACGCACCGTCCAGATCACCGGACTTCTGTTGATTGCTGCGGCTGTGACGCAGGCGATCTACACCGCTTTGTACGTTGCCGAGTTGGACGTGCCGCGCCAGCTTCTGTGGGGGCTTGAGGGGCTTTTGTTCGTGCTGCTCGCCGCGTTCGCCGGGTCGGCGCTGTCTGACTCAAAGCGCTACAGCCTCGGATATTCCGCCATTGCGATGAGCGCGGTGCTCAATGTCGTGCAGGTCGGCGTTGGCCTGACCATGTTCGGTCCGTTCCGCGAAGTCGCAACGGAAATCGAGGCGACAGCCCCGGCTGCCGGTGCCATCGTGGCGTTCTCGTTCATGGTCTACAACGCGGCCAAGGTGCTGCTCGCTCTGGCCGCGATCGTGTTCGGCATGGCCCGGATGAATGGCGGCGCGAAGACACTGGGCGGATTGACCGCGCTGGTAGGCGTAGTCGCTCTGGTCGCCAACACCCTGTCGATGGCGCTGGGCCGCGGCTTTATGGGTGAGATCCCGCTGGCCGGTGGCTCTGGTGTTCTGGCGACGCTGCTGCTGGCGCTGTGCCTGCTGAAACTGCCGGTCGATCAGGACTGACGCGGCCTCACGCAGCGCTGCGCGCACATCCGGCCCTGATCCGGCTGGACGCGGGCCGGCGATGCGCGTAACATCGAAGACATCCCCGGGGAGCGAGCTTTCGCTGAGAGGGGCAGGTAGCGCTGTCCGACCCGTTGAACCTGAACCGATTAGCATCGGCGGAGGGAGTGGGCCGGTTTGCAGCCAGTGGTCCGTCCTCCGCCTTTAGGAGAGAGACCCCATGGCCGATATCAATTCACCCATAGAGATTGGCGTTACCACCGGACCCATTCGTGGTAGTCGCAAGGTCCATGTCGGCGCGCGCACCGGCTCCGGCGTGCGGGTGGCCATGCGAGAGATCGACTTGGAGGGCGGCGAGCCGAGCGTACGCGTCTATGACACGTCCGGCCCCTACACCGACCCTGACGCGAATATCGACATCAATGTCGGCCTCCCGCAGCTGCGCCGCGACTGGATCATGGCCCGCGACGATGTCGAGGATTACGAAGGCCGCGAGGTCAAGCCGGAGGATAACGGCCAGCTTGGCCCCGACCGGTCCGGCGGCGTCCCGCAATTCCCCAACGCCGTGAAGCGCCCGCTGCGCGCAAAGGCGGGGCACAATGTCACGCAGATCCACTACGCCCGGAAGGGCATCATCACGCCGGAGATGGAATATGTCGCCGAGCGGGAGAACCTTGGCCGCGAAATCGCCGCCGATCTGGTGCGCGACGGGGAAAGCTGGGGCGCGGAAATTCCCGATGTCATCACCCCGGAATTCGTCCGCGATGAAGTCGCGCGCGGGCGGGCGATCATCCCCAACAACATCAATCACCCGGAAACCGAGCCGATGGCGATCGGGCGTAATTTTCTGGTCAAGATCAACGCCAATATCGGCAATTCCGCTGTCGCAAGCGACGTCGCGACCGAAGTCGACAAGATGGTCTGGGCGACCCGCTGGGGCGCGGACACGATCATGGACCTGTCCACCGGCCGCAACATCCACGACACCCGCGAATGGATCATCCGCAATTCCGCCGTGCCCGTCGGCACCGTGCCGATCTATCAGGCGCTCGAAAAGGTCGGCGGGGTGGCCGAAGACCTGACGTGGGACGTATTCCGCGACACTCTGATCGAGCAAGCCGAACAGGGCGTCGACTATTTCACCATCCATGCGGGCGTTCGCCTGCCCTTCGTCCCGATGGCGGCCAAGCGCGTCACAGGCATCGTCAGCCGCGGCGGATCGATCATGGCGAAATGGTGCCTCGCGCATCACAAGGAAAGCTTCCTCTACGAGCACTTCGACGAGATCAGCGAGATCTGTGCCGCCTACGATATTGCCTATTCGCTGGGTGATGGCCTGCGCCCCGGCTCGATCGCCGACGCCAATGACGAAGCGCAATTTGCCGAGCTCTACACGCTGGGCGAGCTGACCAAGCGTGCCTGGGCGCAGGACGTGCAGGTCATGATCGAAGGGCCGGGCCATGTCCCGATGCACAAGATCAAGGAGAACATGGAAAAGCAGCTGGAGGCGTGCGGCGAGGCTCCGTTCTACACGCTCGGGCCTTTGGTGACCGACATCGCGCCGGGATACGACCACATCACCAGCGGCATCGGCGCAGCGCAGATCGGTTGGTACGGCACCGCGATGCTCTGCTACGTGACGCCGAAGGAACACCTGGGCCTGCCCGACCGCGACGATGTGAAGGTCGGCGTGGTGACGTACAAGCTGGCCGCCCACGCCGCCGATCTGGCCAAGGGCCACCCGGCAGCCCAGGTCCGCGATGATGCGCTGTCAAAGGCCCGCTTCGAATTCCGCTGGAGGGACCAGTTCAACCTCTCGCTCGACCCCGAAACCGCCGAGCAATATCACGACCAGACGCTCCCGGCGGAAGGCGCCAAGACCGCGCATTTCTGCTCGATGTGCGGGCCAAAGTTCTGCTCGATGAAGATCAGCCAGGAAGTGCGCGAGTTCGCGGCGAAGCAGAACAGCGAAAGCTACCTCGCGAGCGAAGACCTGAAAGGCGAACACTCATCCGCAGAGCGCGCCGAGAACGAGGCGGGGATGGAGGAGATGAGTGAGCTGTATCGCGAGAAGGGCGAGAAGCTGTACCTGCCTGAAGAGGAGATCGGAGAATGATCAGACACCTGCATATTGCCGCAGCGACCCTGTGCCTCGTCACCGGAACCGCCGCGCTCGCCGATCACCATGCGGATGCCGAGACCTCGACCGCCAAGCAGACCCTCATGCCCGAAGAAGAAGGCGCGCGCGCTTTCATGGAGCAGTTCGGCTTTTCCGAGGCGGTGATCCACGGCGACACCGTGTATCTCTCCGGCGTGATCGCGGGGCCTGCACCCGAGGGCATGACGCGCGAGGACGCTTATGACCGCACCTTCCAGTATATCGGCAGCGTGCTCGAACGCGCAGGATCGAGCTGGGACGACGTGATCGACATCACCACCTACCACACCGACATAGACGCCTCGCTCCCCGCGCTGGCGGCGGTGAAGAACCGCTATGTGAAAGCGCCATTCCCGGCCTGGACCGCAATCGACATCGTCCGGCTCTACGCAGCCGAGGGCGAAGTCGAGATCAAAGTGACGGCGCGGGTGACGCCGGTGGCGGAGTGAGGGGCTGCAAGCGGTAGAATAGAAAGAAGTGATAGCTTTTCCTACCGGAGGCGCGATTTGAGCTTTGCGCTTTTGCCGAAAATTCGTGGAATGGTGGGTCCGCGGGCTTTACTGGTCTCAGATAGATAAATAGTTGAAGCCAAGTTTTAGACAATTTGGGCGCTTTTTGAATGAAGCATTATGAGCGTGGAAACCCTAAACCCGAGCTTGTCATTGGAATAGCTGGTCCGACGGGTACTGATTTACCTTCCGTGGCGGACTCGCTCACTGAACTATTGCGTGCTTACAAATATGAAAGCTTTCAAATCAGGGTCAGCGACCTGATCCAATCGGTGTGCTCTGAGGAAGTTGTCCGTACGATTGGAGATGAGAAATTTGATCAGAGAGTAAAATATTTGATGAATGCTGCCGACCTTATAAGGACTGAGGTCGGTAGTGGTGCTGCGCTCATTCCGCTAATTGTGTCTAGAATTCGATTCTTACGTCAAAGTTTTCTTCTTGACGAAGGGTGTGACACAGACTTCGAAGATGTCGAACTTTACAATAGGTGCTATATCATAAATAGTTTAAAGCATCCCGATGAAGTTCGGTTGCTTCGAAAGATATATGGCTCAAAGTTCATCATGATTTCGGCCTTCTCATCTTTTCAAAAGAGAAAAGAGAATTTGGTATCGCAAATCCAAAAATCTATCAAGACTACAGATTCGGGCGGCCTTCAAGAGAGAGCGAACAACCTAATTGAACTGGATCGGAAGCGTCCCGGCTCGCGGATAGGACAGAACCTCTCGAGTACGTTTCATCTCGCTGATTTGTTTATTTCTCAAGATGAGAAGTTCGAGACCGAGTTAAAGAGGCTCTTGAGCCTCGTTTTCGGTCATCCATATGTCACGCCCACGCGTGACGAAATGCACATGTTTGAAGCGCAGGCAGTTGCTTTTCGTTCGGCGGATCTTTCACGACAGATCGGTGCGATCATAGTAGATCGAGACGGCTTTGTAGTAGCTCGGGGGTGTAACGAAGTTCCACTTCCTTCTGGCGGTGCGCATTGGTCGGATGATGAGCAAAGGAATGACAATCGAGACTTTACCACTGGCCGAGATTTCAACGCCGTGAAAAAGATTGATATCGTGAAGGAGCTGATGGAATTCCTTAACCAGAAGGGCCACTTGACTGAAGATATCGGGAAAGATGTTAACGCGACTGTCGCCGATTTAATCTTTGGGAAATTCCAAAGCGAGTTTAAAGATTTGCGCGTATCCAATCTCATCGAATTCGGGCGTGTTGTTCATGCTGAGATGCACGCGTTTATCGAAGCAGCCAGAAGAGGGACTTCGGTCGACGAAGGTACCGTTTATACGACCACGTTCCCGTGTCATATGTGTGGACGGCATATCATTGCGGCCGGTATTAACCGAGTTGTCTATATCGAACCTTACCCAAAAAGCATGACGGGGGAGTTGTTCAATAGAGAGATCGTACTAGACGACGAGGACGGAGAGCGCGAGCCGATTGAGGGGTCTGTGACCTTTGAGCCATTCAACGGTGTCGCGCCGAGGTTTTTCCAAGAGGTGTTTTCCGCGCCCAAGAGAAAAGATGAAAATGGCTACACGATAAAATATAATAATTATCAGGCGCAGCCCAGATTTACAAACCTCTCTACATCACACCTTTCAAGAGAGGCGGTTCTTTCTGCGCAAATTGCGCGTATTTCTAAGATAAAAACGATTGATGAGATATCAGATGAACGATGATATTACGAAAATTTCCGAAGATATGGCGGTCCAGTTTTCAAAAGACTTGGGTTATGTCTCCGATATGAAAGAAAATCCGAGAAACGCGATCATGACGGAGTTAGGCGTGTTCTGGAATTTCGTTGACCAAAAACAGAGGTTGTTTGATCAACCCAACCTGCTCTAGATTTTTGTTTGGCGATATCTCATTAGGGCGTTTTTAAGTATAAGGTGAAGAGGAACTTTCCTACTCCGCCAAAATCTGCCTTAAAATCGCAGATGGCACTTGTTTGTTTCGACCCTCAAACGCCGGGCGCAGTGCATCCGCGCTGCTTGGCTCCGCCGCAGTAGCGGCGACGGGCGGTCGCCCTTGCGGTCGCTGCGCGACCGTTGCATTTCCTACTCGCGGCGTTTGTGCATTATCCTGCCGGATGAACGCACCGCAGAACCCGCTCGCCCTCACCACAACCACCGCGCAAACAACCCGCCACGACGGCTGGACGCGCGAGCGCCAGGCCACCTTCCTCACCGCGCTCGCATCCTCGCACTCGGTCGCGCAGGCGGCGCGGGCGGCGGGTATGTCTCGGCAGTCCGCCTATGTCCTGCGCGCGCGGCTTAAGGGGGAGCCGTTCGATCTGGCCTGGCATGCGGCTTTGCGTTGCCGGTTCGATGCGCTGGCCGAGGCCGCGTTGGAGCGGGCGCTAAACGGGGTGGAGGTTCCGCATTTCTACAAGGGCGAGCTGGTCGGCACCTCGCGCCGCTATGACGAGCGGTTGACGGTTGCGTTGCTGATGATGCGCGACAGCTTTCTGCCGCGCCATGCGCCTTCCACGCATCCGGCGTCGGACTACGATCCCGACGATTTCGGCGCGCTGGTCGATCGGGTGGAGCAGGGGCCGGCGACTTGGGAAGAGGAAGAGCGCGATTATGAGGCCGCCGATCGGGAGGGCGGCTGGCGGGCCAAGTGGCTGGGGAGGGGCGCCATGACCGACAAAGGCGATCCTACGCCATGATCGCCCCGTTCGTGCGCCGCCAATCTGTCAACTTCGCGCGCACATATCCAAACCTGCAGAAACCCTCGCTTTATCGGGCGTTTCGGGCGGGTGACACGGTGTCAATTGTGTCAACTTTGCTAGGGAGCGCTTTCGCGCTCAGGTCGTCGGCGGGGCGAAGTTCGAATTCTGCTTTTCCGCTTCCATGCCCATTTGCAGCTTCTCCAGCTCCTCCTCTGTCACGGCGAGCGGAATGCCTCTGGTCCAGCCCGCTCGGAACAGCGCCTTCAGCTTGGTTTCCATCTGATACAGCCGGAAATAGCGCGCGCCGGTGAAATGCGGGGCGAGGTCGGCGAAGAACTGCTCCTTGGCCGCCAGTTGTTCCGTGTCGATCGCCATCGCCCTGTCCATGATCTCCTGCGCGGTGGCGGTGTCCATCCCGACGACGTTCTCGGAGAAGTACTGGATCAGGCGGAAACGGCGCAGCTGGTGGCTCTTGGCGGTGAGGCGATATTGGTCGTAGATCGGCCAGAAGGTTGCGGCTTCCTCTTCGCTGAAGGCCATGGTGGAGGAGATGGTGGCGCGGCGTTGCGCCTCGCGGGTCTGGAAGGTAACCTCGAACTGGTCGAGCGGGTTCTGCGCAGCGGCGGGGGTTGGGGCGATGGCGGAAAGCGTGGCGACAAGCGCGACCGCCAGTGAAACGCTGAATAGACGCATGGCAGATGGTTCCTTGTGGTTGCGACCGAAAAATCGACCCGGGATCGTGGCATATAGAACGGATGGTGCGAGAGAAATCTTTCGAATTTCAATGCGGAAATGTCCGATACTGGTCGGCAAAGGAACCTATGATCGCGTAAGCTTGCCCAGCACTCGGTCGAGCGATTGCAGGAACCGCGAACGATCTGCTTTGCCGAACGGGGGCGGACCGCCTCCCACCCCGTCCATCCCCGCGCGCAGATCTTCCATGATCGCACGGGTGGCGATGGCGCTGCCGATGCTGGCGGCATCGAACGGTTTGCCATTATGGGCGAGCACCTGTGCCCCGGCCTTCAGGCAGCGTTCTGCGAGCAGGATGTCGCCGGTGATGACGACGGACCGCGCATCGGCATGGTCGGCGATCCAGTCGTCTGCCGCGTCGAAGCCATCGTCGACCACCACGCGCTTGATCCGTGGGTTGTCGGGGATGCGAAAAGGGGAGTTGGAGACGACGCGGACCTCGGCCTTGAACCGGTCGGCCACGCGGTACACTTCGTCCTTCACCGGGCAGGCGTCGGCGTCGATCAGGATGGTAACGGGGGAGGGCGCAGTCATTTTCCGGGCTGCTGCGTCAGACGGACTAGGCTCCAATCGTATCCCAGTTCGCGGACGCGCTGCTCCAGCGCCTCTCTCAAGTCCGCATCCGGTTGCGCTTCACGGGTCAGCATCCACAGATACCGCCCGCTCGGCTCGCCCACGATCGACCAGGGATAGGCACCGTCCCCATCGGGTTCGCCGCGATCGAGCACCCAGTAATCGCCGTAGAAAGGACCGAAGAAACTGACCTTCAATTTCGCTCCGTCACTGCCGTCGACAACTTTAGCCTTGCCGGTCGATCGGTCGAATTCGCCATCGAGCCCGCCCTTAAAGCACGAATTGACCACGCGAATGCGCGCATCACCAGACGTTTCGCGCAGGGAATATTCAGCGGTTACGCCCTCGCATCCCTTCTGGAACGGGGCTTCGTATCGGCCATATTCGTGCCACGTGCCCAGATAGGCGGCGAGCGACACGGGTTTGGCAGGTTCGGGCACCGATGCATTGCCGACCGGACCGGGCGAGCCGACGCAGGCCGAAAGCGCGGCGGCGCAGATGAGCGGGAGAAGCGCGCGCGCAGCTTTCGAGCGGGTTGAAAATCGGATCATGGACGCCGCGTTAGCCTGTCACAGACCGTCAAGGCCAGCCGCTTTCGGCAGTTGAAAAACGAACATCCAACCAAAAATTAGGAGAAACGCCCAATCTCTGCTAGTGCCCTCGTGCTGACGTCGAAAAATGCGACGGACTTCGACATTTGCTTTCCGCCGCTTGCCTGGCTTTCCAGCCACAGGCCCCGGCGTTAACCGGACGACGACTTCCTTTCACTGGACGATTTGACGCCTCTGGTCCGCATTCGCGGGCTGGCTGTAAAATACCCCGCCGGGCGATGTTGCTCTGGTGGAATTCCATGTTCTTTGAAAGGAACATCACATGGCCAAGACTGGCACAGTAAAATTCTTTAACACCGACAAGGGCTATGGCTTCATCCAGCCCGACGACGGTTCCAACGACAGCTTTGTGCATATCAGCGCCGTTCAGGCCGCTGGCATGCAGGGCCTCGACAAGGACCAGCGCGTCAACTTCGACGTTGAAGTTGGCCGCAATGGCAAGGAAGCCGCCGTCAATCTGTCGGCTGCTGACTGATCTGAATGCGGGGCGCGTGCCTGGCGCGCGCCCCATTTCAATCGCCGCCGCGAGGCAACACACATCAGGGACGCCCCTTTTTAAGGACGATGGCCCATGGCCCAGACATTTGAATTCTACCAAGAGCGCGCCAATGCGGCCGCTGCCGCAGCTGAAAAGGCTGTGCTTGAAAATGTGCGGGAGCGCGAATTGCGTTCCGAAAAGACTTGGCGTGCGCTCGCTGATCAGGCTCGCAAAGTCGCGCATGATCGCGCCGAGGCAGAACGTGCTCGCGAAGAACGCCGCGCTGCCGAGGCGCTCGCTGAAGAATAGGGTCAATCGCGGCGCTCTTGCTCGAAAAGGGCCTTCGCAAAGCTACGATTTTGCTGGCAAATGCCTCTCTCCTCCCCATATCGGATGACACACAATACCATTCGAGAGGAGGACAGCCCCCAATGTCCAACATGCAGTTCCAGTTCAATTCCGACAGCTCGGTAATGGGTACGGAAAACGTCGCTGAACGGATCGAAGCGGCGGTGCGGCAGAAGCTGGCGCGGTTCGAAGATCGCCTGACGCGGCTCGAAGTGCACGTCTCCGACGAGAACGCGCGCAAGGGCGGTGCCGATGACAAGACCTGCATGATCGAAGCGCGCCCGCGCGGTGGCAAACCGATTGGTGTAACCGCGCATGCCTCGAAGGTTGACGACGCTGCGCGCAAGGCCGCCAATACACTGGCGCAGCGGCTCGAGCGGGTGTTTGGAAAGAGCGAAAAGCACAAGCACGACGCCCCGCCTGAAAAGACACTGTAGCCCGCAGCGGGCGCAGCGTCTGTACCGCTGGACCTGCTAATCGAGCGGTATCGCAGGCTCTGCGTCACCGCGCATTCCGGTGACACCGACCTCGGCCAGCACGCCGTCAATCTTCTTCTTCACGCCGAAGAACCCGGCCTTCGCATGAGGCCAGGTCGCGCGGCTGAGATCGTCGAGCAGGAAGACGGCATGACCGTTGTCGAGCATGCCGGAAATCTCGGGCATCAAAGCATCACGCGTCCATCCGGTCGGCAGATAGGGCATGGCTATTTGCCCGATCCCTGCCTCGCTCAGGATGTTTTCCAGGGTGGTATCGGCGTTCCATTCACATATCTCGCACCCAAAGGTGCCACCCGCATCGTCCATTCCGATCTTGACGGCGCCGCTTGCAAACTCGCCAGCCAGCACGCCCGTTTCGCCAGAAGAACGCGCATCGGGCCTGGCTGCGCCGATCACCAGTGCGGGAGGGTGCGGCAAGTCGAGCGGAACATGGCTGGCCGCCTCGTCATGCAGCACGAGCGCATAGGGCGCGGCGAAGAACGCCGTGGAAGGTTGCGCTGGCAGATCGAGCTGTTGCCGCAAATGTTCGCGCGGTTCGTCGAGCGGCGGCGCATCGCCTGCTAACCGCTCGGCACGCAACGGCCCGACCGGATGATTTGCCGTATACCGCGCGATATTGTCAGGCCGCGCGAGGTAGGTCTTTCCTTTGGTGTGGAGTCCACCGACCCAGCGCCAGCTTAACGTGTTGGAGGCCGCATCGCCATCGATCAGGTGGCGCAAGAAAAAGTCCGCGCCTAACTGCCAGTCAAGCTTCAGCGTGAAGATCCAGATGCTGGCGAACCACATCCGCGCGTGATTGTGCAAGTATCCTGTCTCGACCAGCTCACGCGCCCAATGATCGAAAGCCTCGATCCCCGTCCGCCCTTCGATTGCCTCCGAATATGCCGTGCGTAATCCAGCATTCTTTCCGAGCTCTGCCAACAAAGCATCGCGGTCATCGCAATAGCTACGCCAGATGGTCGGGCGCTGCTCAAGGTAGCCCTTGAAGTAAATCCGCCAAAATACCTCGGCGATAAACTTTTCTGCCGCCTCGGGGGTGTGTTGACTGAGCACCGCTTCGCATATCTCGGCCTCGTTCAGCAGACCGGCATGGAGCCACGGGGAAAGCTGCGAGACATTCATCCGCGATCCGTTTTCGCGCGGACCGTCATCATGGTTGCGATTGTTCGCATAGGCACGACCGGCGAACGGAAGAAATTCAGCGAGACGGTCAAGGCCGCGTTTTCGAGAGGGAACCCAGTTCATAAGGATTTCAACCGAGTTCGAGAACGCCGGTTCCACATTTTCTGCGGTATCTGCGTAATTTCGTTTCGCGCCTGCGACATGATTTTCGGAACATCCAGAACGTCGAACCATTCGTATATGTAGATGAACGTGGCCCGACAGCAATGTTCTTAAGGGGACCAACACCCGTTTTCTCCCATGTCATTTCAAGGAACAAGACAATGAAAATCCTCAAATTCACCGTAGCCTCAGCCGCCGCACTTGCACTTGCTGCATGCGCAGGCGAAGCCGCCGAAGACACGACTGCAGACGAAACAGCAGTCGCCGCCGAAGCCACTACCGGAACCATCGTCGACGTTGCTCAGGGCGACGAAAGCTTCTCGACACTGGTCGCTGCTGTGACCGCCGCCGAGCTGGGTGAAACCCTCTCGAGCGAGGGTCCGTTCACTGTCTTCGCGCCGACCAATGATGCGTTCGGCAAGCTGCCAGAAGGCACCGTCGAGACCCTGACCACCGAAGACACCGAAACGCTCGGCACCATCCTGACCTACCACGTGGTCGAAGGCGCGGTGGATGCCGAAACACTCACCGGCGCGATCGCAGATGCTGGCGATGCGGGCTACACCGTCACCACTGTCGGGGGCGGCACCTTCACGGCTTCGGTGGTGGACGGCGCGGTTGTCTTGACCGACGCGGCTGGCAACACCTCGACCGTGACGGCAACCGACGTCGAGGCATCCAATGGGCTGATCCACGTGATCGACACCGTGCTGATGCCGCAATAAACATAGTTCTACTGATGGAATGTGCGAAGGCGGGCCCGAGCGGGTCCGCCTTTTGCGTTTGCGGGACGCGCATTGTACGCTCGCAGCGGACGGGGAGGAGATCAGACATGACCGGCCATTTTCGCGCCGCTTACGCTGGAACTGCGATCGGCGCTGTCGCTCTGCTGGTAGCCGCCTGTTCACCGAGCGACGGAATCCGCGAGGATGCAGAAGCGTATGACGGGATCGAATTGCAAGATATCGTTACCCTGATCGGAACAGAGCCGTTCTGGAGCTTCGAAATCAACGGCGAGAGCGCGACATACGCAACGCCGGAGAATCCCGACGGCACCATGATCGCTATCGAGCGTTTTGCCGGGAACAATGGCCTTGGCTATTCGGGCGAACTTGAGGGTCAACCGCTCCAGATAACGGTGACGCCGGGCGAGTGCAGCGATGCGATGAGTGACCGGGTTTATCCCTTTACTGCGACGATATCACTGGGAGAGACGACCTTGTTTGGTTGTGGTTACAGCACCAGCGAGCCTTTCATCGGGGAAGAGGCGCCATGAACGGCGGCCAACTGGGCAACAGGCTTGGCCGCGAACAGGCGATCAGCGGCGGCTGGCGCGTGTTTTTCTGGACAGCGATGGTATTCAATTTTGTCGTCGGAGTGGCTGGGATGATATCTCCCGAGGCCACGATCGATGCACGGATCATCGGGTTGCTCGTGTTCAGTTTCGGCGTGGTCTACCTGTTGGTGGCGCGTGACCCCTTGCGGTATTATCCGATGCTGTGGGCCGGAGTGATCGGCAAAATCGGTGTTGTCGCGCTGCTGGGGCCAGAGGCTTTCGGCGAAGGCGGCGATAGGCTGGTCGCGGGTGCGTTGGTACTGGATGCGCTATTCGCGCTCGGCTTTCTGGCTTTTCTGCTTAGCAGAAATGATGACGCCTGACGTTAAGGAGAGAGATATGACGCAAACCGGAGGCTGCCTGTGCGGCGAGATCCGTTACACCCTGACTAGCGAACCGCTGATGTGTGTGACCTGTCATTGCAAGAACTGCCAGCGGCAGGCGGGCACGGCCTTGTCGGTGATCGTCGGGGTGCCGGAAGGGTCGGTGGAGATCACCGGGCAGGTCAAAACCTACGACGATACGGGCGATAGCGGAGCGAGCGTGCGCCGACAGTTCTGCGGCAATTGCGGGTCGCCCGTATTCACGCGCGTCGAGGAGCCACCGGGCCTGCTGTTCATCAAGGCGGGGACGCTGGATGACACGTCGGGGCTGAAACCGAGCTTTCACTGCTACACCAAGAGCAAGCAGGACTGGATCGAACTGGGCGATATTCCCGGCTTTGAAACCGTCCCTGAAAGTAACTAGGCCGACCAACGGCGCGGCGTTGCAAATGATTTGCAAAATAAAGATCAGACTTTCCCGATACTTGCTTGACTCCCGGCAGTAGAGGGTGGTTTCTTCGGAACGTCACCGGCGATCTTCCGTTGTTTGGATGACGGAACATCAACCGCGTTTGCCTCCCCACCAACCGGGTGAGCCGCGGGAAAGCAGGTAAAGTGAACACTGACGACGAACGTGACCTCCGCAGGTCTGACCAGGCCTCTATGCGGTTTGACGATGCACCCGACCGATTTCGGGCAGGCCATGCTGGCGACCGATTTTCCGGCGCGTCAGGTGTGCTGTTCGAACAGGCGATGGCACAAACGCGCATGGCCATCACCTTGTGCGATCCGCACCAGCCCGATCTGCCGATAGTCTTTGCCAACCGTGCTTTCCGGCGCCTGACCGGCTATTCGGAAGAAGAAACGCTGGGCCGTAATTGCCGGTTTCTGCAAGGGCCCAAGACCGCTGCCGAGCCGGTGGCGCGCATTCGTGAAGCCATCGCCAAGGAGGACGTGGTGGTGGTGGAGCTGCTCAATTATCGCAAGAACGGCACGACCTTCTGGAACGCGCTGCACCTTGGCCCGATCTACAATGACAAGGGCGAGCTGGTGTATTTCTTCGGCAGCCAATGGGATGTCTCCGATGTCCGCGCTGCGCGTGCCGAAGAACAGCATGCCAAAGAAATGGCGCGCGAGTTGTCGCACCGGATGAAGAACATGTTTGCCGTGATATCCGGCATCGTGAATGTTACCGGCCGCGTGCGCGGTATTCAGGGCGAAGCGGCCGAGATCAACTCGCGCATTCAGGCGCTCGGCCGCGCTTACGAGACGACGCTGGATGACGCGTCGAGCGGCAGCATCGATATTGGCGAGGCGATCAAGGCTGTCTTGCTGCCATATGACCGCGATGAAGAGCGGATGGTGCTGAAAGGCAACAGCGTGCGTATGCCGTTCACCACCATCTCGATCGTCGGCCTGATCCTCCATGAATTCGCAGCCAATTCGACCAAGCATGGCGCGTGGGCGAGAGAGAGCGGAAAGGTCACTGTTGACTGGTACCCGTCGGACGATGAAAGCGCGCTCAACATCATCTGGGCCGAAGAGGGCGGTCCGACTGTCGACCCATCGACTATCGAGCCGGGCACCGGCACGGCGATTGTCGATCGTCTGCTTGCCGCAAGCCGCGGTTCGGTCGACCGCCGTTGGAGCGAGGGCGGTCTGACAGCGGAAATTACGATACCGGCGCGGAAAGGGTGATGACGAAGACGTACACCATCCTGCTGCTCGAAGATGAGCCCCTGATCCTGATGGATCTGGAGTTCGCAGCGGAAGATCTGGGGTGTAACGTACTGTCTGCAACCACCTGCGAGGATGCGATTTCCCTTATGCAGCAGGAAGGGGTCGCGATCGATGTTGCGGTTCTGGACGTGTCTTTGGGCGGGGGACAGACATGCTTCCCACTCGCCCAGGAACTGGACCGGCGGGGCATACCCTACATCCTTCATTCGGGTGATCTCGACCGCCACAACGAGCACATTCGCCAGCTTCAGGCGAAACTGGTTGCCAAACCGGCTGCGCCTGAAAGCGTGATCGCAGCTGCGATCGCGCAATCACAGCCCGCTGCATCCTCGCACTAACCTCTTACCCTAGATTATCGGCAAATCAGAACAGTCCCGGTAGCTCGTATTGGGCGGCGTTCGGGCGCTCGGGCTGCAAGGCTTCGCGCCCACCCGCGGTTTGAGCGGTCTGGCCAGCCCCGCCGCTGATTGCGCTGCATGACCTGCCAGCGAGAAAATCGAGCGCCGTGGCAATAGATGCCTCACGCGGGTCGCCGAACGGTATCGAGATGTCATCATTCGCGCGGCACGTGTTGGGCATTACGCTGGCAAGACCCGTGAAATAGTCACCATTGCCATCGGCGTTGATCGTCTGGAACGTCACGGCGCGTATCCGCAGATCGCACTCGTCGAGATCAAAGCCGAACTGGCCCACAGGCTTTCCTGATGTGTCGGAGCCGACCAGCGCCATCCCGCTACCGACATAGGGAATCATGGAGTTTGTGACGAGTTCGCTTGCCGATGCGGTCGAGCGTGTTCCGATCACGGCTATCCTGGTCGGCTGGATTGCGTTGACCTCGCTTTCGAACAGCTCGGTCGAGTTTTCCGACGACTTCGATGCGCGCAGCACTGTTTCGCTCCAGACTTGCCCGACGCGTCCCTGACCCATCAGGTCACCCATCGTGTCGGCCACACTGACGAGCCCGCCGCCATTATAGCGCAGGTCCAGAATCAGTTCGGTCACTCCCTGACTGCCGAACAGCTGAAAGGCTTCGCGCAATTGGTTCGCCGCGTCGGAGACGATGAATGTGCGCAGGTTGAGATAGCCTACGCTCTTTCCGCCGTCGTTGAGGATGAGCGCGCCATAGCGATTGGAAATCGGGTCGAGCGCAAAGTTGGTCTTGGTGATGCTGATTTCGACCACGGTGCCATCGACCTGCGCAAAGCGGATCACGCGCGCGGTGCCTGCGGTCGACGGGCCGAGCGCGTTGACCACCGCCTGCGGTCCACCCGACCCCATCAGGGATGAGACGGTTTGCAGGTTCGCGCTGGTGGTCCCGATCCCCAGTAATTCGGTTCCACGGTCGATCCCGGCGTTCAGGCCTGGCGCGTTCTCATAAGCTTCGAGCACGAACACGCGGTCGTTGACCGTGTCATAGGAAAGGCGAATGCCGAAGCCCGCGCTCGATCCGGAGTTTATGAGCTCGTTCTCTTCCTGGATCGAAGTCGCAAAGGTGAAGCCGCGATCGCGCGATTGCGCTCGCGCTGGCGCGACGCGCGCGTCAAGATAGGATTGCAGACTGGTGAAGTTCGCCGGGTTGACGCTGTTGTCGAGCAGGCTCGGGAACAGATACCATTCGTTCAGGACGTCATCGGCGAAATCCTGTTGTGCGGACAACGAACAAGCCGAACTGGTTGGCGGCGGGGCGGGTGATGGCGAGGGCGTCGATCCGCCCGCGACAGCATTCGAGCCTGAACCGCCGCCGCCTCCGCAAGCGACAAGGGCAAGGGCGAGCGTCATGGAAAGCGCACTGCGACCGATCTTCATGTGGGGAGCGACTCCGGGAATTTTGTGGTTTTCTGGGTTCGATTTACTCGGCGAACATGCATGGCGCCTGACCGCTGAGCAAGATTTTGCATCCAAAAACGTAGGGATTTGGGGAAATCCCTGCCGCTTCGGTCTGTTTTTATCGGGTTTTCCGCAGAATCCGGGGCAAATTCGCCTGCGCTCCCTCGTCTCGCGCCGGGGAAGTCCCTAGTTTGCGCCCACATGAAAGAACAGAATCATGCCTGAACTGCCCGACTGGTTGGCCCCCAAATTGCCTGCGGCGGCGCGTCACCCCGGACTTGCGATTGCGAGCCTTGGCGATGCGCGCAGTTTTGGCCGCGGTGGATTTGCACTCAGCAGCCCGGCCTTTGCCGCTGGTGAAGAGCTCGACCCGTGCTTTACCGCCAAGGAAGAGGACGCCGTTGCGCCGCCGCTCGAATGGACTGCTCCGCCGCCCGGCGCGGGCGAGTTGGTCATCATTGCAGAAGACGCATCGAGCAATGGGACCGAACCGGCGTGCCATTGGCTCGTCTGGGGTCTGGCGGGACAGCGCGGCAAACTGCTCGAAGGCGAAGTCCCGCCGCGCACAGGCAAAAACGCACAAGGAAATTCGGAATGGTTGTTGCCAGACCCTCCAGAGGGTGAAACGCGGCAGTATGTATTCCAGATTTTCGCAACCGAACTTCCACTCACGCTGATGCCGGGCGCTAGCCGGGCTGAGCTGATGAAGTCGCTCGAGGGAAGCATCATGGCCTGTGCCGTGTTGACCGCGCCGTTCACCGGCACGGCCGACGACGAGGCATGGGATGATGAAGAACTCGGGTAACCTGCCATAACCACAAGGGAGAATATCATGGCTGGCAAAACGAACGCACTGCAGAAACCGGTGCAACTTTCGGGTGAACTTGAATCGGTGATCGGCAAAGGCCCGATGACCCGCGCTCAGGTGACCTCAAAGGTCTGGGAATACATCAAGGCGAACAGCCTGCAGGATTCCAAGGACAAGCGTCAGATCAATCCTGACGACAAGCTTGGCGCGGTGATCGGCAAGGACCAGATATCCATGTTCAAGATGACTGCTGCGGTGTCGAAGCACCTCACGTAAGTGACATTTCCGGTGAGCTAGCGGCGCGCAATCCGATAAGGACCGCGTCGCTGGCGAACCGGCTGTCCTTTCCAGGACAAGGTGATCGATCCGGCATCGACCATTGCGTCGACCGCGCTGTGAATCTCGTCCATTTTCAAACGCCAGTCTTCATGCGGCAGAACGAGGCGCTTGGCAGCCTCGCTCGGGCAGATAGTCTTTCCCACGCCGCGCTCATCGAGCAGTTGTTCGATCGCCGTCTCAGCCGCGCTTGAAGACATCGCCGACCCATAGTGCCAGCCAGATCAACACCGGCTGCGCGATCATACGTGGCACGTGATAAGCCAGCCCCAAACCTCCATCCTCGCGCGCCATATCCATCGCGAAGTGATTGATATTCGCTGGCCAGACGCAAAGGGCATAGAGCGCCAGACCGATCCCCGCTGCCTGACGCAGCTGTTTCGAAAAGGGCTGAATCAGCGCGGCCGCCCCTACGAGTTCGGCAATACCCGTCCACCAGATCACCGCTCCGGGTGCCGGAACCCAATCAGGTGTGATCGCCAGAAATGGCTCGGGGTTAGCGATATGCGCGTATCCGGCGAAGGCGTAGAACACAGCCAGCAATATGCGCAGCACGATTTTCAAGATGTTGCTCATGCGGGTTCTCCTGATCGGGGTACGCATCCAAGAGCAGCACACTTCAATTGTTCGATCAGCGTCTCCGCGCTATCGGTCTGTTTCACATCATCGCCCCTTTGCCGTCGCACTAACGGGAGTTTCGACCATCATGCAATATGCCGCCCTATCACTGGCCGCCCTCGCAACCGCGCTTTGCGCGCCGCTCGCCGCGCAGGATACCGGCACGGAACCTGCACCCGAGGCGATCGAACTCGACCCGGCAGAGCAAGCTGCGAACGCAGCGCTGAGTGCGGCGCCGGTGTTCGATGGGCATAACGACGTCCCGATCCAGCTGCGCGCGCGCTTCAACAACCAGATCAACAATTTCGATTTCTTCGACACGACGGGTACGGGCGATACCCATCCCGAGGGGCGTGCGATGCACACCGACATCCCGCGATTGGCGGCCGGAAAGGTCGGTGCCCAATATTGGTCGGTGTATGTCCCGGTCAGTCTCACCGAGCCTGAAGCCGTAAAGATGACGATGGAGCAGATCGATGTGACGAAGCGCCTGATCGCGCGGTATCCGGGAAGCCTGCGTTACGTCGAAACCGCCGATCAGGTCGAGCGGGCGATGGCCGATGGTGTGGTCGCTTCGCTGCTGGGCATGGAAGGAGGGCATTCGGTCGGGTCGAGCCTTGGCGTGCTGCGGCAGATGTACGCTCTGGGCGCGCGCTACATGACGCTCACCCATTCGCAAAATACGCCTTGGGCCGACAGCGCGACCGACGATCCCGAGCATGGCGGGCTAAGCGACTTCGGCAAGGATATGGTTCGCGAAATGAACCGGATCGGCATGCTGGTCGATCTCAGCCATGTCAGTGAAGATGCGATGCTCGACGCATTCGATGTCGCCAGGGCTCCCGTGATCTTCAGCCATTCCGGTGCGCGCGCCATCAACGGTCATGCTCGCAACGTGCCTGACAGCGCGCTCGCTCGCTTGCCAGAAAATGGCGGCATCGTGATGGTCGTGGCGCTGCCGGGTTTCCTGAACGAAGAGCGCCGCCAGTGGTATGCGGGCCGTGAAGCGGAAGAAGCGAAGCTCGCGTCCCTGTTGCAGGGTCAGCCCGATGCAGTTGCATCCGCAATGGAGGAATGGGATGCGGGCAATCCCGAGCCGCAAACCATGGTCAGCCACATGGCGGACCATATCGATCACATTCGCGAACTGGTGGGTGTAGAATATATCGGCATCGGCGCGGATTTCGACGGCATGCCGAGCGGCCCGGTCGGGTTCGAGGATGTCAGCGGCTATCCTGCGTTGTTCGCAGAGCTTGCCCGGCGCGGATATTCTCAGATTGAGCTGGAGCTGATCGCCAGCGGCAATGCGCTACGCGTGCTGCGCGAGGCCGAACAATACGCGGCGAGCGTCTCTAACGAGCTGCCGATCGAGACACGCCTGCCCTCCGCCGAAACCGAATAGAGCCGTTACGCCAAAGGCGGTGAACCATCATCGGTCAGTCATCATCCACTGTAGCGGGCAGATCGTCATGCGGGGTTGAGGCCATTTCCTCAAGTTCGTCCTCGCTCATGCTGTCATACATCTCGATCGATGCGCCTTGCAGATCGGACTTGTCGATTTCACCGCGCTTGGCGGCGAGCGCTGCGCCCGCCGCCTGTTGCTGAGCTTTGCTTTTTGCCTTTGGCATCGCTCAGCGATCCTGCGTTTCCAGTTCAGAGCCGCGCTTCAGCACCTCGTCGCCGTCTTCCTGCTTGATCAGGTAGGCGGGATTGTTTTCATCACCATCCTTGGTGACTTCGGTGCCTTGAAGAGTGCGGGTTACCTCGCGTTCGAAGCGTTCCTTTATCTGGCCTTTGCCTTCGCCGTTGCCCCAGCTCCATTTGACATACTGATCGGTCTGGAAGCTGTTGGAATTGCTCATGATTGTCTCCTGCGTATTTACAGGAGGACTACGCTTTGACGCGGCAACCGGTTCCGAAATTGCTCAGTTCGCGGCGCCGGAAAGCGCTGGAACGATCCAGACCACGCTCATTGCGATAATCGCGATCAGCAGGCCGATACCCAGCACATAGCGCATGTGACCGGTCGTATGCGCTGCGCGCGCATCGTCGTCTTCGATGTGAATTTCGTCTTTGTTGTCTGTCATAATCCCTCCGTCGGATTGTCTATACCACAAGCAACGGGGCCGTCACACGGACGTTCCGATTTGCCTGTAACTATTGGTGAAAATTCAGTCGCGCAAAAGATCGTTGATTCCCGTCTTCGATCGCGTCTGTGCATCGACCGTCTTCACGATCACCGCGCAATAGAGCGAGGGGCCGGGCGAGCCATCAGGCAGCGGCTTTCCGGGCAGCGATCCGGGCACAACTACGGCGTATGGCGGCACTTCGCCCATGTGGATTTCGCCGGTCGCGCGGTCGACGATTTTGGTCGATGCTCCCAGATACACACCCATCGATAGCACCGCGCCTTCGCCCACACGAACGCCCTCGGCAACTTCGCTGCGCGCGCCGATAAATGCGCCGTCGCCGACGATAACGGGCTCGGCCTGAAGCGGCTCGAGCACGCCGCCGATCCCGGCGCCGCCCGAAATGTGCACATTCTTTCCGATCTGTGCGCATGAACCGACCGTCGCCCAGGTGTCGACCATCGTTCCCTCGCCGACATAGGCCCCGATATTGACGAAGCTCGGCATGACGACCGCGCCCTTACCGATATAGCTGCCGCGCCGCACGACCGCGCCTGGCACAATGCGAAAGCCAGCGTCACGAAAACGGTTCTCGCCCCAACCAGCGAACTTCACCGGCACTTTATCATAGGCGTTATCGCCGCCCGCGGCATGGCTCATCACCCGGTTATCGTTGAGGCGGAAGGACAGCAGAACGGCCTTCTTAAGCCATTGGTTGACTTGCCAACCGCCATTGCCATCAGGCTCTGCCACGCGCGCTTCACCTTTGCCGAGCATCGCGAGCGCATCACTGACCGCATGGCGCACATCGCTGCCCGGCGTGACGTCGTTGCGAGTTTCCCAAGCGGCTTCGATATCGGCGATCAGCGTGTCGGTCATGGTGTCTCCAGCGTGTGGGCCTAGAACGGGATGTGGATAGGGAGCGGGAGAGAAGAAAGCCCGCTCGCTTTGGCTGCGCTGCTAGCGGGGCGGATGCGCATCGGCAAGGCTGCTGCTTGCAACGATGCCCTCAACGATGCCTTGTGAAAGGTGCATCCAATACGGTGGCAATCCCTTGTCCTGCCATTCACTCTATAGATATGAACGGCGTCCTAAGGGCGGAGATAAAAGGATCGCCATGTTTTCTAAAAATCCTGCGCGGCAGATTGCTGTCTGCGCTCCGCCTGTGCATGAGGCGTGCTCGCCAATTCGCTGGAAGCTCGTCGCTGCGACGGTTGCTTGCGCCGCCCTGACTGCCTGTGGCGGTGGGGGAGGGGGTGCAAGTCCCAGTCCGGTGTCGGTGCCGCCACCACCGCCTCCTGCTCCGCCACCCCCGCCGCCACCTCCTCCTCCGCCACCGCCGGCTACGACCACCAATTTCAACACGGCAGAGTTTCGGCGCTCGGATGGGCCGGACTTTCATGGCGCGGACACGGCATGGGCCGACGGGTTCACCGGCTCCGGGGAGCTCATCGCCGTCGTCGATACCGGGATCGACAGTGATAGTCCCGAGTTTGCAGGGCGGCTCAACTCCAATTCGCGCGACGTTGTTTCCAATCGCGATATCGATCCAGAGGACGATCACGGCACCAACGTTGCATTGGTGGCGGCAGGCGCGCGTAACGATACCGGGGTCGTCGGGATCGCGTTCGATTCGCAGATCCTAGCGATCCGAGCCGATGCTGTTGCATCGTGCGGGACCGATACGCCGCAGGATTCAACGCTTGGCTGCCGGTTTGCCGACAATGCAATCGCCGCCGGGGTCGATCTCGCGATTTCCTCTGGCGCGACCGTCGTCAACCTCAGTCTTGGCGGTGGCGGCGCTTCGGCGGAATTGATCGCTGCGGTTGGCCGCGCGGCGGATGCCGGGATAGTCGTGGTCGTCGCTGCCGGTAATGGTGGCGATGGGTCGGACCCGGATATCGATCCCGATCAACCCGATCCCTTCGCCTCCAGCCTGCAACAGGCGGGCAACGGCAACGTCATCATCGTCGGCGCGGTTGACGTGAACGGCGACATTTCGGACTTCAGCAATCGCGCGGGCAGTTTCGCAGGGTCTTACCTCTCCGCTCGCGGGGAACGGATCTGCTGCGTTTACGAAGATGGCGAGGTCTTCGTCGAGAACATCGATGGGCAGGACTTCATCACGCTGTTTTCGGGCACCAGCTTTGCCGCGCCGCAGGTTGCAGGTGCAGTGGCACTGCTGGCGCAGGCCTTCCCGAACCTGACCGGGCAAGAGATCGTCGAGATACTGCTCGACACAGCGCGAGAGGCCGGGGCAGTTGGCGCCGACCCCGTCTTTGGCAGCGGTATACTTGATATCGCTGCGGCATTTGCGCCGCAGGGCACGACGACTGTGGCAGGCACGGGCACGGCATTGGCGCCCGCAGACAATTTCGCGCTCGCCTCTGCGGCGATGGGCGACGCGCTTCAGAATGCCTCACTCTCTGCAACTGTGCTGGATCGCTATGGTCGGGCTTTCGATGTCGATGTCGCCGCCAATACGCGCAGCGCGCCGCAAATGCAGCGGCTGCGCGGTGCGGTGGAGCGGACCGGAACCACGCGTTCGGCATCGGGTAACGGGCTCTCGCTGGCGCTGACTGTTGGTGATGCGCCGGGCGCGACCGGCCTCGGTCAGTCGAGCCAGTTGCAACTGACGCCCAACGAAGCCGAGGGCGCGCGCGTTCTGGCCGCGCGGGTAGCGGCGCGCATCGCGCCGGATTTCCAACTGGGTTTTGCCATCTCACAAGGAGCCAAAGGGCTGGTTGGTCAGCTGCAAGGTGCCGAGCAGCCGGCCTTCGCCATCGCCCCGGAAGCGGTCGCTGGCACCGGATTTCTGGAAAGCAGCGAAATCGCCTTTGCCGCGCGGCATACGATTGGCCCGTGGGGTGTCAGCGTCTCGGCAGAACGTGGACGCGCATGGCTGAACGAAGGACTTCAGGCTGATACCATTCGGCTAGGGCGACAGGATAGGCGACCGACCTCGACATTCAGCCTCGCCGCCGACCGCAGCTTCGGCAGTATCGACGCAGCGGTGTCAGCGACATGGCTGTCGGAAGACAGCACGCTGCTTGGCGCAGACTTCAATCCCGCGTTCGGGTTACGCGGTGCGGACACCGTGTTTGTCGATGGAAAGGTGGCACATTCCTTCGGACTTAACTGGCGGGTAGGCGCAGCAGTCCGGGGCGGGTTCACCAGGCCGCGAGGCGGATCGTTGCTTGGCAACGGCTCGCAGCTGTTCAGCGAAGCATGGTCGATCGACCTGTCCCGGCGCAGCACTTTTGCTCATGGAGACAGCTTGGGCCTGCGTCTTAGCCAGCCTTTGCGCATCAGCGGCGGCGCGCTCGCCTTCGACCTGCCGGTGGCATATGATTACGCGACCGAGACTGCGGTTCTGGGGCGTCAGACGCTGTCGCTGTCTCCGGAAGGGCGTGAGATCATGGGCGAGCTTGCATGGGGATCGCCGCTCTTGTTCGGATATGCCTCGGCCAGCGCGTTTTACCGGCACCAACCGGGCCACTTCGCCAACGCGCCCGCAGATATGGGCGCGCTGGTAAGCTTCAACGCGTCGTTTTAGCGCTTATTCCGGCATCCCCGCATCGCGCGCGAACATGTATGCGCGCTCGACCAGCGGCAGCACTCGGTCGCTCATCGCCTTGGCATGAGCGGACGATGCAGTCCCGTCGATAACGCGTTTCTTGATGCCTTGCATGATCCCGGCAAGCCGGAACAGGTTGTAAGCGAAATACCAGTCCATCGGCGGCACTGGATAGCCTGTACGCGCGACATAGCGTTCGACCGCTTCCTCGACAGTTGGAATGCCGAGCGCCTTCAGATCAAGCCCGAGCAGCCCCGCGCGCCCATCGGCAGGCTGGAACCAGTTGAGCATCAGATAGCTGAAATCGGCGACTGGATCGCCGAGCGTCGACAGCTCCCAGTCGAGCACCGCGATCACGCGGTTCTCGTCATGCGCGAAGATAACGTTGTCGAGCCGGTAATCGCCATGCACGACACTGCTTTCATGCTGTGACGGAATGGTCTCGGGAAGCCATTCGATCAGCCGCTCCATCTTGGGCATGTGCTCGGTTTCGGAGAGCTTGTATTGCTTCGACCAACGCGCGATTTGCCGTGCGCAATAGTCGGTCGGCTTGCCGTAATCGCCCAGGCCGATCTCGTCCGGCTTGTTGAGATGCAGGTCAGCCATCGTGTCGATCAGCGCATTGTATAGTTCGCGCCGCTGATCCGGAGAGCTATCGGGCAGCGCGCCGTTCCACAGCGAACGACCGTCAGCCATGCTCATCACGAAGAATTTCGAGCCGAGAACCTCCGGGTCTTCGCACAAGCCGTAAGTCTTCGGCACCGGAAATCCGGTCGGATACAGGCCGGTCATCGCCTTGTATTCGCGGTCGACCGCATGCGCGCTCGGCAACAGCTTGCCGAAAGGCTGACGGCGCAGGACGTAGTTCGCGCCCCCACCTTCTGGGCCTGTTTCGATCTTGTAGGTCGGGTTTGACTGCCCGCCCTTGAACTTAGTGTAGCTGATCGGGCCTTCGAAGCCTTCGACATTGGCTTCGAACCACGCGGTCAGCTTGTCTAGATCGAGCTTGTCCGCCTCCGGCACTTCGACTGTGCCGACCATTTCCTTGTCGAAATCAATTTCCATCAATCGAACACCACCACGCTACGCGCCGAATGACCCTCGCGCATTTTGTCGAAGCCTGCGTTTACCTCGTCCAGACCGATCCGCTCGGCGATGATCGTGTCGAGGTCGAGCAGCCCACGCATGTAGAAATCGACAAGGCGGGGAAGGTCGACCGGGAAGTGATTGCCTCCCATGATCGCCCCCATCAGCTTTTTCCCGCTAAGCAGGTCCATCGCCGAGAGGCCCACTTTGCAATCGAGCGGCATCATGCCCAGGATAACCGCCGTGCCGCCACGGCGCAGGGACGCGACCGCAAGGTCAGCGGCTGCCTGACGGCCGACCGCCTCGATGCCCCAATCGACCCCGCCGCCAGAGATTTCCATGATCTGATTGACCGCGTCGCCCGCCAGAGCGTCGACCGTGTGTGTCGCGCCCAGCGTTTCGGCAAGCGCACGCTTCTCCGGCAGAGGATCGGCGGCAATTACTTTGCCTGCGCCCGCGATCTTTGCAGCGTTGATCGTGGCGAGGCCAACGCCGCCGCAACCGACCACCAGCACGGTTTCGCCGGGTGTCACGTTGCAGGCGTTGAAGATCGTGCCCGCGCCAGTCGTAACCGCACAACCGATCACGGCGGCGCGGTCGAGCGGCATGTCCTTGTCGATCGACACGCAGGCGTTTTCGTGGATCAGCATCTGCTCGCTGAGCGAGGAGAGGTTGAGCATCTGGTTGACAGGCGACCCATCGGCGCGGGTCATACGGGGCGCATCGCCCTTGCCGCGCCGGGTCGAACCGCCAAGGCACAGCGACATCCGGCCCGTCACACAGAACTCGCACTGTCCGCAAAATGCCGAGAGGCAGGAAACCACGTGGTCACCCGGTTTCACCGACCGTACCTCGCTACCTACAGCGCGTACGACGCCCGCTGCTTCATGTCCGGGCACGGCGGGCAGGGGGTGCGGGTACGCTCCGTCGATAAAGTGCAGGTCCGAATGGCACAGGCCGCACGCCTTAGTGTCGATCAGAACCTCATGCGGGGCCGGATCGGAGTACTCGACATCTCCGATTACGAGCCCTTCGCCGGGTGTTTCCAGAATTGCGGCTTTTGCCATAATTTTCCCTCATACCCTCTCGCTTGCGGGAGGGGCAGCGAGACTTGGGCTTGCTCTGCAAGTCCTAGTCGCAGCGGGGTGGGCGCTTTCGAGCCTCTTTCCGCTTTTGGGGCCCACCCCCGACCCCTCCCGCAAGCGGGAGGGGAGATTTACTTACCGCGTTGCGCCCATATCGCCTGAGCTGAACGCGCCCGGATCATTGGCTGCCGAAGGTCCGCCGCGCAAGGCATTGGCTGTCGGGCCTTCCTGCGGAACATGCTTGCCGAATTCCATACGTGCAATCGAGCGAGCATGGACTTCGTCCGGACCATCGGCGAGGCGCAACGTACGCTGATGCGCGTAAGCCTGAGCAAGACCATAATCGTTCGACACACCGCCGCCGCCATGGGCCTGGATCGCATCGTCGATGATCTTAAGCGCCATATTCGGTGCCTGAACCTTAATCATCGCGATTTCCTGTTTCGCGGACTTGTTGCCGACCTTGTCCATCATGTCGGCCGCTTTGAGGCACAGCAGACGGGTCATGTCGATGTCAATGCGGGCACGCGCGACGCGCTCCTCCCAAACCGAATGCTTGTAGATCGGCTTGCCGAAAGCCTCGCGCTCCTGAAGTCGCTTGCACATCTTCTCCAGCGCTTCTTCGGCGACGCCGATGGTGCGCATGCAGTGGTGGATACGACCTGGGCCGAGGCGCCCTTGCGCGATCTCGAATCCGCGGCCTTCACCCAGCAACATGTTGGTGACGGGAACGCGAACGTCCTTCATCTCGACTTCCATGTGGCCGTGCGGCGCGTCGTCGTATCCGAACACCGGAAGGTGGCGCAGGATGTTCACGCCGGGTGTGTCGATCGGCATCAGCACCATCGACTGCTGGGCATGACGCTTCGCCTCGAAGTCGGTCTTGCCCATGACAATCGCGACTTTGCAGCGCGGATCGCCGAGGCCCGAGGACCACCATTTGCGACCGTTGATGACATATTCGTCGCCATCGCGCTCGATCCGGGTTTCGATGTTGGTCGCGTCGGACGAAGCGGTGAACGGCTCGGTCATCAGGAAGGCGGAGCGGATCTCGCCATTCATGATCGGATCGAGCCATTCTTCCTTCTGCTCGCGCGTGCCATAGCGGTGGAACACTTCCATGTTGCCGGTGTCAGGGGCAGAGCAGTTGAAGACTTCGCTGGCCCAGCCAATGCGGCCCATTTCTTCGGCGCACAGAGCATATTCGAGATTGGTCAGGCCGGGGCCGTCGAATTCGAACGTATCGTCGACATGATGGTGGCTGTCATTGCGCGGCGGCATGAACAGGTTCCAGATGCCGGCTTCCTTCGCCAGCTTCTTCTTGTCCTCGATAATCTGGATGATTTTCCAGCGGTCACCTTCGGCATCCTGTTCGTGATAGGTGCCGATGTTGGGGCGGACATGCGCTTCGATAAAGTCACGCACGCGGTCGCGCCAATAGGCCTGGCGTTCAGTGGGTTCGAAATCCATGGGGGAAGTCCTCTCTCAAGTCTCAAATCGCAATCGAATCTGTTGATCTGACCGTGGCAGAGCGACTGCCACGCGCCAAGCTCTCATTTGTGCTGTCGGCTCATGCCTTTGCCGCCGTCAATGCCTTGACTCGCGCCTCGTGATCTTCCCGATTGATCGGGAACCGGCCCAGCCAGAATGCGGCGATGCCCATGAGGATCGACGTCGCCAGCGCGTAGAAAACGATCAGGCTGCCGATTGTCGCGTCGGGCACCTCACCAGGCGCGGCGTCGCTCGAGAAACTGATAAACGACAAGACCTGACCCGTCAGGAATATGCCAAGGCCGGTGGCGCATTTCTGGACAAGCCAGTTGCCTGAATAGAACGCTCCTTCGGCCCGCCTGCCTGTGCGTTCCAGATAGGCTTCGACGATCTCGGCAATCATTGAACTGGCCGAAATCAGGACAACGATGCCCAGCGTGTTGCCGATGATCAGCAGGCCGAGAAGCATGAGCCCCGACGTGGCTGTGTTCAACGCGGGCCAGACGCCGATATACAGCGCGAGGTACGGCAGCAACGTGAATATGATCGTGCCTATTGCGGATATCGCCGCGCTTTTCGGTTTCCCAAGATGCTTGTGCATTGGCCCAACGACAAAGAACATCAGTATTGCCGACAAGAAGAGCGCCAGAGGATACAGGCTGAGCGCCGTGGTGCCTTCCGGCAGCAGGGGCATCTGCGCTGTGTCCAACCTCCAGACATACAAGGTGAGATAGTTGGTAAGCGAAAAGGTCAGGCCCTGGTTGATGTAGGCCGCGAGGCCGCCCGCTGCGAAGATCAGAAAGGCTCTTTCACGAAAGGCCTCGAAGATCTCTTCAAAGCATCCCTTAATTGTAAAGGGTTCAGGTTTGGTCTCCGGCAAGTGAGCCACCAGTCTATGCTGGCCAAGCGCGGACCCCATCACCGACAGAATGATGAGGCAACCGCCAGCGATCGCCCAGCCCGAGTAGCCTTCTCTGTTCAGCAACCCGTCTTCGCCCGGCATGAAGACCGTGTAAGCGAGCACCATCATGAAAATGCCGCCCAACCATCCAGAAATATAGCGAAAGCGGAAGAGCGTGGTCCGCTCGTCATAGTCGGAGGTGATTTCGGGAAGCAGCGAAATCGATGGCACTTCGCAGGCGGAAAGGAGGACACGGACAACCACCGCGATTCCCAGCAGGCCGAGGAAACTCGGCGCTTCGCCGCCGGGCGGGGACCACATCAACACCCAGGCAAACGCGAGTGGGATCGGCGCCGCATAGAGCCACGGAAGGCGTCTGCCCCATTTGGTGTAGGTTCGGTCTGACAGGTTGCCGAGGATCGGGTCGACCACCGCGTCGACCAGTAGCGCGCAGAGAAGAGCGAGGCTGACGAGGCTCGCGTCCATGCCCAGAACCTGACTGTAGAAGAACAGCAGGAAGAACTGAAAGCCGATGTCTTTGACGCCAAATGCCACCGCACCGAAACCGTGGATCAGCTTGAGCTTGAGCGGGAGTTTGCCCTCGACACGGCTCATGCAGCGATGGCTCGCGCGGCGGCTGTGGCGACGAATCCAGTCACAAATGCTCTCCTCAACTATCGTCACGAACGTAAGCGTGAAGCGCCTCGCGTCAACGTAAACCGGCTGACGCTACGGCATGGGTCGATGCCAACTATGCGCTTGCCTGACCCCTGCCACTTCCCATAACGTGAACGTCAAGTGGGAGCTTATCGATAGGAGAGTCGGCACATGTCCGATCTGGAAACATTCCGTACCGAAACGCGCAGCTGGCTCGAGGCGAATTGCCCGGCTGAAATGCGTGAGCCGGTGCGCGACGAAGAGGACGTCTACTGGGGCGGCCGCAACGCGACTTTCAAGAACGACGCGCAGAAGGCATGGTTCGAAGCGTGCCTCGCCAAGGGATACACCGTCCCTGCGTGGCCGAAGGATTATGGTGGCGCAGGTCTCGACCCGGCGCAGGCGAAGGTGTTGCGGCAGGAAATGAGCCGCATCGGCGCGCGCCCTCCGCTCAGCTCTTTCGGCATCTGGATGCTCGGCCCAGCCCTCCTTCACTTCGGCACAGAAGAGCAGAAAGTGCACTTCCTCGGCCAGATTGCTCGCGGTGAAATTCGCTGGTGTCAGGGTTATTCCGAGCCGGGCTCGGGCAGCGATCTCGTGTCGCTTCAGACCTTTGGTGAAGACAAGGGCGATCATTGGGTCGTCAACGGTCAGAAGGTCTGGACCAGCTATGCCGACCAGTGCGACTGGATTTTCTGCCTCGTTCGCACCGACAAGACGAACAAGTATCAGGGCATCACCTTCATGCTATTCGACATGGAGAGCGAAGGTGCCTCGACCAAGCCGATCAAGCTGATCAGCGGCAATTCGCCTTTCTGCGAAACTTTTTTCGACAACGTGAAAGTGCCGAAATCCTATGGCGAAGGCATTCCGGCCTATGTGGGCGAGATCAATCGCGGCTGGGACGTGGCTAAATATCTGCTGGGCCATGAGCGTGAGATGATCTCTGGCGCAGGCGGCGGCGATCGCACGTCGGCGATTGGTGCGGCAATGTCGCGTCACGCAGCCAAGAACGGCGATGAGCTCGATCCTGTGCTGCGTGCCGAGCTGGCGATGTTCGATGTCGATGCGCTGGCCTATGGCGCGATGGGTGAGAAGTTCCTCGATGAAATCAAGGTCGGCAAAGCGCATCCCGCTCAGCCGAACATGATGAAATATGCCGGGACCGAACTGAACAAGCGTCGCCACGAGCTGATGATGGCAACCGGTGGATCGCGTAGCCTCGAATGGGAAAGCGAAGAGACCGAAGGTGGCAAGCCTTCGCGCAACTGGCTGCGGACGAAGGCGAACTCGATCGAAGGCGGAACCAGCGAAGTCATGCTCAACGTGATTTCGAAGCGCATTCTCGACCTGCCGGGATCCTGACTATGGCGTCGCCCCGGGCTTGACCCGGGGCCGCCCAATATTTCGCGCAATTGAAACCTAGCGATCCCGGATCAAGTCCGGGATGACGATTGGACTTTCCGGGAGAGGAACCCCAATGCCCCTTTATCACGACGACGATCAGCAAATGCTGGCTGACACCGCGACCAGCTTTATGGCCGAAGAAGGCAATATCGCGAAACAACTGCGCCATTGGCGCGACCGCGATTGCCCCGATGGATTTGGTCACGGCCTGTGGAAGCAGATGGCCGAGATGGGCTTCACCGGCATGTTGGTGGGCGAAGACGATGGCGGGCTTGGCATGGGCCATGTCGAAGCCGGGATCGTACTCGAAGAGATCGGCCGCAACCTGACCCCATCTCCGTTTCTGACCTCTTCTGTATTGGCCGCAACCGCGCTCAAGCACGGATCGAACGATCTCAAGGGGCGCTACCTTCCCGGCCTGATCGAAGGCGAGAGCGTGTTCGCCGTCGCCATTGACGAAACTGCCAAACACCGCCCGCAGCGTATTACGACCAAGGCCGAGAAGTCGGGCAACGGCTTCAAACTGACCGGCTCCAAGAGCTTCGTGATTCAGGGGGCGAGCGCCGATATGCTCGTGGTCGCAGCGCGCACCAGCGGCGCGGACGACGACGATGATGGCATTACGTTGTTCGCTGTGCCGAAAGACGCGGCGAACATGAGCCACGATGCGGTCCGCCTGGTCGATAGCTCGGTTGCGAGCCACACCAAATTCGACGGCGTCGAACTGGATGGTGACGCGGTCATCGGCGAAGTCGATGGCGGACGCGAAATCCTCAACGCGATGCTCACCGCTGGCCGGGTCGGTGCCGCTGCCGAAGGCGTTGGCGTTGCTCGCGGTGCGATGGATATGACCGTCGAATACCTCAAACAGCGCAAGCAATTCGGCAAGCTCATCGGTGAATTCCAGGGCCTCCAGCATCGCGCATCGCACCTCTATTCCGAAGTCGAAATCGCCCGCGCGGTTGTCATCAAAACGCAGCAGCTGCTCGATGGCGGAAGCGAGCAGGCCGAGCTGATGAGTTCGGTCGCAAAGGCCAAGGTCGCCAAGACCGCCGGTCTCGCGGTTAAGGAAGGCGTGCAGATGCACGGCGGCATCGGCATGACCGACGAATACGATATCGGCCTCTACATGAAGCGTGACCGCGCTTTGCAGGAATTCCTCGGCGACGCCTATTTTCATGCCAACCGCGTCGCTGAAATGAGCGGGTACTGAGGAGCAAACATATGGATATTCAATCACTCTTCAGTCTCGACGGACGCGTTGCGCTGGTTACCGGCGGCTCGCGCGGCATCGGTAAAATGTTTGTCGAAGGACTGCTCGCCGCCGGATGCGCGCGGTCCTATATCTCGGCCCGCAAGGTCGAGCAGATGCAGGAAACCATCGCTGAACTGGGCGAGGACAAGGTCATCGGCATCCCAGCGGACCTCAGCCAGATGGACGGCATTCAATCGCTCGCCGACGAGATGGCAAAGCGCGAGGACAAGCTGGACATTCTCATCAACAATGCGGGGGCTGCATGGGGGCAGCCATACCTCGAATTCAACGAAGCGGGCTGGCACCGCACGATGGACCTGAACGTCAAGACGCCGTTTTTCCTGACGCAGAAGCTCCACGATCTGCTGGTCGCGGGCGGCAAGGGTGATCACCCGGCCAAGGTGATCCACGTGTCATCGATCGACGGGCAGCGGATCAACCCATGGGAAACCTACGCCTATCAGGCGTCCAAGGCTGGCGTGATCCAGCTGACCCGCCGGATGGCCGCACGGCTGATTCAGGACAACATCATCGTCACCTCGATTGCGCCCGGAGCTTTCCCGAGCGAGATGAACAAGGCGGCAAAAAATGCGCCCGACGCCAGCGCTTCCATGATCCCGGCAAAGCGGATCGGAACCAAGGAAGACATGGCCGCTGCGGCGATTTACCTGTGCAGCCGTGCAGGCGATTACATCGTGGGCGACACGGTGACGGTCGATGGCGGGGTGGTGAACGCATCGCTGCCGAGTATGTTCAACGATCCGGCTGGCTAAAGCCCGTTACCATGATTTTGAAGACCGTCGGAGCGATTCCGGCGGTCTTTTCGTTTACGCTACTTGAGCGTGCTTTTTCTGCGCTACCGCTCCGCTACTTTAGCGCGGGGCCGAACTTGACATATTTGACAGTGTGTCAAGCTGCTGTTTCGGAGGAAGAATCTGAAAAACATTGCGAAAATCAAATTTTGCGAAGTTGACACTATGGCGCGAAAATCTGCGCATAGGCTTATACAAGCGCTCGCTGTTTGCATGCCGACAATGGGAAAGAGCCGAACTCGAAATAGCCAATCGGCACCCTGTAGGAAAACGCCCGCTCGCGCGCCGAGCAACTGTTCATCGGCCCTGCGAGTGTAACCAAGACGCGGCGCGATCCGAATTTCCCTGTAACAGTTCGCAAATTCAAGGAGCCGCCCGATGCCTCGTTTTACCATGTCTCGTTCCGCGATCCTCGCCGGTGCGCTGGGCGCAGCCGCCTTTGCGCTTCTGCCGGGGAAACAGACGGTGATGGCACAGGACGACCTATCCCCGCCTGACTTCAGCGACGAGTTTCCCGGTGATCAGCTTGATGGGGAGCAAGACGGCGAGCCCGCTGAAACCCCGCCCGAAATGCAGGCCTCGCTCGATAGGATCGACGACGTGATCGACGCGCTCGATGCCGAAGCGCAACGCACGGGCAACAACTGGCAGTTCACCCTCGACGAGCGGATCATGATGGTGGTGACCGACACCGCCGCAGGCCGTATGCGCATCATCACCCCGATCGCGATGGCCGGAGAATTGCCCGACGGGGCGATGCAGCGGTTGATGCAGGCCAATTTCGATACCGCCCTCGATGCCCGCTACGCTGTCGGGCAAGGGTTGGTATGGGGTGCGTTCGTCCACCCGCTCGACAGCCTGACCACCCGCGACTTTGCGAGCGGCATCCTCCAGACCAAATCGCTCGCCGACACATTCGGCACGACATTTTCCAGCGGCGCGCTGAACTATGGCGGCGGCGACAGCGGCGCGATCATCGATGAACAGTTGAAGGAATTGCTGGAAGAATTGGAAGAGCGCGAGCGCCGGGACGCGATCTGATCGGCGGGCCGATGCGATCCGGCTTCAACCGTTATCTGACCACCACTTCGTTCAGATAGATGATCGATGCGCTATTGGACCGCCTCGAAACACCTTCAATTGTAATCGATTCAACGTCGAGCGGGTTGAAACGGTGGCAAATTTCCTGCCTCTCGTCATTAATGACCTGGGCAACCTGAACCTGTTGGCCGGTTGGGGTTACGACCTCGATAGAATATGTCCGCATGGGGAATGCTTCGGGCGTCTGGATGAAAATCTGCTCGATATCGGCGACAGGCTGATCCCACGTGAAAGTTACTGTGCGAGGCGTGCCTCGTGCGTTCGCCCAGCTCGATGAACTGCCAAAGGATTCGCTTCGGTTCCGATCGACCAGATTGGCGGTCGAGTAACACTCGCCGTTTTCTGGGCAAAGGCTGGTCGCCTCGATCCGCGCTAGGCGCGCGACGTTCATTTTGCGCTTGAACATATCATCGTCGCAATCGAGAGAGCCGACCTCATAATTTCTCATCTTCTCGATATCCGGGGTGAAAACGGCTCTTTCCGGCGCTTGCGATGAGCCCACTCTGGGGAGGTTGTTGCGGCAAAAATTGCTGTCGGGATCTGTACCATCATCGGCAGCACAGTAATCCCGGAGCAGCAGGTCATATTCGTATGAAAAATTGCCTTCGTTTAACTCGACCTCGAATTCGTCCCGACATTTCTTGCTCGCGAGGGAGAAGGTTCGCTCTTTTGCAAACTCCAGCTCTACGCCCTTTTTGGCCAGCCAGTACGGATCAACGCGACACGCTTCTTCGTCTACGCCGTAAAGCGACCTCGATCCTACGTCTGCGACCGTGCCGGCCACCCCGTCAAGAATACCTTCGGCCATCGACGTGCATCCTGCGAGTGCGGTGGATGCAAGTGCGAAGCCGAGCAGGTGGGTACCCAAGCGAGTGTGACGTGACATAGGACGAACTCCTGGCGAGGCGACGTTGATTACGCGTGAATTTCATACGTGAGTAACTTAATGATGATTGCTGTCTAGACTGGCGGGCAGCTCGTGTGGGGAATAACTCTGATTTTTCCGCTATCTCGACCAGCATTGCGCCGCGACAGGATCGTGCCACCATCAAGGGATGCGCTTAACCCATCAATTCGCGCACAAACGGGATCAGTCCGGTCTGGCGCGTGCGTCGCATGCGTTCTGCGTCGAGCACTTCGCGGACCCGGTCGAAGCATTCGTCGACATTGTCGTTGATCACTACGTAATCGTATTCCGCCCAGTGGCTGATCTCGGCCCGGGCGCGTTCCATGCGGCTGTCGATCACGTCATTGCTGTCTTGCGCGCGGGCTTCCAACCGGCGACGTAGCTCGGCCAGGCTCGGCGGCAGGATGAAGACGCTGACGACGTCCTGCTGGTCTTTCTGATACAGCTGCTGCGTGCCCTGCCAATCGATGTCGAACAGGAAATCCTGCCCGTCTTTCAACGCGTTGCGGATCGCGCCTTTGGGCGTGCCATAACGGTATCCAAACACCTCGGCCCACTCGTAGAAGTCATCCTCTTCGACCATCCGATCGAATTTCTCATCGGAGACGAAGTGGTAGTGCACACCGTCTTCCTCTCCGGGGCGCGGCGGGCGTGTGGTGGCGGAGACGGACAGTTTGATGTCGGGATCAGCGGCGAGCAACATGCGCGACAACGTCGTCTTGCCCGCTCCCGAGGGCGAGGAGAGGATGAACAGCAGCCCACGGCGGTGCAGTTTGTCAGTGGATTGGAAATCGCTGGATTTGGTGTCGCCCATAGGCCCCGATGCCTCAAAGCGCTCCGCAAAATCAAGGGGCGGATAACGCAGTCGGATCACAGGGCGCTGCGATGCTCCACCGATTTCGCCGGTTGCTACTCCGACCGCCGCGGTTTCGATCGTCGGGTCCGCCCGCGATCATACAACGTTTTCAGCACAAGACCGCCCGCGACTATGCCAAGTCCGACAGGGGATCGGGTCGCAAGTTTGCTGGCGCCATACAGCGCGAGCGACGTGATGATCGTCCTGCCGTCCAGCACTTCCTGTGCGCGGTCTTCATCATCGAAGCTGGCAACAGCAACGCGTTTCTCGACATTCTTGCGAAACAGGGAGGACGCTCCGCGCACGACGATGTCCGCGATCAGAAGATTGGTCGCCGGATTGGGACTCGGAACGGGAAGGCGCGTGTTGCGCGTCGCGTCTTCGGACGACTTGCTAAGTTCGCGGGTGAACCGATCGGGCCTGACTTTCTTCATATCGTCCTACCAACGATCCTCGGGTCAAAGCGATCCTCGACCGGATCGGGCAACGGGCCTATTTCTTCCGCCCGAAATCGACGGTCACCACGTTCGATCCGTCGCCGTCATCATCGCCATTGGGCGTCGTAGCGCTCTCGATCAGATCGTTTTCCGCATCTTCGTGCTCTTCCGGGGCCATTTCGGACACAGAGGCCTGGAATTGCAGCCCGAAATCGACCGCCGGATCGACAAAGGCGGTGATTGCCGCGAACGGGATGGAGAGCTTTGCAGGGATCTGGTTGAACGACAGGCCGACCGAAAACCCGTCTTCGCCGACCTCAAGCTCCCAGAATTTGTTCTGCAGAACGATCGTCATTTCGTCGGGAAACCGTTCGCGCAGATGCGGCGGGATCGAGACGCCGGGCGCTTCTGTCTTGAAGGTGATGTAGAAGTGATGATTGCCGGGCAGCTCGCTGCCGCCTTGCACGATCTCGCCTAGCACGCGGCCAACCACGGCGCGCAGCGCTTCCTGAACGATCTCGTCATACGGGATCAGGCTATCGGGGGTCTCATCAGTCATGACTTTGTGAATCGTGGCGAGGGTCGCGGCGCGGGTCAAGCGTTTCGTGCTGCATTCGCGAAATTGCGCGCGTTGCTGCCGTCACCGATGCTTGCACTGGATGGCGACAGGACTATAGCGCGGGGCATGGTCGACACTGACAAAACCGCGCCAAGAACGGGCACGATCGAGCGCAACACCGCCGAGACCAAGATCGCAATCACGGTCGATCTCGATGGGACAGGCGCTTATGATATCTCCACGGGTATCGGGTTTCTCGATCACATGGTGGAGCAGTTTTCGAAGCACTCTCTGATCGATGTCAGCATGAAAGTGTCGGGCGATCTGCATGTCGATCAGCATCATACAACCGAGGATTCGGCGATTGCGCTGGGTCAGGCGCTCAGCGACGCGCTCGGCGACAAGGCCGGGATCGGGCGGTATGGCAGCGCCTATTCGCCGATGGACGAGACGCTGAGCCGCGTGTCGCTCGACATTTCGGGGCGGCCATATCTCGTGTGGAAAGCAGGTTTCACGCAGGAAAAGCTCGGCGAATGGGACACCGAGCTGATCGAACACTGGTTCCACTCGGTCGCGCAAAGCGCCGGGCTGACACTGCATTGCGAACTGCTTTACGGGAGCAACAACCACCACATTTGCGAGAGCTTGTACAAAGGCTTTGCCCGCGCGATGCGGATCGCCGTGGAGCGTGACCCGCGCAAAGGCGGAGCGATCCCAAGCACCAAAGGGCAGCTCGGTGGCTAGGAATGGGGCTCTTGGGTTTGCGATGAACGGTTGCACAGCAACCGCAAGCGCGACCGCGCGCCCGCAGCGGGCGCAGCTCTGCTGCGCGTCTAGCGAGGACCGCGCGCCCGGATGGGCGTGCGGAAAACCAGAATGGGGGAAATAATTGCCCTGATCGATTACGGCGCGGGCAACCTGCATTCGGTTCACAACGCGCTGAAAGCGGTCGGGGCGAACGTTTCTGTCACCGCCGACCCCAACGTGGTGCGAGCGGCGGATCGCGTGGTGCTGCCCGGTGTCGGCTCGTTCAAGGCGTGCGCGCAGGGGCTTAAGGCGATCCCGCACATGGTCGAGGCTATGACCGAGCGCGTCCATGTTGGCGGTGCGCCCTTTCTTGGGATTTGCGTAGGGATGCAATTGCTTGCCGATCGAGGGCTGGAGCACGGCTCCACGCCGGGGCTTGGCTGGATACCGGGCGAAGTGCACCTGATCGAGCCAAGCGATCCTGCGGTCAAGGTTCCGCATATGGGCTGGAACGATGTTGCGATGTTGCCCCATGCGAAAGACCACGAAGTGATCGACGAAGGCGAGGCGTATTTCCTCCACTCCTACCACTTCGCTGTCGAGAACCCGTCCGACATTGCGGCGATGACCGATCACGGCGAAGGCCTGGTCGCGGCGGTTGCGCGCGGCAATATTCTGGGCGTGCAGTTCCACCCTGAGAAGAGTCAGGCCTATGGTTTGGCCACGCTGGAAAGGTTTCTCGAATGGGCGCCGTAACTTTCGTCATTCCCGCGAAGGCGGGAATCCAGTCTACCACCGCTATGGCTCTGCGCTGGATCCCCGCCTTCGCGGGGATGACGAGTAATTTGGTCTTGTGTAAATGATCGTCTTCCCAGCAATCGATCTCAAAGGCGGCGAAGTCGTCCGCCTTGCCGAGGGCGATATGGATCGCGCCACGATCTATGGCGACGACCCTGCCGCGCAGGCGATGATCTTCGCCGACGCCGGAGCCGAACACCTCCATGTCGTCGATCTCGATGGCAGCTTTGCAGGGCGCGCGGAGAACCGCGAGGCGGTCGAGGCGATTGTGGCGAAGTTCCCCGGCCATGTTCAGCTAGGCGGAGGTATCCGCGACGCAGCTGCGGTCGAAGGGTGGTTCAAGCTCGGCATTTCCCGCGTGGTGATGGGCTCGGCGGCGCTGAAATATCCGGAATTCGTGAAAGACATGGCAAAGGAGTGGGAAGGCGGCATCGTCGTCGCGGTGGACGCGAAGGACGGCATGGTCGCGACCGAAGGCTGGGCCCAGGTGTCGGACGTACCGGTGGTCGATCTGGCCCGCCGGTTCGAGGATGCAGGTGTTGCGAGCCTGCTCTTCACCGACATCGGGCGCGATGGACTGCTGAAAGGCGTCAACATCGACGCCACGGTCGAACTCGCTCGGCAGGTCGATATCCCGGTCATCGCCAGCGGCGGGGTGAAGGGTATCGACGATATTCATGTGCTCTCGCTCAACGCAAGCGAAGGGATCGAGGGCGTGATCACCGGGCGCGCGCTGTATGAAGGCAAACTGGACCTCGCCGCGGCGATCCAGATGGGGGCGCGGAAGTGACCACCATAATTCGTCATTGCGAGCGAAGCAAAGCAATCCAGAGCCTAACGCGCCGACGCTCTGGATTGCCGCGCCGCCTCGCGGCTCGCAATGACGAAGTGTGTCGGATTGGAGCTGTTGGTCTCTCATGCGGTTGATGGGATTTCTCTTCCTCGGCCTCACGTTCCTCGCGGGCATCACTGTCGGCACGATCGAATACGCCATGATCAATGTCGTCGTGTTCCTTTTACTCGCCTTGCTGGTCGCGAAGTTCGTCGCGCCGCGTTTCGGGAACAACGGCCTTGTCTACGGCATGGCGGGCGCGTTTTTTGCGAGCTTTCTCTGGCCGTACCTGCTGATCTTCGGGTCGGACAAAGATTGCGTGGGCGATGAGTGCCTTGCAGGCGTGTTCACCACGCCAAGCGCGCAGCAGGCGGCGCAGAAGGAGAATTCGCAATGACAGTCCGCATCCGCGTCATCCCCTGTCTCGACGTCGCCGATGGGCGCGTAGTGAAGGGCGTCAATTTCGTCGATCTAAAAGACGCAGGCGATCCGGTCGAGCAGGCGCGCGCCTATGACGAGGCCGGGGCGGACGAGCTGTGCTTTCTCGACATTTCAGCCACCCACGAAGGTCGCGGCACGCTGCTCGATATCGTCAAGCGGACGGCGGAGGTGTGCTTCATGCCGCTCACCGTGGGCGGCGGCGTCGCTTCGGTAGAGGATGCGCGCGCGTTGCTGCTCGCGGGGGCGGACAAAGTCGCGGTCAACAGCGCGGCGGTGAAGCGGCCCGAACTGATCGCAGAGATTGCTGAGAAGTTCGGCAGCCAATGCGTGGTCGCGAGCATCGATGCGCGGCGGGTGATCCTGCCGCTGGGCGAAGCGATGCCGCATTGGGAAATCTACACCCATGGCGGTCGCACCCCGACAGGCATCAATGCGCTTGAGCACGCGAAAAGGCTCGCCGATCTGGGTGCCGGAGAATTGCTCGCCACGTCGATGGACGGGGACGGAACCAAGGCGGGATACGACCTTGAACTGACTCGCGCGATTGCCGATGCGGTGAGCATTCCGGTGGTGGCCAGCGGCGGTGTCGGCAATCTCGATCATCTCGTCGAGGGCGTGACCAAGGGGCATGCCAGCGCGGTGCTTGCGGCCTCGATCTTCCACTTTGGCGAGCACTCGATAAGCGACGCACACGAAGCGCTGCGCGCAGCAGGCTTGCCTGCGCGCGGGGTTTGAAGGACAGAGCTTCCCATGAGCACTCTGGAACGTCTCGAAGCCACCATTGCCGAGCGCCGCGCCGCGTCGCCTGACACCAGCTATGTCGCGAAGCTCAACGCCAAGGGCCTGCCTAAAATGGCGCAGAAGCTGGGCGAGGAAGCGACCGAAGCGGTGATCGCGGCGGTCTCCGGCAGCAATGAGGAACTGGTGGGCGAAAGCGCCGATCTGCTGTTCCACCTGCTGGTGCTGCTCAATGCAAAGGGCGTGTCGCTCGATCATGTGCTGGCCGAGCTGGAGCGGCGCGAAGGGCTTTCCGGGCTGGAAGAGAAAGCAAGCAGGAGCGACTAAAGATGCCGATCGACCCGACGCTGCCTTACGATGACGACAACATCTTCGCGAAAATCCTGCGCGGGGAAATCCCCTCGAACAAAGTCTACGAAGACGACTGGGCCTTCGCGTTCGAGGATATCAATCCGCAGGCTGAGGTGCACACTTTGGTGATCCCCAAGGGGCGCTATGTCAGCTGGGACGATTTCTCAGCCAAGGCGAGCGATGAAGAGATCGGCGGTTTCATCCGTGCAGTTGGCGAAGTGGCGCGCGCCAAGGGGCTGGTCGAGCCGGGATACCGCCTGCTCGCCAATATAGGCACGCATGGCGGACAGGAAGTGCCCCATCTGCACGTGCATATCTTTGGCGGACAGCCACTTGGGCCGATGATTGTCCGGAGATGAGAGGACGAGATACGGCTGCTCTGCAGCCGCAAGCGCGACCGCGCGCCCGCAGCGATGCGATCTTTGATCGCATGAGCGAGGATTTCGCACGCCGGATGGCGTGCGGTCTTAAAAAAACGCTCGTTCTGTCGCCATTCAGGCAGAACACGCAAATCGCGCTGGCATGCAGGATTCCGCTGCGCTAATCGCCCCCTTGATGGTTAACCCCAATCCTCCCGGCGGCGTCTTCGATGGGCCTCGGCACCTGTATGCGGTGCGTGTCTATTACGAGGATACCGACCTTTCCGGCATCACCTATCACGCCAATTACCTGCGCTGGTTCGAGCGCGCGCGGTCTGATCTGTTGCGGATGCTCGACATAGATCAGCGCGACGCGATCGAGACCGGGCAGGGCGCCTATGCCGTCACCGAAATCGCGATCAAGTACCTGATCCCGGCCAAGCTGGACGACGACGTGGTGATCGAAACCACCTGCTACGAATTGGGCGCGGCCAGCGTGCGGATGGATCAGGTCGCCCGGCGCGGCGATGATGTGCTGGCCACGGCGAAGGTGCGTGCCGGGTTCCTGACACCAGAAGGTCGCCCGCGCCGCCAGCCCGCCGAATGGCGCACCGCATTTCGCAGCTTCATGGACTCAAAGGAAGACTGACCACGTGCCTTTCGAAATTTTCACCGCGGCCGCCTCCACCCGGCTCGATCCCGTCGAACTGTTTCTCGATGCGGACATTGTCGTGCAGGCAGTGATGGCCGGCCTCATTCTGGCGAGTGTCTGGGTGTGGACGATCATCGTCTCGTTCAGCTTGCGGATCGGCGGCATGGAAAAGCGGTCGCGCGACTATGAGGACGAGTTCTGGGAGACCAAGGATCGCGATGGAGTGCTGACCAAACAGCAGCGCCGCGAAATCGCCTCCGCGCGGGTTGCGGGGGCGGGGCTGGACGAATGGAAGCGTTCGAAATCCGGCCCGTCGATCGATCGCGATGCTGCGCGCCAGCGGATCGGCGCGGCGATGGAAAGCCAGGTCGCGCACGAGGCGGATGAACTGGCGGAGCGGCTGGGCTTTCTCGCGACAACCGGTTCTGTCGCGCCATTCGTTGGGCTGTTCGGTACGGTCTGGGGCATCATGAACAGCTTTTTCCAGATCGGCGCGCAGGAAAGTTCGTCGCTTGCTGTGGTTGCTCCCGGTATTTCGGAAGCGTTGTTCGCGACCGCGATCGGCCTGTTCGCTGCCATCCCGGCAGTGATCGCCTACAACCGCTTTTCCGGACGGGTGAACCGCTACGAGGCAAAACTCCAGCGCTTCGCCGACAAGGTCCATGCGGGACTTAGCCGCGACTTGGACAAAGCTTAGTTATGTGCGCATTCGCATCCGCGAACGCGATTTCCTCGCTCACGCGACTTGAAAGTCGCATCGCTGCGGGCGGGCAGTCGCCCTTGCGACGCCTGCGGCGTCGATCCATTTCTGGCCATCGGCTTGGGCGCGGAGCACGGTCGCGCCAGCGACCGCAAGGCCGACTGGCCGCCCGCAGGCCCGGCAGGGCCGAGGATATCGCACGCCGGATGGCGTGCGAAACGAAAGGACTCTGATGGGTGCCTCATTGAGCAGTTCGGGCCGCACTGGCTCCCGCCGTTCCCGCCGCGCGCCGATGGCGGAGATCAACGTTACGCCGTTTGTAGACGTCATGCTGGTGCTGTTGATCATCTTCATGGTCACCGCACCCTTGCTGGCGGTCGGCGTGCCGATCGAACTGCCCGAGAGCCGCGCCAATCCGGTCGAGCAGACGCCCGAACAGATCACCATCTCGGTTGATGGCGACGGGATCATCTATATCGAGGACGAAGCGGTGCCTGTCGGCGGTTTTCCCGCAGCACTCGCCGCAATCGATCGCGATGCCGGTGGCGAATTGCCGATCGTCGTCTTTCGCGGCGACCGGGCGGTCGATTACGGTCGGACGATGGCGATACTCGGTGAGTTGAACCGCGCAGGCTTCACCTCGATCTCGCTGGTCACCGACAGTTCAGTTTCAACGCCATAGCGACGGGCTGGAATGGGAGAGAGCACCACATTTCGCAAAGAAGACCGCGCCGGCCTGGTGGTCGCGGTGGTGCTGCATGTGGCCGTGGTCGCGGTGCTGCTGTTCCAGCCGATACCCGACGAGCTGGCACCGATGCCCGAGCGTGTGGCGGTAAGCCTCGCGACCGAGGTAAGCCTGGAATCGACCGCGCCCAACCCTATTTCCGAAAGGCGCGCCGCGATCGCGCCGACGCTTGGCGAAGAGGTCGCGTTGGACAGCGATCCGCAGCCCGACGAGGCTACTCAACCGGATACACCGACGCCGCCGACCGAGCGCGCGGTATCGACCCCCCAACCCCAGCGAACGACCACACCGCGTCAGACGCAGCGATCTGCTCCGCGCCCAACCACAGCACCGAGCCCGCGTCCGACCGATGCCGGTGGCAGCCGGATCGGGGATGATTTTCTGACCGGGCAGGGCAGTTCGACCCGCACGGATGATACCGGCGCGCCCGCCGCGACATTCGGCCGGACAGAGCGCGCCGCGCTGACCTCGGCGATCACCCGCCAGTTGCGCCGCCACTGGAGCGCGCCGCAAGGCGTCGACGCCGAAAAGCTCGTCTCGGTCGTCTCTTGGCAGCTCAACCGCGACGGTTCGCTCAAAGGCAGACCAAGCTGCCAGACCCGATCGAGCAGCATCACTGCCTCCAATCGTCCCCAGGCATCGCTGCATTGCGAGCGCGCAATTCGTGCCGTCCAGCTCGCTGCCCCTTTCAACTTGCCCGAGCCATTCTATAGTCGTTGGGACGATCTGGAATGGCAGTTCGATAGAAGGTTGTGATGACAAAACTAACGATCCTGCTGACTTCCCTTGCCGCCTTGATGACGGTCCCCGCGCTTGCGCAGAACCAAGACCTGGGCGCGCCGGTCGGCGAAGGCGGCCCGGTTGAGAGTGTCAGCGTTCTGGGCGGTGACGATGATGACGGCCCGCTGCGCGGCACCGTGACCGATGAAAGCGATTGGCGCGATCTCGGCATCGCGATCCCGGCATTTGCAACCGACCGCGATCAGCCGACCCCGGCGAACGCCAGCGGCACTGCCGCTTTAGGCAGCGAGATTGCGCGTGTCATCACCGCCAACCTGCAAAACAACGGCCTGTTCAAACCGACCGGCCCCGACAGCCTGCCCAAGCCGAGCTTCGCACAGATCAGGGCGCCATCATGGGGCAGCTGGAGCGGGCGCGGCGCTGAGATGCTCGTCCACGGCTTCGCCAACGCACGCCCCGATGGGAAGCTGGTGGTCGGCTGCTATCTCTACGACGTCGCCTTGCAGGATGAGCTGATCCGCGAAGGTTGGGAGGTCCGCCCGGCGGACTGGCGGCGTGCGGCGCACAAATGCTCCGATCTCATTTACGCACGGCTCACCGGCGAAAACCCGTTCTTCGACAGCCGCATCGCCTATATCGCCGAGACCGGGCCGAAGGATAACCGCGTAAAGCGGCTGGCGGTGATGGACAGCGACGGGGCGAACCACCGCTTCCTGACGCTGGGCAGCGCGACCGCGCTTACACCGCGTTATTCGCCGGATTATTCGAAGATCCTGTACCTGTCCTATGTCGACGGCAATCCGCGCATCTACGTCTACGACATCGGCAGCGGCAAACAGACGCTGGTGACCGAGAACCAGAACCCGACCATCGCCCCGCGCTGGTCGCCCGATGGCCGATTCATCCTCTATTCGCAGGCGGTTGCGGGCAACACCGATATTTATCGCGTGCCGGTAACGGGCGGGCGCAGCACCCGGCTGACGACTGCACCGGGGATCGACATTGGTGGGTCGTACTCGCCCGACGGATCGAAGATTGTGTTCGAAAGCGACCGATCCGGCACTCAGCAATGCTATGTGATGGATGCCGATGGAACCAACCAGCGGCGCATCACGTTCTTTGGCGGACGCTGCGCGACGCCGGAATGGAGCCCTCGCGGCGATCAGATCGCCTTCACCCGGATTGGTGGAGGGTTCAATGTTGCGGTAATGACTCCGTCCGGGCGTAACCTTCGGGTGCTTACGAGCGGATGGCAAGATGAGGCCCCGACCTGGGCGCCTAACGGAAGGATCATTCAATTCTTCCGGACCACTCGCAATTCGGGTCGATCTGCCCTGTGGCAAGTCGACCTGACCGGGCGCAATGAGCGCCGCCTGCCTACTCCGGTCGATGCATCGGACCCGGCATGGGGCCCCATTCGCCCCTGATCTTTATTGGCGAGGCATTCCGCCTCGCAGGAAAGGATGAGCATAATGAACAAGCCATTTGCCACCGTTATTCTCCTGGCATCCGCCTCGACCATGGCTGCCTGTTCAAAGGAGCCGCCCGAAGAGTTGCCACCGCCGCCGGTTGATACCGTGCCCACACCCGCGCCGACGGCGACGGCTCCGTCGGGGCCGACTGTCGGGACGCAGCAGCATTTCCAGCAGGCGGTTGGCGGTTCGACGATCATCTATTTCGACACCGATCAGTTCAATATCGACAGCGCCGATGCCGCCGCGCTGCAGGCGCAGGCGCAGTATTTCGCCCAATACCCGCAACTGACCTTCACCGTCGAAGGCCATGCCGATGAACGCGGCACGCGCGAATACAACCTCGCGCTGGGAGAGCGCCGGGCCACGTCGGCCAAGAATTATCTCGTGAGCCTGGGCGTGACCAGCGACCGCATCCGCATAGTCAGCTATGGCAAGGAACGCCCCGTAGCATTGGCATCGAACGAAGCGGCCTGGGCGGAGAACCGCCGCGCCGCGAGCGTGATCATCAACTAAAACATAGTGCAGGAATTCAGCTGGGCAGGCCGGGAATGCTCTCGGCCTGAACCAGCGCCTGCGGGGCAACGGAACCGGTGCCCAACTGCTCATTCGCAACGGCCACCACGCTCAGCGCCGCAAGAGCGAACGCTGAAAACAGGCTGGAGATAGTCAGTTGCTGGCTCATTGTGGTCCCTTCGTTCCCGGCGCGATAGCGCGGGCGAGTGAATAAGTTATTGCGATGCAACATTTCACGATGAAACCTGTTCCCACTTCTTTCCAATTGGGGCCAGCTACCCTAGATCAGGGCCATATGCGTTCGACCAACCACATCTCCACTCCCGCCGCAGGCGGATCGCGGTGAGCCGCAGGAAACGATCAGACGATTGGGGCTTTCCCCGCTGGCGTCCCTATGAGTCCTCTCGCGAGACTGTGGCGCAGAAAGAGTGTGACCGGCATGGCTGCGATGAGCCGGGCCTGTGCCCTGCTCCCAAATCGCCCAACAGCCCGGACCGCTGGCATTTCTGCCAGAAACATGCGGCCGAATACAACAAAGGCTGGGACTATTTTGAGGGGCTCGACAAAGAGGAGAAGGCGCAACGCGCCAAGGCCGAGCAGGCCGAGAGCGCGGGCTATGCCGAAAGCGCGCATTACGGCTGGTCCGGATCGGGCGACGGTTCGCGCAGCGCCGATGAGATGCGCGCGCTTGAGGTGCTGGAATTGGAACCCGATGTCGAGTTCGCGGTGATCAAGAAAGCCTATCGCGCCAAGGCGAAGGAAGTTCATCCGGATGTGAAACCGGGCGATGAAGAAGCTGCCAAGCAGTTCCAGGCCATTCAGGTGTCGTACGAAATCCTGCGCAATGCCGAAGAGCGGCGCGAGTGGCGCGGATGAGCGGCATCGAGACGGTCGATGCGCGGGATATAGACGACGCGCTGACCGTCATTCGCCGCGACGGGGTGGTTCACCTGAAGGGGCTCTTTGCCAAAGAGACGATGCAAGAGGCGGCGCGGCTGGTCGATGCGCGCCATCCTGAATTCGCCGATCTCGAAAGCAAGGAGCGTCGCCGCAGCACGGGCAAAGGGCGCTTTATCGCGCCGGTGGTCGTCAGCCGGGCGTTGTATGATCTGGGCCTGTTCTACAGCGAGCCGCTCAAGAAGCTCGGCGATGGAATGCTGGGCGAGGAGCATGTCATCGAGGCGTTCGGGATGATGATGTCGGGCGCAGGCTCGCTGGATCAGGGCCTGCACGCCGATGGCGTGGCGCTGTTTCCGGAAACCGGGCTCGATGTGATCGTGCCGCCGTCTTCGATGGCGGTGTTCATGCCGCTGGTGCCGGTTGGTTCGGACAATGGCGCGACCCAATTCCAGCTTGGTTCTCACAGGGTGCCAGTGATCGATGAAAGCGCGCCGCTGCACCATGTGGAGGAATTTGGGCCGGGCGATGCGATGGCGTGGGATTTTCGCACGCAACATCGCGGCAAGGCGAACACGACCGATAAGAATCGACCCGCGCTGCACTTCACGCTGAGCCGCCCGTTCTGGTTCGATCACCAGAATTACGACGGCGGAGAGCCGCGACTGATCGCCGATGCCGATGTGATGGAGAGGCTCGATCAGCGTTACGTCAGGGCGCAGGCAGTTTAGGGTCAGGATCTATTATTTGCGCAGGCGCCCTTACAGGATTTGACCAATTGGCCCCGCTGCAGCGTCGCAGAATCCGCGAAAATGCGCTGCATTTCCTTACGTTTCTGCTCCTTGCATCAGGGCCAATTGCTTCAAACCACGCTCTACGCAACTGATAGATCCTGACCCTAGGTCTTGGGCTAGGTCTTCGGACCAGCAAACCCCTTGCCGGTTGAATCGATCTCGGGCGCGGGGTTGTCATTCCACCAAGCCACATCGGTCCACGGGCGCGCGTCGATTTCGTGGGTCCAGCAATTTTTCGGCTGCTGCGCGAGGTGCCAATAGGTCTCGGCCAAAGCGCCCGGATCGATCACCCCGTCCTCGCCCTTCGATGCCTTGAACGCATCGAACTTGTCGCCGAGCAGCTTGCCCAGAGTATCGGGCGCATCGACCGCGCCATCGACGACGATATGCGCAACGTGAATGCCCTTCGGCCCGAACTCCGCGTTAAGCGTCTGGCACAGCATTCGCCGCCCGCCCATGGCCGCGGCATGGCTGTGCTGCCCCGCATTGCCGCGTACCGCTGAGGTCGCCGAGGTCACCAGCAACGAGCCTTTGCCGCGTTCGACCATCGCCGGAAAGGCCGCATGGGCGAGGCGAAACACGCCGTAGCAGCCAAGTCGCCAGCCCAGTTCGAAGGTGCGGTGCGGCGTATCGTGCAGCTTACGGTTCCCGATTTGCGCGCCAAGATTGTAAAGCGCGGTGTCGATCGGTCCGATGTCGGTCTCGACGCGCTCGACAAGCTCTTCGATCGCGCCGTCTTCTGAAGCGTTGAGCAGAGTCCCGCTGGCCGAGCCGCCAGCTGACTCGATTTCACCCACGAGCCTGGCCAGCCCGCCCTCGTCGGAGCGCCGCGCCAGTACCGCGTGATATCCACCCGCAGCGAAACGCGCGGCAACATGCCCGCCGATCCCTGCACCAGCGCCGATGACGAGACAGACCGGTTTTTGCGTGGTCATGGCGTTTCTCCTTAGGTTCTGACCCTACTTCTCGGACATGTCCGGATAGGGCAATATCACCTCGCCGGAGCGATTGACGATGCCCCATTTTGCAGCGGTTTCAAGTCCGGCAATATCCGCCACCTTGCATCCTCCTTCGCGCAGCCGCTCGATAATGGCAGGCTCGCTGCGAAGCGGGGCGAGGACGCTTGGAAATTTGAACGGGCCGTCTGAGCAACGGGCATATGATTGCTCATCCGCAAAACGCTCATCGAGCAAAGCGAGCGCAGCCTGCGCATCGCCGCGCGCCGCGACAAGATACAGTTTGAGATCAAGATGGTTGCGATATCCGAACTGCATGCCTTTAGGTGACGTCCGGATATGTCCAAGGTAACGGTCGGTCATTTCCTCCGCGTAGCCGAGATCGCCCGCGCTGATCGCGTGCGCAATCATGTCTTCGCTGTGATCGCTGAACGGCAGCGCGACCTTCTCGCCATCGAAGCCCTCTAGCAATGCGCGGGCATCCTCCAGAACGAACTTCGCGCCGTCATACAATCCCAGCTCAAGAAAGACCTGGCCGCGTTTGCGATGGGCATAGGCCAGCCGAAATTCGTCGAACTGGAAAAGGTCGTTCTTGATGGTGGAAACCAGTTGCAGGCTCGTATCATAGGCGTCGTCCCATTCGCCCAGCTTCATGAGCGAATTGAGCTTCACCTCGCGGGCCTTGATGAGCAGGTATTCCTGTAGCGGCCATTGCGGCTCGCCGATGAACTCAATCGCGTCATCGGCCAACGCAATGCCCTTGTGCAGGTTCGCAGCCTTGTCGCCCGAAGGTTCACCAGCGGCATACTCCGCGAGCAGAAACAGCTGGGCCGCGCGCAGGACCGGCCAGCAGGTAAGGGCGGTCTTGTCCAGATCGTATTCGAACGTCTCACCGCAGTCCGAGACGTCGTCTCGCTGATCCGCCGGGATGGTATAGTCAAGGATCGGCGGACGCGCCCATTCAAGCAGGGTCTGCCCTTCCTTCGGTGGCTCGTCAGGATAGGTGATTTCGAACTGAGCGGCTGCAGGTGCTGCGAGGCACAGGCTGACCAGCAGCGCTGAGCCTCGAAGAATTCTTGAACCGCTTAATGCCATTCAGACGTGCTCCAGCGCCTGTTCGAAATCCGCGATCAAGTCGTCGGCATCCTCGATCCCGATGCTGATCCGCACCAGGTTGTCGGTGATGCCTAGCACCGCCTTGCGCTCAGGCGGCACGGAGAGATGCGTCATCGACGCCGGGTGACTTGCGAGCGTCTCGGTCCCGCCGAGGCTGACCGCGAGTTTGGCGATCACGAGGTTATCGAGAAAGCGGAAGCATTCGGCCTCTCCGCCCTTCAGGAATACGCTGAAAGTGGAACCGGCACCCCTGCAATGCCGCGCATAGATGTCCTTTTGGCGCGCATCCTCGATAAAGCCGAGATAGCCGAGCCCTTCGACCTTGGGATGATCGCGCAGGAAGGCGCAGACCTTCTCTGCATTCTCGCCCGCGCGCTGCATCCGCAATTCCACCGTTTCGAGGCTGCGCAACAGCATCCATGCGGTGTTGGGGTCGACGATCCCGCCCATCGTGTTACGCAGCGCGCGGACCGGGTCCATCCACTTCTTCGCGCCCGCAATCGAGCCAGCCACGAGATCGGAATGCCCGCCGACATATTTGGTCAACGAATAGCATACGATGTCCGCACCGTGGTCGAGCGGACGCTGCCACAACGGGCCGAGAAACGTGTTGTCGATAGCAATCGGGCAATCGCTTTCTTGCGCGCTACCGCCTCCGGCTACTTGAGCGCCGGAGAGATTCGCATCGCGGGCCTCTTTCACCGCTTCGATATCAACCAAAGCGTTGGTCGGGTTGGCGGGGCTTTCCAGGTAGATCATCGCGACCTTGCCGCCATTCTCGCCCGCCTGTTTCTTCGCGCGCTTGAGAACGTCGTCCAGTTCCTCACGGCTCGCTCCGGCGGGAAAGTCGATATAAGTCACACCGAACTTGCTGAGCACCTTCGCAACGAAGCCTTCCGACGCCGCATAAAGCGGGCCGGAATGGACGATCACATCGCCCTGACTAACATAGGCCATCATCAGGATGCAGATCGCGGTCATGCCGGATGAGAACGTCAGCGCGTCCTCCGCCCCGTCCCAGATCGCCAGCCGGTCCTCGAGGATTTCCTGGTTCGGGCCGTTGAAGCGGGAATAGACGAGGCCTTCGGCACCACCTTCGCGCTTGCCCGTGATCCCCTCGAAATGGCGCTTGCCAGCCGCGGCATTCTCAAACGCAAAGGTCGAGGTGAGAAAGATCGGCGGTTTGAGCGATCCTTCGGAAAGGACGGGATCGAACCCGTGTCCCATCATCAGAGTCGATGGGCGCAATTCACGCCCGCCAATTTCAAGCTTCTTCGGCTTGGGTTTGCGGCGGGGGGTGGGGGTTTCTGTGGCGTCGATAGCGTCGGTCATGGGCGATGCTCCTTCCTATGCAAGTGCTCCCAGGAAGGCAGGAGCCAATTGCGGCTCGAAGGGCACCCGTTCCTAACCTCCGCAGGAACGCCTCTCCACCTCGACCCGTGCAATGCGAACCAAGTATCGCGGGCTAGTTTCAGGTGCAACCGGTTCGGTCAGGTGATCGCCGCAATTCCCCAGACAATAAAGACGATCGCAAACACGCCTACGATATCCAGGACCAGCCCTGCGCCGACCATTCGTTCGATCCGGATACGTCCGGTGGACCAGGCAATGGCATTCGGACCTGTTCCTGCAGGCAACATAAAGCCCCAACTGGCCGCCAGCGCTGCGGGCATGGCGAGCAGGACCGGATCAGCACCCAGCGCGACCACCAAAGCCGCGACCACCGGAATGATCCCGCTGGCGGTCGCGACATTGCTCGCGAATTCCGTGATGACGACGATCATCGCCACAACCGCCAAGGCGACCACGATCAGCGGAAGATTTTCGAGCGGCAACAGAGCTCGCCCCAACCAGTCGGCAAGTCCCGAAGCCTGCATTCCGGCAGCCAGTGCCAATCCGCCCCCGAACATCATGATCACGCCCCACGGCGCACGGTCTGCTTCTTTCCAGATCAGGAGCGGTCGTCCCGTTCCGTCGGGCAGCAGGAACAGGGCGAGACCAGCTATGATCGCGATTGTGCCATCGGTCCACGATCCTTCGGGCAGATAGGGCATGACAAGAGGGCGGCTCATCCACGCAACAAACGTGATCGTCACGATCGGGATCAGGCGTTTTTCCGGCGTGGTCCAGCTGGCATGCGTATCGATCGCCGCGCGCGCCGCGGCAACATCGAAGGGATGCTCCGACACGCGCTGGAATTTGCCGACGATGAACGCGGCGAGCGGGACGCCGATAATCACGATCGGCAGGCCATAGAGTGTCCATTCGGCAAAGCTGATCTGCACGCCGATCATGGTGTCGAGCAGGCCGACTGCGATCGCATTGGTCGGCGAGCCGACGATCGTGCCGAGCCCGCCGATACTGGCGGCAAAGGCGATTCCCATAGGCAGGGCGCCGTACAGGCCTTCGGTGTCGTTCTCATGTTCCGAGTGAACGGCTTCCGAGGACGCGCCACCCGCCAGAACCGCAAGCGCCATCGGCATCATGATGAGGCTCGTCGATGTGTTCGAAATCAGCATCGACAACAGCGCCGCGCTGATCATGAAGGCGAGCAGCAACTGCGTCTGACCACCCTTGTTTCCGATCGCTCGCAGGATCGCGAGGCTGAGCCGCTTGTGCAGGCCCGTCCGCTCGATCGCCAGCGCCAGAAACGCACCGCCCAAGATCAGGAAAAGGATCGGCGAGTAATAGGTCGCGGCTGTTTCGCGCGCGCTTGAAACGCCGGAGAACGGGAGCACCAGAAACGGCAGCAGCGCGGTCGCAGTGAGCGGGATCGCCTCGGTCATCCACCACGATGCCATCCAGACGACAAGACCCGCGACCAACCACGCCTCGGCAGGCATGTCGCCGGGCGGAGACGTCAGTGCGGTGATCGCGAAAACGAGGGGGCCGAGGAATAACCCGATCCGGCGAGCGGTCATGAAACGAAAAATCCCCCAGGCGACTATACCTGGGGGATTATCAGCCGGATGGCCTTGTTCAAAGGGCCAAGTTTAGCTGCGCGGCACCGAGTACCGGTTCCACGCGGGCCGATTGGCCGGAAATTCTACTTCGGCGCGAGCACCATTAGCATCTGACGGCCTTCCAATCTCGGAAACGCCTCGACCTTCGCGATTTCCTCCACATCGGCCTGCACTTTCTTGAGCAGGTCCATGCCGAGGTGCTGGTGCGCCATTTCGCGCCCGCGAAAGCGCAGGGTGACTTTCACCTTGTCGCCGTTCTCAATGAACTTGTTCACGTTCCGCATTTTCACGTCATAATCGTGCGTGTCGATGTTCGGACGCATCTTGATTTCTTTGACTTCGACGGTCTTCTGCTTCTTGCGTGCTTCGGCTGCCTTTTTCTGGGCGGCGTACTTGTACTTTCCGAAGTCGAGAATCTTGCAGATCGGCGGTCTGTTGGTTGGAGAAATCTCCACCAGATCAAGACCGGCATCACGGGCCATCTCCAAAGCGACTTCAAGTCTGGTGGGTCCGTGGTTCTCACCTTCGGCGTCGATAAGCTGGACTTCCGAGGCGGTGATATCGTTGTTTGCGCGCGGTCCGTTTTTCTGCGGTGCGGCGGCTCTATGTGGACGACGAATGGCCGTATTCTCCTGAGTTATTGCGTTCGTTTGTGAACCGGTCGCGATGTTGATCGCTACCGAAACCGAGCGTTAGCACGAATCAATGGCCAACGCACGTCTTGTTGGACGCTTGAGCTAACAGTCTTTCAACAGACTGCGATAGACATCCAGCGTGGCATTCCCCATCGCCTCCAAGCTGAAACGCGTGGTGGCATGGGTGTGGGCGCGGGTGGTGACCTTGCCGAGGGCTGCGCCTGGCATTGCGAGGATCATATTCAGCGCATCTGCCAGCGCTTTTGCATCGCCGGGCGGGTAGGTCCAGCCGGTGCGTTGATCTTCACTCACAGTCGGCGGGGTGAGGATCGTATCTGACACCGCGCCGATTGCCGTTGCCACCACCGGCGTGCCTAGCGCTGCAGCCTCCACCGGTGTGCGCCCGAAAGCTTCGGCCTGGGTCGACGCCTGAACCATAACCGTTGCGGTGGCCGCTGCCGCTGCCGGATCGTCGCAGTGCCCCGGCAAAATGATGCGGTCTGTCAAATCGAGCTCTGCAATGCGTGCTCTCAACTCGCCTTCATAGTCACTGGATTTGCCAGCACCACCTGCCAGTACAAAACGGACATTTGGATTGGCCATCAGCACGGCAGGTGCCGCGTCTATGATCGTGCGGTGGCCTTTCAATCGGGTCAGACGGGAGACCATCACCACCAACCGTTCTGTAGCACCCACGCCCCAATCCTGCCGTAGCCTCAATTCCCGCTCTGGCAGAATTGCCGACCGGTCGAAGTTCGAGAAGTCCACGCCTCGTGGAATTGCGATGATGCGATCTGTCGCTTCCGGTCGACGCTCTCTCACGATCCTCGCCGTCCAGTTTGAGTTGGCGATCACGACGTCGCCTTTGGCCATGACTGAATTATACCACGCTTTCACCGGGCTCTTCTGGTTGTAGATTGCGGCATAGGTGGTGACGAAAGGAATGCCTGCCCGTTTTGCCGCGATATATGCCGACCAGGCCGGAGCGCGGGAGCGGGCGTGGACGAGGTCGATTTTTTCCTGCCCGATCAGCTGTTCCAGCCGCCCGGCATTGCGCCAGATGGTGAGCGGATTTTTCGACGCCAGCGTCATGGGCAAGTGCTGTCCACCGTCCATCTCCACCTGCCCAACCAAGCGGCCGCCGGAACTTGCAACCAGTGAACGCCAACCGTTGGTAACTACAGCGCGGGAAACATCGACTGCCGTTCTCTCCACGCCGCCAGAATCAAGTCCGGGTAACACTTGCAAAATTGTTCGCATGGCGGTCACTATAGTTTCATGCAGGGGCCGGATGCGGGCATGACGGGCTGGTCATGTTGATTGCGGCGCGGAGGAATGAATGGCGGAGACGGATGAGCAGCTCGCCCATGAATGGGCGTCTGGGGAAACGGTTGATCTTGCCATAAGACGGCAATCGCCCCCCGACGACAAGACGGCTTTCCCCGGATTTATGTGGCTCGGCGGTTTCAAGTCGGACATGGCAGGCACCAAGGCCGATGTCATGGTGCAGACGGCCGCAGAAATCGGAGCGCCCAGCTTGCGGTTTGATTACTCCGGACATGGCGTTTCCGGCGGGAAATTTATTCACGGCACGATTTCTCGATGGGTTGATGAATCATTGTCTGTGTTGCGCGCCAAGACCGGCGGGCCACAAATTCTTGTCGGCTCATCAATGGGCGGTTGGATCGCTTTGCGGTTAATGCAGCGCTTGCGCGAGACCGGCGAAACGCATCGCGTGGCGGCACTGCTTCTCATTGCGCCTGCGCCGGATTTTACCAGTGAATTGATGGAGCCGGCCTTCTCGGATGCTCAGCGCAAAGCGCTCGTCCGAGATGGTTTCTTCCAAGAACCGACTGCCTATAGTGACGAGCCTAATGTCATCACCCGCGCGCTCATCGAAGACGGTCGCAACAACATTACGCTGACGCCCGGGCTGAAGCTCGGCTGCCCGATTCGGATCCTTCAGGGAATGGCC